>NZ_JBVJJR010000007.1:0-383588 GCF_055585605.1 Streptomyces sp. NPDC052910
GTATCGGGGCAGGTGGCCAGGCAACGGATCCGAGTCCAGTCATGGCGGGCAACCTATCGCACGCCAGTGAAAGTGATCCGAAAGAGACGGCCTAGGTCCCGGCCGGGATCATTCGGGGCGGGGCGTGTTCCACGTGAAACAACGGGTTTCCCGTGGAACACGCCCCGCCCCTTTGCCTTGGTCCGGTGTCCGCCAAAACCACCGGTGGATACGATGCGTTGAGGTATGGCACCACCACGTCGGACATGCGGATGCGGTTGACGGAGGAACGAGGCCATGCGAACGGTGAGCCGGACCGGACTGGTGGCGACGGGCCTGGGTCTGGGCGCGGTCGGCGGATTCGTCGGCGGCCTGCTCAGGGAGCGCAGTGCGCTGAGCGCCGCCCGCGGCGCGGCACGGGTAGGAAGTGAGGAACTGGCTCCATGGGGCGTCGCCTCGTACCGCTCACTCTGGACAATCTGCCGGACCTTCCCCAGCGCTGCCGGGCGTGCGTGTTCTGGGAGCTTGACCCTGTCAGCGGCGAGGCCGCACTGAGGGCGGGCCGGCCCGAGCTGGAGAAGGAAGCGTGGATCTCCGCCGTACTCCTCGAATGGGGATCCTGCGGCCGGGTCGTCTACGTCGACGACGAGCCGGCGGGGTTCGTGCTCTACGCTCCGCCGGCCTATGTCCCCCGGGCGACGGCCTTTCCCACCAGCCCGGTGGCCGCTGATGCCGTCCAGCTCATGACCGCCTGGCTGGCACCGCGGTTCCAGGGCCAGGGGCTGGGGCGGGTCATGGTGCAGACGGTCGCCAAGGATGTACTGAGGCGGGGGTTCAAGGCCATCGAAGCGTTCGGTGACGCCCGGTGGAAGGAGCCCGCGTGCGTGCTCCCGGCCGACCACCTGCTGGCGGTGGGCTTCAAGACGGTGCGTCAGCACCCGCGCTATCCCCGGCTCCGGCTTGAGCTGCGCTCCGCGTTGTCCTGGAAGGAGGACGTGGAGCTGGCCCTGGACCGGCTGCTGGGCGCGGTGCAGAAGGAGCCGGCGCTGCGCCCGTTGTAGCCCGGGATACGGAACAGGGTCCGTCCCCGAGGGGGAACGGACCCTGTTTCACGTGAAACGTCAGCGCTTCGCTTACTTGACGTGGAGGACGTCCGACAGCTCGCGCTCCAGGGCGGCCTTCGGCTTGGCGCCCACGATGGTCTGGACGACCTCGCCACCCTTGTAGAGGTTGAGGGTCGGGATCGACATGACGCCGTACTTGGCGGCGGTGGTCGGGTTCTGGTCGATGTTCAGCTTGACGATCTCGATGTTGTCCCCGTACTCGGCGGCAATGGCCTCGAGCGAGGGAGCGATCTGGCGGCAGGGGCCGCACCACTCGGCCCAGAAGTCCACCAGCACGGGCTTGTCGCTCTTGAGGACGTCCTCGTCGAAGGACGCGTCGGTCACGGCCTTGAGAGCCATTGCGGTCTCCTTGATTCTTCTCTGTGGGGGGGCGGGAAGGGGATCAGGCGCTCTGCTCGGGCTCGCGGACGTTCTCGCCGTCGCCCAGGGCGGCGAGGTAGCGCTCCGCGTCCAGGGCCGCGGAGCAGCCGGTGCCCGCCGCGGTGATCGCCTGGCGGTAGGTGTGGTCGACGACGTCACCGGCGGCGAAGACGCCCGTGAGGTTGGTGCGGGTGGACGGCGCGTCGACCTTGAGGTAACCCTCGTCGTCCAGCTCGAGCTGGCCCTTGAGGAGCTCGGTGCGGGGGTCGTGACCGATGGCGATGAAGAGGCCGGTCACCGGCAGCTCGGAGGTCTCGCCGGTCTTCAGGTTGCGCAGGGTCAGACCGGAGAGCTTGGCGTCGCCGTGGATCTCGGCGACCTCGCTGTCCCAGACGAAGGAGATCTTGGGGTCGGCGAAGGCCCGCTCCTGCATGGCCTTGCTGGCGCGCAGCGCGTCACGTCGGTGGATGACGGTGACCGACTTGGCGAAGCGCGAGAGGAAGGTGGCCTCCTCCATCGCGGTGTCTCCACCGCCGACCACGGCGATGTCCTGGTCCTTGAAGAAGAACCCGTCGCAGGTGGCGCACCAGGACACACCGCGGCCGGACAGCTCGTCCTCACGGGGCAGGCCGAGCTTGCGGTGCTGGGAACCAGTGGCGATGATCACGGCCCGGGCCCGGTGGACGGTGCCGGCGGAGTCCGTGACGGTCTTGATCTCGTCGGTGAGGTCGACGGCCGTGATGTCGTCCGGGATCAGTTCGGCGCCGAAGCGCTCGGCCTGGGCCCGCATGTTGTCCATGAGGTCCGGGCCCATGATGCCCTCGCGGAAGCCGGGGAAGTTCTCGACATCGGTGGTGTTCATCAGCGCACCACCGGCGGTCACGGCGCCCTCGAACACCAGCGGCTTCAGCGAAGCGCGGGCGGTGTAGAGCGCGGCCGTGTAGCCCGCGGGCCCGGAGCCAATAATGATCACGTTGCGGACGTCGCTCACGGGTGTCTTCCTTGTCTCTGCCGACTGCTGACTGGGTCCTTGCTGGGTCTCACCCCACCCAACGGATCCTACGGGGCGAGCATTCCCCCAGGGACATCGCAGCGGCCGGAGAAACGGCTCAGGAGCGCGGAACCGTCTCCTTTACCAGCACCTTCCCCGGCCTGCCGGAGGAGGTGGCGACACAGTCCGCCGCGACGACATAAGCGTCAACGAGCGCGGCGTCACGGGAGTGCGGGTAGATCACCAGGTAGGTGTCCGTTCCGGTGAAGCGCTCCTGGCGCACCACGAGAGCGGAATCCGTGCGACCGATGCCTTGGCGCACGCAGTAGGGGGTGGTGCTGTCCGACCCCGCAAAGGGTTCCGCACCGTCCTGTGCGCGCATGCCGTGCGTCTCGGCGGGCTTGTGATTCGACAGCGCGTTGTGCACCCGTGTCGTCAGCTCGGACACGGCGAACGCGGAGGGACTCGGGCTGTCCGCTCGCAGCGTGGGGCGGTCGCCCCCGTCGTCTCCCGCACCCTGGAGCAGGAACGTGCTCACACCGATGGCGGCGGCGGCACAGGCAGTGCCCAGCAGTGTGCGGCGCCAGCGGCGACCGCGAGTGGCGGCCGATTTCCCGGAGGGCTTCCCGGCGGTCGTCTGGCGACCTGGGCCCACAGGGCCCCGCGGGCGGCGGGTGGGTCGGTCGGCGAGCGATGTTTCACGTGAAACCGAGCTCTTGACGCCATGGATCGGTTCAAGCGGTGTTTCACGTGGAACATGGTCGGGGATCACCGTCGTGGTTTCACGTGAAACGGTCGCGGCCGTCTCCTGCGGAGCCGTCGCATCGAGGAGTGCTTCCGCCGCGAGGGCCGCGTCGATCCTGCCCGCGATGTCCGCCGGCATCCTGGCGGGGCCGGGCAGAGTGCCCAGCAGCTCGCGGATCTCGTCGAGGGAAGCCCGGACGTCGTCGCAGACCGTGCAGTCGGCCAGATGCTCCCGCAGGTCCGCGCTGTGCGCGGGGGAGAGCATCCCTTCGGTGAGTGCGGAGATCTCCGCGACCTCCGGGTGCCCGTCCGTGCCGGTCGTCGAGGTCACGCTCGCCCACCTCCGCCCTTCACTGGGTCCACGTCACTCCGTCCAGCCGGTGGTGGGACGGACGTTGCCTGCGACCGGTTCCTTTCCCTCTCGGAACGAGGGCTACCCCTGCCGCCGGGGTGCAGATGGGTGAGCATCGGCAGCAGTCTCGCCCGTGCTCTGGCACACCGGCTCTTCACTGTGCCCACGGGAACATTCAATACGGCCGCGGCCTCGGCCACGGGATAACCCTGCATGTCGACCAGAACGAGGACGGCCCGTTGATCGGGCGGGAGAGTCGCGAGGGCCCGCAGCAGTTCTCTGTGGAGGTCGCTCCGCTCGGCCGGCTCGGCGGCGGACTCGTGCGGCTCCAGGAGGTGCTCGAGCTTCTCGGTCTCGGCGAGAGGTGACGTACGGCGCGCGGCGGCCTTGCGAGCCCGGTCCAGGCAGGCGTTCACGGTGATGCGGTGCAGCCAGGTGGTGACGGCCGACTGGCCGCGGAAGGTGTGGGCCGCGCGGTAGGCGGAGACGAGCGCGTCCTGCACGGCGTCAGCCGCTTCCTCTCGGTCACCGAGGGTCCGGAGGGCCACCGCCCACAGCCGGTCCCGGTGGCGCCGTACGAGTTCGCTGAAGGCGTCGGGGTCTCCGGCGACATGCAGGGCGAGCAGCTCGCTGTCACTGCCGGCCGTCGGCGTCCGCTGCTGCCGTCCGTCCTCTGCGATGGCACTCACCCCGCCCTGAGAGCGCTGTCTCGCGCGCGATCCGTTGTCGAGACCAACTTAGAGAGGAGGAGGAACGACTGGGTAGGGGCCAGGGGGTCTCTCGGTCAACGGCCGCGGAAGCGGACCTCGGTGATGCCCTGCTTGTGCCCGGCCTTGCTGTACTCCTCCTGCGGGGCGTTGGGCATGGCCGTGATCCACACCAGTACGTAGCGCGTCTTGGCGGGCTTCTTGACGGAGAGCTGCGCGGTGAGGCCGTTCTCGGTGACCTCGGACAGCTTCTTCAGGCTGCTCGGCGGGCCGGAGGGGGTGAGGCCGTCGGAGGCGTACAGCGAGATGGTGGTCCCGCCCCGGTGGATCATTTCGATCTCCGCCTTGGTGACCTGCTCCTCCTTGCCCAGGTCGTAGACGATGCCGACACCGTCCTTGAAGGAACCTGGCGCCAACTGGTCGTTGTAGGAGAGCGACCGCCAGGCTGTCTCGTCCTGCTTGTCGTAGGTGTTCGGCACCTGCCCGGGGTGCTGAAGCTTGCCGTCCGAGGCGTACTCCTGGGCCCCATGGATCTTCAGCGCATGGCTGTCGGTCTTCTTCTTGGCCTCGTTGTCCGTGAGCTGCGACTGCTGGGGGTCGTCGTCCGAGTCCGAGTGCTTCAGCAAGGTGTCCGCGAGCTGCCAGCTACCCAGCCCCAGCGCGGCGATGAGCAACGAGGAGACGATCCACTTGATGGCCGTGCCGGTACGGCTCTGCAGCGGCGGCGGAGGGCCGACGGGGTGGAGGGGCTGGGGGCCGTAGCCACCGCCCGGCTGGGGACGGGAGTAGGCCGGCGCGGCGGAGAAGGCCGTCTCCGGGGGACGGATCCGCGGCATGGCGGAGACGGCCTTGGCGAGCTCTTCCGGTGTGGTGCAGGGCGGTTCCTGGCGGGACGCGGTGGCGCCGTCGTTGACGAGCGCCCGCATCGCCAACTGGGAGAGGCCCCGGTGGACCCCGGCCCGCACCTGGTCGGGGGCGATGAGGCCGACGCCCTTGGGCAGCCCGGCCAGACCGTGGGCGTCGCCCTCGTAGGGCCAGCGCTGGGTGAGGGCGGCGTACAGCAGGGCGCCGATGGCCTCGGTGTCGGTGCGCTGGGGGGAGTCGGAGGTGATGCCGCGGAGCGCCGCCATCACGGCCAGGCCGCGGATGCGGTACTGCCCCGAACCGGTGCGCAGTACGCAGCCGGGGCCCAGCCGCAGGTGGGCGAGGCCCTCGCGGTGGGCGGCCGCCATGGCCTGCGACACCTGGCTGACCAGTTGGTAGGCGTCGAAGGGCTCCATCGGGCCGGCGGCCAGTACCGAGGTCAGTTCGGTGGCGTCGGGCAGCCACTCGTGGACGACGTAGACGAGGTCGTCCTCCTCGACGGCGTCGAGGACCTGGACGAAGCGCGGGTCGCCCAGCAGCGCGGCGGAGCGGGCCGCCGCGAGCACCGTGCGGGCCCGGGGGTGATCGGCCGGCAGCAGGTGGACGCCGACGGCCCGGCGCAGCTTCTCGTCGACAGCGCGCCAGCTACTGAATCCCTCCAGACGGGTGACGCACTCCTCCAGGCGGTACCTTCCGGCGAGCTTGTGTCCGCTGTGCAGCTCGGGTGCGCGGTCGCCGCGCGGGGCCTTTCCGTCCGTCGTGCGCCCGGTGTCCAGGGGCGCACCGGCGCCGCTTTCCTCGGTGATCCCGGCCTCCGTCCCGTCGGCCGTGGCCTGGTCCGCCTTGGCGGTCAGCGACGGTTCGTCCTGCGTGTCGCTGCTGCCTGCCACGTCGACGGCAGCCGTGCTCCGTTCCGCCACCGTCGCTCCTGCCTCCCCGTCCGTTGCACCCTGTCCGCAGCCAAGACAATTGTGCCCACACTCCGTCGCCCTGCACGACACGCGACGACGGGCGATGGTTGTGCTCCGGTCAGCGTCCCAGGCGTCCGCGCACCATGCCGACCATGGCGGTGACCTCTTCCACGCGCATGCGTTTGGCGGCGATGTAGAAGACGCCGAGCAGCATCACGCCACCGCCGATCAGGGCGGCGAGCGAACCGAGGACACCACTGCCCAGCACCTGGCCGATGCCGTAGGCGATGGCACCGCCGATGAGCGTCGCGGGAACACACGCGCCGATGAGGCGGGCGTACGTACGCACCACGCGGGCGCCGTCCAGGTCGCCGCCGAGCCGGTTGCGCAGCCTGCGCCATGCGACACCGACACCGACGGCGTAGGCGAGGCCGTAGGAGACGCCCATGCCGACCACGACCCAGCGGGCGGGAAGGAGGAAGTAGCTGAGCGCCGAGCAGGAGGCGTTGACCGCGGCGACGATGACCGTGTTGTAGAAGGGGGTGCGGGTGTCCTCGTACGCGTAGAAGGCGCGGAGGACGACGTACTGCACCGAGAACGGGATCAGGCCGAGGCTGAAGCCCATGAGGGCGTAGCCGAAGAAGCGGGCGCCTCCGACCCCACCGGAGCCGAAGAGCAGGGTGCAGATGGGGACGCCCAGGGCGAGGAAGGCGAAGGCGATGGGCACGATCGCCACGGCCGACGTGCGCAGACCCTGGGAGATGTCGTCCCGGACGGCGCTGGTGTCACCGTCGACCGCCGAGCGCGACAGCCGCGGCAGCATCGCCGCCATGATCGAGACGGTGAGGATGGCCTGCGGCATGTTCCAGATGAGCTGGGCGTTGATGTAGGCGGTGATGCCGGTGCCCTTTTGCCCGCTGTCGGCGCCGGCCGCGGTGGCCAGTTGGGTGACGACCAGGTTGCCCGCCTGGTTGGCGAGGACGAACAGCACCGTCCACTTGGCCAGCTTCGCAGCCTTCCCGAGGCCGTGACCGCGCCAGTCGAAGCGCGGCCGGATCCTGAATCCCGCGGCCTTGAGGTAAGGGACCATCGCCAGGGCCTGGACGACAAGACCGAGCAGGGTGCCGATGCCCAGCAGGCGGATGCCTTCCGGCGGGATCGTGCTCACCTGAAGGTCGGAACTGCCCGCCGTGCCGTACACCCAGAGGAACAGGCCGAAGGTGGCGATGACGACGACGTTGTTGAGGACGGGCGTCCACATCATCGCGCCGAAGCGGCCGCGCGCGTTGAGGATCTGCCCCATCACCACGTGCACGCCCATGAAGAAGATGGTGGGCATGCAGTAGCGGACGAAGGTGACCGTCACCGAGTTGGCGTCGGGCTTGTTGGCGAAGTCGTTCGACATCAGGGGGACGAGGTACTGCGCCCCCAGCACGGTCAGCAGGGTGAGAGCGCCCAGGATCACCCCGACCAGCGTCAGCAGCCGGTTCGCGTAGGCCTCTCCGCCATCGGCGTCCTCCTTCATGGAGCGCACCAACTGCGGGATGAAGACGGAGTTGAGGCCGCCGCCGATCGTCAGGAAGAACACCATGGCGGGCAACTGGTTCGCCACCGTGTAGGTGTCCGCCAGCACCTGGGTGCCCAGGGCGGCGACGACGAGGGCCTGCTTGATGAAGCCCAGCAGCCGCGACACCATCGTGCCCGCCGCCATCAGGGCACTCGACTTCAGCAGCCCCGCCGCCTTGCCGCCCTTGGCCGCCGAAGCGGCCGGAGCCGGCGCGGGCTCCGGTTCCACCAGCGGCTCGGCCGCCGGCGGCTCCACCGCGGGCACCATCGGCTGGGTGTGTTCCATCGACGGCGGCACCGGGTGCTGTCCGGGTGCCGGGGTCTGCCGGCCCGAGGGCCTCTGCGGTTCGTAGGGCTGCTGCTGGTCCCGGTACAGGTGGGCGAAGGCGTCGCGCTGGGGCGACGGGGGCGTCGTCCGGTCCGGGAAGCCGCTCACGCTGCCGATGAGCTGGGTGGCCTCGTCGTCACCGGACGCGGGGGCCGGCGGCCAGGGCTGCTGCTGGTGGGCCTGCTGCTGCGGGTACGCGGGCGCGGGCGGCGGGACCGGCGGGCCGCCCTGGGGCTGCCCGTACTGCTGCCGGCCGTACGGGGGCTGCCCGCCCTGGGGGAAGCCCTGCCGTGCGCCGGCGTCGTCGGCCGGCTCCCGGCCGGGGTACGGCTCGGCCGGGTAGGGGTCTCCGAGGTACGGGTCCGGGGCGTACGGGCCCGGCTGCGGCGGCTCCTGGGCACCGGGCGGCGCCGGCGGGTACTGGTCCCGTCGGTCACCTCCCGCGCCCCGGCCGCGGTCACCGTCGTACGGCGCGTTCATCCCTAGCCCACCTCATCCGTCCGCGGCCGACCGGCCCCACGACACGTCAACGTTCCACTTTCTCACCCGGGCGGGAGGGCTCAGTGCTCCCGGTTCCGGTGTCCGCCGCCGGGTCCCCCGGCCGCTCGGGCTCGCCGCCGCCGTCGTCGCCGCCGTCCGAGGGGCCCTCACCACCGGTCTCCGGACCGTTCCCGGCGCCGTCTCGGTTGCCCGACCGCTTGCGCTTGAGGTAGATGCGGAGCCCCGCGAGGACGAGGAGGAGGACACCACCGGCGATGACCAGCAGCACCATAGGGGTGATGGACGTGACATGCACAGTGAAGCGCATCGGCTCGCCCACCTGCTGGCCGTCGGCAGTGTAGAGCTGCGCCTTCACCGTGACCGGACCGTTGGCGTAGGCCCTGGTCTCGAACTTCACCGACTGGCTGTGCCCGCCGTCGATCTTCACGGGCTGCTTGTCCGTGACCTTCAGACGGTTCGGCTGCGTGGACTCGAGCTGCAGATACAGGTGGTCGATGCCCTGGAGCAGGCCGTTCTTCACGGTCACCGGGATCGTCGCGCTGCGGCCGGAGAGGGTCGCGTCGGACTTCTCCACCAGCTTGACCGTGTTCTGCAGGGTGGCGAGGTACGACTGCACGGCCGCGCGGAAGTCCGACGCGCCCGCCGGGTCACCGCGCCACGAGGTGGACATCTCGCGCATGATCGCGCTGCCGAAGGGGATGACCACCCGGTCCGGGGAGGTGAGGATCGTCTTGAAGGAGGACAGCTCGTCCTGTGTCCTCTGGATCTCGGTGAACGCCTCGGTGGGCAGTTCCTGGGCGCGGAGGGCGTCCGGGTAGGAGCCGGGGCTGGGCACCCGGCGGCCGGCGGCGGGATCCGGCTTGACCTTGGCGGCGTCGCTCAGGTCGTCGAGCGGCTGTGTCCAGCGCCCGGCGGACAGCCCGCCCAGGGCCGTGGCCATCGCCTGGGCCTGGCCGGTGGTCGGCATGCGCTGCGGGGCCACGACGATGCTGCGCTCGTTCTCCGGCGCCTGCTCGTTGATCATCAGGCTCTGGGCGAGGAACCGCTGTACGGCGAGCGAGGCCTCGCCCGCCCGGGACAGATCACCCTCGAAGGCAGTGGACAGGCGCGCGTCGGCGACGATGGCCGTGGTCCCACCGCCGATCTGGCGGGCCGCGGTGGGGGCGTACGGGGAGCCGTCGGGTTCCCGGAGGCTGTCGCTGCGGGCGATGATGTTGTGCGCGCCCGCCGAGGTGGCCACCTGGACGATGGAGGAGTCGACGGCGCCGTCCACCGGCCAGGCGAAGTCCGTACGCGGCTTCACCTGGAGGATGGTGTCCACCGTCATGCCGGCGAGCTCGGTGGCCGACTGGAGGTGGCTGAGCGCGCCGCCCACGCCCGCGCCGTGGTGGGCCAGCGAGGCGAGGTCCGGGTCGCCGAAGGGCAGGGCGACGACCTCCTTGCCGGACACCGCCGTCTGCAACTGGCTGAGCCACTGCTTGGCGACCGCCTGGCCCCGGCCGGGGATGACCTTCCCGCTCGGCTGCGCGACCTGGTAGCTCTTGGTCATCGCCTCGACGGTGGCCAGCAGGTCGGGGTCGATCACCCAGGTGACGTGCAGCTCTTTGCCCAGCGCCACCAACTGCTGGAGACGGCCGCCCGGGGCCAGCTCCGCCGCGAGGTCGTCGTTGGGAAAGATCGGCGTCTGCTGCTGGTCCGACTCCGTGCGGGCCGTGAGGTGGGTGTTGGAGACCAGCGGCCAGAGGAAGGTGACCTTGGTCTTCTTGCCCTCCGCGCCGGAGGGCTGCCATGGCAGCAGGGTGCGGCGGATGCCGAGCACCCGCTCGTACTGCTGGTCGGCGGTCTGTCCGGAGAACGAGACCCCCAGCGGGTAGACGCCGTCCCGGTCCAGGTTGAGGTCCTTCGCGGGGACGGTGAGCTGGAACTCGCGGGAGATGCCCGGCTGGAGCTTGTCGATCTTCTGGGTGTGGCCGGTCAGCTCAGGGCCGTCACCACCCGGGGAGAAGGCGGTCCGGTCGCCGATGTCGTCGATCTCGCTGCGCGTGGAGAGCAGCCCCCCGATGCGCAGTCCGACGTGTCCGGCACTGACCGTGGACCGGCCCTTGTTGGTCACCGTCCCCGAAATGGTGATCTTGTCGCTCTGTGTGGGCGCGACGGGCGTCAGGGAATCGATGGAGATCGAGACCGTGCGGGAACCGGTGCCGTCGGCACGCGCCGGGGGCGCGGCGGAGAACGTGGAGAACTCGATCAGGCCCAAGACCACCAGCAGGGCGGCCAGCAGGGTCAGGACCGGCCGGATCCGGTGGAAAGCGGCAGGAGGCGTCGTCCCCCGGAACGTCTCCTGGAACTCTGCCGCCTCGGCCACGCGCTCGCCCGTCCCTCGTCGTCGTCAGTGGTCGTCGGATGTGCGTCCACGAATGGTAACGAGGCGCGCTGTGCCGAAGTGCTGCGGACCGCAGCGCAAGATCACGGCAGCGGGTCGATGCCCAGGCTGTGGCGGTTTATGACGGTCCTCATACAGTTCCGCCGTGAGAGGAGGGCTATCGCCGTCCGGACACGTACCCTTTCCTGTTGTGCCGAACGCCAACAACAGTGACTCCGTGCCGCCGAACGAACTGAACCAGGTGCAGCGCCGCGCCGTGAGCGAGCTCCTGCGGGTGTCCCCCGTGGCAGACGACCTCGCTCGGCGTTTCCGCGCCGCCGGGTTCACTCTTGCCCTGGTCGGCGGCTCGGTACGGGACGCGCTGCTCGGCCGGCTCGGCAACGATCTCGACTTCACCACCGACGCCCGTCCGGACGACGTGCTGAAGATCGTCCGGCCTTGGGCCGACACGGTCTGGGAGGTCGGTATCGCCTTCGGGACCGTCGGCTGCCGCAAGTCCGGATTCGATCTCGAAATCACGACTTATCGGTCGGAGGCCTACGACCGGACCTCGCGCAAGCCGGAGGTCTCCTACGGTGACTCCATCGAGGAGGACCTGGTCCGCCGCGACTTCACCGTGAACGCCATGGCCGTGGCGCTCCCGGAGAAGGAGTTCATCGACCCGCACAACGGCCTGGAGGACCTCGCCGCCCGAGTCCTGCGCACGCCCGGCACTCCGGAGGAGTCCTTCTCCGACGACCCGCTGCGCATGATGCGGGCCGCCCGGTTCGCCGCCCAGCTCGACTTCGAGGTGGCGCCCGAGGTCGTCACCGCGATGACGGAGATGGCCGGACGCCTGGAGATCGTCTCCGTCGAGCGGACCCGGGACGAGCTCAACAAGCTCATCCTCTCCGACCACCCCCGCAAGGGCCTCCGCCTCATGGTCGACACCGGACTGGCCGCCCTGGTCCTGCCCGAGCTGCCGGCCCTCCGGCTGGAGCGCGATGAGCACCACCGGCACAAGGACGTCTACGAGCACACCCTGATCGTCCTCGAGCAGGCCATCGACCTGGAGGCCCCGCGCGATGAGCCGGGTGGCGGCCCCGACCTGACCCTGCGGCTGGCGGCCCTGCTGCACGACATCGGCAAGCCGCGGACGCGCAGGTTCGAGAAGGACGGCCGGGTCTCCTTCCACCACCACGAGGTGGTCGGCGCGAAGATGACCAAGTCCCGGATGACCAAGCTCAAGTACCCGAACGAGCTGGTGAGGGACGTCTCGCGCCTCGTCGAGCTGCACCTGCGCTTCCACGGTTACGGCACGGGAGAGTGGACGGACTCGGCCGTCCGTCGCTACGTCCGGGACGCCGGACCCCTGCTCGACCGGCTGCACAAGCTCACCCGGTCCGACTGCACGACGCGCAACAAGCGCAAGGCGCAGGCGCTCTCCCAGGCGTACGACGGGCTGGAGCGGCGCATCGCGGACCTTCAGGAGAAGGAGGAGCTGGACGCCATCCGTCCGGACCTGGACGGCAACGAGATCATGCGGATCCTGGACATTCCCCCGGGTCCTCAGGTCGGCAAGGCGTACCAGCACATGCTGGAGCTGCGGTTGGAGCACGGTCCCATGGAGCGCGACGAGGCCGTCGCCGCGCTGAAGGAGTGGTGGGCCGCCCAGGGCTGAGCGTGCGGCCGGTTCCGTTTCACGTGAAACGTCGGGGGTCGTCGGTGGGCGCGGTCCCGTCCTCGGACGTCGGGGCTTCAGTCGATGTTTCACGTGAAACCGGCCCTCGGGCCGCCAGGGCGGCGGCCGTCGCTCCATAGAGCACGGCGACGGTGACGACCAGGGGCGCGGACCGGCCGTCATGCGGCAGCATCAGGGCCGCCACGGCTGCGGCCCCGACGAAGGCGACGTTGAACAGCACGTCGTAGAGGGAGAAGACCCGGCCGCGGAAGGTGTCGTCCACCGATGCCTGGACGACCGTGTCCGTGGAGATCTTGGCGCCCTGGGTGATGAGTCCCAGGACGAAGGCCGCGATCAGCATCGGGACCGGCTCGAAGGGGAGCCCCAGTCCCGGTTCGAGCACGGCGGCGGCACCTGCGCAGACCACCATCCAGCCCAGTTGTCCGAACCTGCCGACGGCCCACGGGGTGATCAGCGCCGCCACGAAGAAGCCGGCCCCCGACACCCCGACCGCGAGCCCCAGCAGAGCGAGCCCGGCGGAGTCGGTGTCCGTCCAGGCGTAGCGGCACAGCATCAGCAGGGTGACGGTCAGCGCGCCGTAGCAGAAGCGCATCAGGGTCATCGCGGCGAGCGCTCGTGCGGCGGGCCGGCGGTGGGCCAGATGGCGGAGCCCGTCCGTCAGGCCGTGGACGGTCACTCCGATGGCCGTACGCAGGGTGACCCGCGGTCCGGTGGTACCGGGCCCCAGCAGGCCGGAGGGCAGCCGCAGGGCGCTGAGGCCCGCACAGAGGTAGAGGGCGGCACCGACCAGGACGACCAGGGCGTCGGAGGCACTTCCCTCCGGGGCCGCGAGGCGCACCGCGAAGGCGATGCCGCCGCCGGCGGTGGCGGCGAGGGTGCCGGCGGTGGGCGAGAGCGAGTTGGCCATCACCAGCCGCTCGCGGCTGTCGACCACACGTGGCAGGGAGGCGGAGAGGCCGGACAGGACGAAGCGGTTGACGGCCGTCACGGAGAGGGCCGAGGCGTAGAAGATCCAGTCGGGAACCTCGGCGAGGATGAGGACGGCGGTGCCGACGGCCAGGACCGAGCGGACCAGGTTGCCGTGGAGCAGCACCTGGCGGCGGCGCCAGCGGTCCAGCAGGACGCCGGTGAAGGGCCCGAGCAGCGAGTACGGCAGCAGCAGGACGGCCATCGCGGAGGCGATGGCGGCGGGAGACGTCTGTTTCTCGGGGGAGAACACCACATAGGCGGCGAGCGCGACCTGGTAGACGCCGTCCGCGGCCTGGGAGAGCAGCCGTACGGTCAGCAGACGGCGGAAATCACGCAGTCGGAGCAGGACGCGGAGATCACGCACAACGGGCATGCAGCACAGCCTCACACACGGGACAGGCCCTCGGGGGGATTCCCCCCGAGGGCCTGTACGGGACCTGTGCGAGACCTCTACGCGAGGGGTCGGCGCCCGGTCATCCGAGGGTTCAGCGCTCGACCTCGCCCTTGATGAACTTCTCGACCTGGTCGCGGGCCTCGTCGTCGAAGTACTGCACCGGCGGCGACTTCATGAAGTACGAGGAGGCGGACAGGATCGGGCCGCCGATGCCGCGGTCCTTGGCGATCTTCGCGGCGCGGAGGGCGTCGATGATGACACCGGCGGAGTTCGGGGAGTCCCAGACCTCCAGCTTGTACTCCAGGTTCAGCGGGACGTCGCCGAAGGCGCGGCCCTCGAGGCGGACGTACGCCCACTTGCGGTCGTCCAGCCAGGCCACGTAGTCGGACGGGCCGATGTGGACGTTCTTCTCGCCGAGGTCCCGGTCGGGGATCTGGGAGGTGACGGCCTGGGTCTTGGAGATCTTCTTGGACTCCAGGCGCTCACGCTCGAGCATGTTCTTGAAGTCCATGTTGCCGCCGACGTTGAGCTGCATCGTGCGGTCCAGGATGACGCCCCGGTCCTCGAACAGCTTGGCCATCACGCGGTGCGTGATGGTGGCGCCGACCTGGGACTTGATGTCGTCACCGACGATCGGGACACCGGCCTCGGTGAACTTGTCCGCCCACTCCTTGGTGCCGGCGATGAAGACCGGGAGGGCGTTGACGAACGCGACCTTGGCGTCGATGGCGCACTGCGCGTAGAACTTCGCGGCGGCCTCGGAGCCCACCGGCAGGTAGCAGACGAGCACGTCGACCTGGCGGTCCTTCAGGATCTGCACCACGTCGACCGGGGCCTCGGGGGACTCCTCGATGGTCTGGCGGTAGTACTTGCCGAGACCGTCCAGGGTGTGACCGCGCTGCACGGTCACGCCGGTGGCGGGGACGTCGCAGATCTTGATCGTGTTGTTCTCGCTGGCACCGATGGCGTCGGCGAGGTCGAGACCGACCTTCTTGGCGTCCACGTCGAACGCGGCCACGAACTCGACGTCCCGCACGTGGTAGTCGCCGAACTGCACGTGCATCAGACCCGGCACGCGGCCGTTCGGGTCGGCGTCCTTGTAGTACTCGACGCCCTGCACCAGCGAGGCGGCGCAGTTGCCCACGCCGACGATGGCTACGCGAACCGAACCCATTCCGGTTGCTCCCTGTTCGTTCTCGACGAAGCCCTGCTGTGTGCAGGGCTCACTGGTCCGGACCGGTGCGTTTGTCACGCCCGGCCCGCTCGCTCTCGATCAGCTCGTTCAGCCAGCGGACTTCGCGCTCCACCGACTCCATGCCGTGGCGCTGCAGTTCGAGGGTGTAGCTGTCCAGCCGCTCGCGCTCGCGGGAACGGGCGAGAGAGGCACGCATCTTCTCCAGCCGCTCCTCGAGCCGGCTGCGGCGGCCTTCCAGGACCCGCATCCGTACGTCCCGCGAGGTCTGTCCGAAGAACGCGAAGCGGGCGGCGAAGTGCTCGTCCTCCCACGCGTCCGGACCGGTGTGCGCGAGCAATTCCTCGAAGTGCTCTTTGCCCTCTGCCGTCAGCCGGTAGACGATCTTCGCCCGCCGTCCGGCCAGGGACGCCGCCTTGGCGTCGTCGGGAGCGCTCCCCTGCTCCTCCACCAGCCAGCCGTTCGCCACCAGGGACTTCAGGCAGGGGTAGAGGGTGCCGTAGCTGAACGCCCGGAACACCCCGAGTGAGGTGTTCAGGCGTTTGCGCAGCTCGTAGCCGTGCATGGGGGACTCGCGGAGCAGGCCGAGGACGGCGAACTCGAGGATGCCGGAGCGTCTGCTCATGTTTCGCCTCCTTGTCCCCCACAGCCTAGTCCTTTGCTCCTGTGTCTTTACTGGTCACTTATGCCGAGCTGATGTATCGACTCGATACATCCAGACGATAGAGCGAGCGTCCTGAGTCGACAAGAGGGGGAACGGTGAACGAGGTCACATCACCGGTTCGTGGGACACGCGCGGCCTGAATTGGAGTGAACATCCCCAGTAGTCGGGATTTGACCGTGCGTACTCTGTGCGCCATGCAGACCACCGGGAACCGGGTGACGCGACCTGACGTCCTCGTCCCGGACGCTGTGCGCCCGGCCGTTCAGGGGGCCGGACCGCACCGGGGGGAACGCAAGCCACCTGCCGCTTCCAGGCGATAGCGCCTGCCCGAGGAAGTAGTCGTTCGATGAGCGAGCATCGCCGTAAGCCGCCCCAGCCGCAGGGCGGCGGACGAGCCGCGGCCAGGCGGGCGGCGCAGCAGCCGACGCCCGGCCGCCGCGCCGCACCACGCGGCGGCCCCGACCTGCCCGGCCGTGGCCGGGCCGAGGAGCCCCGGTCAGGGGGCCGTGCCGACGCCCGCCGGGCGGACCGGCGCGGGGCCGGCGCGGGTGGGCGCAGACGTCCGCCCGGCGCCGGAGGCCCGGGCCGGGCCCGGCGGGACGGTGGCAGACCGGGACGGAAGCGGCTCGTCGACTACCCGCGGGCCGGCCGTGACGGCTGGCGGCGCTGGATCCCCTCCTGGCGCCTGGTCACGGGTTCGATCGCGTCGTTCGTCGGCCTGATCGTGGGAACGGTGGGCGTGGCGCTGGCCGTGGTGCAGGTGCCGAGCGCCCAGTTGGCCTCGAAGGTGCAGAAGAACGTCTACTACTGGTCCGACGGCAAGCAGATGGTCGTGGCCGGCGGCGGCAGCCTCAACCGGCAGATCGTGCCCATCTCGCAGATCCCGAAGTCCATGCAGAACGCGGTGATCTCCGCCGAGAACGCCAGCTTCTACAAGGACTGGGGCGTGGACCCGATGGGCATCGCCCGGGCGGTCGTGAAGATGGCGCAGGGCGGCGAGACGCAGAGCGGTTCGACGATCACCCAGCAGTTCGTCAAGAACACGTACCTGAGTCAGGAACAGACGCTCAAACGCAAGGCCACCGAGCTGTTGATCTCGGTCAAGGTCGGGGCCACCCAGGACAAGCACGACATCCTCGCCGGCTACCTCAACACCGCCTACTACGGCCGGGGGGCCTACGGGATCCAGGCGGCGGCGCGCGCCTACTACGACAAGGACTGCGCGGACCTGACGCCGAGCGAGAGCGCCTACCTGGCGGCGACGCTGAACGGGCCGAACCTGTACGACCCCTACGGGGGCCAGGGACCGGCGGCGACGCCGGAGAAGAACACCAGGCGGGCCATGGACCGGTGGAAGTGGACGCTGGACCGTGAGGTCCAGGTCGGCCACATGACGGCCGCCGAGCGGGACAAGTGGGTCGGCCAGGGCTTCCCGCAGCCGCAGAAGCCGAAGCCGGCGACCAACCGCGCGGGCCAGATCGGCTACCTCACCGACCTCGCCGACAACTACATCACCGCCCACTCCGTGATCAGCAAGGGCGAGCTGGACAAGGGCGGTTATCAGATCTACACCACGTTCGACCGGAAGAAGGTCAACGCCCTGGCCAAGTCGGTCGAGGACGTGCGCAAGGCGAACCTCAAGCCGGACGTGCGGGACGTCGACAAGTACGTCCAGTTCGGCGGGGCGTCCGTCGAGCCCGGAACCGGGAAGATCAAGGCCATCTACGGTGGCGAGAACGCCCTCACCCACTTCACTAACAACGCGGACTACACCGGTGTCCAGGTGGGGTCCACGTTCAAGCCGTTCGTGCTGGCCGCGGCCATGACGCACGGGAAGCGGAATCCCGCGCTGGGCCCGCAGCAGAGCGACGGCCAGCGCACGCTGGTCTCTCCGGAGAGCATTTACAACGGTGACGACAAGCTGACGCTGCGGATGTACAACGGGACCGTCTGGCACGACCAGGACGGCCGGGAGTGGCACCAGAAGAACGACGGCGACGAGGACAAGGGCCTGATCAGCCTCCGCACGGCCATGCAGTTCTCGGTGAACACCCCCTACATCCAGCTCGGCATGGACGTGGGCACGGACCTGGTCAGGGAGGCGGCCCTGGCCGCGGGGCTGGACAAGGAGCAACTGGCCTCGATCACCCCGACCTTCTCGCTGGGCACCTCCGCGCCGAGCGCCATCCGGTTGGCGGGCGCCTACGCGACGTTCGCGGACAACGGCCGGCAGATCGACCCGTACTCCGTCGAGAAGGTGGAGAAGAGCGGCAAGCCGGTCTACCGGCACGAGAAGAAGAGCGCGCAGGCGTTCAGCGCCAACGTCGCGAACAACGTCACCGACGTGCTGAAGACGGTCGTGGACGCGGGCACCGGTACGGCGGCCCGGCTCGGCGCGCGGCCGGCGGCGGGCAAGACGGGGACGACGGACGGGAACCGCTCGGCGTGGTTCGCGGGCTACACCCCGCAGCTCTCCACGGCCGTCGGCATGTACCGCGTCAATCCGAACGCCAAGAACCAGCAGTTCCTGTCGATGCGGGGTGTGGGCGGGAAGCCCACCATCCACGGTGCGTCGTTCCCGGCGGAGATCTGGGCCGACTACATGGGCAAGGCGCTCAAGGGCGTCCCCATCCGGCAGTTCGACCCGCCGCAGCCCATCGGCGAGAAGATCTTCGGTGACGGGGCCAGCCCGTCCCCGGCCCCCGCGCCGTCGGCGTCGCCTTCCGCGTCGCCCTCGGAGTCGGCACCGGCGTCCCCGTCCGCACCGCCGTCGCCGTCCCCGCGGCCCACCCACTCCTGCGGGCTGCTCGATCCGCGGTGCCGGCTCGGCGACCACGGGCACAAGGACGACGGCGGGCCCGGTGGTGGCCCGGCGGGGGCCACGGGCGGCGAGCCCGGCGGGCCGGGCGGCCAGGAGGGTGACCCCGGCGGCGACGAGCAGATGCCGCCGGGCCAGAACCGTCGGCAGGGCGGCGGCCTCTTCGGCGGGCCGTTCGGCTGAGCGTCCGGCGCCCGTCAGGGCGTCCCGGAAACCTCGGGACCGTTCCGTTCACTCGGAACGGTCCCGAGGTTTTCCACAAGCACGGGCTCGTCCCCGGCTTGTCCACAGCCGCCAGCGGGCCCGGGAGACGTACGGCAGGATGGGCGCATGAGGAGCGTGCGGGACGACCGGATGGTGCGGCCCACCCAGGAGGACGAGGTCGCCGCGGCCGGCAGTGAGCTGATCGGCGGGCCGGCCGGGCGGCGTGCGCTGCCCGGCGGGTGGCGGACGCCGGTACGGGTGGTCGTGCTGGTGATGATCGGCATGTTCGCGCTCGGCATGGTGCAGAAGGTCCCGTGCTACGACCACGGCTGGTTCTTCGGCGCCACCACCCAGTACACCCACGCCTGCTACTCCGACATCCCGCACCTGTTCACGGGCCGCGGCTTCGACCAGGGGCTCATCCCGTACCTGGACGAGATCCCGCGCTCCATGGGCGACATGGACTACCTGGAGTACCCGGTCCTCACCGGTGCCTTCATGGAGGTCGCGGCGCTGCTGACACCGGGCGGCGGCGCCCAGCACCGGGCCCAGCTCTACTGGTTCGTGAACGCCGGAATGCTGCTGGTCTGTGCCGTGGTGATCGCCTTCTGCGTGGCCCGGACGCATCGGCGCCGGCCCTGGGACGCCCTGTTGGTGGCCCTGGCTCCGGCCTTCGCGCTCACGGCCACCATCAACTGGGACCTGTTCGCGGTCGCGCTGACGGCCGTGGCGATGCTCGCCTGGTCGCGCGGGCGAGCCGGCACGGCGGGGTTGTTCATCGGGCTGGCGGCGGCGGCCAAGCTGTATCCGGTGCTGCTGCTATGGCCGCTGTTCCTGCTGTGCTGGCGGGCCGGCCGATGGCGGGAGTTCCGGGCCGCGCTCTCCTCGGCCGTCGTCGCCTGGCTGGTGGTGAACGTGCCGCTGATGCTGGTCGTCGACGGGCCGATGGCGCCGATCCGGGCCGGCTGGGCGAAGTTCTACACGTTCAGCCAGGAACGGCCGGTCGACTACGGGTCGCTGTGGCTGCTCGTCTCCCAGCGCACGGGAGACCCGATGGACGACGTGAACACCTACGCCACGGTGCTGATGGCGCTCGGGTCGCTGGCGATCGGCGCGCTGTGCCTGTACGCGCCGCGCCGGCCGCGCCTGGCCCAGCTCGCCTTCCTGGAGATCGCGCTGTTCGTCCTCTCCAACAAGGTCTACTCGCCGCAGTACGTGCTGTGGCTGGTGCCGCTGGCGGTGCTCGCCCGGCCGCGGTGGCGGGACTTCCTGGTCTGGCAGGCGTGCGAGGTCCTGTACTTCCTCGGCATCTGGTTCCACCTCGCGTACACGGGCGACGGCGACAAGCACCAGGGGCTGCCGCAGGACGGCTATCAACTCGCGCTGGTCCTGCACCTGCTGGGGACGCTGTACCTGTGCGCGCTGGTCGTGCGCGACATCCTCAGGCCCGACCGGGACGTGATCCGGCGGGACGGCTCGGACGACCCGTCCGGCGGGCCGCTCGACCGGGCCCCCGACATACGCGTCCTGGGCCGGACGCGACCGCACGAGCGGCACGAGGAGCGTCCGGAGACCTTGCGGGTCCAATGGGGCTCCGGGAGCGGCGGCACGGTCTAGCCGCCGCTCCGGGGCCGGTCACCACGGAAGAGCCGACGGGGGGGGCTCAGTGATCGAGTATCCGGTCGAACTGGGTGGTGGTGTGCCGCAGGTGGGCCACCAGCTCGTCGCCGACCTGCGGCGCGGGAGCGTCGTTCGGCACGAACAGGATCGACACCTGCATGTGCGGGGGCTCGGCGAACCAGCGCTGCTTGCCCGCCCAGACGAAGGGCGAGAGGTTGCGGTTCATGGTCGCCAGGCCCGCGCGGGCGACGCCCTTGGCGCGCGGCATCATGCCGTGCAGCGCCTTGGGTGCCTCCAGGCCGACGCCGTGCGAGGTGCCGCCGGCCACGACGACCAGGCAGCCGTCGCCGGCCGTCTTCTGCTGGCGGTAACCGAAGCGGTCGCCCTTGGAGACCGGCGTGACGTCCAGGACCGCGCCGCGGTACTGGGTGGCGTCATGGTCGCCCAGCCACAACCGGGTCCCGATCCGGGCCCGGAAGCGGGTCTGCGGGTACATCTGCTGGAGCCGTGCCAGCTCGTCGGACTTCAGGTGGCTGACGAACATGGTGTGCAGCGGCAGGTGGGCGGCGCGCAGCCGCTCCATCCACGCCGAGACCTCGTCCACGCCGGTGGTGCCGTCGGCGCGGTCCAGGGGCAGGTGGATCGCGAAGCCCTCCAGGCGCACGTCCTCGATGGCGGCGTGCAGCTTGGGCAGGTCCTCCTCGCTGATGCCGTGCCGCTTCATGCTGCTCATGACCTCGATGACGACGCGCGCGCCGACCAGGCCGCGCACCCCCTCGACCGAGGAGACCGAGCGGATGGCCCGGTCGGGCAGCGGCACCGGCTCCTCGCCGAGCCGGAAGGGGGTGAGCACCAGCAGGTCACCGCCGAAGAGGTCCTTGGCGCGGGCCGCCTCGTAGGTCGTGCCGACGGCGAGGATGTCCGCCCCGAAGCGGATGGCCTCCTCGGCGAGCCGTTCATGGCCGAAGCCGTAGCCGTTGCCCTTGCAGACCGGGACGATGCCCGGGAACTGCTGGAGGACGGACTGCTGGTGTGCCCGCCAGCGCTGGGTGTCGACGTAGAGCGTGAGCGCCATGGCCGGTCCCGGAACCTTTCCCTGAGTGTGGATGGAGCTGTCGGATCAGCGGCGCGACATGTAGATGTCGAGGGCCTTGTGCAGCAGCTTGTTGAGCGGGAAGTCCCACTCGCCGAGGTATTCGGCGGCCTGCCCGCCGGTGCCGACCTTGAACTGGATGAGGCCGAAGAGGTGATCGTTCTCGTCCAGCGAGTCGCCGATGCCGCGGAGGTCGTAGACGCTGGCGCCGAGCGCGTAGGCGTCGCGCAGCATCCGCCACTGCATGGCGTTGGACGGCCGGACCTCGCGCTTGTGGTTGGCGGAGGCGCCGTAGGAGTACCAGACGTGCCCGCCGACGATCAGCATCGTCGCCGCGGCCACGGCCTCGCCCTCGTGGATGGCGAAGTACAGCCGCATGCGGTTGGGGTCCTCGGTGTTGAGGGCCGTCCACATGCGCTGGAAGTAACTCAGCGGCCGCGGGCGGAACTTGTCGCGCTCCGCGGTGATCTCGTAGAGGTGCTGCCAGGTGGCCAGGTCCTCGTAACCGCCCTGGACGACCTCGACGCCGGCCTTCTCGGCCTTCTTGATGTTGCGGCGCCACAACTGGTTGAAGCCCTTGTGGACGTCCTCCAGCGAGCGGTTCTCCAGCGGCACCTGGAAGACGTAGCGCGGCTGGACGTCGCCGAAGCCGGCGCCCTCCTCCTCGCCCTGCTGCCAGCCCATGCGGCGCAGCTTGTCGGAGACCTCGAAGGCGCGCGGCTCGATGAAGGTGGGCTCGACGTCGCGCAGGCGCTTGGCGTCCGGATCGGCGATGCCGGCCTTGATGGCGTTGGCGTCCCAGCGGCGGATGACGACGGGCGGGCCCATCTTCACCGAGAACGCGCCCTGCTTCTTGAGGTGGGCCAGCATCGGCTGGAGCCACTCCTCGAGGTTCGGGGCGTACCAGTTGATGACCGGGCCCTCGGGCAGGTAGGCCAGGTAGCGCTTGATCTTGGGCAACTGGCGGTAGAGCACCAGGCCCGCGCCGACCATCTGGCCGGTCTTGTCGAACCAGCCCAGGCTCTCCGAGCGCCACTCGGCCTTGACGTCCGCCCAGGCCGGCACCTGCATGTGACTGGCAGCGCGCAGGCTCTGGATGTATGCCAGATGCTGCTGTCGGCTGATGGTCCTCAGGGTCAGGCTCATGCGGGGCGCTCCTCGGCAGGTGTGTCCCCAGGGTCGGGGCTCCGGCTCTCGCGCCGAAGCCTACTGCGACCGGGGAGCGCCCCGTTTGGGCGTACGGTCCGCTATCCGATCACACCGCCGAAGAGACCGCCGTGGGCCATGCCCAGGAAGAAGCCGATGGCGGCGGCGCCCAGGCCGATGATCAGCAGGAAGCGTTCGCCCGTGGTGGCCGAGATGAACTGGCCCCACGCCCCGGTGAGGATCCCCACCAGGCCGCTCCACGAGCTGAGCAGGTGGAGGTTGTGGAAGGCCGCGGAGACGAAGGCCAGCAGGCCCAGCACGACCGTCACCGCGACCAGGGTGTTCTCCCGTGGATGCGGCTTCCCGTCGCTGTTGAGCACCGTGTTGATCAGCCCGCGCGGGTTCTTCGACGTGGGAGTCCGGCGGATTGCCTGTGTCATGGGGCTACCTCCTGAAGGCAGGCGGCGCGGTGTAGCGCCGGTCACACCCGGTGCGTCCAGAGTGAGGGGGCGGGCGACCGGATTTCAACCGGACGCCGTAGTGCGGGTACTCTGGACGGTCTGCATCGGTATCTGCCCGGACCCGGCTTCCGTCCCGGGGGCGACCCAGGGACTTTCCGCTGATCGTCCGTGCGGTTGGCATCGGCCTCGGTGTCAGTGTCAGCCGATACCGTTGTTCACGCATCACGACCCTCCTGCCACGGATCGACCGTGGCCGCTGAGTCCAAAGGAGGTGGGTTCCACATGCGTCACTACGAGGTGATGGTCATCCTCGACCCCGATCTGGAGGAGCGCGCTGTCTCTCCCCTGATCGAGAACTTCCTCTCCGTCGTCCGTGAGGGCAACGGAAAGGTCGAGAAGGTCGACACCTGGGGCCGTCGTCGTCTCGCTTACGAGATCAAGAAGAAGCCCGAGGGCATCTACTCGGTCATCGACCTGCAGGCCGAGCCTGCGGTCGTCAAGGAGCTCGACCGCCAGATGAACCTGAACGAGTCGGTCCTCCGGACCAAGGTCCTCCGTCCCGAGACCCACTGAACCCCTTCGGTTCAGAGGTAATCGGGCTGTATCGCAACGAGTAGCAAGCAGCCAGCAGCACACCCGCCGAGAGGTTCACCCATGGCAGGCGAGACCGTCATCACGGTCGTCGGCAATCTCGTCGACGACCCCGAGCTGCGCTTCACCCCGTCCGGTGCGGCGGTCGCGAAGTTCCGTATCGCGTCCACCCCCCGCACCTTCGACCGCCAGACCAACGAATGGAAGGACGGCGACAGCCTCTTCCTGACGTGCTCGGTGTGGCGGCAGGCGGCGGAGAACGTCGCCGAGTCGCTTCAGCGAGGCATGCGCGTCATCGTGCAGGGCCGGCTGAAGCAGCGGTCCTACGAGGACCGCGAGGGCGTCAAGCGCACGGTCTACGAGCTCGACGTCGAAGAGGTCGGCGCCAGCCTGAAGAACGCGACGGCGAAGGTCACCAAGACCACGGGTCGTGGTGGCCAGGGTGGCTACGGCGGCGGCAACGGCGGTGGCCAGGGTGGCGGCGGCTGGGGCTCCGGCCCCAGTGCTCCGCAGGGCGGCGGGGCTCCCGCCGACGACCCCTGGGCGACCGGCGCTCCGTCCGGCGGCCAGCAGGGCGGCGGCGGAGGTGGCTGGGGCGGCGGCTCCGGCAACTCCGGCGGCGGCTACTCGGACGAACCGCCCTTCTAGGCCCGCAGGGTCTGGAGCCAGGCCCTCCGGGGCCCGGGCCGTCCTCCGCGGCGGCCCGTGGGCGACAGCAACAACTTCTTGATCACACTGGAGAGAGACAATGGCTAAGCCGCCTCCGCGCAAGCCCAAGAAGAAGGTCTGCGCTTTCTGCAAGGACAAGACCGCGTACGTGGACTACAAGGACACGAACATGCTGCGGAAGTTCATTTCCGACCGTGGCAAGATCCGTGCCCGCCGCGTGACCGGCAACTGCACCCAGCACCAGCGTGACGTCGCCACGGCCGTGAAGAACAGCCGTGAGATGGCGCTGCTGCCCTACACCTCGTCCGCGCGATAAGGGAAGGGTGACCGGAAAATGAAGATCATCCTCACCCACGAGGTCTCCGGCCTCGGCACCGCCGGTGACGTCGTCGACGTCAAGGACGGCTACGCCCGCAACTACCTGGTCCCGCGCGGTTTCGCGATCCGCTGGACCAAGGGCGGCGAGAAGGACGTGGCGCAGATCCGCCGCGCCCGCAAGATCCGCGAGATCGCCACGATCGAGCAGGCCAACGAGGTCAAGGGTCAGCTTGAGGGCGTCAAGGTCCGCCTGGCCACCCGTGCCGGCGAGGCCGGCCGCCTGTTCGGCTCCGTGACCCCCGCCGACATCGCTTCCGCGATCAAGGCTTCCGGTGGTCCCGAGGTCGACAAGCGCCGTGTCGAGGTGGGCTCGCCCATCAAGACCCTGGGTGCCCACCAGGTGTCCGTGCGTCTGCACGCCGACGTCGTCGCCAAGCTCGGCATCGAGGTCGTCGCCGCGTAAGCGGAACGCCGCTTCCCAGTGGAGTGGCGGGAGGAAGGGCCGTACCCCTCGGGGTGCGGCCCTTCCGGCGTACGGGGAGAGGTCTCGGCAAGGGCTCCTCAGGCCCGGACCGCACCCGTGACGAGCCAGCGACCGGAGCGGATGCGCAGCCACAGCGTCACCATCCGGACCGCCATCATCAGCGCCATCGCCCACCAGAGGGCCGTGAGGCCCCCGCCCAGCGGCGGGACGAGCAGCGCGACGGGCGCGAACACCGCGAGCACCACCAGCATCGCCCGCGCGAGGTACGGGCCGTCCCCCGCGCCCATCAGCACCCCGTCCAGGACGAAGACGACCCCGGCCACCGGCTGGCTGAGGGCGGCCACCAGCAGGGCGGGCAGCAGCGTCCGCCGTACGTCCGGATCGGCCGTGAACAGCGGGGTGAACAGCGGCCGGGAGGCCACCACCAGGACCCCGAGCACGGCGCCGGTGCCGATCCCCCACTGGATCATCCGCCGGCAGGCGGCCTGGGCGCCGTCGGCGTCGCCCGCGCCCAGGTACCGGCCGATGATCGACTGGCCGGCGATGGCGATCGCGTCCAGGGCGAAGGCCAGCAGGTTCCACAGGGAGAGCACGATCTGGTGGGCGGCCACCTCCCGGTCGCCCAGGCGGGCCGCGACCGCCGTGGCGATCAGCAGGACGGCCCGCAGGGCCAGGGTGCGGACGAGCAGCGGGACGCCGGCCCGGGCGCAGGCCCGGATGCCGGCGGCGTCCGGGCGCAGCGACGCGCCGTGCCGGCGGGCGCCCCGGACCACGACGACGAGGTAGGCGGCGGCCATGGCGTTCTGGGCGACGACGGTGCCCCAGGCGGAGCCGGCGATGCCCCAGCCCGCCCCGTAGACGAAGACGAGGTTGAGCACGGCGTTGGCCGTGAAGCCGGCGACGGCCACGTACAGCGGAGTGCGGGTGTTCTGCAGGCCGCGCAGTACACCGGTGGCGGCGAGGACGGCCAGCATCGCGGGGACGCCCAGGGCGCTGACGCGCAGGTAGGTGACGGCGTGCGGGGCGGCGTCCGGGGAGGCGCCGAAGGCGTCGACGAGGGCGGGGGCGCCCGGCAGGATCGCGAGGGCGAGGACGGTGCCGAGCAGCAGGGCGAGCCAGATGCCGTCCATGCCCTGCCGGATGGCGGCCGGGAGGTCGCCGGCGCCGACCCGGCGGGAGACGGCCGCGGTGGTGGCGTAGGCGAGGAAGACGCAGACGCCCACGGCGGTGGTCAGGAGCGGGGCGGCGATGGCGAGGCCGGCGAGGCGGTCGGTGCCGAGGTGTCCCACGATGGCGGTGTCGGCCAGGAGGAAGAGCGGTTCGGCGACGAGGGCGCCGAAGGCCGGCACGGCCAGGGCGAGGATCTCGCGGTCGTGCCGGCGGCCGGTGCGCGGCCGGCGTACGCGTGCGTCGCTCATGGGTACCATTCAATCTTCCACAGGTAATGAGTGCAACTGGACGTTGTCTATTACTTGAGGTGGCGGGGTGTGATCTTCTCTGCGCCGTTTGTCGCGATCCGGCCCCGGCGTCAGAACTTTTTCTCCTCAACAGCCAGTGGATGGGAAAAGCGCAGGTCAGGGCCGGTTGTGTGTCAGGGGTGTGGGGTTGTCCACAGTGGTTTCCCCCGGCTCGTGCACAGGATCGGGGGAGTTCTCCACAGGTTGAGGCCGTTCATCCACACCGCCTGTGGATAACCAGATTGGCTGACGGTGCCCGCGGCCCTACCGTGGACCGGCGCCCGCCGCCCGTTCCCGTCCCGTCCCGCGCCTTTCGGACCACCCCGTCCGGCACCGCGCGGACCGTCGGAAACCGCGTCGAACCCGATGTGCCGGAACCGGAGTCGGGCGTCCTGTTTGTCGGTGCCGTGCCGTAAGAAAGAGGTGCACGGCGAGGTCCGCACCGCGGACGGGAGGAGGTGGCGGGGTGAGCGTCCACGAGCCCATGGACGGCCCGTGGGGCGAGGAGGGCCCGGGCGACCGGCTGCCGTTCCCCCGCACCCGCCGTGCCGACGGCAAGGGCCGTGGCGAGCAGCGCGGCGGCGACGACGACGGCGACTGGCAGGGCTCGCACGGCGACCGGGGCTCGCAGGGAAGCGGCTTCGAGCGCGTCCCGCCGCAGGACCTGGACGCCGAACAGTCGGTACTGGGCGGCATGCTGCTGTCCAAGGACGCCATCGCCGACGTCGTGGAGATCCTCAAGGGCCACGATTTCTACCGGCCCGCCCACGAGACCGTGTACCAGGCCATCCTCGACCTGTACGCGAAGGGCGAGCCGGCCGACCCGATCACCGTCGCCGCCGAGCTGACCAAGCGCGGCGAGATCGCTCGCGTCGGCGGCGCGGCCTATCTGCACACCCTGGTCCAGACGGTTCCCACCGCCGCCAACGCCGAGTACTACGCCGAGATCGTCCACGAGCGGGCGGTGCTGCGCCGCCTGGTCGAGGCGGGGACGCGCATCACTCAGATGGGTTATGCCGCCGACGGTGACGTGGACGACATCGTCAACAGCGCCCAGGCCGAGATCTACGCCGTCACCGAACAGCGGACCAGCGAGGACTACCTGCCGCTGGGCGACATCATGGAGGGCGCGCTCGACGAGATCGAGGCCATCGGCTCGCGCAGCGGCCAGATGTCCGGCGTCCCCACCGGCTTCACCGACCTCGACGCGCTGACCAACGGCCTGCACCCCGGCCAGATGATCGTCATCGCGGCCCGTCCCGCGATGGGCAAGTCGACCCTGGCACTGGACTTCGCCCGGGCCTGCTCCATCAAGCACAACATGCCGAGCGTGATCTTCTCCCTGGAAATGGGGCGCAACGAGATCGCGATGCGCCTGCTCTCCGCGGAGGCCCGTGTGGCGCTGCACCACATGCGCTCCGGCGCCATGACCGACGAGGACTGGACCCGGCTCGCCCGCCGCATGCCGGACGTCTCCCAGGCGCCGCTGTTCATCGACGACTCCCCGAACCTGTCGATGATGGAGATCCGGGCCAAGTGCCGCCGCCTGAAACAGCGCCAGGACCTCAAGCTGGTGATCATCGACTACCTCCAGCTCATGCAGTCCGGCGGCTCCCGACGGGCCGAGAGCCGCCAGCAGGAGGTCTCGGACATGTCCCGTAACCTCAAGCTCCTCGCCAAGGAGCTGGAGCTCCCGGTGATCGCGCTGTCCCAGCTCAACCGTGGACCCGAACAGCGCACGGACAAGAAGCCGATGGTCTCCGACCTCCGTGAGTCCGGTTCGATCGAGCAGGACGCCGACATGGTCATCCTGTTGCACCGCGAGGACGCCTACGAAAAGGAGTCCCCGCGGGCCGGCGAGGCCGACATCATCGTCGGCAAGCACCGAAACGGCCCCACGGCGACGATCACCGTGGCCTTCCAGGGCCACTACTCGCGGTTCGTGGACATGGCGCAGACCTGACGGGCGGGCAGGGGCCCGAAATTCCCGTGCCCTTCCCGGAGCGTGGCTCTAGGGTGGGCCGATGGCCGCGATCAGACAGTTCCAAGTCACCTTCGACTGTGCGGATCCCGAGCGCGTCGCCCGCTTCTGGTGCGAGGTGCTGGGGTACGTCGTGCCGCCGCCCCCGAAGGCGTTCGCCACGTGGGACGAGTACCGGCGCTCGCTGCCGGCCGAGGACCGGGGGGCGTGGGCCGCGTGCGTCGACCCCCAGGGGGTGGGCCCTCGGCTGTACTTCCAGCGGGTTCCCGAGGGGAAGGTCGCCAAGAACCGGGTCCACCTCGACGTACGGGTCGGCACCGGGCTCGTGGGGGAGGAGCGGCTCGCCGTGCTCAAGGCGGAGTGCGAGCGGCTGATGGCACTTGGCGCGGTGCGCGTACAGGTGCTGGTCGCCGACGAGGAGAACGAGTCGTGCATCCCGATGCTGGACATCGAGGGCAACGAGTTCTGCCTCGACTGAGGGGGAGGACTGGGGGCGGACGGGTTCGTTCACGGCCCGCCTGGGGCCGGCTCCCGGCCGGCCGGGAGCCGGCGGGGTTCGCCCGCGGGCCCGTCCGGGGACCGGCCGGCGTTCGGCCCGCGTCCGGCGAGGGCTGACGTTCGGACGAAGCCCGGGCCGGGCCCGGCTCACGGCAAGCCGGGGGCCGGTCGAGACGAACCCGCCGCCCCCTTTCCCCGCAGGCATACTCCCGCTCACTCCACGGGTGCCTCCCGCGGCGTGACGAGGCGGCCCGCGCGGAGGGCGACGGGCGTCCCGGTGAAGCGGGCGCGGAGCCGCCGGTCGTGGGTGACGACGACGACCGCGCCGAGAAATCCGGCGAGGGCCCCTTCCAACTCCTCGACCAGGGCCGGGGACAGGTGGTTGGTGGGCTCGTCGAGGAGCAGCAGGTCGACGGGGTCGGCGACCAGACGGGCCAGTTCGACGCGGCGGCGCTGCCCGTAGGACAGCTCCCCGACCGTCAGGCGCAGGTCGGCGCGGCCGAAGAGGCCGAGGGACAGCAGCCGGTCGGTGTGTTCGTCCAGGTCGCCCCCGCGCCCGGCGGCGAAGGCCTCGGGGACCGTCAGCCCGGACGGCCACGGCGTCTCCTCCTGCCGCAGGTGCCCGACCCGTCCCATCGTCCTCACCTGTCCGGTGTCGGGCCGGAGTTCGCCCGCCAGGACCCGCATCAGCGTCGTCTTGCCCGCGCCGTTGGGCCCGGTGATCAGCAGCCGTTCCCCGGCCGCGACGCGCAGGGACGGCACGTGCAGCCGGTCTCCGACCCGGACGTCGGTGAGTTCGGCCGCCGGGTGCCCGGCACCGTCCCCCGTCGTGGTCATCCGGGCCGCGAAGACGAGGGGTTCGGGCGGTGGCGCGACCGGGTTCTCCGTCAGCCGCGCCACGCGCTCCTTGGCGTTGCGGATGCGGACCATCGCTCCATGGCCCCGGCCGCGGGCCCGGAAGCCGCCGTGGCCGAACACGGCGAGCGGCACCTTGCGGGGGATCTCCCCCAGTCGGGCCACGTTCCGGGCGGCCAGCTCCCGGTTGCGGTCCAGCTCGGCGCACCACTCCTCGTACTCCCGCAGGCGGCGCCGCCGTTCGGCGGCCTTGGCGGCGAGGTAGCCGGCGTAGCCGTCGCCGTGCCGCGTCACGCGGCCCTCGCCGACCTCCAGGATCGTGGTGGTGACCCGTTCCAGGAACACCCGGTCGTGCGTGACCGCGAGGACGGTGCCGCGGTGGGCGCGCAGCCGGTCCTCCAGCCAGGCCACGGCCTGGTCGTCCAGGTCGTTGGTGGGCTCGTCGAGCAGCAGCAGTTCCGGCCGGGACGCCAGGGTCGCGGCGAGTGCGAGCCGGGACCGTTCGCCGCCCGAGAGGGTGCCCAGCGTCCGGTTCCGGTCCAGGCCGGGCAGGCCGAGCCCGTGCAGGGCGGCGTCCACCCGGGCGTCAGCCTCGTACCCGCCCCGCGCCTCGTAACGCGCGACGAGTCCGGCGTAGACGTCGAGGGCGGCGGCCAGTTCCGGCCCGGCCTGTCCCGCCAGCCCGGCCTCGGCGCGGCGCATCCCCGCTTCGAGCGCGCGCAGGTCGGCGAGGGCCGCGTCCACCGCGTCCCGGACGGTGGCCTCGGGCGGCAGGTCCAGGGTCTGGGCGAGGTAGCCGACGCCGCCGGGCGCGACGACGGTGAGCTCGCCGTCGTCCGGTACGTCCTGCCGGGCGAGGAGGCGGAGCAGGGTGGACTTGCCGGCGCCGTTGTCGCCGATGATGCCGGCCTTCTCGCCGGGCCGGACGGTGAGGGACACGTCGTCCAGTACGACGTGGTCGTCGAAGCGGCGGGTGACGTGCCGGAGGGTGAGTTGCGCGGTGTGCATACGGGAGTCCCCTGTTCTCGGCCGAGGCCGTGCGGAACGGGTGGTGGGAGGACGCGTCCGCGCGTGCCGGGGCCGCCCGTGGCGGGCGTGGGGAGAAGCGCGGACGGGGACGCGCGACGGCGGAGCGGAGCTCTACGCGGTCACGCGGGGACGGTCACAGGGAACCCATGGGGAAAAACCTTAAAGCGGTAGGGGTGGGGGTGACGAGAGGTTTTTGTGAGGCGGGAGAGGTGAGAGAGGTGGCTGAGTGTCGGGAGAGGCGGCTGGGCGTCGGGATGGACGGTCGGAGTGGGGCAGACGGTTTGGGGTGGGATAGGCGGCTGGGGCGGGAAAGGCTGCTGGGTCGGGAGAGACGGCCGGCCGCAAATCGGTTCTTGACCTCCGGGTCAAGAACACGCTAGCTTGGCGATCATGGGAAGGCCGAAGCAGTTCGATCCGGACGCCGCCGTCCAGCGGGCCATGGAGGTCTTCTGGAGCAAGGGCTACGCCGCCACGACGCCACAGGACCTCGTCGACGCGCTCGGCATCGGCAAGGGCAGCCTGTACAACGCCTTCGGCAGCAAGCGGGCGTTGTTCGAGCTGGCGCTGTGCCGGTACCGGGACCAGGAGGCGCGTGCGCTGATCGCGATGCTGGAGGAGGGTGGGCCGGTCAAGGAGCGGCTGCGCCGCGCGCTGCGCTTCCTCGCCGAGATGGACCTCGCGGACCCGTCCCGCCGTGGATGCATGGCCGTCAATGTGGCGGCCGAGCTCGGCGGGAAGGACGAGGAGGCCGTCGATCTGGTCCGGCGCATGTTCGACCGCACGGAGGACGGTTTCCGTGCGCTGATCGAAGAGGGGCGGCGGACGGGCGAGATCGCCGCCGGCCGTGACGCCCGGAACATCGGAAGCCTCCTCCTCAACACGGTCATCGGCCTACGGCTCATGGCCCGCGTCGTGGACGGTCCCGACCGGCTGGACCGGGTGATCGACGCCGTGGTCGACGGGCTCTGAGCACCGGTCGCCGCCGCCGGAACCGGGTCCCGGCCCGGGTCGGCACCCTGTCGGCCGCCTGAGCAAAGCCGGCCGTGGGTCGCCGCTGTCCGGTGGCCTGGCCTGCCCATTTTCTGTACCTGCAATTCAAAAACTCTCCGTACCCGCACTGTCTTCACCCCACTTTCCGTACCCGCGAACTTCTGCCTGCCTGCGAAGCGAGAACGAGGAACCATGGATCTCCACCTCACCGCCAAGACCGCCGTCGTCACCGGTGCCAGCCGGGGCATCGGCCTGGCCACCGTCCGATCGCTCGTCGCCGAGGGCGTCCGCGTCGTCGGCGCGGCCCGGACGATCACCCCCGAGCTCCGCGCCACGGGTGCCGCGGCCGTCTCCGCCGACCTGGGCACCTCCGAGGGCGTCCGGATCCTGGAGGAGCGCGTCCTCGCCGAACTCGGTGGTGTCGACCTGCTGGTGAACAACGTCGGCGCCGGTGACGACGTCGAGCCGGGCGGCTTCTTCGACGTGGACGACGACCGGTGGCGGGCCGTCTTCGACCTGAACCTCATGAGCGCGGTGCGGGTCTCCCGGTTCGCCCTGCCGAGCCTCGTCGAGCGCCGCGGATCGATCGTCAACGTCTCGTCCGTCAACTCCCGCCTCCCCGCCGCCGGTCCGATCGCCTACAGTGCGGCTAAGGCCGCGCTCGCCGCGTTCGGGAAGTCCCTCAACGAGGAGTTCGGGCCGCGGGGCGTGCGCGTCAACACCGTGTCCCCCGGCGTCGTCCGCACCGGCATCTGGGCCGGTCCCGACGGGTTCGGCGGGAAGGTCGCGCGGGCCGCGGGGGTCGAGGACTACGACGCCTTCCTCCGCGACCTGCCCGCGGCGTTCGCCGTCACCACCGGCCGGATCACCGAGCCCGAGGAGGTCGCGGCGCTGATCACGTTCCTGCTGTCCGACGTCGCAGGCAACATCTCCGGCGCGGACTACGTGATCGACGGAGGGACGGTCAAGGTGCTGTGACGGACGGTGGCCGTCGAAGGCGGTCACGGCGGTGGGCGCGGCTGGCGACGTCGGGCCGGGGGGCTGGCGACGTCGAGCCGGGCGGATGACGATGTCGGGCCGAGCGGCTGGCGACGTCGAGCCGGGCGGCCGGTCAGTACGCCACCGTGAAGCGCGCCTGGCGGTGCTCAGGCCGCTCCGTCTCGTCCAGCAGGGCGACGGCGAAGTCCTGGTACGAGATCGCCGAGTTGCCGTCGGCGTCGACCAGCAGTTCGTCGGTGCCCGAGCGGTAGTGGCCCGTCCGTTCGCCGTTCCGCAGCAGGGCCGGCGGGCTGACGTACGTCCACTCGACGTCGGGTCCTGCGGCGCGGACGAGGGCGAACTGGTCGGTGCTCGCCTGGGCGATGGGCCGCCAGGCGTCGGGTACCCAGGCGGGGTCGTCGAGGACGGTCCGGCCGTCGCCGCCCGGCACGGTCAGGCTGCCGGCACCGCCGACGACCAGCAGCCGGGCGCCGGTTCCCGCGACGCCGGCGAGCAGTGCCTTGGTGGCGGTGACCAGGTCCTGTTCGTGACCCGGCGCGGGCCGGACCGCGCTCACCACGACGTCCTGGCCGGCCGCCAGCCGCGCCACGTCGGCCGGGTCGGCGGCGTCGCCGGTGCGGTGCTCGGCCGCCGCGGGCAGCCGGTCGAAGCGGGCCGGGTTCCGGACCACGGCGGTGACCTGGTGGCCGCGGGCGAGTGCCTCGGCCACGACGGTGCTTCCCGCGTTGCCCGCGGCGCCGAAGACGGTGATGCGCATGATGCTTCTCCTTGGGGATCGTGAGTGAGCCGGGAGTGTGGATGTGCTGGGGACGGGCGGGGGTCAGCGGGTCGGCGCGGCGGCCTCGCGCCCGGCCCCCGACGGCCGGAGCTGCGCGGCGACGAGAGAGCCGAGGACGATCAGTCCGCCCACCGCCTGGAGCGCGGTCAGCCGCTCCCCGAGTGCGATGAGGCCGATGGCCGTGGCGACGAGCGGGCTGAGCAGTCCGAGGAACGTCACGTCCGTCGCGGGCAGTTCGCGGATGCCGCGGAACCACAGGGCGTAGGCCAGCGCGGTGCCGACGGCGGTGAGGTAGGCGTACCCCGTGAGGTTGCCGGCGGTCAGGCCGGCGGGCGGGAGACCCTCGACGAGGAGGGCGACCGGGACCAGGAGCACGCCGCCGGCGACCAACTGCCAGCCCGTGGTGGCGAGAAGGGGCGCCGGGGACGGCCAGCGCTTGCTCAGCACCACCCCCGTCGCCATCAGGAGGGCTCCGCCCAGGGCGGCGGCGACACCGACCGCGTCCAGCCGTGCCTCGGCCCGGAGGACGAGCAGGCCCACTCCGACGACACCCACCACCCCGGTTATCAGGGTGCGCGAGGTGAGCCGCTTGCCCAGGAGGCCGGTGGAGAGGAGGGCGGCGATCAGGGGCTGGACGGAGCCGACGGTGGCGGCGACGCCGCCGGGGAGGCGGTACGCGGCGACGAAGAGGAGGGCGAAGAAGGCGCCGATGTTCAGCGTCCCCAGAACGAGTGCGCGCCACCACCAGTCGCCGCGCGGCAGCCGCCGGGTGAGGGCCACCAGGAAAAGACCGGCGGGCAGCGCCCGCAGGACCGCCGCCAGCAGCGGGCGGCCCGGGGGCAGCCACTCGGTGGTGACGTAGTAGGTGGTGCCCCAGAGGGCCGGCGCAAGCGCGGTGAGGAGGAGGACCCGCAGTCGTTTGTTTAGCACGAAGGTAAATTAGCTCACCGCTAAGCTAAATGGGGCGTCGGTGCGGCGTGATCTACCTCACCGCTAAGGCATTGCTAGGCTGGGCGCGTGGCAGATCACGTCGACCTCGTGCTGGAACAGTGGGCCGCTCAACGGCCTGACCTGGACGTCTCGCCCATGGCCGTGTTCGGCAGGCTGAGCCGGCTCAAGCGGGTGGTCGACGCCGAGTTGAGGCGGACCTTCGCCGCCCACGGCCTCGACGGCGCCTCCTTCGATGTCCTCGCCACCCTGCGCCGCAGCGCGCCCCCGCACCGCCTGACGCCGACCGAGCTGATGCGGGCCGGAATGGTGACCTCCGGAGCGATCACCCAGCGCCTCGACCGCCTGGAGGCGCGCGGCCTGGTGGTCCGCACCCCCAACGAGGCGGACGGCCGGGGAGTCCGCGTCTCCCTGACGGACGAGGGGTGGGAGCTGATCGACCGGGTGCTGCCCGAACACCTCGCGACCGAGGAGCGGCTGCTGCGCGCACTGTCGGGCGAGAAGCGGGACCGGTTCGTCGAGACCCTGCGGGAGCTCCTGGCGGACCTGGAGGGACCGGCGGCCCGGTGAGAGCGGTGTGCCGCCACGACCCCGGGCACGGGAAGGCGACCGTCCGCGCCGCATGAGGGGCGTGGGACGCCCGAGAGCTGCGGGCGTGACGTGCCGATCTTGACCTTCAAGCCGCTCGAAGGCCGAGGATCCCCCACATGCATCCCAAGGACCCCCGGCGTGACTCCACCGTCCCCGCACCCCTGCTGAGCATCGGGACCTTCGCCCGCAAGGTCGGACTGGCCCCCAGCGCCCTGCGCTTCTACGACGACTGCGGCCTGCTGCGACCCGCCCACGTGGACGCCGCGACCGGCTACCGCTCCTACCGCCCGGACCAGGAACCCCGCGCCCGGCTCATCCGCCGGCTCCGCGCCGCCGGACTGCCCCTCGTGGACGCGGTGACCGTGCTCGACGGCCCCCCGGAACAGGCCGAACGGATCCTGCGCGGCCACCTTCGCACGACGCAGGCCGCCGCCGCCGCGGCGCGGGCGGCGGTCGAGGACCTGCTCGGCACTCTGGCCACGGACAAGGGAAAGGCGTCGGCGCGCGTGGGCGGAGCCGAACTCGCCGCCGCCGTACGGCAGGTGGTGCCCGCCGTGGCCGAGGGCGCGATCCGGGAGGCTTTCCCGGTACTGGGCCGGGTACTGGTGGAGCTGGAGGGAGACGAGGTACGGCTGGTGGCCACCGACCGGTACCGCCTCGCCGTCCGGGCGCTGCGCGCGGAGGACGCGGACGGGTGCCGCCGCCACGTTCTCGTCGACGTCCCCGAGCTGCGGCGGGCGGCGTCCTGGGCGGTTCGGCGGGCGGAGGTGACGGTGGAGGCCGACGGACGGGGGCTGCGGCTGCGATCCGACGACGACACCCTGACGGTGGCCCCTCACACGGAAGGGGAGTTCCCCTCCTACCGGCTGATCCTGGACGAGCTGCCCGCCCCGGCGCACCGGGTGATCGTGGACCGCGCCGCCCTCTGTCACGCGCTCCACGGTGACCGGGCGGGCGGCCTCGGCCCGGGGCCCGTGGAACTGCGGGCGAACCGGGACGGGCTGGTCCTCACCCGCCTCCCGGACGGCGATGGCGCCGACACCGTCGCGCTGCGCGCCGTGTGCACAGGCCCTCCGCTGCGCATCGCCTTCGACCCGGCGGTGCTCCTCCCCGCCCTGGACGCGGGGGTGGGCCCGGACGCGCTGCTGGAGATCACGTCACCGGTCGGTCCGGTCGTCGTTCGCTCGGCCGACCAGGGGAGCTTCACGAGGCTCGTCATGCCGGTGGGGCCGGGATCCGGATCGGGGCCGGGGCCGGGACAGGGACGGGGGTCGGCGCGGTGAGCCCCGGGGAGCGGGCAGGAGGCCCAGAGGAGTGGGCCGGACTCGGCCGGGCCCTCCCGATACATCGGTGGTGAGAACCGGGAAGGTTTCCAGGTGCCTTGGGGCGGAAGGGGTTGACGGAGCGGGCGTGACGGATGTGAGCCGTGGCGGCTATCGGGGGGCGAGCCAGGGGAGTTCGGCGGCGAGGTCCTGGCGCAGGCGTCGCAGGGGACGGGCGCCGACGACGGTCAGCACGGGCTCGCCGGAGCGGAACAGCGTGAGGGTCGGGGCCGACAGGACGCGGTAGGCCGCCGCCGTTGCGGGGTTGAAGTCCACGTCGAGCGCGACGACCTTCAGCCGGTCCGCCTCGGACGTCGCCAGTTCGGCGAGTACCGGGGCGATCTGGCGGCAGGGACCGCACCAGTCGGCGGTGAACTCCACCAGGACCGGCAGGTCGGAGGTGAGGACCTCGTCGTGGAAGGTGGCGTCGGTGACGGAAGCGACCGGGGTGGCCGCGGCCTTGGTGGTGGTGGGGGAAGTGGTGGCAGAGGGGGCGGTGGTGGTCATGGGGAGTCGGACCTCCGTGAGGTGGTGACGGGGTGGTGTTGGGGCGGTGTTGGGGGTCGGGTGAGGGGCAGGAGCCCGGACTCGGTCGTTCAGGCGGGCGTGGAGGAGCTGTCCCGTGGTGCGTCCCGCGTCTCGCACGGGGTGAGTTCGCACCGAGGCGGCGGGCCGCCCGGGATCTCGGCTTCCGCCCGCAGTGCGGCACGTGCCAGCTCGGCGCGTGTCAGTTGGGCACTCACCTCGGCGCGGACCTGGGACAACCGGTCGATGCACTCGTCCAGTTCGGCGAGTTTGCGCCGGTAGACGTCCAGGGACGCCGGGCACGAGTCCCCGGCGGGGTGGCCGGCCCGCAGGCACTCCACGAACGGACGGGTGTCCTCCAGGCCGAAACCGAAGTCCTGGAGCATACGGATCTGGCGGAGCAGCCGGAGGTCGGCCTCGTCGTAGTCGCGGTACCCGTTGCCCGCGCGGCGGGCGGGCAGGAGCCCGAGCGACTCGTAGTGCCGCAGGGCGCGCGTGCTGATGCCGGCTCGTTCGGCCAGTTCCCCGATCCGCATGACCCGACCGTAAACGTTGACGCGGACGTCAAGGCCAGCCCTGGGCAGGGGCGGAGGGACGGAGGGGAGGAGGGGTGGTTCGGGCGCGGGGTTCGGGTCCGGCGCGCTGACCGCCGAGGTCGCGCCGCACCGGACCGTTCTGCCTAGGCTGCGGAAATGACCAGCGATCATGAGGACATCACAGGCGTCCCCGCCACGCCCGCCACCCCCGTCACGCCCGCCACCTCCGGCATCACGGAGACCGAGCGTTTCGCGGAGCTGCTGCCCGCGACCCGCAGGGCGCTCCTGCATCGCGTCGCCACCGCCCAGGCGCAGGGCCGTGCCCCGTCCCTGGTGGCGGCGCTCGTCCGGGACGGCCGGCCGGTGTGGGCCGTCGGGCGGGGGACGGTGGACGGCCGTGAGCCGGACCCGGAGCGGACCCAGTACCGCATCGGGTCGATCACCAAGTCCCTGCTCGCCGTGCTCGTCATGCGGCTGCGTGACGAGGGGCTGCTCGACCTGGACGACCGGCTCGGCCGGTACGTGGACACACCGGCCGGCGGCGAGGCGACCGTCGCCCAACTCCTCTCCCACAGCTCCGGGCTGGCCGCAGAACCGCGCGGACCGTGGTGGGAGCGGACGGACGGGGCGCTGCGGCCCACGCCGGACGAGCTGTTCGGCGAGCGTCCCCAGCGGCACCGGGCGGGCGAGCTGTTCCACTACTCCAACACCGGTTACGCGTTGCTCGGCGCACTGGTCGAGAAGCTGCGGGGCGAGGGCTGGTACCCGGTCCTGCGCCGTGAGGTGCTGCTGCCGCTGGGCATGACGGGGACGACGTTCGCGCCGCGGCCCCCGTCCGCGGAGGGCTGGGCCGTGCACCCCTGGGCGGACGTCGTTCTTCCGGAACCGGCCGTGGACACCGGCCTGATGGCCCCGGCCGGTCAGCTCTGGTCGACCGCCGCCGACCTGGGCCGGTTCGCCGCCTTCCTGGTCTCCGGTGACGACCGGGTGCTCCCCGCGTCGACCCTGGCGGAGATGCGGCGGCCCGCCGTGGACCCGCAGAACCCGGACTGGAGCGGGTCCTACGGCCTCGGCCTCCAGTCGGTCCGCGCGGGCGGGCGGACGCTGGTCGGACACACCGGGTCCATGCCGGGCTTCGTCGGGACGGTGCTCGCGAGCCCGGAGGAGGGGCTGGCGGCCGTCGCCCTCACCAACCAGACGTCCATGCCCGGGATCGTCGCGCTCGCCGCCGGCCTGGTCGGGGACGTCGCGGAGGCGGAGCCTCGCATCCCGGAGCCGTGGCGCCCGGACGCGGCCGCGGACCTCGCGCTGCTGGAACTCACCGGCCCCTGGTACTGGGGGCCGCGGGCGCTGGCGATCCGCCTGAAGGCGGACCGGATGCTGGACCTGGCGCCGCTCGGCGGACCGGGCGGCCGCGCCTCACGGTTCCGGCCCGAGGCCGACGGAACGTGGACCGGCCTCGACGACTACTACGCGGGCGAGACACTCCGGGTCGTCCGACGGGCGGACGGCACGGTGAGCCACCTGGACCTCGGCACGTTCGTCCTGACCCGCGAGCCCTACGCGCCGGGGGACGTGGTGCCGGGCGGAGTGGAGGGGGGAGGCTGGCGCTGAGCGTGACCCGGAGCCCGGCGCCCGGCGGCCGGCCGCTGGCATGGAACCGGCCGCCGGAGTGGATCCGGGCGCCGGCGTGGACCCGGAGTCGGCGTGGAACCGGGCCCGGTTGAGGGCGGTCGGTGCCGAAGCGGGTGTGGTGGAGGGCGGCCGGTCCCGGGCGGGTGTGGCGGAGGACGGTCCGTGCCGAACCGGGCCCGGTGGAGGGCGGTCGGTGCGGAACCGGGCCCGGCGGAGGGTGATCGGTCCCCGGGGGACGGCCCGGGCCGAACCAGGCCCGGCGGAGGACGGCCTGTGCCGAACCAGGCCCGGCGGAGGACGGTCCGTGCCGAAGCGGGTGTGGCGGAGGGACGTCGGTCCCGAGCGGGCGTGACGGAGGACGGCTGGTGTGAGACCGGGCCCGGCGGAGGACGGTCGGTGCCGAACCGGGCCCGGCGGAGCGCGGACGGTGCCGGAGCGGGCCCGGCGTAGGGTCGGGGCCAGAGACCGGCGGGCGTCGCGAGGCGGCGCCACCACATCCTGGAAGGCACCGTGACCGCGAACACCGCACCGGACCTGCTCGACCTCGCGCCGCTGGGCGCGGACCACTTCGCCCGTATCGAGGACAAGATCGCCGCGCTGATGCGCACCCGCGAGACCGTCGTCACCATGCAGGGCGAGGCGCTGCTGCCGCTGGAAGCCTGCATCCGCTCGGCCGTCCGCCCCGGCAGCACCGCCCTCAACGTGATCACCGGGCCGTACGGCGAGACGTTCGGCGGATGGCTGCGGTCCTGCGGCGCCGACGTGGTCACGGTGTCGGCGCCGTTCAGCGGCGCGGTGAGCCCGGAACAAATCGCCGACGCGCTCCGCGCCCACCCGGAGATCCAGTTCGTCAGCCTCGTCCACGCCGAGGCGGCCACCGGCAACACCAACCCGGTGGCCGAGATCGGCCGCGTGGTGCGGGAGCACGGCGCGCTGCTGATGCTGGACGCGGTCGCCTCCGTCGCCGCCGAGCCGCTGCTCACCGACGAGTGGGGGGTGGACCTGTGCGTCATCGGCGGGCAGAAGGCGATGGCCGGTCCGGCGGGCGTGTCCACGGTGTCGGTCAGCGCGCGGGCGTGGGAGCGGATCGCGGCCAATGAGCGCGCGCCCCGGCGTTCCTACCTGTCCCTGCTGGACTGGAAGGAGCGCTGGATCGACGGTGGGCGCGCGGTTCTGCCGCACGCGCCCGCCCAGTTGGAGATGCTGGCCCTGGAGCAGGCGGCCGACCGGATCGCCGCCGAGGGCCTGGACACGGTGATCAGCCGGCACGTGGCCGCCCGGGCCGCCACCCGCACCGGCGTCCGCGCGCTGGGCGGCCTTACCCCGTACGTCGTCCGGCGCGAGCACGCGGCGCCCGCCGCGACCACACTGCGCGCACCCGAGGGCGTCGACGCGCGGGAGATCGTCGCGGCGGCTCTGGCCGCCGACCCCTCGGTGCCACTCCAGGCGGGCGGGGGCGCGCTCGCCAAGGACATGGTCCGGGTGAACCACTACGGGACGGCCGCCTCCCGTGCCACCGTGCTGGCGTCCCTGACGGCGCTCGCGGCGGGCCTGCGGACGCTCGGCATCGCGACCGCGGACCCGGACGAGGCGCTGGCGGCCGCCGCGTCGGAGTGGAACACGGCGGTGCGCGGCTGACCCGCGCCCGGAGAGACCCCGGCTGCCGCCGGGGGAGAGAGCGGCCGGTGCGGCGTGACGCGCACCGGCCGCTTTCCTTGTCGTGCCGGGGCCGGGGCCGGGGCCGGGGCCGGGGCCGGGGCCGGGGCAGGGCCTGTGTAAGGGCCATGGTCAGGGCCCGTGTCAGGGACGTGACAGGCCGATGTCAGGACCGGCGGCGACGGTGGGGCCATGAATGGTTCGGCGATCGTGGTCTCGGAGCTGCGCACGGTATACGGCGATCAGGTCGTGCTCGACGGCATCGACTTCGAGGTCGCGCCGACGAGGCGTTCGAACCGTACAGCGTCCACGGCGTCGGGCTCCACGGCCGGCCGGTAGCCGTCCGTCCGCCCCTCGACCACCCCGTCCGGCAGCGCCTTCCGCAGCCGGGAGACCAGCCGCTGCAGGGCGTTGGCCGCGTCGGCGGGCGGGTGCTCCCTCCAGATCCAGTCGACGAGCGACGCCTTGGGGACCACCTGTCCCGGTCCGAGGGCGAGGGCGACCAGCAGCGCGCGCAGCCGCGCCCCCGCAACGTCGGACAGGCCGCCGTCGTCCGTGCGTACCTCGAACGGACCCGGCATCCCGATCTGCACCCGCTGACTTTGCCATGGGTGTTCGGGGGCGCCGGGGGTCGGGCGGCGGTTCTTTCGCGCTATCCGATAAGCGAAATCAAAGTTTTGCGAGAGTAGTGCTGATTGCCGTAATTGCCGACTTACTCGGCTTCGGCTGCCTTTCCGATCCCCCGGTCTAGAATCGGAATCCCTATCCCGCTTCCTCTTCGCTCTCCTGTGAGGCCCGCCGCCATGTCGCGGATTCCCGTTCCGGAGCCCTCGTCCGCCCGCTCCGCCCCGCTCCGGGCGGACGCGCGCCGGAATCGCCAACTCGTGCTTCAGGCGGCCCGATCCGCCTTCGAGGAGGCGGGGTTGAGCGTTCCGCTGGGGGAGATCGCACGCCGGGCGGGGGTCGGTGCGGGGACCGTGTACCGGCATTTCCCGTCCAAGGAGGCGCTGTTCAGGGCGACGGTGGTGGACCGGGTGCGCCTTTTCACGGACACGGCATGGGAGTTGGCCGACGCTTCAGACCCCGGGCCGGTGTTCTTCCGCTACCTCGCGTCGGTGGTCCGCCTGTCGGTGCGGAACAAGGGCCTGTGCGACGCCCTGGAGGCGAGCGCGGAGGGCCGGTTCGAACCGTCACCCGGGGTGGAGCGGGACTTCCGCGAGGCCCTGGCCGTGCTGCTGGAGCGGGCTCAACTGGCCGGTGCGGTACGGCGAGACGTGACCGTGGACGACGTCCTGGCCCTCCTGCTGGGCTGCCTCGCGATGGAACAGCGGCGGGGCGGCCGCGGCGAGCCGGGCCGGATGACGGCCCTGGTGTGCGACGCGCTGCGGCCGGGCCGGAACGTGACGAAACTCCCCGCCCCGGGCCCGGTACGGCGTGACGAAACCGGTTGCCCGGTGTGTGGGGCCGAGCTGCCCGCCGCCCGCACCGGCCGACCCGCCCGGTACTGCGGCGGGGCGTGCCGTCAGAAGGCCCACCGCGAGCGCCTGCGGGAGCGGCGGTCGCCGTGGTCGCCCTGAGGCCGCGGCTTCGCTGAGGCCGTGGTTTCTCCGAGACCGTGGTCTCCCCGAGGAAGAACGCGGGGGAGGGCGGCGGGGAGCGTGACGGGCCCGGCGCCTTGGATGGAGCTACGGGCCCGGACGTCTCAGAGGGCCCGCTCGTCTCTGAGCGGCGGGCCCGGACGCCTCAGAGGTGGTACTTGAACCCGAGGTGCGACGCCTCGAAGCCCAGTCGCTCGTAGAAGCGGTGTGCCTCCACTCGGGTCGCGTCCGAGGTGAGCTGGAGCAGCACGCAGCCTTGGCGTCGCGCCTCCTCGAGGGCCCATCGCATGAGCCGGCCGCCGATGCCGTTCCCGCGTTCGTCGGCGTGGACGCGGACCGCCTCGACGAGCGCGCGCTTGGCTCCGCGTCGCGAGAGGCCGGGGATGACGGTGAGCTGCAGGCTGCCTATCGTGCGGCCGTCCCGGACGGCGACGGTCAGATGCTGGTTGGGGTCGGCGTCCAGCGTGCGGAACGCCTCCAGGTAGGGGGCCAGGTCGTCGGGTGACTCCCGGCGGGAGCCGAGCGGGTCGTCGGCCAGCATGGCCACGATGGCGGGGATGTCGTCGGCGGTCGCGCGGCGGAACTCGATGTCGCTCATGATCGTGACCTTATGTGCGGTCCGGCGTCTTCACGAGGCCGGAGCGAGAGATTCCACGGCGGCGACCAGCGGGGCGAGTTCGGGCCTGGCGGCGGCTTCCCGGAGTGCTCGGCGAAGGGCCGCGTCGTTGGTCGGACGGGCCTCGGCCAGCAGGGCGAGCCCCGCCTCGGTGACGTCGGTGTAGATGCCGCGGCGGTCGGTCAGACACAGGTAGCGGGTCAGCAGGCCGCGGTCCTCCAGGCGGTTGACCAGCCGTGTCGTGGCGCTCTGGCTCAGCACCACCGCGTCGGCCACCTCGTTCATGCGCAGGTGGCCGCCCTCGCCGCTGTGCTGCCGGCTGAGCACGTCCATGACGGAGAACTCGCGGACGCTCAAGCCGTGCGCGGCCTGGAGGGCGCGTTCGATGTGCGCCTCGATCCGGCCGTGCAGCGCGGAGAGGGCACACCAGCCCTGCGCCAGGCCGGCCAGTGCGGGGTCCAGGGTGCGGGTCATGGGGCCCTCCTTCGAGCGGTCGTCCGTTGCGTGTCGTGCGTCGTGCGTCGTGCGTCGTGTGTCGTGCGGCGTTCGGTGCTCGGTGTCCGTCGTGCGTTGTCCGGCGTCCGGCGGCGCTCCGCGCGGTGTGGTCCGACGAGCGCCCGGGCGTGACGGCTCATGGCCACGCAGGCGGGCCTCGAAGGCCACCGACACCAGGATATCCCCCGGGCGCAATAGCCCGCGCTTGCAAATAGAAGGCGTCTGCAATTATTGTGAACGCCGGTTGAAGCTGCGTGCATGGAAGCGTGTTGTCCGGGGCGTGCGGCTCGGCCGTGAACGCGGATGCCGGCCGGACACGCGGCCCGGCCCCGTACGCGCACTGCCCGCACCGCCCGCGCTGGCGCCCGCACCGATGCCGGACGCCGTCCCGAACGCAGCCCCGCCGGAAGCCCCCGACCCAAGGACCCCTCATGCCCCTCGCCCTGCTGGCGCTCGCCATAGGCGCCTTCGGTATCGGCACCACCGAATTCGTGACCTCGGGCCTGCTCCCCGAGGTGGCGGAGGAATTCCACGTCTCCGTACCCACCGCAGGCTGGCTGACCACCGGCTACGCGCTGGGCGTCGTCCTCGGCGCCCCGATCCTCGCGATCGTCGGGAGCCGGGTCTCCCGCAAGAAGATGCTGATCTCGCTGATGGGCCTGTTCACCGTGGGCAACGCGCTGTCCGCCGTGGCCCCGGCGTTCGGCGTGATGCTCGCCGGCCGGATCGTCGCCTCCCTCGCGCACGGCGCGTTCTTCGGCATCGGCGCGATCGTCGCCGCCGGACTCGTCGCCCCGCAGAAGAAGGCGGGCGCCATCTCGATGATGTTCTCGGGGCTGACGGTCTCCAACATCGTCGGCGTCCCGTTCGGCACCCTGCTCGGCCAGAGCGCGGGCTGGCGCGTCACCTTCGCCGTGATCGCCGGGCTCGGACTGCTCGCCATGCTGGGCATCGCCACCCTCGTCCCGCGGCTGCCGCACCCCGAGCGGACCCCGGTCTCCGGGGAGCTCGCGGCCTTCCGCAACCCGCAGGTGCTGCTCGCGATGGCCATGACCATCCTCGGCTTCGGCGGCGTCTTCACCCTCAGCACCTACATGGCGCCGGTGCTCACGGACGTCGTCGGGTACGCGCCCTCGTCCGTGACCTGGCTGCTGGTCCTCTTCGGCGTCGGCATGTTCGGCGGCAACCTCATCGGCGGCCGGTTCGCCGACCGCGCCCTGATGCCCATGCTCTTCACGGCACTCGGCGGTCTCACCCTCGCCCTCGCGCTGCTGCCGCTGGCCGCGGAGAACAAGGTGACCGCGGCCATCGCCCTGCCCCTGATCGGCGGCTTCGGCTTCGCGACCGTGCCGCCGCTGCAGAAGCGGGTGCTCGACCAGGCCGCCGCCGCCCCGACCCTGGCCTCCGCCGGCAACATCGGCGCCTTCAACCTGGGCAACGCCATCGCCGCCTGGCTCGGCGGCCTGGTCATCTCGGCCGGGTTCGGCTACACGACGCCCACCTGGGTCGGCGCGGCGATGACCGCCGGCGCTCTCGTCCTCGCCCTCGTCTCCGCCGGCCTGGAACGGCGGACGGACGCCGGTCGCGCCGCTGCCGGTGCCGGTGCCGGTGCCGGTGTGGGTGCGGGTGCCGATGCGGGTGCCGGCGGCCGTATCGCCGTGCGGCCGGCGGGGGCCCCGGCCGGTTCTTCCGGAAACACCGCCGGGCCGGAAACCTCCGGCGTCAGGCCGGCCGCCGTCGCGGGCCGCTGACGAGGCCGGCCGGCGCGGGCGGGGCCGCCTTCCGAGAGAAAACTCCCCGGAAGGCGGCCCCGCCCGCGCCTACGCTTCCCGGCATGAGCAGACTGCACTTGTTCGACCTCGACGGCACACTCCTGCACGGCTCCGCGGCGGCGGTCGAGATATCCCGGCAACTCGGCTGCGAGCACGAGATCGACGCCCTGGAACGGGACTTCGCCGCCGGACTGATCGACCCGGTGGGCTTCGCCACGGCCGCCTGCGCGCTGTGGGGGGAGGCGCTGACGGAGGCCGTGGTGACCGCCGCCTTCGAGAACGCGCCGTGGCTGACCGGGATCAGGGACGTTTGGGCGGACATCGCGGCCCGGGGCGAACGCTGCGCGGTCATCTCCCTGTCCCCCCACTTCTTCGTGGAGCGCCTGACCGGCTGGGGCGCCCACGCCGCCCACGGATCGAGGTGGCCCGCGGTGCCGTTCCGCACCCCCGTGGACCCGGCGGGCATCCTCGACGCCGACGCCAAGGTGCGCATCGCGGACGAGCTCTGCGCCGCGTACGGGCTCACGCGCGCCGACTGCGTCGCGTACGGCGACTCGATGTCCGACGCCCGGCTCTTCGCCGCCGTCCCGGTGTCCGTCGCCGTGAACGCCGACCACCACGTCCGCGACGTCGCCTCGTACGCCTACGACGGCCTCGACCTCAGGGACGCCTACGCGCTCGTCGGTGGCGGGCGCGCGTAGCGGCGCCGCGAGCGCGGGGCCGGTGCGGGAGGGGTCGCTCGGGAGGGGCTGCTTGGGAGAGGGCGCTCGGGAGGGGACGGCGGCCCGCCCGTGCGTCGCCCATCCATCCGTTCGTTCGAACCGGGAACCATAACCGCAATCACCCCGCCGCAGGGCGAAGTTCGGCGAATCGGCCGTGGCGGCAGCGCGGGCTGGCAAGCTACCCGGCACCGAACACCCCATCATCCCCAGGGGATCGCGGGCACCGTCCGGCTCGGCCGGGGTGCGCGGACCGACGAGAGATGGTCGAGGCGAGAGACGAATGGACGCTCCGAGCCGCCCGTCGCCCGAAGGCGGCACCCACGGCAGGCGAGGTGACTGGGGCTGGTTCACCCCACCCGGCAGGCCCCCGACGGCCGACGGCCCGCCCGCACCGGACCACCAAGCCCTGTCACCGGCAGGCGGCCGGCCCTCCTCGCCTCCCGACCCGGACGGCTCCCCCCGCTCCCGTCGCTCCGACGCCACCACGGCCATCCGCGGCGCACACCGCGCGGGCATCCACCACCGCACCCGGCCCTCCCCCACCGCCGAGGACGCGGCCGCGGCACGGGAGGCCGCCCCCGAAAGGGCCGCATGGCGCGACGACGACGGTGACGGCGAGGCGGCCGGTACCCCGGACGGCCGTGGCGGCCGGAGCACCCCAGGCGAGGCGCGACGCGCGGGCCACGACCACGTCGACACCACGCGCACGCCTCGGGCCACCACGGAACGCGCCGGCGGTGGTCGTGCCGGCAGCGGTGGTGGTTCGGCCGGTGTCCGTGCCGATGACGCCTGTGCCGATGGCGCCCGTGCCGATGACACCTGCGCCGGTGACGTCCGTGCCGACAGCGGTCATGTCGACAGTGGTCGTGTCGACAAGAGCCATGCCGGTGACGTCCGTGCCGACCACGGCCGGGTCGGCAACAGCCATGCCGATGCCGCCTGTGTCCACGACGTTCATGTCGACAATTCCCGTACCGCTGCCGCTGCCGCTGCCGGCAGCGGCCATGCCGAAGCCGGCCGCGCCACCTCGGACCGCACCGGCGCCGCCCGTTCCGCCGGGAGCGGCCCCTGGCGCCGGACACCGGCGCACCGCGGAGCCGACGGCGGCGGGACCGGCGGCGCCCGGTCGCAGCCGGAAGACGGCGAAGGGTCGCAACGGCCTGGTGGCCACCCCGAACCGCGCGCGGACGCCCGGACTTTCCCCGTGCCGCCCATGCCCCCGTACCCTCCCGGCATCGGTTCGGCGGGCGCAGGGGCGTCCGTCGCGTCGGCCGGAGCGGCGATCGGTGGGCCGGCGCGTGAGCGGGACGGCGCGTTGGACGGTGGTGGCGCGGCACCGGCGGGCCGGCGCCCCACCGGTGCGTACGGGCCGACGGGCGTCGGGCCAGGGGCGGTGGCCGGCGCCGGTCCGGCCCGCCCGCCCGGCTACGGGCCGGGCGCCCCGGGGCAGGTCACGTCAGGTGGGGTCACGATCCAACCCCACGCTCTACGCGCCGACTTACCCCTCACCCGCGGTTCCACCCGGCCTGGCGACCCGCCCACCCCCGCTCCCACCCCCACCCCCGGCACCCCCGGCCGCGGCGCGCGGCAGGGCGGCGGCGGTCACGCCGGTACGGCGGCCGCCGAGGCCGCACCGCAGGGCGACGGCGCCGAAAGCACCCCCGACGGCGTTCTCATCCGCCGCACCCTGGACGAGATCGAGCCGGTCGCCGACAAGGCCGTCTCGCATTTCTACGCGCTGCTCTTCCTCCACCACCCCCCGCTCCGCCACCTCTTCCCCCCGGCCATGGACGCCCAGCGCGACCGGCTCTTCAAGGCCCTGCTCACGGCGGCCCGGCACGTCGACGACACGGCGACCCTGACCGCGTACCTCTCCCGGCTGGGGCGCGGGCACCGCAAGTACGGCACCCGGCCCGAGCACTATCCCGCCGTGGGTGAGAGCCTCATCGGTGCTCTCACCCGCTACGCGACCCGCACCTGGAGCCCGGCGGCGGAAGCCGCCTGGGTGCGGGTCTACACGGCGATCTCACAGATCATGATCGACGCCGCCGCCGAGGACGAACTGACCTCACCGCCCTGGTGGCACGCGGAGATCGTCGCTCACGAACTGCGCACACCGGACATCGCCGTGATCACACTCCGTCCCGACCAGCCGTACCCCTTCCTCGCCGGTCAGTACACCAGCGTCGAAACCCCCTGGTGGCCACGTGTGTGGCGGCACTACTCCTTCTCCTCCGCCCCCCGCCCGGACGGGCTGCTCTCCCTCCACGTCAAAGCCGTGCCCGCCGGCTGGGTGTCCGGTGCGCTGGTCCACCGCGCCCGCCCCGGGGACGTCCTGCGACTCGGTCCTCCCGCCGGTTCCATGATTGTGGACCACACCACTGACAACGGGCTGTTGTGCCTCGGCGGTGGCACCGGCATCGCCCCGATCAAGGCGCTGGTCGAGGACGTCGCCGAGCACGGCGGCAGCCGGCCGGTCGAGGTGTTCTACGGCGCCCGGCACGACGGCGACCTCTACGACATGGACACCATGCGGGACCTGGAGCGCACCCACCCCTGGCTGTCCGTCCGCCCGGTGGTCTCGGACGGGCCCACGAGCGCCCTCAGCGGCCAACTTCCCAACGTCGTCCGGGCGTACGGGCCGTGGAACGCCTACGACGCCTACCTGTCCGGCCCGCCGGGGCTGATCCGCAGCGGCCTGGACACCCTGGTCGGGATCGGCATCCCGACCCACCGGATACGACACGACTCGATCGAAGGACTTCCTGCGGAGGCGAGGGGCTGATGCGGACGGACCGGCCGGCGGTGGCGGACGCTGTGGTCACGGCGGACAGGGTGGCGGTGACGGACAGGGTGACATCGGTGGACAATGTGACAGCGGCAGACCGAGTGGTGACGGCGGCGGCGGGCGTCACCAGCCTAGAACCGCCGGCTCCGCGCCCCGGCAGCGCGGGCGAGCACGCCCTGCAGAAGCGGTTCGGCACCGTCGAACGGGCCGACCGTTTCTACGCCGACCAGACGCTGACGCACGTCAACTCCGCGATGCGCGACTTCCTTTCCCGGCAGGAGATGTTCTTCCTGGCCACCGCCGACGCGAGCGGAGCCTGCGACAACAGCTTCCGGGCCGGACCCCCCGGATTCCTCCGGGCGTTGGACGAGCGGACCCTCGCCTACCCCGAGTACCGGGGCAACGGCGTCCTCGCCAGCCTGGGCAACATCGAGGAGAACCCCCGGGTCGGCATCCTGCTCGTCGACTTCTTCCGGGACCGTGTCGGGCTCCACGTCAACGGGCGGGCCAGGGTGGTCGAGGACGCCGAGATGCGCACCGTTCACCCCGGGCTGCCCGTCGAGGAGGCACCCGGCCGCCGCACGCCGGTCTGGGTGGAGATCACCGTGGAGGAGGCGTACGTGCACTGCGGCAAGTACATCCCCCGGCTGAGCCGGGTGCGGGACGAAGAAGGAGCCGGAGGCGGAGGAAGAGCGGAAGGTGGAGTACGAGGGACGGGGGAGGCGGCCGGTGCCCGGGTTTCTCCGACCGGTGCGTCCGGCACCTCCGGCACCCTGAGCATCTCCGGCCCGGCGGACGACCGCCGTCGCAAGGGTGGTGACTACTTCGGGGTGGCGGCCGGACGTCCCTGATGGGACCCGGATCCGCGCCTCCGGAAATACCCGGACTCGTCCGACCCGGAAGAACCCGGACTCGTCCCTCCGGGAAGAACCCGGACTCGTCCCTCCGGGAAGAACCCGGACCCGTCCCTCCAAGAAGGCCCGGACCCGTCCCCTCCGGGAAACCAGGACCCGTCCCTCCCCGCCCCCGCTTCCGGGCCGCCGCCCTACCCGAGATCGTCGGCGAGCAGCGCCCGTACCCCCTCGATGTTCTCGTGCAGGTAGGCGCGGAGCGAGGGCGGCACGATCTCCACCGACTCGATGCCCTCCCGGGTGAACGGCACCCGGACCACCTCGTAGGTGCCGCGCGGTTCGTCGACCTCCGGGCCGTGGCGTAGGGCGAGGTCCATCGAGGCCAGCCGGCAGGCGAAGAAGTACTGGACCTTGACGCCGCCGGGGACGGTCCGGTCGTCGGGGTCGGCGGGGTCGGGGACGTGGAGGACGGTGTCGACGAACGCGGGCACGACGTCCACGACCTTCGCGCCGAGCTCCTCGTCGACTTCCCGGTGCAGGGCGGCGATCACGGTCTCGTCGCCGGCTTCGACGCCTCCACCCGGGGTGATCCAGTAAGGGTCCTGCCCGGGTTTGGTGCGCTTGATGAGGATGAGGCGCGGGTCGCCGGAGGGGGATTCCGGGGCCGTGCCGGAGGCCGAGCCCGGCCCCGGCCCCCGGTCGTCTTCCAGCAGAATGGCGCGGGCGGTGCGTTTGACCACCGGTCGTACGGTCATAAGCGACATCTGCCGCGTGGCGACCGTCGCGAAACCCTTTCCTCACCAGGAAACGGCGGCTCGCAGCAGCCACTCGTGTGCCCGGGCCAGATGCGGGTGGGCCAGTGTGCCGGTCCGGACCACGAGGAAGTACGTGCGCAGCGGGGGCACCGGCGGGCTGAGCAGGGCCACGACCTCCCCGGTGTCGAGCGCGTCCTCGCACAGGTAGCGGGGCAGGACCGCGATGCCCGCCCCCGCGGCGACGCAGGACAGCACCGCCCGCAGATCGGGGGCGATGACGGCACCGGTGGTGACGGGCTTGCTGTCGAAGACGGCGGCCCAGTAACGGGTGACGAACGGCAGGCTCTCGTCCACTTCCACCACCGGCAGGTGTTCCAGGACGGCGACCCCCTTGTCGCGGACCACGGCCGCGCCGCCGAGCCGGGCGGCCCAGCGTGGCGCCGCGACCAGGACGTGCTCCTCGTCGCAGAGCGGCGTGGCGGTCAGCAGCCGCCCGCGGGGGCGGGACGTGGTGACGGCGAGCTCGTGGTGACCGGCGGCCAGCCCTTCGAAGAGGGGTTCCGACATGCCCTGGGCCGCGCGCACGGTGAGCCCCTGGGTGATCAGCGGGCTGAGCGCGGGCAGGACGCGCAGCGCGGTGAACTCCGGCGGCCCCGCCAGGTGCAGGGTGCGGTGCGGCCACTGCTCGTCGAGACCGGACTCGGTGATCTCCAGCAGGGCGTCGACGTGCGGGGCGATCCGGTGGGCCAGTTCGTCGCCGAGGGTGGTGGGGGTGACGCCACGCGCCCGGCGGAGGAAGAGGGGATGGCCGAGTTGACGCTCCAGCGTGCGTATCTGCCCGGTGACCGCCGGCTGGGACAGGCCCAGGAGGGCGGCGGCGCGGGTGAAGGAGCCCGCCCGGTGGACGGTGACGAACGTACGCAACAGGGTCAGATCCATGCCGTCTCCCCGGGAGGTCCGCCACCGACCGTAGAGGAACTATAAATAAGTCGATAGGGCTGTGTCGCCAGGGTGATTGGACACTGACGTTGAGTCAACTAGCCTTGGTCGGGCGGTTCTTCTTCACGCGAACCGTGACGGCTCAAGCCATGAGGGGGGAGGCTTGAGCCGTCTTCGCGCTGTCGGCGGACGTTTTCCGGCCGGGCACGGCCGGCCACGGCAGGTCGGGGCCGGCCCGCGCCGGTGCGCCGAACCGCCTGGTTCCGACGGGCTTTGCGGGTGTCACTATGTCGACGGGCGGTCCGGGCGGAGGCGTCTGCCGGTCGTTTTGTCGATGTCTCCCGCCGTCCCGCCGCCCCCCGATCGCGCGCCCTGGCGGCTTGTTCCGGCGGCCCTTCCCGGTCGCCCTCCCTGGTGTCTCCCGGCGCACGAAACCCAGGGCGACGCGTTGCGTCGACAAGGTGTGCGCCGGGGTGCGCCCATGGCAGTCTGGGGCGCATGGACGAGTTCTCCGCCGGTGCGGCCCCGGACCCTCCGTACCCCTGGCGTTCACCCGCCCTGCCCGGTGAACCGCCGTACTACACCACGGACACGTGCGCCGGTTGCGGCGCCATCGTGCACGGCATCCACGGCCGCTGGACCTGCGCCGCGTGCGGGGCGTGCAGCCCGTACCAGGAGCCTCCGGAAGGCTGGTCCACGGAGATCACCGCGGAGGAGCTGGCCGCCAACACGGTGGGGTACGACCCGCCGCAGGCCGGTCGGTGACCCGCCGGGGAACCACGCGTTCCCCGCCCGTCCGGCCGCTCACCGGAACGCCCGGCGGCCGGCTCACCCGACCGTGCGCCGATGCGTCCGGCGGAACGTTCACCCGCCTTCCGGCGGTGGTCGTCACGCCCGTGCCGGATCAGTCCTTGTCGTCCGGCAGGATCACGTGCATCGCCCACGCCACGATCGAGATGATCACGCCGCCCACCAGGGCGGGGCCGAACCCGCCCACATGGAACGCGAGATCGAACTTGTCGGCCAGCCAACTGGTCAGCAGCAGCATCAACGCGTTGATCACCAGGGTGATCAGGCCGAGCGTGAGAATGAAGAGCGGGAACGACAGCAATTTGACGACCGGCTTGACGACAAAGTTGACCAGGCCGAACAGGAGCGCCACGACGAGCAGCGTGATCGCCTTGGACGCGGTCGTCTCACCGGCCAGGGTGATGCCCTTGAGCAGCCAGATCGCGACTGCGAGGGCCGCCGCATTGGCGATCGTCTTGACTACGAAATTCTTCATACGTGAGATCGTGGCAGACGCGACCGACAGGTGGGATCGGCGATCGGCGGTACGGCCGGCGCCCGGAGGAGGAGACGGCGGATGAAGGCGTTCCGGCTGGATGAGCTGGAGGCGGAGCGGGCCGCGAACGACGGGGCGTACCTGCAGTTCCTGCGGGAGCGGAACATGTCGGTGGGCCTCTACGCGCTCGACGCCGGTGACGTGGACCCGCAGGGTCCGCACGGCCAGGACGAGGTGTACGTGGTCGTGAGCGGCCGGGCGTCGATCACCGTCGGGGACGAGACGACGGAGGTCGGGCGGGGCAGCGTCGTCTACGTGCCGGCGGGCGTGACCCACCGGTTCCACCACATCAGCGAGGATCTCCGGGTCCTGGTCGTCTTCTCCCCGCCGGAGAGCTGACCCGGTACGGGTGCCGAGCCGGTAAGCCGGTTCGGCTTCCGGACCCGGCCCGGGAGCTGACGGCGGCCCGGGAGCTGACGCGGTCCGGGAGCTGACGCGGTCCGGGAGCTGACGCGGGCCGGGAGATGATGCGGGCCGGAGTGCCGAGCCGACGGAGCCGGATCGGGCCGGAGTGCCGAGCAGCCCGGCGCCGCGCCCCCGCCGTTCGGACCGCTCCCGCCGGGGACCGCCGGTCGGTGCGGCCCGGGTGATCCGCCGGTGCCCCCGGGTCCCGGGGCGCCCGAGCCCTTGCGGGGACCGGGTTCTCAGGGTCGTCCGCGCCCGACCCGTAGGGGAAGGTTCAGGGACGTTCGGGGGTCGCGGCGGCCCCGTTCGCACCCCGGACCGCCCTAGCATCGAAGCAGGCCGGGGCGACCGCTCCGGACGGCCGGTCACACCGAAGGCATACGATCCGCCAGCCGCTCGCGCTGAGGACCGCGGTGTGGCGTGGCGGCCGTGATCCGGACGGGGTCCGACAGGGTCCCGGAGCGATCCGACAACGACGCGCGAAGCGGAGAGCAGGGAACGACATGGCTCAGAAGGGGATACTCGCGGGACTGCCGTGGTGGGTGAAGTGGATCGCCCTGCCGGTGCTCGTGTGCGTGGTGTTCGGCAGCCTGATCATCAGCGTGCTGGGGATCGTCATCGACGTCCTGTTCAAGGGGCTGCTGCTGGTGGCTCTGATCGGCGGCCTGATCTTCGTCGTCAAGAAGTTCACGGGGTCCTCGTCGTCGAAGGGCGGCGACTGGTAGGCCCGTCGCTCCGGCGAATTCGTCAACTCAACGAATCGGAACGCGGGGAGTAACTTCGGCCGTCAGCCGGTACGGCCGGTTCACCCCGGCACCGAGTGTGCGAGGAGGGGCGGGATTTCCGCCCCTCCGGCACGTCCCGGGACGATTCCAACCGGTTTGCGCGGGGCAGGAGTAGGCCGAGCCCGGGCCGCCCGTTTCCCCGTCGTCCCAGCGTCGTTCCGGCCGCGCGAGCGGACGGTCCGCCGCCGCCGCGCCGCCCTCCCGCCGCCTCGCCCCGGCGGTGGGCGGCCCCGCACTTTGGCCAGTTCTCTGCTTATGTCCGCCCGGAATCCGATGGAACGACTCCACGGCGTAGTCGAGTCGCTACTCTCCAGAGTCGAAGAGCCGTAAGCTCCCTCTCAATCTCTATCGGTAACTGAAAAATCACTCCTTGTGATCCGCAGGACGTTGTTGTCAGACTATGGCGTCATGAGTAGGGCCATGAGGATCCAATCCCGGCCAAACCGACAAAGACGGGGCATTGGGCGATGCGCGACACAGTTCAGGCAGAAGTGATCATGACGTTCCTCGTCTCCGAGGAGCTGTCCTTCCGTATCCCGGTGGAGCTGGCCTATGACAGCAGCGATCCCTACGCGGTGAAGTTCACCTTTCATCTGCCCGGCGACGCCCCGGTGACCTGGGCTTTCGCAAGGGAGTTGCTGCTGGACGGGTTGAGCCAGCCCTCGGGTGAGGGCGATGTGCACATCGCCCCCGCCTCCGCGCAGCACCTCTCGGACGTCTTCATCCGTCTGCAAGTGGGCGGTGAAGGCGCGCTGTTCCGGGCCGGGGCGGCACCCCTCGTGGCCTTCCTGGACCGGACGGACCGGGTCGCCCCGCTCGGCGAGGAGCGCTCGGTCGCCGACTTCGACTACGACCTGGCCGCGGCGCTCGAGAGCATCCTCGCCGGCAACACCGAGGGTCAGAACGCCGGTTAACGCGCCGGTGCCGCACCTCCGCCCCCGGCCGGGCCCCCGGCGGGCCGCTCGACCGGCACCCGTTCGGTGCGCGGGACGGGGCCGCCCGGCGCGGTGGCCGTGCCCCGGTCGGGGTCCCCGGCCCCTTCGGCGCCTCCCGCGCCCCCCGGCACCCGGCCGTCCCCGCGTCCTGTACCGCCGGCGCCGTCGGCACCGCTCGCCAGGGCCGTCAGCAGTTGCCGCGCCAGTCCCAGGCCCGTACCCCCCAGCGTCAGTGCCTTGGCGAACGCCTCCGACAGCCCGTCCGCGCCGTTCAGCACCACCATGTGGTCCACGCTCCCGAACGCCTGGGCGCCGGCCCCGACGATCTCGGGCCACTTCTCGGCCAGTTGCTGGGCGACCACCGCGTCCTGGTTCTCCGCCAGCGCCGCCGCCCTGGCCTTGATCGCCTCCGCTTCCGCCAGCCCCCGGGCCCGGGCCGCCTCCGCCTCCGCGAGGCCCCGGGCCTTGGCCGCCTCGGCCTCCGCCAGCCCCCGGGCCCGGGTGGACTCGGCCTCCGCGAGGCCCTGGGCGCGCGCCGCTTCCGCCTCGGCCAGACCCTGGGCCTTGGCGGCCTCGGCCTCGGCGACGCCCTGGGCCTGCCCGGACGCCGCCTCCGCCTCGCCGGTGGCCCGTGTCGACGCCGCCTCGGCCAGTCCGCGTGCCTTGGTGGCCTCCGCCTCGGCCGCGGCCTCCGTCTTCACCCGCGTCGCGTCGGCCGCCGCCGCCAGCTCCGTCTCCCGGGCCAGCGCCTGCGCCGCCGAGATCCGGGCGTCCCGCTCCGCCTCGGCCAGGGTGCGCGTCTTGTACGCGGCCGCGTCGGCCGGCTTCCGGACGTCCGCCTGGAGCTGCTGCTCCCGGCGCCGGGCCGCCAGCTCCGCCACCCGCGTCTCCTGGACAACGACCTCCTGCTGCGCCGCCGCCTCGGCCAGCGGCCCGGCCTGCCGCGCCTTGGCCGCGGCGCCGTCCCGTTCGGCCTGGTAGCCGGCCTGGAGGATCTCGCTGTCCCGGGTGGCCTCGGCCATCCGCGCGGCCGCCGCCTGCTCTGCCTCGGTGGCCAGCCGGTCCGCCTCGGCCTGGGCGATCCGGGCGTCCCGGTGCACGGCGGCGGCGTGCGGCGCGGAGAGGTTCTTGATGTAGCCCGTCGGGTCCTGGATCTCGTGGATCTGCAGGGAGTCGATGATCAGGCCCAGCTTCTCCATCTCGGTGCCGGAGGCCGCCCGCGTCTCGCCCGTCAGCCGCTCCCGGTCGCGGATCATGTCCTCCACGGTCAGCCCGCCGACGATCGACCGCAGATGCCCGGCGAAGACGTTGTGCACCCGTTCCGCCATGAACTTCTGCTGATCCAGAAAGCGGCGGGCCGCGTTGGCGATCGAGACGAAGTCGTCGCCCACCTTGAAGATCACCACGCCATGGACTTTGAGTGGTATGCCCTGGTTCGTCACGCAATCCACGTGCAACTGGGCCTCGTTGAGGTCCAGGGACAGCTTGCGCACCACCTGTACCCCGGGCAGCACCAGCGTGCCCCGCCCCGTGACGATCCGGAATCCCATGCCCTCCCCGAGGCCCTCCGTGCGGTGTTTCGAGCCGGAGATGACCAGGGCCTCGTTGGGCTCCGCGACCCGCCACATCAGCTTGAACAGTCCTGTCGCGAGGGCGAGGGCGACTACGACGGCCCCCGCCACGATCCCGATGAACATGTACGTTTCCCCCTTTTGTGTTGTGACCGGCCCCGACCGGTGGTGGCCGGTGGTGGCCGGCCGTGGTCGGCAGTCGCCGCTGACGTCGCGCTCGTCGCGTTCGCCGCTGACGTCGCTCTCGCCGCTGACGTCGCTCTCGCCGCTGACGTCGCTCTCGCCGCTGACGTCGCGCACGTCACCGTCGTCAGGCGGGTCATCCGTAGGCGGACATCACATAGACCGTGCGGGGCGGCTGGTACTCCACGACCACCACGAGCGTCCCCCGCGCGATCCGCTCGTCCGGCTCCATCGCGTACGCCAGGAACGCCTCGGCGCCTCCGCGTACGCGCAGCATCACCTCACCGACCAGCCCGGGTCCGATCGCACCCGTCACCCGGCCCGTCTCCCCGATCACCGGCAGCCCCCCGTCCGTCCCTCGCCGCCAGGCGGCGGGCTAACGCTTCGCCCGGCGCCGCCGCCCGCCCCCGGACCGCGTGCCGCCGCCCGCGGGTCCGGCCTCGCCGTCCCCGTCCCCCGTGCGCCGGTCGGCGCTCACGACCAGCGCCGCCAGCAGCGTCGTCACCGGCACCGAGAGCACCAGCCCGATGCTGCCGACCAGCGTCCGTACGATCTCCTCCGCGACGATCTCGCTCGTGGCCACCGTTCCCACGCCGCTGTCGGCGATCGAGAACAACAGGAGCAACGGCAGTGACGCACCGGCGTACGCCATCACGAGCGTGTTGACGACAGAGGCGATATGGTCCCGCCCGATGCGCATCGCCGCACCGTACAGTTTGCGCCAACTCGCCGAGGGGGCCGCCTCCTTCAGCTCCCATACCGCCGACGTCTGTGTGACCGTCACGTCGTCCAGGACGCCCAGCGAGCCGATGATGATCCCCGCCAGCAGCAGTCCCCGGGTCTCGATCCCCGGGTAGAGACCGTGCACCAGACCGGTCTGGTCGTCGGTGTTCCCCGTCAGCCGCGCCCAGTCGATGAACCACGACCCGAGCAGGCCGATGACCAGCAGGGAAGTGAGCGTCCCGAGGACCGCCACCGAGGTGCGGGCGGTGAGGCCGTGGCACAGGTACAGCGCGATCAGCATGATCGCGCTGCCGCCGACCACGGCGACCAGCAGCGGGTCGGAACCCTGGAGCACCGCCGGGAGGATGAACAGCGTCAGCACGCCGAAGCTGATGACCAGGGCCACCAGCGCGAAGACGCCGCGCAGTCGCCCGATGGCCACCACCGCGACGGCGAACAGCCCGGCCAGCAGGCCGACCGGCAGGTCACGGTCCACGTCCGTGACCGAATAGCGCAGGTTCTCGGGCGCCTTGGGGGCGTAGGCCAGGACGACCCGCTGCCCCACCGTGTACTGCCGGGACGCCCCGGGGTGCACGATCTCGGTGAACGTCCGGCCCTTGTCCGGCCCCGAGGCGACCTCGATGACGGCCGACCGGCAAGGGCCCGCCGCGGGGGCCGGCCCGCCCGGCACCGCGCCCGGAGGAGGCGCGTCCGCCGGCGGCGGACCCGAACCGTCCGCGCCCCCGCCCCCCGCGCAGGACACCTCCTCCAGCTTCACCACCCGCCCCGACTCCGTGTGCCGGTCCAGGCCGAGTCCGGAGTGCCGGTGCGAGGGCGCGTCCCCCGGCCAGAGCACCACCAGCCCCGTGAGCACCGCCGCCGCGAACGGGACCAGTACCGCCGCGATCACCTTGCGCAGCCGGTCGGAGACGGGGGCGGCGGGGCCGTGAGCATGACTGTGTCCGTGATGACCGTGCCCGTGGCCCTGTCCGTGAGGAGGACCATGGCCGTCCGCGTGCCGCCCGCCGGATCCCAGGGCGGGACCGGACTCGCTCCGGCGCCTGCGCCCCCGCCCACGACGCCCACCGCGTCCCCCATGGCCACCACCTCCCCCATGGCCACCGCCTCCCCCGGGGCCGCCGCCACCACCGCGGCCACCCTGCTCACCGCGCTCCCCACGCCCTCGACCATGGCCGGATTCCGGCGTGTTCGAGGGCGGCCGGGGCGGGGGAACGGCGTCGCTGGCGGTCATCGCCCGATCATCGCAAGCCCCCCTGGCACTCCGGCGCCGGAAAGCGCTAGCGTTGTGTCACCTTTGCAATCGCGGGAGCTCGGAGCACCGGGCTGAGAGGGCGCTGACCTCCGTACGAACGGTACGGAAACCGCTGCGTCGACCGCTGAACCTGTTACCGGGTAATGCCGGCGTAGGGAGTTACGGTCTGATGACCTCGCAGGACGCACGCACGTCTGCCGACCTGTCCACCACGGACCTGTCCACCACGGACCCGTCCGCCACCGACCCGTCCGCCACACGACCGACGGCGGAAGGCGCCGACCGCGCCGGGGGGAACGGCCTCGCCGGACGGATCGGCTGGCACAAGGACTACGTCACCGGCTCCCGCCCCGACCTCCGGGTCCCGGTGCGCCGGGTGCACCTCACCAACGGGCAGGACGTTCGGCTCTACGACACCTCGGGCCCTTACACCGACCCGGACGTCGTCACCGACGTCCGACGGGGCCTGCCGCCGCTGCGCGAGAACTGGATCATCGGTCGCGGTGACACCGAGGAGTACGCGGGCCGGCCGATGCGCCCGGAGGACGACGGCATCAAGCACACCTCGCCGCGCGGCGGGCTGAAGAACCTCGACGCCGTCTTCCCCGGCCGCCCCCGGCAGCCCCGCAGGGGACGGGCCGGCACCGCCGTGACCCAGCTCGCCTACGCGCGGCGCGGGGAGATCACCGAGGAGATGGAGTACGTCGCCCTCCGGGAGAACGTCTCCCCGGAGACGGTCCGCGAGGAGATCGCGGCGGGCCGGGCCGTCCTCCCGGCCAACGTGAATCACCCGGAGATCGAGCCGATGATCATCGGCAAGAAGTTCCTGGTCAAGGTGAACGCCAACATCGGCAACTCGGCCGTCACCTCCTCCATCGAGGAGGAGGTCGAGAAGATGACCTGGGCCACCCGCTGGGGCGCCGACACGGTGATGGACCTGTCCACCGGCCGCAACATCCACACCACCCGCGAGTGGGTGCTCCGCAACTCGCCCGTCCCCATCGGCACCGTGCCGCTCTACCAGGCGCTGGAGAAGGTGGACGGCAAGGCCGAGGAACTGAGCTGGGAGATCTACAAGGACACGGTCATCGAGCAGGCCGAACAGGGCGTGGACTACATGACCGTCCACGCCGGTGTGCTCCTGCGCTACGTCCCGCTCACCGCGCGCCGGAAGACCGGCATCGTCTCCCGCGGCGGCTCGATCATGGCCGCCTGGTGCCTGGCGCACCACAAGGAGTCGTTCCTGTACGAGAACTTCGAGGAGCTCTGCGAGATCCTCGCGGCCTACGACGTGACGTACTCCCTCGGTGACGGCCTCCGCCCCGGTTCGATCGCGGACGCCAACGACGAGGCGCAGTTCGCCGAGTTGCGCACGCTGGGCGAGCTCAACACGATCGCCAAGCGGCACAACGTACAGACCATGATCGAGGGCCCGGGCCATGTCCCGATGCACAAGATCAAGGAGAACATCGACCTCCAGCAGGAAATCTGCGAGGAGGCGCCGTTCTACACCCTCGGCCCGCTGACCACCGACGTCGCTCCGGCGTACGACCACATCACCTCGGGCATCGGCGCGGCGATGATCGCCTGGTGGGGCACGGCGATGCTCTGCTACGTCACGCCGAAGGAGCACCTGGGCCTGCCGGACCGCGACGACGTCAAGACCGGCGTCATCACCTACAAGATCGCGGCACACGCCGCCGATCTCGCCAAGGGCCACCCGGGCGCCCAGGAGTGGGACGACGCCCTCTCCGACGCGCGGTTCGAGTTCCGCTGGGAGGACCAGTTCAACCTGGCCCTCGACCCGGACACCGCCCGTGCCTTCCACGACGAGACCCTGCCCGCGGAGCCGGCGAAGACCGCGCACTTCTGCTCGATGTGCGGGCCGAAGTTCTGTTCGATGAAGATCTCCCAGGACATCCGTCGCGAGCACGGCGGGGACTTGGGCGCGGTCGATGTCGAGGCCGGAATGCGGGCCAAGTCCGAGGAGTTCGCCGCGTCGGGCAACCGGGTGTACCTGCCGCTCGCCGACTGACGGGGGCGGGTGGCGGGCGCGCCGGTGTGCTGCGGGCGGGCCACGGACGGGGGAGCTCCGCTTGGCGGGGCTCCCCCTTGTGGTGCGGTGCCGCGGTCGTACGAGGCCGGCGGTCGGGCGGAGACCGTCGTGATCGCGGGATCCGGCGGCCCGCGGTGCTGTACTCGGGCCTCACTCGGCCCGTCCGTCCGATCCCCCGAACTCCGGGCCCGTGAAGTCCGGGCTGGTGAACCGGGGGCGGAGCTGGGGGCCCGGCTGTTCCTCGTGGCTGGAGAAGCCCGGGCTGGAGAAGCCGAGCCGTGGCGTGCGGCCCCCGCTTTCCCGCGGTCCGGGGACGTACGAGGAGTCGGGCTCCGCGGGCGCGGCGGCCAGGGACCGGCGGAGGAAGGGCAGGACGCCGCGGTGGAGCAGCGCCTCGTGCCAGGCGTCCCGGGCCCGGTCGACGTCCGGGGCCGGACCGGACAGGCGGGACGTACCGGGGCCGGATGCTCCGGTTCCGGGAGCGCCCGGGCGGCCGTTGCGCAACGCCGTGAGCAGCAGTGCGCCCATGGCGATCAGCGCGCCGGCGGCCGTCAGGCCGGCGAACCACCAGCCCGCGGTCACCATCGGCCGCGCCACCGAGCCGTTGGTGCCGACCGCCTCGAGCGCGTAGCCGATGAGGAGGAACAGGAACGCGGCGATTCCGGCGAGGAGCGGGGCCAGCACGGTGAGCACGGCTCCCGCGCCCGCCCCCGGGCCGGGCGCGCCATGGTGCGGGTCCGCGTCGGCGCCGTCGGGGCCACCGATGTCGTCCGCCTCGTGGTGCCCGCCTCCCGGGCCCGCGGGCCGGGAACCGACCGCGGCGGAACGGTGGCGCAGTTCCTCACGCGCTCTGACGTAATTCCGGTATTCCGTCAGGGCGGGCGCCGAAATGGCGGCCATGGCCCGGAGGGCCGAAGTACGCAGTCGTTCGGTGTCGAGTCGCCGTCCTTCCGCGGCGATCAGTGCGCTGATCTCCGGATCCCGGTCCGCCGAGCGCAGTGCCAGGTCCAGGACCCGCTCGAACTCCGGGTGGTCCTCGGCCAGCAGGTGCGGAGCGCTGTTCATGTGCATCCCCCGATGCTCCGTAGGGCCCTTGGCGCCGACGGCGCCTGCATGGGGCGGAAACGGAGGAGAGCCTGCTACGGATAAGCCGATGGTAGAGCCGCACCGGCGCGGGGTGACAGTGCGTTTCGCGAATTCCCCCGCGGCGGTGGGATTCCCCATCTGCCCATGAACCGGTCGGATAATCCTCAGTCGCCGAGCGGCAGTTGCACGACCAGCAGCTTTCCGGCCATGGTGACGCCGCCGTCCATGGCGAGGGCCAGGCCGTCCGCGTAAAGGTGCGGACCTTCGACGACGGGGGTGCTCTCCTCGCCGTCCGCGTCCTCGCCGGGCACGTCGCCGAGGAGGTACGGGATGGGGCTGTGGCCGTGCACCACGCGGCTGCCGCCGTAGGTCTCCAGCAGCTCGCGGGCGGCCGTGGAACCCGACTCGTCGCGGAAGGCGAAGCGCTTGGTGAACTTGCGGAACAGGTCCCAGCACTCGTCCGGGTCGTTGCGCTGGAGGGCCTCGGTCACCGCGTCGTTGACCGCCTCGATGGAGTCGCCGTACTCCAGGTAGGCGGTGGTGTCGGAGTGGACGAGCAGGTGGCCGTCCTCCTCCGCCATCGCGTCGAGCCGCGACATCCACTGGAGGTGGTGGTCCTCCAGCCGCTCCATGTCGGTCCGCTGGCCGCCGTTGAGCAGCCACGCCGCCTGGAAGGAGGCCGTGCCGGCACCCGAGTTGACGGGGGTGTCGCCGAACCGCTTGGCGCCGATCAGCAGCAGCTCGTGGTTGCCCATGAGCGCCTTGCAGTAGCCGCCGGCCGCCGCGGCCTCGGCGGACAGCCGCATGACCAGGTCGATGACACCGACGCCGTCGGGGCCCCGGTCGGTGAAGTCGCCGAGGAACCACAGACGGGTGTTGCCGGCCGCCCAGTGGCCGTGCGCGTCGACGATGCCCTGGGCGGCGAGCGCGGCGTACAGCTCGTCCAGGTAGCCGTGGACGTCGCCGACGACGTACAGCGGGCCCGGGCCGCCGGGGACGGGGTGGTGCTGCGGGGCGGGAACGGTGATCGGCGTCAGCTCGACGGTCGGGACGTCCTGGTGCACCTCGCCGTACGGCTGCGCGGGCCGCTCGATGACCGGCAGGTCACGCTCGGTGGGGGTGTAGCCGTCGAGGTGGCCGGGGTCGTCCGTGCCCAGGTGGTGCCCGTGGTCGTCCCCGAGGTGAAGGCCGTGCTCCTCCGCGCCGAGGTGGTGCCCGTGCTCCTCCGCGCCGAGGTGGTGCCCGTGCTCCTCCGCGCCGAGGTGGTGCCCGTGGTCCTCCGCGCCGAGGTGCGGAGGGGGCAGCGGATGGGTGTATCCGGGCAGGGGAGGGGGAGCGGCGTACCCCGGGTAGGGCGACATCGCCTCCGTGGTCCGTCCCGCAGGTCCCTGTCCGGCCCCCTGAGCCATCGACCCCTCCACCGTCGCGCCGCAGTGCACCTTGTGGACCCTGCCTGGTCATGGCGGCCCGTGGTGTCGTGCGCCCATCATAGGAATGACCGTCGCGGCTTGTGACGCACCAGGGGCCGTCAATCGGGGACGGAACCCGGGATCGCCGGTGTTTTGGCGGGTATTGCCGGTTTCGTTCCCTCTTGTCGAGCTGCTCGTGTGTGGTGACCCATAGAGGGAGCGTGGTTGACGGGACCGGACAGGGGCACTTCGGCCCCTTTCCGGAGAGGGCGCCCCCGACGGCTCCTCTCCGGCCCGTCCGGCACGTGGGGACCGCCCGCGCCGCGGATCAGCCGCCGCCCGGCCCCCGCGGCGCGCCGACCGTGCCGCGGGGCGGCCGTCGCTCCGACGAGGTCCGGATGATCAGCTCGGTGGATATGACCTGCTCCACCGGCCGCCCGTGGTCCAGTCCCTCGATCGCGTCGATCAGCAACTGCACCACGGCCGTGCCGATCCGCCGCGGCTTGAGGGAAAGGGTGGTGATGGGCGGCTCGGTGGTGGCGTAGACCGTGGACTCGCTGCAGCAGACGAGCAGCAGGTCGTCGGGGACGCGCAGGCCGTAGCGGCGGGCGGCGGCCAGCAGGTCGGTGCCGTTGGGGTCGAAGAGGCCGTACACGGCGTCGGGGCGGTCCGGGCGGGCGAGCAGCCGGTCGGCCGCGACCGCGCCGGCGCAGGGATCGTGCGCGGGGTACTCCTCGTACACCGGGTCCTGCCCGCTCCGCTCGCACCAGTGCAGGTAGGCGTGGGTGGACAGGCGGGTGTAGGTGTCGGTGGACGTCCCGGTGAGCAGCCCGATCCGGCGGGCGCCGGCGGCGGCGAGGTGGTCGAGGATGCCCAGGACGGCCTGCTCGTGGTCGTTGTCCACCCAGGCCGTCACGGGCAGGGTGCCCGCGGGCCGGCCGTCGGAGACCACCGGGATGCCCTGCCGGACCAGCTCGGAGACGACGGGGTCGTGGTCGGACGGGTCGATCACCACCGTGCCGTCCAGGGCCACGTTGGACCAGACGTCGTGCCGCGACGTCGCCGGGAGGATCACCAGGGCGTAGCCGCGGGCGAGCGCGGCGGAGGTGGCCGCTCTGGCCATCTCGGCGAAGTAGGCGAACTCGGTGAAGGTGAAAGGTTCATCCCCGTACGTGGTCACGGTCAGGCCGATGAGGCCCGACTTGCCCGTGCGGAGGGTGCGGGCCGCCGCGGACGGCCGGTAGCCCAGCCGGTCGGCGACCTCGCGGACGTGGCGGCGGGTCGCGTCCGGCAGCCGGCCCTTGCCGTTGAGCGCGTCGGAGACGGTCGTGATCGAGACACCGGCGGCGGCGGCCACATCGCGGATGCCCGCCCGCCCCTGCCGGGTGCCTCGCCGGGTGGTCTCCGTCCGGCTCACCTGGTGCTTCCCTGCTGCTGTCATGGCGAGCCGATAGTAGGGCTCGGCCGGTGCCCGGGCGGGGGTCCACATTTCGGAGTTGACAGGTACGTTTCTGCAAGGCGGGAAGCGCCCAATGACCATGGAAGCAGAGGTGGTTGTCCCGGGTCGCAGTGAACCGTTGGCCCCTGGCATATCTACGTCTGATGAAGGTGTCAGGTCTCGAAGAGGTCTCAACTCACCTTCACGGGGGACGCGCGCCACGGCGCCCGCCACGGCGCACGCTCGCCGGACTGGCGCGCCCACAGCTCTGGACGCCACCGGGGGCAATCCTCATAAGGTGTGCAGTATTCGCGTCCACGCGGCGGTGCCACGGGGACGCCGCCGGCCTGTGCGCCGGTCCATGTGCCCACGTGCCCACGTGTGCCGAGAAGTGCGGATTCCCGGGTGGCCGGAAGCGCACGGGATGCGGAGGAGGACCCGCGGTGACCGAGAAGACCCCCCGGCTGCGTCCGGCCCTGGACGACGTTCCCACCTACAAGCCCGGCCGGCCGGCCGCGAAGGACGGGCCGGTCGCCTACAAGCTGTCCGCCAACGAGAACCCGTACCCGCCGCTGCCCGGCGTACTGGAGGGCGCGGTGGCGGCCGTCGGGCAGCTCAACCGCTACCCGGACATGGCCTGCGCGGGGCTGATGGCCGAGCTCGCGGACCACTTCGACGTGCCGGTCACCCACCTGGCGACGGGTACGGGCTCGGTCGGCGTCGCCCAGCAGCTCGTCCAGGCCACGGCCGGCCCCGGCGACGAAGTGATCTTCCCCTGGCGGTCCTTCGAGGCGTACCCGATCATCGTCCAGGTGGCGGGCGCCACCCCGGTGCCGGTCGCGCTGACCGAGGACGACCGGCACGACCTGGACGCGATGGCGGCCGCGATCACCGAGCGGACCCGGCTGATCTTCGTCTGCAACCCCAACAACCCCACCGGCACGGTGCTGCGCCGCGCCGAGCTGGAAGCCTTCCTGGACCGGGTGCCCTCCGACGTCCTGGTGGTGCTGGACGAGGCGTACATCGAGTTCATCCGGGACGCGGACGTGCCCAACGGCATCGACCTCTACCGGACCCGCCCCAACCTCTGCGTCCTGCGGACCTTCTCCAAGGCGTACGGCCTCGCCGGGCTGCGGATCGGCTTCGCCATCGCGCACGACCCGGTCGCGGCGGCGCTGCGCAAGACGGCGGTCCCGTTCGGCGTGACACAGGTGGCGCAGGAGGCAGCCATCCTCTCGCTGCGCAGCGAGAAGGAGCTGTGGGAGCGGGTGGACGCGCTGGTGGCCGAGCGGAACCGGGTGGTCGAGGGACTGCTGGCCCAGGGCTGGCCGATGGCCGAGACGCAGGCGAACTTCGTCTGGCTGCGGCTGGGCGAGCACTCCGAGGCGCTGGCGGCGGCCTGTGAGCGGGCGGGCGTGGTCGTACGGCCGTTCCCGCCGGACGGGGTGCGCATCACGATCGGCGAGGCGGACGCCAACACGATCTTCCTTAAGGTGGCCGGGGAGTTCCGCAAGGAGATGTCGCTCTAGGAGCCCGAGCCCGAGCCCGAGCCCGAGCCCGAGCCTCCGGTTCCGGCCCTGGCCCGAGTCTGGGCCCGAGTCTGAGCCCGAGTCCGAGTTTGAGCCCGGGGTCGGGACGGAGCCTGAGCCCGGGGTCGAGTCCGAGCCCGAGCCCGGGACGGATTCCGGGCCCGGGCCGGAGTCCGATGGCCCCGGTCCATGCCGGCCGTTCGTCGGCTCGCGTTCACGGCGCCGCGTACCCCACGGGGTGCGCGGCGCTTTCGCGTTCCGGTGCCGGGTGCCTGTGACTACTGATGCTTCTGTGGCTGAAGAGGTCAGGGTCGTAGCGTGGCGAGCTCCCCGCGCCGATCGCAAGGGCCGAAGGGGGTACCCCCGCTGCTTGTCCGAAAATCGTGTGCGTCATAATTGCTTGTGAATGTGAACGCGTTCACAAGCTCGCCCTTTATGTGCCCTTTCACCCGGGCATAGCGGGGCGAAACGCCGACGGGCAGCGTCGGTGAAGCGCCGGTACGGGGTGCCGGTGACGCAAGACGCAAGGAGGGACCGAGTGAACCTGGCTCTGGCGCCGGAGACGCTGGCGCGCTGGCAGTTCGGCATCACCACCGTCTACCACTTCCTCTTCGTCCCCCTCACGATCAGCCTGGCGGCGATCACCGCGGGCCTGGAGACGGCCTGGGTGCGTACGGGCAAGGAGAAGTACTTCCACGCCACCAAGTTCTGGGGGAAGCTCTTCCTGATCAACATCGCGATGGGGGTGGTCACCGGCATCGTGCAGGAGTTCCAGTTCGGCATGAACTGGTCGGACTACTCCCGCTTCGTCGGTGACGTCTTCGGGGCGCCGCTCGCGATGGAGGCGCTGCTGGCGTTCTTCTTCGAGTCGACTTTCATCGGTCTGTGGATCTTCGGCTGGGACAAGCTGCCCAAGAAGATCCACTGCGCCTGCATCTGGATCGTCGCCCTCGGCACGGTCCTGTCCTCGTACTTCATCCTGGCCGCCAACTCCTGGATGCAGCACCCGGTCGGCTACGCGGTCGACAAGGCGACCGGGAAGGCGCGGCTCACCGACATCTGGGCCGTCCTCACCCAGAACACCACCATGGTGGTGGTCTTCCACACCCTGACCGCCGCGTTCCTCACCGGTGCCGCCTTCATCGTCGGCATCTCCTCCTTCCACCTGTGGCGCGCCAAGCGCAAGCGGATCAAGGGCGAGGAGCTCGGCGAGAAGCAGCGGAAGCAGCTCCCCGCGATGCTCGCCTCGCTCCGCGTCGGCCTCGTCGTGGCGGTGATCGCCGGCATGGGCACCGCGATCAGCGGTGACGAACTGGGCAAGGTCATGTTCGAGCAGCAGCCGATGAAGATGGCCGCCGCAGAGGCCTTGTGGGAGAGTCAGTCGCCCGCGCCGTTCTCGGTCTTCGCGGTCGGCGACGTGTCCAAGGGGCACAACAGCGTCGAGATCGAGATACCCGGTCTGCTCTCCTTCCTCGCCCACAACAACTTCACCGAGACCGTCCCCGGCATCAAGGACACCGCCGCCAAGGAGGCGGCGCTCTACGGCGGCGAGCCGGACGACTACATCCCGAGCATCTTCATGACCTTCTGGGGCTTCCGCCTCATGATCGGTTTCGGGATGACGTCCTTCGTCGCCGGTCTCGTCGGGCTCTGGACGACGCGCAAGAAGTTCTGGCTGGCTCCCGAGTACCGCGCCGGCGAGGGCGAGATCCCGCGGCTGATGCTCACCAAGCGCCGTGAGATGAGCCCGTTCCTCACCAAGTGGTCCTGGCGGATCGGCATCCTGACCATGGGCTTCCCGCTGATCGCCAACTCCTTCGGCTGGATCTTCACCGAGATGGGCCGCCAGCCCTGGGCCGTCTACGGCCTGATGAAGACCGGCGACGCGGTGTCGCCCGGCGTCGGCCAGGGCGAGGTGCTCACCTCGGTGCTGGTCTTCACCGCGCTGTACGCGGTGCTCGCCGTGGTCGAGGTCAAGCTCCTCACGAAGTACGCCAAGGCCGGACCCGACACGGACGAGAAGCCTCCGGCGAAGGACCCGCGGCTGCGGTTCCCGTCCGGCGGGGCCGGCGGTCCCGGCGGGGCCGGCGGTCCCGGCGGGGCGGGCGGGCCCGCCGAGGCCGCCGAGGAAGCCGACAAGCCGATGACCTTCGCCTACTGAGCGGCCGGCGGAGAACGGAGAACCGACCATGCACCTCCACGACTTCTGGTTCCTGCTGATCGCCGTCCTGTGGACGGGCTACTTCTTCCTCGAGGGCTTCGACTTCGGCATCGGCGTGCTCACCAAGGCGCTGGCCAGGGACCGCGCCGAGCGGCGCGTGCTGATCAACACCATCGGTCCCGTCTGGGACGCCAACGAGGTGTGGCTGATCACGGCCGCCGGAGCGACCTTCGCCGCCTTCCCCGACTGGTACGCCACCCTCTTCAGCGGCTTCTATCTGCCGCTGCTCGCGGTCCTGGTCTGCCTGATCGTGCGCGGCGTCGCCTTCGAGTACCGCCACAAGCGCACCGGGGAGCGCTGGCAGCGCAACTGGGAACACGCCATCTTCTGGTGCTCGCTGTTCCCCGCCTTCCTCTGGGGCGTCGCCTTCGCCGATATCGTGCGCGGCGTACCGATCGGCCCGGACAAGAACTACACGGGCGGCCTCCTCGACCTGCTGAGCCCGTACGCCCTGCTGGGCGGCCTGCTCACGCTCGTCCTCTTCACCTTCCACGGAGCCCTGTTCGCCGCGCTGAAGACGGTCGGCGACATCCGGGTCCGGGCACGGCGGTTCGCCGGGGCGTCCGGCCTGGCGGCCGGAGCGCTCGTGGTGGCCTTCCTGGCCTGGACGCAGGCGGAGTCCGGCAACGGCCGCAGTCTGCCCGCGCTCGTCGTGGCCGTGGCCGCCCTGGCCGCCGCGCTGGTCATGAACCGGTTCGGCAGGGAGGGCTGGGCGTTCGGCCTGTCGGGGCTGACCGTCGTGGCGGTCTTCGCCATGATCTTCCTCGCCCTCTTCCCGGACGTCATGCCCTCCTCCACCGACGCCCGGTGGAGCCTCACCGTCACCAACGCGGCCTCCAGCCCCTACACGTTGAAGATCATGACCTGGGTCGCGGGCTTCATGACGCCCGTCGTCCTGGCCTACCAGGCGTGGACGTACTGGGTGTTCCGCAAGCGGATCGGCACCCAGCACATCCCCGCGGCGCACTAGAGCGGCCACAGAGCAGCACCAGAGCACCAGAGCGCCAAAGCAGCCACGAGAGCACCAGAGGACCGGCAGCCCATGAAGCCCGTCGACCCCCGCCTCCTCCGCCACGCGTCCGCGACCCGGTTCTTCCTGGCCGCCTCGGTGCTCCTCGGGCTGGCCGGGGCCGGCCTGGTCGTCGCCCAGGCCATGCTGATCGCGGACACCGTCACGGGCGCCTTCCGGCACGGCCGTTCACCCGGCGACCTGGCCGTCCCTCTCGCCCTGCTGGCCGCCACCGCGGCCGGCCGGGCCATGGTCGCCTGGCTCACCGAGCTCGCCGCGCACCGGGCGAGCGCCGCGGTCAAGTCCCGGCTGCGCACCCGGCTGCTCGATCACGCGGCCCGGCTGGGCCCGGGCGCGGTGAACACCGGCGAGCTGACCACCCTGGCGACCCGGGGGGTCGACGCGCTGGACGACTACTTCGCCCGCTACCTGCCCCAGCTCGGCCTCGCGGCCGTGGTGCCCGTCGCCGTCCTGGCCCGTATCGCGACCGCCGACTGGCTCTCGGCTCTGATCATCGTCCTCACCCTTCCCCTCATCCCGCTGTTCATGGCCCTCATCGGCTGGGTCACCCAGTCCCGGATGGACCGCCAGTGGCGCCTGCTGGAGCGGCTCTCCGGACACTTCCTCGACGTCGTCGCCGGGCTGCCCACGCTGAAGGTCTTCGGCCGGGCCAAGGCCCAGGCCGAGTCGATCCGCGCGATCACCTCCGACTACCGGCGCGCGACACTGCGCACCCTGCGCATCGCCTTCCTCTCCTCCTTCGCCCTGGAACTGCTGTCCACCCTCTCCGTCGCTCTGGTCGCGGTCGGCATCGGCATGCGGCTCGTCCACGGCGAACTCGATCTTCACACCGGCCTGTTGGTGCTCGTCCTGGCCCCGGAGGCCTACCTCCCGCTCCGCCAGGTGGGCACCCACTACCACGCGGCGGCGGAGGGTCTGGCCGCCGCCGACCGCGTCTTCGCCGTGCTGGAGACCGCGCCGCCCACGGCGGGCACCCGGCCCGCGCCCGACGCCCGCGGCGCGGCGCTCACGGTCGACCGGCTGGTGGTCCGCCACCCCGGCCGGGAACGGCCCTCCCTGGCCGAGACCTCGTTCGAGGTGCGCCCCGGGGAGACGGTGGCCCTGACGGGCCCCAGCGGCGCCGGCAAGTCGACCCTGCTGAACGTCCTCCTCGGCTTCGCCCGTCCCACGAGCGGACGGGTGTCGGTCGGCTGCACGGATCTGTCATCGCTCTCCCCCGAAAGCTGGCGGGACCAGGTGGCCTGGGTCCCGCAACGGCCTCATCTCTTCGCCGGCACGGTCGCCGAGAACGTCCGGCTGGCCCGGCCGGACGCCACCGACGCACAGGTGACCGAGGCACTCCGCGCGGCGGGTGCCCTCGACTTCGTCTCCATGCTGCACCACGGCACTGACACCCGCCTCGGCGAGGACGGCGCCGGTCTGTCGGCCGGTCAGCGCCAACGCCTTGCGCTGGCCCGGGCGTTCCTCGCCGACCGGCCCGTCCTGCTGCTCGACGAGCCGACCGCCAACCTGGACGGCGAGACGGAGGCGGCCGTCGTCGAGGCCGTCCGCCGCCTCGCCGCCGGACGGACGGTGCTGCTGGTCGTCCACCGGCCCGCGCTCCTCGCGGTGGCGGACCGGGTGGTGCGCCTCGAACCGGCCGGGGCCACGGAGCCCGCCGGCCGGGAGCCGGACGGCAGCTCGGAGCCTGCCGGGGGGAGGGAGCCGGGCGGCAGCTCGGAACCCGCCGGGGGGAGGGAGCCGGAGGGCAACGCACAGTCCGCCGCGGCGGAGGAGCCGGGCGGCGCGCCGGAGTGTGCCGTTTCCCTGCGGCCTGCTTCGGCCCTGGAGTCCTCCTCGGCTCTGGAGCCCTCCGTGGCCCTGGAGTTCTCCTCGGTCCCGGAGCCCTCCTCAGCCCTGGGGTCTCCTTCGGCCCTGGAGTCTCCCTCGGCCCTGCGGCCTGCCCCCGCTCAGGCGTCACCAGCGGACCCGCCGTCCACCTCGGACCAGGCGGCACCCTCAACTCAAGTGCCTCTGCCGGGCCGAACGATCCCGCCGTCCCCGGTGACGCCTTCTGCCCGGACGACATCGCCGCCCCCGGCGACGCCATCCGCCCCTGTCGCCCCCTCCACCTCCACGGCCTCCACCTCCACGGCCTCCACCTCCCCGACCTCCACCTCCAGGACCTCCCCCCTCACCCGAGTCCGCGCCGAAGGCCGCCCCTTCCGTCCCCGCTTCCTGCTCGCCCTCCTCCTCGGCAGCCTCGCGCTCGGCAGTGCGACCGGCCTGATGGCGGTCTCCGGCTGGCTGATTTCGCGCGCCTCCCAACAGCCGCCGGTTCTCTACCTGATGGTCGCCGTCACCGCGACTCGCACCTTCGGCATCGGCCGCTCGGTCTTCCGTTACGCGGAACGCCTGGTCTCGCACGACGCCGTCCTGCGTGCCCTGGCCGGGCTGCGGGTCTCCGTCTACCGCCGGCTGGAGCGGCTGGCGCCCGCCGGGCTGCGGGACGTCCGCCGGGGTGATCTGCTGTCCCGGCTGGTCTCCGACGTGGACGCGCTCCAGGACTACTTCCTGCGGTGGCTGCTGCCGCTCGGCGCGGCCGTCCTCGTCGGGGCGGCCTCCGTGGGCCTCACCGCCTGGCTGCTGCCGGAGGCGGGCGCGGTGCTCGCCGCCGGCCTGCTGGCCGCGGGCGTCGCCGTACCGCTGCTGTCGGCGGCCGTGGCGCGGCGCGCGGAGCGGCGGCTGGCGCCGGCGCGCGGCGAGCTGTCCGCCCAGGTGGTCGATCTGCTGGCCGGCACGGCCGAACTGACGGTCGCGGGTGCCCTGCCCGCCCGGCTGGCGCGGTTGCGCCGGGCGGACGGCGTCCTCACAAGCATCGCCCGCCGGGCCGCCGCGGCGACCGCGCTCGGCGCCGGTCTGACGGCCCTGACCTGCGGACTGACGGTGGCGGGCGCGGCCTGGGCGGGTGTGGCGGCGGTCCACGACGGACGGCTCGACGGCGTCCGACTGGCCGTCGTCGTCCTGCTGCCGCTCGCCGCGTTCGAGGCGGTGACGGGGCTGCCGCTCGCCGTGCAGCACCGGCAGCGCGTCCGCCGTGCCGCGCAGCGGGTGTATGAGGTGCTGGACGCGCCGGAGCCGGTACGGGACGGGACGGAACCGGCTCCTCCGACGCCGTTCCCGCTGCGGCTGGACGGGATCACCGCGCGCTACCCGGGCCGCTCGGTCCCCGCTCTGCGCGATGTCGGCCTGGAGCTGACCGCCGGACGCCGGGTGGCCGTCGTCGGCCGGTCGGGGGCCGGCAAGTCGACCCTCGCGCAGGTGCTGCTGCGCTTCCTGGATGCCGAGTCCGGCACGTACACCCTCGCGGGCCGGGACGCGGCCCGGACGGACGGCGACGCGGTGCGGCGGCTGGTGGGGTTGTGCGCCCAGGACGCGCACATCTTCGACAGCTCCCTGCGGGAGAACCTGCGCCTCGCGCGCCCCGGCGCGAGTGACGCGCGACTGCGCCGTGCGCTGGCCGGCGCCCGCCTGCTGGAGTGGGTGGACTCCCTGCCCCAGGGGCTCGACACACCGGTCGGCGAACACGGCGCCCGGCTCTCCGGCGGTCAGCGGCAGCGGCTGGCACTGGCCCGGGCGCTGCTCGCCGACTTCCCCGTGCTGGTGCTGGACGAGCCGGCCGAGCACCTCGACCTGGCGACGGCGGACGCGCTCACCGCGGACCTGCTGGCGGCGACGGAAGGCCGGACCACCGTGCTGATCACCCACCGGCTGGCCGGGCTGGAGGCGGTGGACGAGGTGATCGTCCTGGAGGGCGGTCGGATCGCGCAGCGGGGCACGTACCGGGAACTGGCGGAGGCGGACGGAACGTTTCGTCTGATGCTGGAACGTGAACGGGCCGAGGACGCGTTGGTGCGTCGCGGCGAAGCGCGTCTCGGCAAGGTCGGCGAGGTACGTCTCGACAAGGTGCGTCAGGGCGAGGCGTCGTATCCCGATGAGATGCGTCGCGGTGAAGCGCGTCACGACGAAGCGCGTCGCGGCGAAGCGTGTCGCGACGAAGCACGTCACGACGTGGTGCATCCGCCGCTTTCCCTGGCAAAAGGTACTTATTAGGCTCTGCCTATGTCCGCCACCGAGGAACCCAACGGCACCCCGCCCCCGACGCCGCCGTTCGGGCCGATGGACCCGGTGGCCGTCGCCACGGAGGCCACGCGCGGCCTCCAGGGCATGTCCGCCGAGCTCACCGGCCGGGTCCCGCAGTTGCTGGAAGCCATGCGTTCGGTGGGCACGGGGCTGGAGCTGCACTCCACGCTCGACCGGATCGCCGAGACCGCCGCCGAGCTGGCCGGCGCCCGCTACGCCGCCATCGCCGTCAACGGCGCCGCCGACCCGTCCGGTGAGGGGCTCGCCGACTTCGTCACCTACGGCCTCCCCGAGGAGTCCGACGTTCACAGTGGCGAACCGGCCGCCGACCGCGACGTCCTCGACGCCCTGCTGCGGCACGCGAGCCGGCCGGCCCCGGCCGGCACCCCGGGGGACGTCCTCGGTGTCCCGATCCGCGTCGAGGGAGAGGTGTTCGGCAACCTCTACCTGGCCGGGAAGCGCGGGGGCGGCGAGTTCGGCGTCGCCGACCTGCACATGGTGAGGATCCTCGCCACGGAGGCGGGCATCGCGATCGGGAACGCGCGGGTCTATGAACAGGGCCGGCAGCGGATGCGCTGGATCGACGGCTCGGTCGCCGTCACCACCGCGCTGCTCTCCGGCGGCGACGCCGAGGACGCGCTCGCCGTCGTCGCCGAGCAGGCCCGCCGGCTCGCGGAGGCGGACGCGGGGATCGTGCTGCTGCCGGACGACGAGGGCGGCCTGGAAATAGTGGTCGTCTCCGCCGACGATCCGACGGGGCTGCTGGGCACGGTGATGCCGCCGCACAGTCCCGTGGTGTCCCGGCTCCTCGCCGGGGAGCCGGTGTTCATCGACGACTCCGCCACCGACCCCCGCATGGTCACGGCGGTGGCGCCGCGCTTCGGCCCGAGCATGCTGCTGCCGCTGCGCAGCGGCGGGCGGGTGCTGGGCACCCTCGCCATCCCACGCCGCCGCGGCGCCCGGCGGTACACGGCCACCGAACGGACGCTGGCCGCGCAGTTCGCCGCCCAGGCCGCGCTCGCCCTCGTCCTGGCCGAGGCGCAGCGCGACCGCGAGCGGCTCGCCGTCTACGAGGACCGCGACCGGATCGCCCGTGATCTGCACGACCTGGTCATCCAGCGGCTGTTCGCCACCGGCCTGCTGCTGGAGAGCGCCCAGCGCAGGGCCGTGGTCCCGGAGGTGCGGACGACCGTCGGGCAGGCCGTGGACGAGCTGGACCGGACGATCCAGGAGATCCGGACGGCGATCTTCGCCCTCCAGCAGGGCCCGGCCGAGGCGCCCGCCGGGCTGCGCACCCGCGTCCTGCGCGAGGTCGGCACGGCCGCCGTTCCGCTGGGCTTCCAGCCCTCCGTGAACTTCGTCGGCCCGGTGGACGCGCTGGTGGGCGAGGGCACGGGCAAGAACCTCATCGCCGCGCTCCGGGAAGCCCTGTCCAACGCCTTCCGGCACGCGCACGCCTCCCGCATCGAGGTCGTCGTCGACGCGTCGGCCCGGCTGCCGGACGGCCGGGAGGCGGTCCGCCTCACCGTGGCCGACGACGGGATCGGCCTCCCGGAGGGCGGCCGGCGCAGCGGCCTGCGGAACCTGGCGAAGCGGGCGGAGTCGCTGGGCGGTTCGTGCGTGTGCGGGCCGGGGCTGGGCGAGGACGGCGGCGGGACGCGGGTGGTGTGGGAGGCACCGTTGTAGGGGGGCGGGGCGGATGTGCGGGTGTGGCGGACTGCGAGTGGCGGGGCTGGAAGTGGCGGGCGAGGCCGGATGAGGCCGGGTGAGGCCGGGTGAGGCGGGGCGAGGGCTGCGGCCGCGCTACGGTCTCTGCCACGGCCCTCGCCTCAGCTTCCGTCGCGGCCTCCGCTGCGGCCCTCGCCTGAGCCTGCGTCGCGGCCCCGTCGCGGCCTCCGTCACGACCGTCGCTTCAGCTTCCGTCGCGGCCTCTGCCACGGCCCTCCCCTGAGCCTTCGTCGCGGCCCCGTCGCGGCCTCCGTCACGACCGTCGCCTCAGCTTCCGTCACGGCCTCCGCTGCGACCTTCGCCTGAGCCTTCGTCGCGGCCCCGTGGTGGCCCCGCCGCAGCCTCCGTCACCACCGTCGCCTCAGCCTCTGTCACAACCTCTGCTGCGCCCCCGCCGCTGCGTCCCTCGCGGTCTCCGTCGCGATACCGCCCCCGCCTCCGTCACGCTCCCCGTCACACCTTCCGGCCGGTCCGCAGGCCCGTCCGGCGGTCCCCTGAACGGGCCCCCTGCGGAAGCGGAGCCCCCGGCTCCCGGGTCACGATCGCGTCCATGCGCCGATTTCAGCGTTCCCATCCCGGCGGCGGCCGGCCGCGCCCGCACCGCACCGGCCGCCGCTTCCGCCGCGACGGCTGTCTGGTCCTCTGCGCGCTCGCCGTCACGGCGACGCCCGTGCTCGTCTCCCGGCCGTCCGACTCCCACGCGGCCCCGGGCCTGCTCGCCCGCGCCACCTCGGAGGTCTACCGGCTGACCCGTGAGGAGGCCCTGGTCAGGGAGCGCTACGCCCGGACGCTGCCGGCCGCGCGGGAGCGGCGCCGGGAGGCGGACCGGCTCGCCGAGCGGCTGAGCGGCCTGCGGTTCGTGTCAGGGGTGCTGCGGGAGGACGCGGGGGTCGCGGCCCGGGCGCAGTACCGCACCGGCGGCTTCACCGCCCGGGAGAGCCCCCGGCTGCTGGACGACCCGCTGGAGCTGCTGTCCGTCCAGGAGGACGACACAGGTCGGCGGGAGTGGCTGGCCCGGCGGCTCAGTGAGACGGACGACCGGAGTCGGGCCCTCGCCGCCGAGGCGCGGGCCACGGCGCTGTCCTGGCAGGCGCTGGACCGGGACGCCACCGAGCTGCGGACCACCCTCGACGCCGTCGGGAACCGGCTGGCCGCCGCCCGCGGCCGGCTGGACGCGCTGGCCGCCGCCGAGGTCGCCGAGGGCCGTTGCCGTACCGCCGACCGCGACGGGCTCGACCCCGACACCGGCGATGCCGGCGGCAAACCCGGCGGCGACCCCTCCCACCACGAGTGGACCCGGCCGGTGCTCGGCTACCGCCTCTCCGCCGGCTACGGCGGCTCCGGCGCGAACTGGTCCGGGACGCACACCGGCCAGGACTTCGCCGTGCCCACCGGGACGCCCGTGCGCTCCGTCGGACCGGGGACGGTGGTGTCCGCCGGGTGTGGCGGGGCTTTCGGGATCAGCCTGGTGGTGCGGCACGCCGGGGGCTGGTACTCGCAGTACGCGCACCTCGCGGTGCCGTTCGTGTCTCCCGGGCACCGGGTGCGGCCGGGGGAGTGGATCGGGCTGTCGGGGACGACCGGGAACTCCACCGGGCCGCACTTGCACTTCGAGGTGCGGACGTCGCCGGAGTTCGGGTCGGCGGTCGATCCGGTGGAGTGGTTGCGGCGGCGGGGGGTCGGGGTGTGAGGGGCGTCCCGGCCCCTCCCCCCCCGGAGGGGCACCCCACCGGGGGGCATGACCCGTCCGGCGTTCGAGGACGAGCGGCACAGCCGTTTGAGAACGAAACGGCACAGCCGCGACAAGGGGGGCTGGGGCACAGTCCCCGGGAACCGGCGAAGGGGAGGGGCCGGGGACGCCCTCACCCGCGACCGTGCAGGATCTGCTCGATCACCGCCGCCACCCCGTCCTCGTTGTTCCCGGCAGCCCGCCGCGTCGTGGCGGCCAGCACCGCCGGATGAGCATTCGCCATGGCGTAGGCCGTACCGGCCCACCCGAGCATCTCCAGATCGTTGGGCATGTCGCCGAAGGCGACGACCTCCTCCGGCGCGATGCCGTGGTCGGCGCAGTACCCGGCGAGGGTGCTCGCCTTGCTGACGCCGAGGCCGCTGATCTCCAGCAGCGCGGTGGGGCTGGAGCGGGTGAACGAGCCGTGTTCGCCGGCCGCGGTGCGGGCCAGGGAGAGGAACGTGTCGGGGGCGAGCTCGGGGTGGTGGGCGAGGAGCTTGAGGATGGGGCCGCAGGAGTCGCCGCCGGCCCCCTCCTCGCAGGCGTAGCCTTCCGCGAGGAACTCCTCGGCGGGGGCGATGGTCGCGCCCGGGTGCAGGTGGTACGGCGGGTACTGCGGCTCGTAGTGGAACCCGGTGGTGCGTTCGGCGGCGAAGGTGGTGCCCGGTACGGCGACGCGCAGTCGCTCCACGATGGTCAGCGCGTCCGCCCGCTCCAGCGGTCTGACCTCGACGAACCGGCCGCCGCCCCGGAGGTCCACGACGGCGGCGCCGTTCGCGCAGATCGCCAGGCCGTGGCCGTGCACATGGGCGCTGACGAGGTCCATCCAGCGTGCCGGGCGGCCGGTGACGAAGAAGACCTCGATCCCGGCCGCCTCGGCGGCGGCCAGCGCGGCGACGGTCCGGTCGGACACCGTCTTGTCGTCGCGCAGCAGGGTGCCGTCGAGGTCGGTGGCGATCAGCCGGGGTATCGGGGCGGTCCGGCCGACGGCCGGGGTGTCGGGCTGCTCGGTAGCTGAAGTCACGGTTCCCATTGTCGGTGACCCACCGTGCCACGGCGCACGGGTGGGCGCGGCGGCGCGCTTTTGAGCCAGGGCCCGGCCCGTCGGTCAGCTCCGGGCCCCCAGCTTGCCGAGGGCCTCCGTGGCGATCCGCTCGAAGACCCGCCGGTCGGCGGCGAAGTCGGAGTCGGGCACCGGCCAGTGGACGACGATCTCGGTGAAGCCGAGCTCGAAGTGGCGGCCCGCGAAGTCGACGAACGCCTCCACCGACTGGAGCGGACGGTTCCGTTCCGGCGTGAAGCCGGTGAGCAGGATCTTGTCGAGCCCGGCGGCCTCCCGGCCGGCCTCCGCGCAGGCGGCCTCCAGCCTGGCGAGCTGCCCGCGGATCGCCGCCACGGACTGCTCGGGGGTGCCGGTCTCGTAGAGCTTCGGGTCGCCCGTCGTCACCCACGCCTGCCCGTGCCGGGCGGCGAGCCGCAGCCCGCGCGGCCCGGTGGCGGCGATGGCGAACGGCAGCCGGGGCCGCTGGACGCAGCCGGGGAGGGTCCGGGCCTCGACGGCCGAGTAGAACCTGCCCTCGTGGGTGACGGCGCCCTCCGTCAGCAGCCGGTCGAGCAGCGGGACGAACTCGGCGAAGCGGTCCGCCCGCTCCCGCGGCGACCAGGGCTCCTGGCCCAGGGCGGTGGCGTCGAAGCCGTTGCCGCCGGCGCCGATGCCGAGCGTGATCCGGCCGCCCGACACGTCGTCCAGCGCCACCAGGTCCTTCGCCAGGGTGACCGGGTGCCGGAAGTTCGGCGAGGTGACCATGGTGCCCAGCCGCAGTCGGCCGGTGGCGGCCGCGGCGGCCGTCAGGGTGGGGACCGCGCCGAACCACGGCCCGTCCCGGAAGGTCCGCCACGAGATGTGGTCGTAGGTGTACGCCGCGTGGAACCCCAGCTCCTCGGCGCCCACCCACCGGTCGCGCCCGCCCTCCGACCAGCGGTGGAGGGGCAGGATCAAGGTGCTCAGACGGTGCGCGGTAGCCATGGTTCCAGAGCCTAAGGCCCCTTCCGCTTGTGAAGAACGACGGGTGACGAAACCGGCGAACGGCGCAATGGGTGAGACGAGAGGGAGAATCGTGACAGAGGAACCTTTCCCGGGCGCACGAGGCGCCGTCGCGAGGGCGGCGTGAGGACGGCGTGAGGACTGGTGGGAGGCCGCTGTGCGGGAGACCACACGTTTCGCCCCCGACCGGGGGCTGACGACGCGCATGGTGGGCACGATGTTCTTCATCGGCCTGCTCTACGTGGTGTTCGTGGGCGTGCTGATCGTGCTGCTGCGCGGGGCGTGGCCGATCGTGCTGGTCCTGGCCGGAGGGCTGTTCGTCGCCCAGTTCTGGTTCAGCGACCGCATCGCCGAGTTCGGCATGGGCGCCCGGGAGGTGACCGCCCGGGAGGCACCGGAGCTGCACGGCGCCGTGGACCGGCTGTGCGCCCTCGCGGACATGCCCAAACCGCGCGTGGCGATCGCCGACACCGACGTCCCCAACGCCTTCGCGACCGGCCGCAACCGGAACAATGCCCTGGTCTGCGCCACGACCGGGCTGCTGCGCCGGCTGGAGCCGGAGGAGCTCGAAGGGGTGCTGGCACACGAGCTGAGCCATGTCGCGCACCGCGATGTGGCGGTGATGACCATCGCCTCCTTCCTGGGCGTCCTGGCCGGCCTGATCACACGGATCGGGCTGTGGGGCGGGCTGCGCAGGGTGGGCGGCCGGGACGCCAACACGGCCCTGCTGATGGTGGTGGTCCCGCTGGTCAGCGCCGTCGTCTACGCCGTGAGCTTCCTGCTCACCCGGATGCTGTCGCGCTACCGGGAGCTGTCCGCCGACCGGGCCGCCGCCCTGCTGACGGGCCGCCCCTCGGCGCTCGCGTCCGCCCTCACCAAGGTCACCGGGCAGCTCGCCCGGATCCCCACCCGCGACCTGCGGCAGGCCGAGCCGTTCAACGCCTTCTGGTTCGCGCCCGCCCTCTCCAAGGAGACCTTCAGCGGCCTGCTCTCCTCGCACCCGCCGCTGGAGCGGCGGCTGGACCAGCTCGGGAGGATCGCGGCGGGTCTGGGACGGGCGGGGTGACATGGGTTTCCTGGACGTCATCCTGGGGCGCACCAGACCGGTCCGCCCCGACCTCGACCGCCTCTTCGCCCTGCCGTCCGCCGCCCTGACGCTCCGGGCCGGGGCCGGACTGGAACCGACCGGCCTCGGCTCGGTCTGCTTCGCCAGCGTGGAGGGCGGGACGTTCGACGGGCTGCGGGAGGACGTCCGGCGGCTGCTCGACGCGGACACCGCGCGCGGCGGGACGCCCGTCGAGTTCCGGCGCGACCCCTACGGGTACACCTGGCTGCTCGCCCAGCAGCCCCCGGACGACACCCCGGCCCTCGTCAACGACCTGCACGCGGTCAACACCCTGCTCCAGGACGCCGGGTTCGGGCCGCAACTGCTCTGCTCCCTGATGGGCTTCCGGGACCGGCGCGGCCGCCCGCTCGCCCTCGTCTACCTCTACAAGCGCGGCACGTTCTACCCCTTCGCGCCCGTCGAGGGCGCCCGCGAACGGCGCGACCACGAACTGGAGCTCCAGGTACGCGGATTGCTGGCCGACGACCTGCGGATCGAGGACGACCTGAGCCGCTGGTTCCCCGTGTGGGGCGCGCCGGGCCTGTGACCGGCCCGCCGCGCCCGGCCCGCGACCGGCTGTGGCGCCCGGCCCACGACCGCCCTACGGCGCGCGCTCCGGTGCTCCGCCCCGGCGGTGCCGGCCGGCCAGACCGTCCATGACCCGCGCCCGTACCTCCCGCTCGGCCGCCGCGGCGAGGAACGCGCCGACGCCGTCCGGGCCGACCAGGTCCCGGACGGCGTCCACCGTGGCGGCGGGCAGCTCGACGGCCACCCGTGGCTCGTCCGCGGAGGCGGGAGCGGGCACGGGCGGCACGGGTGCGGGGGCGGGAGCGGGCACGGGCGCGGGAGCGAGCCGTGGCCCGGGCGTGCGGTGATCGGTCTCCTCCAGGTGCCGCCGCAGGTTGCGGACGGCCAGCAGCCGCATGGCGCGCGCGAGTTCGGCGTCCACGGTCTGCTGGGCGAGCGGCCGCAGCCGCCGGACCAGCGCGGCTGCCCGGTCCGCCTCCTCCTCGGTCGGCGGGTGGTCGAGACAGGGCCGGAAGACGTGCTCGGTGGTGAAGTCGACGAAGCGGCCGGCGAGGCGTTCGACCTGGACGCGCACCTCCCGCAGATGGGCGAGGATGGCCGGCAGGGGGACGCCGGCGGCGTGTACTTCCGCGGCGACGGCCAGCTCCTGCGGGCTGGGCACCAGAAAGGTGTCGGGGGAGCCCGGCACCGGTTCGAGGACGCCCAGTTCCACGGCGTCCTCGACGGCGGCGTCGTCCGGGACGCCCCCGAACCGTTCGACCAGCTCGGCACGGGTGACCCGGGCGGTCCGCTCGTCCGACCACGGGCCGTCCACCTCGGCGACGAGGCCGAGGATCCCGCCGAGCCCCCGCCCGGCGTCCCAGGCGTCGAGCAGTTCCTTGATGCTGGCGAGCGTGTAGCCGCGCTCCAGGAGCCCGCCGATCCGTCGCAGCCGGAACAGGTGTGCTTCGCCGTAGACGTTCGCCCGGCCGCGCCGCTCGGGCTTGGGGAGGAGGCCCCGGTCCACGTAGGCGCGGATCGTGCGGACCGTGGCGCCGCTGAGGTGGGCCAGGTCCTCGATCCGGTACGCCGGCCGTTCGTTCACGGGGGTACTCCTCACCGACACCGTTCCCGCCCCCGCCGCTGCCCCTGTCCCTGTCCCCGCCCCTGTGACATCGCGCGGTCCACGGCGCCCCTCACGACGCGACGGCCCCGCCCGGGGCCCGTCCGCCGGTGGCGGCGGGGGAGGCCGCGAGGTAGGCGACGGCTCTGCTCAACGACCCCTCCTGGGACGGGTGGTACGTGCGCCGGAGGTAGCGCGGGATGGCCGACCCCAGCTCGCGCCAGGTGGGCAGCAGCCCCTTCTCCACCGCCCGCTTGTGGTGCCGCAGCGTGTAGCGGAGCCGCTTGGCGAGCCGGGGGTCGTGCCGGATCAGGTAGGCGGCACCGCGCCCCCACAGGTACGTCAGGACGGGCGCGGTGACCGCCATGCCGAGGACGCGCCGGGCGTAGCGGCCGGGCTCGTCGCCGCCGCAGTGCTGGTACATGTCGAAGGCCACCGACCGGTGTTCGACCTCCTCGGCGCCGTGCCAGCGCAGCAGGTCGAGCATGACCGGGTCGGGCCGGGCGGCGTCGAGGGCGTCGGCCCGGAGCACCCAGTCGCCGAGGACGGCCGTGAACTGCTCCACCGCCGCTATCACCGACAGCCGGAACCGCAGCCACTCCAGGTCGGAGAGCGGCAGCCCGAACGGCGGCCGTTCGCCGAGCAGTACGTCGAAGAGGAAGTCGACCTGTCCGGTGTACGGGCCGGTGTCCAGCTTCTGGTGGGCGAGGTGGTCGAGGACGTGCGAGTGCTGGACGCTGTGGGTGGCCTCCTGGCCCATGAACCCCTTGACGTCCTTCAGCAGTCCGGGGTCCCGGACCAGCGGCAGGGCCTCCTTGAAGACCTTGACGAACCACCGCTCCCCGGCGGGCAGCAGCAGGTGCAGGACGTTGATGACGTGGGTGGCCGTCGGCTCGTCGGGGATCCAGTGCAGCGGCGTCTCCCGCCAGTCGAAGGAGACGCGCCGGGGGGTGATGGGGTGGTGGTGGTCGGTGGTCATGCGGGGTCCTCCTTCGAGGGGCCGGCCGAGCGGGGGCGGCCGTGGTCTTTCGCGGCGGTGCGGTGACCGCGGTCGTGCGGGCGGCGCACCGGCCCACCGCGCGGCCGGTACACCGCCGGGGCCGGTACACCGCCTGGGCCGGGACACCCTGAGAGCCCGGGACGCCGTCAGAGCCGGGGACGCCGTCAGAGCCGGGGACGCCGTCAGAGCCGGGGACGCCGTCAGAGCCGGGGACGCCGTCAGAGCCGGGGTTCGGCGCGGGCCACGGCCTGCCGCAGCTTCGGGGCGAAGCGGGCGAGGAAGCGGAGGCCGTGCGCCTCGGGGGTGACGGGGACGACGGGCAGGTCGTCGTGGACGGCCCGCAGGATCGCGTCGGCGACCCGCTCCGGCGGGTAGTTGCGCCGCCCGTACAGCCGGGTGGCACGGTCCCGCATCCGGCGCTGCTCCTCCTCCGGGACGCCGGTGAAGAGGGTGGCGGACGTGATGCCCGTGGCGACGATGCCGGGGCAGACGGCGGTGACGCCGATGTCCCGGTCCCCGAGCTCGGCCCGCAGGCACTCCGAGAGCATCAGCACCGCGGCCTTGGAGGTGCTGTAGGCGGACAGCGTGCGCGAGGGCTGGAAGGCGGCGGCGGAGGCGGTGTTGACGATGTGGCCGCCCTCGCCGCGCTCGGCCATCTGGCGGCCGAAGAGGCGGCAGCCGTGCAGCACGCCCCACAGGTTGACGTCCAGGGTCTTCCGCCAGGCCTCCGGCGGGGTGTCGAGGAACGGCCCGGCCACGCCGACGCCCGCGTTGTTGACCAGGACGTCCACGACCCCGTGGCGCTCGGCGGTACGGACGGCCAACTTCTCCATGGCCCCCTCGTCGGAGACGTCGACGCACTCGGCCCACGCCTCGGGCGCCCCGAGGAGCCGGGCGAGCTCGGCCGTGCGCGCGGCGCCCTCCGCGTCGCGGTCCACCGCGGCGATCCGCGCGCCCGCCTCGGCGAAGGCGAAGGCGGTGGCCCGGCCGATTCCGCTCGCGGCACCGGTCACCAGCACGAGCCGCCCTGCGAAGCGGCGCGCGTACCGCTCGTAGCGTTCCGCGCGCGCCCTGCCGCCCGCCGGTACGCGCCGTACCGGGGCGTGCGCGGGGGAATCCGTCCGCCGGGTGACGAAATCCGTGATCCAGTCGGCCAGTTGGCCCGGCCGGGTGCGCGGGACCCAGTGTCCGGCGCGTACGGTGCGCCGCACCAGGCCGGGAGCCCAGCGCTCCAGGCCGTCGTAGAGGTGCTCGGAGAGGAACGCGTCGCCGGTCGGTGTGATGAGCTGCACGGGGGCGTGCGCGTAGGCGTCGGGGCGCGGCCTGCGCATCCGCTCCCGGACGTTGTCGCGGTAGAGCCAGGCGCCGTGGGCGGCGTCGTCCGGCAGGGACGCGGTGGGGTACGGGCCCTTCGGCACCTTCTCGGACCGCTCCAGGACGTCCGGCCACCGCTTCCCGAGCGGCCCGCGCCAGGCGGCCTCCGGCAGCAGCGGTGTGTGCAGCGCGTACACGTACCAGGAGCGGGCGCCCTGCCCGAGCAACTGGGCGGCCCGGCGCGGGGTCGGCCGGGCCGCACGCTCCTTGATCCAGTGACCGAAGTGGTCGAGCGAGGGCCCGGAGACGGAGGTGAAGGAGGCGACGCGGCCCTCGGTACGGCGGACCGTGGTGAACGCCCACCCCTGCACGGACCCCCAGTCGTGCCCGACCAGGTGCACCGGGGCGTCCGGGCTCACGGCGTCCGCGACCGCGAGGAAGTCGTCGGTCAGCTTCTCCAGCGTGAAGCCGCCGCGCAGCGGGCTCGGCGCGGTCGACCGGCCGCAGCCGCGCACGTCGTACAGCACCACGTGGAAACGTTCCTTCAAGCGCTGGGCGACCGGTGCCCAGACCTCCTTGCTGTCGGGGTAGCCGTGCACCAGGACGACGGTGGGGTCGGCGGCGTCGCCCAGCTCGGCGACGCACAGCTCGACCCCGCCCGACCGCACCCGGCGCTCGCGCGCCCCCTCGAGCTCCGTGCCGAAGGCGTTCATTGTCCGGTTCCCTCCTGTCCGCGGTGTCCCTGTCGTCCCTCATGCCTCACGGCCCGCCGTACGTGCGGCAGGTCGTCGTCCAGCCAGAACGCGCTCTCCTCCGGGTCCCGCGAGTCGGTGACCACCAGCAGTTCCTCGAACTTCACACCCGTACCGCGGAAGCCGAGGTGTGGCTCGACCGCCCACAGACCGGGCGTGGGCGGGTGGTCGGAGAAGCGGTACGGGCTCCACAGCGGCGACCAGCCCTCCCGGTGCCCGCGCAGCGCGTCGGAGGCCAGCCCCTTCAGCGCCTGGGTGCCGAAACCGAGCACCCGCGGCGACCGGCGCCGGTCCCGTACCCGGCCGACCTTGTGGGCGATCACCCCGAAGGGGTAGGCGCGGTGCCGGTTCGCGTAGCCCTGGCGCATCATGAGCCGGTCGACGTCCTCGTAGACCGTGCGCAGCGGGCGGCGCTCGCGGACGCCGCGCAGGACGAGGTCGCGGTGGGCGAGCAGGTCGTCGAGCATCCTGGTGTGCAGCGGGTCCGGGCCGAGGCAGCCCGAGTAGCCGACGTCGGCGGTGAACCCCCGGTACACCGGCGCCAGATCCAGGACGAACGGCATCCCGGGCGCCAGCCGCCGCCCCGAGGGGAAGAACTGCGTGGGCACCCGGAAGCCGGTGAAGGCCGTCCGGTCGCCGAACCAGGCGAAAGGCAGATGGAACCAGTCGCGCACCCCGCGCCGCCGCAGCCACTCCCGTTGCAGTCGGGCGGCGTCGCGCTCCGTCATCCCGGGGACGAGCTGCGCGGCGACGGCCTCGGCGCAGGCGTAGGCGAGGCGCTGCACCTCCCGGTATCCGGCCAGGGCCTCGGTGACGTGCGGTGACGTGGCGTTCTTCATGACGCAACCGTCCCTGCCGGTGCGGAAGTTGACACCGATGAATGTGACAATCTTCGGCGGCTGCGTCAAGGGGTGTGACGGACGGGGTCCGTCGCCCGCCGCCTACGCGGGGCCGGGCGCCTCTCCGGTGGTGCCGTCCGGGGCCGTCGCGGGCCTCGTGTGCAGGACTTCGCGGGCCTGCTCGGCGGCCCGGACGATGCTCTCGCTGACGAAGTCGAGGAAACGCGCGATGTTCTCCGGGCGGGTGGCGGCCGGAGTGCCCCGGCCGAGGACGGTGACGCCCTGCCGCGCGGTCTCGGCGACCTGGACGGTGCCGCGGGCGCCGGCCGGCATGGACTGGTACCAGACGTCGTCGTCGACGACGTACCGCTCGCGGCGGCGTTCGTCGCGCTCCCGGCGGACCATGCCCTGCCCCTCCGGGAACGCGACCGCCTCGGAAACGGACGCCGGGCTCACCCGGAGGCGCCGGACCAGGTCGGACGCGGTGAGTCTGCCCGTGTCGCCGAGGCAGAGGCAGGCCATCACCCGCGCCGTCATCCGGGGCGTGCCGGACTGCACGAGGACGGTGCACCGCCCGCGGCCGGTAGCGGTTGCTCGCGCGGCGGCTCCTCGTGCCGTACTTCCGGCCCATCCCCTACGGGTCGGTCAGACCCGAGGAGTACGCGGAAGCCGTCATCGAGACGGACGCCGGTTGTGGTCCGCGCCACTACCGTCGATGACGTGACAGTGATCGCCACCGAAAGCCTCAGCAAGCGGTACCCCAAGGTGACCGCGCTCGACCGGCTCTCCGTCGACATCACCCCGGGCGTGACCGGCCTGGTCGGTGCCAACGGAGCCGGCAAGTCGACGCTGATCAAGATCCTGCTGGGGCTCTCCCCGGCCACCGAGGGCAGCGCCCGGGTGCTCGGCCTGGACGTGGCCACCGAGGGGGCGGCCATCCGGGAGCGGGTGGGTTACATGCCCGAGCACGACTGCCTGCCGCCCGACGTCTCGGCCACCGAGTTCGTCGTGCACATGGCGCGGATGTCCGGGCTGCCGCTGTCCGCCGCGCGCGAGCGCACCGCGGACACCCTCCGGCACGTGGGCCTCTACGAGGAGCGCTACCGCCCGATGGGCGGCTACTCCACGGGGATGAAACAGCGGGTGAAACTCGCGCAGGCCCTGGTCCACGACCCGCGCCTGGTGCTGCTCGACGAGCCGACCAACGGTCTGGACCCGGTCGGCCGCGACGAGATGCTCGCCCTGATCCGCCGGGTCCACACCGACTTCGGCATCTCGGTGCTGGTCACCTCACACCTGCTCGGGGAACTGGAGCGCACCTGCGACCACGTCGTCGTCATCGACGGCGGCCGGCTGCTGCGCTCCTCCGCCACCAGCGACTTCACCCAGGCCACCGGCTCCCTCGCGGTCGAGGTCACCGACACCGACGCCCACCCGGACGGGACGGGCGCCCTCGGCGCGGCCCTCACGGCCGCCGGCCTCGCGGTGCGGGCGGCCGGCGGCACCGGCGGGTACCCGGCGGCGGGCGGCGGGCACGTGCTGCTCGTCGACCTCGCCGGGGACGAGACGTACGACGTCGTCCGCGACGCCGTGGCCGCGCTCGGGCTGGGCCTGGTGCGGATGGAACAGCGCCGGCACCGCATCGCCGAGGTGTTCCGGTCCGAAGGCGGTGCCGATGCGGGCGTGCAGGGCGCAAGCACCGCGAACCACGGAAGCACGCAGAAACGGGGCCCCTCCCATGCCGCCTGAGACCAGGACCACGCCCGCCCAGGACGTGATCCACAACATCGGCTACCGGCCGTACACCGGCCCCCGGCTGGGCCGCGCGTACGCGCGCCGCTCGCTCTGGTCGCAGAGCCTGCGCGGCGCCTACGGGCTGGGCCGCTCGGCCAAGTCGAAGGTCCTGCCGATGACCTTGTTCGCGGTGATGTGCGCGCCCGCCGCGATCATCGTCGCCGTCGCCGTCGCCACGAAGATGAACGACCTGCCCGTGGAGTACACGCGGTACGCGATCCTCCTCCAGGCGGTCATCGGCCTCTACCTCGCCGCCCAGGCCCCACAGGCGGTCTCCCGGGACCTGCGCTTCCGGACGATCCCGCTCTACTTCTCGCGCCCGGTGGAGCGCGTGGACTACGTACTGGCCAAGTACGCGGCGCTCGCCTCGGCGCTGTTCCTGCTCACCGCGGCGCCCCTGCTGATCCTCTACGTGGGCGCCCTGCTCGCGAAGCTCGGCTTCGCCGCCCAGACGAAAGCCTTCGCCCAAGGACTGGTCTCCGTGGCCCTGTTGTCCCTCCTCTTCGCCGGTCTCGGCCTGGTCGTCGCGGCCCTCACCCCGCGCCGCGGCTTCGGCGTCGCCGCCGTGATCGCCGTCATGACCATCTCGTACGGTGCCGTGAGCACCGTCCAGGGCATCGCCTACACCCAGGACAACACCGGGGTCATCGCCTGGCTGGGCCTGTTCTCGCCGGTCACACTGGTGGACGGCGTACAGACGGCGTTCCTCGGCGCCACCTCCAGCTTCCCCGGCGGGCACGGCCCGGGCACCGGCGCGGGAGTCGTCTACCTGCTCGCCGTCCTGGCGCTGATCGCCGGCTCGTACGCCGTCCTGATGCGCCGCTACCGGAAGGCGGGCCTGTGACCACCATCCATATCGACAACGTCTCCCGCTGGTTCGGCAACGTGGTGGCCGTCAACGACGTCTCCATGACCATCGGCCCCGGCGTCACCGGCCTGCTGGGCCCCAACGGCGCCGGGAAGTCCACGCTCATCAACATGATGGGCGGCTTCCTGGCCCCCTCCACCGGCACGGTCACCCTCGACGGAACGGTCATCTGGGGCAACGAGGAGATCTACCGGCACATCGGCGTCGTCCCCGAGCGCGAGGCGATGTACGACTTCCTCACCGGGCTGGAGTTCGTCCGCGCCAACGCCGAGCTCCACGGACTGCCCGACGCGGCGGCCCGCCGAGCGCTCGCCACGGTCGAGATGGAGTACGCCCAGGACCGGAAGATCTCCACGTACAGCAAGGGCATGCGGCAGCGCGTCAAGATGGCGTCCGCCCTCGTCCACGACCCGTCCGTGCTGCTCCTCGACGAACCGTTCAACGGCATGGACCCCCGGCAGCGCATGCAACTCATGGATCTGCTGCGGCGGATGGGGGCCGAGGGGCGCTCGGTGCTGTTCTCCTCGCACATCCTGGAGGAAGTCGAGCAGCTCGCGGCGCACATCGAGGTCGTGGTGGCCGGACGGCACGCCGCGTCGGGTGACTTCCGCAAGATCCGCCGGCTGATGACCAACCGGCCGCACCGCTACCTCGTCCGCTCCAGCGACGACCGGGCCCTCGCCGCCGCGCTCATCGCCGACCCGTCGACGTCCGGCATCGAAGTGGACATCCAGGAGGGCGCGTTGCGCGTCCAGGCCGTGGACTTCGGCCGGTTCACCACCCTGCTCCCGGCCGTGGCCCGCGCCCACGGCATCCGCCTCCTCACGGTCTCGCCCTCCGACGAGTCCCTGGAATCGGTCTTCTCTTACCTCGTCGCGGCCTGAAGGGAGGCGCCACACCATGGGAACCACGCACCGGATCTACCACCCGACCGTCGCCCGGCTCACCTACCGGGGGCTCCTCGGCCGCCGCCGGGCCGCCGTCCTCTTCACCCTGCCCGCCCTGCTGCTGATCATCTCGGCGGCCGTCCGCCTGCTGACCGGCGCCGACGACGACACGGCGACCAAGGTCCTGGGCGGCTTCGCCCTCGCCACCATGGTCCCGCTGATCGGCGTCATCGCCGGGACGGGCGCCATCGGCCCGGAGATCGACGACGGCTCGGTCGTCTACCTCCTCGCCAAGCCGGTCAAGCGCCCCACGATCATCTTCACCAAACTCCTCGTCGCGACCGGCGTCACCGCCGTCTTCTCGGCCGTCCCGACACTGATCGCCGGACTGCTGCTCAACGGCAACAGCCAGCGCATCGCCCTCGCGTACGCGGTCGCCGCGGCTGTCGCTTCGGTGGCTTACAGCGCTCTCTTCCTGCTGTTGGGGACGGTCACCCGGCACGCCGTGGTCGCGGGCCTGGTGTACGCGCTGATCTGGGAGTCGCTGTTCGGCAGCCTGGTCCCGGGCGCACGGACGCTCAGCGTCCAGCAGTGGGCCCTGTCCCTGGCCGAGCGGATCGCCGCACCGGGCGCCGTGTCGTCGGACGTGGGGCTGCCGGTGGCGCTGGTACTGCTGGTGGGCGTCACGGTGGCTGCCACGTGGTACGCGGGCGAGAAGCTGCGGAAGCTGACGCTGGCGGGGGAGGAGTAGGGGGCCCGGCCCCTCCCCCTGGGCCCCGGCGGGCTGCCGGGGCCCAGGGGGAGGGGCCGCCGACGGGCTCTTCCCCCGCGCCCGCCACTGGCTCCCCCGGGGGATCCGCCCAGGCCCATCCCCGTCCTCCCCGGAAGGCCGGGGCTGTCGGCTGCTCGGTGACAGCCGGCCGTCACGATCACTCGTGGCGGCCCTGCGGCCGGGCACACCCGGGCCGGGTGTCAGAGGTACCGGCTCACCGCCCGCACCACCGTCACCTGCTCCTCCTCCAGTCGGGAGCCCCCGTCCTCGACCGTCCACAGGGAGTTCTGCAGCGCCCGGGCCATCGTCCACCGCGCCGCCCGTCCCCGGTCCAGGCTCAGCACGTCGGTCATCAGGTCGAACCGCCGCCGTACGGCCCGCTCCACGTCACCGGTGGCGACGAGATCGTCCCAGCGGTTGTCGAACGCCGGCATCAGGTCGAAGCAGGGGTCGCCGACGAGCGGTACCGGATCGATGGCCAGCCAGGGCCCGCGGTCGGCGACGGCGTCGGGCAGCGGGGCGAGGACGTTCTCGTAGTGCAGGTCCCAGTGGAGCAGCCGGTCGCCGGGTTCGTCGGCCACTTCCCGGACCGCCGCGGCGCAGTCGGCGAGCCGGCGGCGGTCGTCGGCGTCCTCCAGGGCCGGCAGGGCCCCCGGTACGTCGGTGAGCATCTCGCGGACCACGTCTCCCAGGTGCCGCAGGCCGTCCGGGGCGGGGGCCGTGTGCAGTCGGGCCAGCAGGCCCGCCAGGGTCAGCAGGGCGGACTCGGCGTCCGGCTCGTCGTCCAACGACCGGGTGGCGTCGAGGCGTTCGAGCAGCATGGTGGCCGTGGCGGGGTCGTGTTCGAGGAGCCGGACCGCGCCGGCGCCGTTCCAGGCGCGGAGCGCCGGCGGCTCGCCGGCCCGTTCCTCGTCGACCGGCTGGAGCTTGAGCGCCGCCGGGGTGCCGTCCTCCCGCAGGACGGGCAGGACGAGCGCGACGTAGCCGTGGGCCGGCTCCCCGTCGGGCCGCAGGTTCCAGCGGTCCAGGAAGCCGGCCGCCAGGTCGGGCAGCCCCGCGATCCACTCGGCGGCGTGCTCGGGGTTGTGTTCCTCGTGGTGTTCGGCGAGTTTCGGCGGGACGGTGATCAGGGGCGACGGGCTGGGCACGGTGGCGCGCTCCTCATGGCGTGGACGGTGTCTCACCCACCCCTAACGTCTCAGATCTTCCGATCGCGCCCGGCGCCGAGACCCAGGAACACCAGGGCCAGACAGGCGGCGAGCAGAACGCAGATCGGCAACTCCCAGCCATCGGTGGCCTGGTGCACCGCGCCGACGGCGAACGGGCCGACGGACGCGAGCAGGTAGCCCCAGGTCTGCGCCATGCCGGAGAGCCGGGCGGCGGTGTGCGCGTCGCGGCTGCGCAGCACCATCAGGGTCAGCGCCAGCCCCAGGGTGCCGCCCTGCGCGACCCCCATCATCGTCGCCCACGCCCAGGCGCCCGCGACGGGCGCGAGCAGCAGCCCGGTCGCGCCGCCGGCCAGCAGCAGGACGACGCCGACGGCCAGCAGCCGCTGGTCGCGCAGCCGCCCGGCGAGGACGGGCACGGCGAACGAACCGGCCATCTGCACCAGCGTGTAGAAGGCGTAGACGAGGCCCGCCTCGCTCTTCGCCATGCCGTGGTCGGTGAAGACGGTCGGCATCCAGGCGATGCACACGTAGGCGATCAGCGACTGGGTGCCCATGAGCAGGGTGACCTGCCAGGCCAGGCCCGAGCGCAGCAGGTTCGGACCCTCGGGAGCGGGCCGGCCGGCCGCGGGGGCGGCGGGGTGGTGGCCGCCGCGCCGGGAGATCAGCGCCTGCGGGATCCACACCAGGACGGCGAGGGCGGCGAGCAGCGCCCAGGAGGCGAGCGAACCCCGCCAGCCGCCGAGGGCGTCCTCCAGCGGGACCGCACAGGCGGCCGAGACGGTGGCGCCGAGGATCATCGCCGTCGAGTAGAGGGCGGTCATGCTCGCGGCCCGGTCCGGGAAGTCCCGCTTGATCAGGCCGGGCATCAGGACGTTGAGGAACGCGATGGCGGTGCCGACCAGCGCGCCGCCCACGAACAGCGCCACGACCGGAGGCGCGACGCGGACCAGGATGCCGACGCAGAGCAGGACGAGCGCGGCGCACAGCACCGACTCGGTGCCGAACCGCCGGGCCAGCCGCGGCGCGGCGATCGAACCGAGACCCATGAAGACCAGCGGAATGGTCGTGACCAGGCTGCTCGCGGTCGCGTTCAGCCCGAAGTGGTCGTTGATCTCGCCGACCATCGGCGAGACGCCGGCCAGGGCCGCCCGCATGTTCAGCGAGGCGAGGACGATCCCCACGAGCACCAGCGCGGGGTGGGCCCGCAGACGGCGGACGGCGGTGGGGGCGGGGGCCGCCGCGGGGGGTTCCTCGGCGGCTATGAGGGGTGTCTGGGGCCTCGATTCGGACATGTGTGTGCCTTTCGGGTGGAGCTCGGGGGTGGTGGGGACGGACACCGCGACGGACACCGCGACGGGCGTCGCACCGGACACGGCGGCGGACACGGCACCGGACACGGCGGCGGGCGCGGCGACGGGCCGGGCGGCACGCCGTGGCGGTCCGTGCCCCGCCGTCACCGCCGCTGGTCGGCCAGCAGCGCCTCGACCGCCTGCTTCGGACGTTCGAGGAGGGCCCGCGTGGCGCGCACGGCCGCGTCGGGGTCGCCGGAGGCGATGGCCTCCATGACGGCGTGGTGGTCGCCGTGGATGATGCGCGGCATGTCCCGGTCGTCGAGCGCCGTGAGCAGCGCTTCGCGCACGGAGCTGCTGAACCAGGTGTAGGTGGCGGTCAGCGCGGTGTTGTGCGCCGCCTCCACGACGGCCTTGTGGAACTCGATGTCGTGGTGGGCGTACAGCTCCACGCTGCCGGAGTCCGGCTGCCCGTCGGCGTCCTCCAGCGCCGCCTGGGCGTCCAGCGCGGCGCGCATCCGGGCCAGGTCCGCGGGTTCGTGGCGGACGGCCGCGAGCCGGGCGGCCTCGGCCTCCAGCGCGATCCGCAGCTCCAGGACGTCGCGTACGCCGGCGCGCCGCACCCCGCGCATGATCTCGGCCGGGTCGGCGGTGGAGACGACGAAGGTCCCCTCGCCCTGCCTGGAACGCAGCATTCCGGCGTGCACCAGGACGCGGACGGCCTCGCGGACGGTGTTACGGCCGACCCGGAGCTGCTCGGCGAGGGCGTGCTCGGTGGGGATCCGCTCCCCGACCGGCCACTCGCCGGCGGCGACCTGTGCGCGCAGTTGCTCCACGACGGTGTCGACGAGGGACTGGCGTCCTGCTGCCTGTAGTGCCATGTGGGGGTCGGTCCTCCGGGTGCCGCTTCGTCGGGCTGTCGCCCGGTTGCCCAGTCATCCTACAACCTCGCCGGACGGACCGAATTGTGCCTGAACGGGCGCTTTCAGCCCATCCGGCGTTTGGGGACGAGCGGCGGAGCCGTCAGACGGGGGGCTGGGGGCTCGCTCCCGGGAAACGGCGAAGGGGAGGGCCCGGGGCACCCCCCGGGCGCCCTCGCCTCACAACCCCAGCCGCGCCAGCTCCGTCCGCGAACTGATCCCCAGCTTCGGGTAGACGTTCGACAAGTGATACCCCGCCGTCCGCGGACTGATGAACAGCCGGGCCCCGATGTCCCGATTGCTCAACCCCTGCGCCGCCAACCGCGCCACCTGCGACTCCTGCGGCGTCAGCCGGTCGAGCAGCCCGGGAGCCGCCGCCGGCACCCGCAGGCTCTCCCCGGTGGCGCGCAGCTCCGCGCGCGCCCGCTCGGCCCAGGGGACCGCTCCCAGTCGGTCGAAGGTGTCGACGGCGGACCGCAGGAGGGGCCGCGCCTCGGACGTCTGCCGCCGCCGGCGCAGGTGCTCGCCGTAGAGCAGCTCGGTACGGGCGCGCTCGAAGCCGGAGCCGCCCTCGCGGTGCAACCGCAGGGCGTGGGCGAAGCGCTCCCCGGCGACGGCCGGGTCGGGGGCGAGCAGCGCCCGGCAGCGCTCGGCGAGCGCCTCCGTCCAGGGCCGCGGGTAGGCGGCGGCGTGCCGCTCGTACCAGGCCAGGGCGGGCCCGCCGCCCTCCGGCCGGTCCAGCCGGGCCGCGGCCTCGACGAGGTCGGGCAGGCTGCCGATGACCCCCTGCCGGTCCGTGCCCCCGGCGACGGCGGTGAGCCGGTCGAACGCCGCCTCGGTGCGCCCGAGGCCCAGGTCGAGCAGGGCGAGGGCGCAGGCGGCGTGCACCGTGCCGGGGGCGACGCCGAGGGCGAGCGCCTCGGCGGTCAGCGCGCGGACGCCGTCCTCGTCGCCCCGGGCGGCGGCGAGCTGGGCGAGGACGGTGGCCAGGTGGATCCGGGCCCGCGCGTGCCCGGTGTCCTCGGCGACGCGTATCCCCTCGGTGGCGGTGGCCAGCGCCTCGCGGTGCAGGCCCAGCAGCAGTTGCGTCCGGGCGAGCAGCATCTGGACCAGGGCCAGGGTGCCGATGGCGCCGCTCTCCCGGCACCGCCGCTCCAGCGCGACGGCCACGTCCCGCGCGGCCGGCAGGTCGCCCGCGAACAGGTGCCACCAACCGAGACGCACCGCTTCCCGTACGTCCGCCGCCGAGTCCCCGTCGGCGCCGATGAGTTCGCGGACGGCGTCGGCCCCGGCGTCCGGGTCGCCGGGGCCGCAGCGGTGCTGTCCGGCGGCGAGCCGGGCGAGCGCGGCGATCCGCCCGGCCTCGGGCAGGGCCAGCTCGGCGGCCTGCTCGGCGGTGCGGTCGAGGGCGGCCTGGTCGGCGGCGTGCCAGGCGGCCTGCGCGGCCTGGAAGAGCAGCGGTCCGACGAGCTCGGGGGCGGGTCCGACGAGGTCCGGGACGACCCCGGCGAGCAGGGCGTACGCGTCCCGGGACCGGCCCTGTTCGTCCACGGCCTCGGCCTGGGCCCGTACGGCGGCGGCCACCGCGTCCGGACCGTCCGCCAGGGCGGCGGCCCGGCCCGCCAGTTCCTCGGCGTGGGCCGGCCGGCCGGCGTCCGTCGCGGCCCGCGCCGCGGCCGTCAGCCGGCGGCACCGCCCGGCGGGGTCCGGGGTGAGCTCGGCCGCCCGCTCGTACGCGGCGGCGACGGCGTGCGAACTGCCGCGCGCGCGGGAGCGTTCGGCGCTCTCCACCAGCAACCGGGCGGTCTCCGGGTCGGGCCCGGTGCCGGCGGCGGCGAGGTGCCAGGCCCGCTGGTCCGCCTGGTCGGGGCGGTCGGCGAGCGCGTCGGCCAGCGCCCGGTGCGCGGCGAGCCGGCGGCTCGCGGGCGCGTCCTGGTAGACGGCGGTCCGTACCAGCGGGTGCCGGAAGGCGAGCCGCCCGTCGGCGAGGGCCAGCAGCCGGGCCCGTTCGGCCGGTTCGAGGTCCTCCAGGGAGGCGCCGAAGCGCTCCGCCGCGCCGAGCACGGTCGCGAGGTCGGCCGTGCCCGCCGCGGCGGCGACGAGGAGCAGCGCCCGGGTGGGCTCGGGCAGCGCCCCGACGGCCGAGGTGAACGCCCGCAGCAGCCTGCTGTGCGGGGGGAGGACGGCCATGCCGTACGGCGAGGCGTACCGTTCCTCGTCCCGCTGTGCGCCGGGGAGTTCGCACAGTGCCAGCGGGTTGCCCGCGGCTTCCTTCAGGATGAGCTCGCGGGCGTGCCGGGACAGGCCGGCGGCGTGCTCGTCCAGCAGGGCGTCGGCGGCCGGCGCGTCCAGTCCGGACAGCCGGAGCTCCGGTACGCCGGGGGCCGGGAAGTCGGGGGCGTTGCCCTCGCGGACGGCCAGTACCACCGCGATCGGCTCGACGCCCAGGCGGCGGACGGCGAACAGCAGGGCGTCCGCCGACTCCCGGTCGAGCCAGTGTGCGTCGTCGACGAGACACAACAGCGGCTGCTCCTCCGCCAGACCGTCGAGGAGGGTGAGCACCGCCAGTCCGACGAGGAAGCGGTCGCCGTCGGCGCCCCCGGAGGCCAGCCCGAGGGCCGAGCGCAGCGCCTCCGCCTGCGCGCCGGGCAGCCGGTCGAGCCGGTCGAGCACCCCGGCGAGCATCAAATGCAGCCCGGCGTACGGAAGTTCGCCTTCGGCCTCGATGCCGGTGCCGCGCAGCACCCGCATACCGGCCTCCCCCGCGGCGCGCGCCGCGTGGTCGAGCAGCACGGACTTGCCGATGCCGGCCTCGCCGCGGAGCAGCAGGGCACCGCTGCGCCCCTGGCGGGCGTCGGCGAGGAGCCGGTCGAGGGCGTCGAGTTCAGCGGAGCGTCCATGCAGCATGACGGTCACAGTAATGGCCGGTCAGCCGCTTGACACGGGCGGGCGACAAGGTGACGCGGGCGGGCGTCGGGCCGGTGCGGGACGACTGTCGGACCCGCGAAGGACGGGTACCGGGCTCGCGGAGGACGGCCGTCGGGCCCGCGCTCGCGGCGGTCAGGCGCCGTAGGGCACCTCGGCCCGTGCCTGCCGCAGGGCGCGGCCCCACCAGACGAGCTGGTCGAGCATGCGCTTGGCCGCGCCGTTCACCACATCGGCGTCCAGCGGCTCGCCGTCCTCACCGAAGCGCTCCCAGGCCATGTGGAAGCTCACCGTGTCCCGGACGGTGACGGCGTGCAGCTCCGCGAAGACCTGCCGCAGGTGCTCCACGGCGCGCAGACCACCGCTCACCCCGCCGTAGGAGACGAACGCGACGGGCTTGGCCTGCCACTGCGGGAAGTGCCAGTCGATCGCGGCCTTGAGGGAAGCGGGGTACGAGTGGTTGTACTCGGGCGTGATCACCACGAACGCGTCGGCGGCGGCCAGCCGCGGGCTCACCGCGGCGACCTCGGCGGTGGGCTCGCCGGACAGGGTGTTCGGAAGACCGGCCTCCGCCAGGTCGATCACATCGACGTCCAGCCCGGAGTGGGCGCGGGCCTCGCGAACGAACCAGTCGGCCACGGTCGGGCCGAACCGGCCCTCACGGGTGGAACCGACGATGACGGCGACGCGGAGGGGAGCGGTGTCCATGGTGACGCTTCCTTACGTGGGGGTGGGTTACGGGAGTGGGCCGGGGGCCGGCGGGCAGGACGCCCGGAGCGCGGCCGCCCCCTCGGGGGTGTCATGGGGACGGCCGCTCCCCTCCGGCACGACCGGTCCGGCCGCCCCGGACGCGGTGGGCGTCCGGAGCGTTCCGGCCCGGCCGGCTGACAACGAGGACGCTACGGGCCGGGCCCCCGCCCCCACATCTGTCGGATGACCAGGTCACGGTGACCGGGTGACCGGGGCGCCGATCCCGGTCGCCCGGCAGATGTGGCGGGACGGCCCGCGAACCTAGCGTCGGTGCCATGGACGACACCGCCCCCAAACCCCGCTCCGATTCCCGCTCCCGCCGCCCGGCCGTCACCCTCGGCCTGGTCCTGCTCGGAATGCTCACCCTGGCCATGTCGATGTCCGGCACCACGGTCGCGCTGCCGGACATCGGCGAGGACCTCGGCGCCTCGGGCGCGGGCCTCCAGTGGGCGGTCACCGGGTACTTCCTGACGGCGTCCAGCTTCATGCTGGTCACCGGCGCACTCGCCGACCTCTTCGGCCGCCGCCGCGTCTACCGGTCCGGAGCGGCCCTCTTCACCGCCGGCCTGCTGCTGAGCGCGACGGCCACGGACGTCCTGGTGCTGGACGCGGCCCGGGCCCTCGCCGGCCTCGGCGCCGCCGGGGTCATGGCGAGCGGCGGCGCGCTGCTGGCCACCACCTTCTCCGGACCCGCCCGCACCAAGGCGTACGCCGCCCTCGGCACCACCGGCGGCATCGGCCTGGCCGCCGGGCCGACGATCTCCGGGGCGCTGGTCGGCGGCCTCGGCTGGCGCGCCGGGTTCCTGGTCTTCGCCGCGGTGGGCGCGGTGCTGCTGGCCGGCACCTTCCTCGTCGCCGAGTCACGGGCGGCCGTCCGGCCGCGCCTGGACGTGCCCGGCGCCGTGACGTTCATCGCCGCCCTCGCCCTGGTGATGACGGGCGTCACCCAGGGCCCGCAGAACGGCTGGTCACACCCGCTCGTCCTGGCCGCCTTCGGCACCGGCGCACTCCTGCTCGTCCTCTTCGCGGTCCTCCAGCGCCGCTCGGCCCACCCCGTCCTCGACCTGTCCCTGGTCCGCGACCGCCGCTACCTGGCCTGGACGCTCGCCGGACTGACCGGCGCCGTCGGCTTCGCCGGCACCCTCACCTACCTGCCCACCTACTTCCAGGGCGTGAACGGCGTCTCGGCGGGCGAGGCCGGGACGACGATGCTGCTGCTGACCGCCCCCGTGCTCGTCGCGCCGCTGGTCAGCGGGCAGTTGATCAACCGGGGCGTACCCGCCCGCCTCGTGATCGCCGTCGCGATCGGGCTGGTCGCCGCGGGCAACGCCTGGCTGACCGTCCTCGCCCCGGACGGCGGCATCGCCCCCCTGGCCGGCCCCCTGCTGACGATCGGCATCGGCACCGGACTGGCCAACGGCATCATCGACGGCCAGGCCATGAGCCTCGTCGACCCCGAGCGCTCCGGCACGGCGGCGGGCTTCCTCAACACCGTCCGCGGCGGCGGCCAGGCCATGATGATCGCCGCCCTCGGCGCGGTGATGCTCAGCCTTCTCCAGAGCCGCCTCGGCTCCGCCGGCCTCGCCGCCAAGGTCGCCTCCGGCCACCTCACCGGCCCCGACCACGCCCACCTCGCCCGGCAGTACACCGAGGTCTGGCACTCGGTCCTCTGGGGCATCGCCGGCCTCACCGCTCTCCTCTGCATCACGGTGATCACCCTGCTGCGCGCCCCGCGCGCCACGTCCCGGCCGGTGACGCCGACGGCGGAGGCCGCCGAGACCCCGGCGGCCCTGGCCTCCGCGCGCTGAGCACGCCGGCCGGCCGGCCGACTCCGCGACGGGCCCGGGAAGGCATTCGCCTCCCGGGCCCGCGGGCTTGTTGCCACGCTGAAGGTCCCGCCCCGGTTGCCCCGCTAAAGCGCGCCGAATGGGGGCACGATGCGGACGATGACGATCAATGGATCACGTGGTGCCACGAGGAAGTAAAACCAACCGCCGACGGCGTCCATCCGGCGGAGACCGCCGGGGCGAGGGCCATTGCCGAGATCGCTGACGTCGATGCCCGCCCCGGCGAGATCGACGAGCTGGCCGGCCAGACGTTCCACCTCCGCCACCACGTGTGCCGGGACTCCACCCGCGACATGGTCGTAGTCGGGGTCGTACTCCCAGCGCCAGTCTCCGCTCACCGGGGCGACAGGCCGATGGCTGCGTGGGCTTCGTCCAGAATCCTTCCGATCTCGGAGGCAGCCGCCCGCACCTGGGCGGCATCGCCCGACTGCGCGGTGTCCTCCCATCGGCGGAAGTCCGCTGCCAAGTCGGGCTGGCGCTGAACATAGACGTAGACCGCCCACTGGGCGATGAACCGTTGGAGCGGCGCCAAATCGGAGCCTTGCCGGGACTGGTCGGCGGCCTGGTCCAGTTCTCTGGTGAAAGCCGGCAGCGCGGCGGGCGCGATCTGGCTGATGGCCTGCCGCAGCGCGGTAACCGTGGCAGGAGGCTGGGGGATGAGCGGTTGCCCGGCGGCGGAGGTGGTCATGGTTGCTCCCATGGGCGCGATTCTGATCCCAGCCTCAGCGTATCGGGCACGAGCGCGTTTCCCGCCGCTCGATCGAGTGAGGGGGAAGCGATTCAGCGCCCGCGACCACCCGGCCCGTCCCGTGGCGCCCGCGGCCGTCCGCTGTCCGGTCCGCACCCTCTCGATTACCGTCGAATGATGGAACAGGACGGTCCCGAGGCACCCGGGGGCGGCCGGCGCCCGGCGTTTCCGGTCCGGGTGCGCCGGTGCGGCCGGGAGACCGTCCGGGCCCGGGACCTCGTCCGCTCCTGGGTTCGCAGCGCTCCCGGCACCCACATCTACCTGCTCGTCATCGGCGTCACCAGCCTCGTCATCGCGGCGGCCAGCGAGGGGCTGGAGACCTTTCTCCTCCATCGCACCAGCAGCAACATCCACGAGCTGAACAAACACCCGCTCCAGTCCCTGCTCATCAGCGGTTTCTGGATCGAGACGCCCTCGTCGTTCCTGCTCTACGTCGTCTTCTTCGAGCTGTTCCACGCCAACGTGGAGCGTTGGTCCGGCACCTGGCGGTGGCTGGTCACCGTCGGCGTCGCGCACATCGCGGCCACCCTGATCAGCCAGGAGGTGCTGCTCGTCGCCATCGAGCATCATGCGGCGCCGCGCGCGATGCGGCACGTGGTGGACGTCGGGGTCTCGTACGGGCTGGCCGCGGCGGCGGCGCTGCTCGGCTACCGGATTCCGCGGCCCTGGCGGTGGGGGTGGCTGGTGGCTCTCGTCCTCTTCTTCGGGACGCCGCTGGTGACCGGCGGCACGTTCACCGATGTCGGGCACGCCATCGCGGCGGCCGTCGGCTTGGCCTGCGGCCCGCTGGTCCGGGGGCGGCCGACGTGGGACGGCTCGGGGTTAGGCCGGACCGGCCGGTCCGGCCCGTCCGGCGTCTGAGGACGAGCGGCGAAGCCGCGGAAAAGGGGGTCCGGGGGCGAAGCCCCCGGGAAGCGGCGAAGGTGGGGGTGCCCCCTCTGGGAGGGACCGGTGGCACAGCCCGCCGCGGGCGCCCCCGTCGCTCAGCCGAAGAGCCGCTCGACGACGACGGCGATGCCGTCCGCGTCGTTCCCCGCCGTCACCTCGTCGGCGACATCCTTCAACTCGGGATGCGCGTTGGCCATGGCCACCCCGTACCCCGCCCACCCGAACATCGGCACGTCGTTCGGCATGTCACCGAAGGCGATCGTCTCGGCCGCCTTCACCCCGAGCCGCCGCGCGGCCAGCGACAGCCCGGTGGCCTTGCTCAGCCCGAGCGGCAGCAGCTCGACGATCCCCTCGCCGGCCATCGTGACGTCCACGAGCCCGCCCGCGGCGGCCCGGGCGGCCTCCGCGAGGGCGTCGTCGCCGAGCCGCGCGTGCTGGAGGTAGAGCTTGTTCAGGGGTTCGGCCCAGAGCTCCGCCCGGTCGGTGACCGGGAGGGGCGGCCGGGGCCCTTCCTGGAGCCGGTAGCCGGCGGTGACCAGCAGGTCGCCGTCGAGTCCGTCCCGGGACGCGGCGAGGTGCAGCGGGCCGGTCTCCGCCTCGATCTTCTCCACGGCGAGCGCGGCCACCCGCCGGTCCAGCGTCACGGACGTCAGCAGCCGGTGCTCGCCCGCGTGGTAGACCTGTGCGCCCTGCCCGCACACCGCGAGGCCCCGGTAGTCCAGCGCGTCGAGTATGTGCTTCGTCCACGCGACCGGCCGGCCGGTGACCACGATGTGCGCGGCCCCGGCCGCCGCCGCGAGGGCGAGGGCGGCGCGGGTGCGCTCGGAGACGGTCTCGTCGGACCGCAGCAGCGTGCCGTCGAGGTCGGTGGCGACGAGACGGTAGGGAGGCGGGGGCGCGGACGTCACTGGGCGATCGGCTCCAGGACCTCGCGTCCGCCCAGGTACGGCCGGAGCGCCTCGGGCACCCGGACCGTGCCGTCGGCCTGCTGGTGGTTCTCCAGCAGCGCGACGATCGTGCGGGGCACCGCGCAGAGCGTGCCGTTCAGCGTGGCGAGCGGGCGGACGTTCTTGCCGTCGCGCATCCGCACGGACAGCCGGCGGGCCTGGAACTCGTCGCAGTTGGAGGTCGAGGTCAGCTCGCGGTACTTGCCCTGGGTGGGGATCCACGCCTCGCAGTCGAACTTGCGCGAGGCGGAGGCGCCGAGGTCACCGGTGGCCGTGTCGATCACCTGGAACGGCAGCTCCAGGCTGGTCAGCCACTGCTTCTCCCACTCGAGCAGCCGGGCGTGCTCCGCCTCGGCCTCCTCCGGCGCGACGTACGAGAACATCTCGACCTTGTCGAACTGGTGGACGCGGAAGATGCCCCGGGTGTCCTTGCCGTACGTGCCGGCCTCGCGGCGGAAGCAGGGCGAGAAACCGGCGTACCGCAGCGGCAGTTGCGCGGCGTCGATGATCTCGTCCATGTGGTACGCGGCGAGCGGCACCTCGGACGTGCCGACGAGGTAGAGCTCGTCCTTGTCCAGGTGGTAGACGTCCTGCGCGGCCTGGCCGAGGAAGCCGGTGCCCTCCATGGCGCGCGGCTTGACCAGCGCGGGGGTGAGCATCGGGGTGAAGCCGGCCGCGGTGGCCTGCGCGATGGCGGCGTTGACGAGGGCGAGCTCCAGCAGCGCGCCGACGCCCGTCAGGTAGTAGAAGCGCGAGCCGGACACCTTGGCGCCGCGCTCGACGTCGATCGCGCCGAGCGCCTGGCCGAGCTCCAGGTGGTCCTTGGGCTCGAAGCCCTCGGCGGCGAAGTCGCGGGGGGTGCCGACGGTCTCCAGGACGACGAAGTCGTCCTCGCCGCCGCGCGGGACGTCGGGGTGGACGAGGTTGCCGATGCGCAGCAGGAGGCGCTGGGCCTCGGCCGCGGCCTCGTCCTGCTCGGCGTCGGCGGCCTTGACGGCGGCGGACAGCTCGCCGGCCTTCTTCAGCAGCTCGGCCTTCTCGTCGCCGGTGGCCTTGGGGATCAGCTTGCCGAGCGCCTTCTGCTCGGCGCGGAGTTCGTCGAAGCGGACGCCGGACGACCTGCGCCGCTCGTCGGCGGAGAGCAGCGCGTCGACGACGTCGACGTCCTCTCCACGGGCGCGCTGGGAGGCGCGCACACGGTCGGGGTCCTCACGAAGCAGGCGAAGGTCAATCACCCCCCCAGGCTACCGTTGACCGTCGCGATCACTCGACGCGATATTCCTCTTCGGTGGGTTTTGCCCCGTTCCGAGGGGTTTTCATGGCTTTCCCGGCTTGGCCGGAAAAGACGGGAAAGCCCGGGCGGGGAGCGCGGTGAATTCCGCGATTCACGTGAAACGAGGAGAAGGGCGGAGGGCGGCGGGAGGTGCTCCCGGCATCCGTCGGCCCGTCCCGTCTGCGGTGGGCGCCCGCCGGAGTTGTCCACAGGAGCAAGTGCTTCCGCTTTGTTGTCCACAGGGTGTGCGTGCAATCTGTGGACGTCGAGCCCGGCTCGTCACGGCTGTTTTCGATATCAGCCATGCTTTGGCTGCTTTCTGACGGATAAACCTTGTTCCGACACTCTTTCGGGTGGAGATTTCCCGCCCTTAAGGGTTGTTCGAGAGCTTTCGGCTGACCACCGGGTGGTGGACGATGCCACAACCCGGCGGCCGGGGCTGTGGACGATCCGGTGGATGGCTAGAGAGATTTGTCGACGTTGACCGATTCGCGGCATCCGGACGCACCTCGCTCTGTCGACTTATCCCCAGGAGTGGGGCGGCCTGTGGATAACTCTGTGGATGATCGCCCGAGACCTCTGTGCAGGACGGCGGTCAGGCCCGCCCGTCCTGGCAGCGCGCCAGCCACTCCGCCGCCGCCACGTAATCCGTGTCCGACGTCCCCGGCCGGGGGTCCGCCCCCGCGGGCCCGCCCGGCTCGCCGCCCACGCCCGCCCGCGGATACGAACCGAGGAACCGCACGTTCGGACAGACCCGCTTCAGCCCCATCAGCGTCTCGGCCACCCGCCGGTCGGTGATGTGGCCCTCGCAGTCGATGGAGAAGCAGTACCGCCCCATGCCCTCGCCCGTCGGGCGCGACTCGATCCACGTCAGGTTGACGCCGCGGGCCGAGAACTCCTGCAACAGCTCCATCAGCGCGCCCGGGTGGTCGTCCCGCAGCCACACCACCATCGACGTCCGGTCGGCGCCCGTCCGGGCCGCGGGCCGGGCCGGCCGGCCCGCCAGCACGAACCGCGTCTCCGCGTTGCGCGCGTCGTGGATGTCGGTGACCAGCGGCTCCAGTCCGTACGTCGCGGCGGCGAACTCCCCGGCGAACGCCGCGTCGTAGCGGCCGTCGCGCACCAGCCGCGCTCCGTCCGCGTTGGAGGCCGCCGACTCCCACCGCGCGTCCGGCAGATGGGCCGCCAGCCACTTGCGCACCTGCGGCTGGGCGACCGGGTGCCCGGTCACCGTCCGGATGTCGGCCAGTCGCGTACCCGGGCGCACGAGCAGGGCGAACGCGATCCGCAGCAGCACCTCGCGGTAGATCATCAGCGGTGCGCCGGTGGCCAGTTCGTCCAGGGTCGCGGTGACGCCGCCCTCCACCGAGTTCTCGATGGGCACCAGGGCCGCCGCCGCCTCACCGCCCCGCACGGCGTCCAGCGCCGCCGGAACGGAGACCTTGGGCACGAGCTCGCGCGTCGCCGCCTCCGGGAGGGTGCGCAACGCGGCCTCGGTGAAGGTGCCTTCGGGACCGAGGTAGGTGTAGCGGCTGGCCGACATCACGCGATACTCCTCCGGACGGTCCGCTGCGGGGGGAGCGGGCTCCCCCGTCACGATACCGAGCGGGACGGACGGCACCCCCGCCCCACCAGGCACGTCACCCACCAGGCACGTCACCCACCAGGCACGTCGCCCATCAGGCGTCCCGCCCACCAGGCATCTGGCCCACCACCGGCCTCACCCGCCACCGCCTACCCCTCCAGCAACCGCTGCCCCACGTACTCGCCCTCCGCGCAGCCGCCCGGCACCGCGAACAGCCCGCTCGCCTCGTGCCGCAGGAAGCGCGACAGCCCGTCCCCCCGGTCCAGCTTCCGCTGCACCGGCACGAACCCCTTCATCGGGTCCGCCTGCCAGGCGACGAACAGCAGCCCGGCGTCCGGGGCGCCGTCGTCCCGGAGGCCGTCGTCGTAGGAGAAGGCGCGGCGCAGCATCGTCGCGCCCCGGTTGGAGGCGGGCGCGGCGACGCGGATGTGGGCGTCGCCCGCGATGGCCAGCGCGCCGTCCGGGCCGATCTTCTCCAGGTCCACGGGTGTCGTCTCCGTGCCGCCGGACAGCGGCGCGCCGTCCGACTTGCGACGCCCTATCACCCGCTCCTGGCGCTCGGGCGACAGGTTGTCCCAACTGTCCAGCAGCATCCGGATGCGGCGCACCACGGCGTACGAGCCGCCCGCCATCCAGGCGTCGGGCCCCTTGTGGTCACGCGGTACGAAGATCTTCTCCTCGAAGCCGGGGTCCGTCGGTCTGGGGTTGTTGGTGCCGTCGACCTGGCCCATCAGGTTGCGCTGGGTCATCGGGCGCGGGGTGGCGCCCGGGGTCCGGTTGAAGCCGGTCATCTGCCAGCGCGGCCGGACGGTGTCGCCGCCCTGCCTGCGGAGCAGCCGCAGCGCGTGGAAGGCGACGAGCGCGTCGTCGGCGCCGATCTGCACCCACAGGTCACCCTCGCCGCGCTTGGGGTCGAGGGCGTCCTGGGTGAAGGCGGGCAGCGGTGCGAGGGCGGCGGGCCGCCGGTCCGTCAGGCCCGTCCGGTCGAAGAAGGTGCGGCCGAATCCGAAGGTGACGGTGAGCGAGGACGGGCCGGCGTCCAGCGCGACGCCGGTGTCGTCGCCCTTCGGCACCCGGCCCTCCGCCAGTTCCGCGGCCGTGGCCGACCAACGTCTCAGCAGGGCGGCGGCGGCCTTGCGGTCCGCGCCGGGCGCCAGGTCGAAGGCCACCAGGTGGCCGTGGGCCTGCGCGGGGTCGGCGATGCCGGCCTGGTGCTCGCCGTGGAAGGGGACGGCCGCCGAGCCGACGCCGGACAGCGGCTCGGGGTCCTTGCGGACCGCCTCCGCGACCGAGGCCCCGCCCAGGCCGCCGACGACGAGCCCGCCGGCGCCCACCGCGCCGGCCGTGCCGAGCAGCCGCCGCCGGGACAGTCCGCCGCTTCCCCCCTCCTCCCCGGTCGTCTTCTCCGCGGGCCGCCGCGGCGTGCTGCGCTGTTTCGCGGCGCGCTGCCGCTCGGCCCGTTGCTGCTCGGCCCGTTGCTGCTTGGTTTTGCCGGAAGTCTCAGCCATCAGTGATCTTCACGTCTTCGATCTCGGTGACCTGGTCGATCTCGGAGGTCCGTACGGTCAGGGTGAGCTGCCACCGACCCGCCATGGGCAGCGTGAATCCGGAGGCGCGCATCCGCCCGGCCGCCAGCCGCTTCAGCGGCGCCCGCAGCGGGCCGATGCCCTTCTCCTTCTCGGTGAACGAGACCGCCGCCTCGGGGACGTCCACCGGCCGGCCGGCGGGGTCCGTGAGGGTGAGGTCGGCGGTGTTGGCGCCGGAGCGCCCGGGGGCGACGGTGATCCGCGCGGTGCCGCGGCCGTTCTTCCCCCCGGTGTCGTACGCGATCTTCGCCTCGACCGGTCCGGCGGCGGACGCCGACGGGCCGCCGGCCTCCCGGCCCGCCCGCTTCTGCTCGGTCTCGGCACGGCCCGGCTGGGTGGTGGTGAGGACGGTGGTGACGGCGAGCAGCACCACGGCCACGGCCGCCTCGGCGAGCACCGCGCGGCGCAGACCGGTCCGGTCCTCGTCCGCGTCCCGCTCCCGCCGCCTGGCCGCCTTGGCCATCGCGGCCCGCTGCCGGGCCAGTTGGGCCGCCCGCTCGGGCGAGGCGCCGGCGGGCGGTGCCGGTTCCGGCTCTTCCTTCCGCCGGGATTCCGGCGCCGCCTTCCGCCGGGGTCCGCGCACCGGAGCCCGGTCGGTGAGCCGTGCCGTCCAGCGCTGCGAGAACGACGCCAGGACGACCAGCACCACCACCAGCCCCACCTTGACCAGCAGCCACCGCCCGTACTCCGTACCGGTCAGCGCGCCCCAGCCGCCGACCTGCCGCCACGCCTGGTAGACACCGGTCGCGACGAGCACGCAGACGGCCGTGAAGGCCAGTCGGGAGAACCGGCGCGCCGCGCCCGCGGGCAGCGGCTCCGCCGCCCGCAACGCGGCGAGCAGCGCGGCGAGTCCGCCCAGCCACACCCCGACGCCCAGCAGGTGCAGTACGTCGACGGGCATGGCCACCCAGGGCTGGAGGCCGGCCGAGGCGTGCTCGGCCGCCGCCCAGGTCGCCGCCAGCCCCGCGGCCACCAGGCCACCGCCGGCGCCCAGCCCCCAGGCGTACGCCCGCCGCCCGCCGCCGGGCCGGGCGTGCTCGCCGAAGACCACGGCCAGGGCGACCGCCGCCGCGCTGAGCAGCAGCAGCCGGGTGAGCAGGGCCGCGCCCGGCCGGCTGGACAGCGCGTCCCCGAGCAGCGACAGGTCGAGGACGGACCCGAACCCCCGCCCGCTCGTGTACGCGCCGCGCAGCAGCAGAAGGGCCGCCGTCGCCAGGAACAGCGCCGCCCAGCCGCCGACCGCCACCCGCCGCACCCCGCGGGTGGTGTGACAGGCGGCGGCGAACACACATCCGCCGACGAGCAGTGCGAAGCCCGCGTACGCGGCGTACCGGGCGGTGTCGTAGAGCGCCCCGACCACCGGGTCCGTCGCCGCGACCGCCGCCTTCACCGTGGTCGCCGAGGGCGCGCCGACGGAGAAGGTGAAGGCCCCGGCCACCGGGTGGCTGTCGGCGGAGACCGCCTGCCAGGCCACCGTGTAGGTGCCGTTCGCGATCCCGTCCCGCAGGGTGACGGCCGCCGTCTCGGACCGGCCGTCGGCGTGCGCGGGCCGCCCGTCGTCCACGCGGGCGCCCCGGGGGTCCAGCACCCGCACCGAATCGGCGCCGAGCAGCACGCCCTCGGAGAAGGTGAGCCGGACCTGCCGGGGCGCCACCGGCACCACCGAGCCCTGGCGGGGGTCGGTGGCGGTGAGCGCCGCGTGCGCCGACGCGGGGCCGGCGCCGGTGGTCAGCAGGCAGAGCAGGGCGGCGGCGAGCGCGCCCAGCAGCCCGGCGAGCCGGCGGACGGTCGGGGTGGTGCTCATGCCGCGTCAGTCCTTCGGCCGGTACGACGCGTCCCGGACCGGCACCTGGACCTTCACCGGCGCCGACGTGGCGAAGTGCAGCGTGAACTCGATCTTCTCGCCCACCTTCGGCAGGTGGTCGAGCCTGCCCAGCATCAGGTGGCTGCCGCCGTGCGCGAGGGACAGGCTGCCCTTCGCCGGCACGTCCAGCTTCTCGGTGTGCTGCATCCGCGAGCCGTTGGTGGTGTGCAGGGTGACGTCGCGGGAGAGCGGCGTGGTGACCTTGGTGAGCTGGTCGGCCTTGCCGCCGTCGTTCCTGACGGTGAAGTACGCCGCGGCCATGTCGTCCATGGCCGGGCGGGGCATGTAGGCGCCGCCGACGGACAGTTCGGGCTTGTCGGAGGAGCCCGAGTCGCAGCCGGTGACCAGCAGCAGCCCGCCCGCCAGCAGCAGGGGGAGGGCCGCCGCCGCGGCGACGGTCGTCTTGCGCATCAGGGGTTCTCCCCCTTGACGATCTTCGGGAGGCTCTTGGCGTACTGGTCGGCGGTGCTCTCGGCCGTGTAGAGCCAGTGGCCCTTGTCGTCCTTGGGGGAGAACCCGACGACCTGCGCGCCGTGGCTGACGGTGACCGAGCCGTCCTTCTCCTTCTTGGGCGGGTCGACCAGGATGCCGAGCGGCTTGGCCGCCGCCTGGATGGTGTCGAACGAGCCGGTCAGGCCGACGATGTCCTGGCCGCCCTGGGCGTCCAGCCACTTCCGCATCCGGGCCGGGGTGTCCCGCTCGGGGTCGGTGGTGACGAAGACGATGCGCAGCTTCCCGCGCTCGGCCTGCGGCAGCTTCTTCGCGGCGGCGGCCATGTCGGAGACCACCGTGGAGCAGACGTCGGGGCAGTAGGTGTAGCCGAAGTAGAGCAGCACGGGCCGGCCCGCGGTCTCCTTGACCAGCTCGTACTTCTTCTCGGAGGTGTCCTTCAGGACCAGGTCCGGCTTGGCCTTGGCGTCGTCCAGCGTGAGCGGCGACTTCTTCGGCTCGCCGCCGGACACGTCGGCGATCGGCTTGTCCTCCGCCTTGTCGTCGGAACCGCCGCAGGCCGACAGGGTGAGCGCGGCGACGAGGGCCAGCACCGTGCTCGCGGTCTTGGTACGCATGCGCATGGAGTGCTTCTCCAGATGTGGGTTCGGGGATGGGGGCCGGCTGCCGCCCGGTGCGGCGCCGGCCCTGGCCGTTCCGTGCGTCAGGCCGCCGTGCGGCGGCGTCCGGCGAACACGCCGAAGGCGGCACCCGCCACGCCCACGACGATGCCGACGACGCCGAGGACGCGCGCGGTCGTGTCGGTGGAGTTGCCGTCGTCGTCCTTGCCCGAGGAGGCGGCCGAGGCCGCGGCCGGGGTCTCCTTGCCGTTCCCGGCGTTCTTGCCCTCCGCGTCCGGCTTGTCCACCAGCTTCAGGACGGGGGCGGGGTGCTCGGGCTCGTCACCGCCCGGCTTCGACGGGTCGATCCAGCGCACCACGTCGTCGTCGGAGTAGGTCTGGAGGGCCTTGAACACCAGCTCGTCGGCGTCGGTGGGGAGCTTCCCGACCGACAGCGGGAACTGCTGGAAGTTGCCGGGCTCGATCTTGCCGCCGGTCCAGACGACCTTGCTGACGGCCTCGTCGATCGACTTGCCGTGCATCGTCACCGGCTTGTCCAGCTTGGTCTTCTCGACCTTCACGTCCCAGCCCGGCACCGCCTGTGGCATCACGGAGACGAGTGGGTGCCGGGGATCGAGGGCCAGCTCGACCTTGACCGTCGAGGCGTTGTCCTTCTCGTTCGGCACCTTGATCGAGATCGTGCTGTAGCCGCCCTTCTGGGCGGTCCCGGGCTGGACGCTGACGTGCGCCGAGGCGGGCCCGGCGAGGAGCAGCACCCCGGCCGCGGCGGCGGTGCCGACGACGGCCACGCGGCCGAGACGGGTGCGGACGGCGGTGGGCGTGGTGTGAACGGTCATGCGGAAACACTCCCTGTGCAGGAGGAGGCGGATGGGGTGGCACGCGTGCGGCCACCACGCGCCCGCCCTCCCGCCGTGGCGCGGAGTGCGACGCGTGCTCAGGCCGCGAGGGCGACCCGCGGCGGTCCCCGCCTGATCACGACGTGCTGGAGCTCCGGCTCACGCGCCGGCCGCTCCTCGTCCCCGCCCGTCCGGCGCGCGGCCACGGCCGGCTCCCCCGGGACACCGGCCAGGAGGGCGCGGACGAGCCCCGCCGCCGCGCGCAGCGCACGCACCAGCGCGGCCTCCACGACGGCGCGCGCGGGCCGCTCCGACAGCCGCACCACCCGCCACAGCGCCGCCTCGCCGCGCCACAGCAGCCAGCCGACGGCCAGGGCCGCCAGCAGATGACCGAGCAGCATGGCGGGCGAGGGCGCCAGGACGTGCGCGACCGCGCTCCACGGGCCGTCGCCGCCGTGGACGTCCGAAGCCGCCCGGGGGGCGTCGCCGGGGCCCAGCCCGGCATCGGTGAGGATCCGGCGCGCCTCGGCCGGGGAGGCCGGGGGCCGCCGGTTGCACAGCAGTCGGCCGGCGAAGGACACCAGGGGCCCGTCGTGTCCGGTACGCGGTGCCGCCCCCGGGCCGCGCTGGCCCAGGGCGAACAGGGCGTGCAGCGCCACCTGGCCCACGGCCAGACAGGCCGCGATCCCCGGCAGCGAGCGCTCCCGCCCGGCCAGCGGCGCGACGAGCGCGAACACCACCGCGAAGCCCGCCGCCAGCGTCCACACCGGAACCGGCGCGCAGGCTGCCAGCGCGTGCCCGGCCGCGGACAGCAGAACGCAGACCGCGGTGAACACCGCGGCCCGGAGCAGTCGCAGATCGGCGCCGGCGCGCGCGACGGGGTGAGGCATGGCCGCGCCATCATCCCACCGGACGCACGCCCTCCCTCCGGCAGGGTCCACCGCATACCCCAATGCGCCGTCCCGTCGCATCCGCCGAATGAGCGGACTCACACGCCCGGCAGGCTTACCACCTGTCGCGCACGGCTATAGGTATCGGTATGTCGAGCCGCAGCCAGGAGGCTGAGCATGAGCATCTGGTGGTCACTCCATTTGCGGCGCGAGGCTGCGAGCGTTCCGCTCGCCCGACGGCTGCTGGTCGGCGCGATGGAGACGGCCGGGGTCGACCCGGAGACCGCCTACGACCTGGCGGTGGCCCTCAGCGAGGCGTGTGCCAACGCCGTCGAGCACGGCGGTGACGCCTCCACCGGCTACCGGGTGACGGCCCGCATCGACGGCGACACCTGCCGCATCGAGGTCACCGACTCGGGCCCCGGCTTCACCGCCGCCGCGAGCCCCCCGGCCGTCGAGGACCGCCGCCGCCCCCCGCACCGCACCGAAGCGCGGAGCCCCGCCCCCGCCCACGACGAGCACGGCCGCGGCCTGTTCCTCATCGAGTCCCTCACCGACCACGTCCACGTCCGCAACCGCCCGGGGCGGCAGGGGGCGGTCGTCACCTTCGACAAGATCCTCAAATGGCGGGAGGACGCGCTGCTGAAGGCGTCCTGACGAGCCCGGGGCCGGTCACCGGAGCCGAGCGCTCCGGCGCGTGGCGGCCCGGGCGAGGGACCGGGGCGCCTCCCCGCCGCCGGCCGGGCCGTGCCCCGCACCGCCCCCGCGCGGCCCGGAAATTCACTGGCGGCGGCGGGACGACCGCTGTTACGTTCCGGCCGTCCCCACCGGGCCCCCGAGCCAAAGGCCCGCGTCCCCGCGTTCCCCGAAGAGGTGTGTATGACGACCCGGCCCGCGCCGAGCGCGCCTCGCCGCACCGCGTGACCCGTCCGTCCCGCCGCGCCCCCGGCGCGACGCCCGGACGTCCCCCGGTGCCCGGCCGCCCGCACCGGCTCGCCACCGTCGAGCCCTGACGCGACCCGCGGCCCGTCCCGAGGACCGCTCGGCCTGCTCCTGCTGACAGTGAGACCTTCCCAGCGAGGAGAACCCGGGTGTCCACCCACCACCACGCTCGCCAGAGCGGATCCACCCCTGCCCGTACCACCGGCGGCTTCGGCCGGACCGACACCTTCACCTGCGTCCACTGCGGCCTGACGGTCTCCGCCCTCGCGGCCGACGGGCGCCGGCGCGACCACTGCCCGTCCTGCCTGCACTCCCGCCACCTCGTCGACCACGTCGAGGGCGGCCCCTCGGAGTGCCTCGGCCGGATGACGCCCATCTCCATCGCCGTGCTGCGCACCGGCGACTGGATGGTCGTCCACCGCTGCGTGCGCTGTGACGAGCTCACCTCCACCCCCGTCCGCACGGACGACAACCGGCTGATCCTGATGCGGATGGCGGTCCGGCCCCTCGCCCAACCCCCGTTCCCCCTCGAGGCCTTCGGGGACCTCTGACCGGCGCGGGAGAGAGGAGACGACCATGCCGCGACGCAAGAACCCGCGCGACGACGGACGTTCGCGCCGCCCGCAGCGCCGCAAGGACGTCCCGCACGAACAGGGCGGCCACCGGGCGGCCGACTTCCGGTGCGTGGGCTGCCGGCTCGCCGTGCCCATGACGGCACCCGGCACGGCACACCGCAACCACTGTCCGCACTGCCTGGCCAGCCTGCACGTCGACGGCCGCGTGCCGGGCGACCGGGCCTCGGCCTGCCGGGGCCGGATGGAGGCGCTGAGCCTGTCCGTCCGCCCGGACGGCGAGTGGCTGATCATCCACGAGTGCCGCTCCTGCGGCGAACTGAGCGCCAACCGCATCGCCGGGGACGACAACGCCCTCGCCCTGATGCGCCTCGCGCTCCGCCCGCTCCGGGACGTCGGGACGGAGGCGAGCGGAGCGCTCCTGGCGCTGTGAGGTGACGTCGTGACGCGGGTCCGTGCCGCGACCGTGTGCCGCGATCGTGTGCCACGGCCCTGTGTCACGGCCCTGTGCCGCGGCCCGGTGCCACGGCTCTGTGTCACACGGCGGCGGCGCGGGCCGAGGGGAGTCCCTGCCGGGCTCTCCGTCGGGCCGCGCCGCCGCCGGTCGTTCCGGGGCCGGCTCAGCCCTTGAGCCGCGCCATCCACGCCTCGACGTCGGAGGACGTCCGGGGCAGGCCGGCGGAGAGGTTCCGGTTGCCGTCCTCGGTGACGAGGATGTCGTCCTCGATGCGGACGCCGATGCCGCGGTACTCCTCGGGCACCGTCAGGTCGTCGGCCTGGAAGTACAGACCCGGCTCGACCGTCAGCACCATGCCCGGCTCCAGGACGCCGTCCACGTACGCCTCGGTACGGGCGACCGCGCAGTCGTGGACGTCCATGCCGAGCATGTGGCCGGTGCCGTGCAGGGTCCAGCGGCGCTGGAGGCCGAGCTCCAGGACGCGCTCGACCGGGCCCTCGACGAGGCCCCACTCGACGAGCTTCTCGGCGAGGACGCGCTGGGCGGCGTCGTGGAAGTCGCGGAACTTGGCGCCCGGCTTCACCGCGGCGATGCCGGCCTCCTGCGCCTCGTACACGGCGTCGTAGATCGTGCGCTGGAGCTCGGTGTACGTGCCGTTGATGGGCAGCGTCCGGGTGACGTCGGCGGTGTAGAGGGTGTGGGTCTCCACGCCCGCGTCCAGGAGCAGCAGCTCGCCGGCGCGGACCGGGCCGTCGTTGCGCACCCAGTGCAGGGTGGTGGCGTGCGGGCCGGCGGCGCAGATGGAGCCGTAGCCGATGTCGTTGCCCTCGACCCGGGCGCGGAGGAAGAACGTCCCCTCGATGTAGCGCTCCGAGGTGGCCTCGGCCTTGTCGAGGACCTTCACGACGTCCTCGAAGCCCCGGACGGTGGAGTCGACGGCCTTCTGGAGCTCGGCGACCTCGAAGGCGTCCTTCACGAGCCGCTGCTCGCTGATGAAGATCCGCAGTTCCTCGTCGCGCTCGGCGGTGACCTTGTCGGTCAGCGCGGCCTCGATGCCGGCGTCGTGGCCGCGGACGGCGCGGACCGGGCCGGTGGCCGTGGCGAGGGCGGCGGGCAGCTCGCGGACGTCGGCGCACGGCAGGCCGTAGAGCCGCTCGGCCTCGGAGAGGCTGTTCCGGCGGCCCACCCAGAGCTCGCCCATGCCGTCGAGCCAGAACTCGCCGTTCTCGCGGTCGGAACGCGGCAGCAGGTACAGCGTGGCGTCGTGGCCGTCCGCCGCCGGCTCCAGGACCAGGACGCCGTCCTGCGTCTGGTCGCCGGTGAGGTACGCGTACTCGGTCGAGGCGCGGAAGGCGTACTCGGTGTCGTTGGAGCGGGTCTTGAGGTTCCCCGCGGGGATCACCAGGCGCTCGCCCGGGAAACGGGCCGAGAGCTCGGCGCGGCGCCGCGCGGTCTCCTGGGCCTGGGGTATCGGCTCCAGGTCGCGCAGCTCGGTGTCGGCCCAGCCGCTCTTCATGTTCTCGGCGAGCTCGTCGGAGACGGCCGGGTAGAGGCCGTTCTTCCGCTGCTTGATCGGCTCGTCGCCTTCGGGATTCTCGGGCGCGGGCTGCTCGGTCATGCTTTCCTCCTCGAACGGGGCCGTCCCCCATCGTAGGTGGGCCGAACGGCACCGGCAGAGGCCGGATGAGGAGCACCTGTCCGGATTCGCCACCGGGCGAATCCGGACGTATCACTCGAAATGCGCCACCAGGAGGACGACGTCCTCGCCGGAGCGGTGCGCGTCGTAACCGTCGGACGCGGCCGTTCCGCCGGCCTCGAGGTCCCCGGTGCGGCCGGGCCCGCCGGTCCGCGCGGCGTCGTCCGGCAGGACCGTGCGGAGGATGTGGTCGGCCACCGCCTCCGGGTCCCGCCGCGCCGCCCGGGGCACGCTCGCCGCCGCCGCGTGCAGCCGGGCGAAGGCCCGGTCCATCGCGTCGCCGGTCCGGTGCAGCAGCCCGTCGCTGTAGAGCAGGAGCGTTTCCCCCGGCGCCGGTTCGATCTCGACGCTGGGCGCCTCCCAGCAGGCCAGCATGCCCAGCGGCGCCGAGAGCGAGGTCTCCACGTACTCGGTGCGGTGGTCGCCGATGATCAGCGGCGAGCAGTGGCCGGCCGCGGCGACGACGACCTTGCGGCTGCCGGGGTCGCAGTAGGCGAAGAGGGCCGTGGCGGACCGGGCGGGTTCGGTCAGCCGCAGCAGCAGTTCCAGGTCGGAGAGGACGGCGACCGGATCCTCGCCCTCCATCACGGCGTACGCCCGCAGGGACGCGCGCAGCCGGCCGGTCGCCGCGACGGCGGAAGGACCCGATCCGGTGATGCCGCCGACGGCGAGGCCGAGCGCGCCCTCGGGGAGGGGGAGCGCGTCGTACCAGTCGCCGCCGCCGCGCGGGCCGGTGCGGTGCCGTACGGCGAGCCGGATGCCGGCGACGCGCGGCAGCCGGCCCGGGAGCAGCTCGTCGTGCAGGGCGGCCAGGGCGGTCCTGGCCCGGGCGAGCTCCAGCAGTCGGGCCAGGTGCCCGGCCGCGTGGGCGCAGTAGCGGGCGGCCAGCCGTCGCTGGCGTTCGGTGGGTTCGGCCGGTTCGTCGTAGAGCCAGACGGCGGCGCCGATCCGGTGGTCAGCCGGATCGGTGGAGCCGGTGCCAGTGCCGGTGCCGGGGGTGGTGGCGGTGACGGCGGACGGGATGGGGCCCGATGGGGTGCCTTCCGGCGGAGGGAGGTCCGGCGGGACGACGGGGGGAGGGACGACGGTGGGCGGCGCGGAGCGGGGTGGGGCGGCGGCGTCCAGCGGCACGGCGTAACTGGCGGCGTAGCCGAGCCGGGCCGCGACCTCGCGATGCCGGGGGTCGAGGTCCTTCTCGCCCGGGATGTCGGGGCGGGCGGTGCCGGAACGGGAGCCGACGGGCGGCAGTCCCTCGAGAAGGTGGACGTACGGATGGGACGTACCGGAGGGGGCAGGCGCGGGGGGCGACGGGTGAGCGGAGGGTGCGGGAGGAGGCGGGGCTTCGTGCGAGGTCCGGGAGGTTTGGGAGGTCCGGGAGGTCGGCGAAACCTGCGGTGCTTGGGGAGACTGGGGGGCTTGAGGGTCCCGACGGTTCCGGAGGTCCTGAGGGGACCTGGGGGGCTGATCGACCTGCGGGGTCTGATCGGCCTGCGGGATCTGAGAGGCGTTCCCGGCTCGGCGGTCGTTCCGGGACTGGCGCTGGTTCCGCGGCTGCGAGCCGTCCCGCTCCCGGGAAGAGTCGTTCCGCGTCCAAGAAGAGTCGTTCCGCGCCCGGGAATCCGTCGGCGCCTGGGAGCCCGTCCACGCCCCGGAATCCGTCGGGACGTGCGGAATGGTCTCCAGGTGGCCGAGATCGGCGCGGCCGAGCCCGAGGGTGGCGGTCGCGGTGCGCCCGGAGTCGTCGACCGGGTGGAGGGTGACCAGGCCGCGGCCGGCGCCCAGGAGAGTGGCGCCGGCGCGCAGGAGTTCGCGCAGCGCGTCGTCCAGATCCGTGATGCGGGTGAGGCGTTCGGTGAGTTCCTGGAGTGTGGTGAGGTCCGAGACACAGTTGGCGAGCCGGTCCTGGACGAGGGCATCGGGATTCCGGGGGCCGCGGGAGGCGCCGGAGGTTCCGGTGGCATCCGTGGCATCCGTGGCGCTCGTGGCTCCGGTGCCCGGGAGATCCGTGGGATCGGACGGGTCCGCGGTGGCGGCGAGGGAGGAGGGGCCCGCGGTGGCGGGGCCCGCGGCGGAAGCAGAAGCCACGGCCGGGGCGGGGAGCGGCGGATCGATTCCGGCCACTTTCGGAAGGTGGGGGGCGCTCATGGCCGTCTGCTCCGCCGGACCCGTGCGGAGACGGCCTCGGGGTCCGCCCCCGAGGGCGTCCGCAGAGCTCCGGCGACCGGCTTCGACCAGCCCGTCGGCCTGCGCGTTCCATGGAATAGCACCGCAAACCCCCTGTCGTGGTGCGCGCTATCGGTGACTCCACATGTACACGCCCCGGTAAGGCGATGTCCAGCATTGGACCAGTGGGAATGATGGTGTCTGAGGGGTTTTGAAGTTGGCCGGAAAATAGTGCTGTGCTCGCCGAATTGCGGTCGACTGGCCGTGCTCGACAGCGCGTCACCGCCACCGCGGTGGGTACGTACTTGAGGAAGGGCAGGGGGAGTTGGGGGCGCCCCGGAACCCGGCGGAACGCCCGGGCGTCTTACCCGGCAACGGCCGTGCCCGTCCCCGAGTGGCATGGGGGAACCCATGCCGTGGGCGAGGGGCGTACCGGCCCCAGCACCAAGCGCCATGCGTGCGCCACCCTCCGCCATGTTTCACGCTCGGCCCCAGGCGTGATGCGCTGCGTTGTACGCGCAGTGACCTGTGATCCATGTGGTGCGCCGACGATGATGCGCGGCGGCGCGTCGAGTGCCGCGCGAAGCGGCGCCCGTAGTGCCATGTAATGCGACACGCAGTGCTGCACCTGCAACGAATGCAGTGCCCCGAAGCAACGAATGCAGTGCCCTGACGGCCCTGGTCTCCGACCGGGGCCCACCTTCGGCGTTCACGGAAAGGAACGAGCGCTCATGCGCGAGATCCTCGGAAGGCGACGCAAGCTCTCGCTCCGGCGGCCCGGCCGGTCCGCGGTGGTCACCGCGGCCCTGACCTACGCCACGGAGTGGCAGTGGCCCGTACTCCCCGGTGTGGGCCTCCGGCCCGGCATCGGCCGCGTGCGCGAGTGCGGCTGCTCCCACCCGGACTGCGCGGTTCCGGGCGCACATCCCTTCGACCCCGGGCTGCTGGCGGCCACCACGGACGCGCGGATGATCCGCTGGTGGTGGACCAACCGTCCGGAAGCGCCGGTCGTGCTCGCCACCGGAGGGCGCGCGGCGAGTGCCGTAAGCCTCCCGGCGATCGCCGGGGCGCGCGCGCTGGCGGCCTTCGACCGCGCGGGCGTGCGCCTCGGCCCGGTGGTGGCCACACCGACGCGGTGGACGCTCCTGGTGGCGCCCTACTCGCTGGAGGTCCTCGGCGAACTGCTGCACAACCAGGAGTGGGTGCCCGGTTCGCTCCGCTTCCACGGCGACGGCGGCTACGTCGTCCTCCCCCCGTCCACCACGGGCCCCGGCCGGGCCCGCTGGGAGCGGGCGCCGCAGCCGGTCGGCGCGTCCTCCGGGCGCGACCGCACGGCCCGGCCGTTCGCGAGGGCCGCCGGTGCCGCGGGGGGCAACGGGGGCGGCGTCGCCACTGGTGCGGCGGCGGGGGCGCGGCCGTGGCTGCCGGACGTGGCCTCGGTCGTGGACGTCCTGGTCGAGCAGAGCGCGGCCACCGGGTCGCCCGGCGGCGGCAGCCGGCTGGCGTACTGAGCGGCCGGCAGCCGGACCACTGCCGACTGCCGACTGCGAAACGGCCGCGGAACGACGACGAACGGCCGTGGAACGACGGCGAAACGACTGCGGAACGACTGCGGACGACGGAATGAACCTCTCCGTCGGAAGCCGGACGGTAGCCGTGATCGGAAGCCGTGATCGGGGACCACGAGAGGTCCCGCACACCTCGGGCGCGGCTCGCCCGTGGAGCGCGTACGGACGGGAGACGCACGCGCTCTCACTCGTACGGGTGCAAGCCGCGCCGAGAACTGCGGGATTCGGGTGGTGAACGGCGGGGTGCCGGGGGTGACGACCGCTATGTTCGGGGACCGGGCCTGCGTCGGAAGCGGTGCCGGTCGAACGCCGGTCGTCGCCGGCGGGTTCCGACCGGACGCCGGTGAGGCCGCGCCGGTCCGGCGGGACGCGCTCGAAATCCGTCCCGCGTCCAGTGTCCGCGGCGAGTCGCAGGTGGTCCCATGGAGCGTGCGTCCGGTGTGCCCGGCGTGTCCCAGCCCGGCGTGTCCCAGCAACGTGCAGCGAATCTCAGGATGGTCGCGCTCGCGGCCGCTGTGGTGCTCGCCGTCGTCCTGCCGCTCGCGGCGGCGACGGCGGGCCCCGCGACCCCGGCGGGCCGGCCGAAGGCCGGAACGGACCGGAAACCGGCCGGGCCCCGCCCGGCGGCAGCCGGGACGCCCATGGCCCCGGCCGGCAAGGTGACGGACGAGGGCGCCGCGGACGCCCTCACGGCGGCGGCCGGCGCCCTGGGAGGGGGCGGGCGGACGCGCCCGGGCGCCTCGTCGCTCCCCGCGCGGCCACCGGTGGCCGACGAGCCGTCCCCCGCCGTGACCCGCTGCGGTCCCGAACTCGCCACTCCCGAGGGCCTGGAGGCCCAGACGTGCGTCCTGACCGAGGGCGCGGAGACCTGGGCGCGGACGTACTACCGGAACGGCACCGACGCCCCGGTCACCGGCGTGCTGACGTTGATGGCGCCCGACGGCGGGTCGCTCCAGACGCGCTGTCCGATGCCCGCCACGGACTCCCCGGACGCCTGTGAGACCCCCCACCGGCGGACCGTGCGCGGACATGGCGCATATGCGGCGGTCGCGGAGATCGCCTCGGCCGATGGGAAGCTGCTCCTCCGCTCCGGCGGCAACTCGGCGGAGCCCGGCGAGGATTGACGCGAGACCTGCGGAACGCCCACTTCCGGCGGGCGCCGGCGTTGCCACGGCCGCGTCCGGCCGCTCGCCCGGGGCGCGGGGGAGGCGTCGTGGCCGGCTGTCGCCCGCGCGCAGGAGAAACGTCGTGGCCTCGGCCTGCGGCGCTCGGAGAGGGGCGGCGGGGCGGCCTGAGGGGCTTCCTCGGGGGATCCCTGGGGCTCGGCTCCCGGAGACGCCCGATGATCCACGGCTGCGGCCGCCGGTATCCGGGCATGGAAGCGCCCGATCGCTGGCGACGGGGGATGCACCAGCGACCGGGCTCCTAGAACGGTAACAAGAGATCGGCGGTTCGCAAATTCGATCGTGGATTTCCGGACGCCGATTTCCGGTCTGACAGCGGGAGTTGTGACAGGAGTCACGCGAGTGGCGCCCTCCGAAGCCCGGAACCAAGCCTTCCACCGCCGACCGAGGCACGAGCCCCCGGCCCCGCCGACCACCACACCGGCCACCGGTCTCCCGGCCCCACCCCTCCGGGTCGCCGGGGTCCGGAGGGATGCGGACGGGAAGACGGAGGCCGCCTGCGGCCGAGCGCCCGCCCGCCGGGCACGGAAGAAGCACGGAGAAGCACGGAGAAGCCCGGAAGAAGCACGGAAGAAGCACGGGAGAGACGCGCACCGGTGCCCCCCGGACCGGACCCGACACCCGGACGGCCGCGCCGCCGGGCCCGGAGGGAGGGAGGGCGGGCGGCATTCGGGTGCCCCGCGTGGGGGTGGGGAGCGGAAGGGGGGCGGGCGGCGCCCAGCGCGGGAAGCGCGGAGGGCCGGCCGGATGCGGGTGAGTCCCGGAGGCCGGTGGGCGGATCGCAGCGCCCCGGGCGGCGGTGCGGAACAGCGACAGGCGCTTCCGCCCGGCGCCGCCCTGCCCGAGGGGAGCGATGAGCGGCCGGACGGGAACCGGGGGCGGCGGGTAAGTGGCAGCGCCCGCTTGGCGGTGCGGAACGGTGACGGATGGTTCCGTCGGAGTCCCGCTCGGGAGTGCCATGGGTGGTCGGGCGAGGCTGTCGAGGCGGCGGGCTGGTGGCGCCCGGGCGATCCCGCGGGGTGGTGCGGTACGGCGTCGGGCGGTTCTGTCGGAGTCCCGCTGGGGAGTGCCATGGGTGGTCGGGCGAGGCTGTGGAGGCAGTGGGCCGGTGGTGCCCGGGCGGCCCCGCGCGGTGGTGCGGTATGGCATCGGGCGGTTCCGTCGGCGCCCCGTCCGTGGAGTGCCGAAGGGCGGCCGGGCGAGGGCCGAAGGATCGGTGGGCGGGTGGCGCGTCGTAGCCCCCACGCGTCGACGTGGGACACCGGGACGACCGGCACGCGGCCTGCTTCGCCGCATCCGGTGTGCGGAGTCCGGTGTTCGGGAGGGCTATCGAGCGCGGCACATGTGGGAACCGAGGCCGCGGCCGGGTGTCCGCGGTGCCGCGTGCGGGGAACGGGTGGTGCGCCGGCCCCGGCGCGTCGATGCCGCCGGTGACGCCGGGTGGGCGGGCCCGCCGCGGCCGGCCCCGAGGGGTACAGGGTGTCAGCGGTCGTGCGCGGGAGCCGTGACGGCCCGTGGTCCGGTCGATGCCGACGCCGCGTGCCGGGACGGTACGTCCGGCTCGCCGCCCGGCGGCCTCGCGAGCCGAGCGCTCCGACGGGAGCCGGGTGGGGCGGCCGAAACGGGGGGCTCCTGCTGCGGTCATGCGAGGGCGGCGGTCGTCCGTCGCGGTGCGCGGGCGCCGCCCGTCTCGTACGCGGCGGTTGCCGGGCCGGGCCCCCGGCAACCGCGCCGGATCCGGCGCCGGGGCCTGTGCCTGTGGCCGGCGCCTGTGCCCGTGTCCATGCGGGTGTCTGTGCGGGTGGCGCATGACGTGCGACGTGCGACGACGGGCAGTCGTCCGGCCCGGACTCCCGACGCCCGGAGGGTGCGTGCGGCGGTCCGCGTCCGGCCGGGCGCTAGGCTCGCGCCCGTACGGGCCGGAGGCATCCGGCCGGCAGCCGGGGGACCGGCGGCCGGGCGTCCAGGTGGGCGGCCGGACGTCGGCGTTCCGGCGACAGGAGATCCGGTACCGGAGATCCGGACGTGAGGCATCCGGGAACGGAGCGCCACGGGCCGGGGCCCGGAAGTCCGGAGTCGGACGCATCGATCGGGAGACACGCACGCCATGGCCAAGAAGCGCCGCCCCCAGACGAAGGCCGCCACGCCGCGGGCCGTCGACGGTCCGATCCCCGTCGTCGGTGCCCGCGAGCCCTGCCCCTGCGGCTCGGGCCGCCGTTACAAGGCGTGCCACGGCCAGCAGGCCGCGCACGCCGCGGCCGAGCTGGTTCAGCGGCCCTTCGAGGGGCTGCCGGGCGAGGCCGACTGGGTCGCCCTGCGCGAGCTGGTGCCCGCCGCCACCGTGCCGCTCACCCTCAAGGACGGGCTGCCCGAGGGCGTTCCCTCGGTGACCCTGGCGACCGTGCTGCCCATGGCCTGGCCGGCCCTGCGCCGCGACAACGGCGCCGTCCTGCTCGGCCTGCAGAACGACACCGCGACCGGTGACCTCAGCCGCGACCTCGCGGACACACTCCGGCGCGCCCTCGCCGCCGAGCCCGGCACCCCCGTCACCGGCTCCCGCACGGGCGGCGACGGGCCGCGGCTCCAGGACCTGCTCGACCTCTCGGCACCCTTCGAGCCGGAGGTGCACACCGGCTTCGAGTTCTGGGTCGAGAACCCGGAGAACGCCACCGGCGAGGTCGCCGCCTCGCTGGAGCGGGCCAACGCCGCCGCGATCCCCACCGTCCGGCTCACCGGCGTCGAGGGCGCGTACTGGTGCGAGACGCCCGAGAAGAACCACCTGCGCTGGGTGATGACCCACCCGGAGGAGAAGCTGCTGGACGCGCTGGCGCGGCTGCACGCGGCCGGTGAGTCCTCACTCGGCGAGGGCACCCGGCTCGTCGGCTCGTTCCGCGCCCACGGCCTGACCGTGCCCGTCTGGGACCTGCCCACCGGCGTCGGCGCGGCGGACGTCGAGAAGCCGGCCGCGGCCTTCGCGGAGCGGCTGAACAAGGCCCTCGCCGACGAGTCGCCCCTGTCCGGCGAAGAGCGCCGGGCCCGCAGCGGCCTGAACAGCCGTCAGGTCACGCTCAACTGACCGTTCCGGAACGCTGTTTCCCGTTCCGGTGCCCGTCGTCGTCCGGCCCTCCGGGGCCGGACGGCACGGAGCCCGGCGTACGTCCCCTCGGGCCCGCCGGGTCCCTCAGGTCCCTCGGCCCCCTCGGACCCACCGGCTCTGCCCCCGACCTGCCGCGCCCGCCGGCGCGTCAGTGACGGGACCGCTGCCCCGGCGGCGACACCCTCACGTCGGCCCGCCACCCGGCGGCCCATGCGGTCGTCCGCCGACCCCTCAGGCCCTCAGCCCGTCACCCCGCCAGCCCGTCCAGGTCGGAGAAGTCGAGCTCGGCCGTAAGGTCGACGCGCGTAGCGAAACCGGCGCGGGCGGAGAGCGCGGCCCATACCGTCACCTCGCCCGACGTGTCGCGTACGCCCCACTCCTGGGACAGCGCGCTGATGATGTTGAGTCCACGGCCGCCGCGGGCCGTGACCGAGGGCGTGGCCGGAAACGGACGGGTCGGCCCGCCGCCGTCGGTGACCTCCACGGTGAGCCGTCCGCGCTCGTCCACTCGCCAGGCGGCGAGGACGCCGCCGTTGCCGTCGGCCCGTGCCGTGCCGTGCTCCCGGCTCAGCGGGCGCCCGTGCCGGTACGCGTTGCTGAGCAACTCCGAAAGAATCAGTACGGCGTCGTCGATGACCGGATCCGGTACCCCGCTCGTTCGCAGGTCCTCACGCATGCGGTGTCTCGCTTCGCCCACACCGGCGGGACCATGGGGTACGGCCATGATCGACGACGTGGGCACCTCCTGTGCCACCACCAACGCCACCCCCGAGACCTCCTTTGCCCCACGTCAGGGGATGGATGCCCCAATGGCCTGGACCGGAAACCGGCCACTCCGGGTCCGGTGGGGTCACTCGGACCGGCCGAACACGTACCGAACGCGCCGGGGCACACCCTGTCATGAGCGCGGGGGCGTGCGGACGCGTCCGACGGCGCGCGGTGACCGGGCCCGGCGGCCGGCCTCCGGCGGACGCCTGCTCCGGTCTTCCGGACGGCTTCCGGGCGGCTTCCGGACGGCACCGGTTCCCGCCCCCGGCGGAGGCCCGTTCCTCCTCCCCCGGGGAGACGCCCGCGCTGCCCCGGGGAGATGCCCGCGCTCCCACGGGGTGACGCCCGCGCTGCCCAGGGAAGACGCCCGACCCGCCTCAGCGCCGCCCGACCTGCGTGAGCACCGCTTTCGGCCGGTTGGTGATCACCGCGTCCACGCCCAGCCGCAGGCACAGTTCGACGTCCTCGGGCTCGTTGACCGTCCACACGTGCACCTGGTGTCCCGCCCGGTGCAGCCGTGCCACGTAGTCCGGGTGGGCGCGCACGATCCGGATGCCGGGCCCGGCGATGCCGACGCCGGGCGGCAGCCGGCCGTCGCGCAGCCGCGGCGAGAGGAACTGCATCAGGTAGACGGCGGGCAGGGCGGGCGCCGCGGCCCGGATCCGGTGCAGGGAGCGGGCGGAGAAGCTCATCACCCTTACGGCCGGGGGTTCTCCGGGCGGCGGCCGGTCGAGGCCGAAGCGGCCGAGGAGGGCGAGGAGCCGTTCCTCGACCCGGCCTGCCCAGCGCGTCGGGTGCTTGGTCTCGATGGCGAGCTCGACGCGGCGGTCCGCGTCGACGACGAGTTCGAGGAGCCGCTCCAGGGTGAGGACGGCGGTGTCGGCCGGATCGCCGGGGCCCGTCGTCTCGGTGTCGGGCGCCTCCGCGTCCGACGCGCGGCCCTTCCAGGACCCGAAGTCGAGCGCCGCCAGGTCGGCCAGTTCCAGGGACGAGACGGCTCCGCGCCCGTTGGACGTGCGGTTGACGCGCCGGTCGTGGACGCAGACGAGGTGCCCGTCCGCCGTCAGCCGGACGTCGCACTCCAGCGCGTCCGCGCCGTCCTCGATCGCCTTCCGGTACGCGGCGAGGGTGTGCTCCGGCGCGTCCTCGGACGCGCCGCGGTGGGCGACGACGGCCGGCGGGCGGCTTCCCGGGCGGGGCGCGGGGGCCGGGTACGCAGTGGTCACCGCGTTATGGTGCCACCGCCTGGCACAATCACGCATGGGACCTTTGTCCGGTCGCCCCGGCGGGGCCGCCGTCCGGGTCGCCGCGCCGCCCGGCCCGGCCGCTCCGGCGGATCCCGCTCGTCCGCGCAGTCCGTGCCGTCCCGCGCCGTGCCGTGCACCACCGGGGGCCGCCCAGGCCCGGGTGCCGGTCCCGGGTCCGCGCGGCGGGGCGGGTGGCGCGGCGGCGCACAGGGTCCGCTTACGGCGGCCTGACGGGCCATGGGAAAGGCTGACCCGGGTAGGTGTTCCGGCGTGGCCCCGCCCGTCCCGCAGCGGCTCCGGCCGTGAACGAACCGACGCACGTGATGAGGAGACCACCGTGAGCACCGAGAACGAGGGCGCCACTGTTCCTTCCCCGGATGGTTCGCGGACGGGGTCTCCGGCTCCGGGGGCCACGGAGGCGTCGACGCCGCCCGCGCCGGCTTCTCCCCCGGCCGCGCCGGCCGCGCCGCCCGCAGGTTCCGCGGCGCCGGAGGACCGGGACGGACGGACCGGGCAACCGCCGGCCGTCCCCCACGCCCCGGCCGCTCCGCCGGCCCCCGGAACGCCTCCCGAAACGTCCCCCGGAACGCCTCACCCGTCCGCGGAGACGCCTCACCCGTCGGCTGAACAGGGCCAGTGGTTCAACGCCGCGGGCGCCCCGACGGCGGGTGCCCCCACGACGTACGGCCCGGTCCCGCAGGACGCGGCCGGGCACGGCGGCCCGCTCGTACCGCTGGCCGCCCCCTGGGGCGCCCCCGAACCGCTGCGGCGCCGGCGCGGTGGCGGCCTCGCGGCGGCGGTCCTGGTGGCCGCGCTGGTCGCCGGGGCGGCCGGCGGCGGCATCGGCTACTGGGCGGCGAACCGGAGCGACACCTCCTCCACGACCGTCTCGGCCCCCGGCGATCCGAAGACCGCCAGCAGGACGCCCGGTTCCGTCGCGGACATCGCCGCCAAGGCGCTGCCCAACGTCGTGACGATCGAGGCGCAGGGCAGCGGCGGCGAGGGCGGCACCGGCACGGGCTTCGTCTACGACACCGAGGGTCACATCCTCACCAACAACCACGTCGTCGCCTCGGCCGCCGAGGGCGGCCGGCTCTCCGTGACGTTCTCCAACGGCAAGCAGTACGACGCGGAGGTCATCGGCCGCGCCCAGGGCTACGACGTCGCGGTCATCAAGCTCAAGAACCCGTCCGGGGCCAAGCTCAGCCCCCTCCCGCTGGGCGACTCGGACAAGACCGCCGTCGGGGACGCGACGGTCGCGATCGGCGCCCCGTTCGGCCTCTCCGGCACCGTCACCACGGGCATCATCAGCGCCAAGAAGCGCCCCGTCGCCTCCAGCGACGGAGGTGGCAGCGGCAACCCCTCCTACATGAGCGCCCTGCAGACCGACGCCTCGATCAACCCCGGCAACTCGGGTGGCCCGCTGCTCAACGCCCAGGGCGCGGTCATCGGCATCAACTCGGCCATCCAGTCCGCCAACAGCGGCGGCGGCTTCCCCGGCTCCCAGGGCCAGTCCGGCAGCATCGGGCTGGGCTTCGCCATCCCCATCAACCAGGCGAAGAACGTCGCCGAGCAGTTGATCAAAACCGGAAAGCCGGTCTACCCCGTCATCGGGGCCACCGTGCTCATGAAGGACGCCGGCGCCGGCGCCCGCATCGCCGACAACGGCACCGACGGCACCGCGGCCGTGACGCCCGGCGGCCCGGCGGACAAGGCCGGCCTGAAGTCCGGCGACGTGATCGTCAAGCTCGCCGACACCAAGATCGACAGCGGCCCGACCCTGATCAGCGAGATCTGGACGCACAAGCCCGGCACCAAGGTCCCGATCACCTACATCCGCAACGGCAAGCAGACGACGACGGACATCGTCCTGGGCGAACGCACCGGCGACAAGGACAAGTAACCCGCCCACCGCCCCCGCCCCGACCTCTGGGTCTCCCCGCCCCAACCGGCACCCGGTAGGCTTTCCCCCGCGCCACGGCGGACAGCCCGGCGCGGGGAGGCTTGCCCGAGCGGCCTAAGGGAACGGTCTTGAAAACCGTCGTGGCAGCGATGTCACCGAGGGTTCAAATCCCTCAGCCTCCGCTGTCGAACAGCCCCCGGCCCGGGAAACGGGCCGGGGGCTTCGGCTTGTGGGGTTCGGAGTCCGACAGCTTCGCGGTTCTCCTGGCGTGGTGCCGTTCTCCGGGCGTGTGTCGTTTCCCGGCCGGGCGGAAGGGTGCCCGCCGGGTGGGGGCGTCAGAAGAGGTCGCGGTACTGGTTGAAGCCCGTGCCGATCCTCGTCTTGGCCTTGAACGGCGCGGTGGCCTTGCCCGTGCCCCGGTAGAGCCACAGGACGCCCTTGGGGTCGCGGGCGAGGAGGTCGCTGTGGCCGTCGGCGTCGACGTCGCCCGTGGTCACCAGCCGGTCGAACCGGTTCCAGCCGCCACCGACGCGCGTCCGGGCGGCGAACGGTTTCCGTGCGTCGCCCGTGCCCTTGTACAGCCAGAGGACACCCTGCTTGTCCCGGGCGACGATGTCGGCCCGCTTGTCGCCGCTCAGGTCGCCGAGGCCGGTGATCCGCGTGTACCGGCCCCAGCCCGGGCCGATCTTCGTGCCGGGGGTGAGCGAGCCGTTCGCCTTGGTTTGGAAGCGCCAGAGGGCACCCTGCCTGTCGCGGGCCAGCAGGTCGGGGTGGGCGGCGTGGGTCAGCGTGCCGGGCGAGAAGACGTTGTCGTACCGGCCCCAGCCGCCGGCCACCCGCTTCAGCTCACCGCCCCGCCAGAGGTTCAGTGTCCCGTCGTCCATGACGTGGTACGCGCCGTCCTGATAGCCCGTCAAATCCGGGTCGACCGAGGCGACGTACTTGAGGTGGGGCCAGACGTAGCCACCCGAGCGGGGTTCGAATCCGCCCATCCCGTTGTTCTGGTAGACGTACATCTGGCCCGACCGCAGGATGCCGGACAGGAAGAACGACGGCGCGAGAGGCGTCGGTGCGCGCCACCCGGCCTTGGCGGTGATCCGTGCCGTGCTCTTCTTCGGCCCGGCCGTCGCGGGGGCGTCGCCGCCCTGACCGGCGGCGGCCGCGGTGCCGGCGGTGGCACCGACGCCGGCCAGAGCGGCGACGATCGCCGAGGTGACGAGACGCGACAGGGTGCGCGCCTGCCGGGAGGACTGGGTCACGTAAGGCTCCAAGGTCATACGGAACGATGTCTGCGGCGCCTCCTGAGGGCGGACGCGCCCGCCTTATTCTCCCGATCTTCATACCGGTGCCCCAAAGGGTTCCGGTGGAGCGGCGGGTGGGGCGTGGCGTGGTGCCGTGCGTCCTGTGCCCCGGATCACAGCCGCCTGTCGGTCACACTCGTACGGCCGGGTCCGTCAGTGCGATGACAGCGAACAACACGGCGGCGAGGCCGCGGTGGTGGCGGATCGAGGAGGAGATGACGATGGCGGAGCGCGCGATCACGGCAGAGGTGGCGGCGGAGTCCCGGATGTCGGACCCGGTGGAGCTGATTCCGGAGATGGCGGAGGTGTCGGCTGCGCTGTTCAAGGCCGTGGGCAACCGGACGGTGCCGCGGCGCACGATCAGCCTGGTCCACCTGCGGGCCGGTCAGATCGTCGGCAACACGTACCTGACCATGCTGCACACGGACCTGCTCCGTAAGGCCGGGGAGACAGAGGAGCGGATCACGGCGGTGTCCTCGTGGCAGGACGCGCCCTACTTCACCCCCGCCGAGCGGGCCGCGCTGGCGCTCGCGGAGGCGGTGTTCCAGCCGTCGACGCACGGTGAGCGGGTGTCCGACGAGCTGTACGCGCAGGTGGCCGAGCACTACGACGAGAAGGAGCTGGCGACGCTGACGGTCGCGATCGGCCAGGTCGGCTTCTTCATCCCGCTGGCCCTCATCGCCAAGCCGGTGCCCGGGCGGACGTTCTCCGAGCAGTGGAAGTGAAGCGGTGAGAGGGTGACGGCGCGCCGTCCGCCGGGTGGTGTGCCCCCCACCGCCCGGCGGACGCGGCGCGCGGCCGCCGCCGCGAGGTTCAGGAGGCGGCCCTGCGCCGGACCGGCGTGAGCAGGGTCAGGTGCGTACCCGGCCGGCCGGCGCGCCGTCCGGCCACCGTGGGGTACGTGCCGACGCGGCCGGCCGGCCGCCACGGGGCGCCGAGACGCTTGGCCGTGTACATGGCCTCGTCGGCGCCGCGCAGGAGTTCGGAGAGGGCGGCCCCCGGACGGTGTGCGGTGTGGCAGAGGCCGATGGAGGCGCGAGGGGCGAGAGTGACGGTTCCCGCGTCGAGAGGGGCGGAGAGCCGGGCGGACAGGCCGTAGGTCAGCTCGTCGTCCGGGTCGGTGTCGGGGTCCAGGCGGACGACCGCGGTGAACTCGTCGCCGCCCAGCCGCGCGGCGAAGCCGCCGCGCGCGGCGCACCACGCGGCGAGCCGGCGCCCCACGGCGGCGAGAACCTGGTCACCCACCGCGTGCCCGTGCGTGTCGTTGATCTGCTTGAACCCGTTGAGGTCCAACAGCAGCACGGCGGCCTGCGGGTGGCGCACCGCGCGCTGGGCGCGGGAGGTGAACTCCTCCCGCCGCATCAGGCCGGTGAGCGGGTCGGTGCGGGCGGTACGGAGGCGGCGGGCGAGGAAGAGGGCATGGGCGGCCCAGCCGACGGTCGGGGCGGCGATGGGCAGGACCTGGAATATGAGGTTCGTCATGGGGTGCCTTCCCGTGCGATCGGTGGTTCTTCGGGAGGTTCGGGGCTTCGGGGCTTGGCAGCTTCGGGGCTTCGGGCCTCTGGATCTTTGGGTCTATGGGTTGTGGAGTGCGGTTTTTGCGGGGCGCTGTGAAGGGGAGGGGCGAACGGAGCGTCCCCAACGTCCGTGCCGCGCGGCGGAGTTCGGCGCCGAGCGCTCACCCGGCCGGCCCGGGGCGGGCGGATCGGTCGGGTCCTGCCGTCACTGTTCACCGTCTGGCCGCAGCCGGAGGGCTGTTGCCGTCGAACGGAACCCGTTGCACGGCCTCCGTCGAACGGAGCCCGTTGCGCGGCGTCCGTCGGACAGAGCCGGTTGTACGGCGTTCGGCGAACGAGGCCGGCGTCCCCCGCCGTCCAGGGAGCCCGGCGCCCGGGAGCCGACGGTCCCCGCCCGTGGCCGTTACCCGGTGTTCACCGGTCGGCGTGATCAAGGCGGCGGGGGAGTACGCCCGGGCGGAACAGCAGGGAAACGGTTTGTCCCGTGGGGTTTTCGGGCGATCGGGGTGACCGGGTGAGGGTGTGCGGCGGGATGCGGGGACCTGTGGAGGTGGTGAAGGTTTATCCAGGGAACGTCATGCTTGCGAGGGAATGGGGAGCAGCAGGGGGTTCGGTGGGAATTCGGTGGGCAAATCTGCTGTCGCGACGTCGATGATCCGCAGGGCGGCCGGCCAACCGCCTTGCCAGGGCAAGCAGTTCTGTATGGAGGCATGACATGGCAAGCACCCGCACGGCAGCCCGTATCCTCGCCGCGGTCGCCGCCCTCCCGATGGCGGCCCTCCTCTTCGCCGGCACGGCGCAGGCCGACGACGGTCCCCGGGGGCAACTCGCTAACAGGGGCTCCAACGCGGCGATCGCCGGTGTCGTCGGCAGTGGTGTCGGAGGCAGCAACCATGGGAACTCGACGACCACCCAACAGGTCGCCACGGGCACCGGAGCCACGAACCAGGACAACACCGCGAGTGTCACCGGCCCCGGCCATACCGCCATCCAGCAGGAGAACGTCCGGGTCGTCTTCGCCAATATCCACGACGACGACTGACCCCGGCCGACCAGGGCCACCGCCCCGCTCCGAACCTCCCTTGGCGGCCGAAGCGGCAGAGGTGACCGGCCGACTGTAGCCACAGGGGTTTTCGGGGCGGGGCCGGGGGAGGGGGACTGTGGTGACCGGTGGCGGCTGGGCGGTGGGCGGTCCGGGAGGCCAGGGGGCCCGGGGGGCCTACAGGGCCAGGGAGGGCCAACGAGGGTGGCGTCACACGAGGGCGAGAGGTGTGGGAGCGGGCGGCACGGGCTGTGGATCCCAGGAGTGGCGGGGGACACCCGGAGGTTCGGAGGCTTCCGGCAGTACAGAGACTCGAGGAGATCAGAGAGCCCAAGGCGTTCAGGGGGACGAGGGGGGCTGAGGTGGCCGAACGGCGGGCCAAGGGGTGAGGTGACGAGAGCGCACAGGGAACGGAACAGGGTCTGAACGGCCGCGCGAGGGTGCCCCGGTACTCGCCGCGCGGTCGCTCGTCGTCGATGGTGGAACGTACGGCGGAACGTACCGAAACAACGGTTTCGTCACCCTGGAGCCGGAGTTCCCACGTCCGGGCTGCTTCTCGGGCCAGACGGATGAATGGAGGGCGTGTCAGCGAAGGCCCATGGGATCCTGGACCTTGACTTCGCCGTATGGACGCACGAAGAAGGATCATCGGATATCTCGTCGCCCTGATGGCGGGCATGGCCCAGCTCCCGGCCGGTTACGCGCCCGCCACGGCGGCCGACGCGAAGGCGCCGATGGCCAAGGCACGCGCGGTGTTCCGGGGCCGGGCGTTCGACACCTGCCAGGCCCCGTCGCTCGTGACGCTGAGGGCGTGGAAGACGTCCCCCTACCGTGGTGTCGGCGTCTACTTCGCCGGTGACGGGCGGGCCTGCCCCCGCCAGCGGTGGCTCAGTCACACGTGGCTCACCGGCGCCCGTGATCTCGGCTGGCGCGTGCTGCCGCTGTACGTCGGCTCGCAGTCGCCCTGCGTCCGCTCGGAGACCAAGAGGGTCATCCCCATCGGCGACGAGCCGGAGGACCAGGGGGCGGAGGAAGCCGTCGAGGCGGTGGAGAAGGCGCGGCGGCTCGGGATCCTGCCGGGCAGCCCGATCTACCTCGACATGGAGGCGTACAACGACAGGGACGAGGACTGCGCCGCCGTCACCCTGGCGTTCGTCCGGTCCTGGAGCAGCACGGTCACCCGGAACGGCTACATCTCCGGCTTCTACAGCAGCGCTGAGTCCGGGATCCGGCACATGGAACGCGCCCGGCGCGCGGGCGTCAAGTCGCTGCCGTCGGTGATGTGGTTCGCCCGCTGGCGCGTCACCGCCTCGACCGAACACGAGCGCACCCTCTCCCGGTACGCCTGGCAGCCCCACCGGCGCATCCACCAGTACGCCGGCGAGGTCACGGAGACCCACGGGGGCCGGAAGCTGACGATCGACCGGGACCTGGTCGACGCACCGGTGGCCGTCATCGGGTGATCGCGGCGGAGGGGGAGGCGGGACCAGGGCGGGACCAGGGCGGAGTGGACGCAGGGGAGGCGGGGGATACCGGGACGTGGGGATGCGGGAAGCGGGGACGCAAGGGAGCGGAGGCCTTGGGGGCCGACCCCGCCGGCCCGGGCTCGGACCTCGCCGGTCCAGACCCCGCCGACCACACAGGCCCTGCCAGCCCCGCCGGCCGGGCCGCAGAGCAGAGGCCTCACTGGGCCCCGACCCTGACCCCAATCGTGACCGCGACCGCTACCCCGACCGCGACTCCGCCCCCTCCCCGGTTTCCTTCCCCACCCCGGTTCCGCCACCTCCCCGACTCCGCCCCCCTCCTCGGTTTCCTTCCCCTCCCCGACTCCTCCCCTCCTCGCCCCGGCCCTGGTCAGAGCGCCGGCCCCGGCCGTCCGCCGCCCCCTCGTGGCCTCCCCGCCCCCGTTCCGCCCGCCCGGACCGATACCGCCGTCGCGCCGTCTACCCCTCCAGGAGGTGGGGGCAGCCCCACCAGTACGACCTGAGGGGGATCGGTCTTCGGCACTTGCGGCCGATCCGCCGGGTACGAGGGCGCTCCTAGCGTTGAGTCATGACCACGACCGTGTGCCCCAGTGCATCCACTGCCGTGTACCCGTCCTTTTCGTCGTATGTACGGGCACGCGGTCCGGTGCTCCAGCGCACCGCCCGCTCGCTGACCGCGAACCCCAGCGACGCCGAGGACCTGCTGCAGACCGCGCTCACCAAGACCTACCTGGCCTGGGAGCGGATAGAGGACCACCGGGCGCTCGACGGTTACGTCCGGCGCGCGCTGGTCAACACGCGCACCTCGCAGTGGCGCAAGCGGAAGGTCGAGGAATACCCCTGCGACGAGCTCCCCGAGCGCGAGACGCCGCCCGCCCCGGACCCGGCGGAAGCGCAGGCACTGCGCGACGCGATGTGGCGCGCGGTGCACCGGCTCCCGGACCGGCAGCGGGCCATGGTCGTCCTCAGGTATTACGAGGACCTCACCGAGGCGCAGACCGCCGAGCTGCTCGGCGTCTCGATCGGCACGGTCAAGAGCGCCGTCTCGCGCGCCCTGGGCAAACTGCGGGAGGACCCGGAGCTGGCGCGGGCCGCCTGACGGAGCGGGGGCGACGGGTCGCGTGACGGAGCGGGGGTGACGGGTCGCGTGACGGACCGGGGCGACGGACCGCGCACGGGTGGGACGACGAATCGAGTAACAGGCCGGGACGACGGACAGCGCAAGGGACCGCGAGCCACGGACAGCGCAAGGGGCCGCGAGCCAACGTCCCAGCCCCGCGCCCGACACTCCGGACGCCGTACCGGCACCGGCACCGGCACTGGCACAAGCACCGGTACACCCGCATCGGCCCGCCTCCCCGCCGCCCCCAAAAGATCAAGCCCGTCCGAGGTAGTGACGTACCACCGGAAACGCCACCAGAATCACCCGGGAACGACCTGACGACCTTCGCGTGACGGCTCGACGAGCCGTCGGAGGCGCGAAATGGGGAGGCCCCTGGTGCAGAGCACGATGCAGGACGTACCGCTGACCGTCACTCGGATGCTGGTGCACGGGACCGTGATCCATGGGCGGGCGCAGATCACGACCTGGACGGGGGACGGCGCGCCGCGTCGGCGGAGCTTCGCGGAGGCGGGGGCGCGGGCGATGCGGCTCGCCCACGCGCTGCGGGGGCTGGGCGTGGCCGAGGACGACGCCGTCGGGACGCTGATGTGGAACAACGCCGAGCACGTCGAGGCGTACTTCGCGATCCCCTCCATGGGCGCCGTGCTGCATACGCTCAACCTGCGGCTTCCTCCCGAGCAACTGGCCTGGATCATCCGGCACGCGGCGGACCGCGTGGTGATCGTCGACGGTTCGCTGCTGCCCCTGCTCGCGCCGCTCCTGTCGCACCTCGACTGTGTGGAACACGTGGTCGTCTCGGGTCCCGGCGACCGTTCCGTCCTGGCGGACTGCCGCCCGCGTGTGCACGACTACGAGGAACTGCTCGCCGCGCAGCCCGCCGACGCCTACGCATGGCCGGAGCTGGACGAACGCCGGGCCGCCGCGCTCTGCTACACGTCCGGGACGACGGGCGACCCCAAGGGCGTCGTGTACAGCCACCGGTCGCTCTACCTGCACTCCTTGGAGATCAACGCCGCCTCCGCGTTCGGACTGAAGCAGGGCGAGACCTGCCTGCCGGTCGTCCCGATGTTCCACGTGAACGCCTGGGGGCTGCCGCACGCCGCCTTCATGTCGGGTACGTCGCTGCTCCTGCCCGACCGTTTCCTCCAGCCCGCGCCCCTCGCCGAGATGATCGAGAGCGAGCGGCCGACCCTCACCGCCGGGGTGCCGACCATATGGCAGGGTCTGCTGGCCGAACTCGACGCCCGCCCGCGCGACACGTCCTCCCTGGGGGCGGTCGTCAGCGGTGGCGCGCCCTGTCCGCCGTCCCTGATGAAGGCGTTCGAGGAGCGGCACGGGTTGCGCGTGGTGCAGGCGTGGGGGATGACGGAGACCTCACCTCTCGGCGCGATCGCCTACCCGCCGGCCGGCCTCACGCCCGAGGAGGAGTGGCCGTACCGCGTCACCCAGGGCCGTATCCCGGTCTCGGTCGAGGCGCGGCTGGCCGCGCCGGACGGCGGGTTCCTCCCGTGGGACGGCGTGTCGGCCGGTGAACTGGAGATCCGCGGCCCCTACATCGCCGGTGCCTACCACGGCGGCGCGGAGGGCGAACCGCTGCGCCCGGACGACAAGTTCAGCCCCGACGGCTGGCTGCGCACCGGTGACGTCGGCACGATCACCCCCGACGGCTACCTGACGCTCACGGACCGGGTGAAGGACGTCATCAAATCGGGCGGCGAGTGGATCTCTTCGGTCGAGTTGGAGAACCACCTCATGGCCCACCCCGAGGTCGCCGAGGCGGCGGTCGTGGCGGTCCCGGACGAGAAGTGGGGTGAACGCCCGCTGGCCGTCGTGGTGTTGCGCGACGGTTCGTCAGCGGGGCACGAGGTGCTCCGCGCGTTCCTCGGGGAGCGCGTGGCGCGCTGGCAGTTGCCGGAGCGCTGGACGGTGGTGCCGTCCGTCCCCAAGACGACAGTGGGGAAGTTCGACAAGAAGGCGCTGCGGCGGCGGTACGCGGAGGGGGAGCTGAAGGTGACGGTACTGCCGCCCGCGCGGGCGGGGGAGTGAAATCCGCCGGCCTCGCGGGGACGGATCGGGCCGGGGCCGGGACGGGGTGGTCCCATCGGGCCGGGCCCGGCCGGGTCGGATGGGGCCACGCGAGGTCACATAAGGCCGAGTCGGGCCAGGCCGGGTGAGATCAGGCCTAAGGTCGAGTCTTGCCAGGCCGGGTGAGATCAGGTCGGATCAGGCCCGGCGGGGAGGACCCGAGCCGGGCGGCCCCCGTCGGCCCCTGGTTCCCCTGCTTCCCCTACACCCCGTCCACCCTGCCCACCCCGTCCCGCCTCACCGCTCCCGTGCCACCACCGCCCCGCCGACCCAGCCCGCCACCGCGCAGGCCGCCGCGATCACGCAGACGCCGTCCCAGCCCCACCGTCCGAACGCCGGGCCGGCGAGTGCCGAGGTGACCGCTCCGCTCGCGAACGAGCAGACGACGTAGGCGGTGTTGGCCGCCGCGGGTGTCGAGGTGGCGCCCAGAGCGCGGGAAGCGGCACTACGACCGTAAGGTCGCCGTCTTCGCCGAAGCCCAGCGCAAGGGCGTCATCAGCTCCGAAATCCCGCCCGCCGACCTGCTGTTCATGCTGATCGCGCTGGTCTCCTGGTCCACCGTCCAGCCGCAGATGCGCCGCATCCTGACCGGTGACACGGACGAGGACCGCGCCCGCCTCCGCGCGTCGGTCCGTGCGGCGGCCCGGCGCATCGTGCGGTGACGGCGACGGTGGTATCGGCGCCGGCGGCGACGCCGGCCGCCGTCACGCCGGATGCGTGCCGATCTTCGTGAGGAGGTCGACGATCCGGGTCTGCACCTCGGCGCTGGTGGAGCGCTCGGCGAGGAAGAGGACCGTCTCGCCGGAGGCGAGCCGGGGGAGCTGGGCGGGGTCGATCCCGGCCGAGGTGTAGACGACCAGGGGGGTCCGGTTCAGCAGCCCCTGCGAGCGCAGCCAGTCCAGGATGCCGGCCCGGCGCCGCCGTACCTGCATCAGGTCCATGACCACCAGGTTGGGACGGATCTGCCCGGCCAGCGCCACGGCCTCGGAGTCCGTCGCGGCGCAGGCCACCTGGACCCCGCGCCGCTCCAGGGTCGCGGTGAGCGCGTTGGCGATCGGCTCGTGCTCCTCGACCAGCAGCACGCGGGCCGGGTGCATCTCGCTGTCGCGCGGCGCCAGCGCCTTGAGGAGAACGGCCGGGTCGGCACCGTACGCCGCCTCCCGCGTGGCCTGTCCCAGACCGGCCGTGACCAGGACGGGAACACCGGCCGCCACCGCCGCCTGGCGCAGCGCCTGGAGGGCGGTACGGGTGATCGGCCCGGTGAGCGGGTCGACGAACAGCGCGGCCGGGTAGGCCGCCATCTGCGCGTCGACCTCCTCGCGCGAGTGCACGATCACCGGCCGGTAGCCGCGTTCGGTCAGGGCCTGCCGGGTGGACGTGTCGGGGGCCGGCCACACCAGGAGGCGGCGCGGGTTGTCGAGCGGCTCGGGCGGCAACTCGTCGTCCACGGGCGGCGGGACGGGCTCACCCGGGCTGACCTCCACGGCTCCGTTGGGGCCGTCCAGCGGCTCCGGGCCCTCGGCGCCCTCGTCCGGCGCTCCTATGGCGAAGGCGCGGCCCTCGGGCGCGGCGGGCGACGGGCGGGGGCCGAGCGGACCGCCGGCGAGCGGGCCGGCCGGAGCGGCCGGGCTGACAGGACCGGGAGGACCGGCGGGGCCGGCAGGACCGGAACGCAGCGGTCCGATCGGGCCGGGGCGCGGCGAGGCGGCAGGCGTCTGCGCCCGGGCGGCCTGCGCCTCCCGCTCACCGGCGTTGTCGGCGGGATTGCCCAGCTTGCGCCGCCGGCCGGAACCGGCGCCCGCCCCGCCCGGCGTTCCACCGGGCGGGGTGTCCCCGGCCTGCTGGGCGTACGGCGCGCCCTGCCCGAGCGTGCGCACGCTGATGGCCCGGGCCACGTCACCGGAGCCCGGCAGCGCCGTCGCGCCCGGTTCCTCGGCGAGCGCCCGGCGCGCACGCCGGCGGCCGGTGGGCGGCGTGTCGGTGGCGGCGCCGGGTGCACTGCCCGAACCGCCGTGCGCAACAGCAGAATTGAAGACGTCGTGGCCGGTGGCCTCGGTCCCGTGCGCGGACGGCTCAGGTGTCGGCGAGCCCGGCTGCCCGGCCGGTCCGACGGCACCGGTGGCGCCGACGGGAGTGCCAGGGGCGTCGGGAGCGACGGGAGGGACGGGGGCGACTGGGTCGAGGTGACCACCGGGGTCGGCGGAAACGCCGTCCCCGGCCACCGCCGGCCGGCCGGGGACGGCCGTCTGACCGGCTCCGGGATGTCCGGCATCGTCACTCCCGGCATGACCGACGTGACCGGCACCGACGTGACCGGCACCGACGTGACCGGCACCGACATGTCCCGCGCCCACCTGCCTCGCCTCGACGTGTCCCGCGCCGAGCCGTCCGGCGTCGGCACGTTCCACACCGGCCGGACCGGCCTGGCTCGCCTCGGCCGGACCGGAGTGCCCCGACGCGGCGGGCGGAGCGGCCGGTCCGACGGGCCGCGCGGGCCCCACCGGCCCGGGAGCCTCCATCGGCCGTACGGCAGCGGGCGCCCCGGGGTGCCCGAGCTGCCCGGGAGACAGCGCGGGACCACCCGGGCCGACCGGCACGCCGGCCCGGCCGTGGCCGTCGCCGCCGTCACCACCGGTGCCGCCACCATGGCCGGGCCCACCGGCCCCGGTCTCCGCCGGGCCCACGGAACCATCCGCCACTCCGCCGTCCGCCGGCCCGCCACCCATGGCGATGGCGCCCACAGGATGACCGGCTACCGGACCATTGCCGACGGGACCACTGCCGACGGGACCGCTGCCCACCGGTCCGCTGCCCGTCGCCGGGCCACCCTGTGCCGGTACGGGCCGGCTCGCGGCGTGATCGGTCTCGGCGCCGGGTGCGGGCTTGCGGTCGGCCTCGGCCGGGGGCAGGGCGAACGGGGCGCGCGGCACGTCGGGTTCGGCGTCGGCCTGACCAGGAATGGGCCGCTCGGGCGCCTCGGCGAGAGCGCGCCTGGCGCGCCGCCCAGTGGGCGCGGCGACGGCCTCGGCGGCCGAGTCGGGCCCGCGGTCGGCCTCGGCGGGCGGCAGCGCGAACGCCGTGCGCCGCGCTTCCGTGCCGGCGGCCTGCACCGGTTCGGCCGCCGCGGCCTCCCGCCGGGCACGGCGCCCGGTCGGCTGCGCGGGCGCGGCCACCTGCGGCGGCACGAGCCCGGGCCCCGGCGCGGGGACCGGGTCGGCGCCGCGGCCGTGCCGGTTGGCACGGCTCCGCCCTGCGCCGGCCGCCTCCTCCTCGTCCGGGCGGGCCGGACCGCGCCGCCGCCCGGTCGGCTGGGCGGGCACCGGCGCACCGGGCCCAGACATACCGGGCCCAGACATACCGGGCCCAGACATACCGGGCCCAGACACACCGGACCCCGGCGCGCCGGTCACATCAGGCCCCGGCACCGGCCGTGCCTCCGCGCTCCCCGGCCCCTCGCCGGCGGACGGCGCGGGACCGAGAGGCGTCGCGACGCCGGGGCTCCCGGGGTGCGTGGGCGCGCCCGGAACGGACGGGGCTCCGGTGGACGGACTCCCTTGCCGCGCCTGCGGAACCGCGTGAGGTGCATGAGCCGCATGAGGCGCACCAGTCGAATGCCCGGCTGTTGCCTGCTGAGCCTGCTGAACTTGTCCGGCCTGCTGGGCCTGCTGGGCCTGCTGGGCCTGCTGAGACGGGTGAACCTGGTGGGCCGGTGAGGCAGACCGCGCAGGAGAGTCGGCCCCTTGCCCAGCGGCCGGACCACCGGAAGCAGAGCCCGCCGGGCCCTCCCCGCCCGCAACACCCGTCCCGCCCGCACCCGGCATCGTCACCCCGGCGGAACCCACCGCACCTTCGGGCTCCCGAACACCGTCGCCTCCGACAGCACCACCGGAAGCAGCAGAGCCCGCGACCTCCGGTGAACCCGCAGAACCGACAGCCCTCCCGGCCCCCGCAGCACCGCCCGAAGCGACACCACCAATCCCGGAGCCACCAGCCGCACCAGCCGTGCTGGTCGTCCCAACGCCCCCCGGCCCCGCCGTCCCCCGAGCCGCCGTCTCCCCCGACCGCTGCCCCGGCATCGGCATGATGGTCGTCCCGCTGCCGATGCTCGGCGGCGAGTCGGGCCGGTCGGACGGCGTGACGGGCCCGGCCTCCGCCGAGACCGGCACCTCCAGGACGTACGCCTTGCCGCCCCCGCTGCCCGGTACGTCATGGGTCTGGAGCACGCCGCCGTGCCGCCGGACGATGCCCCGCACGATCGGCCCGTGCACCGGGTCGCCGCCGGGGTGCGGGCCGCGGACCTCGATCCGGACGGCCGTGTCCCGCTTCGCGGCCGCGACGACGATCGTCGAGTCGCCGGCCGACGCCGTGCCGGGGGCCGCCTCGCCCGTCGCGTCCACGCCCGCGACGTCCGCGATCAGATGGGTGAGCGCCCGGGCCAGCCACTCCGCGTCGATCTCGGCCTCTATGGCCGGCGCGTGCACCGCGAACTGCGCACGCCCGGGACCGATCAGCTCGACGGCACCTTCGACGCCCGCCGCCACGACCTCGTCCAGGGCGGTCGTCCGGCGCTCCAGCCCTCCCTCGCCCGCCTCGAGCCGCTGGTAGGCGAGCACGCTTTCGACCAGTCGGGCCATGCGCCCGTATCCGGCGGCGAGGCGGTGCAGGGTCTGGTTGGCCTCGGGCCACAACTGCCCGGCCGGGTCGGCGGCCAGCGTGCCGAGCTCGCCGCGCAGCCGCTCCAGCGGCCCGTGCAGCGAACCATCGAGCACAGCCACCAACTGGGCGTGCCGCGCGGCCAGCGCGTCGTACGGGCGACGGTCGGTGAAGGTCATCACCGCGCCGACCAACTGGTCCCCGTCGCGCACCGGCGCCGTCGTCAGATCGACCGGCACCGCGCGCCCGTCCTTCGCCCACAGCACCTGTCCGCGCACCCGGTGTTTGCGGCCGGAACGCAGCGTGTCGGCGATCGGCGAGTCCTCGAACGGGAACGGCGTGCCGTCCGCGCGCGAGTGGTGGATGAGCGGGTGGAGTTCACGTCCGCCGAGGTCGCTGGCGCGGTAGCCGAGGATCTGTGCGGCGGAGGGGTTGACGAGGACGACCTTGCCCGCCGTGTCCACGCCGACCACTCCCTCGGCGGCCGCGCGCAGGATCATCTCCGTCTGGCGCTGCTGACGGGCGAGTTCGGCCTCGGTGTCGAGGGTGCCGGTCAGATCCCGGACGACGAGCATGAGCAGCTCGTCCCCGGTGTACGGACCCTGTTCGGCGTACGGGGTGCGGCTGTCGGGGAGGTTGGCGCTGGTGACCTCGACGGGGAACTGGGTGCCGTCCGTCCGCCGGGCGATCATGCGCGTGGGCTTGGTGCGCCCGCCGTTCGTCCGGTCCTCGGGCAGGCGCATCGAACCGGGGATGCGGCGCGAGTCGAACGCCGGCAGCAGGTCGAGCAGGCCGCGCCCGACCAGTCCCGTGCCGGGGACCTCGAACGTCTCCAGCGCGATGTGGTTGGCGTTGACGACCGTGCCGTTGCAGTTGACGAGCAACAGCGCGTCGGGAAGGGCGTCGAGTATGGCTGCGAGGCGAGCAGCGCCTCGGGATGGCCTGCTGCTCACTGCGACGCTTCCTCCCTGTTACCGCACCGTGCGACCCGCGGGACGGGGGGCACCCCCAGCGACGGCTGGGGGAGTTCCGCCGCCCCTGCGGCGTGTTGCTGGGGGGAAGTCTACGGGCTGCGGAGTCCGGCGCGACGGCGGACGAGGGGCGCGGCGCCCCCTGTCGTGCGGCGTCCGGGGCGGTCGGTGTGTCGGCCTGGGGGGTGAGTGGAGCCTGTCATTCCGCAGAGGAGCCGAGGTCGGAGGCCGATGAAGGGTGGGGCCGCGGTCGAGAACGACCGAAGCGGTCGTTATTGGTCGTTGACGGTCATATGGAGGGGAGCAGATGACCGGAAAGAGGCGGGACGACGGCATGCGGCCCCATGGCCGGTGGAGGCCGTGGACCCGGGGCGCGGGGAAGACGTTGAGGACGCGGAGGACGCGGAGGACGCGGGGCGCGGGAAAGACGTCGAAGACGCGGAGGACGTAGGGCCGGAGCCACCGGGCCCGCCGGACCCGGCTCCGGCCTCGGCCGGGCGCGCGGGCTCGCCCAGGAGGCGGGAGAACCTGTTCCAGCGCGCCAGCTCGCACCCGTTCACCTTGTTGAAGTTGGCGTCGACCGGACGCCCGGCCCAGACCCCGGTCACATGGGCCCGGTCCGGCCCGCCGTAGACCATCGTGCACTGCGCGTCGGACGGCACCGGCGCGAAGAGGTCGCGGTCCCAGCGCGTCTGCCCGTCGAGCTGGTCGCACGCGCCCTGGGGGTCCGGGAGGGTGCCGTGCGTCGGGTGGCAGCGGAGTCGGTACCGGCCGTCGGTCCGCCCGCTGTCGGTGATCACGACGGTGAGGTGGTCCGCGGGCGTGGGCATGGGACCGGCGCCGGCGTCCCTCCACGCTCCCGGCCCCTTCCGCTTCTGCGGGTCCTGCGGGTCCTGCGGTTTTTGCCGTTTCTCCGGCGTCGGCGCGCCCGGCGACGCCGTGAGCGCTCCCGGGCCCGGCGGGAATGGCAGCGGCCGGGCGGCGGCCGAAGGGGCGCCGAACAGCGGCAGCAGCAGCGGAACCAGTACAACTGCCGCCAGGGCGGGCCGGCCGGGACGACGGGGGCCGCCGGGACGGCCGAGCGGCCGGTCGGCGGCGCGCCCGGCCTCGGGGAGGCCGGTCGCCGGCAGGCCGATGGTGGGGAAGCCGGGGCTGCGGGGACGACGGGGACGGTGGAGCGGCATGCGGGGACTCCATGGGTCGCGGGGTGGTGCGAGGACGGCGGGCCGACCGCGTCCTCACCCCTCTAACGCCCGGATGCGCCGTGCGTTGCGCGCCCGAAACCGCTTTGCCCGGGGGCCGCCACGCCCGGTACCGTAGAGTGCGATTGGTGGCGGGGCCCCAGGCTGTGTCATCATCTGCACGCAACATTCGCGTACGCGCGAGTGTGCTGGAGGCGTCGCCTAGTCCGGTCTATGGCGCCGCACTGCTAATGCGGTTTGGGTCTTAAAGCCCATCGAGGGTTCAAATCCCTCCGCCTCCGCAGCCGGGAGCCCCGGCCGTCGCTCATGACGGCCGGGGCTTTTCCGTGCCCGGTGATCTCCGCCGTTCCCGGTCGGCGCTGCGTTCGTTCCCCGACGGCACTCCGCCCGCCGTCGCTCCCGCCCGCTGCCGCTCGCATGCGCTGCCGCTCGCGGCCTGCGCCGGCGGCCCCCGGCCATGCGGTGCGGCCGGGTGCCGCAATCGCCTCGATTCTGCGTTTCCGCAGGTCAGGTGGGGTTGCGGCAATGGATTTCGCCTCACGGCGCAGTTCATGTAATGTTGTTCCCGCAACGCCGACCGGCAAGAAAAACCGCCGGGAAGCCGAGCGCTCGTAGCTTAACGGATAGAGCACTTGACTACGGATCAAGAGGTTGCAGGTTCGAATCCTGCCGAGCGCACAGCCGAGAAGCCGGTGCCAACGTGTTGGACCCGGCCTCTCGACCGTCGCGGGGTGGAGCAGCTCGGTAGCTCGCTGGGCTCATAACCCAGAGGTCGCAGGTTCAAATCCTGTCCCCGCTACTCGAATCGAAGGCCCGGTACTCAGGTACCGGGCCTTCGACGTTTCGGGACGCTCCCGGCCTCAGCGGGACGCCCCTTCCCTCCCGCCCTCTCCCCGCGCCGTCCGGATTCTCAGACGTTTCCCAGACGGGGAAAAGGCGGTTCTCAGAGCTTCGGCACACCCTCTTGAACATGACGATCGCACCGACGGAAGCACGCCCCCGCCCCGCCCTCGCCGCCCCGAGCGCCCGGCCGCGCCTGGCCGTGGGCGACCTCGTCCTCGACGAGGTGAACCGGGAGGCGATCCGGGGCGGTACGGCGATCCCCCTGACGGCGACGGAATGCGCGCTGCTGCGCCAGCTCATGCGGGAACCCGGCCGGGTGCTCAGCAAGACACTGCTGCTGGACCGGGTCTGGGCGCACTCCTTCGGCACGGGCGGCGCGGGCGACCGGGGCAATGTCGTCGAGCTCTACATCTCCTACCTGCGCAAGAAGATCGACGCCGGCAGGCCGCCGATGATCCACACGCGGCGCGGCATGGGGTACGTCCTGAAGCCCGCCTCCTGAAGCCCGCCCCCTGAGGCTCGCCTCCTGGGGGCAACCGTCACTCCGCGTCCCGGCCGGCCCGGCCGCCGGAGCGCTCGCGCTCCCGACACCCAGCCGACGTCCCAACGCCCCACACGCCCCACACCGCCCCTCACACCCACCGCCCGTCATGTCTTCTACGACGTACGGCAAAACCCTGTACACCGTAGAACCGGCGCCTGTACGGTGTAGACCGATCACGTCGGCCTGCCCTGTGAGGAGCCCGTCATGGCGGCATCCGCCTCCGTCTCGTCATCCCATCCCGAAACTCCGCATCCCGTTCGTCACCCCACTCGCTGGGTGATCCTGGGTGTCATATGCCTCGCGCAGCTCACCGTGCTGCTCGACAACACCGTCCTCAACGTGGCCATCCCGTCGCTCACGACGGAGATGGGCGCCGCGACCGCCGACATCCAGTGGATGCTCAACGCGTACTCCCTGGTGCAGTCCGGTCTGCTGCTCACCGCCGGCAACCTCGCCGACCGCTACGGGCGGAAGAAGATGCTGGCCACCGGCCTCGCCCTGTTCGGCCTGGGGTCGCTCGGCGCCGGACTGTCGGAGACGACGGGCCAGTTGATCGCCGCCCGCGCCGGCATGGGAGTCGGCGGCGCGCTGCTGATGACCACCACGCTCGCCGTCGTCGTCCAGGTCTTCGACGACGACGAGCGCACCAAGGCGATCGGCATCTGGGGAGCGGTGGGCTCGCTCGGCTTCGCTTGCGGGCCGCTGATCGGCGGCACCCTCCTCGACCACTTCTGGTGGGGCTCGATCTTCCTGGTCAACATCCCGGTGGCGGTGATCGGCCTGATCGCCGTGCTCAAGCTGGTCCCCGAGTCGAAGAACCCGGCCGGTGACCGCCCGGACCTGCTGGGCGCGCTGCTCTCCACCCTCGGCATGACCGGCATCGTCTTCGCGATCATCTCCGGTCCCGAGCACGGCTGGACGTCCGGCCGGGTGCTGTTCTCCGGTGGCGCCGGCGTCCTGATCATGGCCTCGTTCGTGTTCTGGGAGCTGCGCATCCCGTACCCCATGCTCGACATGCACTTCTTCCGCAACCGCCGTTTCGTCGCGGCCGTCATGGGCGGGATCCTGGTGGCGCTCGGCATGGGCGGCTCGTTCTTCCTGCTCACCTCGCACCTGCAACTGGTGCTGCACTACGGGCCGCTGGAGACCGGACTGCGGATGACGCCGCTGGCCCTGATGATCGTCCTGCTCAACCTGACCGGCGTCGGCGCCCGGCTGATGACGAAGTTCGGCGCCCCGGTCATGATCGCGGGCGGTATGGCGCTGCTGGCCGCCGGTCTGGCCGTGATCGCCGAGACCGGTGACCACGGGTACGGAGGAATGTTCGTCGGCCTGGTCCTGATGGGCGTCGGCATCGCCCTGGCCTCGCCTCCCATGGCCACCGCGATCATGTCGGCCATCCCGCCGGAGAAGGCCGGGGTCGGCGCGGGGGTCAACGGCACGCTCCAGGAGTTCGGCAACGGGCTGGGCGTCGCCGTGCTCGGCGCGGTGCTCAACTCCCGCTTCGCCGCGCTGCTGCCGGCCGTCGCCGCCGGCGCGGGCTCGCTGCCCGAGGCCCTGGGCAAGGCGCGGACGGCCGCACAGCGCTCCGAGATCCAGGACGCCTTCGCGTCCGGGGTGCAGGCGGGCCAGTCGGTCGGCGCGGTGGCGGTGCTGGCGGGCGGCGTCGTGGCGGCGTTCCTGTTGCACAGGGCCGAGACGGCCGACGCCGCGGCGGGCGCCGGAACGGGAACCGACGACCCGGCGGGCGCCGGAAGCGGCGGCACGGCCGGCAGGGCCTAGCATCGTGGACCGGAGCAGCGACGTGGTGGAGAGGGAACGCATGGCCGGCGGCAAGGGCGCGGGGCAGCCGAGGACCAGCATCTGGCTGGCCGAGGAGAAACCCTCCCCGCGGCGCAGGGCGGCCGCGGACCGGTCCCGTGAGCCCCAGCCGGGCTCGCTGGACCGCGAGCGGATCGTGGCCGCGGCCACGCGCCTGCTGGACGCCGAGGGACTGGCCAAGTTCTCGATGCGCCGGCTGGCCGCCGAGCTCGGGGTGACCGCCATGTCGGTCTACTGGTACGTCGACAACAAGGACGACCTCCTCGAACTGGTCCTGGACGAGGCGAGCGGAGAGATCGTGCTCCCCGACCCGGACGCCCCGGACGCCGACTGGCGCGACCAGCTCCGGCACCTCGCGTGCGAGTACCGCGGGGTCCTCACCCGGCACCCGTGGGTGGCCCGGCTCGTCGGCCAGTACCTCAACATCGGCCCGAAGGCGATGCGGTTCGGTGACGTCACCCTCCGGGTGATCCGGCACAGCGGGGTCGCACCGAGCCGGATCGCGGGTTCGCTGGGCGCCCTCTTCCAGTTCGTCTACGGCTTCGCCACCGTCCAGACGCTCTACGACGAGCGCTGCCGGGCGGCGGGCGTCGAACAGGATCAGTACTTCAAGGAAGTCACGGACACGCTGACCGAGCGACCGGACTTCGCGGCCATGTACGAGGAGAGCGTGGAGATGGCGCGCAGGGTGCGCGCCGGGACGCTCGAGGACATGTGGGAACGCGATTTCGCCGTCGGGCTGGACACGGTGATCGCGGGCATCGAGGTGATGCGCGACCGGGCGCGGGACGAGGCCTCGTAGCGAAGCGTCGTGACGAGGCGTTGAAACGAGGCGTTGAAACGAGGCGTTGAATCGAGGAACGCCCCCGTCCGCAAGGAGATCGGATTCTCCTCGCGGACGGGGGCGCTCGGCGTTCCGGGGACGGAAGGCGTGAGGGAGGGCGTGAAAAGCGCACGGAAAAGTCCCTCTGAAAAGCCTCCGGGAAAGCACCGGAGAAGCATCAGGAAGGAGTGCCGGGAAAGTACCCGGCCCCGGAGGCGGTGCGCAGGCCGTCCCCTGCCTTGTGCGCGCACCGCCTCCGGGGCCGTTCGCCCGGGGTCATTCATGCCGTTCGGCCCCGGGCCACCGGCCGGGCGTCTCCGCTCGTGGACGCCCGGCCGGAGTCTGTGGGCCGGCCTCCGCCGGCCTGGACCGGCCGACCGGTACAACCGACCGGTACAACCGGCCGGTACCGGCCTACCGCCGTCAGTCCGGCTCCGTCAGTTCGCCTTCGCGGGCTCGGTCGCCTGGGCGTCCTTCGCCGGAGCGGAGGAGTCCGCCGGCGCGCCCGGGCGGCCCTTGAGCGCCACTTCCTTGATGAACAGCGTCAGCAGGAAGGCGACCAGGGCGCAGGGCGCGGCGTAGGTGAAGACGTCGCCGACACCGTGCCCGTAGGCGCTCTCCATGATCGAACGCAGCGGCTCGGGCAGCTTCTTGATGTCCGGGATGCTGCCGCCGCCACCGCCCTGCTTGGCGATGGCCACGCCCTTCGGGCCGAGGGCGGTCAGACCGTCCACGACGTAGTCCTTGACCCGGTTGGCCATGACCGCGCCCAGCGCCGAGACGCCGACCGCGCCACCGAGGGAGCGGAAGAAGGTGACGACGGAGCTGGCGGCGCCGAGGTCCTTGGGCGAAACCTGGTTCTGGGCGGCCAGCACCAGGTTCTGCATCATCATGCCCATGCCGAGGCCCATCAGGGCCATGTAGCAGGCGAGCTGCCAGTACGGGGTGTCGAACCGGATGCTGCCGAGCATGCCGAGGCCGGCGGTGAGCAGGACGCCACCGGAGACCAGCCACGCCTTCCAGCGCCCGTTCTTGGTGATGATCTGACCGGAGACGGTCGAGGAGATGAACAGACCCGCGATCATCGGGATGGTCATGACGCCGGACATGGTCGGCGTCTCGCCCCGCGCGAGCTGGAAGTACTGCGAGAGGAAGACCGTGCTCGCGAACATCGCCACACCGACGAAGAGGCTCGAAGCCGAGGCCAGGGCGATCGTCTTGTTGCGGAACAGCCGCAGCGGGATGATCGGTTCGGCGGCCTTGTTCTCCACCAGGAGGAAGATCGCGCCGAGCACGATGGACCCGGCGACCATGACGGCGGTCTGCCAGGACAGCCAGTCGTAGTTCTTGCCGGCCAGGGTCACCCAGATCAGCAACAGCGTGGCGGCGGCGGATATGAAGAACGCGCCGAGCCAGTCCACCTTCACCTGCCGCTTGACGACCGGGAGGTGCAGGGTGCGCTGGAGCACGATCAGGGCGATCACGGCGAACGGCACACCGACGTAGAAGCACCAGCGCCAGCCGAGCCAGCTCGTGTCGGTGATCACGCCGCCGAGCAGCGGACCGCCGACGGTGGCGACGGCGAACGTGGCGCCGAGATAACCGCTGTACCGGCCGCGCTCACGCGGCGAGATCATCGCGGCCATGACGATCTGGGCGAGGGCCGACAGACCGCCGACGCCGATGCCCTGGATCACCCGGCAGCCGATGAGCATGCTGGTGTTCTGCGACAGACCGGCCACCACGGAACCGGCGACGTAGACGACCAGCGCGACCTGGACCAGCAGCTTCTTGCTGAACAGGTCGGACAGCTTGCCCCACAGCGGCGTCGACGCGGTCATCGAGAGCAGCGCGGCCGTGACGGTCCAGGTGTAGGCGGACTGGCTGCCGTGCAGATCGTGCATGATCTTCGGCAGCGCGTTGGAGACGATCGTCGACGACAGGATCGCCACGAACATGCCGAGCAGCAGACCGGACAGCGCGCGCATGATCTGGCTGTGCGTCATGTCGATGCCCGGCGCGTCGGACGGGGCGTGATCGGTGTGGCTGTCCCGCACACCTGGCGGTGTGGTCTTGGCCATGAACTTCCTTTTCGTGATGCTGTCGGGCGGTCAGTGGGGTGCGCGGGCCGACGGGCAGGCCGCGAGGTCGTGCGCCGGGGCGGCGCCGCCGTGGGCGACGGGCCGGTGGCACTCGCCGAAGCTCTCCCGGAGCCGGGCGAGCAGACCGACGATCTGATTGATCTCCGCGTCGCTCCAGTCACCCAGGCAGTGCGCCAGTGCCTCGGTGTAGCGGGCGCTGACGTCGTCCAGCAGCGCCTCGCCGCTGGGGGTGAGGCGCAGCAGCCGGGAGCGCTTGTCCAGTTGGTCCGGCTGCCGGTCGAGCCACCCCCGTTCCGCGGCGTACGCCACGTGGCGGCTGGTCACCGACATGTCGACGACCAGCAGCTCCGCGAGCTTGCTCATCCGCATCTCGCCGTACCGCTTGAGCAGGGTGAGCACGATGACCGAGGTGGGCGGACAGTCGGCGGGAAGGACCCGGGCGAGGCCGCGCTTGATCACGCCGATGGCGCTGAGCTGCTGGGCGAGCTCCTGGTACTGCTGGTGCGCGGCCAACGGATCCTCCCGGTTTTAAGTTGCTTAGGGCAACCATAGGTGTTGTTGGTTGCTGAAGGCAAACTAAAAGCGGTAAAGGAGGGGTCAAATCCGCCTATTGAACGATGAGTGACCGGGGGGTGACGTCATGTGTCGAGAGGGGTGGAAGAGACCTGAGGGTGTGCGGGAGGTGAGGGGAAGAGGAGGGAGGGGAGGGAGGAGGAAGGGAGGAGGCCCTGCCCCACGCGCGGAGGCGGAGCCGTCTTCGCTAGGGTCCTGGTCCATGGCCAACCCCCATCAGCAGCGCCCCGAGGGCAACTACGACCCCGCGGGCAGCACTCAGATGTTCCGTGCCTTCGTCGACGAGGGCGCTTCCGGTCCCCGCGCGGCCGCTCCGGCGAGCCACGGACGTTCATCGTCGTCCGGGCCCCGGGTGGGGGTGATCCTCGGCGTCGTGGCGGCGCTGGCGGTCGTCGCCGCGGTGGCCTGGCTCGCGCTCGGCTGAGGCCAAAGGCGGCTGCTCGGCTCGCCCCCGGGGGTCTCGCTCGCCGCAGGGCTTCCCCTCGCCCCGGGGGTCTCGCTCGCCGGGGGGGCTTCCCCTCGCTCCGGAAGTCTGGCTCGCCGGGGGGCCTTCCCCTCGCCCCCGAAGTCTGGTTCGCCGCAGGGGCTTCCCCTCGCCCCGAAGGTCTCGCTCGCCGAGGAGCTATCCCCCTCGTCCCGGAGGTCTCCCCCTCGTCCCGGAGTTCTTCCCTCTCGCTCCGGTGCCCGCGCAGTCGACGGGTGCCTCCCCGGGGCGGGGTGTCCGCCGGGCGGGGTGGGGGCGTCGGGCGGGGTGAGGCGTCGGCCTCGCGGCCGTCCACGGGTGGCGGGGCGGCGGGCCGGTCGTGCCGGCGCCGAACGCGCCGTGTGTCAGCCGGACGGCCCGGCGGCCCCCGCCGCGACCTGTGTGTCGCGGCCCGCCGCTGCCGTACCGGGGGTCGGTCGACCGTGGCCTTTCCTGACTGCTGTGGCTCCGGTCGCGGTGGTGTCGTCCGTCCGGCCCCGACCGGGGCGGGGCGGCTCAGTCCGAGATGAGCCCCTCGCGCAGTTGGGAGAGGGTCCGGGTGAGCAGCCGGGACACGTGCATCTGTGAGATGCCGACCTCCTCGCCGATCTGCGACTGCGTCATGTTGGCGAAGAAGCGGAGCATGATGATCTGGCGCTCGCGCGGGGGCAGCTTGGCCAGCAGCGGCTTCAGCGACTCCCGGTACTCCACGCCCTCAAGCGCCGTGTCCTCGTAACCCAGCCGGTCGGCGAGCGAGCCCTCGCCGCCGTCGTCCTCCGGTGAGGGGGAGTCCAGCGAACTGGCCGTGTAGGCGTTGCCCACCGCCAGGCCGTCGACCACGTCCTCCTCGGAGACGCCCAGGCACAGTGCCAGCTCGGGCACGGTCGGGGAGCGGTCCAGCTTCTGCGCGAGCTCGTCGCTGGCCTTGGTCAGGGCGAGCCGGAGCTCCTGCAGGCGGCGCGGCACCCGCACGGACCAGCTCGTGTCCCGGAAGAACCGTTTGATCTCGCCGACGACCGTGGGCATCGCGAACGTGGGGAACTCCACCCCGCGTTCGCAGTCGAACCGGTCGATGGCCTTGATCAGTCCGATGGTCCCGACCTGGACGATGTCCTCCATCGGCTCGTTGCGGCTCCGGAACCGCGCCGCCGCGTAGCGCACGAGGGGGAGGTTGAGCTCGATGAGGGTGTCACGGACGTACGTACGCTCGGCGCTGTCCCGGTCCAGGGCCGCCAGCCGCAGGAACAGGGAGCGGGAGAGGGTGCGGGTGTCGATGGCTTCGCAGTCGTCGAGCACGGCGTGCGGTGCGTCGTTGGTGAGCACCTTCGCGCTGCCCAGGTCTACGGACATGCCACCCCCTTGAGGTCGCGGACGGATCACAGCACACCCCCGGCCGCGGATTCGGCCGAGGGGGCAGCCCCCACCTGAATACCGGAGGCTGCGCTGTGGCAAACGCAGTTCCAGCAGAATGTCACATGTCGGCAACGCGCTGTAGCGTCAAGTCGACATATCTGCCGGGGAGTCCGGAGGGCGTGTCACCCACAAGAGTTAGGCATCGATACGGTTTGCGGATCTCAGGCGGGCGAAGCTCCGGGAGAGCAGTCGCGACACATGCATCTGCGACACCCCCAGCTCCGCGCTGATCTGCGACTGCGTCAGATTGCTGTAGTAGCGCAGCAGCAGGATGCGCTGTTCGCGCTCCGGCAACTGAACGAGCAGGTGACGCACCAGATCGCGGTGCTCGACCCCGGCCAGCGCGGGGTCCTCGTACCCGATCCGGTCCAGCAGCCCGGGCAGCCCGTCACCCTCTTGCGCGGCCTCCAGCGAGGTGGCGTGGTACGAGCGGCCGGCCTCGATGCAGGCGAGTACCTCGTCCTCGCCGATCCTGAGCCGCTCGGCGATCTCGGCGGTGGTCGGCGACCGGCCGTGCAGCACGGTCAGGTCCTCGGTGGCGCCGTTGACCTGCACCCACAGCTCATGCAGCCGGCGCGGTACGTGGACGGTGCGCACGTTGTCGCGGAAGTAACGCTTGATCTCGCCGACGACGGTGGGCATCGCGAAGGTCGGGAACTGCACCCCACGGTCGGGGTCGAAGCGGTCGATGGCGTTGATGAGACCGATGGTGCCGACCTGGACCACGTCCTCCATGGGCTCGTTGCGGCTGCGAAAACGCGCCGCGGCGTACCGCACGAGAGGGAGGTTGGCTTCGATGAGGGCGGCGCGCACGCGGGCGTGCTCCGGCGTGCCGGGCTCCAGGGTGGCGAACTTCTTGAAGAGCACCTGCGTCAGCGCCCGGGCGTCGGCGCCCCGGCTCTCCCGCGTCGAGGGCTCCTGGGTCGGGGTGTCCCGGGCTGACGTGTCCTGGGCCGAGGGCTCCTGGGCCGTCGTGTCTTGGGCCGACGTGTCTTGGGCCGACGTGTCCTGAATCGACTTCTCCTGGGTCGACGTCTCCCGCGATGACGTCCCCTGCGCGGCCGTCTGCCGCGTCGGCGTCTCCTGCGGAGTGCGCCGAGGCGCGTCCTGTGGAACGTCTCGCGGAACGTCCCGTGGGGCTTGCGGTGCTCCCCGCAGGGCTTCCCGCGGCGTCGCTCGCGGTGTCGCTCGCGGTGTTTCCCGCGGCGCCTCCCGCGGTTGCGGGGGGTTCTCTTCTGACGCCGACGTCTCCTCTGACGCTGTACGGGCCGGCACGGTCACACCACCCCTTCGCGGTCAGCTCCAGGTCAACTCATCCGTCAAAAGCGGTCATAGCATCACAAGACATGTCCACTGTGTGCAAGCACCGCATAACGCCGTGTTGACCGCGTGAAAAAGGCCCTCCGCCGTGGTGGCGAGGGGCCTGGGGCCAGGCTCCGGTGGGGAACGGGGCTCAGAACGGATAGTCGGCGATCACCCACGTGGCGAACTCCCGCCACAGCGCGACACCCGCCTGGTGGGCCGGGTGGTCGAGGTAGCGCCGGAGGGCGTCGGTGTCCTCGACGGCGGAGTTGATCGCGTAGTCGTAGGCGATTGGACGGTCCGAGACGTTCCACGCGCACTCCCAGAAACGGAGCTCGGGAATCTCCCCGCCCAGCTTCTCGAACGCCTGGACGCCGGCGACGACGCGGGGGTCGTCGCGCCCGACGCCTTCGTTGAGCTTGAACAGGACAAGGTGACGGATCATCGGATGGCCGCCTTCCGTGCGACAGGGTTCACGAGGGAGCGGGACCTGCGGCGCCCGCGGGGATCCGGCCGGCAGGGGCTCAGTTGATCAGCTCGGTCATGAACTCGCCGATGCTCTTGGCGGCGTCCGAGATCCCCTCGAAGCCTATCTGTACGAGCTCGGCGGCCCTGGCCGGGGAATGGATGATCGTGTAACCGATGAAAACGGCGAGTACCCAGAACGTGATCTTCTTGGCTTGGGTCATGCCGTGCCGCCTCCCCGTCCGCCTTCTTCTCTCGTGAAGTCCCCCGTAGCGCTTGCGAGAGTCTAACCGCACACATGGACGACCTCGGGAGGAGATGGGAGGCGCCGGGAGGAGCCGCCTCCGGCGCGTTCACGGCCATTTCCCTGAAGGGGGCCGAGACTGCCGAGACTCCCCGCAGTGGCTCCTCACACCACCTTTAAGGACTTAAGCCCCGGCGAACGGGGTCCTTCGCCCGTCCGTCCGCCCACTTCCGGAGCGGAGGATGGGGGAAGCGCCCGCCGGATCTGGCAGGAATCCGTCGGGCCTGGGACAGGGAACCCCTCTGCGGGGTCCGGGCCGCGAGCTTCCCCTGACTGCGGCCCGTACTCGGGGTCCTTGTCCTCATGGGGGGAAGCGGCTTGTCCCCCCGATGCCGCTTCCCCCCACCTTCTTTCCCCTTTCTTCTCTGGCGCCCGGCGTTCTCTCTCCCGCGCTCGCACGGCGTTCGTCTTCGCCCCCCGGCCGCTTCGCGCCGTCCGCCACCTGCCGTCCGCGCCGCCTGCCGTTCACCGCCTGCCGTTCACCGCCTGCCGTTCACCGTCCCCCTTCCCGGCTCTGATCCTCTTCGGGCCCGTACCGGCGTCCTCTCCCGCGCGATTCCGGCGATTCCGCCGCCCATATGCGCGCAACTTTCCCCGTGGTACCGCAGGAGTTCCCAACACGGATGAACTCTGGGTCAGTTGAGGTGAGAAGAGCCCGGTGCCGGGGCACCAGAAAGGCACACGGCCCGAGGCGCTCACCGGCTTGCCGGAGCTGCCGTCCCGGTGCGTGGGAACGGGGTCCGGTGTGCGGTACATGAGTGAGGGAGAACGGTGAGGTTCGCATGGGCGGGTACGAGCTCGCCTTCACCATGCGGGAGCGTGTGGCGGGGGGAGCGGTCACCATTGAACTGTCCGGAGAGATCGACATCCTGGCCGAGCAGGAGCTCGGCCCCCGGCTGGAGGCCCTGGCCGGCCGCAGCCACGCCGACCTCGTCATCGACCTGCGCGGAGTGACCTTCCTGGACGCGAGCGGCCTTCGCCTGCTGCTCCGCGCCCGCAACCGGGTGGCCCGCGGCGGCGGGCGGCTGCGGGTGGTGCGGGGCGGTCCCCGGGTGTCCAAGGTGATCCGCATCGTGCGTCTGGAGCCGGTGTTCCAGTGGCTGGACGCGCCGCCGGGCCCGCCGGGTCCGGTGGGGCTGCCGGGACCGTCCGGCCCGCCGGGCCCCACCGTCGCCTTCGGGGTGCCCGGGAGAGCGGGTGGGGTTGGCGCTTCCGGTGCGTCTGGTGCCCCCAGTGCTCCCGGTGCCCCCGGTGCCGTCGGGGCTTCGCCGGGGGCGGCGGCCCCGGGCGGGGGCGCGGCGCCGGAGGTACCGAACGCGCCGGGAGCCCGGCGTACGCCGAGCGCTCCGGATGGGCCGGGCGTCGCAGGCGGAACGGTGGCTCCGCCTGCTCCGGGCGGTCCGGGCGGTCCAAGCGGTTCGGGCGGCCTGAGTGGCGCGGGTGGTTCGGGAGCTCCGCGAGCGTCCTGTGCTTCCGGCGCTGCCGCTGTGCTCGCCGGGACCTCTGTCCTGCCACCGGGCGTGACGGCCGTGGTCCCGGCCACGCCCGGCGAGGACGGGGTGGCATGCGGGCCGCGTCATGGGAGTGTCCCGGCGTAAGAGCGTTCCGGCGTAGGGGCCGCCCGGCATGGCGGACGGACGGACGACAGGACGGATGCTGGTCGGGCAGTCGGGCAGTCGGGCAGTTGGGCAGTTGGGCAGCCGGGCAGCCGGTCGGTCGGACAGTCGGACAGTCGGACAGGCGGTCGATGGTGGTGCGACGGTGGCCGGACGACGCGCCACCCCCCGTCTGTGCCGCGCTGGCGCCCCTGCCCGCCTCCCAAACCGCGCACAACGACGGGCTTTTGGCTACAAGCAATTCCAACCCCACCCGCGCGGCGGGGCACTCACGGTCTCATGGCGTCAAATGCCTTGCGGTGACGCCACTATGACGCCATAGTGGCGCCATGGATCTCACCCCCTACGTCGACACCCTCCGGCGGGAGCTCGCGGTCGCCGCGAGCGCGGGCGGGGACGAAGCGCGCGTGCTCGCCGAACGGCTGACCGCGCCGCTCGAGTCGGCCGCCCGGCTCACCTTGCTGAACGCTCTCTCCACCGCCATGGAGGAGGTGACCCGCGACCTGGCGCCTGGCTCGGTTGATGTACGACTGCGCGGTCTGGACCCGGAGTTCGTGGTGACACCGCCGCCGGACCAGGGCCTCCGCCTGGACGACGAGACGTCCGCCAGCGTGTCCGATGGTGCCTCGGGGGCCGCCCTGCCATCGGCTCCGGGCCAAGGAGAAGGCGACGAGGGCGGCACCGCCCGGGTCAACCTGCGGCTTCCCGCGCACCTCAAGACGCGGGCCGAGGAGGCGGCCGGTCGGGAGGGGCTGTCGGTGAACGCCTGGCTGGTCCGGGTCGTCGCCGCCGCGCTGGAGACCGGCGAGCGCGCCGGCCGCCCGTCCGGCCCGACGCGCCACCGGGGCCAGAGCTTCACGGGCTGGGTCCGCTAGCCCGTCACACGGCACGGCACGGCGAGGCGAGGCGAGAGGGAGCCGGGCTTGCGGCCCCACGCCGTTCGATGGCTTCGACGCCACGGTGGCGCCAAGGCGGCACCATAAGCCTCCTACCCCGGCAACCGTGCCCACCACCACTCTCACGCGCCGCCCGCCCGCGCGGCGGGCCGGCGTCCCTCCCCCCGAGTCATGAGGACGGCACAGCCATGCCATTTTTCGAGACGCCCGAACCGGTTTCCGCCACCGTCGAGTTCGACATCGGAGTGCTCCACGTCATCGCCGGCGACCGCGTGGACACCGTCGTCGAGGTCCTGCCGACCGACCCCTCCGAGGAGGTGGACGTCCGGGCGGCCGGGCAGACCCGGGTGGCCTGTTCGGACGGTGCGCTGTTGGTCAAAGGGCCAAAGCAGCGGGCCCTGTTCGGCCCGACCGGTTCGGTCGAGGTACGGATCGAACTGCCGACGGGATCCGACGTCAGCGCGAACGCGCTCATCGGCGATCTCCTCTGCGAGGGCCGCCTCGGGGACTGCCGGCTGAAGACCTCGACCGGGCACGTCCGGGCAGGCGAGACGGTGACGGCGCGGCTCAGGACGAGCCATGGCGGCATCCGCCTCGACCGCACGACGGGCGACGCCGAACTCGTCGGCGCGGGCCCGATCGACGCGGGAGTGATCGGTGGTGCGGCGACGGTCAAGAACCTGAACGGCGAGACGGTGCTCGGCGAGGTCGGAGGCGATCTCCGGGCGAGTTCGTCCAACGGGGCGATCTCCGTCGGCGTGGCGCGAGGGGACGTGGACGCCCGGTCGGCGAACGGTGGCATCCGCCTGGGCGAGGCGGTCCGGGGCCGGGTCTCGCTCCAGTCATCGGCGGGCGACCTGGAGGTCGGCATCGGCACGTCCACGGCCGCCTGGCTCGACGTGAACACCCGCCTCGGCAGCGTCCGCAACCTGCTCACCCCGGCCGACGGCCCCGGCGCGTCGGAACACACCGTCGAGGTCCGTGCCCGCACGGGAATCGGCGACATTGAGATCCGCCGCTCGTGAGGGGCTGCGCCCGCCTGGCGGGCTTGTGTGCCGCCTGACGGACCTGTGGCCCCCTGGACGGACCCGTGCTCCCTGACGGGACCGTGCTCGCCTGTCGCACCGTGCTCACCCGACGCACCGCTCCCGTCGGCGGACAGTACCGGCCCGTTCCCGTCGGCGGACAGTACCGCCCCGCTCCCCGCTCGTGACCTCTCACCCAAGAGAAGGGCAGAACGTCATGACCGCTCCCATCTCACCCACCTCACCCACCTCACCACTCGCCCTCTCCACCCCACCCGGAACACCGGCGATCAGCGCCACCGGCCTGCGCAAGTCCTACGGCGGCCGGCCGGTCCTGGACGGCATCGACCTGCGCATCCCCGAGGGGACGGTGTTCGCGCTCCTCGGCCCGAACGGTGCCGGCAAGACCACCACCGTCCGGATCTTGTCCACCCTCGTCGCCCCCGACGCCGGCGAAGCCCGGATCGCGGGGCACGACCTGCTCCGGGAGGCCGACGCGGTACGCGCCCGCATCGGTGTGACGGGCCAGTTCTCCGCCGTGGACAACCTGCTCACCGCCCACGAGAACATGACGCTCATGGCGGACCTGCACCACTTGGGCCGCCGCGAGGGCCGCCTGCGCACCGAACGCCTCCTGGACCGCTTCGAGCTCACCGACGCGGCCGACCGGACCGCCGCCACGTTCTCCGGCGGCATGCGGCGCAAGCTGGACCTGGCCATGACGCTCGTCGGGGCGCCGCGCGTCGTCTTCCTCGACGAACCGACGACGGGACTCGACCCGCGCAGCCGCCGCGTCATGTGGGAGATCATCCGCGAGCTGGTGGACGACGACGGGGTGACGGTGTTCCTCACCACGCAGTACCTGGAAGAGGCGGACCGGCTCGCCGACCGCATAGCCGTCCTGGACCGCGGCGGACTGGTCGCCGAAGGTACGGCCGAGGAGCTGAAGCGCCGGGTGCCCGGAGCCCACATCAGCCTCCGGTTCACCGACCCCGACGGACTCACGGCGGCCACCCGGCTGTTCCCCACCGGCACGGCCGACCCCGAGGGGCTCACGCTGCGCATCCCGGGCGACGACAGCGTGCCGACACTCCGCGCCGTCCTGGACGTCCTGGACCACGCGGCGGTCCGGGCCGAGTCGCTGACCGTGCGCACTCCCGACCTCGACGACGTCTTCCTCAGTCTCACCGGCGGCGCCGACGCCGGCCATCGAACGGAGTGTGCCCGGTGACCGGTCTCACCCACGCCGTCGCCGACTCCCGGACGATGCTGCGCCGCAACCTCAAGCACGCCCGCCGTTACCCGTCCCTGACCGCCTCGGTCGTCATGACGCCGGTGCTGATGCTGCTCCTCTTCACCTACGTCTTCGGAGGCGCTCTCGGCGCCGGTATCGACGGCCCGGCGTCCGACGGACACTACGTCGACTACCTGGCGCCCGGCATCATCCTCATGGCCGCCACGTCCGGCGCCCTGGTGGCCGCCGTCGGGGTCTGCGTCGACATGACCGAGGGGATCGTCAACCGCTTCCGGACGATGGCCATCTCACGGTCCGCCTTCCTGACCGGTCATGTCGTCGGCTGTGTCATCCAGACCATGCTGAGCATCGTCTGCGTCGTCGCCGTCGCGCTGCTCACCGGTTTCCGACCGCACGCGAACCCCCTCGAATGGCTCGCCGCCGCGGGCCTCCTGACCCTGCTCACCCTCGCCCTCACCTGGATCGCGGCCGGCATCGGCCTGGTGGCCAGGAACCCGGAGTCCGCCAGCAACATCCCCCTGCCCCTCCAGTTCCTCCCCTTCCTCGGCAGCGCCGTCGTCCCCCCGGAGTCCATGCCCCCGGGCCTCCGCTGGTTCGCCGAGTACCAGCCCTTCACCTCCGTCACCGAGACCCTCCGCGGCCTTCTGACCGGCACGGAGGTCGGCACCAGCGGCCCCCTCGCCCTGGCCTGGTGCCTCGCCCTCACCCTGGCCGGCTACCTCTGGGCCCGGTCCGCCTTCCACCGCGGCACGGCCACCAACCGTCCGTGACGGCGGGCCGACGTCCCCGACAGGGCCTGACAGTGCGACTGCCGTGACAGTGCCCGCCCCGGAGCCACCGCTTGGCGTAGTCCTTGACGCAGGTGACCGCGAGCACGACGAAGGGCCCGGCCTGAATCAGATCGGGCCCTTCGTCTGAAGAGCGGTAGCGGTGGGATTTGAACCCGTCAAGAAGGCGCTTCTCACCTGCGGTTTTGCTGGAGAGCGTGCGGGCTGTGCCTGGCCAAGTTCCGGCTCGCCGACGGCGTAGTGGTCCCCGCTCATGCAACCGAGGAGGAGGAGTGATGCCCTGCCCGCATCGGCTGAAGGGCGGCGCCCTTGTCCTGGCGCCTCCCGGCCCGTGAAGAGCGGGCCCTTTGGGCCGGATGGCTCGGACAGCGACGAAGACGACGAGTACGACCAGGCGCCCGCCGAAACGCACGATGAGGGCAGGAGGCGATGACCGCGCTGTACGGCAAGAGGGCGTAGGGCAGGGGGGCCAGGGGCTCGGCAATGTCCCTGCGGTGGGTGCGTCCTGCGGCTCAGCCAGCTTTCTCCCAAGCGTGCCAGCCTCCGTTGTAGAAGCAGTTCTGCCAGTAGTTGTAGCCGGCGTGGTGCACGTAGACGACGACGCAGCGACGATACGGGTTGCCGGTCTCCTGAGGCCCCAGCACCTTGTCGGCGCGGCCGAGTGCCGCCGCGCACCGGCAGGCGGAATGCCGGCCGCGAAACGCGCGGTGAGCCGAGTGCACAGGTGAGCCGTGCTGTTGGCGCGTGAAGCGGGGGAGATCCGGTCGCGGACCGGGCGCGAGGGTTCACGCTCCGGAAACAATCCCCTAAGCTGGCTCCGCGTGTTGACCGAGGGGGGGAGCCACGGTGACACGGACGACAGCGGCAATCAGCCGATTTGTCGACGGAGTGCGTTCGCCTCCTCCCGATGCACATACGGGAAAGCTGCCGGGCCCGGGAGCTCAGTGGTTCTGCTCCTGGTCAACAGGGGGTAATGCGTGACCGTAAAGCTCTTTCTCATCGACGAGGACGCCATGTACCGGATGGGCGTCCGTGCTGCCGCGGAACAGGCTGAGAACGTGGTGGTGGTAGGCGAAGGGCCGGCCTTCGGGAATGACGTGCTGGAGTGCGTGCGGAACTCCGGCGGCATCGATGTCGTTCTGGTCGGCGTACCGCATTCGGGCGCCTGCATCGATTTGGTCCGGACCGTTACCGGGAACGCGACGCCGGGAGGACGGGCACCGCGCGTTCTGATGGTGTCGTCGTCGGGGGCGGAGGAGGCGGCGGTCGTCGCCGCGGTACGTGCGGGGGCACAGGGATACATCTCCAGAGGCATCTCGGGCGAGGAGCTTTTCCGGGCCGTTCAGGTCGTGGCCGACGGCGGGGCCGTATTCGGCCCGTCCGTCGCCGCGCGGCTGGGGACGTATTTCTCCCCGCCCGACGGTATGCCCGGCCGAGCGGCCTTTCCCTCGCTCACCGATCGCGAGCTGCAAATTCTCGAGTACATCGCCCGGGGCTGGGACAACAGGCGTATCGCCCGCTCGCTCGTGCTCTCAGAGAAGACGATCAAGAATCATGTCACCCGGCTGTTCCGGAAGCTGGAGGTCAAGGACCGTATGTCGGCGGCGATGCGGGCGCGGGACGCCGAGGCGGGCCTCCTCAGCGGTTGCCCGGCTGAATGATTCCCGTCTCGTAGCCGATGATCACCAGTTGGACGCGGTCCCGGACGCCGAGCTTGTCGAAGAGATGGCCGATGTGGGTCTTCACCGTGGCGGGGCTGACGTGCAGCCGCCGGGCGATCTCGCCGTTCGCCAGGCCGCGGGTGACCAGGGTGAGCACCTCGTGCTCGCGGGCTGTCAGCCCGCCCAGTTCGGTGGTGACCCGGGGCACGGGCTCGGGCCGTCGGCAGAACTCGGCGACCAGGCGCCGCGTCACGCTGGGGGCCAGCAGGCTCTCTCCCGAGGCCACGACGCGGATCGCCTGGAGAAGCTCGACGGGGGAGACGTCCTTGAGGAGGAAGCCGCTCGCCCCGGCGCGCAGGGCGCTGAACACATACGTGTCGTGATCGAACATGGTGAGGATCAGGACCCGGACGCCGGACGTCTCCGGGGAGTTGCGGATGAGCCGGGTGGCCTCGATGCCGTCCATCTCGGGCATGCGCACGTCCATGAGGACGACGTCCGGCCTGGCGCGCAGGGCCAGTTCCACGGCGGCGGCGCCCGTCCCGGCCTCGCCCACCACGGTGAGGCCGGGCTCGGCCTCCACGAGGACGCGGAAGCTGCCCCGGAGCAGGGCCTGATCGTCCGCGATCAGTACCCGTACGGGTTCCGCCAGCACCCGCTCCCCGACGTGTTCCGCGGTCCCGTCCGTCCGTATCGGTTCGCCCACCGCCGCCTCCCCTCAGCCCGTCCGCCGCGTGAAGGGTAGTCGCACGCTCACCGCGAAGCCCCCTTCGGGCCGGGGGCCCGCGCGGAAATCACCGCCGTGGAGGGCCACCCGCTCCCGCATGCCCAGCAGGCCGTGGCCGGGCGCGTCGCCCGGGCGGGGGTGCGGCCGCCTGCGAGGGCCGTCGTCGGTCACCTGAATCCGCAGCCCGTCCTCGTCGGTGTCCAGCTCGACTTGGCAGCGGGTGGGTCCGGCGTGCTTCATGACATTGGTCAGGGCCTCCTGGACGATCCGGTACGCCGAGAGGTCCACCGTCCCGGGCAGCCCCGTCAGGTCCCGGGCCCGCACCTCGACCCGCACACCCGCCGCCGAGGCGTGCTCGATCAGCCCGGACAGCTCCGACAGGCCGAGCGAGGGCCGCAGGTCGGCGACCTCCTCGTCCGTCGTGCCGTCCGAGCGCAGGATGCCGAGCATGTGGCGCATCTCGGCGAGCGCGGCGCGGCTCGCCGTCCCGATGACGCCCAGCGCTTCGCCGGCCGCCTCCGGGTGCTTGGCCAGGACGTGATGGGCGACCCCCGCCTTCACCGCGATCACCCCGATGTGATGCGCGACGACATCGTGCAGCTCGCGGGCGATCCGCAGCCGCTCCTCCGCGACGGCACGGTCGGCGAGCTGCCGCGCCGACCGTGCGGCGTAGACCCGCCGTTCCCGCACCGCACGGCCGATCGTCCACGCCGCTCCGGCCAGGGCCACCCCCACGACCTGCATGGGCAGGGTGCGCGGCTCCCATGTGGACGTGCCCGCCAGCATGACGGCGAGCAGGAAGACGACGCTGACCAGGCCGATGGTCGCGGTGGGCACCCACCGTGCGCGCGGGGCGGTGGCCGCCACCCAGTACAGCGCGAGCGCCACCGAGAGAAACGGTTCCGACACGACGCCGGACAGCGCCGCCACCAGCGAGGCGACGGCGGTCACCGCGCACACGGGCAGAGGCCAGAGCCTGCGAACGGCCACCGGCAGGCCCATCAGTACCGCCAGCGTCACCCGGGCCGCCGGCGGGGCCGCGGAGCCCGTGGCGGGCGCGCCCGACATCGCGAGGAACGCCGCCGTGAGCACGACCGCGGCCACGCAGTCCAGGGCCAGGAGTTCGCGCGGGCGCAGCCGCCGGAGCACGGCCCGGGCGCCCTCGTCGGGCAGGCGGGTCCCGGCCCGCTCGGTACGGTCGTCAACCACCCGGTGACCCTACTGCGCGACCTGCCGCGGTACCTCCGCCCCGGGAATGACCTACCGCGGGGGGAGTTCGTGTGCCCGCGCCGTTCTTCTCGGCCCCCGGGCGGAGGCGGGCGATCGGTTGGCGGGCCGATGGCAGCGCGCCCCCGGTGCGGGATCGTCGAGGGGTGATCGAAATCCAGGAGCTGACGAAACGATACGGAAGCACGGTCGCCGTCGACGACCTGTCATTTTCCGTGAAATCCGGCACTGTCACCGGCTTCCTCGGCCCTAACGGCGCCGGCAAGTCGACGACCATGCGGATCACGATGGGTCTCGACCACCCGCTCCGGGGCCGGGTGCTGCTCGACGGAAAGCGCTACGGGCAGTTGCGCGAACCGATCCGGCATGTGGGAGCCCTGCTGGAGGCCAAGGCGGCGCAGCGCAGCCGCACCGCCTACCACCACCTGCTGTGGCTGGCCCAGACCAACCGCATCGGCCGCGGGCGGGTGCGCGAGGTGCTGGAGCTCGTCGGCCTCGAGTCGGCGGCCGTCAGGCGCGCAGGCGGCTTCTCGCTGGGCATGAGCCAACGCCTCGGCCTGGCTGCGGCGTTGCTCGGCGACCCCGGGATCCTGATCCTCGACGAGCCTGCCAACGGCCTCGATCCGGAGGGGGTGCGCTGGATCAGGACCATGCTCAAGAAGCTGGCCGCCGAGGGGCGGACGGTCTTCGTCTCCAGCCATCTGATGAGCGAGATGGCCATCACCGCCGACCATTTGATCGTCATCGGCCGGGGGCGCCTGCTCGCCGACACCAGCATGACCGGCTTCATCGCCGACCACTGTCGTCCCTCCGTACGCATTCGCACCCCCCAGCCCGGGCTGTTGCGGGCGGCGCTGGAAGAGGCCGGTCTGCATGCGGTCCGCGAAGTGGACGGCACCATGACCGTCGAGGGGGCCGACACCTCCGTCATCGGCAGGCTCGCGGCCGACAACGGCATCACACTGGACGAGCTCAGCGCCCGGCAGTCCTCACTGGAAGAGGCGTTCCTCCGGCTCACGTCGCACGCGGCGGAGTACCGGGCGGCGGCAACCGTGGCGGGGGAGCGGGCGTCATGACCGGCAACGCGCCCACGGCCGTCGTCAGGGCCGAGCTGACCAAGATCCGTACGCTCTGGTCGACGCTCGGCGCGCTGGCGCTGGCGCTCGTCGTGAGCATCGGCATCGCGCTGATCAACAACATCTCCGTCCGGCATGCCATCGACACCGGAAGCGACATGGTCGTGGACGACTTCGACCCGGTCAACTCCGCGTTCGTGGGCGTCCAGTTCGCCCAGCTCGCACTGCTCGCGTTCGGCGTGCTGCTGATCAGCGGCGAATACGGCAGCGGCATGATCCGGGTGTCGTTGGCAGCCGTCCCCTCGCGCGGCCTCTTCTACGCCGGCAAGATCGCCTCGGCCACCGTCGTGGCCTTGCCCCTGTCCCTGGTCATGTCCTTCGCCTGCTTCCTGGCCTCGCAGCAGGCGTTGGGGCCGCACGGCGTCGCGCTCGGTGAGGGGGAGGCCCTGCGCGCCGTGCTCGGCGCCCCGCTCTACCTCACACTGATGTGCCTGTTCTCCCTGGGAGTCGCCACGATGCTGCGTGGCACGGCACTGTCGCTGTCGCTGCTGTTCTCCGTGGTCTTCGTCCTCTCCCCGGTGGCCAATGCCGTCCCCGGGCTCCGGGAGGTCGCGCGCTATCTGCCCGACCGGGCCGGCTCGCAGGTCATGACGGTCGGCGAGCAGGCGGATTCCGTGCTCGGGCCGTGGGCGGGCCTGCTGGTCCTGGCTCTCTGGACGGCCGCGGCCCTCGCCGGCGGGCTCCTCATGCTCCGCCGCCGTGACGCCTGAGTGATCCGTAAGCCCTTCCCGGTCCCTATCGCGGGACCGTGATCAGGGACCCGCAATAGGGACCCGGGAGGGCCCGGAGTCCCTCCGGCGCGGGACCACTTCCACGTTAGATTCCCGATGTTCGGTCGAAAGCGAGTGCGAAGCAGGTGCTCGCATTCGATCCCTATCCGAATCCTGGAGGACACCATGGAGAACACCGTCTACGAGCCCCCGACCCTCGTCGAGATCGGCGACTTCGAGGAGCTTACTCTCTGCAGCCCGTGGGGGAGCTGCCGCGACTTCGCCGGCTGCGGCCGCGCGTTCATCTGCGTCGGCTGACACCTGAGGCCGGAATGACCCGACGGTGGCGGTGAACGGCATCGACCGTCCTACCGCCACCGTCGATTTCCGTGTGCCCCGCGCACAGCGGCCGGAACAATGGCAGGGGGAAATGGACTTCACCGTCCTTCCGGACCACCCGGAAGCAGAAAACCTCATAAGGGAGAATTCCGCGTTCGCCGGAGCCCGTTCGATAGCGCATCACTCCGGACGGCCCTGGCTGGTCGGCCGGTGGGCCGACCGGGACCTCTCGCTGGTGACCGAAGGGCCCTACCGAATCGCGGTGTTCGGGCTCTTCCCCAAGGACATCCCGGCGCTCGCCCGGGCGCTGGAGCGCGTCACCTCCCCGTACGACCTGGACGCCGTGGCACGCGGCGTGCCCGGCAGCGTCCACCTCGTCGCCAGCCTCGATGGCGTCGTACGGGCCCAGGGCGCCCTCTCCACCGCACGCCACCTCTTCACCGCCCGCACCCGGGGGGTGACGGTGGCCGCCAGCAGCCCCGCCCTGCTGGCGGCGCTGACCGGCGCCGGTGTCGACGAGGGCGCGCTCGCCCTCCACCTGCTCGACCCCCTGCCGCCCTGGCCGCTCACCCAGCGCTCCGTATGGACCGGTGTGGAGCCCCTGACCCCGGGGCATTGGCTGCACCTGCGCACCGACGGCAGCGGCCGCCAGATCCGCTGGTGGCAGCCGCCACCGGACGACCTCCCGCTAGCGGACGCCGCGGCCGCCGTACGGGCCGCCCTCACCGAGGCCGTGGCCCTGCGGACCGGCCGCCCCGGCAGGGTGAGCGCCGACCTCTCCGGCGGGCTCGACTCCACCTGCCTGTGCTTCATCGCGGAAGCGCAGACCGGCGAGCTCTCCACCTACCACGTCGCACCCCTGGACGAGGCCAACGAGGACACCCTGTGGGCCCGCCGCGCCGCCGACCGGCTGCCGCGCGCCCGCCACCACTGGATCCCCAAGTCCCGCGAGGCGAACTGGTTCGACGTCGAGACCGACCAGGGCCGGGCCCTGGACACGGGCGAGGGACCGGCCCTGTGGGCCTCGGGGGCGGCCCACCTGACGGACCTGTCCCGGGCCGCCGCCGAAGACGGCTCGTCGCTGCACATGATGGGCCTGGGCGGCGACGAGCTCTTCGGCTCCACCCCCTCCTACCTTTGGTCCCTCGCCCGCCGGCACCCGTTCCGGTCCCTGCCGGTCATCCGGCGCCACCGGTTGCTCAACCGCTGGCCGCTCGCCGCCACCGTCCGCGCGCTCGCCGACCGCGACGACTTCCCGCACGCCCTCATGGCGAGCGCACGCCGGCTAACCGCCCCACCACCGCGTCCGCCCTACCTCGACCTGGGCTGGACGGGCGGATCCCGCATGCCGCCCTGGGCCACGCCGGCCGCCGTGGCGCTCGTACGCGACCTGTACCGCGAGGCGGCCGAGGCGAGGACGGCGCCGCTCGACCCCGACCGGCTCCGCCACCAGTTGCTGGAATTCACCGGATACGACGGCAGGCTCATCCGGCAGACCCGGCGTGCCATGGCCGCCTCGGGCGTGGAGTGGGACGCGCCCATGCTCGACGACCGCGTCGTCGAGGCGGCGATGTCGGTACGGCTGCCCGACCGGATGGTCCGCGGACGGTTCAAACCCCTGCTGACCACGGCCATGCGCGGCAGCGTGCCCGCCGACATCCTCGGGCGCCGCTCCAAGGGCGAGTTTAGCGCCGAACTCTACGAGGGCGTCCGTCGCAACCGGGACCGCTTTCTCGGCCTCTGCGCCGATCTCCGGCTCGCCGAGCGCGGCCTGGTGAACGCCGAGGCCCTGCGCACCGCGTTCCTCGCCCCGTCTCCCGAGAGCCATCACCTGTCCCAGTTCGAGAACACGGTGGCGTGCGAGGCCTGGCTGCGCTCGCCCAGCGCCGCCCCGCACCCCGTGGGAGATCCACGATGACCCTTGCACTCGCCCGGACCGTGATCGCTACCGACACCGAGGCGGGCCTGGTACTGCTGGACGAGCACAGCGGGCGCTACTGGCACCTCAACGGCTCGGGCGCCGTCACGCTGCGGCTGCTCCTGGACGGCCGTTCCCCCGAGGAGGCCGCGGCCGAGCTGACCCGGAACGCGCCCGACGCCGCCCCCCAGGCCCTCGCCGACGTACGCCGGCTCGTGGCCGCTCTCGGCAAGGCCAAGTTGGTGGTGACGGCATGACGATTCCCGTGACCGGAGAACGCCGCGGCGCCGGCCTGACCTTGCGGGGGCAGATCGGCGCACGGCTGGCCACCGGCGTGGCGCTGCTGCTGACCAAAAGGCTCTCGCCGCGCCGGCTGCGCCAGGTGTTGCGCCTGCTCAGCCGCGGCAGCCGCCCGGCCACCCGTGACCAGGCCCTGTACGCCCGGCAGGCGGCGGTGATGGTGAGCACCCGCTGCGCGGGGCTCGGCTGCCTGCAACGGTCGGTCGCCGCAGCCCTGCTGTGCCGGATGCACGGCCGCTGGCCCGACTGGTGCACGGGCTTCCGTACCGACCCCTTCGGCGCCCACGCCTGGGTCGAGGTGGACGGCGTGCCCGTGGGGGAGCCGGGGGACCTGTCCCGGTTCCGCACCGTGATGGCCGTACGGCTGCGGCAGGAGGAGGCGTCATGAGCGCCCCGGACGCGGACGTCGCGGTCCGCGCCGAGGACCTCGGCAAGGTCTACGGCGACACCGTGGCCGTGGCCGGCCTCTACCTGACCGTGCCCGCCGGCACCGCCTTCGCGTTCCTCGGCCCCAACGGCGCGGGCAAGACCACCACGATCAGCATGCTGTGCACCCTGCTCGCACCCACGGCGGGGCGGGCCGAGGTCGCCGGATTCGACGTGGTCGCACAGCCGGACGAGGTCCGGGACCACATCGGGCTGGTCTTCCAGGAGTCCACCCTCGACCAGGACCTGACGGCCGAGGAGAACCTCCGCTTCTACGCCGAGCTCTTCGGGATCACCCGCCGGCAGGGCGCGTCCGAGGTCGCCGCCGTGCTCGGGCTCGTGGGGCTCACCGACCGCCGCGACACCCCCGTCCGGGACTTCTCCGGTGGCATGCGCCGCCGCCTGGAGATCGCCCGGGGGCTGCTGAACACCCCGGCGGTGCTGTTCCTGGACGAGCCCACCACCGGCCTCGACCCGCAGACCCGCGTGGCGATCTGGGAGCACCTGCACCGCCTGCGGCGCGAACGCAACGTCACGCTCTTCATGACCACCCATCACCTGGAGGAGGCCGAGAACTGCGACCGGATCGCCATCATGGACGACGGCTTCGTCGTCGCCGAGGGCACCCCGGCCGAGCTCAAGACCGTTGTCGGAGCCGACCTGGTCGTCCTGCGCACGGACGACGACCAGGAGACCGCTCGGGTGGTGCGCGAGCGGTACGGGTTCGAGGCCGAGGCGGGGCCGGACGGAGTACGGCTGAGGGTGGACGACGGCGCGGCGTTCGTCCCGAAGTTCTGCGGGGACGCCGGGGTGCGCGTGCACTCGGTCAGTGTCACGCCACCCTCGCTCGACGACGTCTTCCTCCACTACACCGGCCACAGCATCCGCGACGACGAGGCGGGACCCATGACGCTCGAGGACCTCGTCAGGAGGCAGGGGTGACCGACACCGGCACGGTGCGGGCCCGCGCCCGCCTCACCACGTCCACCCCGGCCCGGCCGTCCCGGACGGGCCCACGCGCGTCCTCCCGCCGGAATCTACGGGCCGTCAGAATGCTGTGGCACCGCGAGATGATCCGGCTGAGCCGCAACAAAATCCAGCTTGTCATGGGGCTGGTGACGCCGCTGATGTTCTTGCTCGTCCTGGGAACCGGCCTGGACACCTCGGGGGTCGTGGGCGAGGGCTACGACGAGTACCGGGGCTTCCTGTTCCCCGGCATCCTCGTGATGACCACCCAGGCACCGGCGATCTCGGTGGGGGTCTCGGTGGTCTGGGACCGCCAGGTCGGTTTCCTGCGGCAGGCCCTCGTGGCACCGGTGCGGCGCAGCAGCCTGCTGTTCGGCCTGTGCGCGGGCGGCGCCACGACAGGGGCCGTCTACGGTCTCATGGTGCTGATCATCGCCCCGCTCGCCGGGGTGCCGTACCACCCGATGCTGCTGGTGGTCCTGGCCGAAGTCTTCGTGGTGGCCCTGGCCTTCACCACGATCGGCATGCTCGCGGCGGTCACCATCAAGAGCATCCAGACGTTCCAGGTCGTGGTCAGCCTGGCCCTGATGCCGCTCATGTTCCTGTCCGGCGCGATGTTCCCGCCCGGGGGGCTGCCCGGCTGGCTGGGCATCGCGGTGGCGCTCAACCCGCTGACGTACGCGATCGACGGTATCCGCCGGACGCTTCCTGGCGATGTGGACCTGGGCGGTTATGCGGGGTCCGTCCAGATCGCGGGCTGGACGCCGCAGGTCGCGCTGGAGATGGGCTTTGTGGCCCTCCTGGCGGCGACGGCACTGACGCTGGCGGCCCGCCGCTTCTCCCGCGCGGGCTGACGGGCCACACGACACAGCGCCGGACGGGCTGGAGAGCCCGTCCGGCGCTGTGTCGTCCCGGGGGCCGGGGCACCGTCACTCCGAAGGCCGCCGCAGCCTCGCGACGAACTTGTAGCGTTCCCCGTGGTAGACCGACCTGACCCATTCCACCGGCAGTGCGCGGGTCGATGGGGAAGAAATGCCAGGGAAGCTTGGGACTCTTGCTTCCCTTGGCTTGTTCCCCCGGCGCGCCAGATGGCCGTGAAGGTAGTGCTTCCGTCGGTGCGCTCACGTCGTCTTATGCACCCCATGCCGGACATATCGGGCAGAGGTTGTGCTGACGCCGTGCTGACAATCCGGGCGACGAAAAACCGCCCCTGACCTGTTTTCGCAGGTCAGAGGCGGTTTCTCTTGAGCGGTAGCGGTGGGATTTGAACCCACGGAGGAGTTGCCCCCTCACACGCTTTCGAGGCGTGCTCCTTAGGCCGCTCGGACACGCTACCGAGAGAGAGCTTAGCGGACGAGTGGCCGTGGTCCGAAATCGGTTCTTCGGAGGAGGGGGCGGAGGGGGTCAGCGGGTGCGGAAGAAGTCGGTGAGGAGGGCCGAGCACTCGTCGGCGAGGACGCCGGTGATGACCTCGGGGCGGTGGTTGAGGCGCCGGTCCCGGACCACGTCCCACAGGGAGCCGGCGGCGCCCGCCTTCTCGTCGGCGGCGCCGTAGACGACGCGGTCGAGCCGGGAGAGGACGATGGCGCCGGCGCACATGGTGCACGGTTCCAGGGTGACGACCAGGGTGCAGCCGGACAGGCGCCACTCGCCGACGGCCCGGGCGGCCTCGCGGACGGCGAGTACCTCCGCGTGGCCGGTGGGGTCGCCGGTGGCCTCGCGTTCGTTCCGGCCGCGGCCGATGACCGTGCCGTCCGGGGCCAGGACGACGGCCCCGACCGGGACGTCGCCCGTGCCCGGGGCCCGTGCCGCCTCCTCCAGGGCGGCCCGCATCGCGGGGAGCCAGGGATCGCGGACGGGGTCGGGACCGGGCGGGCGGCCGGGGGCGGCGTCGTTCATGGGACCAGTGTGGGCGAGCCCCGCCGTCCGGCGCCCCCGCGGGCCCTCAGCGGACGGCCTCCAGGACGTCGGTGCAGCCGAGGGCGTCGGCGATCTCGCTGAGGGCGTCCCCGTTGAGGGACAGCAGCCGGCGTTCGCCCACGCCGACGTCCTCCAGCAGCCGGGTGTCGCCGAGCGGGCCGCTCGGCACCGTCCCGGCGGCGGTGCCCGGGGTGTCGGGCTCGTCCTCAACGGTCTCCGGCTCGCCGTCTTCCGTGCCGTCGAGGTCGAGGGCGTCGAGGTCGTCGGTTTCGTCCTCCTCCCGGCCCAGGAGTTCGTCGATGAGCATGGAGCCGTAGGAACTCCGCTTGGCCGGCGGGGCGTCCGAGAGGAAGATCCGCGGGTCGTCCTCGCCGTCCACCCGGACGATGCCGAACCAGGCGTCCTCCTGCTCGATGAACACCAGGACCGTGTCGTCGTCGAGCGAGGCGTCACGGGCCAGGTCGACGAGGTCGGACAGGGTTTCCACGTTGTCGAGGTCTGTGTCGCTCGCTTCCCACCCGTCGTCGGAGCGCGCGAGCAATGCGGCGAAGTACACCGTGACTCTCCCACTGGTCATAGGCGGTGCCGGGCCGGACGGGGACAGCACCCCGCCCACTCGGAATCGTGGCAGAAATGCGGCCGTTGCGAGAGGTCTTCCGCGCTGCGTCGTGCAGTAGTCCGAGAGATTCGGGGGACGTTCCGGGGGGACGCGGCCCCTCGAACGCACCCCGGACCGCCATCCGGGGTGCGTTCGAGGCCCGCCCCGGAGCGCCTTCGGGGTTTTCCCGGAAGGCGTCCCGGGGGCCGTCCCGGAGAAAGCCCGGAACCGGGTCCCGGACGAATGCGAGCGTCGCCGTGACGGCCGTCACCACGCCGTGCCGGCTGTCCGGCGTGGCGAGCCGTCGATCACCATCTGAACGTTCGCATACGCATCTGCTGGCGCATTCTGGCCGCCCGTGCGCGGCGCGGCTGCACCCGGTCGCGGAGCTCCCGGGCCTCGTTCAGCTCACGGAGGAACTGCGCCCGGCGGCGCCGCCGCTCCGCGTCGTCGTCCAGGGGGGTCTCCGGGGCCGCCGGGGGTTCCGCGGGGCGTTCCCCCGTGCGTTCTCCGGTGCGTTCGCCGCTTGGACGTCCCGTTTGCCGCCCTGTTTGTCGTCCGGTTTGCCGTCCTGTCGGTTGTCCGGCCCGTTCGGCCGGTCGCTCGCGGGGGCGCTCTCGGGGCCGCTCCCTGGGCCGTTTCCCTGGAACGGCTCGTTCCGCCGGGTTTTCCGGAGCTTTCCGGGCTCCGGATTCGCGTTCGTCACGGTCGGCCATGCACAGCACCACCTCGTGCCGAGGGTCTCGCCCGGCGTGTGCGAGCCGGGCGTACGTGCCCACTTTCCCCCTTAGTGGTGGAGTGATGCCACCGTGGGGCCGGGAGCCGGTGTCCGAAAGCTCGGATAATGTCGATGTCATGCGGATCCACGTCGTCGACCACCCGCTGGTGGCGCACAAACTCACCACGCTGCGCGACAAGCGCACCGACTCCCCCACGTTCCGGCGGCTCGCCGACGAGCTGGTCACCCTGCTCGCCTACGAGGCGACACGGGACGTGCGGACCGAACAGGTCGACATCGAGTCGCCGGTCACCGCGACCACCGGCGTCAAGCTGTCCCACCCGCGCCCGCTGGTGGTGCCGATCCTCCGGGCCGGCCTGGGCATGCTCGACGGCATGGTCCGACTGCTGCCCACGGCCGAGGTCGGCTTCCTGGGCATGATCCGCAACGAGGAGACCCTCAAGGCGGAGACGTACGCGACGCGCATGCCGGACGACCTCTCCGGCCGCCAGGTGTACGTGCTCGACCCGATGCTGGCCACCGGCGGCACGCTGGTCGCGGCGATCCGTGAGCTGATCAAGCGCGGCGCGGACGACGTCACCGCCATCTGCCTGCTCGCGGCTCCCGAGGGCGTCGAGATCATGGAGCGCGAGCTCGCCGGCACCCCGGTGACGGTCGTCACCGCTTCGGTGGACGAGCGGCTCAACGAGGACGGCTACATCGTGCCGGGCCTGGGCGACGCGGGCGACCGCATGTACGGGACGGCCGGCTGAGCCGTCGGCACGTCAGGCGCCGGGGCTCGGCCCCGGCCTCGTCCGGTCGCCTCCGGAGCTCGCCTCGGCCTCGTCCGGTCTTGCCCTGAGATCTTCCGGCCGCTTCCGGCCTCGTCCCGGTCTCCGCTCAGCACTTCGTCGCGCTCTTCGAGGGCGCGGGGGACGACGGGGCCGGCCGGGGCGCGGCCGGTGCCCGGCTCGCGTCCGGCGCGGGCCTGAGCTCCTTGAACCCGGCGCCGATGATCAGATCGATGTCCTTCCCCTTGCGGACGTCGCTCTTCACCGCCGCCTCGCCGACCTGCTCCTCCAGGACACGCATCGCCCCCTCGGCGTCGTCGGGCGAACCCAGCAGCAGCGCCGTGCCGTCGACGTTCTTGTCGTAGGGCGCGGGGGCGTTGCCCACCTTGCCGATGCGGAAGCCACGCGCCTTCAGCTCGTCCGCCGTCGTCTTGGCCAGGCCGCTGCGCGGGGTGGCGTTGTAGACGTTGACGGTGATGTCGGCGGGCCGGGGCAGTGCCTCTCGGGGCGCGGGGTGACCGGCGGCGCGGGCGTCCGTCTTGTCGCCATGCCCGTCCCGGCCGCAGTCCGCGCTCTTCCGCGACGCCTGCGGTGAGCCGCTTCCGCCGCCCGAGAAGACGTCCACGAGCTGGAGCGTCCCCCAGCCGCCCAACCCCAGGACGGCCACCGCGGCGACCGCGGCGAGCACGACCCTCCGCGGATTCCTCGGCCGGCGCATATGCGGGAACCGACGGCCTGTGACGCGGTACTTGCCGCCCATGCCAGGAGGGGTGAGCATGCTCATGGGCGCAGCGTAGTGCGGGCGGGAGCCGGTGCCTACTAGATGATCAACGGTTGCGCCGACCCCAACCCAAAAGGGCCAATGACGGCCGGAAACGGCCGTAAGCGAAGGGGCCGGAGGGGCCACAGACCCCTGCCGGAGCGGTACCCGGCCGGAGCGGGACCGGCGCCGGGAGCGTCAGCCCAGCTCGAGCACGCGGGCGTGCAGCACTTGGCGCTGCTGGAGCGCGGCGCGCACGGCGCGGTGCAGACCGTCCTCCAGGTAGAGGTCGCCCTGCCACTTCACGACGTGGGCGAACAGGTCGCCGTAGAAGGTCGAGTCCTCCGCGAGCAGCGTTTCCAGATCGAGCTGCTGCTTGGTGGTCACCAGTTGGTCAAGGCGTACCGGGCGCGGGGCGACGTCCGCCCACTGGCGGGTGCTTTCCCGGCCGTGGTCGGGGTACGGCCGACCGTTTCCGATGCGCTTGAAGATCACACGGAAAGCCTACCGGGCCGGTGGTGCCCAGCGCAGCCATGGCGCGGGAGTGGGAAGGCGACAATCAGCCGCATACCGGGAACCGCGGCTCGCTCAGCGCTTCGGCGCCGCTGCCCTTCCCCATCCCTCCTCCCCCTCCGTCCTCTGCTTCTCCCGCTCCCTCTCCTGTTTCGCCTTCTGCTTGGCCGCCTGTTTGAAGGCACGGACCTCGTGCAGCGAGTCGGGGCCGGTGATGTCCGCCACCGACCGGCGGCTTCCCTCCTCGCCGTAGGGGCCCGCGGCCTCCCGCCAGCCGTCGGGGCGCACCCCGAGCCGCTTCCCCAGCAGAGCCAGGAAGATCTGTGCCTTCTGTCGGCCGAAACCGGGCAGGTCGGTGAGGCGGCGCAGCAGCTCGGGGCCGGTGGGGACGTCCCGCCAGACGGCGGCGGCGTCGCCGTCGTACCGCTCGACGAGGTGGCGGCAGAGCCGCTGGATCCGCTCGGCCATGGCGGCCGGATAGCGGTGGACGGCCGGCTTGGCGGCGCAGAGACCGGCGAATGCCTCCGGGTCGTACGCGGCGATCTCGTGCGCGTCGAGGTCGTCGCGACCCAGACGCCGGGCGAGGGTGTACGGGCCGGTGAAGGCCCATTCCATCGGGATCTGCTGGTCGAGCAGCATCCCGATCAGGGCGGCGAGCGGGCTGCGGGAGAGCAGCGCGTCGGCGTCCTCCTGCTGGGCGAGCCGGAGGGTGTGCTCCATGGGATCGATGGTCTCTCGGGGGCGGGTGCTCCGCATGCGGGGCTTGTGTCGCTCTCGAGGCTCACGCAGCTCCGGGGGATGGCCGGATCGCTCAGGGGACGGATCCAAGCGCCCAGACGTCCGGACTCATTCCATGGAGGTGAGCAACCGCTCCACGCCCTTCGGATCCGTCCGCAGTCCCTCCCGGATCTGCCGGGCGAAGGGGTCGGGGAAGATCTCCTCGTCGCCTGCCTCGATGCCCTCGGCGATGGCCCCGGCCGCCTCGGCGGCGGACGCGGCGGGGATGGCGTCGAGTCCGTTCAGGTGGCTGACGGCGTACCGCAGCATGTCCGTCTCGACGGGACCGGGGAAGACGGCGTGCACGGTGATCCCGCGCGGGGCGAGGTCCGCCCGGACGGCCTGGGTGAGCAGGGCGAGCGCGGCCTTGGACGCGGGGTAGGCGCCCATCGCGGGGGTGCCGCCGAAGGCTCCGATGCTGATGAGGTTGGCGATGGCGCCGCCGCCGTTGCGTTCCACGACGGGTGCGAAGGCGCGCAGGACGTGGAGGGTGCCCAGCCAGTTCGTCCGCATGACCGCCTCGGCGTCGGCCAGGTCCATGTCGAGCAGGTGGCCCATGCCGTGCCGTCCCGCGTTGTTGACCAGCAGCGTCACGTCGGACGCGGTCTCGGCGGCGGCCGCGACGGTGGCCGGGTCCGTGATGTCCAGGGTGAGCGGGACGATCCGGCCCGGAGCCCCCGCGACCAGCGGTTCCAGCGTGCGGGGGTCGCGCGCGGTGGCGTACACGCGGGCGGCGCCGCGGGACAGGAACTCGGTCACCAGGGCGCGCCCGATGCCGCGGTTGGCACCCGTCACCAAGGGGACGGCCTCGCGGATTCGCACAGTGGCTCCTCACGTCGGCTGACGACCCACTCGTTACCCACGCGGGGGCGGGCCCCACACCTGCGGACGCGGTCCGTGCCGGGGCCGGCGCGCGGGACGCGCTCGACTGCGCCGAGAGGGGAAGCGGCGCGAAACCGACGTCGCTAGAACGATCGTTCCAGCGGTGCTAGTGTGACGCCTGCCTGGATAGAACGTTCATTCCAGGCGAGTGTTCGTGAGTGATCTCTGTGGGGGGAAGTACGTGGAAACCAAGCGCATCACCGTGAACGGCGTCGAACTCGCCTACGTCGAGCAGGGCGAGGGCCCGCTCGCCCTGCTCCTGCACGGGTTCCCGGAGACACCCGGGATGTTCCGGCACCTGATGCCGGTGCTCGCCGAGGCCGGGTACCGGGCCGTCGCGCCGTACCTGCGCGGCTTCGCGCCCAGCCAGGTACCGCCGGACGGCAGCATGCTGATGAAGGACTTGATCGCGGACGCCAACGCGCTGCACGAGGCGCTCGGCGGCGCCGGCGACGCGGTGATCGTCGGGCACGACTGGGGTGGCTTCGCCACCTGGGGCGCCGCCGCGCACGCGCCGGAGCGCTGGTCGAGAGTGGTCGTGGCGGACGTTCCGCCGGTGCGGTTCTACGAACGCCGGGCCGCCGTCCCCGAGCAGATCCACAAGAACAGCCACTTCTACTTCTTCCAGATGGGCGTGGCCGACCAGCTCGTCCCCGTGAACGACTTCGCCTATCTCGACTGGCTGTGGGAGCACTGGAGCGGCGACGTCCCGGGCTTCGACTCCGCCGAGGACCGGCTGGCCGGCAAGGACGCGCTGCGCGATCCGGCCAACCTCCGTATGGGGCTGGGCCTTTACCGGCAGAACTTCCCGGCGGACGCCTTCGGGACGGACCGCTGGGAGATGGGCCGTCTGCTCGCGGAGCTGCCGTCGCAGCCGACCCTCTACCTGCACGGGAGCGAGGACCCGGTCGTCGACGAGGAGATCCTGGCCGACATCGTCGCCGCTCTGCCCGAGGGGTCGGACGGCGCGCTGCTCCAAGGGGTCGGCCACTTCCCGATGGTGGAGGCGCCGGAGGAGGTCAACAAGCGGATCCTGGCGTTCCTTGCGGGGGAGTGAGCCGCGTCCGGTCGAAGTCGTCCTTCGCTCGACCCGGTGCGCGTCGCGCGCGGAACGGCCGTTCGCCGTCGGGTGATCGCGTGACGCGGCCGCCCCGCGGCGGTTCATTCGCCGGCGGGTGACCGCGTGACCCGGACGCTCCGCGCCGGTTCAACCGTGGCCCGGCGGCGTGCCGTCCTCCTTGGAGGGGAGAGGACGGCACGCCCCTTCCCCCCGGTCGGTGCTGTCCGAAGGACCTCCGTGCCGGACCTGTCAGGGCGTGCCGTAAGGGGCGCGTGCGGGCTTACCGAGCGGGCGCGGGCGCCCCTGTCAGGGTCTCCAATCCGGCCGGGAGCGCCCCCGAGTACACGACTCCGAGCCGCTGGGTGGCCCGTGTCAAGGCCACGTACAGGTCGCTGGTCCCGAGGCCGTCCGGTTCCGCGAGGATCACCGTGTCGAACTCCAGGCCCTTGGCCTGCCGGGGGTCGAGCAGCACCACCGGCCGGGTCAGGTCCGGGGCGGACCCGGCGGAGGCGTCCGGAAGGGCGGCGAGCAGGGCGGGGTGCAGGGCGCGCGGCGCGATGACGGCGGTCCGGCCGTCCTCCTGGCCGTTTTCCCGGCCGCCCCCTTGGGCGGTGTCCTGCCCGGCGCCCTGAACGGAGCCCTGGCGGGTGTCGTGGACTGAGTTCTGGCGGGTGCCCTGGACGGTGTCCTGGACGGCTTCCTGGCCGGCGACGGCCTGGGCCACGGCAGCGGCGACCGCACCGGGCACGTCGTCCGTCCGGAGGGCCCAGGGCCGGACGCCCGTGGAACGGACCGAACACGGCGGCCGGAACGCCGGGGCACCGGACGCCCGGACCACCTCCGCCGCCACCTCCATGATCTCGGCGGGCGTACGGTAGTTGACGCCCAGCCGGACGTGCTCCCACCGGTCACCGACGTACGGCGCGAGGGCCGCCTCCCACGTCCCGCAGCCACCCGGTTCGGCGGTCTGGGCCGGGTCTCCGACGAGGGTCATGGACCGGGTGGGGCAGCGGCGCATCAGCAGCCGCCAGGCCATCGGGGACAGCTCCTGCGCCTCGTCCACGATGATGTGGCCGAAGGCCCAGGTGCGGTCGGCCGCCGCGCGTTCGGCGGCGCTGCGGTGGTCGGCCTCCTCCTGGCGTTCCGCGAGCCGCTCGGCGTCCACGACGTCGTGCGCGGCCAGGACTTCGGAGTCCTCGTCGTCCAGGTCCTCGAACTCCTGCGTCCGGGAGCCGTACGACATGTCGAGCACGCCCTGCGCGTAGGCGATTCGTTCCTGCCGGGCGGCCTCGGCCGCGGCGCGGGCGGCCGAGTCGTCCTCGCCGAGCAGCTCGGCGGCCTCGTCCAGCAGGGGGACGTCGGCCGGCGTCCAGGGCCCGGTGCTCCGGCGGATGGCCTCGGCGTCCGCCGCGGGCAGGTGGCAGGGGTCGGCGAGGAAGTCGTTCACCAGCCGCTGCGGGGTGAGCGCCGGCCAGAACCGGTCGATGGCGGAGTGCACTGCGGGGGCGGCCGCGACGGCTTTGCCGAGCTGGGCGGCGTCGTCCGGCCCGAGGAGGTTCGGGCCCCCGTAGGGGTCGGCCCCGATACGGTCCACGAGTTGGGCGGTGAGGGCGTCGATCACGGCGAACGCGAAGGTGGGGCGCGCGAGGTTGTGCGGCAGCCGCGTGGCGCGTGCCCGGTCGCGGGCCGCCCGCACGATGGCCTCGTCCAGCACCAGGTCGCCGTCGTCGTGTGGGATCACCAGTTCCGGGTCTGGCAGCGTCTGCCGGTCCCGTACGTACGCGGCCAGGGCGTCCGCCATCGTCGCCGCGCCCTTGACCTCGGCGGCTCGCGGGCTGTCGGTGCCGGTGGCGGTCACACCGGGGAACAGCTCACCGGGCGTCGCGAGCAGCACCCCCGTCTCGCCGAGGGACGGCAGCACCTCGCCGATGTAGCCGAGGAACGCCGGGTTGGGGCCGACGATCAGCACGGCGCGGCGGGCCAGTTGCTCGCGGTGGGCGTAGAGCAGGTACGCGGCGCGGTGCAGCGCCACGACCGTCTTTCCCGTGCCGGGGCCGCCCTCCACCACCATGACGCCGTGGTGCGGGGCCCGGATGATGCGGTCCTGCTCCGCCTGGATGGTCTGCACGATGTCGTGCATCCGTCCGGTGCGGGCGGCGTCCAGGGCGGCGAGGAGGACGGCGTCGGCGTCGCTGCCCTCCAAGCCGGTGCGCTCGGGGTCGGTGAGGTCGAGGATCTCGTCGTGGAGGGCCGTGACCCGGCGCCCCTCGGTGCTGATGTGACGCCTGCGGCGCAGGCCCATGGGGGTGTGCCCCGTGGCCAGGTAGAACGGCCGGGCGACGTCGGCGCGCCAGTCGATGACGAGGGGCGTCCGGTCGGCGTCGTCCCGGCGGATGCCGATCCGGCCGATGTGGTGGTCGCGGCCGTCGCGGAACGCCAGCCGGCCGAAGCAGAGCCCGTTCTCCCCGGCGTTGAACGCGGCCAGCAGCCCCGACCGCTCGGCCACCAGCACATCGCGCTCCAGCCGGGCCTGGAACGTGCCGCCGCCCGAGGCGAGGGCGGCGTTCATCCCGGCTTCCGCCTCGTCGCGGAGTTCCGCGAGGCGTGTGTGAAGGTTGTCGATGAATTCCTGTTCGTTGCGCAATTCCTGGGCCGACGCGTTTGACACTGTGACTCCCGCCCCGATATCATGGCCTTACAAAGCTTCTCTATGCCTTGCTTTTGGCGCGGCACAGAAACAATCAATATACGCGAGAAAATGCCCCGGCTGTCAATAGGCCGGGGCATTTGTTGTTTCCGGGTCCGCCTGTTTGATCGGCTTTTGGCGGATGCGGATGCGGATGCGGATGCGGATGCGGATGCGGATGGTGGCGGTGGCGGTCGGCGACGGCTTGGGCAGGATCGGGGAGCGTTCTGCGTCGCCGGTGCTTGTGCGCCGACCGGATTCGGTGTGACGGGCGGGGCCTGTGTGCCGGGGGCGCGGGACGCGTCAGGAAACGGGCTTTTCCGCTGTGTCGTCCGGTGGGTGGTGACGGCCCGGGGTGGGGAACGCCCGTCACCACCACGTCAGCGGTTGCGCCGGCTGCCGGAGCGGGGGCGCAGCAGGGCGGCGGTCAGCACCGCCGGAGTGGTGAGCATCAAGGTGAGGGTGACCACGGAGGTGTGAGGTGTGAGGGGCTTGCTCCCCATCGCCATCGCGTTCCGGTAGAGGTGGTGCGGCGGGATGGGGGTGTGGACCGGCGGAACCGGCGCCGGGGGGCGGTTTTCCGCCGGAGGCCGCGAGGCGGGGGGCGCCGGCGGGGACGCTGGTGATGGTGGGGACGGAGGAGCAGGCGCGGGCCGCTGGGCCGGCGCTGCGGCTGCGGCCGCCGGGGGCGGTGGGGCGGCCGGGTTGACGGTGGCCGGGGTCACCGGCCGGGCGGGCGCGGCCGGAGCCGGAGCGGCGGCGGCCGGTGGGGCGGCGGCTGGTGGAGCGGCCGGGGCGGCGGCTGCGGGTGGTGCGGGAGCGGCCGGCGCTGCCGGGGCGGCCGGCGGTGGCGCGGGAGCCGGTGCGGCGGGAGCCGGTACGGCGGGAGCGGGCGCCGCGGGCGGTGCCGGAGCTGGTACCGCGGGGGCAGGGGCGTTGGCCGGGGGTGCCGGTGCGGGTGGTGCCGCGGGAGGCGCCGGTGCCGGTGGGGCGGCCGGCGGTGGCGGCGCAGGGGGAGCGGCCGGAGGGGCGGCCGGTGGCGGTGCCGGTGGTGCGGGAGCCGGAGCCGCGGGTGGGGCGGCCGCCGGTGGGCGCTGGGCTTGGCAGCCCAGCCGCACGTGGGCGGTCACCCGGAGCACGCCCGCCCCGACCGCCAGGCAGCGGACCCCGTCGTCGTCCACGGTGGCGCGCACCGCCCCACCCAGCGCACGCACATGGACGTGCGACGGCGGATGCGGTGGCAGCAGCCTCGGCACGTGGTGCACGACCGCGTGCAGCGAACTGTTGCCGGCCGTCGCGTCCGCCTCCAGGTCGTCGGCGGCAGCCTCTCCCGCCAGCCCGAAGACGGCGAACGCCGCCAGCGCCGTCAGCCTTCCCGCTCTCAGCCATCCCCGCACCCGTACAGCCTGGCCAATGACGCGGCGCTACGGGTGAGTTCGGGGCGGCATTCCACCGATGGGTGGAAAAAACCCGGGATTTGTCCGAGGGAGGTTTGGCTTCCCGTGCTTCCGTCCGGCCGGGGTCGGTCAACCGCCCAACCGGGCCGGCCGGCGGGCTCCTGCGGCGAACCTCCTTGCCGTGCAGGCGGTCCGGACGTGCGGTACGTGTGCGCGCCGGCGGGTGGGAAGAAGCACGCCCACCGCTCCGTAGTCCGCTCGGCAGCGGGTGGCGGCCCGCTCGGAAGCGGGTGGCCATCGGAAGGGAATCAGTGTGAATGGTCGGTGGCCGACCGTACGGCGGCCGGATCGATCACCTTCTCGTGGCGGTGGGTCCTGGCGGTCAGCCTCGGGATCGTCGTGCTCGGCATGACTTTGCCGGGCACGACGCGGGGTTTTCCGTGGCGTGATCCACGAGCTTTCGGCCGCCGCCGTGATTCCGCTCCGCCTGCCTGTTCCGCCTGCCTGTTCCTTCCGCCTGTTCCTTGTGTCCGCTTCCGCCTGCTCCTTCCGTCCCGCCGCGTTTTTCCCCGCCCTTTCCTTGACCTCGGGCCGGAGGGCGGGGGGCGGGGAGGGCGTGGAGGACGGGGGGTCACGCGCCGGTGTGCGGTCCGTCCGGGACGCGTGTCGCCAGGCCGTCGAGTACGCGCCGCAGGCCGTACGCGAACTTCTCGTCGCGTGTCCGACGCGGATCGCGGTCGCGCAACGATGCGTACTGGGCGTGCAGTTGGGGGTACTCTCCGGTCGCCTCCTCGGCGGTGGACCAGAGGCCCTCGACCCACTCGCGTTCGCTCCGGCCGCTCCGGGCGACCGTCGACAACCATGCCGCCTCGCTGATGCTCATGCCGATGACGTAGGCGCTCAGCGTGGACACGGCGAGGTCGGCCTCGTCCGCCGGGAGGCCCGCCGCCTCGAACAGGGCCAGGAGTCCCTCGGAGAGCCGCATGGCGTTGGGGCCGAGCTGGGTGACCCCGAGACCGCCCAGGACGGGGGCCAGCCAGGGGTGCCGGAGGATCGTCGCCCGCAGGTCGTGCGCGCAGCGGCCGGCGGCCTCGCGCCAGCCGGCCGGGTCGTCCGCGGCGGGCACGCCGATCTCGCCGTACACCTCGTCCACGACCAGTTCGATCAGCTCGTCCTTGGTCGACACGTGCGTGTACATCGAGGTGGCCCCGGCGTTCAGCCGGGCGCCGAGCTTCCGCATGCTCAGCGCCTCGAGGCCGTCCGTGTCCAGCAGGTCGAGGGCGGTGGAGACGATCTGCTCCCGGCTGAGGGCGGGCTGCTCGCGGCGGGGGCGGCGCGGCCGTGTCCAGACGGAGGGGATCGGCCGGTCCGCGGCGGCCGGCCGGGCCGGTGCCGTCGCCGGGGTGTGTTCCTGCCGGTCGGTCGCCATCCGGTCGTCCCTCTCCTCGGTGTTCACGGGTGCGCCTCGCTTCCGCTCTCCCATGCCTGCGCGGCTCAGGATAGCCCGACGGCGTACACCGTACGGTCTTGCGAACAGTGTGCGGAGCTCCGTACAGTGTGCGGTGTCGGTGGGTCGAAGGGCCCGCCGCCGCAGCGATCACTCGTCTCAGGGGGAGCCATGTCGAAGGACCACAACACCACCGCCGCTCACGACCGGGACGCGGCGCGGCCGGCGGGCACCGCCTTCGACGCCGCCCGCTGGCAGCGCCGGCTCGACGAACTCTGCGCGGCGCACCACGTGCCGGGGGCCGCGCTCGCGGTGCTCGCGGACGGCGAGGTCCACGAACTGGCCACCGGAGTGCTGCACCGGGGGACCGGGGTGACGGTCACGCCCGACTCCGTCTTCCAGCTCGGGTCGATCGCCAAGGTGTACACGGCGACGCTGGTGATGCAGATGGCGGAGGCGGGGGCACTGGACCTGGACGCGCCGGTCACCGCGGTACTGCCGGAGTTCTCGGTCGCCGACCCCGGGGCCACCGCCGCCATCACGCCCCGCATGCTGCTCAGCCACACCAGCGGCCTCACCTGTGACTTCACCCTGGACACGGGACGCGGTGACGACTGCCTCGCCCGGTACGTCACCGCCGCCGCGGGGGTGGCCCTGGACTGCCCGCCCGGCACCGGCTCGTCGTACAGCAGCGTCGGTTACAACGTCCTCGGGCGCATCGTCGAGGTGCTGACCGGGCTGACGTGGGACGAGGCCCTGAAGCAGCGCCTCCTCACCCCGCTCGGGCTGACCCACACCATGACCCTGCCCGAGGAGGCTCTCGCCTTCCGGACGGCCATGAGTCACCTGGGCGAGCCGGGGCGGCTGCCGGAACCGGCCCCCGCCTGGGACCTCATGCCGCGGTCGGCCGGCCCCTACGGGAGGGTCCTGGCCAGCGCCGGCGACGTCGTCCGGTTCGCCGGAGCGCACCTGGCGGGCGGTGTCGCCCCTGACGGAACCCGGATCCTCACCCCCGAGACCACCGCGATGATGCGCCGGCGCGAGGTCGACGTCCCCGACAAGTGGACGGTCAGTGCCGACGGCTGGGGTCTGGGCTGGTCGCTGTACGACTGGTCCGGGACCCCCGGCTTCGGCCACGACGGCGCCTCCATCGGCCAGTACGCGTACCTGCGGGTGGTCCCGGACGCGGGTGTGGCCGTCGCCATGACGACCAACGGCGGCGGCGCGCGCCGGGTCTACGCGGCCCTCTTCCGTGAGCTCCTCCACGAGCTGGCCGGCGTGCGGATGCCCGACTCCTTCGCCCCGGCCGCGACCCCGCCCGCCGTCGACCTCGCGCCGCTCGTCGGCACGTACCGGCGCGAGGGCGTCGTCATCACCGTCACCGAACGCGACGGGGCCGGGCACCTGCGGTATGAATTCGTCGACGGCATGAAGGACTTCTCCGAACCGCTGGAGATCGCCCTGCGGCCGGTGACGGAGACGGTGTTCGCCGGGTCGGGGGTCGGCGCGGCCTTCAGCGAGGACTGGATGCCGGTGGTCTTCTCGACACTGGCCGACGGCACCGGCTGCTGCTACATCGGGATGCGGGCGGCGCCGAAGGTGGCGTGAAGCGCGGGCGGCGCCGAAAGTGCGTGAGACGCGGGCGGCGCCGAAAGCGGCGTGAGGCGGGGGAAGCGCGACCTGGCGGCCGCGCTCCGCGTGGCTGCCCGCCGACGCCGGACGGGCTGAATAATCAGCACGTCCGGCGTCGGATGGGACGGGCGTGGGCGGCCGCGCGGGGGCACGGCGGAGGAAGCGCGGATGACGCGGGCGACGGAGGTGACGCGGGTGACGCGGGTGACGGGGGTGACGCGGGTGACGGGGGCGGAAGTGGAGGGCCACGCGGAGTGGACCATCCAGCAGGTCGCGCGCAGCGCAGGCATCACCAGCCGCACGCTTCGCCATTACGACGAGATCGGCCTCCTCCCGCCTTCCCGCGTCGGAGCCAACGGCTACCGGTACTACGACGCCGACGCGGTGGCCAGGCTGCAGCGCGTCCTGCTGCTGCGGGACCTCGGGCTGAGTCTCCCGGTCGTCGCGGAGGTACTGGACCGGGAGACCGACGAGGTGGCGGCGCTGCAACGCCACATCCGGTTGCTGGAGACCGAACGCGACCGGCTGGACCGGCGGATCAGTGCCGTCCGGCGCACGCTCGACGCCCGCCGCTCGGGGCAGGACCCGACGATGGACGTGATGCTGGAGGGGTTCAACGATCGTTACGAGGACGAGGTGGTCGCCCGGTGGGGCGAGCGAGCCTTCCGGGTGAGCAACGACTGGTGGCACGGCAAGACCACGCGGCAGAAGCTCGCCTGGAAGCGGGACACCGACGAGCTGATCGAGGCATGGGCCACCGCTTGGCGCGAGGGCGCGTCCCCGCTCTCGGCCCGCGCGCAGGAACTGGCCGCCCGGCACGTCGCCTGGCTCGGCGCGATCCCCGGCACCCCGCTGGCCGACGGTGACCACGAGCGGTCCGCCGAGATGGTGCGCGGACTGGGGGACCTGTACGTCACGGACCCGGGCTTCGCCACCACCTACGGGTCGGTGGAGGGCGCAGCCTTCGTCCGGGACGCGCTGCACGAGTACGTACGCGTTTCCATGGGTGCCACGTAAGACGTGGGGGCCTCGCGAGGCGTGGATGCCTCGCGAGGCGTGGGCGGCCCTTAGGGGCATGAGTGCCCGTAGTGCATGGGCGCCCCGTAGGGGGATGCCCCCAGTCCCGCGTTTTCGCCGTTTCCCCGTGCGGCGAAGCCGGAGCCCGCGTCACCCTGGCGCCACGCCCCCCTCGCCCTTACCTTGGCCCCGGTGGGCACCCCCATCGAACAGCTTGCCGCGTCTCCGGCGGTCAACTCCTGACGTCAGGGGACGACTTCAGACAAGAGGTGAGTCTTGTTCCTCCACCGTCACAGACGCTCCGCCGGCTCAGGCTCCGGCCGGCCCCGACGGACCGGGCCCGGTCGAATACGGCTGATGCGGTCGGTACGACCGATACGGCCGTTACGGCCGGGTCGTCTACGCGTCGCCGCCGCGCTCCTCGGGCTGACGGCCACCGCCGTCGCCGTGAGCCCCGCGCTCGCCACGCCCGACGCGGGCCCGCGGGGACGGCAGTCCCTGGTCCGTCCGATCGACCCGCAGAACTGGCGCAATCCCGACGACATGACCTGGGCGGAGTACCGGTCGGTGCCGGGCACACGCTGGGCCGACCCCGATCTCCAGCCCACCCAGCGGAAGTTCAAGGGCGCGCTGGTCCTCCTCGACTACCCGGACGAGGAGTTCTCGGTCAGCAAGCCGGCCGGTGCCGGCCGGTTCGGCAATCCGCAGCCGCCCGCCTCCGGCATCCCCCGCGACCGGGTGCCCGCCTTCTACCGTGACTTCCTCAACAAGCCCGGCACCCTCAACCACGGGCACACGATCAACGAATACTGGATGGAGGACTCCGGGGGCCGCTTCGGGGTCGACCTGACGGCGTTCGGGGTGTACCGGCTGCCGTGGAAGTCGTACCAGTACGGGATCGAGCCCGACATGAACCCCGGGGCCTGCCCCCGTGGCGACACCTGCGGGAAGGACATCAGGGCCGACGGGAAGCGCGCCTGGGTCGCCGACGTGGGCGCGGGGCAGGCGGGGAAGTTCGACTTCGTCTTCTACCTGACGGCGGGCGTGGACGAGTCCTCCGCCTGGCAGGAGTTCGGGCAGATGAAGTTCCGGTCGGCGGCGGACGTGCCGGCCGCCTGGGGTCCGCCGTCCCCGCTCGCGTCCGGCGGCAACGCGGCGAAGACCCGCTACGTGCCCTGGACATCCTGGCAGGCCGCCGCACGGATCTGGCCGAACGCGGCGGACGGGTCGTCCACGCAGGCCGAGAGCTCCGGCATGGCGACGTTCGCCCATGAGCTCAGCCACATCCTGGGCATCGGGGACAACTACAACAACCCCTACGGGACGCCCCTGAGCCGCAGTTACACGGGCATCTGGGGGATGCTCTCGCGCGGCTCCTTCAACGGGCCCGGTGGCCCCCACACGCGGTGGCGGGTCCCCGCGACCGCCGGCGGCTCCATGGGCGCCCAGCATGTCCTGCGGGACAAGATGAAGCTGGGCATCGTGGACGACAAGAACGTCCTCCGCCTCGACCGCGACGACCTCAAGAACCAAGGGCTCGTCGTCGCCCGCGTCACCGCCCGGTCCGCACCACCCGGCGAGAAAGGCCTCTCCGGCGTCAACGTCGGCATGAGCCGCGACCTCTCCCCGGCCTGCGACCGGACCAAGGACCCGCTCTGCGACGGCGGCGGCTACGACAATTACACCGTCGAGGTCGTCGACCGCATGGGCATGGACTCCTTCACCCCCGACCACGGCGTACTGATCAGCAAGACCAAGAACGCCGACCGCGCCCCCTTCGCCTGGGTGATCGACGCCCACCCCGAGGACATCGGCATGGTCGACTTCAAGCGCCCCGACGGCACTCTCCAGAAGATCACCATGGGGGACTACCGGCAGCTCAGCGACGCCCTCTTCCACGCTGGGGCCGACTCCGGCAGCTCCTACGAGTACGTGGACCGGGCCAACCGCCTGCACTTCTACGTCCTCGACATCCGCCGCGACGCCTCCGGCGTCCTCTCCTACGACGTCGGCGTCAGGTCTCTCGACGGGACCGGCCCGCAAGCGCGTGGCGCGGCCCTGAGCCGCGGGACGGCACAGGGCCGGCCGGTCGACGGCCGGGCCCGGTGCACGTTCGACCTCGCCAACACGGGCCGTCCCGCGGAGGCCGACGACGGGTACCGCTCAGCCGACGTGTACCGGCTGACGGCCGGAGCCTCCGGCCGCGGCTGGTCCGCCTGGCTGCCCAACCGGCTGGCGACGGCCAAGGCCGGAGCGTCCGTCCCCGTCGACGTCGCCGTCGCGGCCACGGCGGGCGCCGAGCGGAACGGCAAGATCACCCTCACGGCCCGCTCCGAGAGCGACCCGAACCGGACGGCCACGGCGACCTGCTCACTCCGCAAGACCGGCCGGTAGGCCTCTTCGGGGGAGGAGGGGTGGGGGCGGCCGATCGGGCGCCGCTCCCACCCTGGCCGGGGTCCTGACCCTGCCTGCCCTCGGACCTCCCTCTACGGACACCGCTCCCCTCGGGGCTCACCCTTCCCCTACGGGTATCGGCTCCCCTACGGGGCTCGCCCCTCCCCTTACCGGCGGGGCTCATCCCTGTCCCGTACCGGCTGTCCTTACCGGTTGTCACTTACCGCCGGGGGCCCGTCGAGTAGCCGGTGCATCACCGGCTACTCGGGAATCGCCGGGTTGGCGGCAGCGGTATGCGTCGTCTCGGGGCGGTGGCGAAGCTCGATCAGGGCGGGGGCCGACAACCGGGGGCGCACCGTCGAGACCGCCAAGAAGCCGATCAGCAACGAAGCCGCCAGAACGAAGCCGTCAGGAAGCCCCTCAGGAACCGAGCCGCACCGCCAGCGCGGCGATGTCGTCGTCCAGTGCTCCCCGGCTGTACCGGAGGAGGTCGCGGTGGAGGGCGTCGAGCAGCGCCCGGGGCCGCGCGGGGGTCTGCCGCCGCATCCACTCCTGGAGCGGGAAGAACGTTCCGTCGTGATCACGGGCCTCGGTGACCCCGTCGGTGTAGAGCAGCAGCAGGTCACCGGGGGAGACGTCGAAGACGTCGACGCGGTACGTGTCCCCGATCAGCCCGGCGAGGTTGAGCAGCGGCGACGGAGCGGACGACTCCAGTACCCGGAGCCCCCTGTCACCCAGCAGCAGCGGCGGGGGATGCCCGCAGTTCAGGACGCCGATCCGGCCGCCCTCGTGCGGGATCTCGACGAGCAGGGCGGTGGTGAACCGCTCCATGAGGTCGTCGGGGGGAAACGCGGCGCTGTACCGGGTGCTGCTGGATTCCAGCCGGCGCGCGAGGTCGCCCAGGTCGGGCACGTCGTACGCGGCCTCGCGGAACGAGTTCACCATCGCCGCAGCCGACCCCACCGCGGGCAGCCCCTTGCCCCGCACGTCCCCGATCAGCAACCGCACCCCGAACCGGGTGTCCGCCACCTCGTAGAAGTCGCCCCCGATCCGCGCCTCGGCCGCCGCGGCGAGGTACAGCGACTCGATCTCCAGGCTCCCGCAGCGCCGCGGCATCGGACTCAGCACCACCTGCTGCGCCGCGTCCGCCACCAGCCGCACCTGGAACAACGTCCGCTCCCGCTGCAACCGCGCATGACTCCCGTACGCCGCCGCCACGGTCACCGCCACGATCCCCGCCGCGGTGTACCCCGTCCCCAGGTCCGGGAACACGATCCCCAGCCCGATCATCAGAAACAGACAGATCGTCCCCAGCAGCACCGTGGGCAGCACCGGCCACATCGCCGCGGCGAGCGCGGGCGCCGCGGGCAGGAGGCGGCTGAACGCCATGCTCCGCGGCGTGTTGTACGCCAGGCTCGCGATCACCACGGTCAGCAGCACCGGCGACAGCAGGGTAAACAGCTCCCGCCCGGCCGGCCGCCGGAACCACAGCCGTCGAGGCTTGATCACATTCCATAGCATAGCCAGGCAACCCGGACATGGCTTTCCGGGCGGATCCGGCCGGTCGCGCCTGGTGGGCCCGGTTTTCGTGCGGCCCGGGGCTCCCTACCGGGCCGACCGTCGGCGACCGACCGTCGGCGACCTCTGGGATCGACCGGTCGGTGCGTCAGTCCGTACTCCTTCTGGCGATCAACGACGGAAGCGAGGCCATGAAGTGTGGACAAAAACGAGGACAACGGAAGCCGAAAAACGTCGAAGGGCCCCACCGCGAACGGTGGGGCCCTTCGACATCGTGCCCGGTGAGGCACTGGCGGAGGATACGAGATTCGAACTCGTGAGGGGTTGCCCCCAACACGCTTTCCAAGCGTGCGCCCTAGGCCTCTAGGCGAATCCTCCGCCGCAAACAATACAAGACGTGGAGCAGTGCTCGCGAACCCGATCCGGGGGCGGGGTGGGGCTGGGGGTCGGGGCGGGGTCCCGGGTGGGGGAGGGGGACCGGGGTGGCGGTGGAGTGCGCTAGGGTGGGAGGCAAGCCCCTCACGTGGCGCTATCTCACCCAACTCCCCCAGGGCCGGAAGGCAGCAAGGGTAAGTGGGCTCTGGCGGGTGCGTGGGGGGCCCTTGTGTTTTCAGGGGGCCGTGGGGGCGGTCATCGGGGCGCGGGTGGGGCCCACGGTGAGGGTGGCCGGGGGCGGAAACTGTGAGCGAGGCCACTTGTCAGTGGGGCCCGATATCGTCGTAGGTGTGTCGTCCCTCGCGCTCTACCGCCGCTACCGCCCCGAGTCCTTCGCCCAGGTCATCGGGCAAGAGCATGTCACCACCCCGTTGCAGCAGGCGCTGCGGAACAACCGGGTCAATCACGCGTACCTGTTCAGCGGGCCGCGCGGCTGTGGCAAGACGACCAGCGCGCGCATCCTCGCGCGCTGTCTGAACTGCGAGGAGGGCCCGACGCCCACTCCCTGCGGCCAGTGTCAGTCCTGCCAGGACCTGGCGCGGAACGGGCGGGGTTCGATCGACGTGATCGAGATCGACGCCGCGTCCCACGGTGGTGTGGACGACGCCCGTGAGCTGCGGGAAAAGGCGTTCTTCGGGCCGGCCTCCAGCCGCTACAAGATCTACATCATCGACGAGGCGCACATGGTCACCTCGGCGGGCTTCAACGCCCTGCTGAAGGTGGTCGAGGAGCCGCCGGAGCACCTCAAGTTCATCTTCGCGACCACCGAGCCCGAGAAGGTCATCGGGACGATCCGGTCGCGTACGCACCACTACCCGTTCCGCCTGGTCCCGCCCGGCACGCTCCGTGAGTACCTGGGGCAGGTTTGTGAGCAGGAGAAGATTCCGGTCGAGGAGGGCGTGCTGCCGCTCGTCGTCCGGGCCGGAGCGGGGTCCGTGCGTGACTCGATGTCCGTGATGGACCAGTTGCTCGCCGGTGCCGCCGAGGACGGTGTGACGTATGCCATGGCGACGTCCCTTCTCGGGTACACCGACGGTTCGCTGCTCGACGCCGTCGTCGACGCGTTCGCGGCCGGGGACGGCGGGGCCGCGTTCGAGGTCGTGGACCGGGTCATCGAGGGCGGCAACGACCCCCGCCGCTTCGTGGCCGACCTCCTGGAGCGGCTGCGCGACCTCGTCATCCTCGCCGCCGTTCCGGACGCCGCCGGGAAGGGGCTCATCGACGCGCCCGCCGACGTCGTCGAACGCATGCAGGCACAGGCGTCCGTCTTCGGCGCCGGAGAGCTCAGCCGCGCCGCCGACCTCGTCAACCAGGGCCTGACGGAGATGCGCGGCGCCACGTCCCCCCGGCTCCAGTTGGAGCTGATCTGCGCGCGCGTCCTGCTCCCCGGCGCGTACGACGACGAGCGGTCCGTCCGCGCCCGGCTCGACAAGCTGGAGCGGATGGGGCTGAGCGCCGGCCCTGCCGCCGGCGGTTTCATGGGAGCGCCGCAGGGCGGCCCTTCCGCCGGTTACGAGCCCGGGCCGCACGCCCACGACCCGTCCGCCATGGGGCTTTCCGGGCCCGCCGCCGCCCGCGCGGCCGTCGCGGGGGCTGCTCCCGGCGGTGGCGCGCAGCCTGCCGCGGCGCCCGCTCCGGCTCCCGTTCAGGCGGCTCCTCCCGCAGTTCCTCCGGCCGCTCCGGCGCCGGCTCCCGCCGTGCCCGCGGAGCCCGACGCCGCCGCGTCCCGTCCCGGTGCGTGGCCGACGGCCACGACACCGGGTCAGGGTGCCGGTCCCGTGCCCGGTGCTGCTGCGGCTCCCGCCACCCAGCCCGCGGCCCAGCCCGGCGCCTGGCCGTCCGCCGCCGCGCCGGCGCAGGGGGCCGGGCAGCCCTCCGCCGCGCGGCCCGGTGGCTGGCCGACCGCGGCTTCGACCCCTGGGGAGGCGCCTCAGCCACCCCAGCCCTCCCGCCCGTCCCAGCCGAGCCAGGCTTCCGGGTACGCCTCGGCGGCTCAGCCCCAGGCGCCCCAGGCACAGCCGTCCCAGGCACAGCCGTCCCAGGCACAGCCGTCCCAGGGGCACGGCGGCAGCGTGGACCAGGCTCGTCAGATGTGGCCGCAGATCCTCGACGCGGTCAAGAACCGCCGACGTTTCACGTGGATCCTCCTCAGCCAGAACGCCCATGTAAGCGGCTTCGACGGAGCCACGCTCCAGGTGGGCTTCTCCAACGTCGGAGCGCGGGACAGCTTCGCCAACAGCGGCAGTGAGGACGTCCTCCGTCAGGCGCTCAACGATGCCTTCGGCGTGCAGTGGAAGGTCGAGCTCGTCGTGGACGCGAGCGGGGCCGGGGGCGGTGGCACCGGCCCGGCCGCCGGCTCCGGTGGCGGGGGCTTCGGCGGCGGTGGCGGCGGCTTCAACGCCGGTGGTGGCGCGTACGGCGGTGGTGGGGGTGGCTTCGGCGGCGGAGGCGGTGGTTTCGCCCCGACCGCCTCCGCCCCGGCCGCTCCCCGCCCGCAGGCCGCCGCCCCGGCCTCCGCGCCCGCCCCACAGTCCTCGCAGCCTCCGCAGCCTCCGCAGGCCTCCTCCGGCCCGGCCGCACCGCGCCAGGCCGCTTCGGCGGCCCCGGCGCAGCCTTACCGCGCGCCTGAGCCGCCGTCCGTCGCCCTCGAGGACGACATGCCCGCCGAGGACGACCCCGATCTCGACGAGACCGCTCTCACCGGCCATGACCTGATCATTCGCGAGCTCGGTGCGACCGTCATCGAGGAGATCGCCAACGAGTAGATCGAGGAGATCGCCAACGAGCGGCTCGACGAGTGGCTCGACGAGTGGCGGGGGAGGGGAGCAGTCCCGAGGACGGGTCAGCGGGAGGCGACGGGGCGGGCCGATAGCCGTGGAGGCCGGAGTGCACCGGCCGGACTTGCGGGGAGCCCCGTCGGCGTCCGGGCCGGCTGAGCAGATACGGGCTCTACGGTCTCCCTGGCGGCCCCAGCCCTCCTGGCTGCCCCGGCCCCTCGGCGGCCCCGCCCCCACGCGCTTCGCCCACCCGGCCGCCCCGGACTTCTTCCCCTCGCATGGCGCGCCGCGCTCGGTGAACACGTAGGCTCGGGCTACCGACCCCGCGTCGGACCGCGCGACGCCCAGCCGTGCCGCACGGCGCGCCGTCGTACCGTGTCGTACCCGTAGTCGCGAGAGCACAGGAGCGAAGCCGTGATCCCCGGTGGTGGCCAGCCCAACATGCAGCAGCTGCTTCAGCAGGCTCAGAAGATGCAGCAGGACCTCGCCGCAGCTCAGCAGGAGCTGGCGGAGACCCCGGTCGAGGGTTCGGCCGGCGGCGGCCTCGTGAAGGTCACCGTCAGCGGTGCCGGGGAGCTCCAGGCCCTGGTCATCGACCCGAAGGCCGTCGATCCCGAGGACACCGAGACTCTCGCGGACCTCATCCTCGCCGCCGTTCGCGACGCCAACAACGCTGCCCAGCAGCTCCAGCAGCAGAAGCTCGGTCCGCTGACCCAGGGGCTCGGCGGCGGTATCCCCGGCCTGCCGTTCTGACTCGGTCGCGACCGGGTCGGGCCGTAGCCCGGCCCTGATGTGACTCGACGAGGACGGAAACCGGTCCGGATCGGACCGAACCGGCCTCGGCCCGCCGGGGCCCGCGCTGGAGGGGCCCCGATCGGGGAAACTCGAGAACACCGGGGCAGGCCTTCAAGTACTGAGGCCCAATCCTTGAAGGCCGATCCCTGAAGCCCCAGCCCTGGGGCCCCGGCCCTGCAGGCCGAGACCCGAATCCCGGAGTTTCAAGACCGGGGCTCACGGCCGAAGCCGAAGGCCTGAGGCCACGACCCGAGGCCTCGGGGCTCGACCCCCGAGCCCCACCCGAGAAGGAGAACTCGATCCGTGTACGAAGGCGTGGTCCAGGACCTCATCGACGAGCTGGGCAGGCTGCCCGGCATCGGTCCGAAGAGCGCGCAGCGGATTGCCTTCCACATCCTCCAGGCCGAGCCGACCGACGTCCGTCGGCTCGCCCAGGCCCTGACCGAGGTCAAGGCCAGGGTCCGGTTCTGTGCGGTCTGCGGCAACGTGGCGCAGGAGGAGCGGTGCCGGGTCTGTCAGGACCCGCGCCGCGACCCGGCCGTCATCTGCGTCGTCGAGGAGCCCAAGGACGTCGTCGCCATCGAGCGGACGCGTGAGTTCCGCGGCCGTTACCACGTCCTCGGCGGGGCCATCAGCCCCATCGAGGGTGTGGGCCCCGACGATCTGCGCATCCGCGAGCTGCTGGCCCGGCTCGCGGACGGTGCCGTCACCGAGCTGATCCTCGCCACCGACCCCAACCTGGAGGGCGAGGCCACGGCCACTTACCTGGCGCGCATGGTGAAGCCGATGGGACTCAAAGTCACCCGGCTCGCCAGCGGGCTGCCTGTGGGCGGAGACTTGGAATATGCCGACGAGGTCACGCTCGGGCGTGCCTTCGAAGGGAGACGACTTCTCGATGTCTGACGCAACGCTCCACGACGCCAAGCGCGAACCGGACGACTTCGTCGTCTCCGTCGCCGACTCGATCGAAAGCTTCATCGTCGCCGTCACCGAGGTGTCGCGCGGCGACGAACCGGACAGTGCCGTCCCGTTCCTGCTGCTGGAGATTTCCCAGCTCATCCTCACCGGTGGCCGGCTCGGCGCGCACGAGGACTTCCTGCCCGACGAGCGCTACGAGCCCGACGTGGGCCCGGAGCCCGACGTCGACGAGCTCCGCGAACGGTTCGCCACGCTCCTCGACCCGGTCGACGTCTACTCCGAGGTCTTCGACCCGTACGTCCCGCGCAGCGCTCCCGTCGCCTGTCGGATCTCCGACGACCTCGCCGACATCATCACCGACCTGCGGCACGGCATGGCCCACTACCGGAACGGCCGCGTCAGCGAGGCCCTGTGGTGGTGGCAGTTCTCGTACCTCTCCAACTGGGGCCCCACGGCTTCCGCCTGCCTCCGTGCCCTCCAGTCCCTCGTCGCCCACGTCCGTCTCGACCAGCCCCTCGTCGAGCTCGACGGCCTCGACACGGACGCCGTCGGCACCGAGGAGCAACTGGAGGAGGAGGCGGGCCGCGTAATGGCCGCGGAGATCGGCGGGACGGCGCGGCTGCGCTCGCTCTGACGGACGGACGAACGGGCGGTCGGACGGACGGTCCGGCCGGACCGGGTGAGGGGCGGCGGTACGATCCGACGCCCCGGAACCCGCTCGGTCACCCGGTCATCCGACGCACGGAACGGGTTCCGGCACCCCCGTGAAATCCGTGGAGCAGGACCACCTTCACCTGGGACGATGCGCCCCATGGACCGGATGGTCGATCTCGACCAGGCCGCCGCCGTGTGACCGAACGGATCCCCTACTGGAACGCCCTGGGGCTCGCGGCGCAGGCCCTGACGTGGCGTGACGAGGCCGTATGCCGGCCGCGGCCGCTTCTCACCGACCGCTCGGCAGTCCACGACCCCGACTCCGTGGGTCTCGCCCCCTTACGGGTCCGGGTGGCACCGAACTCCAGGTCGTCCTGTTCCGCGGCGCCTCGGCGGACATCTATTTCTGCGCGAGCCTGGAAGAGGGGGATTACGGAAGTCTTCCCACCCCGAAGTTCACCTCGGCCGCGGACTTCGCCGCCCAACTCGACGGATGGGTCCGCTGTGTCTGGCCGTTGCCGGACGGAGGGGAGCCGGGGCTCGGAGCTCGAAGTTCAAGGCAGGCTTGAAGCGCGGGAATTGCGCTCGGCGACGGGCCCCGATTTGTCCGACTGCCGCCTGGAGCTCAAGCTTCGGAGTTCCGAGCTCCGAGACCCGAGCTCTCTTTTTGATGAATGGGCGGTGGGATGTTGTTTTCCCGCCCACCCGCCCCTCCTGCGGGCGCGTCCGCGCGGCAACGCGCGTATACCACAGGGAAGGTGACGCGTGGTGATCGGCTTGCGGCGGTGGGTGAGTACCCTCTAGCGTTCGGGACAAGAAACGACCCCGGTCGGTGCGCCAACACCGGGTCCGGGGTCTGGCCAACGAGATCGAGGAGATTCGATCTGTGGTTACGGCCCATGCTAGTGCCGTGGTACCCGCCCCCGCATACCCCATGGCCAACCAGGGGTTCGGGAAACGTCAGGCACCGGACCAGCTCCCGCCCGCGCCCGCCGACTTCACGCACCTGCCGGCCCGCGAGGCGTCGATCGCGGCGTTCGTCGACCGCCTCCCCGAGGGCGCGGCGATGGACGCGAAAACCCTGGCCAAGTGGCTGCCGAACTACGGCCAGGCCGCGTGTCGTACGGCGCTGAGGAACCTTGTCGCCGCCGGGCACCTGATCAGCAAGCGGATGCAGGTGATCGGTGAACACGGCTCGCGCTGGGTCACCTGCACCTTCTTCTCTCGAACCCCGCGGTCGCCCGAGTGGTGGGAGCGTGTGGCAGAGGGCTTGTTGCCCGACGGGGGCGCGTGGGAGGCCGTACGCGACCCGTACGCGCTCCGAGAGTCCGTACGGGGAACGGCACTTGCGTGGGGTGAGGCTCCCGTAGGGGGTGGTGATTCTGTAGGGGACGCTGATCTCGTAGGGGTTGCTGATGCTGTAGGGGCCGCGCTGCCCGTTTCGGGCGGGGCTCCCGTACCGGGTGCGGAATGCGTAACGGGTGCGGACTCCGTTTCGGGTGCGGAACCCGTAGGGGACTCCGGGGCCGTAGGGGACTCCGGCCCTGGAGGGGAGTTCGGGGCCATAGGGGACTCCGGGGTCGGATGGGAGTTCGGGAGCGTAGGGCGCTTCGGGCCCGTAGAGGAATCCGGGGCCGGGAACTGCGGAGCCGTACGGGAGTCCCACCCCCTAGGGGAGCCCGACCCCGTAGGCGCGGCAACGCCCGTAGGGGACACCGAACCCGTACCCCCCGCCCCTCGCCGCCCCGCCCATCCACCCGGCTGCTCGCAACCGCCCCAACCACCTCATCCGCCCTACCCATCCCGCGCATCACGCCCTTCCCGCGCGTACCGCGCCCTCGCCTCCCTCGGGATTCGGGACCCGCGCCTGACCCTGTCCGCCGCCGACTGCTCCGCCCTCGAACCCCTTGCCACCGAATGGCTGGAGCGCCAGGTGTCCAAGGAGCAACTGCTGGCGGCCCTGACGACCGGACTGCCGCCTGAGGTCTACAACCCGGCCGCTCTGCTGCGGAAACGGCTGGAGAGCAAGATGCCGCCCATCCCGTTCCGGCCGCTCCCACTCCAACCCCCGCCACCGGCCCCACTCCCACCCCCGCCCTCACGCCCATCCCCGCCGACACCCTCATCCGCGTCGTCACGCCCATCCGCGTCGTCATCCCCAACCGCGTCATCACCGCTGCCCTTGGCCTCCGAGATCGTCGTCCGGAGCCACACCGCCTGTGCCGACTGTCACGGCACCGACGCGGCCACCGAGTCGGGCAACGGTCTCTGCGCGACGTGCGCGTCCCCGCCCAGCGCACCGGAGGAAACCGAGCCGCTGCCCGACGACTTCGACGACCTGATGGCTCACATCCGGCAGGGCGTGGTGCGGGCACGTTCCGAGTTCCGTTCCAGGCGCACCGGACCGGGCCGCGCCGCCACCGGCAGACGCTCGTAGAAGAACCACGCCCGTGACGGGCCACCCACCGCAAAAGCTCCCGTTTTTCCGTAAGGGGCGCCCTGGAGTTCCCGTAAGGGGCTCTCCGGAAATTCCCGCGCCCCTTACGGGCACACCCGGAACCGTGCCGGAAATCCGTCGCTGACGTCTCAGCATGCGGCTCCCCGGGGGCGCGATCCCGCCGCTCGTTAGACTGAGCCGACCGCATTACACAGAGCTGCGAGGAGCGCACGTGGGCCTTGTCGTGCAGAAGTACGGAGGCTCCTCCGTTGCCGATGCCGAAGGCATCAAGCGGGTTGCCAAGCGAATCGTGGAAGCCAAGAAGAACGGCCACCAGGTCGTCGTCGTGGTTTCCGCGATGGGTGACACGACGGATGAGCTGATCGACCTCGCCGAGCAGGTATCGCCGATCCCTGCCGGGCGAGAGTTCGACATGCTGCTGACCGCCGGAGAGCGCATCTCCATGGCGCTGCTGGCCATGGCGATCAAAACGCTCGGCCATGAGGCGCAGTCGTTCACGGGCAGTCAGGCCGGGGTCATCACGGACTCGGTCCACAACAAGGCGCGCATCATCGATGTCACGCCCGGGCGCATCCAGCAGTCGGTCGACGCGGGCAACATCGCGATCGTGGCCGGCTTCCAGGGCGTGTCCCAGGACAAGAAGGACATCACGACGCTGGGCCGGGGCGGTTCGGACACCACCGCCGTCGCCCTCGCCGCCGCGCTGGACGCCGAGGTCTGCGAGATCTACACGGACGTCGACGGGGTGTTCACCGCCGATCCGCGCGTGGTGAAGAAGGCGCGCAAGATCGAGTGGATCTCGTTCGAGGACATGCTGGAGCTGGCGAGCTCCGGTTCCAAGGTGCTGCTGCACCGCTGCGTGGAGTACGCGCGCCGATACAACATCCCGATCCATGTGCGGTCGTCCTTCTCGGGGCTCAAGGGCACATGGGTGAGCAACGAGCCTCCAGGAGGTCAGCCGGTGGAGCAGGCGATCATCTCGGGTGTCGCACACGACACGTCCGAGGCGAAGGTCACGGTCGTCGGGGTGCCCGACAAGCCGGGCGAGGCCGCGACGATCTTCCGCGCCATCGCGGACGCCGAGATCAACATCGACATGGTGGTGCAGAACGTCTCGGCGGCGGCCACCGGTCTGACGGACATCTCCTTCACCCTGCCGAAGGCCGAGGGCCGCAAGGCGATCGAGGCGCTGGAGAAGACCAAGGGCCGCGTCGGTTTCGAGCACCTGCGGTACGACGACCAGATCGCCAAGATCTCGCTGGTCGGCGCGGGCATGAAGACCAACCCGGGGGTCACGGCGGCCTTCTTCGAGGCGCTGTCCAACGCGGGCGTGAACATCGAGCTCATCTCGACCTCCGAGATCCGCATCTCGGTCGTCACGCGCGCCGACGACGTGAACGAGGCCGTCCGGGCCGTCCACACCGCGTTCGGTCTGGACAGCGACACGGACGAGGCGGTCGTGTACGGCGGGACCGGACGCTGAGCGGTCGGTTCGATTGGTCCTGTCGGTCCGCTTGAGCCGCTTGGTCCGCTTGGGGGCTGTGGTCTCCGGGCAGGCACCGGTTCGGGCCGGCGACCGCCTTTGACCGGCGTCGGTTCCTGACCGGCGTCGGTTTCGGATCGGCATTGGTGTCTGATCGGCACTGGTGTCCGATCGGTGTCGCCTCGGCTTCGTGTGGCCGGGGTGACACCGATCGCCGGGCCGCACCAACCGTGGGCGCGGCTCGCGGGGTGACGATGCGCTCGTCCGTCGTGCCCGACTCAGTGGGCGGTGCCAACCGGCCCGCCGCCGATGGGCATTACCCCGGCCGACGGCGTGGAGGCCGACGGCGTGGAAGCCGATGGTGCGAGGTCGACGGCATGGAGGTCGACGGCGTGGAGGCCGGCGGAGAACAAGGTCGGCGAGCGCGTCCGGTGGCACCGGGTCCGTATCCCACCGCCCCCGGATCGCCGAACTCGTGGCGGCGGGGACGGGTGCTCCGCAATACTGGGGAACGTGTGAAGGTTCTGTGATCAAGCCATTGGTCCGGGCCCCTTGAACTGCGCGGACGTCCCGTCCGAGCAGGTGCTCACCGTTCCGTGTGCTCCCCGCCGTCCCTGACCGACGGTGGCACGGGAGCGGCGCCAGAACCGGTGTTCCGGCGGGGGCTCGCCTGCCGCCTTCGCTCAAGGAAGCCGGGCACCAGGGCGTTTCGCGGCATGAGGAGGGCTGGTACGCATGGCGGCACACGGCGCGGCGGTCCGTGGCACGTCGGCGGCCGGGGGGCCGAGCGCGTACAACCCTGGTGGGGGGAAGCGTGTCCAACAGGCGTGGCAGAGGTCATCAGCATCGCAACGGTCCCGAGGCGCGCAAGCGTCGCAGCGCGCTCGCGTACGCGTGCTGCGGGCGGTATGCCGGTGATCGCCCCCTGGCCTCCCACGTCGGCCTCTCCGGACGCGGCGCCCGCCACTCCGGACTCGGAGCCCACTCCCGCCTCTGCCGCAGCCCCGGCTCCCGCGGCGGAGCGGACGACGGCCCGCGTCCCGACCCAGCCCACTCGGGGCCAGGCCGTCGACACGCGGACCGGCGAGATCCGGACCATCGCGGACCACGCGCCGCCGGCCGCGTTGCCGCACGCCACGGCACCTCTGGAGGGCGTCGGGCCGAGCGTCGGAGACCGTCGGGAAGCGACGTGGCAGACTCTCGCGCCGAGCACTGACACGGCGATGAATGACACGACGGCCGTCGGCACCACCGTCGATCACCTCACCGAGACGTACCGGGCGCACTACCGGTCACTGCTCGGCCTGGCCGCCCTGCTCCTGGATGACACAGCCTCCTGTGAGGACGTCGTGCAGGAAGCTTTCATCCGCGTGCATTCCGCCCGCAACCGGGTCCGCGATCCGGAAAAGACCCTGGCCTACCTGCGGCAGACCGTCGTCAACCTGTCCCGCTCCGCGCTGCGCCGCCGCATCCTGGGGCTGAAGCTGCTCTCCAAGCCGATGCCCGACATGGCGAGCGCCGAGGAGGGGGCGTACGAACAGCTCGAGCGAGACCAGTTGATCAAGGCGATGCGCGGCCTGCAGCGCCGGCAGCGCGAGGTACTCGTGCTGCGGTACTTCGCCGACATGACCGAGGCCCAGGTGGCCGAGGTGCTGGGCCTCTCGCTCGGCTCGGTCAAGGCATACGGCTCACGAGGCATCGCCGCGCTCCGTGTCGCCATGGAGGCTCCGGCATGAACCACCCCAACCCGGGCGACCAGCACCAGAACGACCAGCACCGCCAGCACCAAAACGAGCAGCAGCATCAAAGCGATCAGCAGCACCAGAACGATCAGCATCACCCGGACGAACAGCAGCACGTGAACGAGCAGTATCAAGACATACGGCCGCACGACGCGCAGCCACGCCCCATACCGCCACACGGCACACGAGGCGGGCGACCTCCCTGCGGGCAGCCCCCTGGTGCGCAGCCCCTGGACGAAGAGACGCGGCCCCTGGACGAACAGACGCAGCCCCTGGACGAACAGGCGCTGCGCCGCATGCTGCGGGGCGCCGTCGAGAACCTCACACCTTCCGACGGCGCGCTGGAGCACCTCCATCGCGCCGTACCCGCCCGACGTACTCGTCGGCGCCAGGCGCTGGGCGGTGTCGTGGCGGCGGTGGTGTTGCTGGGAGCGGCGGTGCCCGCCCTGATGCACGTCGCCGACACCGTCGGGGTCACCGGCTCCGACGACCGCCCCGCCAACGCCGCCAACAGCCACCGGCACGCCGAAGAAACGGTCGGGGACACGACACGTGCCGCCGACCCCGCCGACCCCGAACGGCCCGGGGGCGGCACGGCCGCCCGTGGCGAACACCGCGTCGAACAGCCGAGCGGTGGCGACAGCGGCACCGCACGGACGAGCCGGGAACCGAACCGCCCCAGCGACACCGTCGGCAGCTCCTCTCCGACCCCCGGTGTCACGCTCAGCGCCGCCGCTCCCACCTGTGACCGTGCCCAGCTCGGCAAGGGCTCCGGGGAAGTCGGTACCGCCGACGCCGCGGGCCGGGTCTACGGCGCGTTCCGCATCGTCAACGTCTCGCACGCCTCCTGCGCGGTCACGGGTGCCGGAGAGCTCGTCGCGCAGGCGGGAAGCGGCACGCAGAAGGCGCGCATCTCCGTCGTGGACCACACCACCGGGGATCCGGCGGCCGGCCTCCCCGACCCGGAGCGGGCACCCCGCGCGGTGCTCCTCCGGCCGGGACAGGCCTATGAGGTGAAGTTCGCCTGGGTCCCGGCCGCGGCCGGCGGAACGTCGGGCTGTACCAAGTCCGGCGGCAGCGCACCCACCTCGCCTCCCGCCGCCGGAGCCCCCACCAAGGCCACCGGACGAGTCGCCGAAGCGCCTACCACCACCACCGCACCGGCACCCTCCTCACCCGCCGTCGTGCCGTCCGAGTCGCCCGCCCCGCCGGCGCCGACAGGCAGCGTCACCCTCACCAACATCCCGGTGGCCGGCGATCCGGCCGCGGCGGAGGCCCGGATCCCCGACGCGTGCGCCGGGACCGTCTACCACACGGGCCCCCTCCCGGCCGCGACCCCGCCCGCGTAGGCCCGGCCCGGGGTAGGTCCCGTCCGCGTAGACCCGGCCTGGGCAGGTCCCGTCCGCGTAGGCCCGGCCCGCGTAGGCGCCGCCCGCGTGTCCCGTTCCGGCCCGCATACGTAGGCCCCCGTCCACGTAGCCCGGCTCGCGCGGCCCCGGCGGCGCAGGCCCCGAGCCGGCCCGAGGGGCGCGCCCAATCCCAGGGCCGCCTGCCGTCACGCTCCGCGTTCCCCGTACCGTGGGGGCGTGTACCGGTTCCTGCTGACTCCTCGCTGGTGGGGGATCAACGTCTTCGCCGTGCTGGCCATCCCCTTCTGCCTCTTCATGGGCAGTTGGCAGCTCGGTCGCTTCGAGACCCGCGTCGACTCGCACCACGAACAGCAGACCCAGGCCGACGAGGCGCGCCGCGCCGCCGCCACGCCGTTGCGCGACCTGCTGCCGGTGACGACGGAGACTTCGGGGCGCAAGGCCAGCGCCACCGGCCGCTATGACACCGAGCACCAGCTCCTCGTGCCCGACCGGGACCTCGACGAACGCAAGGGCTTCTACGTCCTGACGCCGCTGCGCACCGACGACGGCAAGGCGCTGCCCGTGGTCCGGGGCTGGGTGTCCGGCGACGCCGGTTCCAAGGCCGACACGGCCAAGGTGCCCGCCCCGCCGCCCGGCCGGGTCACCGTCGCCGGCGCGCTCCAGTCGTCGGAGAGCGCGACGTCGAAGGGCGTTCGCACCGGCGGCCTGCCCACCGGCCAGTTGGGCGTGATCAGCGCGGCCTCACTGGTCAACCTCCTTCCTTACCCGGTGTACGACGCCTGGATCACGGCGACGGACGCACCGGCTCCGCTGACCCCGGTGCCCCCGGCCGCCGCGCCCAACACAGGCCTGGACCTCAAGGCGTTTCAGAACCTCGGTTACACCGGTGAGTGGTTCGTCTTCGTAGGCTTCGTGCTCTTCATGTGGTTCCGGCTGTTCCGGCGCGAGGTCGAGGCCGCGCGGGACGCGGCACTGGGCCTCGCACCGGACCCGGGCCCGGTCGGTGCCACCGTCCCGGCTCCGGCTCCGGTGGCCGTTCAGCCGTCTGCGGCCGGGAAGGAACCCGAGGCCGGCCGACCCGCGGCCGGCCGACCCGCCGTCGGCCAGGCCCCGGCGGCCGTTCGAACCCAGGCGGCCGTCCGGATCCCGGCGACCGGGCGGGGCTCCGCTGCCGAACAGGATTCGGCGCCGGAGTAGGAACCGCCGCCGGAGGCGTCCCCGCCGCTGCCCTTGTCGGGCGTCACGCCGGAGCGGGACTCCGGTGCTCCGGACGGTCGTCCCGCAGCCCCAGGTGGCGCTCCGCGAAAGCGATCTCCAGCCGGACCTGCTTGATCCGCTCCTCCACGACCAGCGAGCCGTGGCCGGCGTCGTACCGGTACACCTCGTGCGGGTGACCGCGCTCCTCCAGCCGCCGCACGTAGTTCTCCACCTGGCGTATGGGGCAGCGGGGGTCGTTCACCCCGGCCGAGATGTAGACCGGCGCCCGGACCGCGTCCACGTAGGTGAGGGGCGACGAGGCGGCGAAGCGCTCCGGCACCTCCTCGGGGGTACCGCCCAGGAGGGTGCGGTCGAGGGCCTTCAGCGCTTCCATCTCGTCCTCGTACGCGGTGACGTAGTCCGCGACGGGAACGGCGGCGAGGCCCACCGTCCAGGCGTCCGGCTGCGTGCCCACCCCCAGCAGCGTCAGGTACCCGCCCCACGAGCCACCCGACAGCACCAGCTTCTCCGGATCGGCGAGCCCGGAGGCGACGACGTGCTCGCGGACGGCGGCGATGTCCTCCAGCTCGATCAGCCCGACGCGGTGCTTGAGCGCGTCCGTCCACGCCCGGCCGTAGCCGGTGGAGCCGCGGTAGTTCACCCGGACGACCGCGAAGCCGTGGTCGACCCAGGCCGCCGGGCCCGCGGCGAAGGCGTCGCTGTCGTGCCAGGTGGGTCCGCCGTGGATCTCGAAGACCGTCGGGAAGGGGCCCTCGCCCGCCGGCTTCTGCAACAGGGCGTGCACCCTGCCGCCGGGCCCGTCCACCCATATGTCCTCCACCGGGACCGACTCGGGCGCCCGGATCACACCGTTCGCCCCGGACGGCGCCTCCAGCACCACGTGCCCCGCCGTCGAACGGACCACGGGAGGCTTCTCCGCCGAGGACCAGAGGAACTCGACCGATCCGTCGGGGCGTGCCATGGCACCGGACACCGTGCCCGAGGGGGTCTCCAGGCGGCTCAGGGAGCCGTCCGTCAGGTCGTAGCGCCACAGCTCGCTGCGCGCGTGGTGGCTGTGCTCGATGAGCAGGGCCGAACCGTCGGGGTACCAGTCGGCCTCCAGGTCGCCCGGGAGGTCGAGGGATATCACCGTCTCCTCCCCGGTGACCGCGTCCCACAGGAGGGGCTCCCACCGGCCGCGCCGCTGGTGCCCGAGGAGCAGCCGGGAGTCGCCGGGGACGGGAGAGAAGCCCGTCACCGACAGCCCGAGCTCCTGGGTGCCGCCCTGGGTGTCGTCCAGCTCGGCCACGGTCGTGCCGTCCAGGCGGAGGATCCGGACCGCCGAGTGCATGGCGTCGCCGTGCTCGGTGTGCTCGACCGCGATCAGGGTGCTGTCGTACGAGAGCCCGGCGACCACGGCCGACTCGTCGTGCCGGTAGATCTCCATCGGCCCGGCGCCCGGCCGCGCCACGTGGACCGACGAGCCGGACTTGTCGGTGGACCGGCCGATCACCGCCGTGCCGTCCCGGCCCAGGGCCAGGCCGTTCGGGTAGGAGGGCTCCAGGCCGGGCACCGCCGGCTCGTCCGCGCCGCCGTGGAAGGGCTGCCGCATCCAGACGCCGAACTCGTCGCCGTCCGTGTCCGAGAACCACCAGATCCACTCGCCGTCCGGTGTCAGTACCCCGCCCGTGGTGCCGTTGGGGCGGTCCGTCACCTGCCGCTGCTCGCCGCTCGCCCGGTCCCACGCGTACACCTCGTAGGTGCCTGTCGCGTTGGACGTGAACAGCGAGCGGTCGGGTGCCTCTTCCGCCCATCCGGGCAGCCCCGTGCGGGGCGCCCGGAAGCGCTTTTCCCAGTCGGGCATGGACTCGTCGCCCCGCAGGGCCCCGTTGCTCTCAGTCATGACCCCATTCTGCGCCGAACCACCGACATCCGGCCCGGACGGCACCGAGTCTGTGGACAACCTCCCGCTTGTGCATAACTCCGTGCCCCTGGCGGGTGATTGTCCTTCCGATGCGGCCGTTTGTGGGGTGTTTCGCCGCGGGCTGTCAGTGGTGCGACTCATAGTGGGGGCATGGACGAGACACCGACGACATGGGGCCCGGCCGGGCCTGATGAGACCCTCGCTTCGCTCAACTCCCGTACGGGGAAGGAGTGGTGGCTGCCGAACCTCGGGCGAGGGTCGCCGCCGGCCGTGTCGGGGCGCCGGCCGGTCAGCCGACGCGCTCGGTCCAGCCCTCCGGAAGATCACCAGGTGCCACCGAGACGACCGAGTCGTCGTCCGCGCCGACGTACTCGAACAGGGTGATGCGGGCGAACTCCGGGACGACGTAGATGGGGTAGGTCGGCCCGGCGTCGCGGTAGGCGCGCATCTCGTCCAAGTGGTCGTTCTGGAAGCAGACGGTCCGTTCGCCGTGCTGCCGGATCCAGTCCGGGAAGAAGATCACGCCGTGCAGGCGACGCTTGCCCGGCATGACATTGACGGCGACCGAGGTGCCGGTGGGCTCCGTCCAGGAGACCTTGTAGCTGTCCTCGTCGAGCTGAACGAGGTCGACTTCCTGGTCCTTCACCCAGCGGCCGCCGACGTGACCGCTGTGAATGCGGTAGTCGATGGTGTGGTCGTTCTTCACGTACATCTCGTACTGCCAGCCGTTGGCATACGTGTAGACGAAGCGGTGGCCGACGATCCCGGAGAGGTCCTGCGCCGGAATGAGGTCACTGAGAGTGCCCATGATCTGCCTCCAAGGGAGTTGCGAACGAAGTGGACAACTTCATTTTGCAACAAAACATGTTTGATGCAAAACAGGTGTCACGGCACAATGGGAGACATGGACACCGCGACAGAGCTCGGGCGCCTGCTCGGCCCCCTGCGCCGCGCCGTGCTGCGCACCCGCCGCTCGGAAGGGCTCCCCGACCTTCCGGAAGCGCAGATCGAGCTGCTGCGCGTACTCGCCGAAACGGGCGGCATCACCCCTCGGGAGGCTGCCGTACGCCTACGCGCCGCGCCCTCCACGATCAGCAACCTCGTCCGCACCATGACCACCGCGGAACTGGTCGAGCGCACCCCGTCCGCCACCGATCTGCGCACGGTCCACCTGTCCGCCACCCCACGCGCACTCGACATGCTGGACCGCTACGACCGCACCAGCACCGCGGCCCTGCGCCGGGCCCTCGACGCTCTGCCGCCGACTCGCCGCCAGGCCATCGACGAAGCCCTGCCCGCCCTGACCGACCTGCTGGTCATCCTGGAACGGCAGGACGGGCCCGACCGCCGCCGGGCCTGAAGGGTTCCGGGAGGTCCGGGCGGTCCGGACGTCCGCGACTCGTGCCCGGTCCGAATGGGTCAGCGTGGTGAGCTGCGGCGCGTCACGCGGTACGGAGGTAGTGGCCGAACCGGAAGCCCGTCGGACGGCATTCGCGAACGCCGCCCGCGCGGGCCGGGAGAGCACGAGGTGTGCTTCCGGCGCCGGCGCACGGGGCTGCCCGGAGACCGGCGGTGCCATGGACAGTGCGAGGTCACCCTTGAGGTGCGCGCCGCTCCCGTGCCGATCCGCCGCCGAGCGGGGGACGGAAGGTGCGGCGGTACGCCTGGGGCGTGACGCCGACGGCGGCGTGAAGGTGCCGGCGTAGGGAGACGCCGGTGCCGAATCCGACCCGTTCCGCGATCAGGTCGACGGGCCAGTCGGTGGTCTCCAACAGGCGCCGGGCCAGGTCGACGCGCTGCCGGACGAGCCACTTACCGGGGCTGGTGCCGACCTCGTCGCGGAACCGGCGGGTGAAGGTCCGCACGCTGACGTTGGCGTGGGTGGCCATGTCGGCCAGCGTGAGGGGGTCGGCAAGACGCTCCATGGCCCATGCCTGAGTGGGGGAGGTGCTGTGGGTGGAGGGGGCGGGCACGGGGCGCCGGATGTACTGGGCCTGACCGCCGTCACGCCAGGGCGGTACGACGCAGGAGCGGCCGACCTCGTTGGCGACGTCGCTGCCGTGGTCGCGGCGGACGATGTGCAGGCACAGGTCGATGCCGGCGGCCACCCCGGCGGAGGTGAGAATCTCACCGTCGTCGACAAAGAGGACGTCGGGGTCGATGCGTACGGAGGTGAACATGCGCTGCAGGCGGTCGGCCTCGCGCCAGTGTGTGGTGGCGGGGCGGCCGTCGAGCAGCCCGGCAGCGGCCAGCACGTACGCACCGGTGCAAATCGCCACGATTCGGGTTCCCGGCCGGATGGCGGTCAGCGCCTCGCGCAGCGGGGCGGGCAGACGCCCCTCTTCACGGATGGGGCCCAGTGCGTGGGAGGGCGGGATGACGACGGTGTCGACCGTGGCCAGCAAGTGCGCATCGTGGGAGACGGCGAGCCGGTAATCGGCCTCCGCCCGGACGGGTTGGCCGTCCACACTGCAGGTGGCCACGGAGTAAAGCCGGTTGCCCGTGGCGTCACGGGCGGCGCCGAAGATCCGGGCCGGGATGCCGAGCTCGAAGGGGACGACGCCGTCCAGGGCCAGAACGCCGACGCGGTGCATGGCCCGATTCTTTCACTTCATGACCATCGGGCCACTACTCGGAGGTGGGCCGGCCGGGGAGGCTGAGGGCGGCCCGGGAAGACCGGCGCACCCCTCACAAGAAGCCCACTGCTGAAAAGAGCAACGCCCTCATGCATCCGACCTCTCCCTCCGCGACCATGCGAGCCCTCTCTCAGGACGCCGCCGGCGGCCCGGACGTCCTCAGGCTCGTTCGGATGCCACGGCCGGTGCCGGGCCGGGGCGAGATCCTGGTCCGGGTGCACGCGGCGGGCGTGAACCCGGCGGACTGGAAGACCCGCGCGCGGGGCGTGTTCGCCGACGGTGCCAGGCCACCGTTCACGCTCGGCTTCGACGTCGCCGGGGTGGTCGAGGCCGTCGGCGACGGTGTGACCCTCTTCCGGCCCGGTGACGAGGTGTTCGGGATGCCGCGGTTCCCGCACCCGGCGGGGGCCTACGCCGAGTATGTCGCCGCTCCGGCCCGGCACTTCGCCCCGCGTCCCCAAGGCCTCACCCACGTCCAGGCCGGCGCTCTGCCCTTGGCGGCGCTGACCGCTTGGCAGGCCCTGGTCGACACCGCGGACGTCCGGCCCGGCCGGCGAGTGCTGGTCAACGCGGCCGCAGGAGGAGTCGGCCACCTGGCCGTGCAGATCGCCAAGGCCCGCGGGGCGTACGTCATCGGCACCGCCGGCGCCGCCAAACACGAGTTGCTGTACTCGCTGGGCGCCGACGAACTGATCGACTACCGCACCCGGGACTTCACCGAGACGCTCCGCGACGTCGACATCGTCCTGGACCCCGTCGGAGGCTCCAACTGGACCCGGTCCCTACGCACGCTGCGCCCGGGCGGCACGCTCGTCTCGCTCCTGCCCCTCGACGACACCTTCCCCTACCGGGAAGCCGAAGCAGCCGGCGTGCGAGCGGTGTTCATGCTTGTCGAGCCGGACCACGCGGCGCTGCGGGAGATCGCCTCCCTGGTGGAAGACGGGCGGCTGCGCGTAGTCATCGACAAGGTCTTCCCCTTGGAGGAAGCCGCCGAGGCGCACAGGATAGGTGAGGCCGGTCACACCACCGGCAAGATTGTCCTCACCGTCACTTCCTGACCGGAGACGGGTACCTGTCCGGCGACGGGTAAGGGAGTTCTCCCGCGTGGAACCTCCGTAATCACACAGGCACCACGCACAACTGGCAGAGGCCTGATCCACTAAGTGGATCAGGCCTCTGACCTGGTGCAACCAAGTCGGGGTGGCGGGATTTGAACCCACGACCTCTTCGTCCCGAACGAGGTTCGGGCAGCAGAGGATCCAGGGGTGTGGCGTGCAGCGCAGCTCAGAGACTCGGGCTGGGGTGTTTTGGCTTGGCCTAATTGGGTGCGGTGAGGTAGATCCTCTCCCAGGATTCTCCCAACATTTCGGTGGTGGGGCTCTGGGGTCACCCCGCGTGCGCGGGGACCACTTGTGGACACCGCGCAGGTACGGGCGGCTGTTGGGACCACCCCCGCGTGCGCGGGGACCACCCGGTTGATCTCGTAGAGGCGGGCGAACCGCGGGGACCACCGGTGATCGGCGACTTGGCCGGGCAGCACCCGGGGACCACCCCCGCGTGCGCGGGGACCACGGGGGACGTACCTGCCTGGGGTTGCCTCACGAGGGACCACCCCCGCGTGCGCGGGGACCACAGAAACGTAGGCTGATAGGTGAAGAACTCTTTGGGACCACCCCCGCGTGCGCGGGGACCACAGGCCGCCACCTGCGGGTTTAGCGGACGAGGGGCCAGTTTTTACTCACTAGTTGAGATTCCGGCAAAGCGGTCATCGCAGGCATTTTGGGTTCGGTCGCACCGGCAGTTGGTCAGCGAGGCACTTCATGGGTCATTCTCCTCTGCGGGTGGGCGGTAGCAGCAGGTCTCGCTCCGGGTGGCTGTCGCCGGTGACGCGGCCTTGGACGCCGAGGTCTTTGCGGGCTGCTTCGTGAAAGGCGTTGATGGCCTTGAAGGTGGCCCGGTGGAGTGCGCGCCACTCTTCCAGGGTGCCGGTGGTTTCGCCTGTGGCCTGCCAGTCGATTTTGAGGGCGATGGCGTTGAGGTCGTGGGCCGCTTCGACGACGACGTCGCCGCCCAGGAGCATGACGCGTTCGAAGGCTCGGCCGCGGAGGCGGCCGGCCTCGGACATCTCTGCTCTGATCTCCGGCTCGGACTGATCACTGGGGCGTATCCCCTCGCGGTGGTGGTAGAGGTGCACCGCTATGAAGATGCAGGCGCGCATCTGGTCGATGTAGTGCGCGTAGGCGTCCAGCTTCTTGGCGTCCCAGCGGGTCTGGAGGGTCTGGCGGTGCCGCTGCTTCTCCATTCTGTGGTTGGCCAGGTGGGTGGTCACCGCGCCCAGGAGCACGGCAGCGATTGTCACCAGTTGCTCGCTGTTCTCCACCGGGCCGGCCCTCCCCAAGTCGTTCTGACGACTTTGAGGATTGCAGGCCGGGCGGAGCAAACGGATCGGAGCGTGCCAAATGGCTGAAACACTGCAGGGGTTGGTGGTCGACCGTCGCTCGATGTGCAGGAGCGTGACGGTGTGACTGCTGTGACACCTCTGCTGTTTCAGCCATCAAGGCGCCGGACCGTACACGGGGATTGAGCCCGTCCGCCTTGGGTGGTCACCGCTTTGCGTAGTCCATGACGTAAGCGACCGCGAGGCCAGCCCCCAACAAGCCGACAGCCATCAGCGCCAGGACGACGAGCACTCCGTCGCCTCGGCCGATGGCACGGACCGAACCCGCAATGCCGCCGACGGAAGCGCAGATCCCGAGGATGAGCATGCGTGATGACAGGTTTCCGGGTCTCCGGCGAGGGCCCTGACTCTGATGCTTGGTCATGGCTTGTACTCCACGCGCCCGGGTTCCCGTGGTGCGACTACCCGGGTGTCACCCTTCTCCTTGTTTCCTCCCGGCGGGGTGTAATAGAAATCGATCCCGGTCGCCACTAGAGCGACGGGAAAACCGAATACTTTGCCTCCTACCCGCCCCAGCCGGTTCATGGGGGATGGTTTTCTGTGCCTTCCCCCTCCCCCCTTGTACTTTTCCATCCCCTTGCTGGCCTCTCCCCCTGCAGCGGATGGCGCGCCTCCCAAAAAGTAATCCCACGCCTTGCCGAAGTCGCCGTGCAGCGCCGAATCCGCGCTGTTCATCCAAGACCGATAGCTGAGGAACTCTGCCGCAGGTTTCAGGGTGCCGCCGCCGAACTGCTTGGGCGCGTCGTCGATGTCGAGAGACACTCTGCGGTCTTTCTGTTCTTTCCTGACATCGTCAAGCGATTCGTATTTGACGTGGCCGAAGTTGTGAGCTTCGCCTCCGTGGCTCTTTCTGAGAGCCTGCGATGCTCCTTCGTCGATGTCCCGCGCCTGGGAGAGAAGTTCGTTGATGAAATCTTCCAGCCGTTGCTTGCCTTCCCGGTCCGCTGGGCTTGGCTGGGCGTCCCCGGCAGTGCACATGGGGAACTCGCATCTGACCGTACCGTCGCGGTTGTCTATGACCACGACGGTCTTCTTCGCGGCCTCAACGGCACCGAGGATGCTCTCGCGGACAGCAGCGAGATCGGTATATGCCTGTTCCAGACAGTTGCAGATGCTCGTCGCTTCGACGTGAGCGTCGTCGAATTCCTTGACTGTCTTTCGTATCACTTCTCTTGTGACGTCAGAGTTCACGCCGGCCCACTTGGCTCTCTCCGCTTCCCTGAGCATGCCATCACGTGCGGCTCGTGCCACCTCGCTCAGTTGATTGGCGATTTCCTTCCAGTCCGAAACTGCGCGATTCAGGCTGTCCAGCCTGACTCCGGTGACGTCTGCGTATGTCAGCTTTCCCACGGAGCACCTACTTGAAGTACTTCAAAATGTCGGAGCCAGTTGCCGGTCGCCCGCCGAATGAGTGGGCCAGCTTGGCGTCTTCTTCGGTGCTCGAAGTGGCCGAGAAGTCCAGGTGGTCGGATATCGTTGCGCACGCTTGGCGCAAGCTGGTCACCTGTGACTCCCATTTGTGGAGTGTGGTGGTCAGGGCGTCGCCAATGGCGAAATTGTGCCGCTTCAGCTCTCCGGCCGCAGAGTGGGTCGAGCCACCGCCTTCGGTGCCACGGCCTACATCCCCGGCTTTACGGAGACGTTCTTGCAGGATGAAAGCCTCGTGGCCGATCCTGCCGAGGTCGTCGGCGTGGACCGCCAAGTCCGGTGATCTGCCGGAAACTGACATGCGTATCTACCTCTCTCCCGTATACTGCTTCCGCTGCAAGCTTTCCGTTCTGAGGTGCGTGTACACCACAGTTGACCGTACTGAGATGCTCGTTAAGGTCAGGAACGGATCCGTTCCCTCATACGGATCCTTAACCTGCGGTCGGACCGGTGTACTCAGGGGGGCCGACTTGTTAGTTGGACGTCAGACGACGCACCGTCAGTGCTCCACGGGCCCGTGACAGGGCGAGGTTGTCGTTGTCGACGCGGGACAGAACGACGTCCGTCTGGGTCGTGATCGGGCCCCGGATCCGGACAGGGGCGGGCGGCAGGCGCAGCATCATCGGGTAGTCCTCGGGCATGTACGAGTTCACCAGGCGGTACGGATGCAGGCCGTGGTGGAGGAACGGGGCCAGGACCTCGTCGACCGTTCGACCGCCGGCCGCCAGGCGGGCCGGGCTGAGTTCGACGACGATCTCGCAGTCCGGCCGTTGGAGGTGCAGGAGTTCGGCGAGGCCGTCCAGTACCGTGCCCTCGGCTCCCTCCACGTCTACCTTGATGATCCGGGCCTGTTGGAGCTCCGCGGTTGAGACGGCGTCCGCCAGGGGGAGACCGGGGACGGTCAGCCGGCGTTCGTGGTGGTTCGGCTTGACCATGGTCGTGGCGCCGAGGTTGCCCGTGTGGGGGACGTAGAGGATCACGTCGCCCCGAGAAGCGGTGACGGCAGCGCGGACGGTACGGACGTTCTCGCAGTGGTTCAGGGCGGTGTTCGCCTGGAGTTCGGCGTGGAGAGCCGGCGCCGGTTCGATGGCCACCACGGTGCCGTCCGGGCCGACGAGTCGTGAGGCCATGACGGTGTAGTAGCCGAGGTTCGCTCCGATATCGAGGAAGCCGTCGCCCGGCTTCAGCCGTGAAGCGATGAAGGCGGAGATGACCGGCTCCCAGCATCCCGACGTGTAGAGCGACCTCATGATGAGGTCTTCCGTCGTACGGATTCGGACGCGAAACCCGTACCGGGTGGTGACCGTCTTGGCCGCGGCCGGGTTTTGACGGAGTCCGACGTCGAGCCATTCCCGCAGGAGCGCTCGCTTCAGCACGGTGCCCGGGCCGTACCGCACATAGCAGCGGGCTGCTGCCAGCAAGGCACGCCACGGCGGTGGAATCAGGTGGGTCTCGGACGGTGGACAGCGCGTTCCTAAGGAAGGGCCCATGTGCGCGACCGTACGGTGCGGAGCCGTCCGGAGACAGGGGCCGGTCGGTGCAAGAGGCATGGATCACCAGGCGGCTTACGTGCCCCAACACCGTGTGCACCACCGCACAAGCCGAGCGGGCCGGCTCCGTGTGGAGTCGGCCCGCCCGTCCTTCTTGGTCCGTGCTATCTACCTGTCTGGTGATCTGTGAGTCACGGGGCCGAGGGTGAAGGACTCGGATGCCGTCACCGTGAAGGTGCTGTCACCCGTCGATTCGGCGTGCCGCACGAACCAGGTGTGGGCCCGCCTGGCGCTCGGGGTGCTCCCCGGCTGCTTCTCGCCGCAGTCCTCACATGTGCCCTGGAAGCGGTCGGGGCCCGCGGCGCTGGCCGTCACCTCCCAGCGTTCGTCATCCGGGGGGAGGAGCGTCGGCCTTCTCTCGGGTCCTCCTTGCGCTCGGGCCGCAGTGAGGCGGACGCCCCTGCTGACGGCCACCCGGAGGACGTCGCGCAACGCCGTTGCCAAGGGGTTGACGATGCAGTGCATCCCCTCCGGTGCCTCATCGGGGTCGTTGGTGATCTCCTCCACGTGACTCAGCAGGGTGTCCGCCAAGGCGAGTTGCTCCTCCTCGACCATGTCGGCCATACGACCGAGGAAGCTGGCGTGGCCGCCTCCTACCAGGTAAAGAGGCTTGTTCGAAAAGCCGGCCCAGGGCAGCAGACGGAGTTCGGCCCCGGCGCCGTGGTCCCTCGGTGAGTCGGCCCTAATCGGCATCGACATCGCGGGTTCCGTCATCGGTCGCCTCCTCATCCGGGCTGGGCACGGGCGCGGTGAACAGGGCCTCGGACCGTTCGCCGCGGAGCACCAGGTGCGCGGCCTCCACCACCCGGCCCGTGGCGTCGGTGGAGACACGTTCGATGAACAGGACCGGCGTCCTGATGGTGATCTGCAAAAGGTTGGCTTCTTCCGCCGTCGCGAGGCGGGCCGTCAAGCGCTGTGCGCTGGTCTCCACGCGCACTCCGGCCCTGGCGAGGAGCCGCCGGACGTCCTCGCCCCACGGGGAGCGGACCACCCGGATCTCCCGAAGGTCTCTGTCCGCCACGGACTGGGGTATGTAGACGTGGGCCACGCTGTGCGGGATCTCGCCCTCGCGGTTGAGGTACCGGTACCTGGCTACCGGGGCTCCGGCTGAGACGCCCAAGAGGGCTGACAGCTCCGTGGTGGCCTTGATGTGGGTGACGCTGATGGTCGTGCGGAGCACGCTGTGCGTGCCGGCGTGTGCCTGCCCTGTGTGGCCGCCGGGGGAGTACCGGACGGGCGCCATCGGGCGGGTCACGTAGGTGCCGCTGCCGTGGCGCTTCTTCAGGAGGCCCTCGGCCTGGAGTACCTCCAACGCGTCCCGAAGGGTGGGCCTGCCGACGTCAAAGGCGGCGGCGAGGGCGTCCTCCGAGGGGAGACGTTCACCGAGCTTGTACGTACCGGAGCTGATGCGGTGACGCAGCTCGTCGACGACTTGCTGATAGCGAAGGGTCAACGTCACCACTTCCTCAAGGCGCGCATCGCGAACAGCCGGGTCCCCCGGCGGAAGACGAAGGCTTCGCCGGAGCCGAAGTAGGCGCGCCTGCCGCCACCCGGCACGTCGACAAGGTTCCGCACCTTGAACTGCTTGCTACCGATTTCTATGAGGTCCCCGCGCCGTACCGTCGCCGCGGTGACTTCGAGGAGGGTGTACACGGTGTTCACGCGCCGCCTCCCTCGTCGCTCCGCGTCTGGCCGTGAAAGCGGGGCGCGCAGTCGAAGAAGCGGTGGGGCGAGGCAGCCGGTCGCTGATCGGGCGGCATCATCGGTATGCCTCCGGCGCGTTGTCGCACCGGGCCGCCAGCAGCGTGCCCGGGTAGCGCTTCAGCCGGGGCTGAGCGCAGCCGAGCATGGCGGGCAACATGGGGCGGGCGAGTACGGCCTCTCGCGTGCAGGGCCGCGTGGGGGCGGGCGCACCTTGAGCCGTTTCTCGCGGCGGACGGCCCGCCGGAGTGTTTGCCCGTTCCTCTGCCGGACCGACCCGGCGGTGGCCCGGGGTCCCGGCGGCGCTGGACGGCGGTAACAGCCGTTGCCGCGTCCGCCCGTAGGCGGCGCGAAGTCGTTCGAGCACCTGTCAGCTCCTTATGGCTGATCGCGGTGGGAGCCCCGGGCGGTGTTGGCCGCGGGGCGGGGGGGTTTGCGGACGGCGGCCCAGGCGACGAGGCCGCGTCGGCTGCTGGCGAGGCCGAACCAGTCGGCCGTTCCGAGCAGCGTCAGAAGTTCCTGCCAGGACTGGCGCGAGCGCGACGCCGAGTCCGGGACCTTTATCTCGATGAGCGTGTGGTTGCCGCGGTCCCTCTTGCGAGGTGTGAGGCCGGCTGCGGCGAAGCGGCGTACGAGCGCTTCGGCACGAGCTTCGGGTGAGGGCACAAGGCGGTCCTCCGTCACAGCGGTGTTACACGGCGTGATGTTAGTTAACTAGATTAGAGCTAGTGGACTAGATTTCCAACATGCGTGAGCAGCCGCCTTACCTCCGCATCGCCGACGTGCTTCGGCAGCGCATCGCGGATCAGGAGTGGACGCCCGGGGCGCGTCTTCCGTCCCGCGCCCAGATTGCCCAGGAATGCGGTGTCGGCGAGAATGTCGTCCGCCGGGCGCAGGAACTCCTGATCTCCCAGGGCGTTCTGGAGGGGCGCGCGGGTTCGGGCACGTACGTGGCGAAGCCGCGGGAGCGAGCGCGTCTACTGCGCTCGTGCTGGCGGGGCGGAAAGCCCGGCGACGTGTTCGGGCTCGGCCCACGGGTCACGTGGGAAAGCCAGAGCGAGGCGAAGCTACCGGTGCCCGCCCACATCGCGGCCCGCTTGGCGATCGACGTCGCCGAGTTGTGCGTGCGCACCACCTACGAGTTCATGGTCGACGGCCGGCCCGCTCAGCTCATGACCAGTTGGGAGCCCTACAGCCTCACCGGTGCCACAATCGTCGTGCTGCCCGAGGGTGGGCCGCTGGCGGGCAAAGGCGTGGTCGCCCGCATGGCCGAGATCGGGGTCACCGTCAGCCACGCCGAGGAAGCGGTGCAGGCGGGGCAGGCCACCGCCGAGGAGGCGAACCTCCTCGGCGTGCAACGGGGAGCGCTCGTCACCCGCGTCCGGCGGACGTACTACGGCGACGACGGTCGGCCGGTGGAAACCGCCGACATCGTCGTCCCGGTGTCGATCGGTGAGATCGTGTACGAGGTGCCGGTCAACCCGTAGCGGGGTAGCGCCAGTTCGAGTACGACAGGGCCCGGGCGCGTGCCTCGATGACGGCCATGCGGGCGTCGCGTTCGCCGGCGTCGGTGTGGGTCGCCTGGCTCGTCGCCTGTCCGGGCCACTTGCGGTACAGAAGGCCGACCTCCCGCGTGAAGTAGCCGCGGGCCACGCTGTTGAGGGCGAGCAGGAGCCCGGTGTCCTCGGACGCCGGCAGCGCCATCCAGCCGCCGAGGGCCAGCAGCAGATCATGGCGGATGAACAGGGTCGCCGGGTGGACCTGGGCCCGGTAGCTGTGCGCCTGCCAGTGTTCCAGCACTTCACCGCGCTCGATCGGCCCCTCGTCCGGGTCCTGGTCGAAGCCGAACGTCGAGCCGTCGGGGAGCAGATCCAGCACGCGGGACGTCGTCCACCCGAGGGTGGGGTCGCCTTCGAGGACGGCCAGGTCGCGGGCGAGAGCGCCCGGCGTCAACTGGTCGTCGGCGTCGAGCACCTTGACGTACTCGCCGTCCGCGTGCGCCAGGGCCATCATCCGGGCGACGCCCGGGCCGCCCGGCCGGCCCTGCTTGAAGGTGACGCGAGGGTCGTCCGGTATGTGCGGGGCCACCGCGTCGCTCGTGCCGTCCTCCTGGATCACCCAGTGCCACTCCCAACCGTCCGGGAGTTCCTGCGCACACAGCGACTTGTAGGCATCCGCCAGGTAGGGAGCGGCGGGTTCGTGGACGGCCGTAATGATGACGAGCCGGCGCACGGCGGTCACCACCTTTCCAGGGGAGTGGTGAAGAGCATTTCCGTGCGGTCGCCGGGCAGGACGACGTCGGAGATCTCCACGGGGCGGTCGTCGATGTCGATCGACGTCTTCCGGAGGACCAGGACGGCGGTCCCGGGCGGAAGATCGAGTTCCTCCGCCTCCTCCGCGGTCGGGGGGCGGGCCGTGACGCGTTCCTCCATGCGCCCGAGCTCGATGCCCACCGTGAACAACTGGCTTTGGGTGCCGCCCGGCCAGGGCTCGTTCTCCGCGTCCAGCAGGGCCGGGTTCGCCGCCACCATGTCGCGGACGAGGTAGGAGGTCACGAGGGTGAAAGGGGCGCTCTCGGCCCGGTAACGGGTGCGGTAGGTGCGTTCCAGGAGAGTTGTCTCCTCGGGAACGCCGAACGCCTCCGCGAGCTCCTCGTCGGCCGGGATCTCCTTGTACGCCGCGTGGAACTCCAGGTCGGGGAGTTCCAGACCGGTGTCGTGCTCGGTGGCTCCGGTCTCCGCGCGCTTCTCCTCCGGCTCGCGGACTCGGTCCTTCTCCCACTGGTGGCGCAGGTTCGAACGCTGCACCAACGTGCGCGGACGCCGGACGAAGTTGCCCCGGCCGTGCTCCTTGTCGATCAGTCCCTCGGCCTGGAGGAGCCGGAGGGCGTCCCGGACGGTCGGGACACTCCGGCGGTAGCGCTCGGCGAGTTTGGCCTCGGAGGGGAGCCGGTCGCCGGGGGCGAGTTCACCTGCGCGGATGGACTGGCGGAGGTCGTCCGCGATGCGCTCGTACGCCTTGGCCATTGGTGCTCACCCATCCCGTCGTGCGATGGCCCTCAGCATACGAGTCATCAAGAGGTCTTGACGAGTCGGGAGACGTCCGCCATAGTCAACGCAACTCATAAAGAGGAGTTCTCCTCAGGACCTCCTGATGAGTTGCTCGGCCCTTGGTGACGACTGCCTACCGGCGCGCGCATCAGGGCGACGAGTGATCCCCTTCGGGCCCGCCACCAGCGGCGGCGACGGAGGGGCGCGTCTCCTGGCCTTCCGGCCGGTGAGCCGCAGTGGAACCGCACCGGTGCGGCACATACCGCCCTCCGGTCTCCGGCTTCTGATCCCATGGGGGGACCCAGATGAAGCGCGCGATCAAGCTCTCGATCGGTGACGTGGTCCGCGACCGCGGCAGCATGACGCTCGGCACGGTGACCGGCATCGCCGCCCAGCCGACCGGCAACCTCGTTGCCCTGCAGGTCACCGGCGGCGTCCGGCTCGTCGAGCCGAACGACGTCGAGATGGTGGCCCGCCGGTCCGAGCCGATGACGACCGGGCGCGCCGTGGTGGCCGTGGCCGTCTTCACGCTCGCCCTGCTCGTCGCCTACCTCGGCGGCAACACCGTCCGCGGGCTCGGCGCGGACTGGCTCGTCGTCGGCCTGACGAGCCTCGGCGGCTACATGGCCGTGTCGTACCTCTACGGGTTCACGCGCCGCCTCGTGCGGCCCCGGCGGTTCCGCGTCTGACAGCCCAACTCGGGCCGGCGCGGTGATCGACGGGTCAACGGAGGCTCACCGCCTGGCTCTCCATCCCACCACCGACGGCGCAGGAGAGACGATGCGTTCGTACGTAGAAGACCAGCAGGTCAACGAGGTTTTACGGGTCCGGCGCCAGCCGTTTCCGGGCGGTTTCAGGGAGCTCTTCCACGGGACCCCGGGCGAGACCGCCGAGGAGCGGGCGGCCCGCCTGGCGGTGGCCGAGGCCGTCCTCACGGAGCTCCTGGAGCTGGGTGAGACGGACGAGGTCGCGGCGGAGGACGCCTTGTACGCAGCCCACCTCAACAGCACCGCGCTGTGGAGGGTGAAGATCGACGCGTGGCCGAACTGGGCCAAGAGGGCGGCGTGATGATCGCGTCCTTGCCCTCTTGGGCACCCGCCGTCGGCTCCGCGGCCGCCGTCCCGGCCGTCTGGCTGATGTGGCGGGGGCTGCGCGGTCGGCGAGCCGGCCGGAAGCGCGGTTCGGCCGCCGTGGTCGTGGCCGCGCTGGCCGCCGCCGGCTGCACGGCCTACAGCGCCGACACCAGCTGGCGGTTCGCCGCCGACTACCTCGACATGGGGAGCGCGACCGAGCGGGCGGCGATGTTCGCGGCCGCGGAACTCGCCCTCTTCGCCACCGCGCTCATGGCCCGGCAGAACCTGAACGGGCCGACGCGAGCGCCCGGCGCCCCCGGACTGCTCGTCTGGGTGATCACCGGCGTGCAGGTCATCCCGGCGTACGCCGAATCCGGCGCGGTCGGCGGGACCGTACGGGCCTTCGTCGGGCCGGTCATGGCCGCGATGCTGTGGCACCTGGCGATGGGTATCGAGCTCCGCCACCGCCGCCCGGAAGCGAAGTCACACGGTCTTGTCGCCGTGCTGGGCAAGGAACTTCGGGAACGGCTCCTCTCGCACCTCGGTGTCGCCGAGCGGAACCGCGACGCGGCGCAGATCACCCGCGACCGGGCCACCGCCCGGGCGGTCGCACTCGCCGCCCGCCTGGCCGACACGGCACCGGAGAAGCGCGCGACGCGGCGCGGCCGGCGGCTCAACCGGCGGCTCGCGGTGGCGGTGGCGCGGGCGTCCGTGGGCATCGACGCCGAACAGCGGCGCCGACTGCTCGAACAGCTCGCCGCCCGGCGGCACGCGGCGGGGCTGGCCACCGTCGAACTCCCCTCGCCGTGGGCCGACTCCGCGCCGGACCCCGCCGCGTCCGCCCTGGCCACCCAGGTGCGCGACCAGATGCGCCAGGCGACGGAAGCGATCCGCCGGCAGGGGTACCCGCATCTGCTCCGCACCACCGAAGTCTCCGCAGGCCAGAGGGTGAACAGCCCGGACCGTTCACCTGAACACCCCGTAGGTCCCGAGGGAGACGAGCCGGCCGCGAAGTTGAGCACCGCCGACGCTCAAGCGGTCATCGAGAACGGTTGGGCCGCCGGCCTCAGCGTCCGCGAGACGGCCAAGCGGGCCACCCGCGCGCCCAGCTACGTGCACGGCGTCTTCGTGAAGCTCGACACCGAGCGCGGGCGGCGGCCGGGCGCCGGACAGCTCGCCCTGGTGAACGGCCAAGGGGAAGCCCTGCCCGACGCGGCCGATTCCTGATTCCCCTCCTGCACGCGGAAACCCCGGTCCTGCCATGCCCTTTGACGGGCTGCGCCGGGCCCCACAAGGAAGGACTGTCAGTGCGACACGAGAAGGACGACGGTCGAGACCAGCGCACCGGCGACGAGGGAACGGTGCACCACCTCAACGACGTCCGCGCCGCCCGCTCCCAGGCGGTCACGCAGGACCCCGACACCACGGTCATGGTCGACGGTCCGGCCCCGGCGGCCCCCGGCTTCATGGCACGGATCACCGGCGCCAAGCGCCGCCCGATCGTCCCGTCGTGGATGCGCGACCGGGCGGAGCTGAAGACCGCCGCGACCTGGGCCGCCGGCCACTACGGTCACGTCACCGCGTACCACCTGTGGCGCTCCCCGGTGTACGCCGCGCGCCTCACCCTGCAGGCCCCGCGCGGCGCCGCCCGCTTCGTCGGCGGGGCGATGCGGTGGGTGTCCGACGCCGAAGGGGAGCCGGTCCGGCTCGCCGCGGTGCGGCGGGAGGACGTCGGCGAGTACCTCAAGCTCTGCCGGCAGCGGGACGGCCGGGTGCGGCTGCGGACGCTCGTCGCCGTCCTGGCCTCGCTCGTCGGTCTCGGGACCGCGCTGGCCTTGTACGTGCTGGCTCCCGGCTGGGTCCAGGCCGTCTCCCTCGGCGCCCTGGCGCTGGCGCTCGGCCACTTCGGCACCCCGGCGGACGCCCCGGTGATCACTCGCGCCGTGGAGACGCCGAAGACGCAGAAGCTCACCAGCGACATCGTCCTGCGGGCCCTCGGCGCTCTGGGCATTTCCGCCATCGGCCAGGCGCAGAGCAAGGGCCAGGACGGCTTCGTCTTCACGGCCCCCATCACGCGGGACGGCCCCGGCTGGCGGGCCGAGGGCGACCTGCCGTACGGCGTGACCGTCACGGACGTGATCGACCGCCGCGACCGGCTCGCGTCGGGTCTCCGCCGGCCGCTCGGCTGCGTCTGGCCCGAAGCCGTTCCGGAGGAGCACACCGGCCGGCTCGTGCTATGGGTCGGCGACCAGGACATGTCGAAGGCCAAGAAGCCGGCGTGGCCGCTGCTGAAGGGCGGCGCCGTCGACCTGTTCAAGCCGGCTCCCTACGGCACGGACCAGCGCGGCCGTTGGGTCGACGTCACCCTCATGTACATCTCGGGGATCGTCGGCGCCATCCCGCGCATGGGAAAGACGTTCCTCCTCCGGCTGCTCCTGCTCGTCGCCGCCCTGGACCCGCGCGCCACCCTGCACGCCTTCGACCTCAAGGGAACCGGCGACCTCGGCCCTCTGGAGCGCGTCGCCCACAGCTATCGCGCCGGCGACGAGGACGAGGACATCGACTATGCCCTGGCCGTGCTCCGCGGCGTCCGGGAGGAACTGCGCCGCCGGGCGAAGGTGATCCGCAACCTGCCGCGGGACCTCTGCCCCGAGTCCAAGGTCACCAGCGAGCTCGCCGACAACAAGTCCCTGGGCCTGCACCCGATCGTGATCGGCGCCGACGAGTGCCAGGTGTGGTTCGAGCACCCCAAGCACGGCAAGGAGTTCGAGGAGATCTGCACCGACCTGACGAAGCGCGGACCCGCCCTCGGCATCACCCTCCTCCTCGCCACCCAGCGGCCCGACGCGCGGTCCCTGCCCACCGGCATCTCGGCGAACGCCTCCAACCGGTGGTGCCTCAAGGTCATGGGGCAGATGGAGAACGACATGGTGCTGGGCACCTCCACGTACAAGCGGGGCGTCCGGGCGACGATGTTCGCGTGGGGTGACAAGGGCATCCACTACTTCGTCGGCGAGGGTGCCGACGCCCGGATCGTCGGCGCGGCGTACGTCGACGCCCCGGCGGCCGACGTGGTGGTGGCCCGCGCGTACGCGCTGCGGGAAGCGGCGGGCACCCTCACCGGCCACGCCCTCGGCGCGGACCCCGTCGCCGAAGCCGTCACCTCATTCGACCTGCTCCGCGACATCCTCGCCGTCGTCCCCGCGAACGAGCCGAAGGTCTGGAACGAGACGGTCGTCGGCCGCCTGGAGGAGCTGCGGCCCGACGTCTACGCCGGCTGGGCGGCTGAGCAACTGACCGCCGCGCTCAAGCCCTTCGGGATCGAGACCGTGCAGATCGGCCGGCGCCTTAACGGCAAGGTCGTCAACCGGCGCGGCATCGTCCGGGCCGACATCGTCGAAACCGTCGCCGACCGTGACGGAAGGCAGGAAGCGGGATGACCACCGGGGCCGCCGGCGCTAGCAGTGCACCCCGCTAACGTTAGCGGCCCCGCTAGCACCCAGAAGCTGCTGTGACCTGGCCGCTAGCGGTTAGCGGCCCTCCCTGAGCACGTCCGTGAACCGGCCCGGGAGGCCCCTGATGAGCTCCGCCCTCTCCGCTATACCCGCCTTGCTCCTCATCACGCTGTGCTACGCCGCGCTCTGCGCCGTCAGCCCCCTCGGCGCCTGCCGGAAGTGCCGCGGCTTCGGCTTCCAGGTTCGCAAGAACCGCCGCGGCCGGATCTCCCGCGGTCGCGACTGCCGCCGCTGCCGCGGCCACGGCAAGCGCGTCCGCTTCGGCCGCCACCTCTACAACCTCGCCTCGCGGGTCCACCGCGACGGCACCCGCTGACTCCGAAGGAGCCCACCGTGTTCGTGTCGATCTCGGCCCTCGCGCTGTTCGGCGTGCTCCTGGCCCTGCTCCTCCGCTTCAAGGCCCTGGGCATCGGCGCCGCCGTGGTGGCCGCCCTCTTCGGCTTCTACCTCTCCCGGACCGGCGCGGCCGGCTCCATCGACCAGATCATGACCGCCCTGAGCGGCGCGGTCCGCGACTTCGGCAAGTGACCGACCAACCGACAAGGAGACGCCCATGTGCGAGTGCCGGACCACCGTCCCCCGCATTTCCTTGATGGCCGCCGCGGAACTCCGCGACGTCCTCAGCGCCCTCGAACGCGGTAAGGGGCCGGTCGCCATCGCCGCCCTGATGGCCATCGACCCCGAGTCCTGGCAGGCGATCGAGCACCGCCTCGCCGCGGTCGGCGGCGACCTCCGCGCCCTGCTGGACGCGGCCGGCGAGGGCGACACCAGCCGGTACGCCCTCCGCTGACGGCCCCCCGTGCGGCCTCAACTCCCCTCCGCCGGAGGTGAGGCCGTGCGGAGGACCGGACAGCCCGGCCCGAACGAGCAGGGAGGACCATTCGTGACCAAGCCTGCTGTTGCCTGGTTCCAGAGCCTGACCGAGAGCGTCTTCGCCCTCGGCGCGGCGGCTAGGGAGCTGCGCATGGCCAACGACGCGGCCCGCGTCGCCGCCTGGGGCGTCGACCCGCACCGCTTGCTCCCCGTCAACGGTGAGCTGAACGTCCCCGGGGCGCCCTTCTTCCGCCCGCACGACGCCGCGGTGTGCGAGCTGGCCGACGTGTACCGGCAGTTGGAGAACTGCACGAAGCGGCTGTACGAGAACACCGCCCTCGCCTACGCCCATGGTGCGGCTGCGGCGGCGCTGGCCGTACTCCGGGGCGAGCGCCCGCACCGCGCCGAACTCCAGCGCGAGAAGAACCAGTACGCGCTGCCGGCCACTGGGCTGCCCGACCCGACCGGCCTCCTGGGCGGGTGGAACGGCGGCCCCCGCCTCGTCGAGCTGCGTCGCGTGCTCCTCCAGCGCCAGGACGAGGCCGACGCGGCTCGGGCGGAGCCGCGCTGCGGGGCGGACGAGTTCGCGGTGGGGCTCGCCGACGCCGCGTACGCGTTCGGCGAGCAGGCCGAGAGCGCCCTCCACTTCGCCCTCATGACCACGAGCAGGAACGACGAGGAGATCTGGTGACCACGGAAGCGTCCACCCCCGACCCCGCCACGGCGTACGCGGACGCCCCCAGCATCATCGCCGAGGTCGGCTGGGTGGCCAGGCAGCGGACCCCGGAGTCGGACCGCGAGTTCTGGCTCCGCAAGGCCGCCGTGTTCGACCGCATCGCGATCAAGGAGGCGGCGAACTACGCCCCGGAGGTGGCGGCGCCGGCGATCGAGGCCGCCGCCGACGTGGCGCTCCAGTTGGTGCGCTACGACGCCACGCACGAGGGGCTGAGTCCGAGGGGCTTCGAACTGGTCACCGCAGACGACCACAGGGAGTACGTCCGCCACGCCTACCTGGCCTGGAGCCGTTCGTAGGTCTGCGAATCCCGGGGCAGCGGTCGACGGGTCAAGGACGCCCGCTGCCCCGGCCTCCCATCCCAACCACGACACAGGAGGTGTCACCAGCATGCCTCAGAACAGCCTCCATCCGCTGCTGGACGCCGCCCTTGCGGCGGCCGAGCGCGGCTGGAAGGTCTTCCCGCTCCGGCACGGCGGCAAGTGTCCGGCGGTGCGAGCGTGGGAGCGGCGGGCGACGACCGACGTCACGCGTATCTCCCGCTGGTGGACCGCGTCCCCCTTCAACGTCGGCATCGCCACCGGCCCGTCGAAGCTGGTCGTGATCGACCTGGACGTGCCCAAGCACGGCCAGGACCTGCCGCCCGCCGGAACGCCGTCGAAGGTGACCACCGGGGCGGACGCGCTGTCCCACCTCGCGGCGGAGCACGGGCAGCCGTTCCCGACCGACACTCACACCGTCCGGACGGCCGGCGGGGGAACCCACCTCTACTTCGCCGCGCCGCAGGGCGTCGAGCTGCGCAACACCGCGGGCGCGCTCGGATGGAAGATCGACACGCGAGCGGCGGGCGGCTGCGTCGTCGGCGCCGGCAGCATCGTCAACGGCAAGCCGTACACCCGCGTCGTCGACGTCGACCTGGCCCCGCTGCCCTGCTGGCTGCTCGACCTGCTCCGACCGGCGAGCCTGCCCCCGCAGGAGCCCGTGACCGTGACGCTCGGCTCCGACCGCCGCAGTGGCTACCTCAAGGCGGCCGTGAACGGGGAGCTAGCCAAGGTCGCCAACTCCCCGGCGCACGGCCACAACAACGCCCTCTACCTCGCGGCCGTCGCCCTCGGGCAGCTCGTGGCCGGGGGAGAACTGAGCGCCGCCGACGTGACCGAGTGGCTGGTGGTGGCCGCGCTCCGCGTCGGCCAGGGCGACCGCGAGGCCCGGCGCACGATCGCGTCGGGCCTGAAGGCCGCCGCCCGCGAACCGTGGCGCGGAGGGCGGCATGACTGAACCCCAGCCACACCTCTACTCCACCCACGCGGAGCCTCAGCCCCTCCAACCCGCCCAGCAGCGCATCCGCACCGCCTGGACCGCCGACGAGTTGATGGCGGCGAGTTCCCCGAGCCGCGCTGGGCGGTGCCCGGGATCATCTCCGAGGGCGTGAACCTCCTCGCCGGTCCGCCGAAGGTCGGCAAGTCCTGGCTGTCCCTCGGCCTGGCCCTCTCCGTCGCCGCCGGCGGCCAGGCGATGGACACCGTGCCGGTGGAGGGCGGCCCGGTGCTCTATCTCGCCCTGGAGGACACCCCACGCCGGCTCCAGACGCGCATGCGGAAGATCCTCGGCGGCGAGCCGGCGCCGGCCGCGCTGACGCTGGCCACCTCCTGCCCGTCCCTCCCGCAGGGCGGCAACGAGGCCATCGCCCAGTGGGTGGAGCGCAACCCGGACGCCCGGATGGTGATCGTGGACGTCTTCGCGAAGATGCGCGGCCCGTCCGCCCCGGGGACCTCGGCGTATGACGCCGACTACGCCGCGGTCGGTCACGCCAAGCGGATCGCGGACCACTACGGCATCGCCGTGGTCCTGGTCCACCACGTCCGCAAGGCCGGCTCGGACGACTTCCTCGCCGAGGTCTCAGGCACCAACGGCCTGGCGGGCGCCGCCGACGCCACCCTCGTTCTCAAGCGCTCTCGCGGCCAGGCCGACGGCGTCCTCCACGTCACCGGCCGTGACGTCGACGAGGCCGAGTACGCCCTCCGCTTCCACGCCGAAGCCGGCGCCTGGCAGCTCCTCGAAGGCCCCGCCGCCGCCCACACCATCGGCGACACCCGCGCCACCGTCCTCCGCTACGTCCGCGACCACCCGGGCGCCAAACCCAAGCAGATCGCCGAGGGCATCGGCCTCGACCCGGCCCTCGTCCGGCAGACCTGCTCCCGGATGGCCAACGACGTCCAACTGATCCGAGACGCCGGCGGCTACGCCGCTCCCAGTGAGAACGGGGGGCAGGCGTGACGAGTCACAGCCGTCACAGTGTCACTGCTGTCCCGCTGCCTCACCTCTACCGGCCCTCGGAGGTCGCAGAGGCTCTGGGGTGCTCGGAATGGTGGGTGAAGGAGCAGGCCCGGAGGCGCCGTGTTCCTTTCACGCGGGCGGGCGGCGCCTACCGCTTCACTGCTGAGCAGTACGAGGCGATCCTTCAGACCTTCGAGGAGCGGCCTCTCGTCACCCAGGAGACGGCTCCCGTGGGAGCGACACGAGTCTCCAAGGTGCGGCGAGAGCCGGCGCCCTCTGTAGTCCGGCTTCGCGCCCGACCCCCTCGTCGCGGACGCGGTGAGCGGGCGTCGGCCGTCTCGTCGGCGGAGACGGGGGCCAGTAGTGGGGTTCGCTGAGAAGCGTGGAACGTACTGGCGTGGGCGCTTCAAGATCGCGCCAGGCAAGTACGGGACCGTGTCGGATGCTGCCGGAAACACGATCAAATACGAGACCAGGCGGGACGCGGAGAAGGCCGCGAATCTCGAAGAGGCGAAGGTGCAAGGGGGCCTCTGGCGGGATCCGGCGGCGGGTCGGATCACGTTCGCCGAGTACGCGAGCCGCTGGTACGCCGAGCAGGACCTCGCCGCTTCCACAATGCAGAACTACCGACACCACATCGAGGAGCACCTGCTCCCCACCTTTGAGGAGAAGGCGCTCGCGGATATCCAGCGGTCGCACGTCAGCGCGTGGGAGAAGGCTGAGCGCGCCCTCTACGCAGCGTCGAGCGTGAAGACCTGGCGCGCTACCTTGCACCTCATTCTTGAGGACGCGGTGGAGGAGAAACTCATCACCTCCAACCCGGCAGCGAGGAGGAGGGGCCGCGGAAAGCGCGCCGGCCGAGGATGGGACCGTGGGCCGGAGAAGGTCGTGACGGATCCGCTGGGTGCCCTGCTGGTGGCCGAACGGGCTGCGCTGCTCTCGGGCAGGGACGACGAGTTCGTCGCCACCGTCCTCAAGTCGTATACGGGGAAGCGGTGGGGCGAGATCGTCGGCCTTGAGCCGGAGTTCGTGCGTCTGGAGTCGATCCGAATCGAATGGCAGCTATACGAGCTCGACACGGGGGAGCTGGTGCGGTGCCCGCCGAAGGACGACAGCTACCGGGACATCGATGTCCCGAGGTGGCTTTCGGGCCTGGTGCTGGATCACGTAGCGGCCACCAATCCTCAGCCTTGCCAGTGCCACAACAGGGTGTACGTCTTCCGAGGGCAGGGTGTGGCCCGTAACGGTGTCTCCGGGGCGAGGCTGGTGGACGTCGCCAGGCGGGCGGGCGTGTCCGCGGGCACGGTGTCCAACGTGCTGAACCGTCCGGACCGGGTCGCCGAGCCGACTCGGGTTCGGGTGGAGCAGGCGATCGTCGATCTCGGGTTCATCCGCGGCGGCGTGCCGGACGGACACGCGGCTCACTGGCGTCGGAACGGCTTCGCAACGTGGCTGTTCCGCCCGGCCGCGGACGGCTGGTACCCGAGGAAGGCGCCCCAGGAGGGACGGCCGGTTCCCTTGCTCGCGGAACCCTGGCCGGGGGTGCCGGCGCGAGGCCGAGGAGCCGCGGCTCGTGCGGAAGCGTGCTGGGTACCGATCGCCAAGGGCCTCACTCCGCATGGTCTCCGGCACGCGCACCGGACGTGGATGGAGGACAAGGGGCTCCTGAACACGGAGAAGGCGCTGGCCGACGAGCGAATGGGCCACATCGACGGCTCGGTCTCGGCCCGCTACACCCACGTCACGCCCGAGATGCGGCGGCGACTGTGCGAGGGACTTACGCGACTGTGGCACTCATCACTCGACGCGCGGCGGGCCATGAACCCCCGCTCTCCCGTGGGAGTTCTTGATCGGCTGCTCCGGTCCCGGCCGTAAGGGAGGCGCCGAAGGCGAGAACCAAGATCTTCTCCCGGAGTTCTCCCGGACGATCTGCAAAACGAGTCAAGGCCCTGATCTTCAGAGAAGATCAGGGCCTTGACCTGGTGCAACCAAGTCGGGGTGGCGGGATTTGAACCCACGACCTCTTCGTCCCGAACGAAGCGCGCTGCCAAGCTGCGCTACACCCCGCTGCAACGAGCTCTACTTTAGCGGACGGGAGCCGGGAGACGAAATCCGGTTCTTGGGGAGGTGCCCGGGGGTGCGGCTGGGAGGCGCAGGCGGGAGGCGCAGGTGAGGGGCCGGGATGGGACAGGGGCGAGGCAGGGGTGGGGGTGTACGTGGGAGGAGGGGCCGAGGGGCCGCCGGTCTTGGCGGGCGGCCCCGGCGGGGGTGCGGTCAGGCGTCGCGGGGGGTGAGGGTGAGGAGGGTGGCCTCGGGGGGGCAGGCGAAGCGGACGGGGGTGTAGCGGTTGGTGCCGCAGCCGGCCGAGACGTGGAGGTACGAGCGGTGGCCGCCTGCGCGGTGGGTGGAGAGGCCCTTGACCCGGTCGGTGTCGATGTCGCAGTTGGTGACCAGGGCCCCGTAGAAGGGGATGCAGAGCTGGCCGCCGTGGGTGTGGCCGGCGAGGATCAGGGGGTAGCCGTCGGCCGTGAAGGCGTCGAGAACGCGCAGGTAGGGCGCGTGCACGACGGCGAGGGAGAAGTCGGCGTCCTCGACCGGGCCGCCTTGCACGGCGTCGTACCGGTCGCGCTTGATGTGCGGGTCGTCGAGCCCGGTGAGCGCGATCTCGTTGCTGCCGATCTTCAGGTGGCCCCGGGTGTTGGTGAGGTTGACCCAGCCGGCCTTGTCGAAGGCGTCCCGCAGCCCCTCCCAGGGGTTGTGGATCACGCCGACGGCCGGGGCGTTGCCGTTGAGGCCGTGCCGCCCGCTGGCCTTCTCGAAGAGGTAGCGGGCCGGGTTCCGCAGCTTGGGACCGTAGTAGTCGTTCGAACCGAAGACGTAGGCGCCGGGGAACTGCATCAGCGGCCCCAGCGCGTCCAGGGTCTCGGGGACACCCTCCGGGTCGGAGAGGTTGTCACCGGTGTTGATCACGAAGTCGGGGCGCAGGCCGGCGAGGGACTGCAGCCAGCGCTGCTTCTTGCGCTGCCCGCTCACCATGTGGATGTCCGAGACCTGCAGCACCCGCAGTGGCCGCATCCCGGGAGGCAGGACGGGCACGGTCACCCGTCGGAGCCGGAAGGAGCGGACTTCGAAGCCGGCGGCGTAGGCGATGCCCGCCGCGCCGACTGCTGTGATTCCCAGGGGTACTGCGTATCGCGCGCGCATACGGCCATGGTCGCAGACGGCGGTGGTCGGTCGTGTCACGGGCCCGGTGGCAAGGGGGAGTTGTGGTCCCTGCGGGGCGGCGGGGGCCGGTGCCGCCGTTAATGCGGGGCACGGGCGGGGGCGGGATGCGAAGATTGCGGCATGACCACGCTCAAGGCAAAGCTCCAGGACGACCTCACGGCCGCCATCAAGGCGCGCGACGAGCTGCGCTCCGCCACTCTCCGTCTCACGCTTTCCGCGATCGGTTACGAGGAGACCGCGGGCAAGCAGGCCCGTGAGCTCTCCGACGACGAGATCCTGAAGGTGATCACGCGTGAGGCGAAGAAGCGCCGCGAGGCCGCGGAGGCGTTCGAGAAGGGCGGTCGTGCCGATTCCGCCGAGCGCGAGCGGGCGGAGGGCGAGGTGCTCGCCGCGTACCTGCCGCAGCAGCTCTCGGACGAGGAGCTGACCGCTCTCGTCGCCGAGGCCGTGGCCGAGGCGAAGAGCGGCGGAGCCGAGGGGCCGAAGGCCATGGGCGCCGTGATGAAGATCGTCAAGCCCAAGGTCGGCAACCGCGCCGAGGGCGGCCGGGTGTCCGCCGAGGTCAAGCGGCAGCTCTCCTAGGACACCGACAAGGCGGCCGGGCGAGAGAGCCAAGAGAAGCCAAAGGGAGAGGGGCCCGCCGGACCGTTCATGGTCCGGCGGGCCCCTCTCCTCTATGTCCGCCTCAGTGGGCCCAGTCCGGTTCCGCCTCAGTGGGCCCGGTTCGGCTTGTCGTTCCCGCCGGACTTCCCGCCCTTCCCCGTCTTCCCGGGCTTGTTGCCCTTCCGGCCGGAGCCGCCGTCCTTCTTGCCCTTCGACTTCTTGTCCGCCTTGTCGGAGTCACCGGTGTCGATGCCGGGCACCATGTCGAAGGTGGGGGCGGTCCTGCCCTCGAGGGCGCCGCCCATGGCGTCGCGCCAGATGGGGCCGGGGGTGTCGCCGCCGAAGACCTTGGCGTGGTAGACGCCGCCGATGGTGATGTCCTCCATCGGCACCTCGTCGCCCGCGCCGCCGACCCAGACCGCGCCGGACATGTTCGGCGTGTAGCCGACGAACCAGGCCGCCTTCCGCTCGTCCGTCGTGCCGGTCTTGCCCGCGCTGTCCCGGCCGCTGAGGCCCGCCTCCTTGCCCGTGCCGTCCTCGACGACACCCTTGAGCAGGGTGTTGACCGTCTCGGCGGTCTGCTCTGACATGGCGCGCGAACACCGCGACTTCGGAATGTTCAGCGGTTTGCCGTTCGGGCCCAGCGCCGAGGTGACGACGACGGGGGTGCAGTACGTGCCCCGGTTGGCGAACGCCGCGTAGGCGGCGGCCATGTTCAGCGGCGCCATGCCCTGGGAACCGCCGATCGCCATCGCGGGGACCTGGTTCTTCGGGGCGAGCGTGAGACCCAGCTTGTCCGCCATCTTCACCGCGGGGCAGAGGCCGACGTCCTCCAGCAACTGGACGAAGTAGGTGTTGACGGACTTGGCCGTCGCCTCCGCCATCCCGTACGGGCCGACCTCGCTCCGGTTCTCGTTGGTGAGCGTGTCACCGCCGTTCTTCCAGGTGCTCTTGCAGCCCTCGATCTCGGAGGGGTACGGCATGCTGTACGGCGAGGAGTAGACCTGGTTGGCCGACTTGCCCTCCTCCAGCGCCGCCGCCGCGATAATGGGCTTGAAGGTGGAGCCGGGCTGGAAGCCGAAGGTCGAGCCGCCCATGGCGTGGTCGGCCGACAGATTGATCTGGGTCTGGTTCTTGCCGAAGCCGTACGGCTTCGACTGGCCCATGCCCAGCACCTTGCCCGAGCCCGGTTCCACGATCGAGATGGCGGTGGCCACCCGGTCGCCCTGGTAGACGTGGTCGGTGATCGACTGCTGCACCGACTTCTGCGTCTGCGGGTCGAGGGTGGTGCGGATCGTCATCCCGCCCTCGTTCCACCGCTTGGCGCGGGCCTCCTTCGTCTTGCCGAAGGCGGGGTCCTGGAGGAAGGTCTGGCGGACGTAGTCGCAGAAGAAGCCGGCGCCGTTGACGGCGGTGATGCAACCGCTCTTGGGACGGCTGACATTGAGCTTGATCGGCTTGACCTTCTCGGCCGCCAACTGCTTGGGCGTGATGTTCTTGAGGTCGGCCATCCGCTGGAGGACCAGGTTCCGCCGCTTGGTGGCCTCCTTCGGCGCATTGACCGGGTCGAAGCGGCTGGGCGACTGGACGATGCCGGCCAGCAGCGCCGACTCGCCGAGGGTGAGGTCCTTGGCGTGCTTGCTGAAGTAGCGCTGGGCGGCGGCCTCGACGCCGTACGCCTGCTGCCCGAAGAAGGTGATGTTCAGGTAGTTGGCGAGGATGCGCTGCTTGCCCAGCTCCTTCTCCACCTGGATGGCGTACTTCAGCTCCTTGACCTTGCGGCCGATGGTCTGCTGCGTGGCGACGGCGACCTTCTCCGGGTCGTCGCCGGCCTCCTCGATGAAGACGTTCTTGACGTACTGCTGGGTGAGCGTGGACGCGCCCTCGGAGACGCCGCCGCTCTGGGCGTTGCGGTTGACGGCACGGAGCACGCCCTTGAGATCGACGGCCCCGTGCTCGTAGAAGCGGGCGTCCTCGATGGCGACGATCGCCTTCTGCATGTACGGGGAGATCCGGCTCAGCGGCACGACCGTGCGGTCGCGGGAGTAGACCTTGGCTATCTCCCCGCCTTCGGAGTCGAGGATGATCGTGCGCTGGCTGAGGGGCGGCGTCTTGAGGTTGGCGGGGAGTTCGTCGAACCCTTCCACCGTTCCCTTGGCCGCGAGGCCGAACGCGCCGACGGCCGGCAGGGCCAGACCGGCCAGCAGAACTCCGGAGAGGACGCTGACGCCGAGGAACTTGGCGGCCTGCTGGGCCCCCGAAGAGGCCCCCCCGCCCGAGCGCTTCATAGCCATGAAGGAAAGCCTACGTTCTCATTCGGCGGACAGGCGCCCGTGTGTTCGCCTACGCTGTTTTACGCCAGCCACTGCGGCTCCTTCAGCATCACCTGTGCTTTCACTCCTGTAGGTGATGAGGTGTGTCCGTATTGCCGCGTGTGTCACGAGGCGTCCTGTGCGAGAAGGGTGAAGTGTCCCTGTCTGCACAGGAAAGTCTTTGATGTCGTCAGGTCACTCCGTTGGGTGATCTGCCGCGTACGCATAGTCCGTTCGGGCCATTCAAGATTGGGCCCGAAGGGGGTGTTGCCCCCTGTCCTGCTTCCGTAACGTCCTCAACTGGCAACGGTGAATATGCCGCTGCCGCCGTGGGGGAGCCTCAATTCGGGAGAGGACGGCGCCAGCATGGGCTGGGTAACCGACTGGAGTGCGCAGGCTGCCTGCCGCACTACCGATCCGGATGAACTGTTCGTTCAGGGCGCAGCGCAGAACAGGGCCAAGGCGGTCTGCACCGGGTGCCCGGTCCGCACCGAGTGCCTGGCAGACGCGCTCGACAACCGCGTCGAGTTCGGCGTCTGGGGCGGGATGACCGAGCGCGAGCGGCGGGCGCTGCTCCGCCGCAGGCCCACGGTCACGTCCTGGCGCCGGCTGCTGGAGACCGCCCGCACGGAATATGAGCGCGGCGCCGGGCTCCTGCCATTGGGCGAGGAGGAGTACGACGCGTACGCGGCGGCCGGGTAGGCCGACCGATGGCCGCCGGCCGGGGTCTTCCCGCCGAGGCCGGGACGCGTACGGGTCCGCCGCACCTCCTTGGCGCGTCCGGCCCCGCTGCCGGACGCCTTGCTGACTCCGGCAGCCGAGCCTGCCACCCGGACTCGTCGATCCACTCCTCCGGACGCCTCACCGCCCGGTTCCGTCACCCCGTCCGAACCGTCCGAACCGTCCGGACCTGCGATTCCGCCCGGACTTGGCGACGCGGCCGGGCTTCGGATCGGGCAGCCAAGCCCGGGCCTTCCCTTCCTCCGGGCCGTCCCCTCCGGGCGCTCGGTTCCGCTGTTCCGTCGTTTCCTCACTCCGTCCGGCCTGCTCCTCCCGCCGGACGCCGGAACAGGCCCCGGCCCCTCGCGGACGCGACTATTCCGCCGTCCGGCCCGCCCGGTCCGGCCCCTGCTGGGGCGGCACCGCGCCCTCGGCCGTCCCGCCCGCCGCGGTCGGCTGCCCGGCCAGGCGGTCGCCGATGGTCCGCAGCCCGGAGAGGTCGTGGACGTCGCCGGGGAGTGCCGGCACCTCGGCCACCGGGACGTCCGGGTGCAGCGCGGTGAACCGGTCACGGGTGCGCCGCTCGCGCGCGAGCACCCGCATGCGCTCCGCGTGCAGCCGCAGGAGGCCCGCGGCGAGCCTCTCGGTGGAGAGCGACGTACCCGAGCCGGCGGTGCCCGGGATGTCTGTGGTGCCCGGGATGCCCGTGGTGCCCGCGACGGCGGACTCCGCGATGTCCACCCCGGCGGATCCCGGGGCGTCCACGACGGCGGACTCCTCGTCGGAGTCCAACCGCCCGGGACCGGAAGAGGCATCAGGTGCGATGCCGGTCTCACCAGCGGCGACGGCGCGCACAGCACCGACGGGATCCGCGTCCGCCGCCGGTGGCGATGGCGTGGACGCGGATCCCGATGGTGCCGGTGCCGCCGAAGCTGCTGTTCCTGACGGTGCCGCGGATTCTGCCGACATCGTGGGCACTCCGGGTGACACGGGCTGGGGGAAGCCGCTCTTGGGAGAGGAAGTGTCGAGGGGAGTGACGGTGCCAGGGTCGTCAGCGGTACGTGTCCCAGCTTGCCCGCTGCCACGATCCACAATGCCGGAACCGGCAAGATTTTCTGTGTAATCCGCCGTCGCCGTGCCACCCGCGTGCGCCGGGGGCTGGGCAGGCTCGGCCGGACCACCGTTCTCGTCGGTCAACGCCTCGGCCGCCGCCAGCGCCCGCTCGGCCGAGAGCCGTGCGGCACCGCTGCCGTGTACCCGGTTCAACACCAGTCCTGCCAGCGGCATTCGCTCGGCCGCCAGCCGCTGGACGAAGTAGGCGGCCTCCCGCAGCGCGTCCCGCTCGGGCGCGGCGACGACGAGGAACGCCGTCCCCGGAGCTTGCAGCAGACGGTACGTGGCATCGGCACGGGTACGGAAACCGCCGAACATGGTGTCCATCGCCGCCACGAAGGTCTGTACGTCCCGCAGCAGTTGAGCGCCCATCAGTTTGTTCAGGGGGCCGCTCATCACGGACATGCCGACCCCCAGGAACTTCATCCCGGCCCGTCCGCCGATCTTCGCCGGGGCCATCAGCAGCTTGATGAGCTTGCCGTCCAGGAAGGACCCCAGCCGGCTCGGCGCGTCCAGGAAGTCCAGCGCCGACCGGCTGGGCGGGGTGTCGACGACGATCAGGTCCCACTCGTCGCGGGAACGGAGCTGGCCGAGCTTCTCCATGGCCATGTACTCCTGCGTGCCGGCGAAGCCGGCCGACAGCGCCTGGTAGAAGGGGTTCTCCAGGATCGCCCGGGCCCGTTCCCTGTCGGCGTGCGCCTCGACGATCTCGTCGAAGGTCCGCTTCATGTCCAGCATCATGGCGTGCAGTTCGCCACCGGCCGTCCCGTCGACGCCGGGCACCCGGCGCGGCACGTTGTCCAGCTTCTCGATGCCCATCGACTGTGCGAGCCGGCGCGCCGGGTCGATGGTGAGCACGACCACCCGCCGGCCGCGCTCCGCCGCGCGCAGGCCCAGCGCGGCGGCGGTCGTCGTCTTGCCGACCCCGCCCGAACCGCAGCACACCACGATCCGGGTGCGGCGGTCGTCCAGGATGGGGTCGATGTCGAGCGCGGTCGTCCTGTCCAGGCTCACTGGGCCCCCTCGGTCGTACGGCTCGTGACGTCGTGCGACGCGGTGTTCCGCCGCCCCGCGTCCTCCCGCTCGCCTGCGTCCCGCCCGACGATGGGCTGCTCCCGCAGCGCACGCGCCATGCGGTAGAGGCCGGCCAGGTCCACGCCGTCGCCCAGCAACTCCAACTCGCTGGTCGGGAGCGAGAGTTCGGCCAGACGGGACCGGCCGAGGCGTTCGAGCGCCAGCCGTCCCGTGTGCTCACGCGCCTCGTCGAGCAGCGGCCCGACCAGGGCGCCCGCCGCGCCCGCCCGGCTCCCACCTCCGGACGAGGTTCTGGCCAGGGCTTCGGCGAGGGCCGCGGCGACCGCGTCACGCCGGCCGTTCGCGGCCTCCTCCACGGCGGCTTCGTCGAGCACGTCCGGACGCACCATGTTGATGACCACGCCCCCGACCGGAAGACCCGCGGCACGCAGCTCAGCCACGCCGTCCACGGTCTCCTGGACCGGCATCTCCTCCAGCAGCGTCACCAGGTGCACCGCCGTCTGCGGCGACTTGAGGACGCGCATCACGGCCTGCGCCTGGTTGTGGACCGGGCCGATCCGGGCCAGGCCCGCCACCTCGTCGTTGACGTTGAGGAAGCGGGTGATCCGGCCGGTCGGCGGGGCGTCCATCACGACGTGGTCGTAGACGAAGCGGCCCGCGCGGTCCTTCCTGCGCACGGCCTCGCACGCCTTGCCGGTCAGCAGGACGTCCCGCAGCCCGGGCGCGATGGTCGTCGCGAAGTCGATGGCGCCGAGTTTCTTCAGGGCCCGGCCGGCGCTGCCGAGCTTGTAGAACATGTGGAGGTAGTCGAGGAGGGCACGCTCGGCGTCGATGGCCAGTGCGTACACCTCGCCGCCACCGGGAGCGACCGCGATCTTGCGTTCCTCGTAGGGAAGCGCCTCCGTCTCGAAGAGCTGGGCGATGCCCTGCCGGCCCTCGACCTCGACCAGCAGTGCGCGTTTTCCCTCGGCCGCGAGGGCGAGGGCGAGAGCGGCGGCGACGGTGGTCTTGCCGGTACCGCCCTTGCCACTGACGACATGGAGCCTGCTCATGGTGCGGAGCCTAACCAGTCGCCGCGCGGGCTACGCACGAGGCTGTCAGTGTGAGGCATTACAGTCGGGCCATGACCAAGTGGGAATACGCGACCGTGCCGCTTCTGGTGCACGCGACCAAGCAGATTCTGGACACCTGGGGCGAGGACGGCTGGGAGCTCGTCCAGGTCGTTCCCGGCCCGAACAACCCCGAGCAGCTCGTGGCCTACCTGAAGCGGGAAAAGGCGTGAGTGCCGTCGAGGCCAGGCTCGCGGAGCTCGGGCTGACCCTGCCGGACGTCGTTCCTCCGCTGGCCGCCTACCAGCCGGCCGTGCGCAGTGGCGCGTACGTCTTCACCGCGGGCCAACTGCCCATGGTCAAGGGGTCCGTTCCCGCCACGGGCAAGGTCGGCGCCGAGGTCAGCCCGGAGCAGGCCAAGGAGCTGGCGGGCATCTGCGCGCTGAACGCCCTGGCCGCCGTGAAGTCGGTCGTCGGCGACCTGGACCGGATCGTCCGGGTCGTGAAGGTGGTCGGCTTCGTCGCCTCCGCGCCCGACTTCACCGGTCAGCCCGGCGTGCTGAACGGTGCGAGTGAGCTGCTGGGCGAGGTCCTCGGCGAGAAGGGCGTGCACGCGCGGTCCGCCGTGGGCGTCGCGGTGCTGCCGCTGGACGCGCCGGTCGAGGTCGAGCTCCAGGTGGAGATCGCGGACTGACATCCGGCCGGTTCCGGGGCGGGGGAGGGCCGCCGGGTCGGGTGGGGTTGCCCAGGCTTTGTGAGCGACCCGGGTGAAGGCTGTCCGAGTCTTCCGTCCTCCGGGCCGGGCGGGAATCGTCCGAGCCCGGTGACCGGGCCGGGCCGGGCCGGCGAACGCCTGCTCGGGGTCGGGTCCGGGTCCGGGTCCGCCGACGGTCGGCGACCGGAGGAGGCCCGGCCCGCCGTCGGCTTGTCGCTGTCCGCCGTGGGCCGGTGCTGTCCGCCGTGGTCCGGCCTGTCTGAGCGTAGGAAGCCGGTGCCGTCGCCCGTCCCGGCCTCCCGTGCCCCCTCGAACATCCGCGCACCAGCGCATAGCATCCGGCCATGGTGACGACGAACGGCCGGGCGGGCGGCGACGGGACGAACGCCCCCGGCGGTGACCGGGCCAGCGGCCACGCGCCGACCGGGGCGAACGGCCAGTGGTTCCCGCCCGAGTGGCCCGACCGGATCAGACGGCTCGCGCGCGGGGAGCTCGACCCCGTGCCGCCCAGGCGTGCCTCCACCGTCCTGCTGCTGCGGGCGGACACCGACGGCGGGCCCGCCGTGCACATGCTGCGCCGACGCACCTCCATGGCCTTCGCCGGAGGTGCGTACGCGTATCCGGGCGGCGCCGTCGACCCGCGAGACGAACGCGACGTGCCGTGGGCGGGGCCCTCGCCACGGGAGTGGTCCGCCCGGCTCGGCGTCGAGCCGGCGGTGGCGCAGGCCGTCGTCTGCGCGGCCGTCCGCGAAACCTTCGAGGAGGCGGGCGTCCTGCTCGCCGGGCCGGACCCGGACACCGTGGTCGCGGACACCACGGGGACGGAGTGGGAGGCCGACCGGGCCGCGCTCGCCGGTCACGAGCTGTCGTTCGGCGACTTCCTGGAACGCCGCGGCCTGCTGCTCCGCAGCGACCTGCTGGGTGGCTGGGCCCGCTGGATCACGCCGGAGTTCGAACCCCGGCGGTACGACACCTGGTTCTTCGTGGCGGCCCTGCCCGACGGGCAGCGCACGGCCGGCGTCTCGACCGAGGCGGACCGGGCCGTCTGGATCCGCCCCGCCGACGCTGTCGCCGGCTACGACCGCGGTGAGCTGCTGATGATGCCGCCCACCGTCTCGACGCTGCGCGCGCTGCTGCCGTACGCGGACGTGCCCACGGTCCTCGCGGCCGCCGGTGAGCGGGATCTCACCCCGGTGCTCGCACGGGCCCGGCTCGTCGGGGAAGAGATCGTGCTGAGCTGGCCGGGGCACGAGGAGTTCACCAAGCACCTCCCGTCCCGTCCCGCGGGCGAACTTCCGTCCACCCCAGCGACCGCGACTCCGGGAGCCGACGCATGACGTACGCAGCCGTACCCGCCGAACTGCCGGGGCGCCCCCGAGCGGGCAGCCCGGCCGGTCCCGCCACCCCGCGCGCGACCTGCGTCCTCGCGCCCAACCCGTCCGCGATGACGCTCGACGGCACCAACACCTGGCTGCTGGCGGAGCCCGGGTCCGAGGAGGCGGTGGTCGTCGACCCCGGCCCGCTGGACGAGTCCCACCTGCGGGCCGTCATCGCCGCGGCGGAGGCGGCGGGCCGGCGGATCGTCCTGTCCCTGCTCACGCACGGCCACCTCGACCACTCCGGCGGCGCCGAACGCTTCGCCGAGCTGACGGGCGCACCGGTGCGGGCGGTGGATCCGGCCCTGCGCGTGGGTGGCGAAGGGCTCGCGGCGGGTGACGTCATCACCGTCGGCGGCCTGGAGCTGCGGGTGGTCCCGGCATCCGGGCACACGGCGGACTCCGTCTGCTTCCACCTGCCCGCGGACCGGGTTCTGATCACCGGGGACACCGTGCTCGGCCGGGGCACCACCGTCGTGGCCCACCCCGACGGGCGGCTCGGCGACTACCTCGACTCGCTGCGCCGCCTGCGGTCTCTCGTGGTCGAGGAGGACGTGCGCACGGTCCTGCCCGCTCACGGCCCCGTACTGGACGACGCGCGGGGCGCGCTGGAGTACTACCTGGCCCACCGGGCCAAGCGCCTCGCCCAGGTGGAGACGGCCGTCGAGGCGGGACACCACACCCCCGCCGAAGTGGTGGCGCACGTGTACGCGGACGTGGACCGCGCCGTGTGGCCGGCTGCGGAGCTGTCGGTCCGGGCGCAGTTGGACTATCTGCGCGAGCACGGGCTGATCTAGACCGGTCCGGTCCGGTCCGGTCCGGGCAGGGCTTGCTTGAGATTTGTCTTGATCCGGGCCGACACGACTTAGACCGGCGCGCGATCCCAGACCGGACCGCATCAGGCCGGCCTGATGCAGACCAACCTGATCCACACCGACCTGATTCACACCGCCCTGATCCGGAACGGCTGATCCGGGACGGCCTGCTCAGGGCCGGCGCGCTTTCGACCGGCCGGGCGTTCGGACGCGGCCTGAGGCGTTGTGTCCGGGCGACGGCTCCCCGCGCCCGCTGCCCGGCGATACCGGCGCCGGAGCGCACCGTAGGAGGGCCCCGCTGGAACGGGACCCTCCTACGGGCGGGCGCAACTCGGCGCCCGCTGGGGTCAGCGGGACCGCTTGGCCAGCCGCTCGACGTCCAGCAGGATCACGGCGCGCGCCTCCAGACGCAGCCAGCCGCGGCCGGCGAAGTCGGCGAGGGCCTTGTTGACCGTCTCCCGGGAGGCGCCGACGAGCTGCGCCAGCTCTTCCTGGGTGAGGTCGTGCACCACGTGGATGCCCTCTTCGGACTGCACGCCGAAACGGCGCGACAGGTCCAGCAGCGCCTTGGCGACGCGGCCGGGGACGTCCGAGAAGACCAGGTCCGACATGGAGTCGTTGGTGCGGCGCAGGCGGCGTGCGACGGCGCGCAGCAGGGCGGTGGCCACCTCCGGGCGGGCGTTCAGCCAGGGCTGGAGGTCGCCGTGGCCCAGGCCGAGGAGCTTGACCTCGGTCAGGGCGGTCGCGGTGGCGGTCCGCGGCCCGGGGTCGAAGAGGGACAGTTCGCCGATCAGCTCGCCGGGGCCCAGGACGGCGAGCATGTTCTCGCGGCCGTCGGGGGAGGTGCGGTGGAGCTTCACCTTGCCCTCGGTCACCACGTAGAGGCGGTCGCCCGGGTCGCCTTCGTGGAACAGGGCGTCGCCCCTCGCGAGGGTGACCTCGCCCATGGAGGCGCGCAGCTCAGCGGCCTGCTCGTCATCGAGCGCCGCGAAGAGCGGGGCGCGCCGCAGAACGTCGTCCACGAGTTCTCTCCTTGTCGACATGCACAGAGGACCGTGGTCCCCATGATGCCCGTCGGTAAAACTGTGTGATCAAACACAAGTGTGGCGCATCGTCGGCGGAAGCCCTACGGCAGGGGTCCGATTGGGCTGTGCTTTTCCCGCGCCCGGGGCGGATGTCAGTGCCGGGCTTTAGTCTGGCCGGGTGTCCAATACGCCGGTGAGAGCAGAGGGCAAGGGGGCCGGGAGGGTGACCTCGACCCGCGATTCCGCTGTGGGCGAACAGCCTGCGGGGAAAACCGCAAAAGACGCAAGTAGGACTAAATCGCAGGCGAGTGGAGCGGGCGGCGAGTCGTCGGGCGGGAAGCCGGAGGCGGCGTCGTCGGCCGAACGGGGGGCGCGCTCGTCCGACGGTGGCGGCTCGGCCTCGGATGCCGCCGCGCGGAAGCCTGCCGCGAGAAAGTCCGCCCCGAAGACCTCCGCCCCGAAGAAGACCGCTGCCAAGAAGGCGGCTGCCAAGAAGACCGCAGCCAAGACCACCGGCAAGACCACCGCGCGAAGCGCCGCCGGAGCCGCCGCCGACGGTGGGGCCCAGGCCGGCGGGGGCAGCGGGAGCGGCGCCCGTACGGAGTCGCGGACCGCGCTCGTCCGGCGCGCCCGGCGGATCAACCGCGAGCTGGCCGAGGTGTACCCGTACGCCCACCCCGAGCTGGACTTCGAGAACCCGTTCCAGCTCCTCGTGGCCACGGTCCTCTCCGCACAGACCACCGACCTGCGGGTCAACCAGACCACTCCGGCCCTCTTCGAGGCGTACCCCACCCCCGAGGACATGGCGGCGGCCGACCCGGAGCGACTGGAGCAGTTGATCCGTCCGACGGGTTTCTTCCGGGCCAAGGCCAGGTCGCTGCTCGGGCTCTCGGCCGCGCTCCGGGACCGTTTCGACGGCGAGGTGCCCGGCCGGCTGCAGGACCTCGTCACGCTCCCCGGCGTCGGGCGGAAGACGGCCAACGTCGTGCTGGGCAACGCCTTCGGTGTTCCCGGCATAACGGTCGACACGCACTTCCAGCGGCTCGTGCGGCGATGGAGGTGGACGGCGGAGACGGACCCGGAGAAGATCGAGGCCGAGGTCTGCGCGCTCTTTCCCAAGAGCGACTGGACGATGCTCTCGCACCGCGTCATCTTCCACGGCCGCCGCATCTGCCACTCCCGCAAGCCCGCCTGCGGCGCCTGTCCGATCGCCCCGCTCTGCCCGTCGTACGGCGAGGGCGAGACCGATCCGGAGAAGGCGCAAAAGCTGCTCAAGTACGAGAAGGGCGGCCTCCCGGGCCAGCGCCTGAAGCCCCCGCCGGACTATCCGGGCCCGCCCGCGCCCCCGCTGGGAGCCGAGTGAGGGTGCCGCCGCGCGAGGGCACGGCGCCGATTCCGCCAGAAGACCAGGGAACGCCCGGCAGGCGCCGGGAAGATCGTCGGGAACATTGGGGAAGCGCATGAGGAGCACGTACGGCCGAGCCGGCCGGGAGACCATCGTGACCGCCGAGGGGCTGCCCGAGTGGCTGGAGCCGGTGGAGCGCTTCCTGGCGACCGTCGAGCCGCACCAACTGAGCCGCTTTCTCCCGCCGGAGACCGGAGGACGCCTCTCCGCGGTCCTGGTCCTCTTCGGCGAGGGGCAGGACGGCCCCGAGCTGCTGCTCCTCGAACGGTCCGGCACCCTGCGCTCGCACGCCGGCCAGGCGTCCTTCCCCGGCGGCGCCCTCGATCCGGAGGACGGCGAGCCGGCCGACGGCGGGCTGATCCGCGCGGCGCTGCGCGAGGCCGAGGAGGAGACCGGCCTCGACCCCTCGGGTGTCCAGGTCTTCGGCGTGCTGCCGGACCTCTACATTCCGGTGAGCGGGTTCGTCGTGACCCCGGTGCTCGGCTGGTGGCGTGAGCCCAGCCCGGTCGGGCCGGTCGATCCCGCGGAGACCGCCCGTGTCTTCACCGTCCCCGTCGCCGAGCTCACCGACCCGGCGAACCGGGCGACCGCCGTCCACCCCAGCGGTCACAGAGGCCCCGTCTTCCACGTGGGCTCCGCGACGGTCTGGGGTTTCACCGCCGGAGTGATCGACCGCATCCTGCATTTCGCGGGCTGGGAGCGGCCCTGGGACGCCGGCCGGGAGGTACTGCTCGACCGGACCGCCTGACGTCCGCCGCGGGCCCGCCCACGGTCCGGGCCGCTTCGCCCCCCGCCTCCCCGCCCGCCCCACGGCTCGCCACCGACGACAACCGCAATGCGAGGCACCCTTCGGTGAACGTTCTGGACATCGCGCTGCTGCTGGCCGCCGCCTGGTTCGCGGTCATCGGCTATCGCCAGGGGTTCGTCGTCGGCGTGCTCTCGGTGATCGGGTTTCTCGGCGGCGGGCTGGCCGCCCTCTACGCCCTGCCCGTCATCTGGGACAGCGCGACGGGGGACCGCACCCCGGGCACCGTGGCGGCCGTCGCGGCGGTGGTCATCGTGATCGTCTGCGCCTCGGTGGGCCAGGCCGCCACCACCCACCTGGGGAACCGGCTGCGCCTCCACATCACCTGGTCACCGGCCCGCGCCCTCGACGCGACGGGGGGCGCGCTGGTCAACGTGGCGGCGATGCTGCTGGTCGCCTGGGTGATCGGCTCGGCCCTCGCCGGGACGTCGCTGCCGACGCTCGGCAAGCAGGTCCGCACCTCGAAGGTGCTGCTCGGGGTGGCCCGGGTGGTTCCGACGCAGGCCAACACCTGGTTCGCGGACTTCAGCACGGCCCTCGCCCAGAACGGCTTCCCGCAGGTCTTCGCGCCTTTCTCGACCGAGCCGATCACCTCCGTCCCGGCCCCCGACCCCGAGCTCTCGGGCAGCGCCGTCGCCGCGGAGGCGCAGCGGAGCGTCGTCAAGGTGGTCGGCAACGCGGCGGGCTGCGGCAAGGTGCTGGAGGGCAGCGGTTTCGTCTTCGCCCCGCAGCGGGTGATGACCAACGCCCATGTCGTGGGCGGGGTCACCGATCCGACCGTGCAGGTCGGCGGCCGCGGCAGGCTCCTCGACGCCAAGGTGGTCCTCTACGACTGGAAGCGCGACATCGCCGTCCTCCGGGTACCGGCGCTCCGCGCCCCCGAGCTGCGCTTCGCCCGCGCGGAGGCGGAGAGCGGGATGAGCGCCATCGTCGCGGGCTTCCCGGAGAACGGTGCCTACGACGTCCGTTCCGCCCGCGTCCGCAGCCGTGTCGACGCCAACGGCCCCGACATCTACCACCGCGGGTACGTCCGGCGTGACGTCTATTCGCTGTACGCGACCGTGCGGCAGGGCAATTCCGGGGGCCCGCTGCTCACGCCGGACGGACGGGTCTACGGCGTCGTCTTCGCCAAGTCGCTCGACGACGCGGAGACCGGGTACGCCCTGACGGCGGACGAGGTCCAAGAGGACGTCATCGAAGGACGTACGGCCGTGGAACGGGCCGACACCCAGGGGTGCGCACTCTGAGGCCACGCCTCGGGCGGCCGTCCGTGGACGCGCCGAGGCGTGGGAGAGGCGTGGTGAAAAGCGGCGGACTGCCGAGCGAACCGGGCCACAGCCCGGTGGTCAGCGCCCGCGAGGATGGCGCAGCCGCGCCGACACCCACCGGGCGCGGCGCCGGATGATGCGCGGAATGCCGAGCTGGGGGTCCGTACCGTCCCCCGGCCTGAGGAAGCCGTCGTGCGCCCCCTCCGCCCTCTCGGATACTTCGGTCACCACAGTCACCGCGGCGTCGTCATCGGCGCCGCGCTGCTGAGTCAGGTCGCGATGGTCGTGCGTCCAGCCCATACCGGGCCTTGTGCCCTGGGTCGAAGGTCGGTAATCGCCGATGCGGCGGGCAATTGGCCTATGCACGGGGCATGACCGTTCGTCGGCCAACCATTCGACCTTGTCACTCCGAGGGCCCCGTCCGTCCCCCGGCCCCCTCCCGCTGTCGTCCCGCGTCCGCCCCCTACCGGTCGGGCTCGGGGTCCTTCAGCCAGCCGATCAGTTCGGCCGAGAAGGCCGCCGGGTCCTCCTCGTGCGGGAAGTGCCCCAGGCCGTCGAAGAGGCGCCAGCGGTACGGGGCCTCCACGTATTCGCCCGAACCCGCGGCGCTGCGGGTCCGCATCACCGGATCGAGCGACCCGTGGACGTGCAGCGTCGGGACGCGCACCGGCCGCTTCATCCGCCGGTTGAACTGGATGCCGTCCGGCCGCGCCATCGACCGGACCATCCACCGGTACGGCTCGACGGAACAGTGCGCCGTCGACGGGATCGTCATCGCGCGCCGGTACACGTCGACCGTCTCGTCGTCCGGCTGCCGCGGCCCGGACCAGTCCCGGATCAGCCGCCCGACCAGCGTGGCGTCGTCCGCGACCAGCCTGCGCTCCGGGATCCACGGCCGCTGGAATCCCCAGACGTACGACCCGGCGGCGGTCTGCTGCGGGTCGGTGAGCATCGCCGAGCGCCACCGCCTGGGGTGCGGCATCGACGACACCACCAGCCGGCGCACCAGCTTCGGCCGCATCACGGCCGCCGTCCACGCCAGGTAGCCCCCGAGGTCGTGGCCGACCAGGGCGGCGTCCGGCTCGCCGAGCGAGCGGACCACCCCGGTGATGTCCAGGGCGAGGTTGGCCGGATCGTAGCCCCGGGGCGTCCGGTCGCTGCCGCCCACTCCGCGCAGGTCCATCGCGACCGCCCGGAACCCGGCCTCCGCCAGCGCGGACATCTGGTCCCGCCACGTCCACCAGAACTGCGGGAAACCGTGCAACAGCAGTACCAGCGGTCCCTCGCCCATCTCGGCGATGTGGAACCGCGCCCCGTTCGCCGCGACGTCCCGGTGCGTCCAGGGGCCGTCCGGACGCACCACCGCGGTGGGCGACACGGCGGAGACCACCGGCGCGGCCGGGGCCGGGGCCTTGGCCGGTTCGGGAGACGCGGGCGCTGCGGAGGTATCGGGCACCGTCATACGGACGAGCGTGTCACAGATGCGTCCGCGGAGCGCGTGTCCGTCACAGGACGGGGGTGCGGCTTGACCGTGCTCAGGACGGCCGCCGTCTGCTTGGCCGACGCCATGGTCCGCTCCGGCTTGCTGATCTTCTTCAGCTTGGTGACCGCCAGCAGCCCCAGCAGACCCGCCAGCACCAGGAAGGCGCCACCTGTGATCAGAAACGACCAGGCGAGGCCGAGCCCCAGGTTGTGGATGCCGTACGCCGCCGCGAAGCTCAGCACCGGCAGCGAGAAGAGCGCCAGGGTCCCCGCCGCGGCGATCGCGCCACCGCCCACACCGACCCGCTTGGCGTCCTCCCGCAGTTCGGCCTTGGCCAGCGCGATCTCGTCGTGCATCAGCGCGGACAGCTCCGCGGTGGCCGTCGCCACCAACTGGCCGAGGCTGCGGTCGGCACCGTCGTCGGCTGCGCTCATCGCTGCTCCCTCATCGTCGTCGCTCCCTCGTCTGCGCGTCCTCGGCGGCCCCGAACGGGTCCGCCATGGGTGTTCCGCCCGTCTTCGGCGGTTGTGAGGACACTCAGATCATGCCGGACCATCGTCGCCGGTGGTGCGCCCGGAGGCGACTTCCGCCAGGCGACGGTGTTCCGCGGCCTTCGCTTCGAGGATCGCCGCCATGCGCAGGTGGTACGCCGGGTCGTCCTGTTCGTAGATGTCCGGGATGCCGTCCTGGTCCTCGTCCCGGTCCTCCTCGGCGCAGAGTTTCCTGTACTTGTTGTCGCGCAGCTTCAGCAGAACGCTCGCGAGGACCGCGGCGATCAGCGAGCCCACCAGGACCGCCGCCTTGATCTCGCCGCCGAGCACCGGATCGTCGCCGAAGGCCAGCTCACCGATGAGCAAGGAGACGGTGAAGCCGATACCGGCGAGCGAGGCGACCGCCAGGACGTCCGGCCACTTCAGGTCCGGATTGAGCTCGGCCCGGGTGAACCGGGCCGCCAGCCAGGTACCGCCGAAGACCCCGACCGCCTTGCCGAGCACGAGACCGAGTACGACACCCAGCGTCTCGGGCCTGCGGAAGATGTCGGAGAGCGCACCGCCGGACAGGGAGACGCCCGCGGAGAAGAGGGCGAAGAGGGGTACGGCGAGTCCGGCCGACAACGGGCGTACGAGGTGCTCGATGTGCTCCCCCGGGGAGACCCGCTCGTCGTCGTGCCGGTGACAGCGGAGCATCAGCCCCATGGCCACACCGGCGATCGTCGCGTGGACCCCGCTGTTGTACATCAGCGCCCAGTTGACGACGGCCAGCGGGACGTAGACGTACCAGCCGCGCACGCCCTTCCACAGCAAAAGCCGGAAGAGCGCGAGGCCGAGCACGGCGAAGCCGAGGGCGACGAAGTTCAACTGCGAGGTGAAGAAGACGGCGATGATCAGGATCGCGAACAGGTCGTCGACGACCGCGAGGGTGAGCAGGAAGGCGCGCAGCGCTGACGGCAGGGACGTACCGATGACGGCGAGGACGGCGAGGGCGAAGGCGATGTCCGTGGCGGTCGGGACGGCCCAGCCCTGGAGGGAGCCGCCGCCGCTGCTCGCGACCGTGGTGTAGACGACGGCCGGGACGGCCATGCCGCAGAGGGCGGCGACCACCGGGAGGATGGCCGCCTTGGGGTCACGGAGTTCCCCGGCGACCAGCTCGCGCTTGAGCTCGATGCCGGCCACGAAGAAGAACACGGCCAGCAGTCCGTCCGCGGCCCAGTGCTGGACGGAGAGGTTCAGCCCCAGGGCGCCGGGTCCCAGGTGGAAGGCGCTTATGGACTCGTAACTGTCCTTGAGCGGGGTGTTCGCCCAGATCAGGGCTGCGACGGCGGCGGCGAGCAGCAGGACGCCGCCGACGGTCTCGGCGCGCAGCGCGTTCGCGAGGTGGTTCCGCTCGGGCAGCGGCAGCCGGCCGAGGAGGACGGAGCGGTTCTTCTTGGGCGCGGCCACGGTGGAGACCTCCTGGGGTCGATCGACGGACACACGTGGGGCCACGTGTGCCGGTGCCGACCAGACTTCCCGGCGCGCCTGTGATTCTTGTCGAGATTTCTACGCGATGCGTCTTTACTTTAGCCCGAACAGGTGAAGGGCGCCCGGTATGCACCGAACGCCCTTCCACTGCGGATCCCCGGCCGGGTCAGTCCTCGCTGGGCGCCGCCGGGAGCTTGGCCTGGATGAGCTCCATAACCGAGGAATCGGTCAGCGTCGTCACGTCACCGAGGGTCCGGTTCTCCGCGACGTCGCGGAGCAGGCGGCGCATGATCTTCCCGGAGCGGGTCTTGGGCAGCTCGGCCACCGGCAGGACACGCTTGGGCTTGGCGATCGGGCCCAGTTGCCTGCCCACGTGCGCCCGCAGCTCCTCGACCAGCGCGGCGCTCTCCTCCTCGCCGAGCTCGGCCTCGCCGCGCAGGATGACGAAGGCGCAGATCGCCTGGGTGGTCTGCGGGTCGGTAGCCCCGACGACGGCGGCCTCGGCGACCCTGGGGTGCGAGACGAGCGCCGACTCCACCTCGGTGGTGGAGATGTTGTGCCCGGACACCAGCATCACGTCGTCCACCCGGCCGAGCAGCCAGATGTCGCCGTCCTCGTCCTTCTTGGCGCCGTCGCCGGCGAAGTAGCGGCCCTCGAAGCGGGACCAGTAGGTGTCGAGGAAGCGCTGGTCGTCACCCCAGATCGTGCGGAGCATCGCGGGCCACGGCTCGGTGAGCACGAGGTAGCCGCCGGCGCCGTCCGGCACCTCGTTCGCGTCGTCGTCCACCACGGTGGCGGCGATACCGGGCAGGGGCACCTGGGCCGAGCCGGGCTTGGTCGCGGTGACGCCGGGCAGCGGGCTGATCATGATGCCGCCGGTCTCGGTCTGCCACCAGGTGTCGACGACGGGCGTGGTGCCGGCGCCGATGTGCTCGCGGTACCACATCCACGCCTCGGGGTTGATGGGCTCACCCACCGAGCCGAGGACGCGCAGGCTGCTGAGGTCGAACTTGGCCGGGATGTCGTCGCCCCACTTCATGGCGGCGCGGATCGCGGTCGGCGCGGTGTAGAGGATGGTGACGCCGTACTTCTGGACGATCTCCCACCAGCGGCCCCGGTGCGGGGTGTCGGGCGTGCCCTCGTACAGCACCTCCGTGGCGCCGTTGCTGAGCGGGCCGTAGACGATGTACGAGTGGCCGGTCACCCAGCCGACGTCCGCGGTGCACCAGAAGACGTCCGACTCGGGCTTGAGGTCGAAGACCGCGTGGTGGGTGTACGAGACCTGGGTGAGGTAGCCACCGGTGGTGTGCAGGATGCCCTTCGGCTTACCGGTGGTGCCGGAGGTGTAGAGGATGAACAGCGGGTGCTCCGCGTCGAACGCCTCGGGCGTGTGCCGGTCGGACTGCCGCTCGACCAGGTCGTGCCACCACACGTCACGGCCCTCGGTCCAGGCGACGTCCTCCTGGCCGGTGCGGCGGACGACGAGCACGCTGCGGACGTTCTCCGTGCCCGGGCGGGTCAGGGCCTCGTCGACGGCGGGCTTGAGCGGGGACGGCTTGCCGCGGCGGTAGCCGCCGTCGGCGGTGATGACGACGCGGGCGTCGGCGTCCTCGATCCGGGTGGCCAGGGCATCGGCGGAGAAACCGCCGAAGACCAGCGAGTGCGGGGCGCCGATACGGGCGCAGGCGAGCATCGAGACGACCGCTTCGGGGATCATCGGCAGGTAGATGGCCACCCGGTCGCTGGCCTGGACGCCAAGCTCCGTCAGGGCGTTGGCGGCCTTCGAGACCTCACGCTGGAGCTCGGCGTAGGTGATCGAGCGGGTGTCGCCCGGCTCGCCCTCGAAGTGCAGGGCCACCCGGTCGCCGAGACCGTTCTCGACGTGGCGGTCCACGCAGTTGTACGCCACGTTGAGCTTGCCGTCGGCGAACCACTTGGCGAACGGCGGGTTCGACCAGTCCAGGGTCTCGGTCGGCTCGGTGTGCCAGGTCAGGCGGCGTGCCTGCGCGGCCCAGAAGCCCAGCCGGTCGGCCCGCGCCCGCTCGTAGGCCTCGGCGGTGACATTGGCCTGTGCGGCCAGGCCGGCAGGCGGTGCGAAGCGGCGCTCCTCCTTCAGAAGGTTGGCCAGGCTCTCGTTGCTCACGACATCTCCCTTTCCCAGGGGGCTCGTTGCGTCCCGGGCATAGCTCACCAGTCCGGGGCACACCCTGACAAGGGGTGTTGGCGATTGATTGGTTTAGACCTGTACCGGGTCGGGCGGCCGGAGACCGCTCGAGGTCAGACGGCATCAAGCACCTCCGGCCGGACCGCGGCGAAGGTACGGGACCGCTGGTCAAGAAGGTACGCCTGCGCCTCGCCCACGTGGAAGTACATGCCCTGGAGGTGCAGCGTGCCCTCCGCCTCCCGCCGGGCGACACAGGCATGCGCCCGCAGGTGGTCGAGCTGCTGCATGACGTTGACGAGGGCGAGCCGCTCGACGTCGTCCGCCACCGGCCGGTCGGCCAGCGCCACCTCACCGCGCCCGAGCCGCCCGATCCGCTGCAGCCGGGCCAGACTCGGCCGGCCATGTCGCAGCCAGCGGGAGAGCGGGGTCTCCGGACCCGCGGGCGCCCCTGGACCGCTCAACGGCTCCGGACGCGCCGACGGAGTGCGCGGCACGGTCTCCAGGAGCGCCTGCATCGCCCCGCACCCGGAGTGGCCGCAGACGGTGATGCTCCCGACCTTCAGCACCTCGACGGCGTACTCCACCGCGGCGGCCACCGAATCACATGACGCGTCGTCGCCCGGCGGAGGCATGAGGTTGCCCACATTCCGCACGGTGAACAGGTCCCCGGGCCCGCTTGACGTGATCATGCTGGTCACCAGACGCGAGTCGGCGCAGGTCAGGAAGAGCTGACTGGGGCTCTGCCCCTCCCGGGCCAGCCGTGCCAGCTCGTCGCGGACCAGCGGCGCGGTATCCCGCTGGAACGCGCTGACCCCGCCGATCAACTGCCGCCCGCCGGGACCGCCGACAGGAACGGACGCCTGCCGCGTGAAGTGATGGTGGCGCCAGGACGTCCACGGCCGGCCGACGGTGGACGCGACACCGGGCTCGGGTGCGGGCCGCCGTCCCGCCCGCTCGGGACGCCCCGGCCGTTCGCGCCGGTCTCGCCCTTCCTGCTGTCCCGAATGCTCCGGCCGTTGGTGCAGGTCTTGCGCTTCCGGTCGTTCCGCCAGGTCCGGCCGTTCGATCCCGTCCCGCGCCCCCGGCTGCCCCGCGCTCTCCGACCCTCCGGCGGGGAGGCGTTCTTCCGGCCTTCCACCTGCCCGGATCGACCGCCGCACCGCCAGGAAGCCCGGCACCACGGCCCCGGCCGCCAGCCCGGGCACCACACCGAACAGCGCGACGGCCACGAGCGTGACCAGGTAGGCGAGCCGGGCCGCACGCCCGCCGGGCCGGTGGACATGAGCGTGGCGCACCAGCCGTACGCCGGCCGCCATGACCAGCGCCGAGAGCGCGGCCGACGGGATCCGCTCCAGGACGGTCGCACAAAGCACCGCCCCGAGCGGCACCCAGAGCCCGTAGAGCACCAGCGGCGTCCGGGCCTCGGCCGGACGGCCCGCACCCGCGGGCCCGTCGGCCCGGAGCGTGCCGCCTGCCACCGGCAGCCCTCCCAGCAGGCCGGAGACCGCGGTGGCCGCTCCATGGCAGACCAGCTCCCGGTCCGGACGCTCCGGCGACCGGCCGTCGGCCGCCGGCGCCAGCGTCTCCATGCCGGCCACGAGTGCCACGGCGAGCACGGCCGAGGCCACCGCGAGGACGGATCCGGACGGCAGGGCGGGCAAGGCGTGCGTCTGCCACCCGGTCAGCTCGAGCCTGGGCAGGTGCAGCGTCGTGCTCGCGGCGGTGACCACGGCCACTGCCGCGAGCGGCGCCGGAACGGCTCTCGCCCAGCGGCCGGCCCGTCCCGGCAGCCTCCGCCAGACGAGCAGGACGCCGAGGGTGAGGGCGGCGATCAGAGCCCCCGTGAACTCCGGGTGTGTCAACACCGAGGGCAGCGCCGCCAGGTTCCGCAGGATGTCCGGTTCCGACTCCTCCGCCCCCAGGACACGTCGCAACTGGCCCACCGCCACCACCAGACCCAGCCCGGCCAGCGCACCGTGCGGGATTCCCGTCCGGGTCACCGACGCCGTCCGGACCGCCCGCGCGGCGCCCAGGGCGATCTGGACCAGCCCGGCCAGCACGGTGATCGCGCAGGCCGCCCGCCAGCCGTAGCGCTGGATCAGCTCCGCCGTGAGCGCCACCAGCGCCACGGCCGGGCCGCCGGCCCGGAAGGGTGCCCGCCCCAGGCCGCCCACCACCAGGCCGGCGACTGCCGCCGCGACCAGCCCCGCCCGTGGCGGCGCGCCCGCGGCCAGGGCGAGCCCGAGGCAGAGCGGGGCGGCGGCCAGGGCCATGGCCAGGGAACGCACCAGATCCCGCTGCCACGCGGCGCGGCGCGGACGGCTCGGGGCGTCATCGGCGGTCCGCCGGTCGGCTCGGGGTGGATGGCTCGGCTGAACGTGCATGTCGGTCCCGTCTTGTCGTCGGCGGCCGGCGGGAGTGCTCGGCCGAGGGCGCGGCGGGCGGCGGCGGAGGGGCGGAGGCCGCACGGGCGGGGAGGGAGCGCCGCGAGGCGCGGGTGGGCGGATGGCACGGCAGGTGCCGGAGCGCCTGGACGGCCGTGAGGGAGCCGACAGCAGCGCAATGGCAACTCTCGGTAAATGAATCGTAATGCTGAGTAAAGGCCTAGGGAAGGGGCAGACAGGAGTCAAGTAGGAGCTTCCTCCTATCAGGTGAATATGCACTTTTATTTGCTTGTCATACTTTTTAATTCCCTTCGCGCGTGCGAGGTTGACGGCGGCTCAGGGCGTTCGAATGCCCACGAGGGACCGGCCGAGCGGGTCGAAAGGTGAGGTGCCTGATGGCGGCTGCATGGAGATACACACTGGGCGCGCTGGCCGCGCTGGCGCTGGCGACCGGTACCGCGGCCTGCTCGGGCACCGGCCCGCCGGAGGCGACCGGCCCCCAGGCGGCCCCCGGTCCCAACACGGTCGAACGGCCGGTCCGTCTCCTCGGCGACGGTTCCACCGCCGACACCGGGGCCCAGCCCCGGCAGCCGAAACCCCGGCGGATGACACACGGCGAGAAGCCGCCGCAGTTCGTCGTCTTCTCCTGGGACGGCGCGGGCGAGGACAGCCAGCGGCTGTTCTCGCACTTCCGCAAGGTCGGCAGGAAGTACAACGCGACGATGACGTACTTCCTCAGTGGCGTCTACATGCTCCCCGAGAGCAAACGCACCCTCTACGAGCCACCCCAACACGCCCCAGGAGCCTCGGACATCGGCTTCAACGACGTGCGGGGCGTGCGCGACACCGTGGAGCAGCTCCGAGGGGCCTGGCTGGACGGCAGCGAGATCGGCACCCACTTCAACGGCCACTTCTGCGGCCGGGACCGGGGAGTGGGCACCTGGTCACCGGCGGAGTGGAGGAGCGAGATCCGGCAGGCCCTGTCGTTCGTCCGCAACTGGAAGACCAACACCGGCCTGAAGGACGAGCCTCCGCTGCCCTTCGACTACGGCAAGGAACTGGTCGGCGGACGTGCGCCCTGCCTGGAGGGGCAGCGCAATCTCATCACCGCGGCCCGGTCGCTGGGATTCCGCTACGACGCCAGCTCGGCCGGTGGCCGGCAGGTCTGGCCGTCGAAGATCGGCGGTCTGTGGGACTTCCCCCTCCAGGACGTTCCCGTTCCCGGCCGGGGCTTCGAAACCCTGTCGATGGATTACAACTTCCTGGCCAACCAGTCGGGGACTACGAAGGGAGACCCCTCACGCCGCGAGGCCTGGGGGCGCCAGATGCGCGACGGACTGCTGGCCGGCTTCGAGCGGGCGTACCACGGCAACCGGGCCCCTCTGTTCATCGGAGATCACTTCGAGTCCTGGAACGGCGGCATCTATATGAAGGCCGTCGAAAGCGTCATCGCCCGGATCTGCACCAAGGAGGGCGTGCGCTGCGTCTCCTTCAAGCAGTTGGCCGACTGGCTGGACGCGCAAGACCCCGAAGTGCTGGCCAAACTCCGCAGGTTGGAGGTGGGTGAGGCGCCGAGGGGCGGTTGGTCCCACCTCGGCGACGCGCGGTCGACCACGCCGCGTCAACCCACCCCGCACCTGCCCTCGTGGCACGCGCCGTCCTCCCAGGAGCCCTCGACGCACGAGCCGTACGAGAGTTCCCAGGGAGATGACGACGAAGAGGACGACAAGCCGCAGCGGATCCGGCCGATTCTGGTCAGGCCAACTGGGGAGTAGCCGTCATCCGCTCCCCGAGGACGAAGGCGGGGTCGACCTGGGCCGCCAGGTCGGCACCCGTCTTCGCGTTGCCCCAGCTCTCGGCGTTCCTGAGGTGGAAGTGCACCATCTGACGGGTGTATCGGTGCCAGTCCCGCCGTTCGTACGCCGCGTCCGCAGCCTCGTGCAGAGCGCCCAACGCCTGGTGGTTGGCCCCTTCGAGCAGCTCGAAGAGGGGCGGTCGGCCCTTCTCCATGGCCCGCACCCAGTCGGAGTGGCCGAAGGTGGTCAGCAGGTCGTCCCCGACCTCCTCCCGAAGGAAGTCCAGGTCGTCCTGGCCCTGCACCTTGTTCCCCACCACCTTCAGGCAGACCCCGAAGTCCCGGGCGTACTCCTTGTACTGGCGGTAGACCGACACCCCCTTGCGGGTGGGCTCCGCCACCAGGAACGTCATGTCGAAGCGGGTGAACATCCCCGAGGCGAACGAGTCGCTGCCCGCCGTCATGTCCACCACGACGTACTCGCCCGGCCCGTCGACCAGATGGTTGAGGCAGAGCTCCACGGCCCCCACCTTGGAGTGGTAGCAGGCGACGCCCAGGTCCGACTCGGTGAACGGGCCGGTGGCCATCAGTCGTACGGACGCCCCGTCGTCAAGGGCGACCGTCCGCGCGCAGGCCGCGTAGACCGGGTTGTCCTCGTCGACGCGGAGCAGCCGGGAGCCCTCGCCGGGCGGTGTGGTCTTGATCATCGTGTCGGCGGAGGTGATCCGCGGGTTGGTGCCCCGCAGATAGTCCTTGATCAACGGCAGGTGCGCGCCCATCGCGGGCAGGGCGGCGGCCTCCGGCTCGTCCAGCCCCAGCGCCGCCCCCAAGTGCTGGTTGATGTCGGCGTCCACGGCCATGACCGGGACCCGGCGGGCGGCGAGCCGGCGGATGAACAACGAGGACAGCGTGGTCTTGCCGCTGCCGCCCTTGCCTACGAAAGCGATCTTCATGTTCACCAAGGGTAGGTGCGGGGGTGCGTAGAGTGAGAGCGGTGAGTGAAGAAGACCACTCCTTCGGGGGGTGTAAGGCGGAAGTGCGTAGTGTCGGACCCATGAGTACGACTGCCGATCCCCTGGCCGCTCTGGGCTCCCTGCCGGGCGTCGCCGAATCCGTGGAGTCCGTGCGCAAGGCGGTGGACCGTGCGTACGGGCACCGGGTGATGCGCCGGCGCAGCAACGAGGTGACCTCCGAGGCCGCTCTCCGGGGTGCTCGCGGGTCGGCCGCGCTCGCCGGCGCCGACTGGGCGCTGGAAGAGGTGCGTCGCCGCACCGACTTCGGCGGCGAGGGGGAGCCCCGTACGGTCGGGGCGGCCCTGCGCCTGACCGCCGAGGCCGGGCAACTGCTGAGCGTGTGGCGGCAGTCTCCGCTGCGCGTCCTGGCCCGGCTGCACCTGGTGGCCGCGGGCGGTGCGCAGCCCGACGACGCGGTGGGCCGGCCGCGGCTGCCGGGAGAGCCCGTCGACGAACCTTTTCTCGACCTGCCGCTGCCCGACGCGGACGAGATGTCGGGCCGCCTGGAGGGACTGGCCGGCCTGCTGATCGCCGGGACCGAGGCGCCCGCCCTGGTGACGGCGGCCGTGGTGCACGGAGAGCTGTTGGCGCTGCGTCCGTTCGGCTCGTGCAACGGCCTGGTGGCGCGGGCGGCGGAACGCGTCGTGCTGGTCGGCAGCGGGCTCGACCCCAAGTCGATCTGCCCGGCGGAGGCCGGCCACGCGGAGCTGGGGCGGGAGGCCTACACGACCGCTCTGGCGGGCTATGTCTCCGGGACGCCCGACGGGCTGGCGGCCTGGATCGCCCACTGCGGGCGGGCGGCCGAGCTGGGGGTGCGGGAGACGACGGCGGTGTGCGAGGCCTTGCAGCGCGGCGCCGCCTGAGCCGCTGACACGCTGCTGCCGGACGGGATGAGCCCGCTCATCAGTCGGCCGATCGCGCGGCGGGCCGATCGTGGTCGGAAAAATGCGGCGGTACCGGTCTTGCCTTGGTACCGCCGCTGGCATGTCCGCCCGGTTACCAGTGCGTGCACGATATGCGTCCATCAGGCGGGGGTACTTTGCTCCGCCTGGTGCGACAGGCCCGTAATCGACGGGTCGGCGTCGCGTGGGTGCCCGGCTTTCATGCGTCGGTCCGTGGGCCGTGTTGCGTGATGGGCATCCTCCCGGATGTCCCTGGTCTCGCGGGCCGTTGACTCCTTTTTACTCCGCCCGTCGCTCAAGCGGAAGGCGGAGACGCACTTCTTTACTTTTACCTTCAAAGACGGGCATTACGGGTATCTGCCGCAGGTGCGCGGCGGCGGCTTGCCAGCCAGCACAGGCCGGCGGTCGTCAGGGCGGCACCGACCGCGGCCGCCGCCAGCAGAGCCGGACGGGACGGCATGCGCAGGGCGGCGACCCGCTGCTTGAGCCGGACCGGACGGTCGAAGGTGAGCACCGGCCATTCCCGTGCCACCGCCTCACGCCGCAGGGCCCGGTCCGGATTGACGGCGTGCGGGTGGCCGACGGCTTCGAGCATGGGCAGGTCGGTCGCCGAGTCGCTGTACGCGTAGCAGCCGGCGAGGTCGTATCCCTCCGAAGCGGCGAGCTCTCGGACGGCTTCGGCTTTCGTCGGGCCGTACGCGTAGTACTCCACTTCGCCGGTGAAGACGTCGTCCTCGACGACCATCCGGGTGGCGACGACACGGTCCGCGCCGAGCAGCCGGCCGATGGGCTCGACGACCTCGGCTCCCGAGGTGCTCACGATCACCACGTCCCGGCCGGCGGCATGGTGTTCCTCGATGAGTGAGGCGGCCTCGTCGTAAATGATCGGGTCGATGAGTCGGTGGAGGGTCTCCGCGACGATCTCGCGGACCTGGTGGACATTCCAGCCCCGGCAGAGCTCGGACAGGTACTTCCTCATCCGTTCCATCTGCTCGTGGTCGGCGCCGCCCAGGAGGAAGACGAACTGGATGTACGCCGTGCGCAGTGCGGCGCGTCGGTTGATCAAACCGCCTTGGTAGAAGGACTTGCCGAAGGTGAGCGTGCTCGACTTGGCAATGACCGTCTTGTCCAGATCAAAGAAGGCGGCCGTTCGGCGAGAGGAGTGGTTTTCCACGTCGCCGAGCATAGGGGCCCTCCATTCGGCGTAAGCTGAGGCGTGTGGGTTTGCCTGAGAAGCCTCTCGGGTACACCATGGAAGTCACGGATCGTTCGCGACCGTGTCTAACCCGGCCCGACTCCTCCCCCCCCGAGTCGGCCGTGGGGACGACCCCCGCTCTCCCCCCCGGCGGGGGTCGTCGCATGTCCGGACGCGTTTCGCGAGTCATCCCGGGCCTCCTCCGCCCTCCGCGGGCCCCGCTCGGCGCCCGTCCTCCCCCCTTCATACACGTGACTGTGCGTAATCGCCGCGCTGCGCTGGGGAAGTCACCGGTATAGGTGAGCGGGATATCCACAACCGGTGAGTTGTCCACAGTTTTTCACCAAGATCCACACGATTTCCCGCGCCACCGCACGGTGATTCCCCACGAGTTCCGCGATGACCGCGGATGCGAGAGCGCGCCATGGGACGCGCTGGAGAAGGGGGAGGGACCGTGACCGGACCCAAGACATCCGATTGGCGGCGGACCGCCGCCGCACCGAGCGGGCCTTTGATTGCCACCCAGGACGAGGACCTGCTCGACGATCTGCTGCGTTTGTGCGCGGCCGCGGGGGCGCTGCCGGAGGTGTGCCACGGGGCGCCCGCCCGCCGCGGCACCTGGGACAAGGCGTCCCTGGTCCTGGTCGGCGGCGACTGCGCCGACCGGCTGTCCGGCCTCCCGCACCGGGAGAACGTAGTGCTCGTCGGCCGGGAACCGGCAGATCCGGACCTCTGGCGGCGGGCCGTCCTCGTCGGTGCCCGGAACGTCGCGCTGCTGCCCGACGAGGAGGGCTGGCTCGTCGACCGCATCGCCGACTCGGTGGAGGGCGTGGAGCGGCCGGCCCTCACCGTCGGCGTGATCGGCGGCAGGGGCGGCGCCGGAGCGAGCACGCTCGCGTGTGCCCTCGCCATCGGAGCCGCCCGGACCGGCCGGCGGACGATGCTGGTCGACGCCGATCCGCTCGGCGGCGGCCTCGACGTGCTGCTGGGGGCCGAGCGCGTCGACGGGCTGAGGTGGCCCGCCTTCGCGGGGTCCCGGGGCCGGATGGCGGGCCGGGCCTTGGAGGAGGTTCTCCCCGAACCACATGGTCTGCGCCTGCTGAGCTGGGACCGTGGCGACTCCGAGGTGCCGCCCGAGGCCGTGCGCGCCGTCCTGGCGGCCGCCCGCAGACGGGGCGGTGTCGTGGTCGTGGATCTCCCGCGCGGGACCGACGGCAGCGCCGTGGAGATCCTCCGACAACTGGACATGGGCCTGCTGCTGGTCCCGTCCGAACTGCGGGCCGTCGCCGCCGCCCACCGCGTCGCGTCCGCGATCCACCTGATGATGGGCGACCTCCGGCTGGTCGTCCGGGGCCCGTGCGGGCCCGGACTCGACGGTGAGGAGATCGCGCAACTGCTGGGCCTCCCTCTCGCGGGCGAAGTCCCGGAGGAACCCGGCCTCGCCCAGGCGCTGATCGCCGGCCGCCCGCCGGGCGGAGCCGAACAAGGGCCGCTGGCCGCGTTCTGCGCCGAGTTCTGGGCCCGCGCCCTGCCCGAGGGGCCGGAGGTGCCGGCGTGAACACCGCGCTGCTGGACGCCGTACGGCTGCGACTGGCCGGCACGGGGGCCGAGCCCACGCCCGCGCGGGTCGCCGAAGCCCTGCGCGAGGAAGGCCGGCTCCTCGGCGACACGGAAGTGCTGGGCATCGTCTCCCGGCTGCGCTCCGAACTCGTCGGCACCGGCCCACTGGAACCGCTCCTCGCCGAACCGGACGTCACCGACGTCCTCGTCACCGCCCCCGACCGTGTCTGGGTGGACCGCGGCGCCGGGCTGCGCCTGACCGACGTCTCCTTCCCCGACGCCGCGGCCGTCCGACGCCTCGCACAGCGTCTCGCCGCAGTCGCAGGCCGACGGCTGGACGACGCCCGCCCCTGGGTGGACGCGCGGTTGCCCGACGGCACCCGGCTGCACGCCGTCCTCCCCCCGGTGGCGGTCGGATCGACCTGCCTCTCCCTGCGCGTCGTCCGCCCCAGGGCCTTCACGCTGGACGAGCTGGCCGCGGCCGGCACCCTGCCGCCCAGCGGGCAGTGGCTCCTCCGAGCCGTGCTGGACGCCCGCCTCTCCTTCGTGATCAGTGGTGGCACCGGGTCGGGGAAGACGACCCTGCTGTCCAGCTTGCTGGGCCTGGTCGCCCCGGACGAACGGATCGTCCTCGCCGAGGACTCCGCCGAACTGCGACCGGACCATCCGCACGTGGTGCGTCTGGAGAGCCGCCCCGCCAACCAGGAGGGAACCGGCCGGGTGACCTTGCGGGACCTGGTCCGGCAGGCGCTGCGCATGCGCCCGGACCGCCTCGTGGTCGGTGAGGTGCGGGGCCCGGAAGTCACCGATCTGCTGGCGGCGCTCAACACGGGTCACGAAGGCGGGTGCGGGACTTTGCACGCCAACGCCGCCGCGGACGTTCCCGCCCGCTTGGAGGCCCTCGGGTCCACGGCCGGGCTCGACCGGGTGGCCCTGCACAGCCAGTTGGCGGCGGCGCTGTCCGTGGTCATTCACCTGGTACGCGGCCGTGACGGCCGCCGCAGGGTCGCCGAGGTACACGTCCTGGACCGGGACGCGGCCGGTTTCGTGACCACTGTACCGGCCGCTTTATGGGGAACCGGCGGTTTCGAACGCGGTCCGGGGTGGGACCGGTTGATGACGCTGTGCGGGCGCGGCGGGCACCTCCCCGGGTACCCCGGTGGCCGGCCCGGAGCGGCTGGAGCCCTGTCATGACGGCGCCGAGTGCGGTGACACAGCCGGCGGTGGTCGCCACACTGCTCCTCGGCGCCGCCCTGATGGTGCGAGCTCTGGCGCGGCGCGGTCAGGAGCTCCGGCGCGCGAGGGTCGTCCTCGCGGGGACCGTCCCATCCGGTACCCGGATTCCCGGCCTGCCGGCGCGGATCCGTGCGGTGGCCGACCGACTGGTGGAAGTCACGGGACAGCGCAGGGAGTTGCTGTGCCTTCCCGTGGGGTGCCTGATCGGCCTGTGGGGTGACTCCCTTCTCCCACCAATCGCAGCGGTGGCGGCGGTGCCCTTGGTGAGACGCCGGCTGCGAGCCCGGTCTTGCCGGCGTGCCCGCGAGCGGCGGTCCGAGGCCGTGATCGAGCTGTGCGGGGCCGTCGCGGGTGAGCTGAGGGCCGGGCGTCACCCCGGTGAAGCCGTGCGGGCCTTTGGTGGCGAGGCCCTGGGGCCGGCTTGGGCGGCGGTGACGGCGGCCGCCCGCTTCGGCGGAGACGTCCCCGCCGCGCTGCGCGAGGCGGGCCGGCAGGAAGGCGCGGAAGGACTGGCGGGGGTGGCCGCTTGCTGGCAGGTCGCGGTCGACGGCGGTGCGGGGCTCGCGGCCGGTCTCGAGCGGGTCGGGCATGCCCTCTCCGTCGAGCGTGACCAACGCGAGGAGCTCGTCGCACAGTTGGCGGGCACCCGGTCCACCTCGGTGATGCTCGCCCTGCTGCCGGTCGTCGCTCTGGCCATGGGAGCCGCCCTCGGCGCCGATCCCCTGCGGGTCCTGCTGCACACGCCGGCCGGCCTCGGTTGTCTCGTCCTGGGCGGCCTCCTCGAAGTCGCGGGCCTGGCCTGGACGCGACGCATCGTGCGGGCGGCGGCCGGAGGAGGGGAGGGCGCATGACCACGGCAGTCGGGAGCGGGATCCGGTCACTCGGTCCGGCGATGGCGCTGGCCGTCGCCCTGGTGATCGTCGCGGCCGGCGCGGTGGCGGCGCTGCGGAGGACCCATCGGTGGAGTTCCGCCGGACGGCGCCCGGCGCGAATCCTGGGAGCGGTCGGCGAGGACCGGCGTCCGCCGGAAGTCGACTGTGTCCGACTGTGGTTGCGCGATCCGGTGGTCACCGGTCGGGCGCTGCCGACGATCGCGGCCGGGCTCTTGGCATTCGCACTGGTCGACGGCGCGGGAGGGTGGGCCCTCGGCCCGGCGGCCGCCGGCGGTATGTGGTGGTGGCGGGGGAAAGCGGTGCGGGCCGCCGCGGCGCGCACGGTTCTCCCGGCGGACGACGTACTGCGACAACTGCCGCTCGCGGCCGACCTGCTGGCGGCGTGCCTGGCCGCCGGAGCCGGCCCCGGAGAAGCGGCCGAAGCGGTCGGCGGCTCTCTCCGCAACCCCGTCGGTGACCGGTTGGCCCGCTCGGCCGCCGAAGTCCGCCTCGGCGGGGATCCGGCGGTCGCGTGGGGGCGGCTCGGCGAGTTGCCGGGCGCCCGGGCGCTGGCCCGCTGCTTGGAGAGGGCGCAGGCGACAGGTGTGCCCGCGGTGGACCCGATGGCGCGGCTCGCCGGCCGGCTGCGGGCCGCTCAGGGCCGTACGGCGGCGGCCAGGGCGCGACGGGCGGGGGTACTGGCCACGGCTCCCCTGGGGCTGTGCTTCCTCCCGGCCTTCCTGGCGGTCGGGGTCGTCCCGATGGTGATCGGCCTGGCGAGCGGCTTGCTGACCGGCCGGTGAACGCACCGTGCGGTGAGCGGATGAGCGAGCTCCGCCGGGACGCCCCGGAACGCCGACGGACGGCCGAACGGGGTGGCGAAGCGGTGGAACGCGAAGACGTCCGGGCGAAGGGCCCGGAGAGGGAAACGGCGAACGAAGGAGTGGACATGGACATGCGGTGGTGGGCGCGGATCCGGCGTCGGGCGAGCATGGCGGGGGAGGCCGGGATGACGACGGCCGAGTACGCGGTGGGCACGCTCGCGGCCTGTGCGCTGGCGGCGGTCCTCTACAAGGTGGTCACCAGCGGCGCGGTGAGCGCGGCGTTGCAGGCCCTGATCGAAAAGGGGCTCCATGCGGCGTTCTGACGACGGTCAGGTCACCGCGGAGGCCGCGATGGTGCTGCCGGCGCTGGTCCTGGTCGGCACGGCCCTCATCTGGGGGCTGACGGCCGCGGCGGCGCAGCTCCAGTGCGTGGACGCGGCACGGGCCGGGGCACGGGCGGCGGCCCGTGCCGATCCCGGCCCGGCGGTGGTCGCCGCCGCGAGGTCGGCGGCGCCCACCGGCGCCCGGATCGTGCTGAGCAGGGAAGGCGACCTGGTGAGGGTGCGGGTGGAGGCCCGGGCGGCCGGGCCGGGACCGCTCGCCGTCCGGCTCGGCGGAGAGGCGGTGGCCCTTGCGGAGGAGACGGTGGGCTGACCAGCGGTGGGTCGGTCGGGCAGCCGGCCGGGATCGGGGCTCCGCCACGGTCTGGACGGCGGTCGCCGTCGCGGCGCTCTGCGCGGTGTTCCTGGCCATGTTCGCCATGAGCCAGGCGGTACTGGCACGGCACCGCGCCGGCGGCGCGGCGGACCTGGCGGCCTTGGCCGCCGCCGACCACGCCCTCCAGGGCCAGGAGACGGCCTGCGGGTTCGCCCGCCGGGTCGCCGACGCGCAGCGGGCGGCCGTGGTCGAGTGCGTCGTCACCGGCGAGACAGCCGAGGTGGCGGCCGAGGCGGGGGTGGGCCCGTACACCGTCAGGGTCCGCTCCCGCGCGGGTCCCGCCTCGGCGGCGGGCGCCCAAGCGGGCACGGGGGCGCACGGAGGCATGGCGGAGAGGGGGTCGTAAAGAAGCGGCGAGAAGGCTGTGAGGGGGGAGCTCGGGTGGCGGCCTCCCGCCCGCCGCATCGGGGCGGCGGAACCGCATCCGGCGGGTCCTGCCTCGGTGGCGGCGGGACGGTGGCCGGGGCCGGGTGCGCATAGGGGGTCGGCAGTCGGCAGGGCCAGGGCCGTCTCCGGGCTCGATGGCTCCGGGCCGGCCGCACGGTGGCTGCAAGCGGCCTGCCGGGCCACCTGCGAAGGGCGGGCTCGCGAGTGCCCGGCCGTGCCGCCCCCACTAGGCCCGGGTCACGTCTTCCGGGGCGACCGAAAGGCCGTCCGGCGAGTGGACGCCGGCCGGGATGGCTACGGCTCGCCGTCCGTCCCGGGCGGGGCGTCGGCCTTGGGGGCATCGGCTGCCGTGGAAGGGTCTGTCGCTGAGCGGTCCGTCGCCGAGCGGTCCGCCGCTGAACCGTTCGTCGCCCGGCTTTCCGGCGCAGGGCTGTCCCGCATGGAGCTTTCCGAAGGGGGGCTTTCCGAAGGGGGGCTTTCGGAAGTGGGGCTTTCCGGCGTCGGACTTCCCGCCACGGAAGGTTCCACCACCGGGTCGGCGGACGCCGTGTCGACGGACCCGGAATCGACCGCCGCGGAGGCGACGGACGCAGGATCGGCCGCCGCCGGGGCGTCCGTCGGCTTTGGGGCGGCGGCCAGGAGGCGGGTGAGGAGGCGGATGGCGGCTCGTTTGTCGAGGGGGTCGTTGCCGTTGCCGCACTTGGGGGACTGGATGCAGGAGGGACAGCCGGTGTCGCACTCGCACGAGGCGATGGCCTCACGGGTGGCGGTGAGCCAGCGGGCGGCCGTGTGGAAGGCGCGCTCGGCGAAGCCGGCGCCTCCCGGGTGGCCGTCGTAGACGAAGACGGTGGGCAGGAGCGTGTCGGGGTGGAGGGGGACGGAGACGCCCCCGATGTCCCAGCGGTCGCAGGTGGCGAAGAGCGGCAGCATGCCGATGGACGCGTGCTCCGCGGCGTGCAGGGCCCCGCCCAGGGCCTCCTGAGGGATGCGGGCGGCGTCGAGCTGGTCCTCGGTGACCGTCCACCACACGGCCCGGGTGCGCAGGGTGCGCGGTGGCAGGTCCAGTTTGGACTCGCCGAGGATCTCGCCGGTGATGAGCCGGCGCCGGAGGAAGGAGACGACCTGGTTGGTGACTTCGACGGAGCCGAAGCAGAGCCGTGCGTCCCCCCAGGGGATCTCCCTGGCGGTTTCCAGGATGGAGATGGTGGTGGTGTCGCGAGCGGTCGTGGAGTAGGGCGTGTCGGCCTCTTCGACCAGGGCGACGGAGTCGTCGAGGTCGAGGTGCCGGACGAGGTAGCTGCGGCCCTGGTGGAGATGGACCGCGCCCTCGTGCACGGTGGTGTGCGCGGCGGAGGCGTCCACGGTGCCCAGCAGCCGTCCGGTGCCCTCCTCGACGATCTGGACGGGGCGTCCGTCCTCGCCGCGGATGCCGGTGAGGTCGGCGGCGCGTTCGCGGCGGGTCCAGTGCCAGGCGGAGCCGCGGCGGCGCAGCAGCTTGCGGAGCTCCAGCCGGGTGAGCAGGCTCCGCGTCTCCGGGCCGAAGAGTGACAGGTCGGCCTCGGTGAGCGGCAGTTCCTCGGCCGCCGCGCACAGATGCGGCGTCAGGACGTAGGGGTTGTCCGGGTCGAGGACGGTCGCTTCGACGGGCTGCCGGAACAGGGCGTCCGGGTGGTGCACCAGGTAGGTGTCCAGCGGGTCGTCACGGGCGACGAGCACGGCGAGGGCGCCCTGGCCCCGGCGGCCGGCGCGGCCGGCCTGCTGCCACAGCGAGGCGCGGGTGCCGGGGTAGCCGGAGAGCACGACGGCGTCGAGCCCGGCCACGTCCACGCCGAGTTCCAGGGCGGTGGTGGCGGACAGGCCGAGCAGTTCGCCGCTGTGGAGGGCGTGCTCGATGGCGCGGCGTTCCTCGGGGAGGTAGCCGCCGCGGTAGGCGGCGACGCGGGAAGGGAGGGAGCGGTCCACGGCCGCCAGGCGTTCCTGGGCGATGAGGGCGATCAGTTCGGCGCCGCGCCGGGAGCGGACGAAGGCGACGGTGCGGACGCCCTGCACGGCGAGGTCGGTGAGCAGGTCGGCGGTCTCGGCGGTGGCGGTGCGGCGTACGGGCGCGCCTCGTTCGCCATGGAGTTCGGTGAGGGGCGGTTCCCACAGGGCGAAGACCAGTTCGCCGCGCGGGGAGGCGTCGTCGGTGATCTCCGTCACCGGCACTCCCGTGAGGCGGGTCGCCGCGGCGGCCGGTTCCGAGGCGGTGGCGGAGGCGAGCAGGAAGACGGGGTCGGAGCCGTAACGGGCGCAGAGCCGGCGCAGCCGGCGCAGCACCTGGGCGACGTGGGAGCCGAAGACGCCGCGGTAGGTGTGGCACTCGTCGATCACGACATAGCGCAGGGCGCGCAGGAAGGAGGCCCATCGCGGGTGTGAGGGCAGGATCGAGCGGTGCAGCATGTCGGGATTGGTGAGCGCGTAGTTGGCGTACTGACGTACCCACTCGCGTTCCTCGAACGGCGTGTCCCCGTCGAAGACGGCGGGCCGGATGGCCTTGCCGAGAGGGGCGGCGAGCTCCTGCACGGCCCGTCGCTGGTCGGCGGCGAGCGCCTTGGTGGGGGCCAGGTACAGCGCGGTGGTGCCGCGGCCGTTGGGGGCCTCCGAGCCGTCCAGCAGGGTGCTCAGTACGGGCGCGAGGTAGGCGAGGGACTTGCCGGAGGCGGTGCCGGTGGCCACCACGACCGATTCGCCGCGCAGCGCGTGCTCGGCCATGAGCGCCTGGTGGGCCCACGGCCGTGCGATGCCGGCGGCCCGGATGGCGTCGGTCACTTCCGGCCGGATCTTCTCGGGCCAGGGGGCATGACGTCCGGGACGAGGGGGCAAGTGCTCCGTATGAGTGATGCGTGCAGCCCGGCCTGCCCCGGCGGCGAGTCGGTCGAGGACCGCCCGGGGAGCGGGATGTACGCCCGCCTCCGGCGGGAGTTGATCGTGGGCCATCGACATCGAGTGTGTCACTGGCGTGACGGACAATGGAGTCAAGGCGTCGTGCGCGCCTGCCGGTAAGTGATTGAATGCCATCGCGGCTGCCGATCCATGGGGGGCGACCGCTCGATGCAAGGTGCTGGAGGATCCGTGGACCTGTCCCTGTCGACCCGGACCGTTGGCGACCGTACGGTTGTCGAGGTGGGTGGCGAGATTGATGTGTACACCGCGCCCAAGCTGCGTGAGCAGTTGGTCGAGCTTGTCAACGACGGCAGCTACCACCTCGTCGTGGACATGGAGCGGGTCGACTTCCTCGACTCGACCGGTCTCGGCGTGCTGGTCGGTGGCCTGAAGAGGGTGCGGGCGCACGAGGGCTCGCTGCGCCTGGTCTGCAACCAGGAGCGCATTCTCAAGATTTTCCGTATCACCGGTCTGACCAAGGTGTTCCCGATCCACACCTCGGTCGACGACGCGGTGCAGGCGACCGACTGACGGTCGTCGGAGGCTGGTACGCGGGGGCGCCGGGCGGGCCGCTCGGTTCCTCCGTGATGTCGCCCTGCCCCGGAGGCGAGGGGGAGGGCACGTACGACTGAGGGGGATGGGATGGCCACCGTCGAACTGCTCTTCAGCGCCCTTCCCGAGCACGTCCGCACCGCACGGCTGGTGGCGGCGGCGGTGGCGCGTCGGGCGGGCGTCGACGAGGCAGTGCTGGACGAGGTGCGGCTCGCCGTGGGTGAGGCGTGCTCGCGCGCCGTCGGGCTGCACAGGAGCGGCGGCATCACCTCCCCGGTCCGTGTCCGGCTCACCGAGGACGAGAAGAAGTTCTCCATCGAGGTGGGCGACGACGCGCCGCATCCCGTCGTCACCGAGGTCGTGGTGGGCGGCACCACGGTGACGACGACCGCCGAGCACGACGACGCGGAGGGCGAGGACGACATGGGCCTCGCCGTCATCAGCGGCCTGGTGGACGACGTCGAGGTGTCCGCCGACGAGAGCGGCGGCGTCATCCGCATGAGCTGGCCGACGACCCCGGCGGCCGTTCTTCCGTAGCCGCGCGTCCGTCGTTCGGCCTAGTGGTGCTCTGCCGGATCCGCCGTAGCCGTGGGCGATGGCGGAATTCGCTTGTCTACCCGCGTTTTTCTGTCGTGTTCTCCCGGCCACGGGGGCACGGTTCCGTCGGGCCGGTCATCAAGGGCCGCCGGGCCGGAAACGGCCGGAAGGCATTTCCGGATCTTCTTCCGATCTTCACCGTGTGACCCGTCGAGTGTACGGATCGTCCACGGATTCTCCACCGGAAAAGTCTCGTTCCGTTTGTGGCGCTCTGTTTTGATCTCGTCATGCTCCCTACAATCCGTCCATCTTGAGCTCAGGACGCCTGAGCGTGGTGGCCGGCCCGTGTGAACGGTCCGGTCGCGCGCCCATGTGCCAAACGTCAAGGAGGACGAATGGCGGGGCCCTTCACCCCTGAACAGGTGGTCTTCACTCAGAATCTCGCGGTCGAGCTCACCGGCGGCAACCGCGTCCTCGTGTTCGTCATCGCGGCCGTGGCACTCGCGGCCCTGGTGGTGGCCGTGGTGTTGGTGCGGCAGGTGCTGGCGGCCGGAGAAGGCACCGAGAACATGAAAAGAATCGCCGCGGCTGTACAGGAAGGCGCGAATGCCTACCTGGCCCGGCAGTTGCGGACGCTCGGTGCGTTCGCCGTGGTCGTGTTCTTCCTCCTCATGCTCCTTCCGGCCGACAACTGGTCGCAGCGTCTGGGGCGTTCGGCGTTCTTTCTGGTCGGCGCGCTCTTTTCCGCGGCCACCGGTTATATCGGTATGTGGCTCGCGGTGCGCAGTAATGTGCGCGTGGCCGCGGCGGCCCGTGATGCGGCGCTTTCCCCGGCTGCCCTCACCGATCCCGGCAATCCCATCAGGCCCCCTGCTCCCGGTCTTACTGTTCCCGGGCCCGCTGCTCCCGGTTCCCTCGTAGAGCCCGGGCCGGCGAACGCCGGCGTGGATTCCACGACCGCCTCCCACCGGGCCATGAAGATCGCGTTCCGTACCGGCGGCGTGGTCGGCATGTTCACCGTCGGCCTGGGCCTGCTGGGCGCCTCCTGCGTGGTGCTGGTCTACGCGGCCGACGCCCCCAAGGTGCTGGAGGGCTTCGGCTTCGGAGCGGCGCTGCTGGCCATGTTCATGCGGGTCGGCGGCGGCATCTTCACCAAGGCCGCCGACGTGGGCGCCGACCTGGTGGGGAAGGTCGAACAGGGGATCCCGGAGGACGACCCGCGCAACGCCGCCACCATCGCGGACAACGTGGGCGACAACGTCGGCGACTGCGCGGGCATGGCGGCCGACCTCTTCGAGTCGTACGCAGTGACCCTGGTCGCCGCCCTGATCCTCGGCAAGGCGGCCTTCGGCGACTCCGGGCTCGCGTTCCCCCTTCTCGTCCCCGCGATCGGCGTGGTCACCGCCATGATCGGCATCTTCGCGGTGGCACCCCGCCGTACCGACCGGAGCGGCATGACGGCCATCAACCGGGGCTTCTTCCTCTCGGCCGTCATCTCCCTCGCGCTCGTCGCGGTGGCCGTCTACACCTATCTGCCGTCCGGTTACGCCGACCTGGACGGCCTCGGCGATCCCTCCATCAGCGGGCACGACGGCGACCCGCGGGTGCTGGCGCTGGTCGCGGTCGCCATCGGCATCGTCCTGGCGGCCCTGATCCAGCAGCTCACGGGCTACTTCACGGAGACCGGCAGGCGGCCGGTGCGGGACATCGGCAAGACCTCGCTCACCGGTCCCGCGACCGTCGTCCTCGCGGGCATCTCGGTGGGGCTGGAGTCGGCCGTCTACTCCGCCGTGCTCATCGCCCTCGGTGTCTACGGGGCGTTCCTGCTGGGCGGCACGTCGATCATGCTCGCGCTGTTCGCCGTCGCCCTCGCCGGCACCGGCCTGCTGACCACGGTGGGTGTCATCGTCGCGATGGACACCTTCGGCCCGGTCTCCGACAACGCGCAGGGCATCGCCGAGATGTCCGGGGACGTCGAGGGCGCCGGGGCGCAGGTGCTGACCGAGCTCGACGCGGTGGGCAACACCACCAAGGCGATCACCAAGGGCATCGCCATCGCCACGGCCGTGCTCGCCGCGTCGGCTCTCTTCGGCTCGTACCGGGACGCGATCGGGACGGCGGTCCAGGACGTGGGGGCCAAGGGCACCGAGATGAACCTCAGCCTGGACATCTCGCAGCCGAACAACCTGGTGGGCCTGATCCTCGGAGCGGCCGTCGTCTTCCTCTTCTCCGGTCTCGCCATCAACGCCGTGTCGCGCTCGGCCGGTTCGGTGGTGTACGAGGTGCGGCGGCAGTTCCGTGAGCACCCCGGGATCATGGACTACACCGAGAAGCCGGAGTACGGCCGCGTGGTCGACATCTGCACCAAGGACGCCCTGCGGGAACTGGCCACTCCGGGGCTCCTCGCCGTCATGGCGCCCATCGCGGTCGGCTTCGCCCTTGGCGTCGGCGCGCTCGGCTCGTACCTGGCGGGCGCGATCGGCGCGGGCACGCTGATGGCCGTCTTCCTGGCCAACTCCGGTGGCGCCTGGGACAACGCCAAGAAACTGGTGGAGGACGGCCACCACGGCGGCAAGGGCGGCGAGGCGCACGCGGCCACGGTCATCGGGGACACGGTCGGCGACCCGTTCAAGGACACCGCCGGGCCGGCCATCAACCCGCTGCTCAAGGTCATGAACCTCGTGGCGTTGCTCATCGCGCCGGCGGTGGTGAAGTTCTCGTACGGAGCCGACGCCAGCAAGCCGTTGCGCATCGGTGTGGCGGTGCTGGCCACGCTGGTGATCGTCGTCGCCGTCTACGTGTCCAAACGGCGGAGCGTCACCGTCGACGGGGGCACCGACCGGTCGGCCCAGTCGACCGACCCGGCGGTGGTGTCCTGACGGCGGGTACGGCAACGGCGCGGGCGGGACGGAGTGCGGCTCGCCGGACGGTGTGTCATCCGTCGGGCCGGCCGCGCGCCGTCCCGCCCGCGCGCGGTCGCCGGCGGTCGGTCCGGCCGCCCCGGGCGCGTCGCGGCGCGGCGAACGCCACATCGAGATTGCCGTAAATGGCGAGGTAGGAGGTCATATGGGATGCTCGGCTCGCGGGCCGTGCCGGCGGGACGTGTAAGTTCCGGGGCCGAGAGCCATTGAAGGGACCGATCCGGTGAACAAGAAGCTTTTGGCCGCACTGTCCGGCGGGGCGGCGCTCGTCCTGGCCCTGACGGGGTGTGACAGCGGTGGCGAGGACAAGGGCAAGAAGCTCGACGACTGGGCCAAGAACGTCTGCGACACGATGCAGCCCCAGGTCAAGAAGATCCAGCAGGCCAACGCCTCGATCACCTCCGTGCGCACGGAGGAGGACTCGAAGAAGGTCCAGCGGACGGACTCGGCCGCCTTCCAGGCCAACGTCGATGCCTACAACGCCCTCGCCCGGTCCGTGCAGAACGCGGGCGCGCCGCCCGTCGACGACGGCAAGGCCAACCAGGAGGACGCCGTCAAGGCGCTCAAGGACCTCTCCGCGTCGTACAAGACCCTGAAGACGAAGGTCGACGCGCTCGACACGTCCGACCGCGCCAAGTTCTCCGAGGGGCTCAAGAACATGGCCGCCGACCTCGGGAAGCTGAGCGGCAAGAGCGGTGACGCGCTCAAGAAGTTCCAGTCGGGCGACGCCGGTCAGGCGATGGCGAAGCAGGAGTCCTGCAAGATCCCGGCGACCATGCCGCCCGCGCAGGTCTGATCCTCCCGGGGCGCCGGCGCGGGAGGCGGCGGCGGGCTGTCACGGATTGTCAGTGGCGCCCCCGACAATGGTTCCGTGAGTACGCTGCCTTCCGCCGACGCACCCCTCGACCCCGCGCGCACCGCCCGGTTGCGCGAAGCCCTGCTCGCCGCGGCCTTCACGGCCGACGGCCTGCTCGACCTGCTCGGCGCTCCTGCCTACGCCGCGCTGGCGCGCAGCGAGACGGTCCCCGCCCTGCGCGCCACCCGGGGGGACGGTCCGCTCGAGACCCTGGTCCGGCTCTTCCTGCTGCAGCGGTCCGTCCCCGCCGCGCGCGCCGCCGCCGCGCTGCCCCTGGAGGACTGCCTCGCCGACAACTGGCTGGTCCGGGACGGGGACTCCGTCCGGGCGAGCGTCGACGTGCGCCCTTACGGCGGCCCCGAGGGGCAGGACTGGTGGATCGTCTCCGACCTGGGCTGCGCGGTCGGCGGCGCGGGCGGCATCGCCGGGGGCGGGACGGGCCCGTCGGGCACCAGCCGTTCCGAGCTCGTCCTCGGTGTGGGCGGCGCCTCCACCACGCTCGCCGGCATCACGATCCGCACGCCGGTGGGGAGCGCCCTCGACCTCGGCACCGGCTCCGGCATCCAGGCGTTGCACGCGGCCCAGCACGCGGGCCGCGTCACCGCGACCGACCTGAACCCGCGCGCCTTGCGCTTCGCACGGCTCACGCTCGCGCTCTCCGGCGCGCCGGAGGCGGACCTGCGCCAGGGGTCGCTGTTCGAGCCGGTGGCGGGCGAGACGTACGACCTGATCGTCTCGAACCCGCCGTTCGTCATCTCTCCCGGGGCCCGGCTCACCTACCGGGACGGCGGGATGGGCGGGGACGACCTGTGCCGCACGCTGGTGTCCCAGGCAGGGGACCGGCTCAATGACGGCGGTTACTGCCAACTGCTGGCCAACTGGCAGCACGTCGAGGGGGAGGACTGGCGGGAGCGGCTGTCGTCCTGGGTGCCGGCCGGCTGTGACGCCTGGATCGTCCAGCGGGAGGTCCAGGACGTGGCCCAGTACGCCGAGCTGTGGCTGCGGGACGCGGGGGACCACCGCACCACCCCCGAGGAGTACGCGGCGCGGTACGACGCCTGGCTCGCGGAGTTCGAGGAGCGGCGGACGAAGGGGGTCGGTTTTGGCTGGATCACGCTGCACAAGTCGGGCTCCGAGCGACCCTCGGTGATCGCCGAGGAGTGGCCGCACCCGGTGGAGCAGCCGCTGGGGGAGAGCATCCGGTCGCATTTCGAGCGGCAGGCGTTCCTCCGTACGCACGACGACGCGGCGCTGCTGGAGACCCGTTTCCGGCTCGCCCCCGAGGTCGTCCAGGAGCAGGTCGGGCTGCCCGGTGCCGAGGATCCGGAGCATGTGGTGCTGCGGCAGAACCGGGGCATGCGCCGCGCCACCAAGGTCGACACCGTGGGAGCCGGGTTCGCCGGCGTCTGTGACGGGACTCTCAGCGCGGGCCGCATCCTCGACGCCATCGCTCAGCTCGTCGGTGAGGATCCGGTCCTGCTGCGCGACCGGACGCCCGAGGCGATCAGGCTCCTTGTGGAGCAGGGCTTCCTGGAGCCGGAGGCGTAAACCGGTGGCGGGATGAGCCCGTCGGCCGCGCGTGCGTTGGGCCCGAGGCGACGGGCCGGACGGCCGGCGTACGGAGCGGGATGTTCCGTAGGCAATGCGCGGCCGCCCGCCCGGTGAACCGGAGATGACCTGCCGGGGAGCGGCGGGGCGGCCCCGACCGTATATGACCGAAAGAGAGCGGTTGGCTGAAAGTGGAGGGAGAGAGGGGTGGGAGGGTTCGGGTGGTGACGGACTCTGCTCGGAGTGCGTCCGGAATCCTCCGTCCACCCGGGCCGGTCGAAACGCCGGATGGTGATGTTGATCGCCCCGTGAGGCGTGTCCCGTATCGTCCGGTTACCGTCGCCTCAGTGCGGTCGGAGGCGCGATCCTCCTGATGGTGTGACGGTCCGGGCGGCAGACAGGACGCTTGTCGGGTTACCGTTCGAGTGGCGTTGCGGGCTTTCCCCGTTTGACACGGGGGCGGGATGTACCGTCACACTCCGCAGCGTTACCGCAACTCCCATGCCGATTGCGACCGGAAGAAGAGCGAAGTTGTCCCCGACCAGCGAGACCGCACAGGGCGGCCGCCGACTCGTCATCGTCGAGTCGCCTGCCAAGGCGAAGACGATCAAGGGCTACCTCGGCCCCGGATACGTCGTCGAGGCGAGCGTCGGGCACATCCGTGACCTGCCGAACGGGGCCGCCGAGGTTCCGGCGAAGTACAAGGGCGAGCCGTGGGCCCGCCTGGGCGTGAACGTGGACGCGGACTTCCAGCCCGTCTACGTCGTCAACGCCGACAAGAAGGACCAGGTCAAGAAGCTCAAGGAACTGCTGGCCGAGTCGGACGAGCTCTTCCTCGCCACCGATGAGGACCGCGAGGGCGAGGCCATCGCCTGGCACCTCCAGGAAGTGCTCAAGCCCAAGGTCCCGGTCCGCCGGATGGTCTTCCACGAGATCACCAAGGACGCGATCCAGGCCGCCGTGGCCCACCCGCGCGAGCTGAACAAGAAGCTCGTCGACGCCCAGGAGACCCGGCGCATCCTCGACCGCCTCTACGGCTACGAGGTCTCGCCCGTCCTGTGGAAGAAGGTCATGCCCCGGCTGTCCGCCGGACGGGTGCAGTCGGTGGCCACCCGGCTCGTCGTGGAGCGGGAGCGCGAGCGGATCGCGTTCCGCTCCGCCGAGTACTGGGACCTCACCGGCACCTTCTCCACCGGCCGTGGCGGTGACGCCGCCGAGCCCGGCACGTTCGCCGCGCGACTGTCCGCCGTGGACGGCCGGCGGGTCGCCCAGGGCCGCGACTTCGGTTCGACCGGGCGGCTCAAGGACACCTCCCAGGTGCTGCACCTGGACGAGGCGAACGCCCGCGCGCTGGCCGCCGCCTTGGCCGACGCCTCGTTCGCCGTGCGCTCGGTCGAGTCCAAGCCGTACCGCCGCTCCCCGTACGCCCCCTTCCGCACCACGACCCTCCAGCAGGAGGCGTCGCGGAAGCTGGGCTTCGGTGCGAAGGCGACCATGCAGGTGGCCCAGAAGCTGTACGAGAACGGCTTCATCACCTATATGCGTACGGACTCCACGACGCTGTCCGACACCGCCGTCACCGCCGCGCGGGCGCAGGTCACCCAGCTCTACGGGGCCGACTACCTGCCGGAGAAGCCGCGCACCTACGCGGGGAAGGTCAAGAACGCGCAGGAGGCGCACGAGGCCATCCGTCCTTCGGGTGATCGTTTCCGCACCCCCGCGGAGACCGGTCTGACGGGCGACCAGTTCCGGCTCTACGAGCTCATCTGGAAGCGGACCGTCGCCTCCCAGATGAAGGACGCGGTCGGCAACTCGGTCACCGTGAAGATCGCGGGCCGTGCCTCCGACGGCCGGGACGCCGAGTTCAGCGCCTCCGGCAAGACGATCACCTTCCACGGCTTCATGAAGGCGTACGTCGAGGGCGCCGACGACCCGAACGCCGAGCTCGACGACCGCGAGCGCCGGCTGCCGCAGGTCACCGAGGGCGACGCGCTGACCGCCGAGGAGATCACCGCCGACGGCCACGCCACCAAGCCCCCGGCCCGCTACACCGAGGCGTCGCTGGTCAAGGAGCTGGAAGAGCGCGAGATCGGCCGCCCGTCGACCTACGCGTCCATCCTCGGCACCATCCTCGACCGCGGTTACGTCTTCAAGAAGGGCACCGCGCTCGTCCCGTCCTTCCTGAGCTTCGCCGTGGTCAACCTGCTGGAGAAGCACTTCGGCCGGCTCGTCGACTACGACTTCACCGCCGCCATGGAGGAGGACCTCGACCGCATCGCCCGCGGCGAGGCCCAGGCCGTGCCGTGGTTGCGCCGCTTCTACTTCGGCGAGGGCTCGGGGGAGGTCACCGGCCGTGCCGCCGAGGCGGGCAACGGCGACGGTGACCACCTCGGCGGCCTCAAGGAGCTGGTGACCGACCTGGGCGCGATCGACGCCCGGGAGATCTCCTCGTTCCCCGTCGGCGAGGGCATCGTGCTGCGCGTCGGCCGCTACGGCCCGTACGTCGAGCGCGGCGAGAAGGACACCGAGGGCCACCAGCGCGCGGACGTCCCGGACGACCTGGCGCCGGACGAGCTCACCGTGGAGTACGCGGAGGAGCTGTTCGCCCGGCCCAGCGGCGAGTACGAGCTGGGCACGGACCCGGAGACGGGTCACCCCATCGTCGCCAAGGACGGCCGTTACGGCCCGTACGTGACCGAGGTGCTGCCCGAGGGCACGCCGAAGACCGGCAAGAACGCGGTCAAGCCGCGGACGGCGTCGCTCTTCAAGTCGATGTCCCTCGACACGGTCACCCTCGACGACGCGCTGAAGCTGATGTCGCTGCCGCGCGTGGTCGGCACCGACGCCGAGGGCGTGGAGATCACCGCGCAGAACGGCCGCTACGGGCCGTACCTCAAGAAAGGCACCGACTCGCGCTCCCTGGAGAGCGAGGACCAGCTCTTCAGCATCACGCTGGAGGAGGCCCTCGCGATCTACGCGCAGCCCAAGCAGCGCGGCCGGGCCGCGGCCAAGCCGCCGCTGAAGGAACTGGGCACCGACCCGGTCAGCGAGCGTCCGGTGGTCGTCAAGGACGGCCGCTTCGGTCCGTACGTGACGGACGGCGAGACCAACGCCACGCTGCGCCGCGACGACGACGTGGAGACGATCACGCCGGAGCGCGGGTACGAGCTCCTCGCGGAGAAGCGGGCCAAGGGGCCGGCCAAGAAGACCGCGAAGAAGACGGCGGCCAAGAAGGCTCCGGCCAAGAAGACCGCCGCGAAGAAGACGACCGCCAAGAAGACGGCGGCGAAGAAGACGACGACGGCCAAGGCGGCCACCACGAAGAAGGCGGCGGCCAAGAAGACCGCGGCCAAGGCGGCGGCCGCGGCTCCGGCGGAGTAGCCGGCAGGCACGGCGCCGGCACTGCCGGCGGGCGGTGCGCACGCTGTGGCGTGTGCCACGTGTGTGGCGAGTGCCTCTTCGTGGGGTGAGCGCAGTGGGCGGCGGGCCGGATTCCGGTTCCGCCGCCCGGTCGTATCCGGGGCCGGGCGGCTGCTGCCGCCCCCGTCGTTCGAGCGCGCGTTCGTCGTGGCGGTTCGTATTCAGACGCTCCGGATAGGCTGGCAGGATGACGCGAGCCGAGCAGCCAACAGTGGTGACCTCTCCCTCAGGGGCACTGGCCGCGGACTCCCGCGAGCGGGCCGTCCGCGCCCTGCTGCGCATTCCCTCCTTGCGACGGCTGTGGAGCGCCCAGGCCGCCGGGGGTGTCGGCGACGCCCTCGGCCTGCTCGTCCTGCTGCTGCTGGCGCTCCAGGCGGCCGTCACCGCCGGGTCCTTCGGCGGCGGGTACCGGGGCGCCGCCTTCGCCGTCGCCGCCGTCCTCGGCGCGCGACTGCTCGCGACGCTGCTCCTCGGCGCGGTCCTGCTCGGCCCGCTCAACGCGCTGCTGGCGCCCTCGGGTCCGCTCGACCGGCGCTGGACGATGGTCGGTGCCGACGCCGTCCGGGCGCTGCTGCTGGCCGTCGCCCCCGTGTGGATCGACTTCACCGAGTCCAAGGCACTGGCATCGCTGCTGGTCACCGCCTTCCTCATGGGCGTCGCCGAGCGCGTGTGGACCGTGGCCAAGGACGGCGTGGCGCCGACCCTGCTGCCCCGGCCGCCCCTTGAGGGCGCCGCCGTCCGGCCCGTCCCGGACCACGGCGACGCGCTGCGGCGGCTGACGCTGCGCACGTCCTTCGTCGCCCTGCCGGCCGCCGCGGCGGCCCTCGTCGCCATCACGCTCGTGAGCAACCTGCTGGGGTCGGGCATCGACTGGTTCCACATGCACCAGCCGGCTCTCGGCTCGTACCTCGCGGCGGCCCTGTTCAACGCCTCCGGCGTGATCGTCTACTTCCTCGCCCTCCCCGGCGCGCGCGAGCTGACCGTGCGCTCCCCGCTGGAGGCCCTGCGCCGGCCGAAGCGTGACGAGGCACCCGACAAGGGCCGGACGGGCGGCGCGCCCGTCTTCGTCCTGTCCTGCGCCGCCGTCGCCGGGGCGGTCGCCGCGGCGTTCGGCGTCGCCGTCCTCCAGGCCTACGACCTGGGCGGCGGCCCGGTGGCCTTCGGGCTGCTGGCCCTGGCCCTCACCGGCGGACCCGTCCTCGGCATCCGGGGCGCGGGCCGTGTCCTCCCCGGGTTCTCGCGCCGGAGGCTGCTGGCCCTTTCGCTGGCCGTGACGGGCGTCGCGCTGCTGGTCGCCGGGCTGGTGCCCGACGCCACGACCGTGCTGCTGCTGGTCCTGCTCGCGGGCGTCGCCGCCGGCGTGGTGGCCAACACCGGCCACGCCCTCCTCGACCAGGAGACCGAGGAGGAGCGGCGTCCGCGCACCACCGAGCACCTGCACGCGGTCGTCGGGATCACCGTGGCGCTGGCCGCGGTCGTCGCCCCCGCCCTCGCCGCGCTCATCGGCCCGCACCGGACCGAGAGCGGCAACTTCGTCTTCGACCACGGTGGCGCGGCCTTCACCCTGATGCTGATCGGCGCGCTGCTGCTGCCGGTGGGCGCGCTCGTCCTGGGCAAGACCGACGACCGGCACGGAGTGCCGTTCCACCGCGACCTGCTGGACGCCGTCCGCGACGGCGACCCGGTCGAGACGACCGCGGCCAACGGTTTCTTCCTGGTCTTCGACGGCGGCGACGGTGCCGGCAAGTCCACCCAGGTGCAGGCCATCGCCGAGTGGATCCGCTCCAAGGGCCACGAGGTCGTCGTCACCCGTGAACCCGGCGCCACGGCCATCGGCAAGCGGCTGCGCGCCATCCTGCTCGACGTCGCGTCGGCCGGGCTCTCGGACCGCGCCGAGGCGCTGCTGTACGCCGCCGACCGCGCCGAGCACGTCAACGCCGTCGTCCGGCCCGCCCTCGAGCGCGGCGCGGTCGTGATCTCCGACCGCTACATCGACTCGTCCGTCGCCTACCAGGGCGCCGGCCGTGATCTGTCCCCGACCGAGATCGCCAGGATCAACCGCTGGGCGACTGAGGGGCTCGTTCCGCATCTGACGGTGCTGCTGGACGTCTCGCCGGAGACCGCGCGTGAACGGTTCACCGAGGCGCCGGACCGGCTGGAGTCCGAGCCCGCCGAGTTCCACCAGCGGGTGCGGAAGGGCTTCCTCGCCCTGGCCGCCGCCGACCCGGCGCGCTACCTCGTCGTCGACGCCGGACAGGAGCCGGAGGCCGTCACCACCGTCGTGCGCCACCGCCTCGACGAGGTGCTGCCGCTGTCCGCCCAGGAGATCGAGGCCCGTGAGGCCGCCCGCAGGGCCGCCGAGGCCGAGGCCCGCCGCAAGGCAGAGGAGGAGGCGGCACGCAAGGCCGAGGAGGAGCGGCTGGAGCGCGAACGCCAGGAGCAACTGGCCAAGCTGCGCGCGGAGGAAGAGGAGCGCAAGCGCCGGGAGGCCGAGGAGGCCAGGCGCCTGGAGGCCGAACGGCAGGCGGCGGAGGCGCGCGAGCGCGCCGAGGAGGCACGCCGGCTCGCGGACGAGGAGCGCAAGCGCCGCGAGGCGGAGGAACGCGCCCGGGTCGCCGAGCAGGAGCGGCTGCGCAAGCAGGCCGAGGAGGAGGCGCGGCTGCGCGCCGAGGCCGAGGAGCGGCGCAGGGAGAAGCAGCGCAAGGCCGAGGAGGCGCTGCTGCGCGCGGAGGCGGCGCGCACGGCGGCGGACGGGGCCGGGAAGGCCGCTGGTACCGCTGCCGAGGCGACCGGTACCGCTGCCGAGGCGGCCGGGGGCGCTCCCGCTTCCGGCGGCGGCGCCGGTTCCGGTACGCCCGATGAGGCACCCACGGTCGAGCAGACGGCGCTGCGTGCGGGCGGCGTCGGTGATGCGGCCGGTGCCGACGGAAACAAGGCTGACGAAGCGACCGGTACCGGTCGCGCCGGTGATGCGGGTGCGACGGGGAAGACCGCCGATCTCTCCAAGCGGACGAAGGCGGCCGACGCCGGATCCCGGGCTCCCCGCGCCGGGGCGAAAGCTTCCGACGCTGAGCGGACCGAGCAGCTCCGCGTCCCGCCCGTGCACCGTCCGGACCCGCGCGAGACGCTCATCATGCGGGACGCCGACGAGACGCTGACCGTCCCGTCGCCGCTGGTGCACCGCAAGGATCCACAGGAAGCGGACCGAGGCCACGGGGCGAGCAGGACGGGCGTGTCCCGCACCGCGGATGCCGGGCCCGGCGCGGCTGACGAGGCTCCCGACTCCCGCCGGGCCGCCGAGGCCGACGACGCCGAAGCGGAGACGACCGTGCTGCCGACCACCGGCCCGGCCCGGCCGGCGGGCGGACCCGTCGGCGCGGAGGACGAGACGGCGTACCTGCCGCCGGTGCGCTCGGACGGGTCCGCGCCGGCCGAGGGCACGGGCGTCACTGAGACTGCCGGTGCTGCCGGTGCCTCCGATGCCCCTGATGCCGCCGATTCCCGCGGCGCGGAGGACGAGACGAGGGTGCTGCCGCCGGTACCGACGCTTCCGCCGCCGGTCCAGCGGGTCACCTGGGGGCTGCGGCCGGAGAAGAACGACGCGGACGCCGCTTCGAACGCGGCCGGAGCGGCGGGTAAGACGGCAGGGCCGGCGAACGCCCGGCGGGCCGAGGACCCGGTGGACCGGGTCCCCGACTGGCTGTTCCGCCCGGACGACACCGCCGGGTCCGCCCGTTCCGGCGCCCCCGCGGGTAAGCCCGCCGGGCGGACGGAGCGCGCGGCACCGACGGGACGCACGTCACCGGCGCCCGCCGGAGACCACACTCCGGCGGACGAGGCGGACAGCATGCGCACGCGCGAAATGCCGCGCCCCGGTGCCGACGCGGACGCTTCGGCGGAAGCGGCGGAAGCGGCGGAGCGGGGGCGCAAGGCCCGGCGCCGCCCCGAGTGGGCCGAGGGCGGCCGGGAGGGCGACGGCGCCGAGGCGCCGACGCTCGCCGACGACCTCTTCGGACGGCGGGACGGCGGCACCGGTGACGGCTCGGACGGCGGCACCGCCGGACGGCGCAAGGACCGCTGAGCGATCACGGGCGCCCGCCGGTGCGGGCGCGGCACTGCGGCGGGGTCCCTGCGGGGACCCCGTTGTCAGTGGGCTGCTCCACAATGGGTGACCGGGCAGGCCGCAGGACGAACGGGCGCGGAGGACAGTCATGGCGGTATGGGACGACCTGGTCGGGCAGGACCGGGTCACGGAGCAGCTCGCCGCTGCCGCCCGTGACGCGGACGCGCTGGTCACGGCCGCGGACGCGGGCCACGCGAAGGGGGAGGCCGTGGCGTCCGCCGACGCGTCCGGCTCCCGGATGACGCACGCCTGGCTGCTCACCGGCCCCCCCGGTTCCGGCCGCGCCACCGCCGCCCGAGCCTTCGCGGCGGCGCTCCAGTGCCTCAGCCCCGACCGGGCGCTCCCCGGCGGAGCGCCGGGCTGCGGCTTCTGCGACGGCTGCCACACGACGCTCGTGGGGACGCACGCCGACGTGGAGATCATCCGCACGGACCTCCTCTCGATCGGCGTCAAGGAGACCCGCGAACTGGTCCGGCGCGCCCAGCTCTCGCCGGCCGGCGGCCGGTGGCAGGTGATCGTCCTGGAGGACGCCGACCGCCTCACCGAGGGCGCAGGCAACGTACTGCTCAAGGCCGTGGAGGAGCCCGCTCCGCGGACCGTCTGGCTGCTGTGCGCCCCGTCGCTGGAGGACGTCCTCCCGACGATCCGCTCCCGATGCCGGTCGCTGACCCTGGGCACGCCGTCGACCGCCGCCGTCGCCGACCTCCTGGTCCGGCGGGACGGCGTCGACCCGGAGCTCGCCGCCCGGGTAGCCCGTGCCACGCAGGGCCACATCGGCCGGGCCCGCCGCCTGGCCACGGACGAACGGGCCCGGGCCCGCCGCGCCTCCGTCCTCAAGCTGCCGCTCCGGGTCGACGACGTGGGCGGCTGCCTGAAGGCGGCCCAAGAGCTGATCGACGCGGCGACCGAGGACGCCAAGCAGGTCGCCGAGGAGGTCGACGGCAAGGAGACCGAGGAGCTGCGGGCCGCCCTCGGCGCCGCGGCCGGCACCGGCGGGCGCCTCCCGCGCGGCACGGCCGGCGCCATGAAGGAGCTCCAGGACAAGCAGAAGCGCCGGTCCACCCGCACCCAGCGCGACAGCCTCGACCTGGCCCTGACCGAGCTCACCGGCTTCTACCGCGACGTCCTCGCCCTCCAGCTCGGCTCCCGCGTCGAACTCGCCAACGCCGACGACCGCGACACCCTCCAGCGCATCGCCTCCGCCTCCCGCCCCGAACACACGCTGCGCCGCATCGAGGCCATTAGCGCCTGCCGCCAGGCCCTCGACCGCAACGTGGCACCCCTGCTCGCCGTCGAGGCCATGACGATGGCGCTGCGGGCGGGCTGAGGAGGAGGCTGCCGGGAGGGGGCCGGGCGCGGTCTCCTGTCGGCCCCCTCTTCGCGGCTCAAGAGGGAACGAAAAAACCCAGGTCACACTGGGTGTGACCTGGGTTTCGCCGGAGCCGCCTGCGGGATTTGAACCCGCGACCTACGCATTACGAGTGCGTTGCTCTGGCCAACTGAGCTAAGGCGGCAAGCTGCCCGGCCAAGATTGGCATCAGCAGCGGGCCCAAGTCTACACAGTTCCGGAGGGTGCTCCGTACCGGGCGGTCCTAGGGGCGTATGAGCAGGCCAGAGCGGGTGGTCGCGGGTTGTCGAGGGGGGCGAGGGGTGTGGGTCAGGAGCAGCGGAGGCCGGGGCGAGGGGGAGTGTCGGTGAGGAGGTACGAGTTGATCGCGGCGTCGACGCAGGCGCTGCCGCGGGTGTACGCGGTGTGGCCGTCGCCTTCGTAGGTGAGGAGCCGGCCGGACGAGAGCTGGGAGGCGAGGGCGCGGGCCCAGGGGTAGGGGGTGGCCGGGTCGCGGGTGGTGCCGACGACGAGGATGGGCGCCGCGCCGCGGGCCGTGATGCGGTGGGGGTGGCCGGTGGCGTGCGTGGGCCAGTACGCGCAGCTCAGGGAGGCCCAGGCGAGGGCTTCGCCGAGGACCGGTGAGGCCTTGCGGAAGGCCGGGAGCGCCTGGCGGACGTCGGTCGGGCCGTGAAAGGCGGAGGGCGCGTCCAGGCAGTTCACGGCGGCGTTGGCGGCCATGAGGTTGGAGTAGGAGCCGCTCGCGTTCCGCTCGTAGTAGGCGTCGGAGAGGGCGAGGAGCACGGCCCCGTTGCCGTCGGCGGCCAGGGCCAGGGCCTTGCGGAGGACGGGCCAGGCGCCCTCGTCGTACATGGCCGCGATCACGCCCGTCGTCGCCAGTCCTTCGGTGAGCCGGCGGGACTGGCCGGTGGGGAGCGGGTGGGCGTCGACTCCCGTGAGGAAGGACCGCAGGCGGTTCCCGGCGTCCGTGACCCCGGAGGTGCCCAGCGGGCAGTCGGAGTGCCGTGCGCAGTCGCGGGCGAAGGCGGCGAACGCGGTCTGGAACCCGGCCGCCTGTTCGCGGTTGACGCGCTCCGGGCTGAGGGAGGGGTCCAGCGCGCCGTCCAGCACCAGCCGGCCGACGCGGGAGGGGAAGAGTTCGGCGTAGGTGGCGCCGAGGAAGGTGCCGTAGGAGGCGCCGACGTAGTGGAGCTTGTCGTCGCGGAGCAGGGCTCGCAGTACGTCCATGTCCCGGGCCGCCTCGACGGTGGAGACGTGCCGCAGGATCCTGCTGGACCGGGCCGCGCAGCCGTTGGCGAACTTCTTCAGGTTCGCCACGAAGCGGCGGGTCTCCGCGGCGTTCACGGGCGTGGGGTCCGACTGGGCGTAGCCGTCCATCTCCCTGTCCGACAGACAGGTGACCGGGGTGCTCCGGCCCACGCCGCGCGGATCGACGGCGACCAGGTCGTAGCGGGCCCGGACGGACGCCGGGTACTTGGAGGCCGCGTGGCCCTGAAGGTAGCCGATCGCGGAGCCGCCGGGTCCGCCCGGGTTGACCAGCAGGGATCCCAGGCGTTTGCCGGGTCCGGCGGCTTTTTTGCGGGAGACGGCGAGGGTGATGTCCCCGCCGCGGGGGACGGAGTAGTCCAGCGGGACCTTCATGTCCGCGCACTCGAACGCGGCGCTTTTGCCGCCGCCGCAGGAGCGCCAGCGCAGCTTCTGTCCGTAGTACGGACGGAGGGGCTCGGCGAGCGTGGCGAGGTCGCCGTCGGCGGTGTCGGCGGTGTCGGTGGCGGCGGTGGAAGCGTGGACGGCCCCGCCGGGTTCGTCGCGGTCTCTCGGCGCGGCGGCGGCCGGCCCGGGGCCACCGGCGGCCAGTGCGGAGAGCAGGAGGGCCGCGGCGGCGGCCAGGGTGCCGGAGGTACGGAGCAGGCGGCTGTTGTCCATCGGCAGGTCCCTCTGTGTGGCAGACAGGTGGGCGTGCGGCGTACGGCGACCACCGGGAACGCGGTGGTTCTGACCGCATACGGGCGGTTCGCGAGCCGTACCGGGCCGGGCACGGGTGTACGGAGAGTATCCGGACGCACACCGGAAAGGGGTCGTCCTGGTCGTCAGGTCGCCTCGTACGAGTGAGGATTCACCCGCGCTGTGGTGTGCGGGGGTCTCCTGTGCTGGGCCGGCCGACGGGAAGGTAGGGGAGGTGGTGGTGGTGGGGCGCGAAGGGATTTCCGTGACCTCTTGACTCTGGATATAGGCGGAGCAAACTGGACATAGACCAGCCAACGGTGAGAGCCGCACCGTCGATGAAGACGTTCATCGGCCCGAGTGACCCCCATCTCGTCGACTGGCCAGGCCCCCGGGAGAGCCCCTTCCGGGATCGGAGCGCTGGGTGACGGCCCGGGTTCGCGGTCCGGAGTGGAGCACCGGGGGCTGCCGTGCGTACGGCCGGCAGTCGATGGGGTTGTCCGTCGCCCCCTTCAGGTGGTTGACGGTGCGCCGGAGCACGGCCGGGCCCCGGGTCGAAAGTGTGATCGAGGCTCCGCATAATGGCGCGGTCGGCGAAAGTGGGGCCGGGTGGCGTCTTGCCCCCGGTTGGGGCGCCGACGCTCTATCCGGGGGGAACATGTCACGCGATCATGGCGTCGCGCCGCGCCATCGTGTCACCACGCAGTACGGACAGGCTGCCGAGGCCATCGAGCTGGAGGGCGTCGGGAAGACCTACGGCATCGCGGGTGCCTCGTCCGCCGTCCGCGCGCTCGACGACGTCTCCGCGACGTTCGGGCGTGCCACGTTCACCGCCGTCATGGGGCCGTCCGGTTCCGGCAAGAGCACGCTGCTCCAGTGCGCCGCCGGGCTGGACCGGCCGGACACGGGCCGGGTTCGTGTGGGCGGTGTCGATCTGGGACCGCTTTCCGAGAAGCAGTTGACGGTCTTCCGGCGGGAACGGATCGGCTTCGTCTTCCAGGCGTTCAACCTGCTCGGCTCACTGACCGCCGCCCAGAACGTCGGTCTCCCGCTCCGGCTCGCCGGACGCCGGCCGGACCGCCGTGCGGTGCGCGAAGCCCTCGAACAGGTGGGGCTGGCAGGGCGGGAGGGGCACCTGCCGTCCCAGATGTCAGGCGGGCAGCAGCAGCGCGTCGCCATCGCCCGCGCCCTGATCGCCGAACCGCAGGTGGTGTTCGCGGACGAACCGACCGGCGCCCTGGACAGCGGCAGCGGCCGGACCGTCCTCGAACAACTCCGCACCCTCGTCGACACCCAGGGCCGAACCGTCGTCATGGTGACCCACGATCCCGGGGCCGCGTCCTGGGCCGACCGGGTCCTCTTCCTCGCCGACGGGCGGATCCGCGACGAACTGCACGGCGCGAGCGCCCAGCGGATCGCGGAGCGCATGGCCGGTCTCGAACCGGCCCGCGCCCACCCGGGTGGCCGCGGCACACCGGCGCAGGAATCGCCGGAGGCCGGCCGGCCGCACGTGCGCGGTGCGGCCGGCCATGATCCGGGCGCTCACGCCGCGCAGGCCTTCGGGCCGGCGGACCACGGCTCGGGGAGCCTGCGTTGAGCGGCGGGAACGGCTCGGGCCGTCGGCGCGTGAACGGCATGGGGAAGGGCGAAGACGACGGGGCCGGCCCCGCGCGACGCCTTGACGTGAATGACGGCGGTGGCAGTGGTGACAGAGGAGGCAGCGGGGGCAGTGGTGTCGGCGACGGCAAGGGCGGCGCACGCCGCACGGACGCGCCCCAAGACCGATCCGCCACGCCTCACGACGCGTCCGGCACGCCTCACGACGCGTCCGGAACGCCTCGCGGCCTGCCCATCGCCCTCCTGCTCCCCGTCGCCGCGGCCTCGCTGCGCAAACGGTGGACCGTCTTCGCCGGTTCGTTCGTCGCGCTGACCCTCGGCGTCGCCCTGATCGGTGCCACCGGCCTGCTCATCGACGCCGCCGCGGACGTGGAGAGTCCCGACCCGGCCGCCCCCTCGCTCAAGAAACTGCTCACCTTCACCGCGGGCGTCTCCGGCTTCGTCTCGGTCTTCGTCGTCGCCTCGACCTTCGCGTTCGCGGTGGCCGCCCGCCGCCGGGAGACCGCGCTGCTGCGTGCCGTCGGGGCCACGCCGCGCCAGGTCGGAGGGCTGGTGCTGGGCGAGGCGCTGCTGGTCGCGGTGGTGGCGTCCGGCTGTGGCGCGCTGCTGGCGCCGGTGCTCACGCCGGTCCTCGCCGGCTGGCTCGTCCGGCGGGGCGTCGCCCCGGACGGTTTCTCCGCCCCGGTCACGCCCGGCCCCCTGCTGGCCGCGATCGCCGTCGAGGCCGTCGTCGCGCTGCTGGGCGCCTGGGCCGCGGCCCGGCGGGCCGGGCGCGTGCGCCCCACCGAGGCGCTCGGCCGGGCGGCCGTGGACCGGGGGCGGACGACGGTCGGCCGCGTCCTGTGGGCCGTCCTCGCCCTCGCGGCCGCGGTCGCCGTCCCCCTGCTGCTGGCCGCGATGCCCGAACCGCTGCGGCGGGACCCCCAGTTGCGGGACCCGCGCAACCTCCCCGACTGGGCCCTGGTCTGCGACCTGCTGTCCATCACCACGGTGGCGCTCCTGGCCCCGCTGCTGGTCCCGCCGCTGGTCCGGCTCCTCACCCTGCCGGTGCGGCTGTGCGCCGGCGCGGTCGGGCTGCTCGCGCGGCAGAACGCGCTCACGGCCGTCCGCCGCACGGTCTCCACCGCCACCCCCGTCTTCCTCGTCGTCGCCCTCGCCGGCAGCGTCGTGGGTTCCACCGCCGCGTTCGCCGAGGCCCGGGACGCGCAGACGCGGGCCGCGCTGCGGGCCGACTGCGTCATCGAGGCGGACGGCCCGGACGGCATCCCGCCCGAGCTCTCTTTCAAGGACCCCGAGGGCTTCGGGGAGCCCGAGGGACTCAAGGAGCCCGAGGGCCGGGGCAGGGACGCGGGGAAGGGCGGGTCCGCTGCGAACGACGGGCGCGGTGAGGCGGAATCCCACGGTCTGCTGGGCCGGTTCGGGCGGATGAGCGAGAGCGACCGGATGGGCCTGCGCGTCACCGCCGTCGCCGACACGCCGCTGACCGGCCTCGGCGAAGGCGCGGGGGACACGGGCACGGACGTCTCGGCCACCACCGCGACAGTGATCGACGGTGACATCACCAGGGCCTGGGACATGCCGGTGGAGGCCGGTTCCCTCGCCGACCTCAAGGGGCCCGGGACGGTGGCCGTCTCCGCCGGTCTCGCCAAGAGCCGGCACTGGCGGACGGGCGACCGCCTGACCGCCGGCCTGGCCGACGGCGCGAAGGCCACCCTGCGGGTGGTCGCGGTCGTCCGGACGCCGCTGAACCTGTCCGAGGTGCTCGTCCCGTACGTGGCGGTGGCCGGCCACGACCGGTCCCTGCGGGCCGCCACCGCCTACCTGTCCTCGGAAGACAACGGGTTCACCTCCGAGGTGCACGCGGTGGCGATCGAAGAAGGGCGCGGCGGCGGGGTGCGGGTGACGTCCGCCGCCGAGTGGACGGGCGGCAACGACAGTCCGCAGAACCGTTACTTGTGGGTCGCCCTGGCCGCCATCCTGGGGCCCGCGGTGCTGTACGCGCTCATCGCCGTCGTCAACACGATGGTCATGTCCACCGGCGACCGCCTCCGTGACTTCGCGACGCTGCGGCTCACGGGCGGCAGCGACCGACAGGTCCTCGGCATGGTGGCCGGGGAGGCGGTTCTGACGACGGCGACGGCGGCGGGGCTCGGGCTGCTGGTCACGCTGGCCACCCAGGCGACGACGGCCTGGCTCTACAACCGGTGGATCGACGGCGCGGCCGTCTCCGGCCTGCGGCTTCCGTGGGCGGTGATGTGCACGGCCGCCGGTACGTGCCTCGTCCTCGCCCTGCTCGCCTCGCTCGTTCCGGCCCGGCTCGCCCTGCGCGGACGGGCGTTGGACGCGGCCGGAGGGCGGGAGTGACGGGTGCCGCGTGGAGGGTGAGGAAACCCGAGCGGTGGAAGGGGAGCGAGGGGCGAAGGTGATCGGAATCGGCGCTTCCGAGATGATGCCCACGTCCCGGCGATCTCGTACCGGTGGCGGCACTTCGACGGCGCACGGCCAGGAAAGACGGAAAGACACGTGAACAACCCCAACCCTTCCCACGGGTCGCAGGACGCCCATGAACCACAGGGCGCCGACGGTGGGCAGGACGGATCCTCGGCACCGGACCGCGAGTTGGCGCTGTGCCTGTCCCTGGGCCTGGCGGCTGGTGTGGTGCTCGGTCTGCTGATCGACGACATCGGGCTCGGCCTGTCCTTCGGCGTCGGACTCGGTGGCCTGGTCGGCGTGGTCCTTCGCACGCGGCGGGACCGGGCCGGGGAACAGACGGCACCGGACGGGGGACCGGCGGGACCGGACGGGGGACCGGCGGGACCGGACGCGAGACCGGGTGACGGCACCGGCAGCGCCTGACCTGTTCCGAGGCGATGGCCGACCGGTGAGATGACCGAGGCACCGGCGTAGGGGCGGGCAGTGCGTCGCCCGGCGTGGTGGCGGCGTGAGGTGAGGGGCGCGTGCGCCGGGTGGCGGCGCGGGGACCGGCGCATCAGCGCACGTGCGGAGTGGCGGTCACCGGTCCGGGGCAGATCGGCGGGGCGGCATACGAAAGATCCGGCAGCGCCGCGAGAGGAGCCCACCATGCAGCGCGGTCCACGCATCCTTCACCGTTCGCCCCGCTTCTTCCGCGTATTCCGCGCCCTCTCCGTCCACCCCGACCCATGCGTCCGCGGGGAACAGGACACGACGCCCGCCCGACGCATCTCACGTACCCGTCGCTCCCCGCGCGTCGGCGGCACCCGCTCCTTCCACCGCGTGCTGGCGACGGCCGCCGCGACCGCGCTGCTCGGTCTGGCCGGCGTCGCGCTCGCGGCCCCGGCGCAAGCGGAGGTCGACCTGAATCTCCTGGGCGGCGTGGCCGGCGTGGGGATGAACGGAACCATCAGCGTGCAGGTACTCCGTATCGATCTCCTCCATCTCGACAACCCGCTGCAGGGCGTCGTCTGAGTCGTTCCGTGAGTCGGCCGGATTCCTCTCCTCCCCGTTGCCCGGTACTCCCTCCCACGCGATGATCACGTCTCGCAGTGCATCGATCACGCAGAGGACTGGAGATCGGACATGGCATTCCGCATCACGCTCCGCGCCGTCGCCCCCGCCCTGGCCGCCGCCGCGCTGGGCCTCACCATGGCCCAGGGCGCCCCGGCGTCCGCGGCGCCCGGCCACCAAGCGGCCATACCGGCGCACACGGCCCTGAGCGCGCGCCCGGGTACGAGCGCGCACGCGGGTACGAGCGCCTCTGTCACCGCCTCCATCGCCGCCGCCACCGCGACCGCCCCGGCACAGCGGACGGCCCCGGCACAGCGGACGGCCCCGGCGCAGCGGACGGATCCGGCCGACGACAACCCCTTCCGCGCCATGGAGTTGGCGGGCCTGAAGGCGGAATACCGCTTCATGTGCCCGGCGGGGCACTGTGTGGGGTACTGGTCGCTCGCCCTCACCGAGGACCGTCTCAAGCGGCAGTACCGGGGTGGTGAGTTCTTCGCCTACGCGCCGGCGCGCGGCGAGTTCGGCTTCTTCGTCGACGCCGACATCGTCCGGCGCACGGTGAGGGACCCGCGGCAGGTCCGGCTGGTCGACAGTGACTTCACCCGCCGGAACCCGCGCGTCGAGATCCGCTACGGCAACCCGGACCGGCCTCGCGCGGCGGAAGTGGTCGCCACGGCCACGACGTGGATGTGACGACCGCGCCGGCTCGGCCCGTCCTGGCCCGGCTCGGCCCGGCTCGGCCCGGCTCGGCCCGTCCTGGCCGGCCGCATGGTGAGCGCCTGCCCGCCCGGACCCATCGGGTGATCGCCCCGGCGGGCGCGTTCCGCCACGCGTCGTCGTGACCGACCACCCCGGCCCTCAGGGCGTCCGGGCGTGCATGGCGTCCCGGTCGTCCCGAGCGGCGAAGAGGCCGGCCGGGCCGAAGGCCCGCTCGGCGAAGCGCTCGCCGATGCGGCGGTGGCCGTCGTCGTCCGGGTGGAGGCCGTCCGGGTGCGGCACCTCGGCGAAGTCGGCCTCGCCGTAGAGCGCGAGGCCGTCCAGGTAGTGCAGGTGGGGGTCCTCGGTCGCCCGTTGCGCGGCGATGCGGGCCAGTTCGTCCCGGATGACGGTGAGTGTCAGGCGGGTGGGGTCCGACGGGTCGCCGAGGGCCCGGAAGGACATCCGGCCGCCTTCGAACTCCGGCATGAGCGGCCCCGGGGTGTTCTCCTGCATCGGGCAGTAGACGGGCGAGACCAGCAGCAGGGGCGTGGTGGGGTGTCCGTCGCGGATGGTGTCGAGGAAGCCGTGGACGGCCGGGGCGAAGGCGCGTCGCCGCATCAGGTCGGTGTTGACGAGGTTGATCCCGATTTTGACGCTGATCAGGTCCGCGGGCAGGTCGCGCATCGTGCGCGCCATGAACGGGTCGAGCAGGGCGTTGCCGCCCAGCCCGAGGTTGACCAGGTCCACTCCGCCCAGGGCGGCGGCCACCGCCGGCCAGGTCCCGGTGGGGTGGGTGGCCGCCGAGCCGTGGCTGATGGAGCTGCCGTGGTGCAGCCAGACCGTGCGGCCCCGGTCGGGCACCGGTTCCACGGGCGCGTCCGTGCGGAGGGCGACCAGTTCCGTGGTCTCGTCGTGGGGCAGCCAGATCTCGACGTCCTTCGGCTCGCCGGGCAGCCCGTCGAACCGGAGGGTGGCGGGCGGGCCGGGTGTGACGACGGAGGACTGGGTGGACATGTCGACCGTCCGGACGTTGCCGCCCGTGACGCCGGCCCGGCCGGCCGGACGGCCGTCGACGACCAGGTCGTACACGCTGGACGGCCGTGCGGGGAAGCCCTGGTAGACCGTCTTCGTCGGGAGGACGTCCAGCTCGACGGCGGTGGCTTCGGTGCGGAAGACCACACGGACGCCGGAGGGGTGGGACTCCATGGTCATCAGGTGCGCGTCCGGATACCGCTGCCGGACCGGGGTGGGCAACCGGTGCGGCATCAGGCCGTGTTCGGTGCGCTCCCACTCCAGGGCGCCGCGCAGGAAGCGGTCGTCGAGCGGGGTGGTGATCCAGTCGGTCATGTCGGACTCCTCATGGGGCTGCACGTCACCTGGGGGCCGGCGTCCCGTCGGGTCGCCGGCCGGGTGGTCACCGCGCGGTGGCGCGGTCTCACGGGATCACGGGCGGCCGGCCGCCCGGCCGACCGCGATGAGCGGGACGTACCCACCCTAAGTGCCCGCGGAGGTCAGGGACCTGGCGCCCCTTCGGTCACCGGAGCCTCATCCGCGTCACCCCGTCGCTTGCGACCCGTCACCCGCACTCGTCCCCCCGGCGTCCGCGCGCGCCGGGTCCCCGATCTCCGACTCGGCCCGGTCCAGCCAGCCCAGGTACCAGTCGGCGAAGGTCAGCCGGTCGACCCCGTGCCGCCGCATGCGCACCACGCCTTCCCCGACCGCCCGTACGTCGTCCCACATGGTCCCCCGCTCCTCACCGGTCACGGCCAGCAACGAGTAGTAGCCGCAGCCCTGGTGGGTCATGGGCAGCGTTCCCCAGGTCAGTTCGGCGTCGATCTCGTCCCACCGCGCGTCCCAGGCGTTCCAGGCCCGCCAGTACGTCTCGTCGTCGGGGTACGACGCCCGGCGCGGCTCGTTCTCCTCGTGCTCGTCGAGCCGTTCCCGGACGGACGCGGGCCGGAAGGGCCGGGACACCAAGCCCGACGCCTCGCCCTGGGGACCGGTCAGCCGGGGGCTCAGGGGGAACAGGCCGTAGTCGGGCCCCGCCCCGCTCGCCGCCACCTCCAGGAGGAACGAGCGGTAGTCGGCGGGGAGGGGGACGGTCAGGCGCTCCTCGACGCGGGCCATTTCGGTCTCGGTGAGGGGCGGCGCCAGTTCGAAGCGGTGACCGCCGTCGAGCCACACGGCTCCGAAGACGCGGTCCATCACCTCCGGCGTCGACCGGAGGGCCAGCACCCTCTCGCGCACGCCCGCCCATATGCCTGTCATGCCGGCCGACGCTACCGGGACCCGCCGGCCCCTCACATCCCGATTTCGCCGGCCGTCCGACAGTCAGCGTCCGACCCGGTCGTCCAGGAACTCCTCCCACGTGCGGATGCCGAACGTGGCTTCCTCGGACGCCAGGTTCTCGGCGGCCCGGTACGCCCTGCCGACCTTTCCGGGCAGGCGCACCGGCAGCATCGGCCGGTGCTTGCCGGTTGCCCGGAGGTAGCCGCGGGCGAGGTCGCCCATGCCGTGGACGGTCGGACCGGCCAGGTCGGGGACGAGCCCGGCGGGTTCGCCGAGGGCCAGTTCCACGAGCCGCTCGGCGACCTCGCGCGCGTCGACGGGCTGCATGCGGAGCCCGCCGGGTACGGGCACCACCGGCATCTTCGTCATCGTGCGCACCACCTTCAGGACGAGGTCGTGGAACTGCGCCGCCCGCAGCGTCGTCCACGGCAGGCCCGATTCCGCCACGGCCTGCTCCGCGCCCAGCTTGGACCGGAAGTACCCCAGCGGGATCCGGTCCGCGCCGATCACCGAGATGTACACGAAGTGCCGCACCCGGGCCTCGGCAGCGGCTCGGACGAGGTTGCGGGTCGCGATGTCGTCGCCCTTCGGCCCGCCCGCGAGGTGGAGGACGGTCTCGACCCCCGCCAGCGCCGGGGCGAGCGCCCGGCCGCCGTCCTGTGCGAGCAGGTCACAGGTGACGTACTCGACGCCGTCCGCCGGCTCGCGGCCGTTCCTGCTCACCACGCGTACCTCGCGGCCCTCCTGTCGCAGGAGAGGGACGACATGGCCGCCCAGGACGCCCGTGCCGCCGGTGACGAGGATGGGTGACGACATGACTGCTCCACTGTGTTCGGGCCCGGAGGGAAGCCCCGGGCGGGTGCGCCGGTTTCGGTGATCTACTGCTCTGACCCGCGGGGGAAAGGGAATGTGACAGGTGAACGAGCACGATTTCTCAGCCGACCGGTCCTCAGCCGACCGGTTCGAGGAGCACCGAGGCCGGTTGCGGGCGGTGGCCTACCGCATGCTGGGCTCGGTCAGCGAGGCCGAAGACGCCGTTCAGGAGGCGTGGCTGCGCTTCGACCGGACGGACCTCGCCGAGGTGGAGAACCTCGGCGGATGGCTGACGACCGTCGTCGCGCGCGTCTGCCTGAACGCCCTGCGCGCCCGTGAGCACCGGCGTGAGGACCCGCTCGACGCCCTTCCCCTCCCCGATCCGCTCATCCGCCGCGAGGACGTGTCCGACCCCGAGCAGGAGGCGCTGCTGGCCGACTCGGTGGGCCTGGCGCTGATGGTCGTGCTGGAGTCGCTGGCCCCGGTGGAACGGCTCGCGTTCGTCCTCCACGACATGTTCGCCGTGCCCTTCGACGAGATCGCGCCATTGGTCGAACGTTCCGCCGCGGCGACGCGCCAGCTCGCCAGCCGGGCCCGCCGGCGCGTCCAGGGCCAGGCGCCGGCGCCCGACCGCGACCTCGCCCACCAGCGGAAGGCGGTGGACGCGTTCTTCGCCGCGGCACGGGACGGCGACTTCGACGCGCTCGTCGCCGTCCTCCACCCCGACGTCGTCCTGCGCTCCGACGGCGGCACCGCCCGGGCCCGCCGTACGACGACCCTCCACGGCGCCCGCACGGTGGCCTCGCAGGCGCTCACCTTCTCGAAGCTCTCGCCGTTCGTCCGCCCGGTCCTGGTCAACGGCGCCGCCGGCGTCATGGTCGTCGTGAAGGGGCGGCCGCTGTCGGTCATGGCCTTCACGGTGGTGGGCGGACGGATCGTGGCGGTGGACGTGCTGATGGATCCGGAACGGCTGGCCGGGCCGGCCGGTGTGGGGGAAACCGAGGTGTGAGGACGGGCGCGGCTCTCTCGCCGCGCCCGGAGCCCCGCTACGGCACGAACGCCGTCCCGTCGCCGCACGCCGGGTTGGGCAGGCGCGTCCACAGGTCGCCCTGGGTGTGCGGGGAGAGGCGCATGGCGGTCAGGGCCTTCGCGGGGAGCGGGGCGGTGCGGAGGGCGTGGGTCTCGGGGGTGCGGGGGAGGGCGTCGGTGGCGGCGCGGAGGAGGGTGCCGAGCGTGCGGGCATCGCCCGCCACCGGGGCCAGGGCTCCGGTGACCAGGCATGCGATGACCTTTCGGCGGAGGGTGACCGGGTCGTCGGTCAGCAGCCGGCCGGTCAGCGCGGGCTCCGGGATCCCGTGCCGGGCCAGCCTCTTCGGGCTGACGCGGATGTCGGCGAGGTCGCGGTAGACGAGGCGCAGTGGGTGGTCGGCGCGGTCGACGACCACGAGGAGGTTCTGGCCGTGCGCCTCCAGGGCCACCCCGAGGTCGAGCAGGTCGAGGCAGACGCCGAGCGCCAGGCGGGCGAAGCCGACGGCGCGCGTGAGCCGTCCGTCGGGCGGGTGCGAGGACAGCAGGGCCGGGAGGACGGCCACCGGGACGACCCGTTCGCCGGCTGCCGGGTCCCCGTACCCGTACGGCGATTCGCGCAGCACCGCCGCCAGGTCGGCCGTGCCCGCTCCCGCCGCCGCGAGCGTGCGGGCGATGCGCAGCCGGCCGTCCAGCCGGTGGGCGACGCGTTCGGCCAGGTCGGAGGTGGTGAGCGCGTGGGTCACGGAGTACGGCGAGATGTCCCGGACGGCCGACGTCAAGCGGGTGCTCAGCGCCGTCTTGACGTGGACGCTCTCGCCCAGGTCGAGGGTGCGGAGGGACAGCAGGGGGTGGGCCGCCGGGCCCGGGCGCAGCGGGCGGCCGGGAAGTATGTGCTCGGCCTGCCAGGGATGGACGGGCAGCAACACCGCCGAGCCGTCGCGCAGTTCCTCCGGCCAGGTGCCGGTCACCGTTCCGCCCTCCACGGCCGCCAGCCGCAGGGTCACCGTCGGCCGGTGCTCCGGCGCGTAGGCGAGCTGCTCGGCGGCCGAGAATCCCGGCCGGGCGCGGCAGGTGGGGTGGTACGGATGGCCGTCCGTCGGCCACTGTTCCCATGCCCAGGGGGCGGTCGGCGGGCCGCCCGGTGGAGGTGCCGCGTCGGGTTCGCCGCGTGCGGCGCGGGAGAGGGCCAACGACGCGACGCTGTGGGCGAGTTCGGCGGTGAAACGCGGCCCGTTCGGCAGGCCGAGACGGGTCGACAGGTCGGCCATGAGCCGGGCCGGGTGGTCGTGGCGAACGCCTTGCAACTCCAGCGCGGTGACGGTCGTGGCCGTCGACCAGGGGTCGGACGGCGGACCGTGCAGCCGGCGGCCGTCGGACAGGCGCAGGGTGACGCCGTCGCGGTCGCCGGTGCGGGCGGCGATCCAGGGCAGGGGCTCGTGGACGAACCCACGCCACAGGCGGGTCAGTACGGACGCTCTCGCGCCGGGGAGCAGCGCGCGGTAGGGGGCGAGCAAGTCCGGTCGGACCGCTCTCAGTTCGCTGGCGAGGATTCGCTCGGCGGAGGTCCGGCACACGCGCATGTCCTACCGCAGGGGAACGCCCTCCACACATACTGATGGCCGATGAATGCCTTCACCCGGGCCGCTGACGCACTGGCCGTGACGCCGTTACTCAACTGCCTGATCAGAGAGGCAGCCGATCCTGCCGACGCCCCCGACGCCGGAGCCTCCGTCGCGCCGGCCGGGCCCGCCGCCTTCCCGCGCGCGGCGCCGGACGAGGCGCGGGGGGCCGTGAACGGTGTGCCGGCGGCGGCCCCCCAGGGCGCCGCGCCGGTGCCCGCGGCTCCCGCGACGGCCGCCCGCCCGGTCGCGGCGCTCACCGCGTCACCGCGCGCGCCCTCGATACCCGCGGGTTCCTCGCCCGACGGACAGCCGCTCCGCGCCGGCCGTTCCGTTCCGCTCCCCTCCCCTTCCCCCTCTTACGCGGTCCACCGGCTCCGTGTCACCGGCCGTCTGCTGCGTGTGTCCGCTGGTCACCGCCCTTCCGCGCCCGAGCTGTGGACGGGACGTGTGTGGCGGTCTCTGTCGCACGCCGGCCTGGTGTCCCTCGCGGCTCAGGAGATGCGCGCTGTCACCGGACGGCCGAACCACGCGCTGCCTGCCGAGATGGCCGCCAGCAGAGCCGCGGTGGAGGCGGTGCTCGCGGCCCGGGCCCGCGCCGCGCCACCCCGGGACCCGTGGCTGCGGTCCGAGCAGGCGCTGGTCATGGGGCATCCCTTCCATCCGGCGCCGAAGGCGCGGAGCGGGGGCGGGCCGCCCGCCACCTGGTTGCGGTACGCGCCCGAGGCGTACGCCCGTTTCCCGCTCGTCCTGCTCGGCGTCCGGGAGGACGCGGTGGTGGAGGACGGCGACACACGCGCGCTGGACGCCCTCGGCGAGGCACCGGCCGGCTACCGCCTCCTCCCCGCCCACCCCTGGCAACTCGAACTCGCCGCCGGCGGACCGGAGATGCGCGCGGCGTTCGCCGACGGGCGGCTGATCCGTCTCGGCCGTACGGCCCGGCAGGCCCGGCCCACCGCGTCGGTGCGCACGGTATACGTACCGGGCGGGGCCGGTGGCGCAACCGTGCTCCCGCCGGCCGCCGGGGACCTGTTCCTGAAGTTCAGCCTGGACGTCCAGATCACGAACGACGTGCGCCGTATGCGCCGGCACGAACTCCACCACGTCCGCCGCACCGATCCCCTGGTCACCGCCGCCTTCGCGGCGATGGGCGGGCCGGCGGCCTGGCTCAGCGAGCGCTGCTACCGCACGGTGGACGGCCTCTTCGAGACCTGCGCCGTCCTCGTCCGGGACGGGCTGTCCCGGCACCTCCTGCCCGGGACGACCGCCGTGCTGGCCGCGGCGCTCGCCGAGGGCTTCGACGGCAACCCCCTCGACCGCGTCACGGATCCGCTGCGCTGGTGGACGGCGTACGTGCGGTGTGTCGTGCCGCCCGTGCTGGAGGCGTTCGCGCGGTACGGCGTGGTGGTCGAGTGCCACCTCCAGAACACGCTGGTCGCCGTGGACACGCGGGGCACACCGGTCCAGGCCGTCTTCCGGGACGCGGAAGGGGCCAAGGCGCTCGACGAGATGCCGCGCGCGCCGGCCTGGCGGCGGCTCGCCTACTGCCTCGTCGTCAACAACCTCAGTGAGATCGCCGGGGCTCTCGCGCACCGCTTCCCGTGGTCCGGTACGGAGTTGTGGGCCGTGGCCCGAGCCGAGTTCGAGCGCTGTGACGCACTGCCCGCGCCTGCCGCCCTCCCCGAACTCGGCGCCCTGCTCGCCTCACCGACCCTTCCCGGCAAGGCCAACCTGCTCTCCCGCTGGATCGGTGCGGACGGCACCGACCCTCGCTATCTCCCCGTCCCCAATCCGCTCGCCTCCCCCTCCGGTACCGCACCGGACCCGGCACGCGCCGCCTCGGGCAGCCGTCCCCACCCGTCGCCCCCGTGACTCCAACCGGGCGCAGGTGCAAGGGAATCGCACCTGATGGGGTGCGGTATGACGGTTGTAGCCGCAATCGAATTCACGTGCCATGGTGGGCCTCATGGCTCGTTCCCACGCCCACGCGCACGGCCACGACCATCCGCCTCACGGCCATGACCATTCGCCTCACGGCCACCCCCTTCACGACCGCCCGCCCCACGAGCGCCGCTCCTTCGGCGACCGCGTCCGCCGAGCGCGGCACCGTCTGGCCCACGTCCTGGCCCCCCACCACCACGACGCCGCGGAGAAGGTCGACCCGGCCATGGAGACGTCCCGTGAAGGGATGCGCACCCTGTGGTGGTCGCTGGCGGTCCTGGGCGTGACGTCGCTGGTCCAGGCGGTGGTCGCGGCGGCGTCCGGGTCCGTGGCGCTGCTCGGGGACGCGATCCACAACGGCGCGGACGCGCTGACCGCCGTCCCGCTGGGCATCGCCTTCGTGCTCGGGCGGCGGGCGGCGAACCGGCGTTACACCTACGGCTACGGCCGCGCGGAGGACCTGGCCGGCGTCGCCATCGTCCTCACCGTCGCCGCCTCGTCGGCGCTCGCCGCCTACGAGGCGTTCTCCCGCCTGCTGCATCCCCGCCCCCTCGACCACCCGTGGGCCGTGACGGCGGCGGCCCTGGTGGGGTTCGTCGGCAACGAGGGGGTGGCCCGGTACCGGGTCCGCACCGGACGGCGGATCGGCTCGGCGGCGCTGGTGGCCGACGGGCTGCACGCCCGGACCGACGGCTTCACCTCCCTCGCCGTCCTGTTCGGGGCCGGCGGCACCGCCCTCGGGTGGCCCGCGGCGGACCCGGTGGTCGGACTGCTCATCACCGTCGCGATCCTGCTCGTCCTGCGGGACGCCGCCCGCGAAGTGTTCCGGCGGCTGATGGACTCCGTCGACCCGGCACTGGTGGACCGGGCAACGCGTGCGCTCCGTGAGGTCGAGGGGGTCCGTGAGGTGGGTCAGGTCCGGCTGCGGTGGGTCGGGCACACGCTGCGGGCCGAGGTGGACATCGTCGTGGACGCCGGACTGAGCGTGGTGCGGGCCCACGAGCGGGCGGTCGCGGCCGAACACGCGCTCCTCCACGCCGTGCCCCGGCTGGTCGCCGCGACCGTCCACATCGACCACACCCCGTGTGCCGAGGCGGGGGCCGGCGCCGACCCGCACGCCGTCCTCGCCCACCACCTCACGGCGTAGGCCCCGTCGCCCCCCCTTTTTTTACCTCCGTGTGACCCCTGTCCCGCTCCTCCGGGAGCCTCGGAAGCCCGCGAAAACGCCGGTGCGGCGGGCCGCCCGCCCCTGCGATGATGCGCTGTCATGACGACGGACGACACGCACCACGACGCTCACGACACCCCCGTGGAGATACGTCGCGCGGTCGGCGCGGACGCGGCGGCGGCCGCGGAGGTCTGGATCGGCTCGTACGGCGCGGCGCTGCCCTCGGTGCGCCGGGCGCATGACGACGACGAGGTCAGGGCCTGGTTCCGGGACCTGGTGGTGCCGCACCGGGAGACCTGGGTGGCGGTGGCCGGTGGGACGGTCGTCGGCGTGATGGTCCTCAAGGGCGACGAACTCGACCAGCTCTACCTCGCCCCGCCCTGGCAGCGGCGCGGTCTCGGCGGCCGGCTCGTCGCGCTGGCCAAGGAACGCCGGCCGGACGGCCTGTCGCTGTGGACCTTCGAGATCAACGCCCCGGCCAGGGCCTTCTACGAACGCCACGGTTTCGTCGCCGTCGAGCGCACCGACGGCGCGGGGAACGAGGAGCGGGAGCCGGACGTCCGCTACGTGTGGCGGCCCGAGAGCGGCTGAGCCGCGGGTCGGGGGCGGACGGCCAGGGGGTCGGGCAAGGGTCGGGCAGAGGGGCAAGGGACCGGGCAGGGGTGGCGGGGCGCCCCCGGAGTGCCGTTGGCGCTTGTGGATGCCGGTACGCCTTGGGGGGCCCGTGGCGCGCTCGTGGCGCACCTCCGCACAACCCCCTCCCTCATGAGGGGAAGACCTGTACGAGGGGAAGGTTGGTCACCAGAGCTTCACCTTCCGTAATCGACCGGCACCGGAGGACGGCCATGTCCCTGCCCCCTGTCTCCTACCTGCACGCCAACCCCGGCCCGAACCGGAGCCCGAGCACGAGCACGGGCCCGGGCGGCGGTCTCGTGGCCCTGCGGGGCGGGATCGCGTCCGCGCCCGCCCGGGGGGCCGCCCGTGCCCGGCAGGGACCGGTACGCCGGGCGAGCCCGCGCCCGGCGGCCGGCGCCGGGGCGGTGGCCCTCCCCGGGAGGGCTTCCCGGGGCTCGGCGACAGTGATCCCTTTCCGCCTGCCGGGAACGGGCGGCGGCGCGCTTCCCCGGTGACCCCGGTGGCCGCGGCCGCCGCGGCCGCCGCGGCCACCGGGGCGACCGCGGGGGCCGTGGCGCGAAGGCGCGCCCGGCCCCGCCGCCCGCGTGCAACCGGTGCGACGCGGTGTGACGATGGTGATCGGGGGTGTTTTCCGGATGTGTTCATGCTGAACGGCTGGAAGAGGGTGTTCCGATGACCGGCATGAAGAGCTGGAACGTACAGATCAGCATCAAGGAGAACGCCGAGACGGTGAACGCGGAGGCCCGGTTGAGCGGAGCCGCCGCCGGGACGATGGTCGGCGAGGGCGTGGCGCGCCGCAATCCCGCCGACGAGAACGTGCCGGAGATCGGCGACGAGCTCGCCGTGGCCCGTGCCATGTCCTCGCTGTCCCACCAGTTGGTGAACACGGCCGCCACGGATATCGAGCGCCACACGCACAAGCCGGTCCGGGGGCTCACGGTCTGACCGCCGGTGGTCCGCGATCCCGGACCTCACACCGGCGGCCCCACCACCTTCCCGAAATGTTCCGAGGGCGCCCCCGCCGGCTCAGGCAGCCGGTTCCCGGTGGCGTCCTCTCCTACGGCCCTGCTTCCCGCGGTCGCACTTCCGGCGTCCCCGCTTCCCGCGCCCCCGCTTCCCGCGAACGAGAGCGAGCCCGCGCTCCCTCCCGCCCCCGCCCCGCCGAGCCCATCGCGCGCTCGTCCGCGCGCCCCCGGTACGCCTCCGGCGCGCTTCCACTGTGGGTCACCTACATGGGTGAACACCTCTGGTGTGTTCGGCAGAGACCTGTTTGATTTACACGGGTAAGTCCACAAATTGAGTGAATCATCCGGGTATAGGTGTGGCGTGCTTGCCCCTGCGGAATCGGTCTGTAGATATCGGCGCGCCACCAAGGCCGTGCCCTTGGGTATGGGGAGTGCTTCGCATGACCACTGAGGAATCCGAACGGACGTGTCCCTTCCGTCACGATGAAGCGCTGGAACCTGACCCGTTCATGGAGCGGATGCGCACCGAGGCCCCGGTCGCCAAGGTCCGCATGCCGTACGGCGAGGGCGAGTGCTGGCTGGTGACGCGGTACGAGGACGTTCGTACGGTCACCCAGGACCGACGCTTCAGCCGGGCCGCGCTGATCGGGAAGGACTTTCCGCGCATCACTCCGGCACCGATCGCCCAGTCGGAGGCGATCAACCTCATGGACCCGCCGGCGCTGAGCCGGCTCCGCCGCCTGGTGACCACCGGGTTCAGCAACAAGCAGGTGGAGGAGCTGCGGCCCAAGACGCAGCAGCTCGTCGACAAGCTGCTGGACGCCATGGAGGACGAGGGGTCGCCCGCGGACGTGGCCCACCACCTGGCGGGGAAGCTCCCGCTGATGACCATCTGCGAGCTGCTGGCGGTCCCCATGGAGGACCGGCCGCAGTTGCGTGCCTGGGCCATGGCCATGATGTCCATGAAGCCCGCGGACAAGGAGGCGGCGGCCGAGGCCAAGGCCGGGCTCCGCCGGTACTTCGCCGGGCTGACCTCCGAGCGGCGCCGCAATCCCGGCAGCGACCTGCTGAGCTCCCTCGCCACGGCGCGGGTCGGCGACGAGATGCTGGACGAGAAGGAGCTCGCCGTCATGGGCATGCTCCTGCTCGTCACCGGGCACGACACCAGCACCTACGAGATCTGCAACATCATCTACACGCTGCTGACCCACCCGAAGCACCTGGCCCGGTTGCGTGAGCGGCCCGAGATCATGCCGCGAGCCCTGGAGGAGCTGCTGCGGTACATCCCGTTCCGCCAAGGCGTCGGCATTCCCCGGGTGGCCCTGGAGGACGTCACGTTCAACGGCGTGACGATCCCGGCCGGCGACGTCGTCCACGTCTCGTACCTGTGCGCCAACCGCGACGAATCGGTCTACGAACGCGCGGACGAGCTCGACTTCGACCGGGACGACCCGGCACCGCACATGACCTTCGGTCACGGCTCGCACCACTGCCTCGGGGCGCATCTGGCCCGGATGGAGCTCCAGATCGCCATCGGCACGCTCATCGCCCGTTTCCCCGAACTGCGCTTGGCCGTACCGGCGGAGGAGGTGCAGTGGAACACCGTGTCGATCTGGCGCTACCCGCTCACCCTGCCGGTCGCCTGGTGAGGAGGCCGACCATGGCGACTCTCTGCAGACCGGCCATCGCCGTTCCCGAGCACGTCATCACCAGGGAAGAGACCCTGGAACTGGCGCGCACCCTGCACGCGGACCACCCGCAGTTGGAGCTGGCGCTGCGCCTCATCGGCAACACCGGGGTCCAGACCCGGCACCTGGTGCAGCCGATCGAGGCCACCCTCAAGCATCCGGGCTTCACCGCCCGGAACAACCTCTACGAGGCGGAGGCCAAGGCGCGGGTGCCCGATGTGGTGAACCGGGCGCTGGAGCACGCGGAACTGACCGTCCAGGACATCGACATGATCGTGTACGTGTCCTGTACCGGCTTCATGATGCCCTCGATGACCGCGTGGCTCATCAACACCATGGGGTTCCGGAGCGAGACCCGCCAACTGCCCATCGCCCAACTGGGATGCGCGGCGGGAGGGGCGGCCGTCAACCGCGCCCATGACTTCTGCAGCGCCTACCCCGGGGCCAATGTGCTCATCGTGGCGTGTGAGTTCTGCTCCCTGCTCTACCAGCCCACCGACCTGGGGGTCGGCAACCTGCTCTCCAACGGTCTGTTCGGCGACGCCATCGCCTGCGCCGTGGTCCGCGGGGACGGCGGTACGGGAGTGAAGCTCGAACGCAACGGCTCGCACCTGGTGCCGGACACCGAGGAGTGGATCTCCTACGGGGTGAAGGACACCGGGTTCCACTTCATCCTGGACAAACGGGTGCCCGGCACGATGGCGATGCTGGCCCCCGCGATGCGGGAGATGGCCGAGCCGTACGAGTGGGACGTCTCGCGACTGGACTTCTACATCGTGCACGCGGGCGGCCCCCGCATCCTCGATGACCTCGGCAAGTACCTGCGGCTGGAGCAGTCGATGTTCCGCTACAGCCGGCAGACGCTGGTCGAGCGGGGCAACATCGCCAGCGCGGTCGTCTTCGACGCGCTGGAGCGGCTGTTCCAGGACGGCGGCGCCGAGCACGCGGCGCGCGGGGTGATCGCCGGCTTCGGGCCCGGCATCACCGCCGAGATCGCCCTGGGCACCTGGTCGGGCGCGGTCACCGGCAACGGTCACCGCGCCCGGAAGACGTCCGCCGACCGGAACTCTTCCGTGACACTGCCGGCCTGAGCGGACGCGGGAGCGCGGGCCACCTTCCCACCGGTGGCCCGCGCTCCTCGTCGCGCGCTTACAGGTCGAACTCGGAGGGCGCGATGCCCAGCGCGAAGCACGCCTCCCGCACGACGGCCTGCTCCTCCTTGTCGAAGTCGCCGTCCGCGCCGCCGATCACGATGCCGATCTGGATGACGGCACGCGCCTCGGTGGGCTTCTTCTGGACCTTGCCGATGGTCTGGAGGAGGCTCACCTTGCCGAAGTCGAAGTCGACGGCCAGCTTCTGGCAGTAGTCGGTGAACCTGGCGTGCAGGTCGTCCGCCGGGAAGTTCTGCAGCACCTCGTTGGTGGCGATCAGTGAGGCAACACGCTGCCGCTCCGACGCGTCCACCGTCCCGTCGGCCGCGGCCACCAGCGCGCACATCGCCATGCTGGCGTCGCGGAAGGCGCCGCTCTTGAGATCGTTCTTCTTCGCGACGAGCTGGCCCTGCATCGTCGTGGCCGATTCCTTGAGCCGGTCCCAGAGCGCCATGTGCGTGTATCTCCTTGTGAAAACGGGGGTTGCACTGGCAGAACTGTCCGGAACGCGCGGAAGTTCCCCCTGGGGCGTCACCCGCTCGCGGATTCCCGCGGACCGCCCCGACCCCCCCGTCAGCCGACGGACCTCACCGCCCTCGGACCGTCCCCGTCCCCGCCCGCCCCCCGTCCGTCACCCGGCCGCCAGCGGGTCCAGCACCATCGGCTTGACCTTGCCCTCCATCATGGCGCCCAGGCCCATCACCGAGCAGTGGTCAGGGTTGGCCGCGATGTGCACGGTCATCCCCGTCGCGTCCTCGATCATCGTGTCGAGCCCCGGCATCAGCGCGCTGCCGCCGGCGAGCATCACACCGCGCGTCCCCAAGTCGGCCACCAGGTCCGGCGGGCACTCCCGCAGCACGCGCCCTATGGCGTCCAGGACGACGGTGAGCGGGGTGCGTACGGCCTGGCGCACATGCGCCGTGCTCACCAGGACGGTGCGGGAGAGGCCCGTCGCCACGTCGCGGCCGCGGACCTCGGTCTCCGTTCCGCCGCCCATCCGGTCCGCGCGGAGGGCCATGTGCAGCGGGTAGAGGCCCTGCGTGGGCAGCATCAACTCGTGCTCGCTGCGCAGGTGCTGGACGATCGCGTAGTCGATGGCGTCCCCGCCGACCTGTACCTTCTCGGCCGCCACGATGGAGCCCAGGGAGAGCACGGCCACCTGGGTCGAGGCCGCCCCGCAGACGATGATCATCGTGGCCTCGGGCAGCTCGACCGGCAGTCCGCAGCCGACGGCCGCCGCGACGAGCGTGTCCACCAGCTCCACCCGGCGGGCGCCGAGCCCGGTCAGCGTCTCCACCGCCGCGCGCTGGGCGATCGGCTCGGCGTCGTGCGGCAGGCAGACCGCGGCCCGCAGCAGCGGCTTGCGCCGCCAGGCGCGGCGGACCTTGTCGCTGATCAGGTGGCGCAGCATGCGCTGGGCCATGTCGATGTCGACGACCGTGCCCCCGGAGACCGGGCGGACGACGCGGATGTGGGCCGGCGTCCGGCCGGCCATGCCCTCGGCGAGGGCGCCGACGGCGATGAGCGAGCCCGTCCTGGTGTTGACCGCGGCGATGCTGGGCTCGTCGACGATCAGGCCGGTGTTGCGGGCGTAGACGCGCGTGCGGGACGCGCCGAGGTCGAAGGCGATGGTGCAGCGGCTCAGCGTGGCGAGGCTGAGGGTCATCACGGGTTCATCTCCCCGGCGGCGGTGCGGTGGCGCGGGACCGCCGAACGGCGGCCCCTGCGGCCATCGTGCGGTGCGGCACGGCGCGCCGCCCGCCGGAGTGCGCCACTCGGAGGAGTGGCCTCGTCGGCGGGCGGGCGCACCGGGGCACACGGAGGTGCACACCCCCGTCGCCCACCTCCGCGGCCCCGGTGCGAAGAAGTCTGCCAGGGGGGTCTGACAACGCTTCTGGCCTGCGGGTTCGCCGTCGTCGCGCAGCCGTTGTCCCGACGCGCGCCCGGTCCCCGTCCGGCCTACGCTCGGAGCATGAGCGCATCGAAGAGGGAAACGGGACCGGGCGGAGGGAACGGGCCGGCGGGGTGGCGGGTCGCCGCGGACGTCGAGGGCCGTCCCGCCGGCCGCGACTGCGGTCACCTGGCCCAGGTCCGCCCGGTGACGCCGAACACCCCGGAGGGCTGCGAGGAGTGCCTGCGCATCGGGAGCACCTGGGTGCATCTCCGGGAGTGCCTGGTCTGCGGCCACGTGGGCTGCTGTGACAGTTCGCCGCACCGGCACGCGAGCGCGCACGCGCACGGGACGCCGGGTCACGACCTCGCCCGCTCCATCGAGCCGGGTGAGGACTGGGCCTGGTGTTACGCGGACGAGCTGCTGCTCCTGCCGTCGTAGGTGACGGCCTTCAGGAGGGCGCGCCGGCACAGACAGCGGACGACCGCCAGGTCACGGAGCAGGGAGCGGTCCCGCGAGGTGGCACCCTCAGCACTGTTGAAAACCATTTTCACATCGTACCCATGATCCCCGCGCCGCTCACCCTGGTGCGTACCGGACATATGGCTGAGAGGCGCCATTGCGGGTGGAAGGCTCCGCCTCCGACAATCGGGCACCAAAGCGGACGCGCGGGCGGGCGTCCCGGGGACGGGGGCGGGGGCGGGCATGGACACCGAGGTGAGCGTCGTCGGTCTGGGGGCGATGGGCGCTGCGCTGGCCGGCGCGTTCCTCGCCGCGGGGCACTCGACGACGGTCTGGAACCGTACGCGCGGCAAGGCGCTGCCGCTCGTCGAGCGGGGAGCGGCGGAGGCCGTCTCGCCCGGTGCGGCCGTCAACGCGAGTCCGCTCGTCGTCGTCTGCCTGTCGACGTACGACGTCGTGCGCGAGGTGCTGTCGCCGTGCGCCGCCGGGCTCACCGGCCGGACGCTGGTCAACCTCACCTCCGGCTCGCCGGTGCACGCCCGGGAGGCCGCCGGCCGGGCCCGGGAACGGGGTGTCCGCTACCTCGACGGCGCGATCCTCGCGACGCCGTCCGGTGTGGGCCGGCCGGACGCCCTCCAGCTCTACGGCGGCTCGCGGACCGCCTTCGACGCATACCGCGGCACCCTGGCCGCCCTCGGCGACCCCGTGCACCTGGGGGACGACACGGCCCTGCCCGCCGTCCACGACGTCGCGCTGCTCGGCCAGTTGTGGTCCACGCTGACCGGCTGGCTGCACGGGGTCGCGCTCGTCGGCGCGGACGGGCCGGGCGGCGGGGTGTCCGCGACGGCGTACACGGCGGTCGCGCGCCGCTGGATGGCGACCGTCGGCCGGCTGATGGACGAATGTGCCCGGCGGGTCGACGCGGGGGAGTACCAGGACGGGGAGTTCCCCCTGGACCTGCACCTGATGCTGATGGGGCTGCTGGCGCACGCCGGTGAGCTGCGAGGGGTGGAATCCGGCCTTCCGGAGGCGTTCCTCGGGCTGGCCGGGCGGGCGGTGGCGGACGGGCACGGGGGCGACGGTTATGCGCGCCTGATCGACTACGTCCGGCGCGACGCCGGGCGTCGGTGACGTCCGTCCGGCCCGGAGAGCGTGATCCCGGGGCGGGAGGGGCGGGAAGCGCCGGGAAAAGAGCGGCCCGGGGACGAAGCGCCGGAAAAGGCGGGCGGGCGGACGCGGTGCACTCGGCGTGGTTCCGCGGGCTATGCGGAGGATTCGCGTCAATGACGGACGCGACAGCGGCAATTGTCCCGGGCAAGCGGAAATGCGAGGGGGAAATCGGCCCCGCGACGTAGTGGCGGCACCACCCTCAGTGCACGTGCATCTGCTCGTGCCGGGGAATGTGAACCGCGGCTATGATCCGAAGAAGTTGCCATCCCCGTAGACGAATGGGGATGCCCCCTGCGGCGATCCGGGAGACTCCAGTGCCACACGTCTACAACGGCATGGTTGCATCGGGCATCGACGGGGCCGTCTGGCGGAAGAGCCGGCACTCCAACTCCCAGGGCTCCTGCGTGGAGTTCGCGAAGTTGCCGGGTGGCGGGGTCGCCGTTCGCAACTCCCGCCACCCGGATGGCCCCGCTCTCATCTACACCCCCGCGGAGATCGAGGCCATGCTCTTGGGCGTCAAGGACGGTGAATTCGACTACCTGGTGGGCGAGTGACCGCGCGATGCGGTTATTCGCACCGCAGCCGGAACAGCGCCCAGACGACCTTGCCGTGCAGCGCGCCCGCCAGCGGGTGCCAGCCCCAGGCGTCACTGAACGAATCCACCAGCAGCAGTCCGCGCCCGTGCTCGTCGCCAGGGGCCGCCTCCCCCGTGAGCGGCCCCTCCTCACTCGGATCGCGTACCGCGCATACCAGTCGCGTGGTCCACCGCATCAGATGCAGGCGTACGGGAGGCTCATACCCTCCGTCCATGCGGCCGGTCGGTACGGCGTAGCGCAGGGAATTGGTCACCAGTTCGGAGACCACCAGTGCCACGCTGTCGAAAAGGTGCTGAACCCCCCAATGGGACAGGGTGGTTCCGGTAAAGCGCCGGGCCGTGCGCACGGCCTCGAAACGCGGTGGAAGAGCGCAGGAAGCGGAGTTCGACACCGCGGATGAGTCGAACCGGGGCAGCCCCCGCCAGACGGGGGAGAGCACAGTCGATCCTTCGGTACCCATCCGAGGCACTCCTGCAATCGTGGACGTGACGTGCACGTGTGCGGGGTCCATCGTTTCCGATGCGCAGTGCGGATGCAAGGGCAGATGCACGTGCACGTGAAGGATTTGGGGGCGCACAAGAGGATTGGTGAGCAATTATTCCTACGCTCCCCGCGGCGGCGCGTCCGTCGATGGCCGGTATCCGTAACCGGGTGTGCACACAACGGAGCCCCGGGGTGGCAGACTTCGGCGCCGGGGGCAGCGGGGGTCACCCTCGGAAGGGTGAGCGACACGGCGGACGGGCAGGCCGGACCAGACCGGAAGGAAGGGTCGACGAGATGACCACGAGCGAGTCGAGCGGTTCCGTGGTACGCCGCATACTCCTCGGCTCCCAGCTCAGGAAGTTGCGGGAGTCCCGGGGCATCACCCGCGAGGCGGCCGGGTACTCGATCCGCGCGTCCGAGTCGAAGATCAGCCGCATGGAGCTCGGGCGGGTGAGCTTCAAGAGGCGGGACGTGGAGGACCTGCTCACCCTCTACGGCATCACGCGGGAGAGCGAACGGGAGGCGCTGCTCGGTCTGGCCAGGGAGGCCAACGTCACCGGCTGGTGGCACAGCTACGGCGACGTGCTGCCCAGTTGGTTCCAGACCTACGTCGGTCTGGAGGGAGCCGCCTCGCACATCGGGATCTACGAGGTGCAGTTCGTGCACGGCCTGCTCCAGACCGAGGGCTACGCGCACGCCGTGGTGGTCCGGGGCCAGCCCAAGGCCGACGCCGCCGAGGTGGAACGCCGGGTGTCGCTGCGGATGGAGCGGCAGAAGCTGCTGTTCTCCGAGCGGGCGCCGCACTTCCACGCCGTACTCGACGAGGCCGCGCTGCACCGCCCGTACGGCGACGCGGAGGTGATGCGCGGACAGCTCCAGCACCTCATCGACCTCTCCGAACAGCCGAATGTGACCCTCCAGGTGATGCCCTTCCGGCACGGTGGTCACGCCGGTGAGAGCGGGGCGTTCACCGTGCTCCGCTTCCCGGAGTCGGACCTGCCGGACGTGGTGTACCTGGAGCACCTCACGGGCGCGCTCTACCTGGACAAGCCGGACGAGGTCGACCAGTACGAGCGCGTGATGGGCCGGCTGCGGGCGGACAGTCTCTCCCCGTCGGGAACGCGCGACCTCATGCGCCGTCTGCTCCAACTCGCCTAGCGCATCAGTACGATGGCGCGCAATCAGCACGTCTGGACCAGTCCGGCCGGCGGCCGGGCTCCGGCAGACAGGGATGACGCATGTCGTACTCCTCCGCGTTCAGGGATCTCGCGTGCCAGTACATCGACGGCCGGTGGCGGCCCGGTACCGGCTCGTGGGACATCGTCGACTTCAACCCGTACGACGGGGAGAAGCTCGCCTCCATCACGGTGGCCGGCGTGGACGAGGTCGACGAGGCCTACCGGGCGGCCGAGCGCGCCCAGGCGGCGTGGGGGGACACCAACCCGTACACCCGCCGGCTGGTCTTCGAACGCGCGCTGCGGATCATCGACGACCACGAGGACGAGCTCAGCGCGGTGATCATGTCGGAGTGCGGCGGGACGGCGCTCAAGGCCGCCTTCGAACTCCACCTGGCGCGCGAGTTCCTCCGGGACGCCGTCCAGATCGCCCTGCGCCCCGAGGGCCGCATCCTGCCCTCGCCGGACGACACCCGCGAGAACCGGCTCTACCGGGTGCCGGTCGGCGTGGTCGGCGTGATCAGCCCGTTCAACTTCCCGTTCCTGCTGTCGCTGAAGTCCGTCGCGCCCGCGCTGGCGCTGGGGAACGCGGTGGTGCTCAAGCCGCACCAGAACACGCCCGTCAGCGGCGGCGGACTGCTCGCCAAGGTGCTGGAGGACGCGGGGCTGCCGCCCGGCGTGCTCAACGTCCTGGTGACCGACATCGCGGAGATCGGCGACGCGCTCATCGAACACCCGGTGCCCAAGGTGCTGTCGTTCACCGGCTCCGACAAGGTCGGCCGGCATGTGGCGACGGTCGCCGCCTCCCACTTCAAGCGGGTGGTGCTCGAACTGGGCGGCAACAGCGCGCTGGTGGTCCTCGACGACGCCGACGTGGACTACGCGGTGGACGCGGCGGTCTTCAGCCGGTTCATCCACCAGGGGCAGGTCTGCATGGCCGCGAACCGGGTGCTCGTGGACCGTTCCCTGGCGGAGGAGTTCACCGAGAAGTTCGTGGCGAGAGTGAAGTCCCTCAAGGTCGGCGACCCGGCCGACCCCGCCACCCACATCGGCCCCCTGATCAACTCCGGTCAGGCCGAAGCCATCACGTCCCTTGTGGAACAGACCGTCGCGGGTGGCGCGACCGCACTCGTCCGGGGCCGCACGGTGGGCACCCTCGTGGAACCGAGCGTCCTCACCGACCTGCCCGAGGACTCCGCCGTCCTCCGCCAGGAGATCTTCGGGCCGGTCGCGCTGATCATCCCGTTCTCCGGCGAGGAGGAGGCCCTGCGGATCGCCAACGCCACGCCGTACGGGCTGAGCGGCGCCGTCCACACAGGGGACGTCGAGCGTGGCGTCCGCTTCGCCAAGCGGGTGGACACCGGGATGATGCACGTCAACGACGGCACCGTGCACGACGAGGCGATCGTGCCGTTCGGCGGCGAGAAGCACTCGGGCCTCGGACGGCTCAACGGTGACGCCATGGTGGACGCCTTCACGACCACGAAGTGGATCTCGGTGCAGCACGGGCGCAGCACGTTCCCGTTCTGACCGCCGGTCCCGTCCCGTCGCGATGCGGCCGGGGTCCCGTCCCCCAGTAGGTCACATATTGACCTACTGGGGTCCTACTGTCGGCCTGTCAGCAGGGAGTAACGGGAGCGACGGAAGGAACGACGGAATCATGCCTACTCATGTGGTGGAAAAGGACGTCAGTGACGAGCGCGGCACCCTGCTCGCTTTCCTGGACGCCCAGCGCGGCGGCATCCGCCGGGCGCTCCTCGGCCTGACGGCCGAGCAGGCGCTGTCCCGGCCGAGCGCCAGCGAGATGTCCCTGGCGGGCCTGCTCAAGCACGTCGACCAGGCGGAGCGCAACTGGCTGCAACTCGCGGGCGGTGACGTTCCCGACATCAGCTTCGACGAGGCGATGAAGCGTTTCGAGGGGGGCTGGCGCCCGGAGGAGCGCGAGACCGTTCCCGCGCTCCTCGCCCGCTGGGAGGAGACGGCCGCCGAGGTGGAGCGTTTCGTCCGCGCCGTGCCCTCGCTGGAAGACACGTTCGCCCTCCCGGACGCCCCCTGGTTCCCCAAGGGCGCCCGGGTGTCGATGCGGTGGCTGGTGCTGCACCTGATCGAGGAGATCGCCCGGCACGCCGGGCACGCCGACATCATTCGGGAGTCGATCGACGGCAGGACCGCGTTCGAGCTGGTCGACGAGGAGCGGAAGCAGGCGGGCTGACGGCCGGCCGCGGCTCCCCCGGGGTACGCCGCCCGTCCCGGAACGTCGGGCCGGGCGGCGGAGGGGAAAGGGGGGCGGGGGGGAAAGGGGGCGGCCCCCTCAGTGGTGGAACGCCGTGGCCACCCCCTGCGGCCTCCCGAGTGGAGCCGGCTGCCGCCGCAGCTCCGGCAGCAACGCCGTCAGGTCGTCCACGAACAGATCGGCCAGATCCATCGAGAAGCCGTTCCGGCACACGATCCGCAGGACCGACAGGTCTTCCCGGTGCGGCGGGAAGGTGTAGGCGGGCACCAGCCACCCCTTCTCCCGCATTCGTCGCGACACGTCGAAGACGTCGAAGTTCGACACGTCCTCGGCCGTCGTGAAGGCGAACACCGGCAGCTCGTCCCCGCGCGTCAGCAGCCGGAAGTCGCCGAGCTCGCCGATGCGTTCGGCGAGCGAGCGGGCCACCCGGCGGGCGTTGCGCTGCACCGCGCGGTAGCCGTCCCGTCCCAGCCGCAGGAACGTGTAGTACTGCGCGGCCACCTGGGCGCCCGGCCGGGAGAAGTTGAGCGCGAAGGTGGGCATGTCCCCGCCGAGGTAGTTCACCCGGAACACCAGCTCCTCCGGCAGCGCCTCGGCGTCACGCCACAGCGCCCAGCCCACGCCCGGGTACACCAGCCCGTACTTGTGCCCCGACGTGTTGACCGACGCGACGCGCGGCAGCCGGAAGTCCCAGACCAGGTCCTCGTCGAGGAACGGCGCGATCATCGCGCCGGACGCGCCGTCCACGTGCACCGGGACGTCCAGCCCGGTCCGCTCCCGCAGCGCGTCCAGGGCCGCGCAGACCTCCGCCACCGGCTCGTACGAGCCGTCGAAGGTGGACCCCAGGACGGTGACGACACCGATGGTGTTCTCGTCGCAGAGCGCCGCCGCGGCCTCCGGGTCGAGGTGGAAGCGCTCCCCCTCCATCGGCACCTGCCGCGCCTCCACCTCCCAGTAGGCGCAGAACTTCTCCCAGCAGACCTGGACGTTCGCCCCCATCACCAGGTTCGGCCGGGCCTCCGCCGACGGGTAGCGGTCCGCGTTCCGCAGCGCCCAGCGCCGTTTGAACGCCAGCCCGGCGAGCATGCACGCCTCGCTCGACCCGGTCGTGGAGCAGCCGACGGCGGCCGTCGGGTCCGGCGCGTGCCAGAGGTCGGCGAGCATCGCCACGCACCGCCGCTCCAGCTCGGTGGTCCGCGGGTACTCGTCCTTGTCGATCATGTTCTTGTCCCGGCACTCGCTCATCACCACCCCGGCCTGCGGTTCCATCCAGGTGGTGACGAAGGTGGCCAGGTTGAGCCGGGCGTTGCCGTCCAGCATCAGCTCGTCGTGGACGAGCTGGTAGGCGGCGTGCGGCGGCATGGGACCGTCGGGCAGTCGGTGGCGCGGCGGCTCCAGCGCCATGTCCGCGACGGGGTCGGCCTCGCCGTAGAAGGGGTTGAGGGAGTGGCCGCGACGTGGCGCGCGCTCGTTTCCGCCCTGGTGGAGTGCCATGCCGGAGACGTACCACTCACCGGCCCGCGCCACGCTCGGACGGCGGGGAGACCGGCGCGGAAGGGCGCGCGCCCGGCGCGCCGCGCCCTCGGCTTGCACGTCACGCCACGTGATCCCCCACCGTGGAGCCCGGAAGGAAGAAGGAGCGCGGACGTGAGCTACAGCGTGGGACAGGTCGCCGCCGTCGCCGGCGTGACCAAGCGGACACTGCACCACTACGACGAGATCGGGCTGCTGGTGCCGAGCGGGCGCAGCCCCGCGGGGCACCGGCGGTACGAGGACGCCGATCTCGACCGGCTGCAGCGGATCCTGTTCTACCGGGAGCTGGGGTTCCCGCTCGACGAGGTCGCGGAACTCCTGGACGACCCGGGCGCCGATCCGATGGCACACCTGAGGCGGCAGCACGGGCTGCTGACCGAGCGGATCGCCCGGCTCCGGAAGATGGCCGCCGCCGTGGAACACGCCATGGAGGCACGGAAGATGGGCATCAGACTGACCCCCGAGGAGAAGTTCGAGGTCTTCGGCGGCTTCGACCCCGACGCGCATACGGCGGAGGCGGAACGGCGCTGGGGCGGCGGCGACCCCTACCGCGAGTCCCGGCGCAGGGCCGCCGCGTACGGCAAGGAGGACTGGCTGCGGATCAGGGGTGAGACGGACGAGCTCGACGCCCGGATCGCCGCCTTGGCCGACGAGGGCGCCGCCCCGGAGTCCGAGGCCGCCATGGACCTCGCCGAGGAGCACCGGAGGCTGATCGGCCGGTATTTCTACGCGTGCTCGTACGAGATCCACACCGGGCTGGCGGACATGTACGTCGCGGACGAGCGCTTCCGCGCGACGTACGAGGCCGTCCGGCCGGGGATGGCGGCCTTCCTCCGGGACGCGATCCTCGCCAACGCGGTCCGGCAGGCGGGGAGGGTCGACGAAGGGCTGACGAGAGCTGAGGGGGCCCGAGGTGCAGAGGAGGAGTCGACGGCCTGAGGAAGCGCTGAGAGGGGCTGAAGGGGGCCGAGGGGGAGGGGCGGGCGTGGTCCGGTGCCGTGACCGCCCCCGCCCGCCCGCCGCCGTCACGAATGCGGTGCGATCACCACTGCCGTCCCGTACGCGCACACCTCGGTGCCGACGTCCGCCGCCTCGGTGACGTCGAAGCGGAACATCAGCACCGCGTTGGCGCCCCGGGCCCTGGCCTGCTCGACCAGGCGCTCCATCGCCTGGTTGCGGGTCTGGACGAGGGTCTTGGTGAGCCCCTTGAGCTCGCCGCCGATCAGTGACTTCAGGCCGGCGCCGATCTGGCTGCCGACGTGCCGCGAACGCACCGTGAGGCCGAACACCTCACCGATGACGCGCTCGACCCGGTAACCGGGCACGTCGTTCGTCGTGACCACCAGCACATCCGCCTGCTCGTGCTGACCGCCGCCGTACTCGTCGATCCCCATCCCAGCCCACCTTCGTCCGTTCGGTCCGTACGGAAATTCTTCCGCCTGAGGAGCGGGACGCACCCAGGGGTCACCCAGTTGCCCCGACCGGGGGACGCGCGCGGAAGGGCGGGGGCGCGGCCCGGGAGGGACGAGCGGGGGAGCGTGGGCGGCGGCGCCTGGAACCGGGGGAGTACCGGTCGCGTTGCTACCGTTGAGCGGCACGCCTTCTCCCCCCGCCTGTGCCCGGGCCTCGCACGAGCCTGCGCCCATGACCCAGGAGCCTGTCACCGTGACCCCCGTGACCACACTCGCGCTCGGCCCCCAGTGGCTGGACGCGGATTATCTGATCGGCCAGTTCGGCCTGCTCGGTGTGTTGGCGATCGTCTTCGCCGAGTCCGGCCTGCTGATCGGTTTCTTCCTCCCGGGCGACTCGCTCCTCTTCACCACCGGTCTGCTGGTGACCACCGGCAAGCTCGACGACTACCCCCTGTGGGCGGTCTGCGCCATGGTGGTGCTCGCGGCGGTCCTCGGTGACCAGGCGGGGTACCTCTTCGGGCGGAAGGTGGGCCCGGCCCTCTTCCGGCGTCCGGACTCCCGGCTCTTCAAGCAGGAGAACGTCGAGAAGGCGCACGAGTTCTTCGAGAAGTACGGCCCGAAATCACTGGTCCTGGCCCGTTTCGTGCCGATCATCCGGACCTTCACGCCGATCATCGCCGGTGTGAGCCGGATGAACTACCGCTCCTTCCTGATCTTCAACATCATCGGCGGCACCCTGTGGGGCGCCGGTGTGACGCTGCTGGGCGCGGTGCTCGGCAAGATCGAGTTCGTGCGGACCAACATCGAGCTGATGCTGGTCGCGATCGTGCTGGTCTCGGTCGTGCCGGTGGCGATCGAACTGCTGCGCGCCCGGTCCAAGTCGCGCAAGGCCGGACCGGCGCCCGACGCCGGAGGGGTGCCCAGCGGGCCGCAGCCGCCCCGCCGGTACACCGAGGTGCCGCCGCACTACCAGGACGTGCAGCCGTACCCGCTGCGGGAGGCCGAGCCGGAGCAGGAGCGGGCCGACCGGCGGCGGCCGGGGAAGCGGCAGGACGCGCCGCAGCAGCAGCCGGGGGCCGCGCCGCAGTCGCGGCCGGGAGGGGCTCGACAGCCCGGGCCGGTGCCGGACGACGTCCGCGACGTGCGACGGCCGCAGGCGGGGCAGCCCCCGCAGACCGCCCCCTACCCGCAGGCGGGCGGGCAGCCGCACCCGCAGGCGCCTCGGCACCCGCAGTCATCCCGGCCCCCGCAGCCTCCGCAGGCCGGCCAGTACCCCTACGCGCCGACTGCACCGACCGCGCCGATTCCGCAGGTCCCGCAGAGCCCTCAGCACCTCCAGAACCCCCCGTACTCCCCGTACCCCCAGGCCGCGCAGCAGCCGCAGCAGACTCCGTACTCGCAGCAGCCGCACTACGGGCAGCCGCAGCCGCAGCACGCGGTGGACCCCCTGTACTCCCCGTACCCCGGGCCCCCGCAGGGTTCGGCCCTTCAGGATCCGGCCGCCTTTTCGGATCCGACCCTTCAGGGTCCGGCCCTTCAGGATCCGGCCTTGCAGGGTCCGGCCGCCTATTCGGATCCGGCGGATCCGGCCGCACAGGACCCGGACGCACAGGACCCGAACCACGGTCAGCGCGGGCGGCACGCGCGCCGCTGACGTCCGTCCCGTCGCCTCCGCGGCCGCTCCGCCGTCCGGGCGCCCGCCCGTCCGCCCGCGAGAAAACCTTCACCCACAGGGCCACCTGAGTTCACACGCGTCTCGCCACCCCCGCTGGGCACTCGTACTCCTGATCGGGCATGGTTGACCTGGGCAGGAGGCGTGGAGGAGCGCGTGGTGGCTGATCGGCAGCGGGGCGGCGGCCCACCGGATCCCGGCGAGGACCGCAAACCGCAGAGCGACGAGGCGCGCAGCGCGTTCACGCCGCCCCTCGGGGTGCCCATGCCGGCGCCGCCGGAGGACGAGCACCCTACGTCGGAGTTCGCCGTTCCGGACGGCGTGGCGGAGCCGGAGGACCGGCGTCCGGAAGGGTCGGCCTTCAGCCGGCCCGCCTCCCTGTCGTACCCGGAGATCACCCCGCCGCTCGGTACGCCCCTCGTCAGCCTCACGAAGGACGCGTCCTGGCAGGACCGGATGCGGACCATGGTCCGGATGCCGGTCGGCGAGCGGCCGCTGCCCGAGCGCGCGGTCAAGGAGGAAGAGGAGACCGGTCCTGCCGTCCCGCGCGTGCTCGACCTGACCCTGCGCATCGGCGAGCTGCTGCTCGCGGGCGGCGAGGGCGCCGAGGACGTCGAGGCGGCGATGTACGGCGTCGCGCACGCCTACGGGCTGCACCGGTGCGAGCCGAACGTGACGTTCACCCTGCTGTCCGTCAGCTACCAGCCGTCCCTCGTGGACGATCCCGTCACGGCCAGCCGTACGGTGCGCAGGCGTGGCACGGACTACACCCGGCTCTCGGCCGTCTTCCGGCTCGTCCACGACATCACGTCCCACGGGCTCACCCTGGAGGAGGCGTACCGCGGCCTCGCGGAGATCCGTCGCAACCGGCACCCGTACCCCGGCTGGACACTGACCTTGGCCGCCGGGCTGCTCGCCGGCGCGGCGAGCATGCTGGTCGGCGGCGGGGTGGTGGTGTTCCTGGCCGCGGCGGCCGGCGCGATGCTGGGCGACCGGCTGGCCTGGCTCGCCTCGGGGCGCGGACTGCCGGAGTTCTACCAGTTCGTGGTGGCCGCGATGCCGCCCGCGGCGATGGGCGTGGCGCTGAGCACGGCCCAGGACCAGGTGCACGTCCAGGCGTCCGCCGTGATCACGGGTGGGCTGTTCGCGCTAATCCCCGGGCGGGCGCTGGTCGCGGGCGTCCAGGACGGCCTGACCGGTTACTACATCACCGCCTCGGCCCGGCTGCTGGAAGTGATGTACCTGATCGTCGGCATCGTCTGCGGCGTGATGATGGTGCTTTACGGCGGCGTCCGGGTGGGCGGGACCACGCTCGACCCGGAAGCGGCCCTCCAGCGCCAGGAACGTCCGGTGATCCAGATCATCGCCTCGATGCTGCTGGTCTTCGCGTTCGCGCTGCTGCTCCAGCAGGAACGTCACACCGTGCTCTACGCGACGCTGAACGGCGGCGTCGCCTGGGTGGTCTACGGGGCGCTCGCCGACACCGGCGGCCTCGACCCGGTGCCCGCCACGGCCATCGCCGCCGGGCTGGTCGGCCTGTTCGGCCAGTTGTTCTCGCGCTACCAGCACACGTCCGCGCTGCCGTACGTCACGGCGGCGATCGGGCCGCTGCTGCCCGGTAGCGCGGTGTACTTCGCGCTGCTGAACTTCGCCCAGAACGAGCTGGACACCGGCATGGCCAGCCTCACCAAGGCGGCGGCCCTGGCCCTCGCCATCGCCATCGGGGTGAATCTCGGGTCGGAGATGGCCCGGATGTTCCTGGTGGTGCCGGGCGGTGCGGCGTCGCGGCGCGCGGCGAAGCGGACGCGCGGGTTCTGAACCGCCCGGCCGTCGGTCGCACCAGGCGGCCGGGGCCGGGGCCGGGAACGCGGACGCGCGGCCGCCGAGGAGCCCGTCAGGGGCCCTCAGGAGCCGCGCGTTCCGTTCGGCGCGTCTAGATCACCACGGATCAGTGGTGGGAGCCGCCCGCGGCCTCCAGGCGCTTGTAGGACGCCTCGATCTCGGCCTCGGCCTCCGCGCGGCCGACCCACTCGGCGCCCTCGACCGACTTGCCCGGCTCCAGGTCCTTGTAGACCTCGAAGAAGTGCTGGATCTCCAGGCGGTCGAACTCCGACACGTGGTGGATGTCGCGCAGGTGCTCGACGCGCGGGTCGTTGGCCGGGACGCAGAGCAGCTTGTCGTCGCCGCCCGCCTCGTCCGTCATGCGGAACATGCCGATGGCGCGGCAGGTGATGAGGCAGCCCGGGAAGGTGGGCTCGTCCAGGATGACAAGGGCGTCCAGCGGGTCGCCGTCCTCGCCGAGGGTGTTCTCGACGAATCCGTAGTCGGCGGGGTAGCTGGTGGAGGTGAAGAGACGGCGGTCCAGACGGATGCGACCGGTCTCGTGGTCCACCTCGTACTTGTTCCGCGAACCCTTCGGAATCTCGATGGTGACGTCGAACTCCACGAGTGGCTCCTTCATGATCAACACATACGTCTGGTGATTAAGTGTCCCCTACGCAGGTGTGTGGTGGCGAAAGGGGCTGGTCCGTCATGCCCGAGAGCGTCCGGCGGCCGGGCCGGTGGCGGCCCGGCGCCCTGCCTCCGCTGTCCGCCACCGGGCGGTTGGTCGCGGTCTCCACCGTGGTGGGACTGCTGGCCGCGACCGGGGCGGTGGCCGTTTCCGGGCCCTGGGACGGCGGACAGCGTACGGCCGAACGGGTCCGTGCCGCAGCCGCCGACCGGGCGTCGTCCCTGGGGGACGCCCCTCACGGGTCCTCCCGGGCCGGGGCCGTGCTCGCCGGGGTGCCCGGGACGGCCGCGGGGGCGGCGGAGTCCGATGGGGCGGCGGGTTCCGCGGGGGCTTCCGGGAATTCCGGGGCCGGCGGGCCGGGGAGTCCGGTGGGAGCGGCCGGCCTCGCCGCCGCGCTCGAACCGCTGCTCGCCGACGACGCGCTGGGGCCCCGTGTATCGGCGTCCGTCGTCGACGTGGCCACCGGCGACCGGCTGTTCGGGGCGAACGAGGGGGCGGCGGTCACTCCCGCCTCCACCGTCAAGCTCGCCACCTCCGTCGCGGCGCTCTCGGCACTCGGTCCGGACCACCGCATCGAGACCTCGGTGACGCTCGGCACCGACGGCATCGTCCTCGTCGGCGGCGGCGACCCCACCCTCACCGCCCGCCCCTCCCTTCCCGGCCGGGAGCCGACCGGCCTCCCGGCCCTCGCCGACGCCACGGCCCGCGCCGTGAAGGCCCTCGGCACCGACCACACGGCGCTCCGTTACGACGTCTCGCGCTACACCGGGCCCGTGGCACACGCGATCGGCCCCAACGAGAACCTCGCACCGGTCAGCGCCCTCATGGTGGACGAGGGCCGGCTGGACGACAGCGACCACGGCCCCGCGGACCGGACGGCCGACCCCGCCGGGGACGCCGCACGGAAGTTCGCCGCCCTGCTGGGGGAGCGGGGCGTACGCGTCGAGGGCGAGCCCGCCGAGGGCCGCTCGCCCGCCGGCGCCCGGCGGCTGGCCGCCGTCTCCTCCGCCCCGCTCTCCGACCTCGTCGAGCGGGCCCTGACCCACAGCGACAACGACATCGCCGAGGCGCTGGCCCGGCAGACCGCCCTCGCCGACGGGCAGCCCGCGAGCTTCGAGGGCGCGGGGCGGGCGGTGGCCGCCCGGCTGGCGCGGCTCGGCCTGCCGACGGCCGGCGCTCACTTCGCCGACGGCAGCGGCCTCGACCGGGCCGATCGCGTGTCCGCCGACCTCTTGGCCCAACTGCTGGCGCGTGCCGGCGACCGGGGATCGCCAGGGTTGCGGGCGGTGCTCACGGGGCTGCCGGTGGCCGGGTTCAACGGGACGCTTCAGGGGCGTGTGGCCGGTGGCCGGGGGGTGGTGCGGGCCAAGACGGGCACGTTGACTGGGGTGAACGCCTTGGCCGGGACGGCCGTCACAGGGGGCGGACGGTTGCTGACGTTCGCTTTCCTGGCGGACGCGACGTCGGAATCGGAGGGCGCGCAGTGGGCGCTGGACGCGCTGGCGGCGGCGGTCGCCGCCGCCCGTTAAGGGTGCCCCTGTCCCGCCCCTTCCCGTTTCCTGCGGGCCGGCCCCCGCGCCCCCGGGCGGGCCGATTCAGCCCGTCCGGCGTTTGAGGACGAGCGGCGGAGCCGCGATCAGGGGGTCTGGGGCGCAGCCCCCGGGAAGCGGCGAAGGGGTGGGGCCGGGGCAACCGCCCCCCTCCGCAACCGCGCCGCACCACGTACCGTGAACTCATGACGAGCATCGGTGGTGCGGAGATGGTCGACTGGAAGCTCGCGGTGGCGACCGCGACGCGGCTTGTGCGGCCGGGGCCGGAGGTCAGCCGGGACGAGGCCCGCGCGGTGGTCGCGGAGTTGCGGCGGCACGCCAAGGCGTCGGAGGAGCACGTCCGGGAGTTCACCGGGATGACGCCGTCGGGTGCCGGATCGGACACCCCGGTGCTGGTGGTGGACCGGGCGGGCTGGATCCGGGCGAACGTGGCCGGGTTCCGCGCGGTGCTCGGGCCGCTGCTGGAGAAGATGGAGAAGCGCCGGGGCGGTCTGCCGGGCGGCGCCGTGCTGGGGGCGGTCGGCGGCAAGGTGACCGGCGTGGAGCTGGGCATGCTGCTGTCGTTCCTGGCCTCGCGGGTGCTGGGCCAGTACGAGACGTTCGCGCCGGCCACCCGCGACCTGCCGGGCGGTGCGGGCGGCGGCCGGCTGCTGCTGGTGGCGCCGAACATCGTGCACGTGGAGCGCGAACTGGAGGTCGACCCGCACGACTTCAGGCTGTGGGTGTGCCTGCACGAGGAGACCCACCGCACCCAGTTCACCGGTGTGCCGTGGCTGCGCGACCATATCGAGGGCGAGGTCCAGGCGTTCCTCGCCGAGACCGACATCGACCCGGCCACCCTGCTGGAACGGCTGCGCGAGGCCCTCCAGTCGCTGGCCGGCGGGCGGCCGCCGGAGGACGGCGAGGAGCGGGGCGGGCGCAGCATCGTCGAGCTGGTGCAGACCCCCGCCCAGCGGGAGGTGCTGGGGCGGCTGACGGCGGTGATGTCCCTGCTGGAGGGGCACGCGGACTACGTCATGGACGGGGTGGGCCCGCGGGTCGTGCCGTCCGTCACCGAGATCCGCGAGAAGTTCCAGCAGCGCCGGGCCAGCGGCGCGGGCAAGCTGGACCAGGCGCTGCGCAAGCTGCTGGGCCTGGACGCCAAGCTGCGGCAGTACCGTGATGGCGAGCGGTTCGTCCGGGCGGTGGTGGACCAGGTCGGCATGGAGGGCTTCAACAGGGTCTGGACCTCGCCGAACACCCTGCCGACCAAGGCCGAGATCGCCAAACCCGCGGACTGGGTCGCGCGGGTGCACAGCCGGGCCGACGGGTGACGGCCCCACGCCCCTGACGGACGAACGCTCCCGTAATCACCCGTCCGAGGGACCGTGTGCCAGGGGTGGGCGTGCGATGCTCGGGTAAAGGCTCGTCTCTGTCACCATCTACGCACACAGCGTGACGGCGCAGCCCGCACGTCCCCACAACCCCTTCCCGTCAGCTCCTCGTTGGAACGATTGGACACTCGGACATGGGTCCACACCCCGCGGTCGCGGCGATACGCCTGGCGGTCCGCCGCGTACTCCACGACGTCCTCACCCTCGCTCCGTCCGAAACCGCAACCGCAAGCGCCTCCGGCGCCTCCAGGCCCCCGCTCGTCCTGGCCGCCTGTTCAGGCGGCGCCGACTCCATGGCGCTCGCCTCCGCCCTCGCCTTCGAGGCCCCCCGGCTCGGCCTCCGCGCCGGCGGCGTCACCGTCGACCACGGCCTCCAGGAGGGCTCCGACCTCCGCGCCGCCGAGGTGGTCAGCCGCCTCCTCGCCCTCGGCCTCGATCCCGTCGAGGCGCTCCCCGTGACCGTCGGCCGGGAGGGCGGTCCCGAGGCCGCCGCCCGCTACGCCCGCTACGCCGCCCTGGACGAGGCCGCCGAGCGCCACGGCGCCGCGGCCGTGCTCCTCGGTCACACCCGGGACGACCAGGCCGAGACCGTGCTCCTGGGGCTGGCCCGCGGCTCCGGCACCCGCTCGCTGTCCGGGATGGCCGTGGCCTCCGGTGTCGGGGGCCGCTACCGCAGGCCGTTCCTGGGCCTCGACCGGCAGACCGCCCGCAAGGCGTGCATGGTGCAGTCGCTGCCCGTCTGGGACGACCCGCACAACACCGACCCGGCTTACACCCGCTCCCGGGTCCGCCACGAGGCCCTGCCGGTCCTGGAGAAGGCGCTGGGCAAGGGCGTCGTCGAGGCGCTGGCCCGGACCGCCCAGTTGTCCCGCGACGACGCGGACGCCCTCGACTCCTGGGCCGTCGCCGTGGAGCCGTCCGTGCGGGACGACACGGGCGCCCTGGAGGTCGCCAAGCTCTACGCGCTGCCGCCCGCCGTCCGCCGTCGGGTGCTGCGCCGGGCGGCCATCGAGGCCGGTTCCCCGGCCGGGTCCCTCTTCGCGCGGCACATCGAGGAGGTCGACCGTCTGATCACCGGCTGGCGCGGTCAGCGGGCCATCAACCTCCCCGGGCGCGTCGCGGTCCACCGGCATGGTGGCAGACTGGTCCTTCGGCAGGGCTGAATCGAACGACCGTGGGTGACCGCGGGCCGGCCCGGCCGGAACCTGGCCGGGCGGCAGGCGCCCGGACGGCCGGATGAGCCCCAATCGAACGAGAGTGGCGCGGGTGGACGAGAAGGACATGGGCACCGACCTCAAGTCGGTGCTCATCACCAAGGAAGAGATCGACGCGAAGCTGGCCGAGCTGGCCGCGAAGATCGACGCGGAGTACGCGGGCAAGGACCTGCTCATCGTCGGTGTCCTCAAGGGCGCCGTGATGGTGATGGCGGACCTGGCGCGCGCGCTGTCCACCCCCGTCACCATGGACTGGATGGCCGTGTCCTCCTACGGCGCGGGCACCCAGTCCTCCGGCGTGGTCCGCATCCTCAAGGACCTCGACACCGACATCAAGGGCAAGCACGTCCTGATCGTCGAGGACATCATCGACTCCGGCCTGACCCTGTCGTGGCTGCTGTCGAACCTCGGCTCCCGCGAGCCGGCGTCCCTCAACGTCGTCACCCTGCTGCGCAAGCCGGAGGCGGCCAAGGTCGCCATCGACGTGAAGTGGGTCGGTTTCGACATCCCGAACGAGTTCGTCGTCGGTTACGGTCTCGACTTCGCGGAGAAGTACCGCAACCTGCCCTTCGTGGGCACCCTGGCGCCGCACGTCTACGGCGGCTGACCCTCCCCGACCTGGGAGGACGGTATTGCCCCCGAAGGGCCCGGCGATTGCCGGGCCACCGGGAACCCTTCACGGTTTTCCGCCGTTGGAGGAGGGGAAGACGGATTTGTTGACCGTCTGTGGCGGCGTCGGGTGACAATGCTGGGGTACCGTCCGAAGGTCAGTCTTTTCAAGCATTCTTTAGCAAGCACCGCAAGCAAGCACTGCAAGGTCGAGCAGAACACCGTACGCACAGGAACCCCGATCGAGGGGCACCGTGCCTCACTGTGGCAGGAGGGACGGGGCGCTCGCGCCCCGTATGGATGGACGTGAAGCGCTACTTCCGTGGGCCGGTCATGTGGATCGTGCTGGCCGTCCTCGCCGTGGTCGTGTTGATGCAGGTCGTCGGTTCGTCCGGCGGCTACAAGTCGGTGGACACCAGTCAGGTCGTCGCGGCCATCCGTGACGACAGGGTGAAATCGGCCGAGCTGACCACGGGCGACGAAAACAAGATCAAGGTCGAGCTCAAGAGCGGCCAGAAGATCAAGGGCAGCAGCAAGGTCCAGGCCAACTACATCGGCGACCAGGGCGTCCAGCTCTCCAAGATGCTGCAGGACGCGGTCGACCAGAAGAACAAGGACGTCCTCCCCGAGGGCTACAACGTGGCGACGTCCAAGCAGAACCCCTTCATCGGGGTCCTGCTGTCTCTGCTGCCCTTCGTTCTCATCGTCGTCGTCTTCCTGTTCCTGATGAATCAGATGCAGGGCGGCGGCTCCCGGGTGATGAACTTCGGGAAGTCCAAGGCCAAGCTGATCACCAAGGACACGCCGAAGACGACGTTCGCCGACGTGGCCGGGTCCGACGAGGCCGTCGAGGAGCTCCACGAGATCAAGGAGTTCCTCCAGGAGCCCGCCAAGTTCCAGGCCGTCGGCGCCAAGATCCCCAAGGGTGTGCTGCTCTACGGCCCGCCCGGTACCGGCAAGACGCTGCTGGCGCGCGCCGTCGCGGGTGAGGCCGGGGTCCCGTTCTACTCGATCTCCGGTTCCGACTTCGTCGAGATGTTCGTCGGTGTCGGTGCCTCCCGGGTCCGTGACCTGTTCGAGCAGGCCAAGGCCAACGCCCCGGCCATCGTCTTCGTCGACGAGATCGACGCCGTCGGCCGGCACCGCGGCGCGGGCCTCGGCGGCGGTCACGACGAGCGCGAGCAGACGCTGAACCAGCTCCTGGTGGAGATGGACGGCTTCGACGTCAAGGGCGGCGTCATCCTGATCGCGGCCACCAACCGGCCCGACATCCTCGACCCGGCGCTGCTCCGCCCGGGCCGCTTCGACCGGCAGATCGCCGTCGACCGCCCGGACATGCAGGGCCGTCTGGAGATCCTCAAGGTCCACCAGAAGGGCAAGCCGGTCGCCCCGGACGTCGACCTCGCGGCCGTCGCCCGCCGCACCCCCGGCTTCACCGGTGCCGATCTCTCCAACGTGCTGAACGAGGCCGCCCTGCTGACGGCCCGCAGCGACAAGAAACTGATCGACAACCACATGCTGGACGAGGCGATCGACCGTGTCGTGGCCGGACCGCAGAAGCGGACCCGGATCATGAGCGACAAGGAGAAGAAGATCACCGCGTACCACGAGGGCGGACACGCCCTGGTCGCGGCGGCTTCCCCCAACTCCGACCCGGTCCACAAGATCACCATCCTGTCCCGGGGCCGCGCGCTCGGCTACACCATGGTGCTGCCGGACGAGGACAAGTACTCGACCACGCGCAACGAGATGCTCGACCAGTTGGCCTACATGCTGGGCGGCCGCGCGGCCGAGGAGCTGGTCTTCCACGACCCGACCACGGGCGCCGCGAACGACATCGAGAAGGCCACCGCCACGGCCCGCGCGATGGTCACCCAGTACGGCATGACCGAGCGGCTCGGCGCGATCAAGTTCGGCTCCGACAACTCCGAGCCCTTCCTGGGCCGCGAGATGTCGCACCAGCGGGACTACTCGGAAGAGGTCGCCGCGCTGGTCGACGAAGAGGTCAAGAAGCTGATCGAGACCGCGCACAACGAGGCGTGGGAGATCCTGGTCGAGAACCGCGACATCCTCGACAACCTGGTTCTGGCCCTCCTGGAGAAGGAGACGCTGAACAAGGAGGAGATCGCCGAGATCTTCAAGCACGTCGTGAAGCGCCCGGCCCGCCCGGCGTGGACCGGCTCCTCGCGGCGTACGCCGTCCAGCCGCCCGCCGGTGCTCTCTCCCAAGGAGCTCGCCCCGAGCAGCAACGGTGCCGCCGGTGCCACCGGCGTCGACTCGGTGGACCTCCCGGAGGACATCCGCCCCGAGTAGCAGGGCCGCGGGGCCCGGAATGGATGCCGCGTCTCCCAGGTTCTAGCCTGGGGGCGCGGCATTCGCGCATGTGCGCGCTCCTCCGGTCGGGTGAACCGCCGGGTGAACGGGGGAGGGCCGCCGAACGGCGCGTACGCACGAGAGAACGAGGCAACATGATCGATCCGGTGACCCTGGACGGCGAGCGAACCATCGGGCCGTTCGACGAGAAGCGGGCCGAGCAGGCCGTCCGCGAACTGCTCATCGCCGTCGGCGAGGACCCGGACCGGGAGGGCCTGCGGGAGACCCCCGCCCGTGTGGCGCGCGCCTACAAGGAGATATTCGCGGGCCTGCGGCAGGAGCCGGCCGACGTGCTGACCACCACCTTCGATCTGGGCCACGACGAGATGGTGCTGGTCCGGGACATCGAGGTCTACAGCACCTGCGAGCACCACCTCGTCCCGTTCCACGGCGTGGCGCACATCGGCTACATCCCCGCGACCAGCGGGAAGATCACCGGCCTGTCGAAGCTGGCCCGGCTGGTGGACGTCTACGCCCGCCGCCCGCAGGTGCAGGAGCGGCTCACCACGCAGATCGCGGACTCGCTGGTGGAGATCCTGGAGGCGCGGGGCGTCGTCGTGGTGATCGAGTGCGAGCACATGTGCATGTCGATGCGGGGGATCCGGAAGCCCGGCGCGAAGACGATCACGTCCGCGGTGCGGGGCCAGTTGCGGGACCCGGCGTCCCGGGCGGAGGCCATGAGCCTCATCATGGCGGGCCGCTGAGCCTCCGGCTCCGGGAACACGAAGGCCGCCCGCTGCTCCGCGGGCGGCCTGGGGGGAGTCGGGCGGGCGTCACGCGCTGAGGCGGCTGCCCATCCACTGCAGGGTGCCGGGGATCTCACGGCGCCAGGTGTTGAAGTTGTGACCGCCGCTCTCCAGGATCATCGAGGAGACCCGGGTGGGGTGCTTCGCGGCGAGGTCGATGAACTTCATCGTGTCCTTGTAGTTGTGCTCGCCCTGCTTGCTGCTGGTGACCAGCATCGAGATCTTGGGCAGCGGCTTGTGCTTCAGCCGCCAGATCAGGTTGTTCTCCTGCTCCAGCTTCTTGCTGCCGCCGAAGAGGGAACCGGTGGTGGGGTCCTGAGGGGCCTTGTAGTAACCGGACAGCGCGGCGGCGGCGCCGTACGCCTCCGGGTGGCGCATGGCGAGCTTCAGCGCGCAGTAGCCGCCGGTCGAGTCGCCGATCATGCCCCAGTTGGCGGCCTTGGTGCCGATCCGGTACTGCTGCGAGAGCGCCTTGCGGAGGTCCTTGGTGAAGAAGGTCTCGGTCTTGGGGCCGTCGGGTATGTCCATGCACTCGGTGTCCCGGGGCGGGGCGACGGTCGGCCGCATCATCACGAGGATGGTGGGCTGCATCTTCTTGTCCTTGGCCAGCTTGTGCGCCGTCTGCGGGTAGTGCAGGCCCTTGATCAGCGCTTCGGCGGTGCCCGGGTAGCCGGTCAGCACGACGGAGGCCGGAAACTTGCGGTGGGCGAACTCCGGCTGGAAGTACTCCGGCGGCAGGTACACGTAGGCCGGGCTGGCGATCCGCGACTCGGGGCCCTGGATGTTCACCTTCTCGATCCGGCCGGCCACCCGGGGCACCGAGGCCCGGGGCACGTTCACCTGCTGGGTGCCCACCACCTGGACCCGGTGGGCGCCGGAGCTGTGGTCGACCACGACGCCCTGGTCCTGCTCCTGGCCGAAGAGGTCGGCCCAGGAGGCGTAGAAGCCGAAGGAGTAGTTCGCGTAGAGGCCGATGGCGGCGAACAGGGACAACTGGGTGACGAGCAGCATGCCGACGCGGCCCAGGATGGAGCCCACGCTCCGCTTGCCGAGCCGCGGCCAGAGCCAGACGGTCAGCGCGAAGAGCACGACCGCCAGCACAGCGGCCAACAGCAGGACTGTCTTGCTGGTGAGACCCATGAGGTGCTTTCTGCCGAGCGACCCGGCGCCGGGTCGCGGAATGGTTACTTCTATCCGGGCCCGCCGACGGCGGAACCTCCGCCCCGAAACCGTCGTCCTACAGGGCGCACATTGTCCGGAGCGGTACGGCCAGATGCCGTATGCCCACTCGACATGGACGACGGGAAGAGATGTCTGTCAGGGAAGATGGCAAAAAGTCCGATGAGGTTCCTTCGGGTCCGAAGTGGCTGTCGGTGCTTGCCCGCATGGCCAAGGGGCCTCGGCCGGAGCGTGTTCCGGCCGTCGTAGGCACGGTCGCGGCGGTCATCGGTCTGATGGACATCGTCGCCGGCGTCATCCCGAGGTTCCGCTTCAGCAAGATTCACACGCTGGCCGAGGTGCTGCCCGGCGCGGTCACCCAACTGGCCGCCGCGGCGTCGATCGTCGTCGGCATCCTGCTGCTGCTGCTCGCCCACGGCCTCAAGCGCGCGAAGTCGCGTGCCTGGTGGGCCGCGGTCGTCGTGCTGCCGGTGGGCGCCGCCGCCCACCTGATCTACCGGCACTCCATCGTGGGCGCCGTCTTCTCGCTGCTGCTCTTCGCCTACCTGGTGCGGCACCGGAACGCGTTCACCGCGCTGCCCGACCCGCGCAGCCGCTGGAAGGCGCTGGCCAACTTCATCCTCATGGGCGGCGCCAGCTTCGCCCTCGGCTGGGTGATCGTGGGCTCGCACCCCAATCAGATGGTCGGCGACCCGCCGGTCACCGAGCAGATCGAGCACGTCCTGTGGGGCCTCTTCGGCTTCGAGGGCTCGATCCGCTACACCGGCGGCGTCGACTACGTCGTCGGCTACTCGCTCGGCGCCCTCGGCCTGCTGACCGTGGCCACCACCGCGTTCCTGGCCTTCCGACCGGAGTACCCGGCGGCCGTCCTCACCGAGGAGGACGAGGACCGGCTGCGCGAGCTGCTGGCCAAGCACGGCGACCGCGACTCGCTGGGCCACTTCGCGCTCCGCCGCGACAAGAGCGTCGTCTTCTCCCCGTCGGGCAAGGCCGCCGTCTCCTACCGCGTGGTCTCCGGCGTCATGCTCGCCAGCGGTGACCCGATCGGCGACGTCGAGGCGTGGCCGGGCGCGATCGAGAAGTTCATGGAGCTGGCCAAGCGCCACTCCTGGACCCCGGCCGTCAACGGATGCAGCGAGACCGGTGGCGAGGTCTGGACCCGCGAGACCGGTCTCGACGCCCTGGAGATGGGCGACGAGGCCATCGTCGAGGTCGCCGACTTCAGCCTCAGCGGCCGGGCCATGCGCAACGTCCGCCAGATGGTCAAGCGCATCGAGCGCAACGGCTACACCACCAAGGTCCGGCGCGTCGGCGACCTGAGCCCCGAGGAGCTCGCGGTCGTCCAGAAGGCCGCCAACGCCTGGCGCGACACCGAGGAGGAGCGCGGCTTCTCCATGGCGCTCGGCCGCATCGGCGACCCCAAGGACCTGGACGCCATCATCGCCACCGCCCACAAGGACGTCGAGGAGGGCGAGAACGCGCCCTTCGGCGACCTGCGGGCCATGCAGCACTACGTGCCGTGGGGCAAGGACGGCAGCTCCCTGGAGCTGATGCGCCGCGACCGCAGCGCCGACCCGGGCATGAACGAGCTGCTGATCGTCGCCTTCCTCCAGGCGGCCCCCGAGCTGAAGATCAAGCGCCTGTCGCTGAACTTCGCGTTCTTCCGCTCCGCCCTGGAGCGCGGGAGCAAGCTGGGCGCCGGCCCGGTCGTCCGGATCCAGCGCGGGGTGCTGATCTTCCTGTCGCGCTGGTTCCAGATCGAGTCGCTGTACAAGTTCAACGAGAAGTTCCGGCCGCGCTGGGAGCCGCGCTTCATCGTCTTCCCGAACAGCCGCGACCTGCCGCGCATCGGCTTCGCGATGATGCAGGCGGAGGGCTTCCTGGAGCTGCCGCGGCTGCTGCGCCGCCGCCCGGCCCCGCCCAAGCCGAGCTTCGTCGACGACGACTCGACGGTGGAGCAGGCGGAGGTCACGCGCGCCGCGTGAGTGCCCGCCGGCCCTTCGCCGGTGCTTCGAGAGCCCTTCCCGGAACCGCATCCGGGGAGGGCTCTCGCCGTGTCGGCCGGTCGTCGCCGCTTCCGGCCCACGGCCTACGCTGGTGGGCATGAGTACCTTGCACGCTCGGATCGGGCCCGTCGGTCTGCCGCGGTGGGACCGCTGCGCGGTGATGGGCGTGGTCAACGTGACGCCCGACTCGTTCTCCGACGGGGGCCGCTGGTTCGACCCCGCCGAGGCGGTCAAGCGGGGCCTGGACCTCGTCGCCGGGGGTGCCGACCTGGTCGACGTGGGCGGCGAGTCCACCCGGCCGGGTGCCACGCGGGTGGACGAGGCCGAGGAGCGGCGCCGGGTGGTCCCGGTGGTGCGCGAGCTGGCCGGTGAGGGCGTCGTGGTCTCGGTCGACACCATGCGGGCCTCGGTCGCGGAGGCGGCCCTGGAGGCCGGCGCCGGGCTGGTCAACGACGTGAGCGGCGGGCTCGCCGACCCGGCGATGGTCCCGATGGCGGCGCAGGCCCGGGTGCCGTTCGTGGTGATGCACTGGCGCGGCTTCAGCGCGGACATGAACAGCCGGGCGGTCTACGACGACGTGGTCGGCGAGGTGGTCGACGAGCTGCGGCGGCGGGTGGACGCGGTGGTGGCGGGCGGTGTCGAGCCGGAGCGGCTGGTGGTCGACCCGGGGCTGGGCTTCGCCAAGAACGCCGGGCACGACCTGGCGCTGGTCGCCCGACTGGACCGGCTGCGGGCGGAGCTGGGGCTGCCGTTGCTGGTGGCGGCCTCCCGCAAGCGCTTCCTGGGCCGGGTGCTGGCGGGCCCGGACGGCACCCCGCCGCCGGCCCGGGAACGGGACGCGGCGACCGCCGCGGTCTCCGCGCTGGCCGCGCGTGAGGGTGCGTGGGCGGTGCGCGTGCACGAGGTGGGCGCGAGCGCGGACGCCGTGCGCGTGGTGAGCGCCGTGGAAGCCGCGCGCACCGGAGCCCCCGAGGGGGCGGTGTGAGCTCGGCGCGCACGGACGCCGAGCGGGTCGAGCTCGCCAACACGGCCCTCTACGAGGCGGTGGAGCGCGGCGACACCGAGGCCATGCACCGGATGTGGCTGGACGACCCCGGTACCGAGGTCTCGTGCGTGCACCCGGGCTGGCCGGTGCTGCGCGGCCGGGGCGAGGTACTGCGGTCCTACGCGCTGATCATGGCGAGCACCGACTACATCCAGTTCTTCCTGACCGATGTCGAGGTGTCGGTGGCCGGTGACACGGCCCTGGTGACCTGCACCGAGAACATCCTCAGCGGGGCGCCCGCCGAGTCCGAGGGGGAGCTGGGCCCGCTGGTGGGCCAACTGGTCGTGGCGACCAACGTCTTCCGCCGGGTGGGGTCGGAGTGGAAGGTGTGGTCGCACCACGGTTCACCGGTGCTGGCGGGCCGGGACGACGAGGACTACGCGGAGCGCGAGGAGGGTCCGGAGGACCTGGACGGCGGCTCCGGGCCGGTCGGGCCGCTCGGCTGAGGGCCGCCCGCGCGGACGGTTGTGTTCGAGCCGGATCCCGGGGCCCGCGGGGGGCGCTCGGCCGTGGCGCGCGGGGGCCGGCGCGTCATCGTCACGCGTCAGTGTGATGGATCCGTGACCACTCGTTCGAGCTGCTTCCAGGGCGGGTATGGGTGCTCGTACACCGGCCGGGGAACGCGGCGGACGCCGGTGACCAGCGTCACGGCGGCGTCCGGGCCGGAGCCCCCGCGGCCGGACGCTGTCGGTGCTCGCAGGTAGATTCGACGTTGGGTATCCCGGTCGAAGGCCGGGGACGGGTGACGCTCCGGCCGCCGCCGGGCGTCCCTCCCCCGTGGCCGCGAGGGCACGGGAGGTACCCGTCACCGACGACCAGCAGGAGTGATTCGTGTGGACCGTGTCGCGCTGCGCGGCTTGAAGGCTCGCGGGCACCATGGGGTCTTCCCCCGAGAACGCGAGGAAGGCCAGACCTTCGTCGTGGATCTCGTGCTGAGCCTGGACACCCGGCCCGCCGCGGCCGGCGACGACCTCACGAAGACCGTCCACTACGGCATCGTGGCCGAGGAGGTCGTCGGCATCGTGCAGGGCGAGCCGGTCGACCTCATCGAGACCCTCGCCGAGCGGATCGCCGAGCAGTGCCTGAAGCACGAGCCGGTGCGGGAGGTCGAGGTGGTCGTCCACAAGCCGGACGCCCCGATCACCGTGCCCTTCGACGACGTGACCGTAACGATCACCCGGAGCCGAGTATGAGCAGCAGCGACCCGACCGTGCAGCCGGTGCCCGCCTCCGTGGTGGAGCAGGTGGACGCCGCCGACGTGACCCTGAGCAACCCGCAGTGGGCCGTGCTGTCGCTCGGCAGCAACCTGGGCAACCGCCTGGAGACGCTGCAGGGTGCCGTCGACGCCCTGGAGGACACGCCCGGCCTGCGGGTGAAGGCGGTCTCCCCGGTCTACGAGACGGAGCCCTGGGGTGTCGAGCCCGGCTCGCAGCCTGCCTACTTCAACGCCGTGGTGCTGGTGAAGACCACGCTCCCGCCGGCCTCGCTGCTGGAGCGCGGGCACGCCATCGAAGAGGCGTTCGAGCGGGTGCGCGACGAGCGCTGGGGGCCGCGCACCATCGACGTGGACATCGTCACCTACCAGGACGTGATTTCCGACGATCCGCTGCTGACGCTTCCGCATCCGCGCGCGCACGAGCGTGCCTTCGTACTGGTTCCGTGGTACGACGTGGATCCGGATGCTGTTGTTCCGGGACGCGGGCCGGTGGCCGACCTGCTGGCCGGGCTGGCCCGCGAGGGCGTACGGCCGCGGGTGGACCTGGAACTCCGGCTGCCCGAGTAGCCGTTGGGCGAGTGGCGGCACGAGTGCCACGGGCGTATGTACGGCTATGACCGGTAAAGACCGATACAGACCGATGAAGACGACACAGACGACGCAGACGACGAGGGGCTGACGGCTCGGTGAAGCAACTTCGGATCGGGGTGCTGCTCGGCCTGTTCGCCGCGGCCGGAGTGCTGTCCTGGGCGGGTGCCCGCCTCTGGGACGCCTTCGACACGCTGCCGAGCGTGCCGGTCGCGGCGCCGATCGTGCTGGCCGTGATCGCCGTCGTCCTCTTCGCGACGGCCGTCTCGCTCCGCGCCCGGCTGCGCGCCCAGCGCGAGCGCCGTCCCGGCGCCAAGGGCGTCGACCCGCTGCTGGCGGCCAGGGCCGTGGTGTTCGGCCAGGCCAGCGCCCTCGTCGCGGCGCTGGTGTCCGGCGCGTACGGCGGGGTGGGGGTCTTCCTGCTGCTGGACGGCATGGAGACCGATGCCCGACGGGAGCAGACGATCTACGCCGGGGCCTCGGTGCTGGCCGGTGCCTGTGTGGTGGCCGCGGCGTTCTTCATGGAGCGGGTCTGCAAGCTGCCGGAGGACGACGACGAGGGGCCGGGGGAGGGGAAGCCCGCCTAGGCTCCCGCTCCTCCCCTGTCCGGCGGGTTCCGGCGGGCTCAGCTCGGCGAGGCGGCCCGCAGGTCCCCGCCGGACGGCTTTGCCCGGCCGGCCCGCCGTGCGTCGTCCCCGACCGAGCGGCGCAGGGCGCCGTGCAGGCTCGTCGGGGTGAGGACGCCGAGGAAGTGGTCCCTGCGGTCGCCGTCGAGCACGGCGATCCACCCGGCGTCGTGCTGGAGCATGGTGCTGAACGCCTGCTTCAGCGAGGCCCCCAGCGGCAGCCAGGCGTCCATGTGCCGGGCGTGGTCCCGCACGGTGCCGCCGCTCGCCCGGACGATCGCGTCCGCGGCCACCCAGCCGTGCAGCCGCTCTCCGTCGTCGAGCACGACGGCCCAGTCGGCGTGCTCGCCGGCGAGCACGCCGAGGGCGGCCTCCACCGGGTCGTCCAGGTGGACGACGGGAGGCTGCTCCAGGTCGCCGCGTTCGATCGGGGTGACGGAGAGCCGCTTCAGACCGCGGTCGGCACCGACGAAGTCGGCGACGTAGGGCGTGGCGGGGGCGCCGAGCACCACCGAGGGCGCGTCAAGCTGTTCGATGCGGCCGTGGCCGTAGACCGCTATGCGGTCGCCCAGCCGGACCGCCTCCTCGATGTCATGGGTGACGAAGAGCACGGTCTTGCGCACCTGTGACTGAAGCCGCAGGAATTCGTTCTGGAGGCGTTCGCGGACGACCGGGTCGACCGCGCCGAACGGTTCGTCCATCAGGAGGACGGGCGGGTCGGCGGCGAGGGCCCGGGCGACGCCGACGCGCTGCCGCTGACCGCCGGAGAGCTGGTCGGGGTAGCGGCCGCCGTGCACGGCGGGGTCGAGACCGACCAGCTCCAGCAGCTCGGCGGCGCGGTCGCGGGCCTTCTTGCGCTGCCAGCCGAGCAGGTGCGGCACGGTGGCGGTGTTGTCGAGCACCGTCTTGTGCGGGAACAGCCCGACCTGCTGGATCACGTAGCCGATGCGCCGGCGGAGGGCGACCGGGTCGGTCTCCGCGATGTCCGCGCCGTCCAGCAGGATGCGGCCCTCGGTGGGTTCGATCAGCCGGTTGACCATCTTCATCGTGGTGGTCTTGCCGCAGCCGGACGGCCCGACGAGCGTGACCAGCTCGCCCTCCGCCACTTCGAAGGACAGGTCGTCCACGGCGGTCGTGCCATCGGCGTAGCGCTTGGTGACGTGCTCGAATCGGATCACGCCCCCCATTGTTGCCACAACCTCCCCGGTCGTGACGGGTCGGCCGCCCGGCTGTGCGACGGCCCACAGGCGATTGTCAGTGGTGGGCGTTAGGGTCGCCAGTGACCGTCGGTGAAGGCCAAGGGGGAGGTGAGCGCGCATGGCGGAGCAGGGCGGCAACTGCCTGATCGACAATGACTGGATCTGCGGCGAGTACGTGCGGACGCGGAGCCAGGAGCTCGTGGACGCGACCCTGCAGCACATCGGCATCACGCTGGCGTCCGTCGGCATCGGGCTGCTCATCGCGTTCCCGCTGGCGCTGGCGGCCCGCCGCTGGCGCGGTGTCGCGGGCCCGGTGCTCGGGCTGACCACGGTGCTCTACACGATCCCCTCGCTGGCCATGTTCTCGCTGCTGGTGCCCGTCTTCGGGCTCTCGGCGGCCGTGGTGGTCACCGGTCTGGTGCTCTACTCGCTGACGATCCTGGTGCGGAACATCCTGGCCGGCCTGGCCGCCGTGCCGGAGGAGGCCCGGGAGGCGGCGCGCGGCATGGGGTACGGGCCGGTGCGGATGCTGTTCGGGGTGGAGCTGCCGCTCGCCCTGCCGGCGGTGATGGCGGGCGTCCGGATCGCCACCGTGTCCACGGTCTCACTGACCACCGTCGGCGCGCTCACCGGCTACGGCGGGCTGGGCAACCTGATCTACGAGGGGATGCACAGCATCTTCAAGGCCCAGGTGCTGACCGCCTCGGTGCTCTGCGTCCTGCTGGCCGTCGTGGCGGACGTCCTGCTGCTGGGGCTCCAGCGGCTGCTGACGCCGTGGACGCGGAAGCAGCGTGGGTCACGCGGATCGCGTGGACCACGGGGACGGTGGGGGCGGGGGCGGCGGGGCCTGTCCGGCGAAGCGCGGACGGCGCGGCCGGCGCGTGACGAGCGGAAGGCGGTGGCCTGATGGACGTCGTCACCAGGACGTGGACGTGGCTCTCCACCGGTGCGCACTGGTCCGGCCCGGACGGGGTCTGGCACCGTCTCGCCGAGCACCTCCAGTTGACCGTGGTGTGCCTGGTCCTCTCCTGTGCCATCGCCCTGCCCCTCGCCGTGGTGCTGGGGCACACCGGCCGGGGCGGCGCGCTGGCCGTCAACCTCTCCAACGCGGGCCGGGCGGTGCCCACGTTCGCGGTGCTGGTCCTGCTGACCCTGGGCCCGCTGGGTACGTACGACTCATGGCCCACCGTCATCGCCCTCGTCCTGTTCGCGATACCCCCGCTGCTGACGAACGCCTACGTGGGCATGCGCGAGGTGGACCGCGATGTGGTGGAGGCCGCCCGGGGGATGGGGATGTCGGGGCGGCAGGTGATCGGCCGGGTCGAACTGCCGCTGGCGATGCCGATGGTGATGACCGGCGTGCGGTCGGCAGCCGTGCAGGTGGTGGCGACCGTCTCCATCGCCGCGATGGTCGGCGGCGGCGGGCTGGGGCGGATCATCACCGCCGGTTTCCGCCTCACCGACACCCCGCAGGTGGTGGCCGGCGCCCTGCTGGTGGCCGCCCTCGCCCTGATGGTGGAGGGATTGTTCGTGCTGCTGGAGCGGTGGCTGGGACGCCGACGGCGGCGTGCGGCCGCCGGGACGGGCCGGATACCGGACGCCTCCCCCGATGCCTCGTCCGACGCCTTGCCGGCCGCCGGCGGCCCCGCCTGAGTGCGGGAGCTCCGGCCGGGCAAGTGAGCTGACGAACCGTCAACTGATGCAACGTCATACCGAGGACGTACCGGCGGCCGGGGTGCCGGCCGTGCCGGGCGTTCGCCGACATGGATGGAGAGCCCCATGACCAGCACCACCCCCCGCCGCGCGCGGACCGCGCGCGCAGCGCTGGCGGCGGCGGGAGTCGCCGCCCTGACGGCGGGCCTGGCCGCGTGCGGCGGGGACAGCCTGGAGAAGTCCGGGGGCGGTGACGGGGGATCCACCGCGTCGGGCCGGGGATCCCTGGTGATCGGATCCGCCTCGTTCACCGAGTCGAAGGTGCTCGCGGAAATATACGCGGGCCTGTTGAAGGACGCCGGATATTCCCCCTCGATCAAGACGGTGGACGCGCGGGAGCTGTATGAACCGGCGCTGGAGAAGGGGCAGATCGATGTCGTCCCGGAGTACGCGGCGACGCTCGCCGAATTCCTGAACAAGAAGCAGAACGGGAAGGACGCCCCGCAGGTCGCCTCGGCGGACTCGGACACCACGCTGAAGGCGCTGCGGAAACTCGCCGAACCGCGGGGACTCAAGGTGCTGGACGCCGGCCGGGCCGTGGACCAGAACGCGTTCGCCGTGTCGGCCGACTTCGCGAGGAAACACCAGCTCAAGACGCTTTCGGACCTCGGCGCGTCGAAGGAGTCGATCAAGCTCGCGGCGGGGGACGAGTGCACCGGACGGCCCTTCTGCAAGCCGGGCCTGGAGAAGACCTACGGCATCCGCGTCACGGGCATAGACCCCTTGGAGGTCGGCAGTACCCAGGCCAAGCAGGCGGTCAGGAACGGCAAGGACCAGATGGTCCTCACGACGACCACCGACGCCACGCTGGAACAGTTCGGTCTTGTCGTGCTTGAAGACGACAAGAAACTGCAGAACTCCGACAACGTGCTGCCGGTGGTGAATGCGCGGAAGGCGGGTTCGTCGCAGGTCGTGGAAGCGCTCGGCAAACTCAACAAGGTGCTGACCACCGAGGACCTCACCGAACTCAACAAGAAGGTGGACGCCCAGCGGCTCAAGCCGGCGGATGTGGCCGCGCGGTACCTCAAGGACAAGGGGCTGGTGGGGAAGTAGCCGGGAAGTGGCGGGGAAGAAGAGAGGCGCAAGTGGGAGCCGGGTGAGGCGCGTAGGGAACAAGTAAGATGAAGGGAACGGTTTGGTGCCGGAGTCACACTTTCGCCGCAACGCACGGTAAGTTTCTGGCCATGCCACGAGGACGCCACCGCCATTCCACATCCCTGCATCGGCTTCTTCCCTCTTCGCTGGTCGCCGCGACCTCGGTCGCCTGCGCGGCCGGGGCCTGGACGGTGGGCGAAACGGTCGTCATACGCGGGCTCGCCGCGGGTGCCGCCGTGGCGGCCGTGGTCGGCTCGGTGCTGATGCGCCGTTGGGACCGGTCGGCGGGCAAGCGGGTCGCCCAGCTCACCGCGGCCCGCGCCCGCGACGAGTGGAAGACGGACGAGCGTCTCGCCGAGCTCGAAACGGACCTGGAGGAGACCCGCCAGGCCCGCGCCCGCCTGGAGGCCAAGCTCCGCGGCAAGCGCGCCGAGCTGGCCCGGCTCCGCACCGAGCACGCCGACCTGCTGCGCCGCTACGCCACCGCCGAGACCCAGCGGGCCAGCGCCCTGGAGGGGCGGCGGCTGTTGGAGAACGGCCGCACCGCCGGCGCCGCGGGCGAGGCCTCGGAAGCCGGCGTGGCCGGGCCCGCCGGCGAGACGGACGAGAAGGCCGGGGTGCCGAAGGCCGCGCGCGCCCTGGAGTCCGCGATGCAGGCCCGCACGCTGGTGCGGGCCCGTTCGGACGGGCGGGTCGGCGAGCGGGAGTACCGCAGGGCGGCGGACGCGCTGCGGGATCTCTCGCGGAACGGGGCCGTGCAGCGGGAGGCCGAGGAGCGGGCTTCTGCGGGGTCGGGGCCGGCGGCTCTCGGGCCTGTGCCGGCGCCCGTCGTGCCGACCGCGCGGCCTGTCGTGCCGACTGTGCCGGCGGCGCAGCACGTCGAGCCGACCGCGCCGGCCGCTCCCACGCCTGACGCGTCCGAGGCGGGCGCCTCCGCGCCTGTCGTGCCCGAGGTGCCTGTCGTGCCCGAGCCCGTCGCGCCTACGGGCCCTGAGACCGCAGGCCCCGAGACCGCGCGCCCTGAGGCCGCCGGTCCCGAAGCCGAGGTGCGGCCCGAGGCGGCCGTCGCCGTGCGCGATCCCCGTGGCGGCGTCGTGGACACCCGGCCGGCCATGCCCGTGCGCCGTCCGGCGCCGCCCGTGCAGCGGCGGACCGGCGGGTTCGACTTCTTCGGTACGCAGCACCGGGCCAAGCAGGCCGCTGCCGCGGCGAAGGCGGCTGTCGAGGAGCAGGACCTCGCCGATGTGGTGGGCGAGGAGGCGTTGGCCGCCGAGCGCGGCCGTGCCGGGCGGGCGACCGCCGACGAGCGGGTCATCGATCTGACGGCTCATGACGAGACCGAGCAGATCGACGTGGTGGAGCTGCGCGACGCGATCTGAGGTGCCTGCGGCGGGCCGTGCCCCGGTCCCTCGCCTTCGCCGATTCCTGGGGCTGCGCCCCAGACCCCCTGATCGCGGCTCCGCCGCTCGTCCTCAAACGCCGGACGGGCCGAATAGCCCGCCCGGCGTTCGCCGTCTACTTGTCGATGTCCCCCACCACGAAGAACAACGACCCCAGAATCGCCACCATGTCCGCCACCAGCGTCCCCGGCAGCAGCTCCACCAGCGCCTGGATGTTGTTGTACGAAGCCGACCGCAGCTTCAGCCGGTACGGCGTCTTCTCGCCCTTGGACACCAGGTAGTACCCGTTGAGACCGAGCGGGTTCTCCGTCCAGGCGTACGTGGCGCCCTCCGGGGCCTTGAGGACCTTGGGAAGGCGCTGGTTGACCGGGCCGGGCGGGAGGTCGGCGAGTCGGTCGAGGCAGGCGTCGGCCAGTTCGAGAGCGTTGTGCGTCTGGTCCAGGAGGCACTCGAAGCGGGCCAGGCAGTCGCCCTCCTCGCGGGTGACGACCTTCAGGACGTCGGCCAGCTCCCCGTAGGCCAGGTACGGCTCGTCGCGCCGGAGGTCGAAGTCGACGCCCGAGGCGCGGGCGATGGGGCCGCTCACCCCGTAGGCGTGCACGGCCTCGCGGGACAGGACGCCGACGCCGCGCGTCCGGCCGCGGAAGATCTCGTTGCCGAGCACCAGGCGCTCGTGGACGTCCATGCGGGAGCGGACCTCGGCGATCGCCTGCCGGGCGCGGCCCGTCCAGTTGGCGGGCAGGTCCTCCTTGAGGCCGCCGACGCGGTTGAACATGTAGTGCATCCGGCCGCCGGACACCTCTTCCAGTACCGCCTGGAGCACCTCGCGCTCGCGGAAGGCGTGGAAGACGGGGGTGATGCCGCCGAGCTCCAGCGGGTAGGAGCCGAGGAACATCAGGTGGTTGAGGACCCGGTTCAGCTCGGCGAGCAGGGTGCGGAGCCACACCGCGCGCTCGGGCACCTCCATGCCCAGCATGCGCTCGACGGCCATGACGACGCCGAGCTCGTTGGAGAACGCGGACAGCCAGTCGTGGCGGTTGGCGAGCATGACGATCTGGCGGTAGTCGCGGGCCTCGAAGAGCTTCTCCGCGCCGCGGTGCATGTAGCCGATCACCGGTTCGGCGCTGCGCACGCGCTCCCCGTCGAGGACGAGGCGCAGCCGCAGCACTCCGTGGGTGGAGGGGTGCTGCGGGCCGATGTTGAGCACCATGTCGGTGCTCTCCGCCGCGCCGCCGATGCCGACTGTCGTCTCCGTCATGGGAACAGTTTCTCAGCCGGGCCAGGGCGGTCGCGCGCTCGTGTCCTCCGTGAGGAGGTCCGCGCACTCCGGGCCGACGGGCTGGAGCAGCCAGCGGAAGCCGCCCATGCCGCCCGGCGAGGTGAGTTCGCCCGCCTCGCTCGCCGCGCCCAGGGCGCGGACGTAGCCGGCCGGGTCGGAGGAGGCCAGGGTGAGCGGCGGCCGGCGGCCGTCCACGCCGAGGGCGCGGAGCGCGGCGCGCTGGCTGAGCAGGGTCGCGCCGGGTCCGGCGCAGGCGTCGAGGGCCACGTGCGCGGTGATGTCGCAGGTGCCGTCGGGCACCGGGCGGACCTCCCGGCCCTCCCGGAAGCCGGTGAGGGTGCCGAACGGCGGGCGGGTGGCGCGCTCGTGCGCGTAGTCGGCGGCCACGGCCAGGCCGGACCGCAGGGTGCCGACCGCGCGGGCCCACGCCTCGTCCCGCGTCCGGCCGATCTCCGCGCGGCTGCCCGGCGGCGCGCCCTCCAGCGGCCACCAGCGGGCGAGCCACTCGGCGTCCGCGCCCGTCACCGGGTCGCCCGGCAGCTCCTCGCCGTCCTCCTGGACGAGCACCTGGCGCGGGGTGCCGCCGCCGTCCGTCTCGACGACGTCCACCGGGACGTTGTCCAGCCACTCGTTGGCGAAGAGGAGGCCGGTCACCCCTTCGGGTGGTGCGTCCCGCCAGACGACGCGCTCGTCGAGGCCCTCGGGGCGGGCGGCGCGCTCCACGGCGTACGGGCGGAGCCGCCCGGCCAGTTCGGGCGGGCACTGGGCGAGCACCCCGGCGACGAGCTCGCCGCGCCCGGAGGCCATGTCGACGAAGGCCAGTTCCTCCGGCGAGCCCAGGGCATGGTCGACCCTCCGCAGCAGCTCGGCGACCGCGCCCGCGTACAGCGGGGAGGCGTGCACGGAGGTGCGGAAGTGACCGGCGGGGCCCTCGGGGCGTCGGTAGAAGCCGTGGGGTCCGTACAGGGCGGCTTCCGCCGCCGCCCGCCAGGTGCGCGTCCCGGGTGTCATGTCCCCACGCTATGCGCCTTCGGCGAGCCGTATCCCCTCGCGTCCCCCTGCGCCTCCTCCGCGCCTCGCCCGCCGCCCCCCGCCTCCCTCCACCTTGGGGAGTAGGCAGGGCGGACCGGGATCGATCGCCGGAGGGACCCCGGCACGCGGGCGGGGTGCCTACGCTGGGTGACGTGCACCGCCTCTACGAATTCCTCCGCAGACACCCCACAGGTGTGGACAGCTTCTGGGCCGTGTTGCTGCTGGGGCTGTGCGCCCTGACGCTGGCCGAGGAAGGGGCGACGAGCGCGGCCCAGCGGGCCGCTGCGGTCGGTGTCTCGCTGCTCATGTGCACGGTGCTGGCGCTGCGGCGCCGGATGCCGGAGAAGATGCTGGTCCTGGCGATCCTCGTCGGGCTGTTCCAGCTCGCGTTCCGCGTCGAGGTCAGCATCTACGACGTCCCCATGCTGGTGATCGTCTACACGGTGGCGTCCGGCACCCGCCGTTGGGCCTCCCGGGTGGCGCTGGCCGGCGGTCTGCTGGCGCCCGTCCTGTACTTCTGGCGCTGGCCCGACCAGTCGAGCGACTCGGTCACCCACGACCTCATAGGGCTCGCCTTCGCCGCCTTCCCCTTCCTGCTCTCCTGGGTGCTCGGCGACCGGATGCGGACCCGCCGCGCCTACTGGGACCAACTGGAGGAGCGGGCCGCCCGGCTGGAGAAGGAACGCGAGCAGCAGGCGAAGATGGCGGTGACCGCCGAGCGCGCCCGGATCGCCCGCGAGCTGCACGACGTCGTCGCCCACAACGTCTCGGTCATGGTGGTGCAGGCGGACGGCGCCGCCTACGTCCTCGACTCCTCCCCCGAGCAGGCCAAACAGGCGCTGGAGACCATCTCGGGCACCGGCCGCCAGGCGCTCGCCGAGATGCGCCGGCTGCTGGGCGTGCTGCGCACCGAGGACGGTTCCGCGCCGGCCGGCGAGTACGTGCCGCAGCCCGACGTCGAGCAGATCGAGGAACTCGTCGAGCAGGTGCGCGGCGCCGGCCTGCCGGTCGACTACCGGGTCGAGGGCAGCGCCCGGCCGCTGCCGAGCGGCGTGGAGCTGACCGCGTACCGCATCGTGCAGGAGGCGCTGACCAACACCCGCAAGCACGGCGGTCCCGACGCCGGCGCCAGCGTCCGGCTCACCTACTTCGACGACGGGCTCGGGCTGCTCGTCGAGGACGACGGCCGGGGCGCGCAGCACGAGCTGTACGAGTCGGGCGGCGCCGACGGCATGGGCCACGGGCTGATCGGGATGCGGGAGCGCGTCGGCATGGTCGGGGGCACGCTGGACGCGGGGCCGCGTCCCGGCGGAGGATTCCGGATCAGTGTGCTCCTGCCCGCGAAACCGGGCCGCTGAGCGCCCCGCATCCCCTCCGCTTCACCTCTGATCTTTACCTCTGGCCTTCACCTCCGCACGATCCTTGGGAAAGGGACCCCGCATGGCGATCCGCGTGATGCTCGTCGACGACCAGGTGCTGCTGCGCACCGGCTTCCGCATGGTGCTGGCCGCCCAGCCCGACATGGAGGTCGTCGCCGAGGCCGGCGACGGCGCGGAGGCCCTTGAGGTGCTGGCGGGCAGCGAGGTGGACGTGGTGCTGATGGACGTCCGCATGCCGCGGATGGACGGCGTCGAGGCCACCCGCCGCATCTGCGCCCAGGGGGAGGGCGCGCCGAAGGTGCTGATCCTGACCACCTTCGACCTCGACGAGTACGCGTTCTCGGCGCTCAAGGTCGGGGCCAGCGGCTTCATGCTCAAGGACGTGCCGCCCGCCGAGCTGCTGGGCGCCATCCGCTCGGTGTACAGCGGCGACGCGGTGGTGGCCCCCAGCACCACCCGCCGGTTGCTGGACCGTTTCACCCCCATGCTGCCCGGCTCCGCCCGCGAACCCGCCAACGCCGACCTCGACCGGCTGACGGGCCGTGAGCGCGAGGTGATGCTGCTCGTCGCCCAGGGGCTGTCGAACGGCGAGATCGCGGCGCGGCTCGTCCTCTCGGAGGCCACGGTCAAGACGCACGTCGGACGCATCCTGACCAAGCTCGGGCTGCGGGACCGGGTGCAGGTGGTGGTGATGGCCTACGAGAGCGGCCTGGTGCGGGCCGGCGGGGGCGCGGGCTGAGACGGTCCGCCGGGCCGGGATTCAGCGCCCGGCCGCCCGCAGGACCCGCCGCGCCAGTGCGTGCGAGCCGACGGCCGCCACCCCGGCGACGGCCAGGCCGGCCGCCGCGCGCCGGGGGCTCCCCGGCCGCAGCACCCCCGCCCGGCGCAACCGCCCCCGGGCCCACACCGTGAACGGCAGGACGACCAGCGGGGTGGTGACGACGCCGGGCGTGTAGCCGCGGGTGACCGCCGCCTGGGCCAGGTGGACCAGGCCGTGCAGGCCGAAGCCGTCCAGAGCGGTCTGGTAGAAGGCGGAACGGCCGTCCGTCCGGTGTCCTTCGGCCGCCGCGGCGCCGACGAACACGGCCATCGCCGCGACGGCGACGGGGAACTCCCGGCCGCCCGCGGACCCGGCCGCGCGCCAGAGCCGTTCGGGTACGCGCGGGTGGCGGGCCCGCAGCCGGGGGATCCGGGCGCGGACGAAGCGGTTCATCGTCGCCAGTTCCTCGGCGTCGTGCACGGCCCAGGCGGCGAGGAGGCCGAGGGTGACCGCGGGGGCGAGGGCTCCCGCCGGGTCCGTTCTGATGGTGTGATCCGTCATGAACGGCCACTCTGGCAAGCCCGTTCGGGATCGTCATCCCCTGGCGTCCCGGTCGTTGCTCACACCACGGGACCGCTCACCAGCTCCTTCACCGCCACCACCAGATCGTGTGTGCTCGGATGCGTGGGCTGCGCGGGGTGGGCGAGGTACACGGTGGCCGCCTCCGCGTCGGCGATCCGGACGAAGCGCACCCCGGGGTGGGCGTGGCTCTCGGCGGTGCCCGCGGCGGCGACGCCGATGCTGTCGCCGACGGCGATGACGTTCAGCCACTCGTCGACGTCCTGCACCGCGGCCCCGGTCGACGGCCGCCGTTCCCGGCCCCACAGGGCCGGCCCCGAGGTGCTGTCCTCCCGCCACAGGGTCAGCGTCTCGCCGGAGAGCTCGGCGAGGGTGACCTCCGGCCGCGCGGCCAGCGGGTGGTTATCGGGCAGGGCGGCGAAGCGGTCCTCCGTGTAGAGGGGGATGACGCGCAGCCGCGGGTCACCGGGGTCGGCGCGGATGACGGCGGCGTCGGTCTCGCCGGTGGCCAGCCCGGCGGTGCCCTCGTCCCGGCGGCGCAGCTCCAGCGGGACGTGCGGGTGGTCGCGCCGCCAGGACCGCACCAGCGGGACGGTGGACCGGCCGAGCACCGCGCAGGAGTACCCCAGGCGCAACGGGCGGGAGACGGCGGCGGTGTCGGCGAGGGCGGCGTCGACGTGGGCGAGGATCGCCCGCCCGTGTTCGTACAGCGTGCGCCCCGCCGGGGTGAGGGCGAGCCGGCGCGCGGAGCGGTCGACCAGAGGTACGCCGACGCGGCTCTCCAGCCGGGCGAGCGTGCGGGACAGGGCCGGCTGCGTCAGGTGCAGCCGGGCGGCCGCGGCCGTGACGGTGCCCTCGTCGGCGATGGTGACGAGGGCGCGGAGATGACGCAGTTCCACATCCATGCGTCGGGAGCATAGTGCCTGCGCAGACGGCATTTCCGGGCGTGCGACGGGCTCCGTACGGTCGTTTTCGGCAGTCAGTCCGCATCTCGTGACCCCAAGGAAGAGAGCCTCCCGTGAAGATCCTCCTCGTCGGCGCCTCCGGCACCATCGGCCGCGCCGTCCACACCGTCCTGACCGGGCGCGGCCACCAGGTCGTGACCGTCGGCCGCACCGGCGGCGACGTCCGCGCCGACGTCTCCGACCCCGCCGACGTCGCCCGGCTCTACGAGCGGGTGGACGGACTGGACGCGGTCGCCGTGGCCGCCGGTGACGCGGTCTTCGCACCGCTCGGCGGGCTGACGTACGACGACCTCGCCGCCACGCTCCGGACCAAGGCCCTCAGCCAGCTCGAACTGGTCCGCCAGGGCACCCGGCACATCGCCCCCGACGGCTCGTTCACGCTGGTCACCGGCGTGCTCACGCACGACCCGATCCCCGCGGGCGCGGCCGCCGCGGCGGCGAACGGCGCCGTCGACGCCTTCGTCCGCACGGCGGCGGTCGAGCTGGCGCCGCAGCGGGTGAACGCCGTGAGCCCGGGCGTCGTCGCGGAGTCCGCGGACGCGTACGAGAGCGCGTTCCCCGGGATGGAGACCGTGCCGGCGGAGCGGGTGGCGCGGGCGTACGTGCGGTCGATCGAGGGACGGCTCACGGGGCGGACCTTCCGGGTCGGGTACTGAGGCGCCCGGCTCCCGGAAGGCCCTACCGCAGGACGCCCTCCAGGAAGTCGCTTCCCAGCCGCGCCACCACCGTCAGGTCCAGTTGGTGCAGGACGTATCGCCCCCGCCGCCGGGTCGTGATCAGACCCGCCTTCTTCAGCACCTTGATGTGCCGCGACGCCTCCGGCGCGCTGATGTGGTGCTCGGCGGCCAGTTCGCCGGTGGTGCAGGCGCTGCGCGCCAGCCACCGGCACATCCGCAGCCGCATCGGGTGGGCCAGGGCCTCCAGCCGGCGTTCGATCAGCTCCAGGGAAGCGGGTCCCGCCGCCTCGGGGGAGCCGATCGGATAGTGGATCACCGGCCGCCAGCCGGGCGCGTACAGCACCAGCAGGTGGGGCCAGCCGAGGGCGGACGGGGCGAGGGTGACGCCGGGGCCCGTCTCCGGGTCGAGGGCGGTGGTGCGGCCGGACGTCAGCTTGTCCACCCGGATGCGGGTGCCCGCGGCGTCCTCTTCCAGCGTGACGGCGGGCGACACCTCGGCCAGCGCCTCGCGCAGGCCCTTGTGGCGCAGGAGCTCGGTCTTGTGCCGGACGTCGCTCGCGAGCTGGTGACTCACCCGGCGCCAGACGTCCCCGAAGAACGCCTCCTCGCAGTCCTCGAACAGGCGGCGGAGCCAGATCCTGACGTCGTGCGGGTCCTTCAGCATGCGGCGCGCGAACTCCAGTTGGCGCGGGCCGCGGGCCGCCGCGCGCTCCAGCGCGCGGTCGCGGGCGGCCGCGTCGCGCAGGGGCGACGCCGAGCCGGGAGCGTAGTAGTTGGAGCAGGTGAGCTCCAGCGCGGCGGAGACGTACTGCTCGTCGTCGAGCCGGTCGAGCAGGTCGAGGTCGTCCCTGAGGGTGGCGCCCGGCCGGCCGGCGGTGTCCGGGAGGGCCGCGAAGGCGTCGAAGACGTCGGAGATCACCGTCGTCCACAGGAAGTCCGCCTCGCAGAGCCGGTCCGCGAGGTCCGGCTTCATCCCGGCCGTGGTGGCCGTCACCCAGCCGTGCAGGCCGGGGTGGTGCTTGGGCTCCCGCAGGGCGTGCAGGGCGTGGCCCAGCTCGGTGAGGGGCGACGCGGCGAAGACGACACGCTCGGGCGGCAGGCCCGTGACGTCGATCATCAGGCTCATGACACTCATTCTGGGGTGCTCCCCGGACCGGGCGTGATCGTTTGACGGTCCGCGTCAATCGACGGGCGGGCAGCGGGGACGGCGGCGCACGCTGGGGGTATGGACGCGACACAGCAGCATATGTTCGACAGCTACCGCGCCGCCCGGCAGGGGGACCCGGCCCCGCCCGTACCGGGCACCGACGAGATACGGACCGTCCGGCAGATCCGGTTGTGGCGGGAGTTCAGGGCCGTACTGGACGGGCGGGTACAGCGGAGGAGACGGGGCTGGACGGTGCGGCGCCGGCCCGCCGAGACGCCGGCACGGCGGGTGCCGGCGGGGTGCTGAGCCCGCCGGCGCGGGCGGGCGGGGACGGACGCGGCCGCCGGTGTCCTGTCGCCGGCCCGGAGCGTCCCTGCGCAGCCCCGGCGGGTGGCCGGGCCGCCCTCCTCGGCGGTCCCGAACGGCCTTCTCGCAGGCCCGCCGCCGTCCTCCTCGCGACCGATCGGGAGCGCGTAGCATGACAGCGGAATCGTCCGGTACCCCCGCGGACTGGAACGGAAGGCACCCCGCCGCGTGAACGCACAACCAACCCCCGACCGGCCGAGCCCGCAGGACCGGCCCGCCCGCCTCACGGTCGGCGTCGTCGGCGCGGGCCGCGTGGGCCCGGCCCTCGCCGCGTCGCTCCGGCTCGCCGGGCACCGGCCCGTCGCCGTCTCGGGCGTCTCCGACGCCTCGCTGCGGCGCGCGGCGGAAATCCTGCCGGGCGTCCCCGTCGTCCCGCCCGCCGAGGTGCTGGCGCGGGCCGAACTGGTCCTGCTCACCGTGCCGGACGACGTCCTTCCGGGGCTCGTCGCCGGGCTGGCCGAGACCGGGGCCGTCCGCCCCGGGCAGTTGCTCGCGCACACCTCCGGACGGCACGGCGCCGCCGTGCTCGACCCCGCCACCAGGGCCGGAGCCCTGCCGCTCGCCCTGCATCCCGCCATGACGTTCACCGGCACCCCGGTGGACGTCCAGCGGCTGGCCGGCTGCCCGTTCGGCGTCACCGCGCCCGAGGAGCTGCGGCTCGCCGCCGAGGCCCTGGTGATCGAGATGGGCGGCGAGCCCGAGTGGATCGACGAGGCCGCCCGGCCGCTCTACCACGCGGCCTTGGCCATCGGTGCGAACCACCTGGTCACCCTGGTGGCCCAGGCCATGGAACTGCTGGGCGCGGCGGGCGTCGGCAACCCCTCCCGGATGCTCGGCCCGCTGCTCGGCGCCGCCCTGGACAACGCGCTGCGCAGCGGTGACGCCGCGCTGACCGGTCCGGTGGCGCGCGGTGACGCGGGCACCGTCGCCGCCCACGTCGCGGAGCTGCGCCGGCACGCGCCGCAGGCCGTCGCCGGGTACCTGGCGATGGCCCGGACGACCGCGGACCGCGCCCTCGCGCACGGCCTGCTCAAGCCGGAGCTCGCGGAGGACCTGCTCGGCGTGCTCGCGAACGAGGCCGGCGGGACGAACGGAGGAGAACGGTGACCATGGGGACCATCCGGCTCGTACGCGACACCGCCGAGCTCCGGGCCCTCCCGCGTGACCCCGTGGCCCGCCGCGCCGTCGTGATGACCATGGGCGCCCTCCACGAGGGCCACGCCACCCTGGTCCGCGAGGCCCGCCGGCTCGCCGGGCCGGACGGCCAGGTCGTCGTCACGGTCTTCGTCAACCCGCTTCAGTTCGGCCCGAACGAGGACCTGGACCGCTATCCGCGGACCCTCGACGCCGACGTGGCGCTCGCCGCGGAGGCGGGCGCGGACGCCGTGTTCGCCCCCTCCGTCGCCGAGGTCTATCCGGGCGGGGAGCCCCAGGTGCGGGTCACCGCCGGGCCCATGGGCGAACGCCTCGAAGGCGCCCACCGCCCCGGCCACTTCGACGGTGTCCTGACGGTCGTCGCCAAGCTGCTGCACCTCAGCGGGCCGGACGTCGCCCTGTTCGGGCAGAAGGACGCCCAGCAACTGGCGCTGATCCGGCGGATGGTCCGGGACCTCAACTTCCCGGTGGAGATCGTCGCCGTGCCGACCGTCCGGGAGGCAGACGGCCTGGCGCTCTCCAGCCGCAACCGCTACCTCTCGGCCGCCGACCGGGCCTGTGCCCTGGAGCTCTCGCGCGCCCTGTTCGCCGGGGCCGACGCGGCGGGCCGCGGCCCGTCCGCCGTCCGCGAGGCCGCGCGCGCGGTCCTGGACGGCGCGGCGTCCCTGGAGCCCCCGGTCGTCCTCGACTACCTGGCCCTGGTCGACCCGGCCGACTTCACCGAGGTGTCCGCCGGGTTCACGGGCGAGGCGGTCCTCGCGGTCGCCGCCAAGGTCGGCACCACCCGTCTCATCGACAACATCGTGCTGGACTTCACCCTGGGGGAACGGACATGACCGGCATACGACTCGCGGCTCCGCGGCCCGGCTGGTCCGTCGACGCGGACATCGTCGTCATCGGGTCGGGCGTCGCCGGCCTCACCGTCGCGCTGCGCGGCGCGGCCGCCGGCGCGCGGGTCGTGGTCGTCACCAAAGCGCGCCTCGACGCCGGTTCCACCCGCTGGGCCCAGGGCGGCGTCGCGGCCGCCCTCGGTGAGGGCGACACCCCCGCGCAGCACCTCGACGACACGCTCGTCGCCGGTGTCGGCCTCTGCGACGAGGAGGCCGTCCGCGTACTCGTCACCGAGGGCCCGGACGCCCTCCGCCGGCTGATCGCCACCGGCGCCCGGTTCGACACCGACCCCGCCACCGGCGAGGTCCTGCTGACCCGCGAGGGCGGCCACCACCGCAGCCGCATCGCGCACGCGGGCGGCGACGCGACGGGCGCGGAGATATCGCGCGCCCTGGTCGCGGCCGTCCGGGCGGCGGACATCCGCATCATCGAGCACGCCCTCGTCCTCGACCTCCTCAAGGACGCCACCGGCCGGGCCGCCGGCGTCTCCCTGCACGTCATGGGCGAGGGCCAGCACGACGGCGTCGGCGCCGTCCGGGCCCGGGCCGTCGTCCTCGCCACCGGCGGCATGGGCCAGGTGTTCGCCGCGACCACCAACCCCGCCGTCTCCACCGGCGACGGCGTCGCCCTGGCGCTGCGCGCCGGCGCCGAGGTCTCCGACCTGGAGTTCGTCCAGTTCCACCCCACCGTGCTCTGGCTCGGTCCGGACGCCGAGGGCCAGCAGCCGCTGGTCTCCGAGGCGGTCCGCGGCGAGGGCGCCCACCTGGTCGACGCCGGCGGTGTCCGCTTCATGCTGGGGCAGCACGAGCTCGCCGAACTCGCCCCGCGTGACGTCGTCACCAAGGGGATCATGCGCCGGATGCACGAGACCGGTGCCGATCACATGTACCTGGACGGCCGGCACTTCGGCGCCACGATGTGGGCCGAGCGCTTCCCCACCATCCTGGCCGCCTGCCGCGCGCACGGCATCGACCCGGTGACCGAGCCGATCCCGGTCGCCCCGGCCGCGCACTACGCGTCCGGCGGCGTCCGCACCGACCTGCACGGCCGGACGACCGTGCCCGGTCTGTACGCGTGCGGCGAGGTCGCCTGCACCGGCGTGCACGGCGCGAACCGGCTGGCCTCCAACTCGCTGCTGGAGGGCCTGGTCTTCGCCGAGCGCATCGCGGCGGCCGTGGCCGCCGACGCGACCGTGCCCGGCGAGCCCGTCCCGGCGGACGGCCCCGGCGAACCGCTCGTCGCGCCCGACGACCGTCACACGATCCAGCGGATCATGACCCGGGGCGCCGGGGTCCTGCGCTCCGCCGACAGCCTCGCCGAGGCGGCCGACCGGCTCGACGCCGTCCGCCGCGCCACGCACACCGACGGCAAGAGCGCCGAGCCCGGTACCGAGGCCTGGGAGGCCACCAACCTCCTGCTCGTCGCCCGCGTCCTGGTCGCCGCCGCCCTCCGCCGCGAGGAGACCCGCGGCAGCCACTGGCGCGAGGACCGCCCCGACCGCGACGACGAGCGGTGGCGCCGCCACCTCCTCGTCACCCTCCGCCCGGACCGTACGCTGGCCGTCTCCACCACGGAGACGACCGCCTTCCCCCCGGTTTCCCCTCCTTCCCCTCCTTTCAAGCCTTCCGCACCGAGGAGCACCGCGTGACCACGCCCGACGACCTCCAGTACCGGCTCACCACCCTGACCGACGAACCGGGCTGCGGTGGCGACTGCGCCTGCGGCGAGGGCGGCTCCGCCTACGAGTGCGGGCTCGACAGCGGCCTCGCGGCGCTGCTCGCGGACGCCGGGCTGGACCCGCTGCTGGTCGAGGAGATCGCGCACATGGCGGTCGAGGAGGACCTGGACGGCGACGTGGACGTCACCTCCGTGGCCACCATCCCCGAGGACGCCGTCGCCACCGGCGACTTCACCGCCCGCGAGGCCGGCACGGTGGCCGGGCTGCGGGTCGCCGAGGCGATCCTCTCCGTCGTCTGCACCGACGACTTCGAGGTCGAGCGGCACGTCGAGGACGGCGACCGGGTCGAGGCCGGGCAGCGCCTGCTGTCCGTCACCACCCGCACCCGCGACCTGCTCACCGCCGAGCGCAGCATGCTCAACCTGCTCTGCCGCCTCTCCGGCATCGCCACCGCGACCCGCGCCTGGGCCGACGCCCTGGAGGGCACCGGCGCGGTCGTCCGCGACACCCGGAAGACCACGCCCGGCCTGCGCGCCCTGGAGAAGTACGCGGTCCGCTGCGGCGGCGGCGTCAACCACCGGATGTCGCTCTCCGACGCCGCGCTGGTCAAGGACAACCACGTGATCGCGGCGGGCGGTGTCGCGGAGGCGTTCCGGGCGGTCCGCGAGCGGTTCCCGGAGCTGCCGATCGAGGTCGAGGTCGACCACCTGGAGCAGATCCCGCCGGTCCTCGCCGAGGGCGCCGACCTGATCATGCTCGACAACTTCACCGTCGAGCGCACCCGCGAGGCCGTCGCCCTGGTCGCCGGCCGCGCCCGGCTGGAGTCCTCCGGCCGGCTCACCCTGGCCAACGCCCGCGAGTACGCCGCCACCGGCGTGGACTACCTGGCCGTCGGCTCGCTCACGCACTCCTCGCCGATCCTCGACATCGGCCTGGACCTGCGGGAGCGGGACGCCCGGGAGCAGGGGGGTGCCGCCTGATGCTGCTCACCATCGACGTCGGCAACACCCAGACCGTCCTCGGCCTCTTCGACGGCGAGGAGATCGTCGAGCATTGGCGGATCTCCACCGACCCCCGGCGCACCGCCGACGAGCTCGCCGTCCTCTTCCAGGGCCTCATGGGCCGCCACCCGCTGCTCGGCGACGACCTGGGCGACGGCATCGAGGGCATCGCCATCTGCTCCACCGTCCCCTCGGTGCTGCACGAGATGCGCGAGGTGACCCGCCGCTACTACGGCGACGTCCCGGCCGTCCTCGTCGAGCCGGGCGTGAAGACCGGCGTGCCGATCCTCATGGACAACCCCAAGGAGGTCGGCGCGGACCGCATCATCAACGCGGTCGCCGCCGTCGAGCTCTACGACGGCCCCGCCATCGTCGTCGACTTCGGCACGGCCACCACCTTCGACGCGGTGAGCGCGCGCGGCGAGTACGTGGGCGGGGTGATCGCGCCGGGCATCGAGATCTCCGTGGAGGCGCTGGGCGTCAAGGGCGCCCAGCTCCGCAAGATCGAACTGGCCCGGCCGCGCAGCGTGATCGGCAAGAACACCGTCGAGGCGATGCAGTCCGGGATCATCCACGGCTTCGCCGGCCAGGTGGACGGCGTCGTCAACCGGATGGCGCGGGAGCTCGCGGACGACCCCGACGACGTCACCGTCATCGCCACCGGCGGCCTGGCGCCGCTGGTGCTCGCCGAGGCCACGGTGATCGACGAGCACGAGCCGTGGCTGACGCTGATCGGCCTGCGGCTGGTGTACGAGCGGAACGTGGCGCGGGCGTAGGGCGGCCGGTCGGGGCACGGGGCGGGAGCGGCCCGTCCGGGCGGGAAACGGGGGCGTGTTCGAGCCACGCCGCAGGGGCCGCGCTCAGCGAAAATTGTCCGTTTAGCACTTAAAGTCGGCCCATGCCTACGCCCTATGGATCCCACGGCGGCATGGCGTTCAGCGCCGACGAGCTGCGCGTGCTCCGACGTGCCCTCGCCATCGCCCTCCAGCCCCGCACCGAGAACGCCGAGAAGCAGAGCTGCCTCCGGCTCGCGCAGGCCGTGGACGAAGCGGCCAGGGAAGGCGGCAGGCTGCGCGCCTTCCTCCGCGCGGACCTCGCCCGCTATCGCGCCGCCCTGCCCGGCACCGCGCCCGGCTACGTGGAACGCCTCCAGGACGCCCTGGCGGCCGGCCACCGCCCCGGGGCGGAGGACCTGGCCGCCCTGCGCGCCCTGTGCGCCGCCCCGGCCGGTGCCGCCGAGACCGGCCGCCGCCGGTCCCTCCTCCAGCGCTGCGAACGGCTCGCGGAGGCCGCCGTGCGGACCCGGCTCGCCGACTGCGCGGCCCCCGGCCCGCGCGGCGCCCCCGCGAACGCCTTCCCGGGCGTCCTCACGAGCGCCTTTCCGTCCGCCCGGCCGCGCGGGGGCGCGCACGACGCCCTCCCCGCCGCGGCCGGCCCGGAAGCGCCCAAGCCGGGCGCCCGGCCCGTCGCCCGGCCCGGCCCGGTCCCCGGGGCCGACCGGCCGAAGGCGCCGCCCGCGCCGGCGCCCAAGTCCCCGCGGCCCGGCCGTCCCATCCCGACCCCCGGCGAGGTGTTCCCGCCGCGCCGCAAACCCACTCCGCCCGCCGGGAGCGCCGTTCACGCCGTTCACCTGGGCTTCGGGTGCGGAACGGAGGTCCACGGAGGGGCGTCGCCGGCGCGCGCGTAATCTGGACGGGGCGCGGAGCGCCCGCCCGCGGGACCCGTCCGGGTGCCGCAGGCCTCGCAGGACGTTCCGGACCCCCCTCCAGACCCTCCGACCCAGAAGGAGCCGACGGCCATGGACTATGTCGCCGCGCTCGTCCCGCCCGTGGTGATGGCGATCGCCTTCATCTCGCTGGTCGTGACGATCGTCAAGAGCCAGGGCGGTGCGAACAAGGCCAAGGAAGACGCCATCGTCGACGCCATGGCCCGCGCCGAGGCCGCCGGCGGTTCCCCGGAGGCGAAGACCGCGGGAGCCTGACCCACACCGGAAACCCGGTGGCACGGAGGGCGCGCGGCCCGGAGGAGTATTTCCCGGGCCGCGCGCCCTTTTTCCGGTCTCTTCGCGCCTCGGCTTCCGGTCGTCTTCGCGCCTCGGCCCGATAAACCGGCATTCGAGACATCTCCCACTATTATTCGCGTGTGGTTCGACGCCTCGGTGATCTGGAAGACGCCGTCATGACGCGCGTGTGGGAGTGGAACCGGCCGGTCACTGTTCGAGAAGTCCTCGAAGACCTTCAGCAGGAACGGTCGATCGCCTACACCACCGTCATGACCGTAATGGACAACCTGTATCAGAAGGGCTGGCTGCGCCGGGAAGCCGAGGGCCGGGCCTATCGATATGAGGCGGTGTCCAACCGGGCCGCCTACTCGGCCGCACTGATGAACGAAGCCTGGTCCGTCAGTGACAACCCCGCGGCCGCTCTCGTCGCCTTCTTCGGCATGATGTCGGCCGAACAACGGGAAGCCCTCCGGGACGCGATCCGCGTCGTCCAACTCGGCCGGCCCGGGGAGGACGAGCCCTCGCCGGGGCGATAGCGTCCGCTTATGCCCGCAGCTTCCGAACCGGCTTCCGCCCGGCCCGCCCCGGCAAAAGTCCTCACCGTCCGCAGGGCCCGGACCTCCGATGTGCCCGCCGTGCGCCGGCTCATCAACACGTACGCCCGTCACCGCATCCTGCTCGACAAAGCGACGGTGACCCTTTACGAGGACATCCAGGAGTTCTGGGTCGCGGAACGCGACGAAGACGGTACGGTCATCGGATGCGGCGCACTGCATGTGATGTGGGAAGACCTCGCCGAGGTCCGCACGCTGGCCGTCGACCCCACGGTCAAGGGCGGCGGGGTCGGCCACGCGGTACTCGACAAGCTGCTGCAGACGGCGCGCTGGCTGGGGGTGCGGCGCATTTTCTGCCTCACCTTCGAAGTCGAGTTCTTCGCCAAGCACGGCTTCGTCGAGATCGGTGAGACCCCGGTGGACGGTGATGTCTACAGCGAGCTGCTGCGCTCCTATGACGAGGGTGTTGCCGAGTTCCTGGGTCTCGAACGGGTGAAGCCGAACACCCTTGGCAACAGCCGGATGCTTCTGCATCTGTGACCGCCGGTCCCTATGTCCGAATCGCGCCCCTATCGGGCCGCCCTGGAAGCCGCCGTTCCCGCGGGGAAGGGCGACTGAACCTTCCCCGGGGGTTTGTGTTTTTCCGGGAAAGGCGGTTTGCTATTCCTCCGTAATCCCTTTTCTGCTGATGAAAGGAATCCCCCCGTGGCGCAGAAGGTTCAGGTCCTTCTTGTCGACGACCTCGACGGCGGCGAGGCGGACGAGACGGTCACGTTCGCTCTGGACGGCAAGACGTACGAGATCGACCTCACCACCGCCAACGCCGACAAGCTGCGCGGGCTGCTCGAGCCGTACGCCAAGAACGGCCGTCGTACCGGCGGTCGCTCGGCCGGCCGCAGCCGTGGTGGCCGCACCGCCTCCGCAGGGGCGAGCCAGGACACCGCGAAGATCCGCGCGTGGGCCAAGGAGAACGGTTACAACGTCAACGACCGGGGCCGTGTCCCCGCCGACATCCGTGAGGCGTACGAGAAGGCCAACGGCTGATCCCCCGTCGGCCCCCTGCGCGACCGTCCGGCGCGCAGCAGCCGAGTCCGGTGGCACTCCGTGGCCGCCGCACTCACCAGCCGTACGTAATCGGGGGCGAGCCTGCCGCCCCCGAGGCCGGTCACCGGAAGTGTCGGCTCCACCTCGCGACCAGGCCGGGGAGGCCGCAACCACACGGCCTCCCGCGGATCGGAAAAGCCCTCGTCCGGGGATTCCCGGGCCTCCGTGGTCTCCCGGGTCTCCCGGGGCCCGCGGCCTTCGCGGTTCTCCCGGCTCGTCCGGTTCGCCCGGGTGGTCCCGTTACCGCGGGAGCGGATGCCCACGGGCAGCGGTGCGGGGATCCGGCCGCCGGAGCCCAGCGCCGTGAGGTCCAGGGCGATGCCGTCCCACTCCAGCCAGCGCAGCAGCTCCGGCAGCTCGTCCGAGCTGCCCACGGCGGTCAGGAACCACACCGTCCCGGTCCGCCGGTCGAGCGCCACCGGGCCGGTGGGGCGCACCCGCGCCAGGACCGCGACGCCCGCGTCGGCGGGCAGCCCCAGCGCGTCGAAGCGCACCCCGGTCGGCAGCCCGAGCGGCTCGCCGTCGGTCGTGGGCCAGCCGAGCGCGTGCTCGTACCAGCGTCGCCGCCGGGCCTCGGGCCCGTCGGAGAGCCGTGGCTCCACGTCCCGGGGGAGACGGGGGCCGGGAAGCGCGCCGGGCGCGGGAGCGGCCGACTGGACGGGTGGCGGGTCCCGCGGCGGAACGCGCGGTAGGACGTGTGGCGGAACACGCGGCGGAACTCGTGGCGGAACTCGTGGCGGAACGGAGCCCATGACCGGTGCAACTGAGCCGGGCCCTCCGGGTTACGCAGTGTCCGTAATCGGGCACGCTCCGTACAAGAGGAGCGGGGCGCACAAGCGCTCCCGGTAGCGCGAGGGTGTTCGCCCGTAGCGGAGTACGCCGGCCCACGCCGCATGGAGCGTGCGCCCCTGGGGGTAGGACTCCCACCATGGGGAGAGGCGGTACCGCACGGCTCGTGACGGTTCCGCCGGCACGATCCGGGGGTGCGGCCGGTCCGGCGGGACCAGGGGTGCGTTCGCCATCGGCGTAGTGGCGGTGAGCGTATATGCCTGGCCTGCGGGAACATCGTCTCCCACCATCGGGTTGGAGGAGTTGTCGGCTGTTCGGCAGCAGGTTTCCCCGTCAGCGCGGGGGTGATCCGGACGGATGTCGGCAGTTGGAATGAGCTGTCCCGTCCCGCGGGACTAGCATGCGGAAGGACAGGGAGGGGACCGACCCCTTACTGCCTGACCGCTCTGAGGAGCGATTAACGATGTTCGAGAGGTTCACCGACCGTGCGCGGCGGGTTGTCGTCCTGGCTCAGGAAGAAGCCCGGATGCTCAACCACAACTACATCGGCACCGAGCACATCCTCCTGGGCCTGATCCACGAGGGTGAGGGTGTCGCCGCTAAGGCCCTGGAGAGCCTCGGGATTTCGCTCGAGGCGGTCCGCCAGCAGGTGGAGGAGATCATCGGCCAGGGCCAGCAGGCCCCGTCCGGGCACATCCCCTTCACCCCCCGTGCCAAGAAGGTGCTGGAGCTGTCGCTCCGCGAGGCCCTTCAGCTCGGCCACAACTACATCGGTACGGAGCACATCCTGCTCGGCCTGATCCGCGAGGGCGAGGGCGTCGCCGCCCAGGTCCTCGTGAAGCTGGGCGCCGATCTGAACCGGGTGCGGCAGCAGGTCATCCAGTTGCTCTCCGGCTACCAGGGCAAGGAGGCGGCCACCGCCGGCGGCCCGGCCGAGGGCACCCCCTCGACCTCGCTCGTCCTGGACCAGTTCGGCCGCAACCTCACGCAGGCCGCCCGCGAGTCCAAGCTCGACCCGGTCATCGGGCGCGAGAAGGAGATCGAGCGGGTCATGCAGGTGCTGTCCCGCCGTACCAAGAACAACCCCGTCCTCATCGGCGAGCCCGGCGTCGGCAAGACCGCCGTCGTCGAGGGACTGGCCCAGGCCATCGTCAAGGGCGAGGTGCCCGAGACCCTCAAGGACAAGCACCTCTACACCCTGGACCTCGGCGCCCTGGTCGCCGGCTCCCGCTACCGCGGTGACTTCGAGGAGCGCCTGAAGAAGGTCCTCAAGGAGATCCGCACCCGCGGCGACATCATCCTGTTCATCGACGAGCTCCACACGCTCGTCGGCGCGGGTGCCGCCGAGGGCGCGATCGACGCCGCCTCGATCCTCAAGCCGATGCTGGCCCGCGGTGAGCTCCAGACCATCGGTGCCACCACGCTCGACGAGTACCGCAAGCACCTGGAGAAGGACGCCGCGCTGGAGCGCCGCTTCCAGCCCATCCAGGTCGCCGAGCCGTCGCTGCCGCACACCATCGAGATCCTCAAGGGCCTCCGCGACCGGTACGAGGCGCACCACCGCGTCTCCATCACCGACGAGGCCCTGGTCCAGGCCGCCACCCTGGCCGACCGCTACATCTCCGACCGCTTCCTGCCGGACAAGGCGATCGACCTGATCGACGAGGCCGGTTCCCGGATGCGCATCCGCCGGATGACCGCGCCGCCGGACCTCCGCGAGTTCGACGAGAAGATCGCCGACGTGCGCCGGGAGAAGGAGTCCGCGATCGACTCGCAGGACTTCGAGAAGGCCGCTTCCCTGCGCGACAAGGAGAAGCAGCTCCTGGCCGCCAAGGCCAAGCGGGAGAAGGAGTGGAAGGCCGGCGACATGGACGTCGTCGCCGAGGTCGACGGCGAGCTGATCGCCGAGGTCCTGGCCACCGCCACCGGCATCCCGGTCTTCAAGCTGACCGAGGAGGAGTCCTCGCGTCTGCTCCGCATGGAGGACGAGCTCCACAAGCGCGTCATCGGCCAGAAGGACGCCATCAAGGCGCTCTCTCAGGCCATCCGGCGCACGCGTGCGGGTCTGAAGGACCCGAAGCGTCCGGGCGGATCGTTCATCTTCGCCGGCCCCTCCGGTGTCGGTAAGACCGAGCTGTCCAAGACGCTCGCCGAGTTCCTCTTCGGCGACGAGGACGCGCTGATCTCCCTCGACATGTCGGAGTTCAGCGAGAAGCACACGGTCTCGCGTCTCTTCGGTTCGCCCCCCGGCTACGTGGGTTACGAAGAGGGCGGCCAGCTCACCGAGAAGGTGCGGCGCAAGCCGTTCTCGGTGGTCCTCTTCGACGAGGTCGAGAAGGCCCACCCGGACATCTTCAACTCGCTGCTGCAGATCCTGGAGGACGGTCGCCTGACCGACTCCCAGGGCCGGGTCGTGGACTTCAAGAACACGGTCATCATCATGACGACCAACCTCGGCACCCGGGACATCTCCAAGGGCTTCAACCTGGGCTTCGCCGCCCAGGGCGACGTCAAGACCGGCTACGAGCGGATGAAGGCCAAGGTCAACGAGGAGCTCAAGCAGCACTTCCGGCCCGAGTTCCTCAACCGTGTCGACGACACGGTGGTCTTCCACCAGCTCTCGCAGGAAGACATCATCCAGATCGTCGACCTGATGATCGCCAAGGTCGACGAGCGGCTGCGCGACCGCGACATGGGCATCGAGCTGAGCGGCGACGCGAAGCAGTTGCTCGCGAAGCGCGGCTACGACCCGATCCTGGGCGCCCGTCCGCTGCGCCGGACGATCCAGCGCGAAATCGAGGACATCCTCTCCGAGAAGATCCTCTTCGGTGAGCTCCGGCCCGGCCACATCGTGGTCGTCGGCACCGAGGGTGAGGGCGAGGAGAAGAAGTTCACCTTCCGCGGCGAGGAGAAGTCGGCCCTGCCGGACACCCCGCCGGTGGAGCAGGCGGCCGGCGGCGCCGGTCCGAACCTGTCGAAGGACGCGTGAGCGACGCTTCGGTAGCGCTTACCGAGTAGGGCTGTCGGCCCCGGGACCGCGGATGCGGGACCGGGGCCGGCTGCTTTCAGACGGCGGGCTGGCCGTTGATGGTCAGGCGGTCGCCGAAGAGGTGGCGGTCGAGGACGGTCGGACGCCTTTTGAAATTTTGAACCTCGATTTCGAGGGCCGGTTCGCCTCGCAGGAGCGTGAGATCGAGAGCCTGCTCGGCGTCGTCCCGCTCGTCCATGATGAGGACCTCCCGCAGCCCTGGGAAGCGGCGACGCGGATCGTGCATCAGGACGGTTCTGTCCACTTCCAGGGCGAGTCGCCGGATGCCAGGCAAGCGGTCTCTCTCGTCCAGATCGCCGAGGACCTTCGCCCGCAGTCCCAGTTCCGTCAGGTGCGGCCGTCCACGCAGATGCTGGAGTGCGTGCGACCCTGCCAGTTCCGCGTAGAGGTACAAACCTTTTAAGTTCGGCAAGGGCGCAAGGCTGCCGAGCCGTAGTGCGTCGGACGAGCCCACTGTCAGATACTCAAGGCCGGGTGGCAGGTCCGGGAACCGACCGTCGCCGTCGGCAAAGTGGTCGAGAAATAGGATGCGGAGGTCGGCGAGACTCGGGAGCACGGTCAACGCCGTATAGCTCAAACGGTGGTCGCCCAACTCCAGCAACGTCAGATTCAGCTCGGCCAGCGCTGACAGATCTTTCACCATGGGGCAGCGCCGGATCGACAGCTCTTCGATTTCCGGATGGTCACGCAGCAGGCCGAGGTCGGCGAGTGAGCTGTTGCGGATGAGCGAGAGCTGTCGCATGGTGCACCCGTGCAGAGCCGCCCGGAGACTTTCCGTCTCGTGATCCCCGGAGATGAACAGGCTGCCGACGCGACCGAGGCGCGGCAGGTGCACGAGCTGGGAACGGCGGAAGATGTGCACGCCCATGTCGTCGAGACGCATGCCCGCGAGGACCTGTTCCGCGAACTGTCGCGTGTTCAGGTAGGGCCACGCCGCGATGACTGCCGCGCGGACCTCCCGGGCGTCGAGCCGACCGTAGCGCGCCAGGTGGGAAAGCCCGGCGTCGCCGAGCTGCACCAGGACCTTTACATATCCGACGGCATCCGCTGAGCGCAGACCTTCCGGCCCGGGAATCACGGCCAGGGCACCCGGGCCCAGCGAGGCAAGCTGGGCGACTTCCGGATCGGTGCGTGGAGCGCCCATCGCTCTCAGCCTTTCCCACACCTCGTCGTGCCGGCGGTCGTCGAGCGCCGCCGCGCTCATCGCGCACTCCACGGCGAGGGTTCGCAGCGCGAACCGCGTCTCCCGTTCCCCGGCGGCGTCGCCGGCGGCCACGAGGCCCGAGATCACCGCTTCGGTCTCACGGCGGTTGCAGTGTCCGATGACCAGCCGGATGACGTCCTGCCACTGTTCCTCCGCGGCGTGGTCGAGCAATTCCTTCAGGCAGTCGGAATCCTGGAATTCCTTGGCCGCGAGGAAGTCCTGAAACGTCCGGTGAATGAACTGGACGGAATCCGGTGACCTTTCCTGGAGGAGGCCGCTGCGGTTCAGCAAGTGGTCCATCAGGGCGTCGGTCGTGTACGTCCGCAGTTGTCGCAGGCTGCGCATGGCCAATGCGATCTGGCGGACGCCCTGTTCGCGGGTGAGTTCCGTCTGCCTGTTGCGGACGAGCCAGATGGCGATGTGCTGGAGGAGCTGCTGGGCGTCCTCGGCCTCCAGCTCGATGCCCTCCGGGGCGTCGATGCCCCGGCGGGCGTCGCGGTTGCCGAGGAGCATGGCGAGGGCCGAGCGGTAGAGGGCCCAGCGGGTGTGGGGAAGGAGGCCGCTGCGGCGGCGGTGGAGGGCGCAGATGACGGCGCAGAGGAGGGGGGTCCGGGCGAGGTCGCCGAGGACCTCGTTGCGCTGGAACTCCAAGGCGAGGTTGCGTTCCAGTTCGTCGAGGCGGGCGCGTTCCTCGCCGTGTTTGTCCAGGCGGGCCGCGTCGTGCCAGGCGGTGACGAACTCCTGGATGTCCGCGTCGCTCATCGGCAGCAGCCGGAGCTCCTCGAAGCCCTGCCACTCCAGCCAGCCGTCCTCCACAGCGCGCGGGCGGACGGTCGCGAGGCAGCGGGTCTGCGGGTAGCGACGGAGGAACTCGTCGAGCCACTGGCGGGCCTCGGCGCGGGACTCGCGAGGGAGTTCGTCCAGGCCGTCGACGAGCAGCAGGACCCGGCCCGAGTCGAGGACGCGGCCCGCCCAGCCGTCGGGCGGGTCGTCCTCCATCAGGCCGGCGATCGTGGGCACCTGGGCCGGCTTGGGGGCGGTGATGCCCAGCGCGGCCAGGCGGCGCATCGGGACGACGAAGGGGACCAGGCCGTTCAGGGCGGCGAGCTTCCTCGGGAGGGTCTGGCAGGCGGCGTGCGCGGCCAGCCACCACACCAGCGTCGTCTTGCCGGCGCCCGCCTCGCCGCGGAGGACCGCGCGCGGGTGGACGGCCAGCAGGTCCTCGACGCGGCGGGGCTCCTGGGGGAGCCGGTCGCGGCCGGGGGCGGGCTCCGCCTGGAGGCTCAGGTAGGCCGTGTCCAGGTCCCAGCGTTTCTCGTGTTCGCCCAGGTCGTCGAGGCCGAAGACCTCCAGCCGGCTGTAGCGGGCCCGGACCGCCGCCGCGTACCGCGCCTCGTACGCGAAGTCGTCCACGCGCGGGTGGTGCAACGGGATGGGGGCGGGCGCGTCGGGCCAGTGGCCGGAGAGGGCCGCCGCGAAGTCCGGATCGCCGAGGATGCGGAAGAGGGGAACGGCCTCGATCGCGGAGTGCTGCCAGCCGTGCGGGTCCTCGGCCACCACGCCCACCAGCAGCGGGCCGGCGTACACCGGGCCGCCGGACAGGCCGGCCCAGGGCGAGGTGCCGGGGCGGCGGGGGACCGGCGGGTGGTGGGTGGTGCGCAGGACGGACCGGCCGCGGAGGCGTGCCGAGCCCGGGGTGAGCGTTCCGGGTATCTGGGCGACGTCCAGGTCGTCGGCGCCGAAGCGGGCGACGTCCGGGAAGCCGAGGGCCTGGCAGCCGGGGACCGGCTCGCGGGTGGAGAGGACGCCCCAGCGCAGCGATGGCAGCGCGTCCGGGGCGACGAGTGGGGTGCGGGCCCGCAGCAGGGCCGCGTCGCAGCGGTCGGGCGAGCCCTGCCAGAGGACGTCACAGACGGCCGGTGCCGCGCCTCCGAAGGCGATCGCCTCGGCGGTGCGCTCCACGCCGATGACGTGGGCGCTGGTGAGGACCAGCTCGGGGGTGAGCAGGACACCGCTGCCCTGGTCCGCCGCGAGGACCGCGACGACACGGTCCTCCGGGCTCACTGCCCCGGCTCCACCGTCCCGAAGTTCGACACCCCGCCGGGCCGCTGGTTGCCGACCTTCCAGCCGGTGCCGGTGCGCATGTCCTTCGGGGTGAGGGTGAAGGTGACCTTGTGGGTGCGGGAGGAGCCCCGGGTGGCGTCGGCGCCCGCGTCGACGACCCAGGCGCGGACCTTGCCGGAGCCCTTCACCTCGCGGCGCATCTCGATGCCGAACTCCATGGTGATGTCACCGACCTCGAAGCCCAGGTCCTTGCCCTCGCCGGTGGCGGCGGCGCTGGTCAGGCCGGTGCGGATGGCCTCGACGGCCTCGGCGAGCTCGATGCCTTCGAAGGGCGATGCGTCGGTCATGTCGTGGGCCCCCTGGTCGTCGCGGTGCGTGTGCGGGTGTTGACGGGGAGCGTAGCGGCGGGCGGGGGTCTTTGGTCCCGGAACGGGCGAGCCGGAGGTCCCGGCGCGGTGACAAGGCACACAGGCCATATCCGGATTACTACCCGCTTTAGCAGGAAAGGCGGCTCCGGAATCACGGGAAGCGCACCCGGAATTCCGGGGAGAGGGGTGCGGGCGGCCTCGCGTGTCATTACTAGGCGAGGCCGTAGAAAGGCCACTTGGAGCGGTTCGGAAGCGGCGGTTATCAAGGTAGGGCGATCCCGGTCCGCAGCCGGGATCGATCCCTGCCTGGAGGTTTTTCTTTATGTCGAAGCGCACCGTTTTCCGTACCCGCCGCACCGCCACCACTCTGGCCGTCGGCCTGGGCGCGTCGCTGGCACTGGGTGCGGGCGTGGCGCTTGCCGCGGAGCCCGTCGCCCATGGGGTTTCCGTGCTGTCCGCCGACTCCGCGACCGCCTTCGGCGAGTCGCTGAAGGCGCAGGCCGAGACGCAGAAGAAGGTCGCCGACAAGGAGCGTGCCGCGAAGGCCGCCGAGGCCGAGAAGGCCAAGCGTGCCGCCGACAAGGCGCGGGCCGACCGGTCCCAGGTCCGCAACCTGGCCGAGGCCTGGGTGAAGCCGGTGGACGGCTATGTGATCGGCCAGCCGTTCGGCAAGGACGGCAGCATGTGGGCCAACAAGCACAGTGGTCAGGACCTGGTCGTGCCCAGCGGCACCGCCGTGAAGTCCGTCCACAAGGGCGTCGTCGTCAAGGCCGGCGCCAATGGTGGCGGTGACGGCGCCGCGTACGGCAACGCCATCGTGATCAAGCACGACGACAACACGTACTCCCAGTACGCGCACCTGTCGTCCGTCGCCGTCCAGGTCGGCCAGAGCGTGACCGCCGGCCAGCAGATCGGCCTGTCGGGCTCGACCGGCAACTCGTCCGGTCCGCACCTGCACTTCGAGATCCGTACGACCCCGAACTACGGCTCCTCGGTCGAGCCGCTCGGCTTCCTGGGCGGCCACGGCGAGAAGCTCTGACCGCCGGCCGGACACCATGAAGGGCGGGGAACCCCACGCGGGTTCCCCGCCCTCCGGCGTCCTCAGGGGCCGGCCGGCGTGAGGGTCTTGGCCGGGCCGTCGCCCGCCCGGGCCTCCAGCTCCCGCAGGACCGCCAGCTCGACGACGTCCAGCCCGCCCTCGGGACGGACGATCGTGACGCCGCGGGCCTCGGCGGTGGTGAGCAGCCCGTGCACCACCACGGGGCTGGCGAGCAGGAACGCGAGCGGGTAGAGACTCGCCTCGCAGCTCTTCTTCCGGCCGAACGCGCCACCCCGGTAGACGATCTCGCCGGGGACGAGCACGTCCTGGACCGTCCCCGTCTCGTCCGCGCCGCGCAGGCGGCGGAAGAGGAGCGAGGTGAGGGCCTCCGCGACCCGGTCCAGGATCCAGTCACGGCCCGGGACGGCGATCAGGACGCGCCGGACGCCGTCGAAGGCGCTGTCGATGACGTCCTTCGTCAGCGAGCGGTAGCCGCCGGTCATGCGGATCTCGACGACCTTGTCCCAGGGGATGTCGTCACCGTCGAAACCGACGGAGTCGGGGCCCACGCGCACCGCGCCGAACCGGTCGAGCAGCTTCAGCGGCTTCGCGAGCGCGCCCGGGACCAGCGGGTGGCCGGCGATCAGCGCGCCCAGGGACACCTCCCAGGGCCGGGTGGCCGGGGCGTCCGGGGCGCCGAGGCGTTCGAGGGCCTCCGTCACCCAGTCGCCGCCGGCGGACAGCCGGTCCCGGCCCGCGTCCGCCGCCGTCCGGCCCGCCGTGGCGGAGCGGCCGGCCGCTTCGCGTCCGGCCGTCGCCGCGCGCTCGGCGACGGCCTTCCCGGCGTTCGCCGCCTGGCTCAGCGCCCCGCCGACGTTCCCGAGCCGTCCTTTGATGCCCATCGTTCCCCCTGTGGTGCGAGCGCCCGGCCGTCCGGGCGCCTTTGGTTCAGCCCGCAACTGTAATGGCGATCACGGGCGGGGCGGCCCGTACCCCCGGTGACGTCCCCGGACGAACGGAGGCTCAGTCCGGCACCCGGATGATCGGGAAGGTGCCCGTGCTCGTCGGCGACGACTCGGGCAGCCACAGCACCGCGATGGCCCCTCCGCCGCCCTCCGCGTCCGGGTCCGCGTTGCGGAAGGTGAGGCGGGCGCCCAGCACCCGGGCCTGGCCGGCCGCGATCGTCAGACCGAGGCCGTGCCCCTTGCCGGCCCGGTCCTCGCTGCCGGTGCGGAAACGGCTGGGCCCCTCGCGCAGCAGGTCCTCGGGGAAGCCCGGCCCGTGGTCGCGGACGCGCAGCACCCGGCCCTCCACGGTGACCTCGACAGGGCCCCGGCCGTGCTTGGCCGCGTTGGCGAGCAGGTTGCCGAGGATGCGCTCCAGCCGCCGGGGGTCGGTGTTGACGTAGGCGTGCCGGACGACGGTGACCCGGGCGTCGGGGGAGAAGGTGCGCACCCGGCGGACGACGAACTCGCCGAGCTCGATCTCCTGCATCTCGGCCCGCTCGGCGAACCCGTCCAGCCGGGCCACCTCCAGCACGTCCTCGACGAGGGTCCGCATGGCCTGGGCGCGGTCCCTGACCAGCTCGGTCGGGCGGCCCGGGGGCAGCAGTTCGGCGGCGGTCAGCAGGCCGGTGACGGGGGTGCGCAGTTCGTGGGCGATGTCGGCGGTCACCCGCCGTTCGGCCTCCAGCCGGTCCTGGAGGGCCTGTGCCATGCCGTCCACGGCGCGGGCGAGGTCGTCCGTCTCGTCGCGCACCCGGCCGCCGATGGCCTCCCGCACCCGGACGTCGCGGTCGCCGTCGGCGAGCTTGCGGGCGGCGGCGGACGCCTTGCGCAGCCGGCGGGAGAGCTGGCCGCCGATGAGGATGCCCAGCGCGCAGCCGCCGAGGACGACCGAGACCGAGCCGATGATCAGGGCCCGGTCCATCTCGTCGAGGATCTTCAGCCGGTCCTGGAACGGCTGGTGCATGGAGAGGATCTTGCCGTTGGCCAGCGGGACCGACGCCCAGACCTGCGGGGCGGAGCCGCCGGTGTCCTGGACGAAGGTGGCGCGCTGCCCGAGGGCGGCGGCCTCCCGCAACTGCTCGGGCAGCGCCGGGTCGTCCACCTTGGCGTGCAGCGTGGTGCGGCCCTGACTGGTCCGGTAGTAGCGCTCGGCCAACTGGATGCGCTGGTCCATCACGTCGCGGCTGCTGTTGATCATGGAAGCGCGGGCGGCGTTGTGCACGACCAGGCTGAGCGCGACCGCGATCAGCGCGCCGACACCGGCGATGGCGAGGCTGACCTTCCAGCGCAGACCGCTGCGGAGGGTGAAGTTCACCATGGCGCGGGGGGCTCCTCGGAGACCGCGTCCATGGGGAGGAGTGCGACCTGGTGGGGGCGGGTCACGAAAGTTCAGCCTCTGAGTTTGTAGCCGAAACCGCGGACCGTCTCGATCCGGTCCTGACCGATCTTGCCCCGCAGCCGCTGCACATGGACGTCCACCACGCGCGTGTCGCCGCCCCAGCCGTAGTCCCAGACGCGCTCCAGCAGCCGGTCCCGGGACAGCACGGTGCCCGGCGCCGACGAGAACTCCAGCAGCAGCCGCATCTCCGTCGGCGTCAGGGCGACGGGCGCGCCGCCCTTGCGGACCTCCATGCCCTCCGTGTCGACCTCCAGGTCGCCGAAGCGCAGCAGGCCGCCGCCCACGATGCCGCCGTGCTCGTCCGCGCCACCGGCCCCCGCCGCGCCGCTGGCGTGCCCGAAGCGGCGCAGCACCGCGCGGATCCGGGCGACCAGCACGGCGCCGTCGAAGGGCTTGGTCACGTAGTCGTCCGCGCCGGCCTCCAGGCCGAGGACGACGTCGATGGAGTCGGCGCGCGCGGACAGCATGATCACCGGAACGGTGGACTCGTCGCGGATGCGCCGGCAGAGGCTGACGCCGTCCAGGCCGGGGACCATCACGTCGAGCAGGGCGATGTCCGGCCGCCGTTCCCGGAAGCGCTCCAGGCCCTGGAGCCCGTCGGGGACGGCGGTGACGACGAAGCCGTCCCGTTCGAGGGCCAGTTGTGTCGCTTCGCGGATCACATCGTCGTCCTCGACGAACAGCACATGCGTATCGGCCACGCCGCTCCCAGCCCTCCTAGCCCGAATTCTCGCTCTTGCCCGTACCGCCGACCTTGCTGAAGTCGGTGTGCGTACGTCCGGTCTCCCGGAACCTGCCGTCCGACCAGTGGTACGTCACCTCGTCCTCGCCCGAGGGGTCGGCCACCGGGTCGCCCGACCCGTAGATCTGCGAGGTGATCAGCAGGTCCCCGCGGTCGATGTCGGCGTAGACGGGCGACTGCTCGGACGAGAACACATTCTCGTACGAGTCTCCCTTCGCACGGTACACATACGAACCGATGCCGATGGCGTCACCGCAGGTCAGGATGTTGACGACGACGTCGTCACGGGAGCCGCCGGTGAGCTGTCCGTAGATCACGTCGACCGGGTACTGGTTCTTCACGCACGGCTTGAAGTTCTTCTTGACCGCGTCGCTGATCTTCGGATCCGACTTGATCAGGGCGGCGGCGTCGATCTTCCGCCGGGCGGGGGGCGCGGACGGCGACGCGGTGCTCTTCTCCGCCTTCGCCGCGGACTGCGGCTGGGCGGGGCCCTCCTTGCGGACGCCCTCGCTGCTGGTGTTGCAGCCGGCGAGCAGCAGCCCGGCGACCGCGGCGAACGCCGTGACCGTCCCGCCGGCGATCAGTGCCGGGCGGGCGGGTCGCGTGGCCGGATCGGTCCGGCCCGCCTCCTCGCCGATCGCCTTTCTCAGGCCGCGCACCGTTCCTGCCCCCGCTCGTGACGATCGAGGGCGTGGAAGTCCAGGTCCCGGTTCTCCAGCTCCTGACGCAGCCTCGCCAGCGCCCGGTGCAGGGTGCTCTTGACCGTGCCGGTCGACATGCCGAGCGCCTCCGCCGTCTCCTCGGTGCTCATCTGCTCCCAGTGTCGCAGGACGACGACACTGCGCTGCTTGGGCGCCAGGACACCGAGGACGTCCATCAGCAGCGCGCGGTCGGCGTGCTGCTCGGTCCCGTCCTCGACGCTGGCGTCGGGAAGCTGCTCGGTGGGCACCTCGTCGAGCTTACGGGCGCGCCACCACTCCGTCCGCGTGTTGATCATGACACGGCGCAGGTAGGCGTCGGCCAGCGACTTGTCGGCTATGCCGTCCCAGCGGCCGTAGGTGCGGACCAGGGCGGTCTGGAGCAGGTCCTGAGCGTCGATGGGGTCCGGGACGAGCCGTCGCGCACTGCGCAGGAGAGCGTCCTGACGGTTGCGAACGTATTCCTCGAAGTCCAGAACCTTGCCGCTGCTGGCCATACTCGCAGCCTCCATTCCGCTTGCGTCCCCGTGCCTGCCGGTCTGCGCCGGACGGTCCTCCAGCACGAGAGAGGACGCTACGGAGCGGCTGTTGCGACGCGATGTGCAGCAGCACTGCGGCTGGTGCACAGCTATCCATAGGTTGTGTAACAGGTGGGGGGTAAGGGCAGCTCTGTCCGATTCGGAGGGGGAGCGGACGCGGCGCCGGGAGGCTCCGCTACGTCAGCGGCAGCCGGTACGTCCCACCCGCCAGCGGCTCCACGAGCCCGTCCGCCACCAGGCCGTCCAGCGCCCGGGCCCGTTGCACGGGCTCGTCCCAGACGGCGTCCAGCGCCTCCTGCGGCACGGGGGCCACCGCCTCCCGCAGCACCGCCAGCAACTTGCCGCGAACCTGGCGGTCGGTGCCCGCGTAGGTCTGGCCGCGGCGCGGCGGCCCGTCGTGCTCGGGCGAGCCGGCGGCGCGCCAGGCGCAGCGGGCGGCGATCGGGCAGCGCCCGCAGACCGGCGTGCGGGCCGTGCACACCAGCGCGCCCAGTTCCATGGAGGCCGCCGCCCAGCGGGCGGCCACCGCCTCCTCGCCGGGCAGCAGCTCCTGGGCCAGCCGGCGCTCGGCGGCCGTCGTGGCGTTCGGGGGGTACTGGACGCCGGTGACGGCCCGGGCGAGGACCCGGCGCACATTGGTGTCCAGGACGGCGTGGCGCCGCCCGTAGGCGAAGGACGCCACGGCGGCGGCCGTGTACTCGCCGACGCCCGGCAGCGCCAGCAGCGCGGCGTGGTCGTCCGGCACCTCGCCGCCGTGCCGTTCGGTGATCGCCGTCGCCGCGGCGTGCAACCGCAGCGCCCGGCGCGGGTAGCCGAGCCGGCCCCAGGCGCGGACGGCCTCGCCCGGCGGCTCGGCGGCCAGGTCGGCGGGGCGCGGCCAGCGGGCGAGCCACTCCTCGTACACCGGCAGGACGCGGCTGACGGGGGTCTGCTGGAGCATGAACTCGCTGACCATCACGCCCCAGGGGCCGGCCTCCGGGCGGCGCCAGGGCAGGTCCCGGGCGTGGGTCTCGAACCAGGCGATCACCGGGAGGTGCAGGGCGGAGCCGGCACCGGAGCCGGCGTCGGCGCCGGCGCGCGGGCCGGGGGCCGACGCGGACGGGGCGGGCGGCGTGGGAGCCGAGGACGGGGTGGGCAGGGAGGGCGTCGTAGTCATGGCGCCACCGATCCTGGCACGGGCCCGCGCGGGGCGGGAAAACGCCGACTTCAGGGGCTCGGCGGCGCGGGCGGGGTGCGCGTACGGCGCGCGGTGGGCTCCCGTGCGCGGGCGCGGGGTCTCGTACGGGTGATCCCTGACGCCGGGGTGTCCGCCGGCCCGGCCTCCCGCCCACCATGGAGCCGTGGAAGGCCGCCGCGAAGCCCCGCCCCTGGTCCGCTGCCGCGCGTGCGCGAACCCGCTGTGGTGGGACATGACGCCCGTCCCCGGGCTCGCGCCGGGCTGGTACTGCTCCGCCTGCAAACACCCGCCGGAGCGCTACCGCAATACGGCCGCCGCCGCCCCGCTCTGCCCGGAGGGCTGCCCCAGCGCGGTCGTGGAGACGACGGCGAGCGGGAGCCGCCGCTTCATCTGTCACCGTTCGTGACCGGGCGGTCGCGGGGAGGAGGTCGCAGGGGCCGTCCCCGACGGCGGGGGACGGGCCCCGGGTTCGCCCGTGCTTCGCGCCGGAGGTGGAATGGGCTCATGACGGAGACCCCCAACGGCCCGGTCGCGGGCCCGCCGCCGGAGATCCGCGCGGCCCTCGACGCGCACACCACGCTCACCCTCGCCTACGGCGACGAGGAGGGACCACAGGCGTGCGCGGTGTTCTACGCGGTGGGCAACCACCCTTCGTCCGTGCCGATTTCGGATGCCGGAGCGCACGACGAAGGACACGACGAAGGAATTTCCCTCTTCTTCGTCACCTCCACCACCACGCGCCACGGCCGCGCCCTCGCGTCCGGGAACGCCCGCGTCGCCTTCACCGCGCAACGTGACGATCAGGAGTGGACCGCCCTCACCGGCATCCAGGGCCGTGGCACCTGCCGCCTCCTCGACGGCGCGGACCGCGCGGCGGCCTGGGACGCGTACCGCACCCGCTTTCCCTACGTGGAGCGTTCGGAGCGGCTGCGGCAGGCCATGGAGCGGACCGAGCTGTGGGAGCTGCGTCCCGAGTGGCTCCGACTCGTCGACAACGGACGGGGATTCGGGCACCGGACGGAGTGGCGCCGGTAGGACGCCCGTTGCTGAAGAGGCGTGAGATTTGCTGTGCCAAACGAGATGAAGATGCGCCCAGCCGGTCGGATGATGAGAAAAGTAGGCACTCATACGGCGGGTACGGGGTGGAGCCCGGCCGGATCTCTCGTAGAGTTTTCGCGTGGGATCACTGCGCAATCCGATCGGGCCGCTTCCCTCCTCCATCTACTGGCGACGGAGGGGAGTTGCGCTTGCCGTGCTCGGCCTCCTCGTCCTGCTCGTGGTGTGGCTGCTCACACTCGGTGGTGAGGACGGGCCGTCCGACGGAAAGAACGGTGCGTCCAAGGGCGGTGGCGACTCCGGCGGTGCCACGATCACGCCCGGCCCGACGCCGTCGGGGCCGCACTACAGCCAACGGCCCGGCGGCCGTGACGAGTCGAACGGCGCCGGCGGATCGGGGAGCGGCGGCGGCAGCGGCGGCTCGGGATCCGGTTCGGGCGGCGGCAGCGTCGGCGGTCTGGGGACGGTCGGCGGGGGCAGCGGCGGCGGAACCGGGGGCACGGGCGGCGGTTCGGGGAGCGGCGGCGGCTCCGCCGGCGGCGGCAGTGGTTCCGGCGGCGCCGGTGGTACGGGCAGCGGGCCCGGCGCGGGGCCGGCCGCGGGCGTGCTGGGGGCCGGTGACGCCAAGGTGCTGGCCAAGGGCTCGCCGGTGCCTGACTGTACGTCAGCTACGTTCCGCGTGACGGTGCGCAGCGTCAAGGGCTCCTACGGGCCGGGCGAGCGCCCGAAGTTCGAGATCGTGCTCAAGAACACGGGCAGTGGCGCCTGCAAGGTCGACATCGGTTCACCGACCGCCCTTCTCAAGATCACCGACCCGGCCGGGACCCAGCACGTGTGGGCGTCCGACGACTGCCCGCGCGGGCGCGGCGAGGTGCTGGTGGAGGTGCCCGGCTCGGGCGAGACCAAGCGCACCCTGGAGTGGGACCGCAAGCGCAGCGCCCCGCAGTGCGCCCCCCCGACGGCCGGCCCGGTGGCGGTGGCGGGCACCTACCGGGTCGAGGTGAAGATCGGCGGCGTCGTCGACCGCGGGCAGTTCGTCCTGGACAAGGGCTGAGCGCCCGGTGGTCCTGGGCGGCGCCTGGCGGTCCTGGGCGGGGGCTGAGTGCCTGGCCGTCCTGGACAAGGGCTGAGCACCGTCTGAACAGGGGCCGTGCATCCGGTCGCGGGAGCGTACCGGCCCGCGGCCGCGGGCGCGCGGGCACGGAAAAGAGGGGCCCCGAGGGGCCCCTCTTCGCGTAAGTCCCGTACGCCGCCGGCCGTCGTGGGCGCCGGCGGCTTGCCCGTACCGCTACACGTACCGCTCGAGGATCGACGACTCGGCCAGGCGGGACAGCCCTTCCCGGACCGAGCGGGCGCGGGCCTCGCCGACGCCCTCCACGGCCTGGAGGTCGTCCACGCTCGCGGCCAGCAGCTTCTGCAGCCCGCCGAAGTGCTCCACCAGCCGCTCGATGATCGCACCGGGCAGTCGCGGCACCTTGGCGAGCAGGCGGTAGCCCCGGGGCGAGACCGCCGAGTCCAGCGTCTCCGGCGAGCCGCTGTAACCCAGGGCCCGGGCGACGATGGGCAGTTCGAGGAGCTCGGTGTGGCTGAGCGCGTCGAGCTCGGTCAGTGCCTCCGGAACCGTGCGGGTGCGCTTGGCGGTGGGCTCGGGGACGTAGTCCCGGACCACCAGGTCGCGCTCCGGCTCCACGCCCGCGATCAGCTCGTCGAGCTGGAGGGAGAGCAGCCGGCCGTCGGTGCCCAGCTCGACGACGTACTCCGCGATCTCCGTGGCGATGCGCCGCACCATCTCCAGGCGCTGCGAGACGGCCGTGACGTCCCGGACGGTGACCAGGTCCTCGATCTCCAGGGCGGAGAGCGTGCCGGCCACCTCGTCCAGGCGGAGCTTGTACCGCTCCAGGGTGGCCAGCGCCTGGTTGGCGCGGGACAGGATCGCGCCGGACTCCTCCAGCACGCGCCGCTCCCCGTCCACGTACAGCGCGATCAGCCGCATGGACTGGCTCACGGAGACGACGGGGAAGCCGCACTGGATGGAGACCCGCTGCGCCGTGCGGTGCCGGGTGCCGGTCTCCTCCGTCGGGATCGACGCGTCCGGCACGAGCTGCACGCCCGCCCGGACGATCTTGGTGATGTCCTTGTCGAGGATCAGCGCCCCGTCGAGCTTGCACAGCTCGCGGAGCCTGGTCGCGGAGAACTCCACATCGAGGACGAAACCGCCGGTGCACATCGAGTCGACGGTCTTGTCCATGCCGAGGACGATGAGCCCGCCCGTATTGCCGCGAAGAACGCGCTCAAGGCCGTCGCGCAGGGCCGTGCCGGGCGCGACGGCGCTCAGCGAGGCGCGCATCAGCCCGTCGGCATGGGAGCCACCGGAGCCGCCCCCGGCCCTGCCGGGGCCCGATGCCCGGTCGTTGGCTGCCACTGCACTCCTCCGGTCGCATGGTCAACGGTGGCCGCGGACCGCCCCCGCGCCCCCGTTTCCGGTCGCGTGCTGGGGGAGGGCGGGACCAGGGGAAAGTCTACTGGCGCCGAGCCGATTGAAGAGGGGCGTCCTCCGGCCGGGCTCGCGCCGGAGCCTCCCCGCCGCCGGCGGCCCCGCCGTCACCCCCGGCGGACCGGCGCCGCCCGCGCGGGAGTACCCGCAGCGCATCGGCTATGTCGGCGACCTCGAGCACCCGCATCCCGGCGGGCACCTTGCCCGGGTCGGACGGCACCAGGGCGTGCGTGAAACCGAGCCGGTGCGCCTCCGCGAGCCGGCGCTGGACGCCCGTGACCCGCCTGACCTCGCCCGCGAGCCCCACCTCGCCGATGGCCACCAGGTTCTTCGGCAGCGGGGTGTCGCTCGCGGCACTGGCCAGGGCCAGGGCGACGGCCAGGTCGGCGGCCGGCTCGGAGAGCTTCACGCCGCCGACGGTCGCGCTGTAGATGTCCCGCTTGCCGAGGGCGCTGATGCGGCCCCGCTGTTCGAGCACCGCCAGCATCATCGAGACCCGGGAGGTCTCCAGGCCCGAGGTGGTGCGCCGGGGCGAGGGGATCTGGGAGTCCACCGTGAGCGCCTGCACCTCGGCCACCAGCGGACGGCGGCCCTCCAGGGTGACCGTCAGACAGGTGCCCGGCACCGGCTCCGCCCGGCGGGTCAGGAACAGCCCGCTCGGGTCGGCCAGGCCGATGATGCCCTCGTCGTGCAGCTCGAAGCAGCCGACCTCGTCCGTCGCCCCGTAGCGGTTCTTCACGCCCCGGACCAGGCGCAGCCGGGCGTGCCGGTCGCCCTCGAAATGCAGCACGACGTCCACTAGGTGCTCCAGCAGCCGGGGGCCGGCGATCGCGCCGTCCTTCGTCACATGGCCGACGAGCAGCGTTGACATCCCGCGCTCCTTCGAGGCGCGGATGAGGGCACCGGCCACCTCCCGCACCTGGGCCATGCCGCCGGGGGCGCCGTCGATCTCCGGGGAGGCGACGGTCTGCACCGAGTCCAGGATCAGCAGCGAGGGCTTGACCGAGTCCAGATGGGCGAGGACGGCCGACAGGTCCGTCTCGGCGGTCAGGTACAGGTGCTCCGACAGCGCGCCGATCCGGTCCGCCCGCAGCCGCACCTGGCTCGCCGACTCCTCGCCCGTCACGTACAGCGTCCGGTGCTCGTCGGACGCCGCCTTCGCCGCGACGTCCAGCAGCAGCGTGGACTTGCCGACGCCCGGCTCGCCCGCCAGCAGCACCACCGCCCCCGGCACCAGCCCGCCGCCCAGCACCCGGTCGAGCTCCGGGACGCCCGTGCCGCGCGCGGTGGCCTGCCGGCCGTCCACCTGGCCGATGGGCAGCGCGGCGGATGTGACCCGCCCGGGCGCGGTCGTCCGCACGGCGGGCGCGCCGTACTCCTCGACCGTCCCCCACGCCTGGCACTCCGGACAGCGGCCGAGCCACTTCGCGGTGGTCCAGCCGCACTCGGTGCAGCGATAAGAGGGCCGGTCCTTGGCGGACGAGCGGGAGGTACGGGCAGCCATGTGAGTCACCGTAGCGGCAACCACTGACAACGCTCCGGCGCTTCGCCCTCCGGCACGGGAGTGAGGGAGGTTCCGCAACCCGCGGGCGGAGGCGGGCGGACTGGATTCCGGGGGTTTTCACCGAGGCGGGCGGGTCGCCCCGCCGCTCCGTCCGCCGGGGTGTGCGGGCCGGTCGGCCGCCTGTTCCGCCCCCGGGGCCGGGGCGACCGCCCGCCGGCATCACCACCGCCGGGCCGCGGCGGAGTCGGGTGGTCAGGCGGGTCGTCCCCCCGCTCGTCCCGTGCTGGCCGGGGCGCTCGCGGTGCCCTGACCCGCGGCGCCGTCCTGACGTTCGGCGCCGTTCCGGAAGTCCGTACCGACCCGGGAGGCCGTGGCAATGGCCGGTGCCGGTCGCCCCGGGCGTTCATGCCTCGGCCCGGACCGGCTCTCGCAGCACGCACTCGGCGCGCTCCGCCGTTCTCGCGCACCCGGTCCGCCCCGGCGTACCCCGGCGCGCTCCGCGCCGTGACGTCGCCCGGAACGTACCGTTACAGCGGCCTTTCTCAGGATGAGCTCCCCCGTACGGGGTAAACCCGGCTGAGCATCGCGAAGCGCCCATCCGGGTCGCCCTACGGTCGCCGGAATGATGACGAGCAGGTATGAGCAGCCCCCGCACGCCCCCGGCGGGTCCCGGCCGCCCCACCGCGCGGGGGGCGGTCCGCGGCCCCCGGTCGTCACGCCCGCGCCGGGCGGCCCGCCACCGTCGGCGGTGCCGAACCTCCGACTCTCCCGGGCGGCCCCGCACCTCGACGGCCTCTACACGTACTGCCTGTTCCTCCTCGGCGAGCCCGACATGGCCACCTGCGCCCTCGCCGAGGCCCTGGCCCTGGCGGAGCGCCGCGCCGACCGAGCCCCGTCCGGCCCGATCCGGACCTGGCTGTACGCCCTGACCCGCTGGGCTTGCAGACGACGCCTGGTCGCCGGGCCGGCGGGGTCCGGGAACTCCGCGGATCCGGCGGGACCGGCGGGCGCGGCGGGGCTCGCGGGCCCCTTCGATCCTTCCGAGCCGGGCGGGACGGGCAGGCCGGGCGGACCGGTGGAGTCGGCGCGGCCGGGCGAATCGGCGGCGGCGACGGGCGGGCCCGGACGGGTGGGACCCGGCACCCGCCCGGTCCTCCGGCACCTCGCCGGGCCCGGGCTGCCGCCCTGGCCGGAGGCGGCGGGGACGGACGCACTACAGCGCGAGGCGCTGGAACTGTCCGTGCGGCACGGTCTGCCGGCCCGCGACGTGGCCACCGTGCTGGGGCTCCAGCCCGACGCGGCCCGGGCCCTGCTCGCCGGTGCCGCCTGCGAGGTCGAACGCACCCGCACCGCGCTCGCGGTCGCCGCCGCCGGCCGCTGCCCGGTCGTCGTCCGCTTCACCGCCGGCGGGTACGCCGGCGCGCTGCTCGGTCCCGCCGTCCGCGGCGAGCTGGTCCGGCACGTGGACGAGTGCGCCGACTGCCGGCGTACGGCGGAACGGGTGACCGCGGGCGCTCCCTGGCCGGGCACCGCCGCCTCCCGCGCGGAACTCCCCCTCCTCGAAGCCCCCCTCGCCGCTCTCCAGGCCGCCCTGCGGCACGCCCGCGCCACCCGCCCGAGCGGTCCGCGCTACGACCGCGAGGGCTATCCGCTGCCGCCCGCGGACCGGCCGGGCCGGCGCACCTGGCTGCGCCACCGCGCCGTCACCACCACCGTCGTGGCGACGGTCGCCGCCGCGCCCGCGCTGGTGCTGTGGGCCGCCTACCGGGAGTCGCCGACGGGCGGCCAGGACGGCCCGTCCTCCGGGGAGGGCGCCGTCACGGCCGGCGAGACGCCCCCCGACGACGACGCGCGCTCCCCACGCGCCCCCGCCCCTGCCCCCGACCCCGCTCCGCCTGCCGACCCCGGCGACGGGGACCGGGTGGAGCGTCTGGGCGAGACCGGTGGCGCCGGCGGCACGAGGGGCGCGGGTGACGCGGGTGACGTCAATGACGCGGATGACGCCGGCCGTACCGGCGCCACCGGTCGCGTCGGTGACGCGAGAGGGGCAAGAGGCTCCGGGGACTTCGGGGGAGCCCGGGCCGTCGGCTACGTCCGCGGCTTCGGCCGCCTCACTCCCGCCCCCGGCCACGCTGCCGCCCCCGACGCGGGACACGGTGGGAGCGCCGGGAACGCCGCTCCGGCTGCTGCCGTCCCCCACCCGGCTGCCGATACCTCCGGCGTCCCCACGACCTCCGGCGACACGGACGGCTCGTCTCCCGCCGCTCCCTCACCCGCCTCCCGCGGCGCCGAGCCCCGGCCCCTGACCTCGGCCCCGTCCGCGCCTGCCTCCCCGCCGCCCGGGCCGCCGCCCGCAGCCTTCTCCCCGCCCTCGCGTGTCCGAGCCGCCCCGGCCACCCCGTCCGACCCGTGGGCGGAATTCGGACGGCTGACCGTCGCGGCCCAGCCGAACGGCCCGGACACGCTCGTCACGGTCACGGCCGTCGGCGGCGAGGTGCACTGGGCGGCCACACCCGGCGCGGCCTGGCTGCGGCTGGGCCGGACGGGCGGCGTGCTGCTCCCCGGCCGCTCCCTGACCTTCACGGTCGCCACCGATCCCGACCGGGAACCGGCCGATCCCTGGCGGACCCAGGTCCGACTGGCCCCGGGCCCCGCCACGGTGCCGGTCGACGGTCCGGGCCGGCTCCGGCGGGACGGGATCCGGTGAGAGGGGACTCGGTGAGGCGGGATTTGGTGCGACGGGGCTCGGCGAGACGGGACCCGGTGCGACGGGACTCGGCGCGGCAGGATCCGGTGCGATGGCCGGTGGGACGGCCGGCCGGGGCGCGGATGCGCGAGGAGGGGGCTGCCGGCCCGGCCGGCTGACCCACCGGGCCCGCCGGAGCGGGATCCGTTGCGGCGGCCGGTGGGGCGGCCGGGGCGCGGGTGCGCGAGGGCGGGGCTGCCGGCCCGGCCGGCTAACCCACCGGGTCCGCCGGATGCGGAGCCATCGGCAGCAGCGAGGCCATCCGCTCCTCGCACAGCTCCACCAGCCGCGCGTACCCCTTCTTCCCCATCAGCTCCACCAGCTCGGCACGGTAGGTGACGTACACCGGCTCACCGGCGCCGTGCGCCGAGCGCGCGGAGGTGCACCACCAGTGGAGGTCGTGACCGCCGGGGCCCCAGCCCCGCCGGTCGTACTCGCCGATGGTGACCTGGAGGACCTGGGTGTCGTCGGGCCGGTCGATCCAGTCGTAGGTGCGGCGGACGGGCAACTGCCAGCACACGTCCGGCTTGGTCTCCAGCGGTTCCCGGTCCTCCCGCAGGGCCAGGATGTGCAGGGCGCAGCCGACGCCGCCCGCGAAGCCGGGGCGGTTCTGGAAGATGCAGGACCCCTTCCACCGGCGCGTCTGCCGTTCGCCGTCCTCGTCGAGCTGCGTCCAGCCGCCCGCCGAGGTGCCCTCGTCGTGGAACTGCCAGATGTCGGGGGTGAGCCGCGCCACGTGCCCGGCCACCCGCCGCTCGTCGTCCTCGTCGGAGAAGTGGGCGCCCAGCGTGCAGCAGCCGTCGTCCGCCCGGCCCGCCTTGATGCCCTGGCAGCCGCTGCCGAAGACGCAGGTCCACCGGGAGGTGAGCCAGGTCAGGTCGCAGCGGAAGACCTGTTCGTCGTCGGCCGGGTCCGGGAACTCGACCCAGGCACGGGCGAAGTCGAGCCCGACCTCGTCGGGCACGTTCCGCTGCCGGGGAGCCTGCTGCGCGGGGGCCTTCGCCTTCTTCGTCTTTGCCACACCTCAAGCCTATGTGTCCCCACCGGTCCCAGTAGCGTGCACGACATGAGACTCGGTGTCCTGGACGTGGGATCGAACACGGTCCACCTGCTGGTGGTGGACGCGCACCCCGGCGCCCGCCCGCTGCCCGCCCACTCCCACAAGGCCGAGCTGCGCCTCGCGGAACTGCTCGACGGCTCCGGGGCCGTCACCGACGCCGGTGTCGAGCGTCTCGTGGACGTCGTCAGGGACGCGCTCCGGGCGGCCGAGGACAAGGGCGTCGAGGAAGTCCTGCCGTTCGCCACCTCCGCCGTCCGCGAGGCGCCCAACGCGGACGCCGTCCTCGCCCGTGTCCAGGAGGAGACCGGCGTCCGGCTGTCGGTGCTCTCCGGCGAGGAGGAGGCGCGGCTCACCTTCCTCGCCGTCCGCCGCTGGTTCGGCTGGTCGTCCGGCAAGCTGCTGGTCCTCGACATCGGCGGCGGCTCCCTGGAGATCGCCTTCGGGCAGGACGAGGACCCCGACGCCGCCGTCTCCCTCCCGCTCGGCGCCGGCCGCCTCACCTCCGCCCGGCTGCCCGGGCCGGTGCCCGACCCCGAGGACGTCCGGGCGCTGCGCCGGCACGTCCGCGCGGAGATCGCCCGGACGGTCGGCGAGTTCGCCCGGCTGGGCACCCCCGACCACGTGGTCGCCACCTCCAAGACCTTCAAGCAGCTCGCCCGCATCGCCGGCGCCCCGGGCTCCGGCGCCGGCCTGCTCGCCCAGCGCACCCTCACCCGCAAGGCGCTGGAGGAGTGGGTCCCCCGGCTGGCCGCGATGACCCCCGAACAGCGGGCCGCGCTGCCCGGCGTCTCGGCGGGCCGGGCCCCGCAGCTTCCCGCCGGGGCGCTGGTCGCGGAGGCCGCGCTGGACCTGTTCGGGGTGGACGAGGTCGAGCTGTGTCCGTGGGCGCTGCGGGAGGGCGTCATCCTGCGGAGGCTGGACCACCTGCCCGCCGTGTGACGGGCGGTCGTACGCTGTCCTTCGTGACAGAGCCAGTGGTGCGCATCCCGGATGCGAAGGTCGCCCTGTCCACGGCCTCGGTCTACCCGGAGTCCACGGCGACGGCCTTCGAGATCGCCGCCCGTCTGGGCTACGACGGCGTCGAGGTCATGGTCTGGACCGACCCGGTCAGCCAGGACATCGACGCCCTGCGCAGACTCTCCGACTACCACCGGATGCCCATCCTCGCCGTCCACGCGCCCTGCCTGCTGATCACCCAGCGCGTCTGGTCCACCGACCCCTGGGTCAAGCTCCAGCGGGCGAAGTCGGCGGCCGAACGGCTCGGCGCGAGCACGGTCGTCGTCCACCCGCCGTTCCGCTGGCAGCGGTCCTACGCCCGGGAGTTCGTGCGCGGCGTCTGGCGGATGGCCGACGAGACGGACGTCCGCTTCGCCGTGGAGAACATGTACCCCTGGCGCTACCGGGACCGAGAGCTCCTCGCCTACGCGCCCGACTGGGACGTCACCAAGGACGACTACCGGCACTTCACCGTCGACCTCTCGCACACGGCGACGGCCCGCACGGAGGCGCTCGACATGATCGCCCGAATGGGCGACCGGCTCGCGCACGTCCACCTCGCCGACGGCAACGGCTCCAACAAGGACGAGCACCTGGTCCCCGGGCGCGGCAAGCAGCCCTGCGCCGAGCTGCTGGAGCGGCTGGCGGTCAGCGGGTTCGACGGCCACATCGTCGTCGAGGTCAACACCCGGCGGGCCATGTCGACCGCCGAGCGCGAGGCGGACCTGGCGGAGGCACTGGCCTTCACCCGGCTGCACCTCGCCTCGCCGACGGGCGCGGCCCGGCCGTGACCTCCGTGGAGCCGCCGTCCCCGCCCCGGCGGCGTGGTCGCCCGCCCAGAGCCGAGGCCGGGAACGGCCCCGGCGCCCGCGAACGCATCGTCGCCGCCGCCCGCGCGGAGTTCGCCGAACGCGGCTACGACAAGGCGTCCATCCGCGCCATCGCCAAGGGCGCGGACGTCGACCCCGCCCTCGTCCACCACTACTTCGGCCCCAAGGAAAAGGTGTTCGCGGCGGCCGTGGAGGTCGCCTTCGCGCCCGCGCTGCCCGCCCCGGATGTGCTGCTGGAGGGCGACCGGGAGCACGCGGGCGAGCGCATCACCCGCTTCATCCTCGGCGTCTGGGAGAACCCCGTCACCCGCGAGCCGGTGCTGGCCATCCTCCGCTCGGCCGTCGTCAACGAGACGGCGGCGTCGGTCTTCCGCGACCTCGTCACGCGACGGCTGATGCTGCGCATCGCCGGGGGGCTGGGCATCCCGGACGCCCGGTTGCGTTCCGAGATCGCGGCGGCGCATCTGGTGGGGGTGGTGATGCTGCGGCATGTGATCAAGGTGGAGCCGTTGGCGTCGGCGGACTTCGACGCGGTGGTGCGGATGGTGGCGCCGGCGGTGCAGCGGCATTTGGAGGGGGGGTAGGCCCCGGTCCCTTCCCCGGAGGGGGCACCCCCATTTCGCCGTTCATTTCGCCGTTTTTTGCGGGGGCAAGCCCCCGCACCCCCGAAACCGCGCTCCGCGCGGTTGTCCTCAAACGCCGGACGGGCTGAGTGGTGCGCCCGCACCGGGGTGCATCTCACATCCCGGAAACCGTGTCCGGATCACGGATCCCCCACGTACCCTCGAACCCACACCACGACGAGCGGAGCGAACATGCCCGAGCTGAGGTCCCGTACCGTCACCCACGGCCGCAACATGGCGGGCGCCCGAGCCCTTCTGCGCGCCGCGGGTGTAGCGCGCGAGGACTTCGGCAAGCCGATCATCGCGGTGGCGAACAGCTTCACGGAGTTCGTGCCGGGCCACACCCACCTCCAGCCGGTCGGCCGGATCGTCTCCGAGGCGATCAAGGCAGCGGGCGGCGTGCCGCGCGAGTTCAACACCATCGCCGTGGACGACGGCATCGCCATGGGCCACGGCGGCATGCTGTACTCCCTCCCCTCCCGCGACCTGATCGCCGACTCGGTCGAGTACATGACCGAGGCGCACTGCGCGGACGCGCTGATCTGCATCTCCAACTGCGACAAGATCACGCCGGGCATGCTGATGGCCGCCCTCCGCCTGAACATCCCCACCGTCTTCGTCTCCGGCGGCCCTATGGAGGCCGGCAAGACGACGCTCGTCGACGGCACGGTCCGTACCAACCTCGACCTGATCAGCGCGATGTCCGAGGCCGTCTCCGAGTCCGTCTCGGACGAGGACCTGGCCCGCATCGAGGAAGCCGCCTGCCCCACCTGCGGCTCCTGTTCCGGCATGTTCACCGCCAACTCCATGAACTGCCTGGTCGAGGCGCTGGGCCTGGGCCTTCCCGGCAACGGCTCGGTGCTCGCCACGCACACCGCCCGCAAGGAGCTCTACGAGGCCGCGGGCCGCACGGTCGTCGAGATCACCCGCCGCTGGTACGAGCAGGACGACGCGACGGTCCTGCCGCGCTCGGTCGCCTCCCTCGCCGCCTTCGAGAACGCGATGGCCCTCGACGTCGCCATGGGCGGCTCCACCAACACCGTCCTCCACCTGCTGGCCGCCGCCCAGGAGGCCGGGCTCGACTTCGGCATGACCCACATCGACGCCGTCTCCCGCCGCGTCCCCTGCGTCTGCAAGGTCGCGCCCAACGGCTCGTACCACATGGAGGACGTGCACCGGGCCGGCGGCATCCCCGCCATCCTCGGCGAGCTCCACCGCGCGGGCCACCTGCACGAGGACGTGCACAGCGTGCACGCCGACTCGCTCGCCGAGTGGCTCAAGCGCTGGGACGTGCGCGGCGGTTCACCCGCGCCCGAGGCCGTCGAGATGTTCCACGCCGCCCCCGGCTGCGTCCGCTCGGCCGAGGCGTTCTCGCAGTCCGAGCGCTGGGAGACGCTCGACCTCGACGCCGCCAACGGCTGCATCCGCGACACCGCCCACGCCTACTCCGCCGACGGCGGCCTCGCCGTGCTCTACGGCAACCTCGCCGAGGACGGCTGCGTCGTGAAGACCGCCGGTGTCGACGAGTCGATCTGGACGTTCGAGGGACCGGCGGTCGTCGTCGAGTCCCAGGAGGAGGCGGTGGACGCCATCCTCACCAAGCGCGTCAAGGAGGGCGACGTGGTCGTCGTCCGCTACGAGGGCCCCAAGGGCGGTCCGGGCATGCAGGAGATGCTCTACCCCACCTCGTTCCTCAAGGGCCGCGGCCTGGGCGCCAAGTGCGCGCTGATCACCGACGGCCGCTTCTCCGGCGGCACCTCGGGCCTGAGCATCGGCCACGCCTCGCCCGAGGCGGCGTCCGGCGGCACCATCGCGCTCGTCGAGGACGGCGACCGCATCCGCATCGACATCCCGTCCCGGAGCATCGAACTCGTCGTGCCGGACGAGGAACTGGCGTCCCGCCGTGCCGCCCTCGGCGGCGTCTACGCGCCCCGGAACCGGGAGCGCAAGGTCTCGCAGGCGCTGCGTGCCTACGCGGCCATGGCGACCAGCGCGGACAAGGGCGCGGTGCGGGACATCGCCAAGCTGGGCTGACCGCCCTGCGCGGCGCGCACCCGGGTGATCCTTCCGGGTGGCGGGACATGGAGGGCGGCGGCCGGGCAACACGTCCCCCCATGGCACCGAGTGGACTCAACCAGGACCGAACGGACGACGCCCCCTGCCGCCGCCCCCGATCCCACCCGCCCCGCCTGCGCGCCGCGCTGCTGGCCGTCTGCGGCGCGGCGACGGCCGGGGCGCTCCTCGCCGGGTGCGGGGACGACGACGGCGGGGCCGCCTCCTCGTCGGCCGGCGCCTCGCCGTCCGGCTCCCGCGCGCCGTCGGTGACGGGCCCGTCCCCCGCCCCCGAGCGGCCGCTCACCACCGACCAGGCCGAGCGCAAGGCGCTGATCCCGGCCGCCAGGACCGGCTGGGAACAGGCCGCCCGCACCGCGACGGGCGGTGTCGCGGGCAGCAGGCTCGTCGCCGCCGAACTCAAGCGCGCCCCGGACGGCGGGCCCGAATGGCACGTCGAGGTCGCCACGGACGACGGAACGGCCCATTCCGTCGTCGTCGACGCCGTCACCGGAAAGGTCGAGAAGTCGTCCGCCGACACCGACCGGGACGGCGACGACAAACGGGAACGCGCCGACCACCTCACGTCGGCTCGCGTCCTCCCGCAGGACGCCGCCGCGACGGCCACCGACCGGAAAAAGGGGACGGTCACCACGCTCGAACTCGAGACGAGCGACGAGAAGACCGGAGGAAGCAAGAAGCTGATCTGGAAGGTGGATGTCGTGACCCCGAACGACTGGAACAAGACCACGTACGACATCGACGCGACCGACCGGGCGGTCTTGCGGGAGCACGTCGACCGCGACTGACGGCACCGGGGCCACACTCCGCACGGAAGCGCGTCCGACCGGACCGGCCCCACCGGACGCACCTCGCCGCGACTGCCGGTACCGCGCGACTGCCGGTACCGCGAGGCGACCGGCCGCCGAGACCGGCCGGCCCACGGACGCCGTACGCCCGGCCGGCCGCCGCGGGCCGCCCCGCCCGGCGGCGGCCCCTCGACGCCGGCGCTCCGGTCGACGCCGGTGCCCCCGTCGGCGCAGGTGCTCCCGTTCAACGCCAGTGCTCCGGCTCCCGCCCGTTCAGCGCGAACACCGTCCCGTCGGGCGCGGAGCCGTACACCTTCCCGCGCGCCGCCACGGGCGGCGGCAGCACGCCCGGGAAGCCCTGCCCGGCCCGCGCCAGCCGCGGTTTCGTCTGGCCCAGCAGCTCGCCCCCGAGTGCGTCCACCGCTAACAGACGGCCGTCCGCCGCCGAGAAGTACACCCTGCGGTGGTCGGCCACCAGCGCCGACGCGTTGGCCACCGACGTCTCCGTCCGCCACAACTGGACGCCCCGTTCGGTGTCCACCGAGGTCAGCCCGCCGTCGTTCGACAGGATGTAGACGGCGTCCCGCCGCGCCACCGCGCTCGCCGCGATCACCGGCGCGCTCAGCAGCACCCGGCGCTCCCGCCGTGCCGCCGGGTCGTACCGCACCACCGCTGAGACCCTGTTGTCCGTGTCGGCGGCGGTCAGGCAGAGCCCGCCGTCCCACCGCGCGCCGACGACCGACAGGCTGCCGGTCGCCGTCCACTGCCACAGCGTCTTGCCGGTGAGGGGGTCCACGGCGACGATCCGCGTGGACCGCCCGTCGTCCCACGGTGCGACGGCGTAGGCAGGGCCGGTGCCGTAGGAGGAGAAGACCGGAGTGCGGAAACCAGGGACACCGTGCCGCCACCGCTCCTTGTGCGTCCGCGCGTCCAGCGCCGTGACCGTGCCGTCCTCGGCGACCAGCAGGACGGTGTCCCCCGCGAAGTAGACCCGCCCCGGGAACCGCGTCACGTCCCCCGCCCAGCGCTGCGCCCCCGAGGCGGCGTCGAGGGCGAGCAGCCGACGGCCGTCGGCGGACAGGACGTGCACCAGACCGCCGGCGACGACGGGCGCCGCCGGCGCCGTGTCCGGCCGCCGGGCGCCCTCCTCGCGCCGCCACGCCACCTTGCCGTCGTAACTGTCGATGCGCACGGCGAGGAGGCCGGGGGCGGAGCAGTACAGCGCGCCCTCGGCGTGGTCACAGAAGGCCGGACGGGCCTCGCCGCGCCGCCCGGGAGGCTTCCCCGGCAGCGACACCTGCCACGGCTGCCAGACGGTGCTCGCGGAGGAGGCGCGGGTCTGCAGCGGCTCGTCCTCGGTGTCGGCCTGCCGTACGGCCCATCCGGCGCCCACGCCCAGCGCGACGGTCGCCAGCGCCCCCACCGCGAACCAGGTGACGCGCCGCCACCGTGACCGGCCCGCCGGGTCCGCTTGCGCCACCTCGCCCCCGCCCCGGCCCGCTCCCTGGGCCGGGAGCCGCGCGGGATGGGTGACGGGAGTGTCGGCGCGCGCGGGACGGGCCTCCGCCCGGGGCGGACGCAGGGCCCGGCGGGGCGGCCGGGGCGGCGGCTTGTACGAGACGTCCGGCAGCCGGGGCGCGGCCTCCGGCAGCCACGGGGGAGCGGGCCGCGCGTCCGGCGCGGGCGCCGGCAGCCGGGACATGATGACGTCCGGTGTCGGCCGCAGCCCGGGATCCTTCGCCAGACAGTCCCTGAGCAGCGGGACGAGGTCCTCCGGCACCCCCTCCAGCTCCGGCTCGTCGTGCACCACCTGGTACGCCACCAGGTACGGGCTGTCGGACGCGAACGGCCCGCGCCCGGTCGCCGCGTGGACGAGGACGGACGCCAGCGCGAACACGTCCGCGGCGGGCCCCACTTCGCGCGGCCGCTGGAACTGCTCGGGCGCCATGAACGGCGGGGTGCCGACGAGCTTCCCCGTCTCCGTCCGCAACTCGCTGTCGTACGGCCGGGAGATGCCGAAGTCGATGACCTTCGGCCCGTCCTCGGAGAGCAGTACGTTGCTCGGCTTCAGATCGCGGTGGACCACCCCGGCCCGGTGGATGTCGCGCAGCGCCTCCGTGAGGCCGGCCGCCAGCCGGCGCACCTCGTCCGGCGGCAGCGGGCCGTTCCGCTTGATGTACGCGGCGAGGGTCGGCCCGGCGATGCACAGCGTCGCCATCCACGGCCGCTCGCAGTCCGGGTCCGCGTCCACGACCGGGGCGGTGAACGCGCCGCTGACCCGGCGGGCCGCCGCCACCTCCTGCCGGAACCGCGCTCTGAACTCGGGGTCCGCCGCGTACTCGGCGTGCACGACCTTCACGGCGAGCCGCAGCCCCGAGGGTGAGTGCGCCAGGTGGACGACCCCCATGCCGCCCGCGCCGAGCCGACCCTCCAGGCGGTAGCGGCCCGCATACTCCGGATCCTCCGCTTCCGGGCCGTTCCCGGTATCGCGCAGCGGCGGCATTCCCCACCCCCGTGTCATGTCGGCCGCATAGGCGGCTTGCGGAGCCTAATCGATGGGGCACCTGATGCCCGGGAGGACGTGCCCGACCTTGCTAGCCTGCGCATGCCATCGGCCCGTCAACAACAGTTTCTTGACGGTCATTTCGAAACAGGGGAGGGCGCAACATGGCCAGCGACGAGATCGTCGAGGATCAGATCCGAAGCACGACCGAAGGCGGAACCGCCGTCACCGACGTACCGCCCGCGCCGTCCGTGGCATCCGTCCAGGCCGTGACCGACGCCGTCTTCTACCCGCTGGCCCCTGGTTACCAGGTGAACGTGCGCAGCGGCCCCAGCACCAGCAGCCGGCTGGTCAAGATCCTCTCGCCGGACACCCGCGTCGCCATCCGCTGCCAGACCCGCGGCGAAACCGTCTCGGGCCCCTGCGGAACGACAAACATCTGGGACAACATCGCGCCCGGTCAGTATGTATCCGACGCCTATGTGAAAACCGGAAGCAGCGACTTCGTGACGGTTCGGTGCGCGTAGCGATCGATATTGATCGTCTCTAACGGGTGGGGGCGGGACGGACGGCGACGTTCCCTCACACCTCTCTCCCGGGCATCCGGCACGGAGAGACGACGCCTCGGGGCAATAATCGGCGCATGAGCCCACAGAACCGGACAACCACGCCCGCCGGCCTTGTCGAGCCCGAGCCGATCCGGTTCTTCGGCACGACCTGGCTCGAGCACGACGGTGGGTACGCGTGGCGCCGCGCCGCCGTCGCCGTCGGCGGCTTGGCCGCGGCCGTGGCGGGTGCTCTGCTGCTCCGCCTCGGCTACCAGGGGCTCGCCATCGCCAAGGTGGGCGGCCTGGTGAACGTGATCGTCATCGTGGGGGTGGCGGTCTGTACGGCCCTGGCCTTCCGGCGCACGTGGGAGGGGTTCACCGGGCGGGCGCCGCAGGGGTCGCAAGGGGCGCGGGGGCCGCAGGGGTCACGTGGGGAAGGGGGAGACGGACGGGCCGGGGGTTCCTCTTCCCCTTCCTCTTCCTCCTCTTCCTCTTCCGCGTCCCCCTCGTCTCTCTCATCGGCTTCGTCAGGGCAGACCCTGATGCTGATCGGCTTCGTTGGCGTCTTCCTGGCCTGGTCCCTCCGTGCGCTCCAGGAGGCTCCCGGGGAGAAGCTGCGCCGGCGGGAGTACGAGGAGCGGGTGCGGCGCGCCACGACGAAGCGGGCCGCGAGGGGCAGGAAGTAGGGGGCGCGAAGTGAGGGCCGGGGGGTGGGCGCGAGCACTGCCGAACCTCGTGTAGAGTTCTTCGAGTTGCCACGGCGTCCGCGAGGAGGCCGGGGCGGCGCTTCACGCCACTCGGCGGGATCCTCTACTGCACGGCCCTTGAACGGGATCGATTTCGGCATGCCGGAATTCGGTTTCATTCGAGCCCGGGGCTCCGATTAGGAGCCGCGGGGGAAATCCGGTAAAGTAGTGATCACGCCGGAAGGCGCGGCAGTAACAAATAGTCGCACCACGGCGGGAACCCCCCTCCAACGGGGATCGGATTTCGAATCCGGGCCGGAAACGGAACGGAAAACGGATCTGGTAAGGTTGGAAACACCGAAGGGAAGCGCCCGGAGGAAAGCCTGAGAGAGTCTCTCGGGTGAGTACAA
>NZ_JBVJJR010000008.1:0-350640 GCF_055585605.1 Streptomyces sp. NPDC052910
ACCTCATCCGCGTCCCACCGGGCCCGGTTGAGGAGGTTCTGGAGCCCGTGAGGTCCGCTGTGACCGGCATGCTCGGCGAGCTGCCAGCTGTTCTTCCGCCCCACCGGACCGAGTAGCGCCCGCATGTAGTCCCGCATCCGCCGCCGCAGGTCAGCCCGGCCGAACCGGTGCCCCACCCGCAGCAACACTTCCTCAAGCTCCGAAGCCCACACATCGGGGCGCACATCATCTTGCATGATCAGCACAACAGCGATCACACATCGCCGGTCACGAACTTCCCGACATGACGACCAGTCAGCCGACTACACTCAAAAACAGGACCCTGACCAGCGGCGATAGCGAACTGCAACTGGAGTACTAGTGGCCGATGGGCCACAGGAGGAGTTCAGCGGGCAGCCGCATCAGACCGCGTCCACGGGCCGGCCCGGCCGCTCGGGGGTCCGCAGGTGCCACACCCGGGCCGGCGGCAGGTTGCGCCACACCACGCTCTGCCGCCCGCCGTGCCGCCGGGCGAACGCGTCGAGGACGGCGCCCACCTCACGGTGCCGGGCGGACTCGGCGCGACCGCTGAAGGCGGAACGCAGGGCGTGGGTGCCGAGGTAGGCGAAGAAGGTGAGGTGCCCCCCGGGGACCAGCACGGACAGATAGCGGTCCAGAATCGAACGCACGGCGGCCGGCTCGAAGTTGGTGAACGGCAGGCACGAGACGATGACGTCGTAGTCGCGGTCCGGCGGCATCTCGGTGATCGATCCGGGCAGGATCCTGATCCGGTCCGCCGCCGGCGCGAGCACCGGATCGGTGCGTAGTGATCCGGACAGGATCTCCACGAAGCACGGGTTGATCTCGACGGCGTCCAGCCGGTCGGCCGGGCCGGTGAGCGCGGCCAGCGCCCGTGTCACCGGGCCCGTCCCGGCGCCCACCTCCAGCACCGCCGCGGGGCGCCGCACCATCGACGAGGGCCACAGGGGGGCGGCCAGCCGGTCGGCGAGGTGCCTGCTGCTGGGCGCGACGGCTCCGGTGGTGCGGAAGGTGCGGGCGGCCTCGCGCAGGAAGAGGGGCCTCGGGACGGCCGGGGCCAAGAGGGCGGCAGGGGCGGAGGGGGCGGGAGGGGGCTGCGGATGCACGTGCTTCAGATCCATGCCCTCGACGCTAGGGAGCGGCGCGAACCGTGCCATCGGCTGTCGGTCGGCGCGCACACCGTACGAAAGTAGGGGGTCGTGATCGCCCGTTGACGGATAGGGGAACGCCCGTGGACGCCTACGCTTTGCCCGTGCTGAGCGCGGACGTTCGGAGGTGGCCCTGGTGGGCCGAGGCCATGTTGGTGGCCCTGGTGGGCGAGTTGTCGGTGCAGACGGCGGTGGTCGGGGCCGACGGTGATCCGCTCGATCCACGGGTCGCGGTCGCGGCCGTCGCCGGCCTGTCGCTGCTCCTTCGGTACCGACTGCCCGTCGTCACGGCGGTCGTCGTCACCGCCGCGGCGGCCTGGCTGGGCGACCCGATGCCGCTGCTGGTCGCCGTCTTCCACTTCGCCTCCCGCGGCCGGATCGCGGCCGGCGCGCTGTGCGCGGTGGCGGCGCCGGCCGGCAACCACTTCCTCCAGTCCGACGAACTCCTGTGGAGCGTGCGCTCCTACGGCCCGGTCATGCCGTTCGGTCTCGCCCTGGCCCTCGGGATGTGGGCCGGCAGCAGACGCCGGCTCGTCGCGAGTCTCACCGCACAAGTGGAGCAGCTCCGCGTGGAGCGCGAACTGCGCGCGGAACAGGCCAGACTCAACGAAAGGGCCCGCATCGCGGCCGAGATGCACGACGTCCTCGCCCACCGCCTGAGCCTGATCGCCCTCTCCACGGGTGCGTTGCGCCGGCGCGCCCACGAGCTCCCCGAGCCGGTCGCCGAACGCATCGCCCAGTTGCGCACCACCTCCACGGAGGCGCTCGGCGATCTGCGCGACGTCCTGGGGGCGCTCCGCGACCACGAGGACGAGGGTCCGCGGACGCCGAACCCGCAGAAGCTGACCGAGCTGCTCGACGAGGCCCGGGCGGCGGGCCAGCGGATCGAGGCCGACGTCCGCGGCAGCGCCGACGGCCTTCCGGCCAGCCACCGGCTCGCCGTGCACCGGCTCGTCCAGGAGTCCCTCACCAATGCCCGCAAGCACGCGCCGGGGGCCCCGGTGCGGGTCAGTGTGCGGTACGGCCCGCCCCTGTCCACCGTCGAGGTCGGCAACGGCCCGGGGACGGTCCCCCAGGAGGCCGTCGTCACCAGCGGATACGGTCTGATCGGGCTGACCGAACGGGTCGCCGCCCTGAACGGCGGCCTGCGCTACGGGCCGTCCGGCTCCGGCGGCTGGAGCGTCGCCGCGGAGCTCCCCGTGGAGCAGAGCGCCGACGCCCGTCCCGCGCGGGGGACGGCATGATACGTACCCTGATCGTCGACGACGACCGCCTGGTCCGCGTCGCCCTCACCGACATCCTCGACGACGACCCGGGCATCACGGTCGTCGCCCAGGCGGGCGACGGGCTGGAAGCCCTGGAAGCGGCCGCCGCGCAGGGCGTCGACGTGGCGCTGATGGACGTGCGGATGCCCCGCCTGGACGGCATCGCCGCCACTCAGCGGCTGCGGGCACTGCCCCGGCCGCCGCAGGTCGTCCTTCTCACCACCTTCGACCTGGACCAGTACGTGTACGACGGGCTCGCCGCGGGCGCCTCGGGTTTCCTCCTCAAGGACGCCGACCCGTCCGACATCGTCCGGGCCGTCCACGTCGTCGCCGAGGGCCAGGCCATGCTCCACCCGGTGGCCGCCCGCCGTCTCGTCGACCGTTACCACCGCACGGCCGGCGGCCGGACGCAGGCCGCCAGGGCCCGGATCGAGCGGCTGACCCCGCGCGAGCGGGATGTGCTGGAGTTGCTGGCCGACGGGGCGTCCAACGCGGAGATCGCCGCCGTCCTGGGCATGCGGGAGAGCACGGTGAAGGCCCATGTGAGCCGCATCCTGGCCGCACTCGGAGTGGGCAACCGGGTGCAGGCCGCGCTGTGCGTGCGGGACGCGGGGCTGCACGGGAGCGACGCCCGGGAATACGAGGGCAACTCCCGGGAATTCTGATCGGATCGCCGTGAAAGCGGTCTGAACGGGCGGGGTCGGGGACACGCGGCGGGGTGACATGTGATACCGCCGCCGTCACACGCGGTCCGCGCGAACTGCGCGGCCCAGTCGCCCAGTTGCACAGGAACCGACCTGGGCGCCGACCCCACCGCCTACCGCGCCGCCTCCCAGGAGCGCCACAGGGCCGCGTACGCGCCGTCGGCGGAGAGGAGTTGCTCGTGGCTGCCGAGTTCGACGATCCGGCCGCGGTCCATCACCGCGATGCGGTCGGCGTCCCGGACGGAGTCCAGGCGGTGGACGATCGAGATGACCGTGCGGCCCTCGATGAGGGCGGCGAGTGAACGCTCCACGCGGCGGGAGGCCGTGGAGTCCAGCAGTGCCGTGGCCTCGTCGAGGACCAGCGCGTGCGGGTCGCACAGCAGGAGCCGGGCGAGGGCCAGTTGCTGGGCGGCCGACGGGGAGACCGGGGCGGCGCCCGGGCCGATCTCGCTGTCCAGGCCGTCGGGGAGCGTACGGGCCCAGTCCGCCAGGAGGACGGTGTCCAGTGCCTCCCACAGCCGTTCGTCCGCCGGGGTGTGCGTGCCGTCGGCGTCGTCGAGCGCCAGCGTGAGGTTGTCCCGTACCGTGCCGGTGAACACGTGCTGCTCTTGTGTCACGAGCACGATCTCGCGCCGGAGTTGTTCCACCGGCAGGTCGGTGACCTCCGCGCCGCCGATGCGCACGCTGCCCCGCGTGGGGTGGTGCACGCCGGCCAGCAGTTTGCCGAGGGTGGACTTGCCCGCGCCGGAGGCGCCGACCACCACCAGGCGCTCGCCGGAGGCGATGTCGAGGTCGATGCCGGAGAGCACCTCGCGGCCGGGCCCGTAGCCGAAGCCGACTCCTTCGAGCCGGATCGCGTGGCCTTGGGTGTGCGCCGACGGCCGCGGTTCCTCGCGCGGCAGGCGGTCCACGCCCAGGATGCGGCGCAGCGCGGCGTTGCCGATCTGGAGTTCGTCGGTCCAGGTCAGCAGGTCGTTGAGGGGTTCGCCGAGGGCCTGTACGTAGAGCACCACGGCGGTCAGCTCGCCCAGTCCGACCGCGCCCCGCTGGTAGGCGAGTCCGCCGATCAGCAGGGTCAGCGCCATCGGGACCATGGTGGCGAGGTCCAGGCTGGGGAACCAGATGGTCTGGAGCCATGTGGTGCGCTGCCGGGTGCGGACGACCGAGTCGACGGCCGCGCCGTGGCGCCCGGTCTGGCGGGGGCCGAGTCCGAGTGCCTCGACGGTGGCGGCGCCGCGGGCGGTCTCCAGCGTGACGGCCAGGACGTCGGCCTCCTGGGCGAGCAGCCGTTCGTACGCGCGGGTCGCGCGCGGCCGGTACCACCAGGTGGACAGGGCCGCGAACGGCACACCGGCCAGCAGGCCGAGCGCGAGCAGGGGTGAGGTCAGCAGGATCGCCGCGAAGGTGAACACCAGGGTGACGGCGGCCAGGGCGATGCGCGGCACGGCCTGCCGGATGCTCTCGTTGAGCCGGTCGGCGTCGTTGGTGGCGCGGCTGAGGAGGTCGCCGGTGCCGACGCTCTCGACCTCCGACAGCGGCAGTCCGAGGACGCGGCGGACGAAGTTCTCGCGGGTACGGGCCAGGACGCGTTCGCCGAGCAGGGTGGCCTGGGTGCGGGCCGCGCGGGCGAGCAGCGCGTGGACGACGAGGATGCCGACGAAGGCCAGGGCGAGCAGGTCGACCCGGCCCGTGGTGGTGCCGGCCTTGACGGACTCGACCAGGTGGCCCAGCAGGCGGGGGCCGGCGAGGCCGGCCACGAGGGCGGCGGCGAACAGCCCGAAGGTGAGGGTGAGCCGGGGTGCCTCGGCGCGGACGAACGCACCGGTCCAGGCGCGGACCGCGGCCCGGTCGGCGAGCGGCAGACGCCCGGGGGCGCCCGGCGGGCCGGTGGGCGCGGGGGCCGGGGCGGCGGTCTCGGGGGCGGGGGCCTGGGGGGACGTCGTCGTCATGAGGGCACTCCTGCGGAGCGGTCGGGGCCGCCGGGGAGGGGGACCGTGTCGAGGACGGCCTCGCGGTCGGCGACGCCGCGCCACAGCGGGCTGTCGCTGAACACGACGGTGGTCCGGCCCGCCCGCAGCGCGGCCACCCGCTCGACCACGCGGGCCTCGGTGTGGGCGTCGACGGAGGCGGTCGGGTCCTCCAGCACCAGGACGTCGGGGTCCGCGAGCAGGGCCCGGGCCAGCACGAGGCGTTGGCGCTGGCCGCCGGACAGGGCCCGGCCGCCCTCGTCCATGGGGGTGTCCAGCCCGTGGGGCAGGGCCTCGACCACGTCGGCGGCGTCGGCGGCGAACAGCGCGCGGTCCACCGCCTCCGGGGACCGGTCGGCCCCGGCGGTCAGTTCCTCCCGGACCGTGCCGCTGAAGAGGGTGTCGGCGGGCCCCGAGCGGAGCAGCCGGGAGCGCAGCTCGGTGAGGTCGGCCCGGTCCAGCGGGACGCCGCCGAGCAGGACGGCCGAGGTGCCGCCGGACGCGGTGGTCACGCCGGGACGGCCGAGCCGGTCGGCGAGGTCCGTGGTGCGGTCGGCGGGGCAGGCGATGACGGTGAGCAGGCCGGCTTCGGCGGTGACGCCGGTCTCCGGGTCGGTCAGGGAGAGCGGCCCGGGCGGCAGCGGCTCGGGGTGGGCCGGCTGGGTGGCGTCGGGGGTGAGGCGCAGCAGGGCGCAGACCCGGCCGGCGGCCACCTTGGCCAGGCTGAGCGTCTCCGCGGCCTCGGTGGCGGTGCTCACCGGCAGGGTGAGGAAGGCGGAGGCGCCGTAGAACGCGACCAGTTCGCCGACGGTGATGGTGCCGTTCAGGGCGAGGCGGGCGCCCAGCCAGAGGATGCCGACGGTGACGAGGCCGGGCAGGAGGACGCCCGCCGCCTGGAGCCACGCCTCCATCCGGCCGGCCGACACACCGGCGCGGCGCACCTCCTGGCTGGTGCGGCGGAACCGCTCGGCGAAGACGGCCTCACCGCCGATGCCGCGCAGGATGCGCAGGCCGGCGACGATGTCCCCGGCCTGGGAGGTGGCGTTGCCCATCTGCTCGCGCTGTTCCTCGTCGCGCTCCTGCAGCGGGCGCAGCAGGGGGCCGATGCCGAGGACGGCGGCGGGCACGCCGATGAGCACGGCGAGCCCGAGCACGGGCGAGGTGGTGGTGAGGGCCACGGCCACGAGGATCGCGGCGATCACCGCTCCGACGGTGCGGCCGACGACCTCGAAGGCGTTGCCGATGCTCTCGACGTCGCCGGCGGCCGAGGCGACCACGTCGCCGGAGCGCGCCTTGTTCCGCAGGGTGGCGCCGAGCCGGACGATCTGCCGCATCAGCACCCGGTGGGTGTACGACAGGGCGTGCGCCTCGGCGCCGACGGCGGCCTGGATGAGGCCGGCGCCGGCCAGCGCCTGGACGATGCCGAGACCGAGCGCGAGCAGCGCCCACAGGTAGAGGCCGGTGTGGCCGGCGCTCTCGCCGGCCTCGTCGACGGCCCGTCCGATGACGAGCGGGACCAGGGCGAGCGGCACCATCCAGACGATGCCGAGCAGGGCGCTCAGGACCAGTGGCCAGGGCCGGATCCGCACCAGCCACCACAGGTAGGCCCAGGGGCCCCGGGCGTCGGCCTCGGGTACGACGGCGGGGGCCGCCGAGGCGTCGAAGAGTCGGTTGGTCACAGGTACCGGTCCCGGGTGGCGTTGCGGTCGACCTTGCCGGTGCGGGTGTGCTCCAGCTCGGGGACGACGAGGACGCGGTCGGGGACCATGTGGTCGGGGAGGCCGGTCCGCAGGCGGGCGCGCAGCGCGTCCGGGCCGGGGGCGTCCGCGCCCTCGCCGGTGCCGGTGCCGTCGGCCGCGCGGACCACGAAGGCGACCAGCGCGGTGTGCTCGCCCTTCTCGTGCGCGGCGGCGGCGACCGCCGCGACGCCGGGGAGCCGGCCGAGTGCCTCCTCGACGTCCACCAGGTCCACCCGGTGGCCGCGGATCTTGACCTGGTGGTCGATGCGGCCGTGGAAGACGAGGGTGCCGTCGGCGGCCTCGTGGACGAGGTCGCCGGTGCGGTACCAGCGGGTGGTGCCGCCGCCGAGGTCGGCCTCGACGAAGCGGGCGGCGGTGCGGACGGGGTCGTCGAGGTAGCCGGTGGCGAGCTGGGGGCCGGCGACGCACAGTTCGCCGGGTTCGCCGGGCGCGTCCGGGCGGGGCACCACGGCCTGCCGGACGGAGGGCAGCGGGCGGCCGATCGGGACGCCCTCGGGGAAGGAGGCCGGGGCGCCGGGGCCGGCGAGGAGGGCGCTGTGGGTGACGAGGGCGGTCTCGGTGGATCCGTAGGTGTTGAGCAGGCGGACGTGCCCGGCGCCGAGTCGGTGCCAGCGTTCCAGCATGTCGGGGCGGACGGCCTCGCCGCCGATGACGACGGTCTCCAGGGCGGCGGGGAGCTCGCGGCCGGTCTCCAGCAGGTGGCCGGTGTAGACGTGCCAGTAGTCCACGGGCAGGTTGAGGAGGGTGATCTCGTGGTCGGTGAGGACGCGGTCGAGGTCCGCCTCGGCGTCCTCCTCCAGGACGACGAGCCCGCCGGCCAGGAGGGTGGGCAGGATCTCCTCCAGGCTGGTGTCGCCCTCGGCGCGGTGGAAGTTGAGGGCCACGGTGTCCGGGCCGGTCCCGTACCGCTCGCGCAGCGCGGGCAGGACGGCGTGCAGGGCGCCGTGCGGGATGGCGGCGGCCTTGGGGGCGCCGGTCGAGCCCGAGGTGAAGAGCACGTAGGCGGGGTCCTCGGCGCGGACCGGCGCGCCGGTCTCCCGCACGGGGGTGCGGGGGTGGCCCCAGTGGGGGCGCAGGACGCGGTCCACGGCGGGCAGCCTGCCGGTCTCGGCGGTGGCGATCAGCTCCCGGCAGCCGAGGGCGCGCAGGGCGCGGTCCACGCTGTCGCCGGGGCCGTCGGTCACCGGTACGTAGCCGCGGCCGGCGGCGAGTGTGCCGAGGATCGCGGCGATGTCCCGGACGCTGTGGTGGGCGACGATGCCCACGGGCGGGTGGGGCCCGGGGGCCCGGGTCGCGAGGAGGTCGGCCACGGCCCCTGCCCAGGTGGCCAGCCGGCCGTATCCGACGGTCATTCCGTTGTCGACGACCGCGGGCCGGTCGGGGTCCGTGCGGGCGATGGCGAAGAAGGGGTCGAGCACGCTGGGCAGGGTCATGGCAGGCGTCTTCTCTGTCCGTCCGTGGGGCGTTCGGCTACGGGGCGGCGGGCGCCGCCGCGTCGAGGAGCGCGGTGAGCGCGGCCCGGTGCCGGGCGGCGAGGTCGCGTACGGTCGCCTCCTCGTGCAGGGCCGTGGAGTACCACCACTCGACGCGCAGGACGCCGTCGTCGGTGGTGGCGATCACCTCGACGAGGTGCGGACGTACCCAGTGCGGGGCGGTGATGTCGCCGACCGGTTCCGGCGCCAGGTCCGGCAGGAGGGTGCCCAGTGGCAGGGCGTCCCCGTCGCCGCCCTCGAAGTCGAAGGAGACGTCGCTGGGCGGGGCGGCGCGCAGCGCGGCCGAGATCCTCGGCCGGCCGTGGCGGGCGAGCGCGCCGTGGCCGACTCCCCCGCCGGGCAGGGCGGCGAGGTGTCCGACGGTGCGGGCGAGCCGTTCGGCCGGGGTGCCGGGGGCGAGGTCCAGGCGGACCGGGACCGTGGTGGTGAACCAGCCGGTGGTGCGGGCGAGATGGCTGTCGCCGACGGTCTCCTCCCGGCCGTGCCGCAGGATGTCCACCCGTACCGCCGGCTCGTCGAGCAGGCCGGCCAGCGTCTCGCCCAGGGCGTGCAGGACCAGGTCGCCGGGGTGGGCGCGGTGTGCGCGGGCCGCCGCGTGGAGGCGCGCGGTGAGTTCCTCGGGGAACTCCTCGGTGTAAGTGGCGGCGCCGGCGGCCGTGTTCACGGCCCGCGGGTCCTCGACGGGGTGGTCCGTCGGGAGGGTGGCCGGGGTGCGGGCCACCTCCGTCCACCACTCGGCTTCCGCCTCGGCCTCGGGGGTGCGGGCGTGGGCGGCCAGGGCCTCGGCCCACCGCGGGTACGAGGTGCCCTCGCCGCACCACGCGTCGTCGCGGCCGGATTCGAGCGCCGTGTACAGCTCCTCCAGGTCCTCCAGGAGGACGGACCACGACACCATGTCGAACGCGAGCTGGTGGACGGCGATCAGCAGCCGGCCCGGGCGGGCCGGGCCCGCGTCGAACCGGACGAACCGGACCACGCGTCCGGCCCCCGGGTCGAGGGAGCGCTGCTCGATCGCGCAGCGCAGGGTGACCGCGGCCGGCAGTTCGGCGTCGACGAGTTCGGAGATGTCCACGGTGTCGAGCACGTCCCCGAGGGCCTCGGCGGGCGGGCCGTCGGCGGCGATGGCCTCGGCCGTCTGCCGGGGCCGCCGTGCCGGGCGGGCCTCGACGGCCAGCCGCAGCGAGGCGTGGCCGGCGACCAGGCGCCGGACGGCCTCGGCGAACAGGTCCGGGTCGACGCCGGGCCGGGTGGTGAACAGCATGGCCTGGTTCCAGTGGCCGCGGTCGCCGGTCTGCTCCTCCCATGCCTGTTCCTGGGAGGGGGTGAGCACGACCGGGCCGTGACCCGTGCCGGGCGGGGCGGCGTCGGCGGAGCGTCGCCGGGCGGCCCGTTCGGCCACCAGCCGGGCCAGTCGGTCGGTGGTCGTCTCCGGGGCGAACAGCTCCCGCAGTCCCAGCCGGACGCCGAAGGCGGCCTCGATCCGGCGGGTGAGGCGGATGAGGTCCAGGGAGTCCACGCCGAGGTCGCGCAGCGGGGCCGTGGGGTCCGCCTCCGGGACGAGCACCGCCTCGGCGAGCCATACGGCCAGTCGCGCCCGGATCTCGTCGACGGCGGGGGCGGCCGGGCCGGGGGCCGGGTCCGCGGCGGGGCCGGGACCCGGGTGGACGGGGGCGGTCACGCGCCGGCCTCCCCGGGGGAGCCGGTGGGGCGGCGCACCAGGAACGGGCCGAGGGCCAGGGCGTCCATGGGCAGCCGGTGGAAGGTGGCGAGGGCGTCGCGGGGGCTGCACACGACCGGCTCGTCACGGCCGTTGAAGGAGGTGTTGAGGACGACCGCGGTACCGGTGCGCTCGCCCACCTCGCCGATGAGCCGGTGGTAGAGGGGGTCGACGGCGGCGGAGACGGTCTGCGGCCGGGTGGTGCGGTCGCTGTGCACCACGGCGGGCATGGCCTCGGCGCCGGCCTCGGTGACCGGGGTGGTGACGATCATGTACGGGAGCGGGGTGGCGGTGCCGATCAGGGCCTCGGCCGCCTCCTCCCGCATGCTCGGGGCGAACGGCCGCCACGCCTCGCGGTCCTTGATGCGGACGTTGACCCGGTCGCGGGTGCTCTCCGGGTCGGGCACGGCCACCATGCTGCGGTGGCCCAGGGCGCGGGGGCCGCCCTCGGCCCGGCCCTGGAACCAGCCGGCGACCCCGCCGCCGGCCAGGATCCCGGCGGTCGCGGCGGCGATGTCCGCGGGCTCGGTGTAGGCGGTGCCGGAGGCGTCCAGGACGTGGCGTATCTCGTCCGGCGACCACTGGGGGCCCCAGGCCACCGAGCCCGCCATGGGCCGGATCCGGTCGCCCTCCCGGGACGCGACCCAGACCGCCGCGCCGAGGGAGACGCCCTGGTCGCCCGCGAGGGGCTGCACGAAGAGGTCGCCGACCTCCGGCATGCGCATGAGCTTGCCGTTGAGGGTGGCGTTGAAGCCGACCCCGCCCGCGACGAGCAGCGTGGTCTCGCCGGTCTCCCGGAGCAGACCGCGGACCAGGCCCATGACCGCGCGCTCCAGGGCCGCCTGGGCGGTGGCCGCGAGGTCGCGGTACTCGAAGGGATCGCGGTCGGTGACCTTGGTGAAGCGGCCGGTGCGGGGGTCGAAGCGGCGGCGGGAGCGGTTGGGGGCGTCCGGGACGGCCTTCTCCAGGTGCTCCAGCCAGTGCCGGATGGTGGCGGTCTCCTCGTCGGTGGTGCCGACGGAACGCAGGTCCGGCGGGACCGCGCCGACGGTGAAGTCCTCGTCGGTGAAGCCGAGGGCGCCGCCGAAGGTGATGTCGCCGGGCGTGCCGTAGGAGGCGAGGCCCATCATCTTGCCTGCGGCGTCGGCACCGAGGCCCGCGTACTCGCAGACGGCGGCGTAGAAGTAGCCCAGCGACCAGCCGGGGGTGTACGCGCGCAGGGTCTTGATCTCTCCGTCGATGCCGACGGCGAGGGTGGTGCTCTCGTTCTCGCCCTGGCCGTCCAGGACGAGGATCGCTCCCCGGTCCCGCCCGGAGAGGTGGTAGGCGCTGGCGGCGTGGGCGGTGTGGTGGTGGACGAAGGTCAGCCGGGGGTCCTTGGAGCGCGGGAAGAGCGCCTTGGGCAGCAGGTGTTCCAGGGCGTCGGCGTCGGTGGCGAACCAGTCCAGGCCGCGGTCCCCGTAGAGCGTGGGGAGGTCCCACCCGTGGGCGACGACGTCGATGTCGTCCAGGGTGAGACCGCCCTCGGCGAGGCAGTAGGCAGCGGCGTTGAGGGGCGCTTCGCCGTAGGCGTGCTTGTTGCGGGTGAAGCGTTCCTCCTCGGCCAGGGCGACGACTTCGCCGTCCACGACGAGGCAGGCGGCACCGTCGTGGCTGGCGCCGGGCCAGCCGTTGACTCCGAGCACACGCATGGTCAGTCCCCAAAGGTCGGTCGGGATCCTCCGGTTCCGCCCCGGGGCCCGTGGGCACGCGGCGTACCGGTCACGTCAACCGATCTTGTCGGCCAGGGGAGTTGTACACGACCTGTCCGGTTGTACGGAGATCCGCGGCAAAGATCGCGGATGCGGCCTTGAGCACCTCGTTCGCGTGCCGCAGCTTCTCCACCTCGCTGCGCAGCTCGCGTAGTTCGGCCCGTTCGTCGGCGGTCAGTCCGCCCGGGCCCGCGCGGTCGGTGGTCGCGGCGTCGTCGCGGGCCGGGCGGCGGCCGCGCGCCTCCCGTGCCTCCAGTTCGCGGGTGACACGGTGCCAGCGCCGCGACCACAGTTCGGGGTCACCGCCGCAGGCGGTCACATAGGCGAGAGTCACTTTCAACGAGGGTTTGTGCAGTCCCCGGGCGGCCTCGGAGAGCGTGGCCACCGAGTAGTGGGCGGTTTTCGCCATGGTGCGGTAGGAGGGATTTCCTGCTTGTCTCCGTAGAGTGCGCAGGTCGTGGGCGAAGGCTTCCAGCGGTCCGGCTGCTGGGTCCAGTAACCGCTCTGGCCTGGGCATAGTTCCCCCTCGTCATCGATTGTCTCGCCGAAGCACACATTTCGTAGCCGTACAACCAGGGTCAGCGGCGGTCGGTCCGGCGACCTGGGCAGCCGGAGGCGGCCGCCGGGGCCGGAGAAGCCCCGCACCGGAATCTCCCGGCCATTGGTACATGCCGCAATCACATTGATCAACCGATCAACCGATGAATCCGGCCATCCGCCGGTTCCGCCCTTCCGCGCCGGCGCGGGTCGGCGCACCCACTCCAACGCCCGTCCGTCCGCTCCCGCTTCCCGTCGTGCGCCGGGATTTGTACAGGACCACACCTGCCGTGCACCCCGTACAACCTCCCCTCGTGTACAACCCCCGCGCTCTGCAAGATCAGTTGCTGTCAGGCGACGGCCGAATCCGACGGGAACGGGAGACGGTTGGTGGACACAGCACGCAGTCAGACCGACGCGGCAGCGCTGGAGGGCGTCTACGAGTACCGCGACCGTCCGCTCGTGGAACCGGACTGGCGGCGCCTCCCCGGGTGGCGCGACGTCACCGAGGCCCAGTGGGCCGACCCCCAGTGGCAGCGCGCGAACTGTGTGAAGGACGCCAAGGGGCTGCGCGCGGTCATGGGCGACCTCCTCGACGAGGAGTTCTACGCGGACTGGGAGCAGGACCGGCTGCACCGCGCCACCATGTCGGTGCTACTGCCGCCCCAGATGATCAACACGATGGCCCCGGGGACGGACACCGCCGGCCCGGGAGAGCTCACCAAGGCGTTCTACGACGACCCGGTGCGCCGCTACATGCTGCCGGTCTTCTCCGACCGGCACCCGGAGTGGCCCTCGCACCCCATGGCCAGTCGTGACTCCCTGCACGAGCAGGACATGTGGGTGGTGGAGGGGCTGACCCACCGCTACCCCACGAAGGTGCTGGCGGAGCTGCTGTCGACGTGCCCCCAGTACTGCGGGCACTGCACCCGGATGGACCTGGTGGGCAACTCCACGCCGCAGGTCGCCAAGAACAGGCTCCGGCTCAAGCCGGCCGACCGGGCCGGCCGCATCCTGGAGCACCTGCGCGCCTCCCCCGGCATCCGGGACGTGGTGGTGTCCGGCGGCGACCTCGCCAATCTGCCCTGGCCGCGGCTGGAGACATTCGTCGGCGGCCTGCTGGAGATCGATTCGATCCGGGACATCCGGCTGGCGAGCAAGGGCCTGATCGGGCTGCCCCAGCACTGGCGGTCCGGCCCGGTGCTGGAGGGCGTGGCCCGGCTCGCCGCGACCGCCCGGTCCCGCGGGGTGCGGATCGCCCTGCACACCCACGCCAACGCCGCCCAGCAGGTGACGCCCGCGGTGGCGGACGCGGCCTGGGCGCTGCTGGGCGCGGGCCTGCACGACGTCCGCAACCAGGGCGTGCTGATGCGCGGGGTCAACGACAGCGCGCACGACCTGCTCGACCTGTGCTTCGCGCTCACCGACCACGCCGGGATCACGCCGTACTACTTCTACATGTGCGACATGATCCCCAACGCCGAGCACTGGCGCCTGCCCCTGCACCGGGCGCAGCTCATCCAGCGTCAGATCATGGGCTACCTGCCCGGTTTCGCCACCCCCCGCATCGTGTGCGACGTGCCGATGGCCGGCAAGCGCTGGGTGGACCAGGCCGACTCCTACGACCGCGAACTCGGCATCTCCCACTGGAGCAAGAGCTACCTCACCCCGCTTGAGGCGGCGGACCCGGACGCCCACAGCGGCTCGTACCACTACTACGACCCCATCGACACGCTCCCGCTCGCCGGGCAGCGGTGGTGGCGGGACACCCCTCAGGGATAGAAGGGACAGTGCACAGCCATGAGCAGTCTCCGTCCGCGGCGTGAAGACCCTCCGGTGCTCGAGGAGTGGTACCGCCGGCATCTGGGCCCCGACATCCACGACATCAGCTCCAGCGGCGTCCACCCGTACTCCTTCGCCGAGATCCGCGACCTGTGCGGCATCACGGCCGAGGACCTCGACGCGATCGTCATGGATGACAGCGTCTCCCAGGGCGGAGCGGGCATCCGGCAGGCGATAGCCGACCGCTACGCGGGGGGCCACGCCGACCGGGTGCTGGTCACCCACGGCTCCAGCGAGGCCATCGCGCTCACGCTGGGCACCCTGCTGCGGGGCGGTGACCGGGTGGTCGTCCAGGAGGGCATCTACCACTCCCTGGGCCACTACCCGCGGGCGGCGGGCTGCGAGATCGCCGAACTGCCGGCGGCCGCCGTGCGCGACGGGGAGATCGACCCCGAGGTGCTGACGGCCCTGGTCACGCCGGGGACGACGGCCGTGATCGTCAACTTCCCGCACAACCCCTCCGGCGTCACGCTCTCCCCCCAGGGGCTCAAGGCGCTGACCGAGCGGACGGCGGCCGCCGGGGCCGCCCTGGTCTGGGACGCCGCCACCGCCGAGATCGCCCACCGCTGGGAGGTGCTCCCGGACCCCGGCGCCGCCGGCGGCGACACGGTGTCCTACGGCACCTTCTCCAAGACCTTCGGCCTGCCCGGGCTCCGGGTGGGCTGGGCCATCGCGCCGCCGGAGCTGCTCACGGCCGTGTTCCCGCTGCGCGACCGCACCACGCTGTTCCTCTCCCCGCTGGTGGAGCTGATCGCCGAGCGGGCGATGCGCAACGCCGACGCGCTGATCGCCCGGCGGGCCGCCGAAGCGCGGCGCAACCTCGCGCACCTCACGGAGTGGATGGCCCGCCACGAGGACCTCGTGCGCTGGACCCCGCCGGAGGGCGGTGTGTGCGCGCTGCCCGTCTTCCGGGAGCTGGAGGAGACGGCGGCCGGGCCGGAGGCGGTGGAACGGTTCTGCCTGGAGCTGCTCTCCCGTCACCGCACCCTGTTGGTACCGGGCACGGCCTTCGGCGCGCCGCACGGCGCACGGCTCGGCTTCGGCGGCCCGGAGCAGAGCTTCCGGGCCGGTCTCGCCGGGCTGTCGGATTTCCTGCGCGCCCGTGGGGACGCCCGGTGACCGCCGTGACCGAACCCGACGTGCTCGACCTGTGGGACCACTCCGTCCGCGCGCACACCGAAGCCCCCGCGCTGGTGACCCCGGACCGGGTGCTGAGCTACGGGGACGTGGACCGCCTGACCGACGCCTGGGCGAGCTCCCTGGCCGGACGCGGCGCGGGCCCGGAGCGGTTGGTGGGCCTCGCGTTCCCCGACGCCGGCCGCACGGTGCTGGGCATGCTCGCGGCGCTGAAGGCCGGGGCCGGGTTCACCGTCCTCGACGACCGGCTGCCCGCCGCGGCGCGGGCCGCGCTGGTGCGCCGCACGGGGGCGGTGGTGTGGCTCGGTGACGGCGGCCACGCCCCCGAGGGGGCGTACGTGCCGGACGGCACCGCGGACGCCGGCGCCGCCGTTCCCCCGGCCCGGGCCGGGGGCGGCGCCATGGCGTACGTGCTGTTCACCTCCGGATCCACCGGGCGGCCCAAGGGCACGGTCGTCGAGCGGGACGCGCTGCGCCGGTTCGCGGCCGCCGTCGCCGAACGGCTGGAGCTGACGGCCGCGGACCGCTGGCTGCAGGTGGCCTCGCTGGGCTTCGACGTCCTCATCGAGGAGGTCTTCCCCGCCCTCGCCGCCGGGGCGGCCGTGGTCTGCCGGCCGGACACCCGGGCGCTGGACGCCGAGGAGCTGCACGCCACGATGGCCCGCACCGGGACCACCGTCGTGGAACTGTCCACGCAGTACTGGCTGGAGTACGCCCGCTGGCTCGACGCCGGCGGCCTGACCACCCCGGAGAGGCTGCGCACGGTGGTGGTCGGCGGCGAGCGGATGGACCCGCGGCCCTACCGCGCGTGGCAGGGCCGTCAGCCGGCCCGGCTCGCCCACGTCTACGGGCTGACCGAGTGCACCGTCAGCTCGACCTTCTACACCGGGCTGCTGCCGGCCGACGCCCGGGAGGTCCCGCTGGGCACTCCGCTGCGGGACGTGGAGATCAGCGTCCGGCGCGACGGGCGGCCCGTGCCGGACGGCGAGACCGGCGAGATCCACATCGGCGGGCCGCTGCTGGCCCGCGGCTTCCTCGACGACGAGGCCGCCACCGCCCGCCGGTTCGTCGCCGACCCGTCGGCCACCGCCCCCGGGGCGCGCGTGTACGTGACCGGTGACCTGGGGCGCATCGACGCCGACGGGCAGTTGGTCTTCCTCGGCCGGGTCGACGACCAGGTGAAGATCCGCGGCCACCGGCTGGAGCCGGCCCGGGTCGAGCGCGCGCTGTGCGAGGCCCCGTCCGTCGGCCAGGCCGTCGTCTTCCCCGACCCGGAGACCGGCACCGCGCTGTGGGCGTTCACCGTCCCGTCCGACCCGCGGCACGCCCCGCCGCCCGGCGAGACGGTCCGCCTGACCGGCGCGGAACGGGACGCGCTGGTGGCGCCCCTGGAGGCGCAGTTGCCCGACTGGGCCGTGCCCCGGGTGCTCCACCGGGTGGCCGTGCTGCCGAAGAACCCGCACGGGAAGATCGACAAGCGCCTGCTGGCCGCCTGGACGGCGGCCACGGCACGGGCGGAACCGGCCGGGACGCCGGAAGCCGCCCCGGAGGAGCATCCGGACGAGCCGCTGCACACGGTGCTGGGCCTGTTCCGCGAGGTCCTGCGCGCACCGGCGCTCGGCCCCGACGACGGCTTCTTCGACCACGGCGGGCAGTCCCTGCTCGCCATGCGCCTGCTCGCGCGGCTCCGCGAGTCCTTCCCCGCCGCCGCGGGACTGCGGGCGAGCGCCCTGTTCACCCGTCCGACCCCCCGGCTGCTGGCCGAGGCTCTCGCCCGGAGCGAGGCCGCCCGGCCCTGACACCACCGACGCGCACCCCCGCCCGGGCACGGCGTCACCCCGCACCACCCGAGGGCCCGCGGCCCGGCTCCGGCCGCCCGCGGGCAGCAATCACCCCCGACCACTCAGCGAGAGTTGGCATGTCGAACCTCACCGACCCTTCCCCGTCCGACTACACCCTGACGCCCGAGGAGGCCGCCGCGACCGCGGCGCTCAGCCTCGAACTGGCCGCCGCCTACCCGTCCTTCGACGACCCCGTACTGTTGCGGGACCTTCCCGGGCTGGCGGCCCGGCTGCCGCTGGGCGTGCAGCACTTCCTGCGCGAGTTCAAGCTGGCCGACCGCCACGGCCACGCGGTGATCCACGGGCACGACTTCGACCAGCGGCGCATCGGCCCCACCCCCGACCACTGGCGCGGCCGCACCCGGCCCGGCCCGGAGTTCCCCGAGGAGCTCCTGCTGATGCTGTACTCCGCGCTGCTCGGCGAGCCGTTCGGCTGGACCACCCAGCAGGACGGCCACCTCGTGCACGACATCTTCCCGATCCGCAAGCACGAGAACGACCAGCTCGGGATGGGCAGCAAGGAGCTGCTGACCTGGCACACCGAGGACGCCTTCCACCCCTACCGCAGCGACTACCTGATCCTCGGCGCGCTGCGCAACCCCGACCACGTGCCCACCACGGTCGGCGAGCTGGACCTGTCCTCGCTGTCCGCCGAGGACGTCGACGTGCTCTTCGAGCCGCGCTTCCACATCGCGCCGGACGAGTCCCACCTCCCGAAGAACAATACGATCGCGTCCGAGGAGGAGGCGGCCCGGTTCGCCACCATCCAGCGGATGATCGACGAGCGGCCGCTCTGCCCGCTGCTCTACGGCTCGCGGACGGACCCGTACATGCGCCTCGACCCGTACTTCACCTCCGTGCCCGAGGACGACCCCGACGCCCGGCGCGCGTACGACGCGCTGTTCAAGGTGGTGGACGCCGGGATGCGGGAGGTCGTCGCGGACCAGGGCGACGTCCTGTTCGTCGACAACCACCGGGCGGTGCACGGCCGGCTGCCGTTCAAGGCCCGCTACGACGGCACGGACCGCTGGCTCAAGCGGGTGTGCGTCACGACCGACCTGCGGCGTTCCCGGGAGATGCGGGCCACCGCCGAGACCCGGCTGCTGGGCTGAGCGCCGGTGGCCCTCACGCTCACCGACCTGTCCCGGGACCCCTGGCTGCTGCCCGCGGTCGACGCCCTGATCGGGGCCAACATGCCCGAGTTCATGAGCTGGGAGTCCCCCGGCAACTGGCGCTGGCACGGCATGTACGACCGTTACCCCGCCCACCAGTTGTGCCTGGTGGACGAGGGCGGGCGGCTGGTGGCGGCGGCCAACGGGCTGCCGGTCCGGTGGGACGGCACCCCCGCGTCCCTGCCGTCCGGCAGTGACGAGGTGCTGGTGGAGGCCGTGGACAACGGCCCGCCGGACCGTCCGGACGCCCTGTGCATGCTGTCGGTGTCCGTCGACGCCGGGCACCGGGCGGCCGGCCACGCCGAAAGGCTGCTGACCGAGGCCCGGCGCCTGGCCGCCGAGCAGTGCCCACGCGGCGTCGTCATCCCGGTGCGGCCCACCCGCAAACCCCGCTACCCGCTGATCCCGATCGAGGAGTACGCCGCCTGGCGCCGCTCCGACGGCCGGCGCTTCGACCCGTGGCTGCGCACGCATCTGGACCTGGGCGCGCGGCAGTTGGGCATTGCCCGCCGGTCCCTGGTGATCCGTCAGCCGGTCGCCCGCTGGGAAGGGGTACTCGGCCATCCGCTGCCCGGCCCGGGCGACTACCCCCTGCCCGGGGGCCTGGTGCCGCTGAGCGTCGCCGAGGACGGCCACGGGACGTACGCCGAGCCCAACGTCTGGGTCCACCACGCACCGTGAGCGGGCCGCGTGCCACCGCGCGCGGCCCGCTCCCCCGAACCACCCCCGTCCGCTCATCCCCTGGAGAAGCCCATGCCTCCCGTACGCCTCGCCATCGTCGGGTGCGGTGCCGCCGCCCGCGGCTGCCACCTGCCCGCCCTGCCCCCGCTCAAGGGCGACGTGCAGCTCACCGCGCTCGTCGACCGCGACCCCGCCCAGGCCCGGGCCGCCCTCGACCTGTACCGGGAACTCGGCGGCACCGGCGCCGACGAGGTGGTGATCGCCACCGACCCGGCCGAGGCCGCCGACGCCTTCGACGCCGCCGTGGTCGTCGTCCCGCACACCCTGCACGCACAGACCGTCGAGGGGCTGCTCGCGGCCGGCAAGCACGTGCTGCTGGAGAAGCCGATGACCACCTCGGTCGAGGACGCCCGCCGCCTGGCTGCCCTCGCCGCCGACCCCTCCGGGCCGCTCCTCGCGATGGCCCACCCGCGCCGGCTCTTCCCCGCCTACGCCTGGGTCAAGCGGCTCATCGAGGGCGGCGAGCTCGGCGAGGTCGTGCGCGTGGACTGGTCGGAGGGCCACCCGTACGCCTGGGAGCCCGTCTCCTGGTCGATGTTCGACCGGCGGCTCGCCGGCGGCGGCGTGCTCACCGACACCGCCTCGCACGTCTTCGACACGCTGCTGTGGTGGCTGGGCCCCGACGTGTCGGTCGTCCGCTACGAGGACGACTCCCTGGGCGGTGTGGAGACCGACGCGACCGCCCACCTCCGCTTCGGCCCGGTCGACGTGCGCTGCTCCTTCAGCCGGGTGCGCGACCTCGGCATCTCCTGCACGGTCACGGGCACCCGGGCGACCGTCACCATCGGCACCGACTTCCCGGCCGGGGAGTGCACCCTGATCACCGCGGACGGCGTGGAGCTGCACCGCGGCGACGTGGAAGCGGTGGCCCCGGCCCAGGGCGAGTGGGAGCTGCTCTTCACCGAGCAGCTCGCCAACTTCGCGGCCGCCGTCCGCGGCACCGCCGCCGTCCACTCCGGTCCGGAGGACGGCGTCCGCGTCGTCGAGCTGATCCGGGAGTGCTACGGCCGCCCCGCCCCCGAGCGGGCGGTCCAGCCGTGGACCACGCGCGGCACCGACGGCCTGCCCGCGCTCGCCGGCCGCACCGTCGCGGTCACCGGCGCGAGCGGGTTCATCGGCGGCCGGCTCGTCGAGCGGTTGATCCTGGGGACCGAGGCCGCCGTCCGGCCGGTGGTCCGCGGCTTCGGCCGGGTCGCGCGGCTGTCCGTACTCCCCCAGGACCGACTGGAGTTCCGCCGGGGCGACCTGCTCGACGCGGACGCGCTGCGGGCGGCCTTCGAGGGCTGCGACACCGTCGTGCACTGCGCCTTCGGCAGCGCCGGCGAGGAGGCCGACCGCTGGGCGGCCTCCGTCGAGGGCACCGCCAACGTCCTGGCCGCCGCCCGCGCCGCCGGGGTCCGGCGCGTGGTGCACCTGAGCACCGTCGACGTCTACGACCCGGCCGTCGCCGGCGAGCTGACCGAGGAGTCGCCGGCCCGCCCGGCCGACCCCGCCGACCGCGAGTACGAGCAGCAGAAGCTGGCCGCGGAGAAGCTGGTCCTCGACGCCGACGGCGACGGCCTGGAGACCGTCGTGATCCAGCCGGGCGTGGTCTACGGGCCGTGGGGCGGCCAGTGGACCACGGCCCAACTGCAGCGCCCGGAAAGCGACTTCGCCGCGCTGCCGACGGGCGAGGGCGGCGGCGTGTGCAACGCCGTGTACGTCGACGACCTGGCGGACGCGGTGCTCCTGGCCATCGGGACCGGGGAGGCCGCCGACGAGCGCTTCCTCGTCGGCCACGACGAGGCACTCAACTGGGGCACGTTCTTCGACGCGATCCGCTCCCTGCGCGGCATCGGCGAGGTCACGGCCGAGCCCGGCGCGGAGCCGGTGCCGGACTGGGAGCTGGAGCTGTACCGCTCGACCGCCCGCGCCCGCTACGACAAGGCCGGGAACGTGCTCGGCTTCACCGCGCGCACCCCCTTCGCGGAGGGCATCGCGGTGACCGGGCAGTGGGCCGACTGGGCGCGGCAGGCGCCGGAGGCCGGCGCATGACCGGGGTCACCGATGTGCTGGTGGTCGCGCCGCACCCCGACGACGACGTCATCGGCTGCGGCGGTTCCCTCGCGAAACACGTCCGCGAGGGCGCCCGCGTGACGGTGGTCATCGTCATCGGCCGGGAGCGCAGCGCCCTCGACGACGCGGTCACCGACGCCGAGTTCGCCGCCGAGACCGAGGCCGCCGCGAAGACGCTGGGCGTGCACCGCTGCGTCCGCTTCGACGAGCCCTCCCGGGACTTCACGCTCTCCCGCCGGGTCCACCTGGACCTCGTACGGGTACTGCGCGAGGTGCGGCCGCAGGTGGTCTACCTGCCCCACGACAACGACGACGACGTCGAGCACCGCATGGTGCACCAACTGACCACCGAGGCCCTCTGGATGGCGCAGTCGGAGTTCTTCCAGGAGGCGGGCGGGCCGCCGATGCCCGCACCGCGGCTGGTGCTCGGGTACGAGGTGTGGGCGCCGATGGCCCGGTTCCAGTACGCCGAGGACATCGGCGAGCAGATCGAGACCAAGGTCGAGGCGATGCGCGCGTACGTCTCCCAGTTGCGGCACGCCGCCTGGGACGAGGGCATCCGGGGGCTGGCCCGCTACCGGGGCGCGGTGACCTCGGGCTCGGGCCACGCGGAGGTGTTCCAGGTGCTGAGCCTGCGCCCCGCGCCGGCCGCCGGCGGACCGGGAGCCGGCCGTGACTGACCGGCTCCTGGTCTGCGGGCTCGGCTCCGGCATGGACCGTTCGCTGGCCGAACTGCACTCGTCCCGGCTGGAGCTGGTGGTCGTCACCGACACGCCCACCGAGCGGGCGCGGGCGGCCGCGGACGTCCTGCTGGTCTGCGACCCGGGCGACGCCGGGGCGGTCCTCGCGGAGCTGGCGGCGGCCGGCATCGACCGGGTGGACGGGGTGTTCTCGCTGGGCGCGGACAACCCGCCGGTGATCAGCGCGCTCGCGCACCGGTTCGGCTGCCCCGGTCTGCCCGTGGAGACGGCACTCGACTGCACGCTCAAGGACCGGCGGCTCGCGATCCTGCGCGAGGCGGGGCTGGACCTGCCCCGCTTCGCGACCGCCGGGACGGTCGAGGAGGCCGTGCGGGCGGTCGCCGTGACCGGCCTGCCGGCCGTGATCAAACCCAGCGACCAGACCGGGTCGCTCGGCGTGATGAAGGTGGAGTCGGCCGAGCAGGTGCCCGGGGTCGCCGCCGAGGCGCTGCGGCTCAGCCCCGGCGGCCGGATCGTCGTCGAGGAGTTCCTGCGGGGCACCGAGCACACGCTGGCGGCCTTCATGGCCGACGGCGAGCTGCACCGGTTCGGGTTCGCCGACCGGGAGTACGGGCGCAAGGAGGAGTTCGCCCCGTACTTCTTCGAGGGCGGCGACACCCTGCCCAGCCGGCTCTCCGCGGAGCGGATCGAGGAGATCACCGACGTCGTGCGGCGCGGGGCGCGGGCCCTGCGCCTGGACCCGGCGGTGATCAACACCGACATCCTGTGCACCCACGACGGCCGGGTGGTGCTGCTGGAGATCACCTGCCGGATCACCGGCGCCCGGATCGCCACCGAGGTGATGCGGCTGGCCACCGGAGTGGACCCACTGCCCAACGTGGTCCGCCTGGCGCTCGGCCGGCCCCTGGACCTCACCGAGCTGGAGCCGGTACGCGACCGCGCGGTGGTCCAGAGGTTCCTCCCGGCCAACGGCGGGGTCGTGGAGTGGGCCGGCGACCCGCGCGACGCCGTCCGCCGGGCCGGGGTGCACGACGTGTTCTGGGGCATGGAACTGGCGCCCGGCACGGTGGTGCCGCCCTACCGCGGCGGGGCCGACGTCCTGGCGGGGGTGATCGCGTACGCCGAGGAGCCCGACGAGGCGGAGGCGATCGCCGAGCGCACCCTGCGCACGCTGCCGCTGCGGTTCAAGGCCGCGACCGGATGACGGCCCCGCAGGCGCCGCGGGCCGGCGGCGGTTCCACGTGGGCCGCCGCCGGCCCGCGCGGAGCCCGCACATCGCACGGAGACAACCGACACGAGGGAGAACGGATGGCCACCGACCCGGTGGACGAGGCCGCGGTCGACAAGGGCATCGCCCGGACCGCCGTGGTCATCGCGCTGCGCGACGACCTGCGGATCGCGGACTGCATCGACTCGATCGACGAGGACGTCGAGATCGTCCTGGCGCTCAACGGCCCCAGCAAGGCGATCCTGAAGCTGATCGAGGAGCACCCGCGGCCGCTGACCGTCACCGAGATCGAGGACGTCGGCAACCTGGGCGCGGCCTACAACGCGGGGGCCGCCGCCACCGACCGGCAGTACCTGCTGCTGATGGACTCCGACTGCACCTTCGCCCCGGGCGTGGTCCGGGCCATGGTCCGCGCCGTCCTGACCGCCCCGGTGGTCAAGGGGCAGGTGGTGTACGGGGAGTCGGAGGGCCTGCTCAGCAGGCTGACCGCCCGGGTACGGGAGTTCGACGAAGGCGACTACATCAGCGCGCTGTCCCCGCCGCTGATCTACAACCGCGCGATCGTCGACCACATCGGCGGCTACCACTTCGACGAGCTCATCCACTGGTGCGAGGACCGGGAGTTCGACTTCCGGCTCCAGTTGGCGGGCATCCCGGTGGTGTACCTGCCCGAGGCCCGGATCTTCCACGACGCCCAGCACGGCTTCGCGAACATGCGCAGCTATTTCCGCTACGGCGTGGGCGAGGGCATCGCCCAGGAGACGGGCGTGTTCACCACCCCGGCGGTGCCGGTGGTCTGGCGGCTGTTCGAGGCGTCCAGGACCCTGGTGCACTGCGCCCGCGACAAGGGCGTGGGCGCGGCGGCCTACTACGCGCTGCTGAAGGCCGCCTTCCACACGGGAACCGTCCACCACCTGCTCAACGACCCGTACCGGGTGCGGGACCGCTACCCGGCCTCGGCCAAGCGGGCCCGGATGGTGCGGTCGATCCCGCAGCACAGCACCCGCCTCACCAGGGCCCAGACGCGGCGGCTGCGCCGGGCGCACTGGGAGGCGGGCCGGCGGATCGAGAAGGTGGCCGACCTGTCGGTCTTCCACGACACGGACGCCGCCGGCCCGGCCGTCGGCCCAGTGGCCGGCTCAGTCGCCGGCCAGGCGCGGCAGCCGCAGGCGTGAGGGGTGCCCGCCGCCGTGGTGGACCGTGTGGTGCGCGACCACCGGGGGATGGACGTCGAAGCGCGGCGCGTTGCTCGCCGCGATCTCCAGGCGGACCCGGTGACCGGCGCGGAACACATGGCCGGTCGCGCCGAGCCGGACGGTGACCTCGGCCGGCTCCCCGGACACCCCGGTGGCGGGCCCGCCGTCCGCCGCGGTGTCCGCCGGTTCCAGCCGGCGGACGCCGTCGCACAGCAGTTCCGCCCGGCCGTCCGGCCATACGTCGACGAGCTTGCCGGTCACGTCGGCGCCCGCGGCGTCGGGGGTGACGAACACCGTCAGGGTGACGTCGCCGACCACGGTCAGCGGCTCGGCGAGCAGGGCACCGGTGAAGCACAGCACGTCGTCGCGCCGTTCCACCTCCCGCTGGTCGAGCGGGCCGCAGTCGCCGCCGGTGAACTGGCCGGGCAGGGCGGTGGCCCCGCCCGTGGTGGGTACCGGATCGGCGGGGTCGTGGCGGATCCGGTCGCTGCCGGGGGCCGCCGGGGCGGGGCCGGGCACGAGACGGCGGCCGTCCAGGTGGAGGACGTACTCCTCGGTGCCGGGGACCGGCCAGTCGGGGAAGGCGCGCCACTCGTCGGCGCCGGTGACGAAGAGCCGTACCCGGCCGGGCGCCCCGCCGTCCCGCCGCCCCCGCCCCCGCAGATGGCGGTCGAAGTGGTCGAGGTGCAGGCCGGTGACGTCGAGCCGCTGTTCGTCGGCGGCCAGCCCGTAGCGGCGCTGGGGGAATATGCCGCCGGTGACGCAATGGGACCAGGGGCCGACCACCAAGGACGTCTCCGTACCGTGCTCCCGGAATCCACGGTGGTTTTCCAGGGCCCCCGCGAGAAATATGTCGTACCAGCCCGTCAGATTCAGCACGGGAATGTTCACGTCGGGATAGGACTCGCGGGGTGCGGCGCGCTTCCAGTACGGGTGGCCGGTGGGATGTTCACGCCATTCCCGGTAATAGGGCGCCAGCCGGTCCAAGAGGTCCGTGGCGGCCTCCGGGTCCCGGTACAGCTCGTCGATCCGGTCGACCGCTTCCGCCACCTCGGCGCGTTCGGGTCCGGTGAGCCCCGCCCCGTCGAGCAGGAGGTCGTACAGCACCCAGTAGAGGACGAAGCCCGTCTGGAAGGCGCCGCCCTGGCGGGTCCACCCCTCGTCGAACCCGGATCCGCCCATGTGGGAGGCGACGGCGGCCAGGCCGGGCGGCCGCTCGGCGGCCGCGAGCAGCGCGGCCATGGCCTCGTAGGAGCGGCCGAACATGCCCGCCGAACCGTCGCACCACGGCTGCGCGACCGCCCAGGCGACGGTGTCCGCGCCGTCCCGCGCCTCGTTCCAGTACGGGTCGAACGTACCGTCGGAGCCGAACCGGCCGCGGACGTCCTGCACCAGCAGGGCGTATCCCGAACGCACCAACCGCAGGCCGTCGACGGAGGCCCCGCCGGGATTCCCCGATTTCCCGTAGGGCGTCCGCCGGATGAGCACCGGCACCGCTCCGCCGGTATCCGGGCGGTAGAGATCGGCACTCGATAACCGGCCGTCCCGCATGGGTATTTTCAGGTCGTGTTCCACAGCGATATCCACCCGGCAATATTCCACCAGAACAAGGAACTTCACAATGCAGTCCGCGACAGTCTCTTATCTGGAACCGTTCTTCGGGACGGCACGCGACGATCCGTCACGGCCGGCCGTGGTCGACAACGGACTCGTCGTCACCTACGGCAATCTCGCCGCCTGGGCACTGGCGGTGGCCGGCGCCGTCGCACCGCGCACCGCGGACGCCCAGCCGCCCGTGGGCGTCGTCGTACACCACTCGGCCCGTGACGTGGCGGCGATCCTCGGGGTGCTGGCGGCCGGACGGGCGTACGTGCCCCTGGAGGCCGACCATCCGGAGGCCCGGCTGGAGACGATCCTGGCGCGGGCCGGCTGCCGAGAGGCCGTGGCGACCGCCGAGACCGGCTGGCAGCCGCCCGTGGAGACGGTGATCCGGCCGCGCTGGGCCACCGGCCCGGCGGCGCCCGCGCCGGCCGCCGCGCCCCCGGTGCCCGGCGGGCGGCCCGAGGACCCCGCGTACATGCTGTTCACCTCGGGCTCCACCGGCGAGCCCAAGGGGGTCGTGGTCCCGCACCGGGCACTGGACGCCGTCGTGCCGCGGCTGCGCACCCTCTACGGCACCGGCCCTGACGAGTACGTCCTGCACTTCCACGGCGCCGGCGGCGACACCAGCCTGGAGGAGGTCCTCCCGGCCCTGACCGGTGGTGCCACGCTCGTCGTCGACGACGCGGCGCGGGAGGGATTCGCGCGGGTGGCGGAGGACCAGCAGGTCTCCGTCGCGGTGCTGCCGACCGGGTTCTGGAACGACCTGACGGGGGACCTGCTGCACCAGGGCGCCCGGCTCCCGGAGTCGCTGCGCACCGTGGTCATCGGCGGGGAGGCGGTCCGCGCCGACATGCTGGAGCGCTGGCGGCTGCTGGGCTGCGACGGCGTCCGGCTGCTCAACACCTACGGTTCCACGGAGACGGCCCTGGTCACCCACGCGATCCAACTGGCCGGGCCGGGCGCGCCCGCACTGCCGGAGACGGGCGGGGACCTGCCCATCGGGCTCCCGCTGCCGCACGTCGGGCAGTGGCTCGACGAATCGGGTGAACTGCACGTCTCCGGCCCGGGGCTGGCCCTCGGCTACCACGACGCCCCCGAGGCGACGGCGGCCCGTTTCACGGAACGGGACGGCGTCCGCTGGTACCGCACCGGGGACCTGGTCGGCGAGGCGGACGGCGGCGTCCTGGTGTTCCGGGGCCGCTCGGACCACCAGGTGAAGATCCGGGGCTTCCGGGTGGACCTGCTCGACGTGGAGGCGCTGGCCGGGCGGTGCGACGGGGTGGCGGCGGTCGCGGCCGCGAGGGTGGAGCGGGACGGGACCGGCACGCTGGCCGCGTTCTTCGTGCCGCTGCCGGACCGCGCGCCCGACGAGGTCGCGGCGGGCATCCGCGAGCGTCTGTCCCGGACGGCGCCGCCGCACCTGGTGCCGAGCCTGATCCTGCCCGTCGACGCGCTGGAGCGGACCCACACCGGCAAGGTCGACCGGAACGCGACCCGTGACCGCCGCCTGGGCACAGTGGGGGCGGGCCGATGAGCGCGACGGCATCCTCCGAAAGCTCCCGGGTCTCCGGGAACACCCGGGTCTCCGGAGACTCCCAGGTCCTGGAGGACTCTCAGGTCTCGGAGGATTCCCAGGTTTCGGAGGACTTCGGGGTCCGTGGGGCCCCGGGAGTCGAGGAGCTGGCCGCCTACGCCTCGCGGGAGTTGGGCGTGGCGCTCGACCCGGCGTCCGCGCGGGCCGACGACAGCGGCTGGGACTTCCGGGTCACCCACATCCGGGCCGCCGACGGCACGCCCTGGATCCTCCGGCAGCCGCGCCGGCCCGAGGCCGCGGACCGACTGGCCGTGGAGGGCGCCGTCCTGGCCGCCGTCCGCGACCGGGTCCCGGTGCCGGTGCCCGACTGGCGGCTGCACACCCCCGGCCTGGTCGCCTACCCCCGCCTTCCCGGCGAGCCGGCGGGCAGCGAGGACCCGGACACCCTGGTCTACGGCTGGTCGACGGACCCGCTGGCCCACCCGGACCGCTACCTGGAGCCGCTCGCCCGGTCCCTGGTGGCGGTGCACTCCACACCGCCGGACGGCACCCGGGAACTGCCGGGCGGGCCTCCGGCGGGTCCGGAGGCCGTCCGCACCCGGATCGCGGACAAGCTGGCGCGGGCCCGTACCGAGCTGGGGCTGCCCGCCGCCCGGCTGCGGCGCTGGCAGGAGTGGCTGGACGCCGACCGACTGTGGCCGGACCGCCTGGTGCTCGTCCACGGGGACGTGCACCCGGGCCACACCCTGGTGGAGCGCCCGCCGTCCGGCCCGCCGGTCCTGTCGGGGCTGCTGGACTGGGCGAACGCGGACATCGGGGATCCCGCCGCCGACTTCGTCGACATGCTCTACGCCGGAGGGCAAGGCGTGCTCGACGGGCTGCTGGACGCCTACCGGGCGGCGGGCGGCGAGGTCCGCGCCGGCATGCGGGACCACATCCTGGCCCGGGGGTCCTTCCTCTGGGTCCACGTGGCGCTGCGCGGCCTGGACACCGGGCGCCCGGCGTGGGTGGAGACGGCGATGAGCAGGATCGCGTCATGAGGGGCCCGGCGGACGGGACGGACCGGGCCCGCGCCGGGCGGCCGGCGTACACCGTGCACGGCGCGGGCGAACCGGTGGTGCTGGTCGCGGGCTCGGGCGGCACCGGCCGGATCTGGGAACACCACCAGGTGCCGGCGCTGACCGCGGCGGGCCGGCAGGCGATCACCTTCGACCACGACCCGGCCGGGACCGGTGGTGTCACCGAACTCGCCGCCCGCGTACGGGATCTCGTCACCGCGCTGGACCTGCCCCCTTGCCCGCTGGTCGGTCACTCCCTCGGGGCCCTCGCCGTCCAGGAGCTGCTCCTGACCGATCCGCACCTGGTGACCGGCGCGGTACTGGCCGCGACCCGGGGCCGGCCCGACCCGGTCGGCGAGGCGATGGCCCGGGCGGAGGCCGCGTACGCCGCCGCCGGCACCCGACTGCCTCCGGAGTACGAGGCGTTCGTGCGCCTGACGCAGAACCTCTCCCCCAGGACCCTGGCCGACGAGGGCGCGGCGGCGGAATGGCTCGACTTGTTCGAACTGGCCGCGTTCACCGACACCTCCACCGCCCACCGCCCGCTGCCGCCGGCCCGTCTCCGGCCGGCCGACCACGCCCGGATCACCACGCCCGTGCTGGTGGTGGGCTTCGCCGACGACGTGCTGGCACCCGCCCCGCTGGGCCGCGAGCTGGCGGAGGCGATCCCCGGCGCGCGCTACGAGCAGCTCCCGGACACCGGCCACCTGGGCTTCCTGGAACGGCCCGAAGCGTTCAACTCCGTCCTGCTGGACTTCCTCGCCACCCTCTCCCCGCCCCTCTCCCCGACCGATCCCGGAGCGCCCCGTGTCCGCTGAGTCCCTCACCACCCCCGCCGAACGCCGGACCGCCGAGGCCGCCGGCCCCCCCGACGCCTCCGGGGCGACCGGCGTCCATGTCGTGTACGTCGGCCAGGAGTTACCGGAGGACTGGTCGGCGGCCGTGTACCTGTGCGGCCCGACCCCCACCGACCCGGCGGAGCCCTCGTGGCGCCCCGAGGCCGTCGCCGCCCTGCGCGCGGCGTGGACCGGCGCGGGACGGCTTGCGGTGTTCCTGCCCGAGCCGGCCGCCGGCGGCTCCTACCCGGCGTACGCGGACCAGATCGCCTGGGAGGAGGAGACGATGCGCCGTTCCGACGTCATCCTGTTCTGGATCCCCCGGGACATGACCCGGCTGCCCGGGCTGGTCTCCAACATCAAGTGGGGCGCCTGGTGCGACTCGGGCCGGGCGGTGCTCGGCACGCCGCCGGAGGCCGAACGGATGGCGTATTTGCTGCACTTCGCCGGCGCCCTGGGGGTGCCGGTGGAGCACACGCTCGCCGGGGCGGCGGACGCGGCCCTGCGCCTGGCCGGACCGGGCTCCCGCCGCACGGGCGGCGAGAGGTCGGTGCCCCTCACGGTGTGGCGGTCGGCGGCGTTCCGGGGCTGGTACGCCGGCCGCCGGGCGGCCGGCGACCGGCTGCTGGACGCGCGGGTGGAGTGGTACGCGCCGGCCGCGGCCCCCGAGGGGGACGCGGGGGACGCGGCCTGGCTGCTGACGGTGACGGTCGCACCGGCCGACGGCTCGGACCCCGCCGTCGGCCGCCTGCTGTCGGCTCAGGGGCAGGGCATGCTCATGTAGAGCGCCTGCTCACCGTGGGACGCGGTGCCGTCGTACAGGGTGGTGTCCAGCCCGCAGAAGGCGAACCCCATGCGCCGGTAGGCATGGATCGCCGGGGCGTTGACGTTCGTGACCTCCAGCCAGATGTGCCCGGCACCGCACTCCCGGGCGAACTCCACGGCGTGCCCCATCAGCGCGCGGCCGAGACCCCGGCCGCGGTGACCGGGGCCGATCTCGATGTCCTCGATGGTGAGCCGGCGGTTCCACGAGGAGTAGGAGACGGCGACGAAACCCGCCGGCTCACCGCCGGGGCCGACGGCGACGAAGGTGCGGCTGCCGGACGCGTCACCGTCCTCGCCGTCCGTCCCGTCCTGGTCGTTCTCGTCGTTCCCGCCGTTCTCGTCGTTCTCGTCGTCGGGTTCGTCGTCGGGGAAGACCTTGGTCAGCGGCGGGTCCACGGGCACCTCGCGCAGCGCGAACCCGTCCTCGGAAACGGTGACTTCGAAGATGGTGTCGGTGGTGAAGGAGCCGTCGAGGCCCTCGATGGCCTCGGTGTCCTCGGGACGGGCGATGCGGATTTCGTACGTCGTGTCGTCAGAAGTCGTCATACCGCAGACGCTAAGGCTGTGACGGCCGGGACGGTACGGGTTTCGGCCGCCGGCAGTGCCGGAGCGCGGAGTGCATGAGTGCGGAGTGCGGATTGCGGAGTGCGTGAACGCCGGACGGAGCGCCGTCCGTCTACGGTGCGAGGATCTCGTCGCGCCGGGCCGCCCACTGCAGCGAGTGGCGGATGCCCTCGGCGACCGGGTACCGCGCCTGCCAGCCGAGGAGCCGGCGGGCGCGGTCGCTGCGGGTGTAGGCGCCCACCACGTCGCCGGGGCGTTCCGGGGCGTCGACGGACGCGATCGGCCGGTCGGTCACGCTGTTGAACGCGTCGAGGAGTTCGCGCACGGTCGTCCCGGTGCCCGTGCCCAGGTTGACGGCCAGGGAGGTCGTGCCGCCGGTCAGCAGGTCGTCGAACGCCTCCAGGGCGGCCAGGTGGGCGGCGGCCAGGTCCCAGACGTGGATGTAGTCCCGGATGCCGGACCCGTCGCGGGTGGGGTACCCGGTGCCGGTGACGGGGAACGGGACGCCCTCCTCCTGGGCGAGGATCATCCTGCCCAGGGCGTGGCTGGGGCGTCGCAACTGCAGCCCGGTGCGCATCTTGGGGTCGGCGCCGACGGGGTTGAAGTAGCGCAGGGAGAGCACGCGGAGGGGTTGCGTGGCGGCGATGTCGGCGAACATGGCCTCGCACACCGCCTTGGTGCGGGCGTACGGGCTCCGCGGGTCGACGGCGGAGTCCTCGTCGACGGTCAGGTCGTCGTTGGCGCGGTAGATGGAGGCGGAGGAGCTGAAGATCAGCCGCTCGCAGCCGTTGCGCAGGAGGTGGGAGACGAAGTCGAGGCTCTTGACGACGTTCGCCCGGTAGTAGCCGACCGGGTCGGCGACCGAGTCGGGCACCACGATCAGGGCGGCGCAGTGGACGACGGCCTCGATGTCCGGGTGCTCCCTGAAGACGCGGTCCACCAGCGGGCCGTCCGCGATGTCCCCCTCGTAGAAGTCCCGCCCCTCGGTGAACTCGCGCCGTCCCGTCACCAGGCTGTCGAGGATTACGGGACGGATACCGGCGTCGAGACAGGCGGAGGCGACGGTGCTGCCGATGAAGCCGGCGCCGCCGGCCACGAGAACCTTCATGGTGAACCCTCCACAGGGAGAACACGGGGTCAACTGCGTGATCATTCAGGGAGCTTCCGCAGCCTACCGACAGAGTGGATCACCCTGGGCACGCCGGCTCCGGTGTCTGCCCGGCAGTGGTCTCCGGCCGGGTGGTGCGGGCGGCTGACGGAGGTCTGTCGCCCTCGGCCGGGCAGATCAGGCCCGACAAGCTCGGTAAGTGCGACCGGCTCGGGCTGGGCGGTGGCGCGGGGCGTCGGGGACGAACCACCGGCTCGCCCGTGGTCCGCCGTCGCGGCACGCCGGGGAGGGCTCATCACGTCTCCTGCGCCGGCTCGTCGGGCGAGCGCGGGGAGACCGGGAACCGCGGCCGCTTCCGGGACGGGTAGCTGCCGCCCCGGGCTCCCGTGCGGTCCCGGACGACGGCAGGTGCCCCGGCCGTACGCGACAGCCGCCGGCCGGCCGGGGCCGGACCACGACGCCGAAAAGCCGGTGGCCGCATCCGGGGAACTTCGGATGCGGCCACCGGCCGGTCTGGAGCGTCTGGCGTCTGTACGTCGGGGTCGCTCCGCGCGTCTTACGCCGCTCACGGCTCACGCCGCTCACGGCTTACGAGAAGGTCCTCAGCCGGAGGCTGTTGGTGACCACGAAGACCGAGGAGAAGGCCATCGCCGCGCCGGCGATCATCGGGTTGAGCAGGCCGGCCGCCGCGAGGGGCAGGGCGGCGATGTTGTAGCCGAAGGCCCAGAAGAGGTTGCCCTTGATGGTGCCGAGGGTGCGGCGGGAGAGCCGGATCGCGTCGGCGGCCACCAGCAGGTCGCCGCGGACGAGGGTGAGGTCGCCGGCCTCGATGGCGGCGTCCGTGCCGGTGCCCATGGCCAGGCCGAGGTCCGCGGTGGCCAGGGCGGCCGCGTCGTTCACGCCGTCGCCGACCATGGCGACCGAACGGCCTTCGGACTGCAGTCGCTTGACGACGTCGACCTTGTCCTGCGGCAGGACTTCCGCGATGACCTCGTCGATGCCGACCTCCCGGGCGACGGCCTCGGCGACGGCCTTGTTGTCGCCGGTCAGCAGGACGGGGGTGAGGCCGAGGCGGCGGAGTTCGGTGATGGCGCGGGCACTGGTGTCCTTGACGGCGTCGGCGACCGTCAGGACGCCGCGGGCCTCGCCGTCCCAGGCCACGGCGACGGCCGTGCGGCCCTCCGCCTCGGCGGTCGCCTTGGCGGCGGCGAGCTCGGCGGGCAGTTCGATGACCCACTCCGCGAGGAGCTTCTCGCGGCCGACGAGGACGGCGTGTCCGTCCACGACGCCCTGGACGCCCAGGCCGGCGATGTTCTCGAAGCTCTCGGGGACGGGGAGGGCGCCGGTGCGAGCGGCGGCGCCGTCGGCGATGGCACGGGCGATGGGGTGTTCGGAGGCGTGTTCCAGGGCGCCGGCCAGCCGCAGCAGGTCCTGCTCGGTGACGCCGGGGGCGGTGACGACCTCGTGCAGCGCCATCTTGCCGGTGGTGACCGTGCCGGTCTTGTCCAGGACGACGGTGTCGACCCGGCGCGTGGACTCCAGGACCTCGGGGCCCTTGATCAGGATGCCGAGCTGGGCGCCGCGGCCGGTGCCGACCATGAGGGCGGTGGGGGTGGCGAGGCCCAGGGCGCAGGGGCAGGCGATGATCAGCACGGCGACGGCGGCGGTGAAGGCGGCGGTGGCGTCGCCGGTCGCGAACAGCCAGGTGAGCAGGGTGCCGAGGGCGATCAGCAGGACGACGGGGACGAAGATGCCGGAGATGCGGTCGGCCAGGCGCTGGACGGCGGCCTTGCCGTTCTGGGCGTCCTCGACCAGTCGGGCCATGCGGGACAGTTGGGTGTCCGAGCCGACCCGGGTGGCCTCGACGACCAGCCGGCCGGAGACGTTGACGGTGGCGCCGGTGACGGCGTCGCCCACGGTGACGTCGACGGGGACGGACTCGCCGGTGAGCATCGAGGCGTCGACGGCCGAACCGCCTTCGACCACCGTGCCGTCGGTGGCGATCTTCTCGCCGGGGCGTACGACGAACCGGTCACCGGCCGCCAGCTCCCCCACGGGGATGCGGACCTCGCGGCCGTCGCGCAGGACCGCGACGTCCTTGGCGCCCAGCTCCAGCAGCGCCCGCAGGGCCGCGCCCGCCTTGCGCTTGGACTTCGCCTCCAGGTAGCGCCCGGCCAGGATGAAGGCGGTGACACCCGCCGCGGCCTCCAGGTAGATGGAGGACGAGCCGTCCGCCCGCGAGACCGAGAAGTCGAAGCCGTGCCGCATGCCCGGCATGCCTGCGTGGCCGAAGAACAGGGCCCACAGCGACCAGCCGAGCGCGGCGAGCGTGCCGATGGACACCAGCGTGTCCATCGTCGCGGCCCCGTGCCGGGCGTTGGTCCAGGCGGCCTTGTGGAAGGGCAGGGCGCCCCACACCACCACCGGGGCGGCCAGGGTCAGGGACAGCCACTGCCAGTTGTCGAACTGCAGGGCCGGGACCATGGCCATCAGCACGACCGGTACCGCGAGGACGAGCGAGACCAGCAGCCGCTGCCGCAGAGCGCCGGTCTCCCCGCCGTCACTCGCCTCGGTCTCGGCGGCCTCGGCGGCCCCGGCCGTCCCGGCCGCCGCCGGCTTCGGCTTCGGCGGCTCCTGGGCGGTGTAACCGGTCTTCTCCACGGTGGCGATGAGCTCGGCTATCCCGGTCCCCGGCCCGTAGGAGACCTTCGCCTTCTCGGTGGCGAAGTTGACCGTCGCCGTGACGCCTTCCATGCGGTTGAGCTTCTTCTCGATGCGCGCCGCGCAGGACGCGCAGGTCATGCCGCCGATGGAGAGTTCGACTTCGGAGGCGGCCGCGGCGGGCGCCGGGGCCTTCTCGGGAGCGGTGCTGGTCATACGGAGTCTCCTGGAGGAGGGCCGGGGCTGCGGGCGTCCCTATCAGGGGAGCGGCACGATCCGGCGGTACCGGGAACGGTGTACGGGGTGGGGGTATCGCGGGGGCTCGGGGTGCCTCGGGGATTCCGAGCCGCCCCTGGGCCTCTCGGGGGGTGGCTCAGACGCGGCCGGCGAGCTCGTAGCCCGCCTCGTCCACGGCGGCGCGGACGGCCTCGTCGTCCAGCGGGCCGGCGGAGGTGACGGTCACCAGGCCGGTGGCGGCCACGGCCTCGACGGAGACCACGCCCGCCAGGGCGGAGACCTCCCGCGAGATCGAGCCCTCGCAGTGGGCGCAGGTCATGCCGGTCACCTTGTAGACCGTGGTGACGCCGCCCCGGACACCGGCAGGGGAACCGGAGCCGCAGGTGCCGGCGGGGGTGCAGCAGGAGCCGGAGTCCGTCTGGGAGGTCATGGCCGCTTCCTTCGCTTCGTCGGTGCGCGGGGTGCGCACGTCGTCCGAGAGGCGCCGGGACCGTGCCCGGCGCTTCCTGTTGAACCAAACATATACCCCTGGGGGGTATCTGGGAAGCGGTAAACCGCGACGCGTCACACGACGCCGCGCGGGAGGCGGGAGGCGGGGAGCAGGAGGCGGGGAGCGGGAGAGCGCCGCACCTCGCGGCCCGCACGGAGGGACCACGCCCTCTCGGCCCGGCGACACACCCTTCCCCCGCGCCCGGACACGCCGACGGCCACCGCCCCGGTCCGGTGGTCGCCGGTCCGGCGCGGTGGCCGTCGTGCCGTGTGCGGGTGCGGGTGCGGGTGTCAGACGAGGTCGCGCTGGTGCTTGTAGGTCACCTTGCCGTCGGTGAGGTGGAACCACGCGCTGGGGGTCCGGCCTGCGCGCCCGCGGCCGTGCCGAGCACCGCCACTCCCGCCGCCACCCCCGCCGCGGCCCACACGGCCGCCTTCCGGCGGAATGCGAACATTCCCATCACCCTTTCCCTCACGTACGCCGGTAGGCGGCCCGTGCTCGTCGGTCGGGCTCTTCCGGTGATCTCGGACTTCTCCGGGGCCGCGCGGCGGGGAAAGGCGGGGAGCGTCAGGTCAGGTCGGACTGGTACTTGTCCCTCAGCTTGCCGTCGGTGAGGTAGAAGCGCGCGTTCGGCGCGAACAACTGGGTGCCGGACGTGCACCAGTACATGACCGTCCGGCCGGTCGTGGACGGCCAGTTCGGGTATTCCTCGTCCTGGAGCACGCACGAGTCCCGGGGAACGACCGACCAGAGCTGCTCCTCGGTCATGCCCCGCTGCGCCTTGTTGTACTGGGCGAGCCTGATGGAGGGGGCCTTGGGCTTGAAGAGGAGCTCGTGGTGCTTCCGCCAGACCTTGCCGTCCGCGTTGTACGAGAACGTGCCGTACGGCGCGTAGTCGTCGGACTTGGCCATGCAGAGGACGGCCTTGCCGTCGTCCTCGCACCACCCCTCGGCCGAGCCGGGACGGGTCCGGCCCACACCGAGCAACCGGAACAGGTCGGCCTTGTCCATACCGAACCGGACCGCGGTGAACTTCTCCGCCGTGAAGCTGAACTTCTCCTCCGCCTGGGCACCGGCCTGGGCGGTGGAGGCGGTGCCGAGCACCGTCGCCCCCGCCACCGCCGCCATGGCCCATGCCACCGCCCGTCGCAGTACGGCCATTCCGAACACCCCTTTTTTCGTAAGTCACTTCGGGAACGCGGCACATCCTCCCGGACGGCGCTCTCCGGCCTGTCTCGAAGGGGGGGGCCGGACAGCCGGTCAGGCCAGGGCCGCCGTCGAGGACGATCTCCCAGCCGGCGGAGCCGGACGGAGGCGGAGTACGGGCCGCCGCGCCCGTACTCCGGGGGCAGTGCGACCGACACCGCCGTCCCCGCCGCCACGGAACCCGATGCCGCCAGGACCCCTTTGAGTACCGCTCGCCGACCCGCCACCGTGCCTGCCGCCTTGCCGTTCCGCTTTGCCGTTCCACACCGCTTCGAGCGGTGGCGGACCTATGACAACCGGCGTACGGGGTGGCGGTTTTGAGTCACCCGTCCCCCGAAAGGCGGGTCGATGCGAAAGCACGGCGGCGCCGCCGGTAATATCGTCCGGGACGGTCGCGGTGCCCACGAAGCGCCGGACGGTCGCGGTGCCCCGAAGGAAGCAGGAGCACCGTGACGGCGGCCGTCGGGACACCCATCCCTTGCCTGGAACAGCAGTCGTGTCGCGTGGATCGTGCGCTTGCCGGAAGCGGGCGTGCCCGGTGAACGGCGGTTTCCCCCGCCCGTCCGGCCGAGGCGCGGGAGCGTTCGCCTCAGCCGGTGCGCCAGGGGCGGTTCGACGCGCGGGGATCAGCCGACGCGCAGGATGCGTTCGTCCTGCCGCAGGATGGCCTGCATCACCGTCGTCATGCGGGCGCCCGGATTGACGCCGATCTGCTCGCGCAGGATTCTCTTCGCCTCGTGGAAGACCTGGATCGCGTCGGTCTGCCGGCCTTCCGCGTAATAGACCTTCATCAGGCTGACGTACAGGTCCTCACGGAAGGGATCGCGATCGATCAGTTCCGATAGCCGTTTGATCGCCTCGGAGTGGCGGCCGAGGCCGATGTCCGTCTGGGCGCGCAGCTCGACCGCCGAGGTCCGCTCGGCTTCCAGCGCCTCCGCCTTCAGCCGCAGGCGGCCGGAGGTGACATCGGCGAGGGCGGGCCCGCGCCAGAGGGCCAGCGCCGCGTCGAGGCGTGCGGCGGCGTCGGCGTACCGGCCGCGCTGGTACGACTCCCGTGCGCTGTTCACGGCTTCCCGGAAGACGAACAGGTCGACGGCCTCGTGGGCCATCCGCAGTTCGTAGCCGCGGTCGTGCGACACGAGCACGTCGCGGGGGACCCCGGCCTGGGTGAGGACCTTGCGGACCATCCAGGCGGAGGTCTGGAGCTGTCCCGAGACGGTGAGCGGCGGCTCGCCGTCCCAAGAGTCCTCGCTGATGGCCTCCTTGGACACCACCTGCCCGTTCCGCAGGGCCAGGCAGGCGAGGAAGCGCCGCTGCCGCTGGCCCTGGAGGGGGACGGGCACCCCGTCCTTCAGGAAGCTCACCGTGCCGAGGAGCCGGACCGTCACGCCATTCCACGTACTCATCGTGATAATCCCCCGCGTCGTGGACAGGTCGTGCCCTGAACAGGAGGGGGTGCGCACCACGGACGCCGTTCCCCGGAACACTGCTCCAAGGTCGTCACACCTGTCACAATCGATGATCAAAAACCGGATAGAGAGCAGGAAACACCGAACCGTTCGAAAGAACCGCTTCGACAAGAACCGCTTCGACAAGAACCGCTTCGAAGAGCCGCACCGCCGCGGGACCGGGGCCCCGCGCCGACGCCGGCTCTTCCCGGGAGGCATCCGGGGCGTCAGCCCGTCAGGTTCCCGAGGAACTTCGCCGCGACGGGGCCGGCGTCCCGGCCGCCGGAACCGCCGTCCTCCAGCAGGACCGACCACGCCAGGTTCCGGTCCGACTGGTAACCGATCATCCACGCGTGGGTGCGCGGTGGGGTCTCGGTGCCGAACTCCGCGGTGCCCGTCTTGGCGTGCGGGGCGCCGGGGACGCCCTTCAGGGCCCGGCCGGCGCCGTCCGTGACGGTCGCGCGCATCATGCCACGCAGAGCGTCGACGACACCAGGGTCCAGTCGGGCGGATGCCTCGTGCCGGCGGCGGACCGCGTCGGGCACGAGAACGGGCTGCTTGAAGGTGCCCTCCTTCACCGTGGCGGCGATCGATGCCATGACGAGGGGGGACGCCTGCACCCGGGCCTGTCCGATGGTCGAGGCGGCCTTCTCGTTGTCGCTTCCGGTGACGGGCACGCTGCCGTCGTACGTGGTCGTCCCGACGTCCCACCGGCCGCCGATGCCGAAGGCCGCCGCGCTGTCGTGCAGGCTCTCCGGGGAGAGCCTGCCACGGGAGTTGACGAAGAAGGTGTTGCAGGAGTGGGCGAAGTTGTCCCGGAAGGTGGAGCCCGGGGGCAGCGTGAACTGGTCCTGGTTCTCGAAGCGTTGCCCGTTGACGTGGGCGAACTTGGGGCAGTCCGCGCGGTCGTCCGGTTTCATGCCCTGCTTCAGCAGGGCGGCGGCGGTGACGACCTTGAAGGTCGAGCCGGGCGGGTAACGGCCCTCCAGCGCGCGGTTCATACCCCCGGGCATGTTGGCGGCGGCCAGGATGTGGCCGTTGCCGGGGTCGACGGCGACGATGGCGGCGTTCTTCTTGACGTCGCTGAGCGCCTTGGCGGCGGCCTCCTGGACCTTGGGGTCGATGGTGGTCCGCACCGGCTTGCCGCCGCCCCCCTCGGTCCCGGTGAGGTTCTTCACCACCCGGCCGGACTCCCGGTTGACGATCACGACCGACTTGGCGGCGCCCGACCGGCCGGTGAGCTGTTCGTCGTACCGGGCCTGGAGGCCCGACGTGCCCTTGCCGGTCGCGGTGTCGACGACTCCGACGAGGGAGGTGGCCCGCAGTTCCCGGCCACCGGCGTCCAGGATGGCGGCCCTTTCACGGGAGTTCAGGGCGAGCGTCTGTCCCGGGACCATGTCCGGATGAATCGTCTCCGTTTGGAATTTAATCTTCCATTTTTCGTCGCCCCCGACGACTTTCGCCTGGGAGCGCCAGGAGTAGTCACCGGCTCCGGGGAGGGCCATCTTCACAGTAAAGGGAATTACCACTTCCCCTTCCGCTGCGCGGTCGCCGTCACCGGCCGCGATATCGGTCTTGGACGGCTTGAGATTGGTCATGACGGACTTGATCAGCGATTCGGCGCCGTCCGGGGTGTCGGTGAGCTGGGCGGCCCGCCGCGCGTCGCCGGCCTCCCAGGCGTCCAGGAAGCCCTGCAGCGCCTTGGTCGCGTCCGCCACCTGCGGATCGTCCGCGTCCCCGCCCGCGAGCACCGTGTCGTAGCCCCAGTAGCCGATCCCCACGACCGCGGCCAGCCCGACGCACGTCGTGACGATCAACGAACCGCGGGAGCGCCGACGATGCGGCCGCGCATAGTCGCCGGAAGATCGGTTAGACGTCATGAACCCGAGATTATGCAGCGGGCGCTTGCCTGACCGCCCCACGGGAAGCGATCAGGACAGTTCCCCGGATGAAGACGTCGCGACAATGGACAAGGCCGACGAACCGTCCGGTACGAATGACATGGAAGCGACAAGATCGGAAAAACGCGGGCCAGCTTGACCGGGATTTATCGGGTGCCGACACCAGGCAATCCCGGCACAAGACATGCATCTCCCACCTTCGCGGTCTAGACCTCTGAAGGAATCGCCGTATTTTTCGACCAAATTTTCGGAGGGAAGTGGCCGGATCGCGACCGGCCCGCGCCCGCTCCCGGCGCCCTCGCGCCGGCCTCCGGCCCTCCGCCGCCGGCCCGTCCCGCGCTCTCCGGCCCGTCTCCGGCCGCTCCCCGGCCGCTCTTCGCCCGGTTCCGCCGATACGGGTGGGAGGGGGATCGACCGGCCCTCGTCACGCCGGATCTGCCGGCCGCCGGCCAGGGGCGCGAGGAAGCCGTACTCGGCTCGGAAGCCGGCGTCCCAGTCCGTGGCGATCAGCCCGATCCCGTGTCGGCACACGGCCTCGGGGGGCCCGGCGCCGACACTGAAGTACATGGCCGCGTCGGCTCCTTGCCGGCCGCCCGAAGCCGGCCCGGACGACCGACCCCGCCGGCGCGCAGGAGCGGGGGCGAGGCGCGTAGGGCGGTCGTGGCGACGGCGGGACGCGACGGGCCCCGCGCCCTCGTCGGGGCGCGGAGCTCGTGGCGGGCGGGGTCAGGGCCGGGCGTGCAGGGCGCCGCAGGACGTGACGAAGGAGACGAGCTCCTCCACCTTGTCCGACTTGGCGTCCACCGCGCGGTTGACCACCTTCACCAGGTGGTCGTACGCCTCGGTGTGGTCGTAGCGGGCGGTGTCGGCGATCTTGAGGGCCCAGCGCCAGTACCCGCGGATGGTGTCCGCGAGCGGCATCCGGAACTCGGCGATCACCTCGCGGATGGGGTCCACCACGGCGTCGCCGTAGCGCTGGAGGTAGAGCCGGACCATGTCGGCGAAGAACGAGAAGTGCCGGGCCTCGTCCCTGCTGAGCCGGACCAGGATCTCCTTGAGCAGCGGATCGCCGACCACTTGGCGCAGGTGCTGGTAGTAGATCTGGGTGGCCTTCTCCTGGACCAGCGGATAGGTGAAGAACTGCACGGCCTGCTCGTACGGCAGGTCGAAGTGCTTGCGCCCCTCCTCCGCCAGCGTGTCCCACAGCTCCTCCCGGGCCGCCAGGCCCGTGGCGACCTGGTAGCGGGACAGGACGCGCGCGTGGGTGTCCTCCTCATGGGCCCAGCGCACGGTGAAATGGTAGAGCTCCCGGTTGTGGACGAAGGTCTCCCGGTCGACGCTGTCGTCCACCGGGAAGTTCCGTTCGTACAGGGCGAAGTAACCGGGCAGGTGGTCCTCGATGATGGTGATGAACTGCACGGCGGACCGCTCGCCCTCGGTCAGCCGGCCGGCGTCGGCCCGGGACCAGTCGAAGCTGAAGTCGACGTCCCAGCGGTTGGCCGGCGGGGAGGTGCGCAGGAAGGCGCCGACCGCCGCGTCCACGTCTGAGGCGGGCAGCAGGGGGCCGGCGGCCTGGGCGGCCTCTCGGTCGGCGGGCTGGAGGGTGGACGGTGCGGGGGTTCCGGCGTCGGTCATGGCGCCCCCGTCACCGGGACTTCTGCAGGGTCAGCGCGTAGTGCTTGGTGGTGAAGCCCCACCCCGCGTTGGCGGTCCGCAGATACCGGGTCAACCGCTCGGAGAGGCCGGACTCGATCTCGTCCAGTCGGTCCGCCGAGCGTTCGATGTTGGCCAGCCAGTCCTCGATGGTGCGGCGGTAGTTCTCCGTCAGGTCGTCCACGGCGACGACCGAGAAGCCGGCGTTCTCCGCCCCGCACACCAGCTCGGACAGCGGGCGCATGTCACCCCAGCCGAAGATGGCGTCCCGGACGAAGACCGAGTTCTCCCGCTCGGCGAACGCGGCGCGCTTGGCGGCGTTGCGGTAGCAGCTCTCGGAGACGTACATCCGGCCGCGCGGCTTGAGGGCGTTCCACGCCTTGCGGTAGACGGCGTCGAGGTCGGGCATGTGGACGATCGACCCGAGCATGGTGATCGCGTCGAACGAGCGCGGCTCCGGCTCCAGTTCCTCGATCCGCCCGATCCGGGTGGACACCCGGTCGGCCACGCCCGCCTCGGCCGCCTTTGCGGCGATGTACGCGTGCTGGTTGGGCGCCGGGCTGACGCCGACCGTGGTGGCGCCGTACTCGGCCGCCATGAAGAGGACCAGCGAACCCCAGCCGCAGCCGATGTCCAGCAGCCGCTTGCCCGGCGCCATGGCGAGCCGGTCCGCGACGAAGTGCAGCTTGTTCTGCTGCGCCTGGTCGAGGGTGTCCCCGTCCTCGCGGTAGATGCCGGCGCTGTATTTGCGGGTCCGGTCGAGGTACAGCCCGAAGATCCGCGGATCCTGGTCGTAGTGCTGGTTGGTCTTCGCCTCCGTGGTCGTCACCGGTCAGCCCCGCTCGGCGACCAGGGCGGCGACCGCACCGGCCACCTCTTCGATCGTCTTGAAGCCGAAGACCTGGTCGTCCTCCAGCTCGACGTCGAAGGCCCGCTCGATCCGGGCGACGGCCCGCAGCACCTTCACCGAGTCGGCGCCCTCGACCGTGGTGAGGTCCAGCCCGGGGGTCAGCTCGGCCGCGGGCCGGCCGAACTCGGCGGCCACCAGCTCGGTCACGGTGGTGACGATGGCGTCCTTGGTCATGGTCTCGGCCATGTCTGTCTCTCCTCGTTCACGTTCTCACGGCCCTCGTACGGGGCTCTCGCACAGGGGATGGTCAGGTGGTGCGCAGCTCGGCGAGTGCCCGGTCGACCAGCCGGGCCTCGTCGTCGGACATGGCCATCCGGGTCTTGGCCTGCTCCGGTGTCACCGGCTGGTAGGTGCCGGTGGCGAAGACGACGGCCCGGCCGTCGGCGTCGGCGATCTCGGCGTGGACCTGGTACGGGCCCGTGTCGCCCGCCGCCGCCCCGGTGTTCGCGGTGCAGCGGTAGTCCGCGCCGACCGCCAGCGGCTCGACGTAGCGGGTGCGCAGGCTGGTGGTGAAGACCGAGACGCCCAGCCGCAGCACGAGCAGGTTGCCCATGATCTCGTCGCAGATCGTGGTGGACAGCCCGCCGTGCACCACACCCGGGTAGGACTCGAAGGTGCGGTCCAGGGTGAAGGCGCAGTCGATGCCGCCGTCCGCGGTGTGGGTGAAGCGCAACCGCAGGCCGCGGTCGTTGGCGGGCGAGCAGCCGAAGCACTGGTAGTCCGGCAGCACCCGCCAGGGCAGCTCCACCGGTGTACCGGCCGTTCCCGCCGCGACGGGCCCGGTCATACGGCGATCACCTCGGCGAGCGCGCGGCGCACCTTGCCGTTGCTCGACAGGTCGAGCTCCAGGATGGTCCCGAACACCCGGCGGATCTTGGCCTGGAGTTCCAGCAGCTCGTCGGCGTCGGCCACCTGCTCCAGGAAGAGGTCGAAGGCGGTGTCGATGGTCTCGTGGTCCGCCAGCTCGGTCAGGTTGCTCTTGAAGATGCCGACCGGGTGCTTGATCCGCTTGTCCGCCGTGTAGACGTACAGCGTCTCCAGCACCGATGCCTTCTCCTCGGGGTGCCGGGCCAGCCGCTCCTTGCAGAAGTGGATGAACTCCCGGGCGTGACCGGCCTCGTCGCGGCTGGCGTTCAGCAGCAGGGTGTTGAGCACCGGCTCCTCCACCGCGTGCGCCACCCGGCGGTAGATGTGGTTGACGGTCAGCTCGGAGATGATGTTGGTGGCCAGGGTCGCGGAGGGCGTGGTGCCCGGGTCGTAGGGCGCCCGCATGGCCGCCACCGCGTCGTCGTCCACCTTCTCGCCGACGGCGTCCAGCCAGGCCTTGAACATGTAGTGGTGCTGGACCTCCTGGTTGCCCCAGACCACCGCGAAGGTCGAGAAGTCGTAGTCGTCGACGAACTCGTTGAGGAAGCCGTGCACGGCGGCGATCACATTGGACTCGCCCATCACGGCGCTTTTGGCGATCGTCACGTACTCGGGCTTGACCAGGTCCTTGCGGACCGCCGAGAAGTCGATGTCGGTCAGTTTCCAGTGGTTGCGCTCATACCGGGTGAAAACCTCGTAGGTGTGCATCAGTCGGTCCCTCTGTCCTGGCTGTCCGCGAATTCCTGGGCGGCGGCGAGTCGTTGCAGCTTTCCGCTGGTCGTACGGGGCAGGGAGTCGGGTGCGGCGAGGATGACCCGCAGGTCCTCCAGCCCGAGGGCGGAGCGGACCAGGCCGCGCAGCCGGCCGGCCGCCCCGGCGTGCTCCGCCTCGGGGAGAGCGGTCTCGGCGACCAGGACCATGGACTCCCGGCCGGAGTCGTGGTGGACGAAGGCCACGCAGCGCCGCCGGTGCACGGCCGGGTCGGTGCGCACGGCGCTCTCGACGTCGTCCGGGTAGTGGTTGACACCGCGCAGGATCAGCATCTCCTTGCCGCGCCCGGTGATGAACAGCTCGCCGTCGGCGAGGTAGCCGAGGTCGCCGGTGCGCAGCCAGTTGTCCGCGCTGAACGGCTGGGCGAGCGTGCCGGTGCCGTCGACGTACCCCGGGGTGACGGAGGCGCCGCGCAACTGCACCTCGCCGGCCGTCCGCTCGCCGAGGACGGTGCCGTCCGGGCCGGCGATCCTGACGTCCATGCCCAGCACCGGGGCGCCGACGCTCACCAGGCCGCGCGCGGCGGGCGCGGTGCGGTCGACCGGCCGTGCCGTGCCCTGCTCGGCGAGCTCCTCCCGGTCCACCCAGTCGAAGCGCGGGCCCCGGCCCAGCGGGGGGAAGGTCACCGCCAGGGTCGCCTCCGCCAGGCCGTAGACGGTCAGCATGGACCGGGGGTCGAAGCCGGCCGGGGCGAAGTGCCGGAAGAAGGTCTCCAGGGAGTCCACGGCGATGGGTTCGGCGCCGTTGAAGGCCACCCGCCAGCGGGACAGGTCGTAGGACCCGGCCTCCTCGGCGGGCACCGCCTCCACCAGGTAGTCGTAGGCGAAGTTGGGCATGGGGCTGATGGTGTAGCCGCCGTCGGCGAACCGCCGCAGCCAGCCCGCCGGGTCCTTGACGAAGGCGGAGGGCCGCCAGATCGTGCACGGTACGCCGGTGAGCATGCCGGTGAGGGTCCCGAACAGCCCCATGTCGTGGAAGAGCGGCAGCCAACTGGAGTTGCGGTCGGCGGGCGTGAGCCGGATGCCGTGCCGGATGGCCCGCAGCGTGGCCAGCACATGGGCGTGGGTGAGCCGGACGCCCTTCGGGCGGGAGGTACTGCCCGAGGTGTACTGGAGGACGACCTCGCGCTCGGCGGCCACCTCGGCACCGTCCACCTCGTCGTCGCCGCCGGCCGGGAACGCGGCGGCCGCGAGCACCCGGCGGTCCGGCAGCGCCTGCTCGACGAACGGCACCATCGAGGCCAGCCGGGTGGAGACCACCACGTCCTTGATGCCGGCGTCGTCCAGCACGCTCAGCAGCTTGTCGGTGCCGCCCTCGCGGCGGTTCACCGGCAGCGGGCAGACGCAGGCGCCGAGCCGGCTGAGCGCGAAGAGGAGTAGCAGGAAGTCCGGTTCGTTGGTGGAGAGCGCGCCCACCCGGTCGCCCTCGCCGATGCCCCGTTCACGCAGGTGGGCCGCCAACCGCCGGGATCGGGCCGCCACTTCGGCGAGGGTGAGCGCGACGCCTTCGGCCGGGAAGTCGACGGTCACCTCCCCGTGCTCGGCGGTCACCGCGTCAAGCGCCGCGTGCAGCGTGGGTCCGTCCATCGTCCGCCCCCGTCTCGTGTGCGTGTCGTCGGTCGTTCGCTGTGCGGTGTGGGTGCCGGCCGGCGGGTGCCGCCGGGCGCAGGTCCCAGTGGTCGTCGGCGGGCCGGGGCGTCCACCAGGTGAGGCGGACGGCCGCGGGTGCCGTCGCGGTGGTGACCGCGAGGTGCCGGGTGCCGAGGTCCAGGGCGCGCGTGCGCAGCCCGGCCGGCCGGCCGCGCCAGGCGACCTCGGCCCAGTGCCGGCCCGGATGGCCGGCGAAGTGGATCGAGCGGAGCCCGGCACGCAGCCCCCGGCCGAGGGCCTTGGCCGCGCTCTCCTTGGCCGCCCAGAGCCGTCGGGCCCCGCCCGGCGCCGCGAGCAGCGCGTGGTCGGCCTCCCCGCAGAAGCGGCCGGCGACCTCGCGCAGCGCGCCCTCCGGGGTGTCCTCGACGTCGATCCCGCACGGGCCGGGCCCGGTCACCAGCGCGAGCAGACCGCTGTCGTGGCTGACGTTGGCGTAGGTCCCGCCCACCGGTTCGGGACGGCCGTCGGCGTCGGTGACGACGGGCACCCGGTGCGCCGGCAGTCCGGTGGCCCGGGCCAGCACGGCCCGGAGCAGCAGCCGGGAGGCGTGCGCCTGGAGACGCCTGCCGCCCGGCGCGTACCGGGCGTCCAGCGCCGCGCGTTCGGGCACGGGCAGGGCGGGCGGCAGCCGCTGTGCCGCCGTGCGGACGGCGGTGAGGTTTGCCAGGTGGAGGTGGAGCACGACCCCCGTCGCGGGCTCCATGGCGGATCTACGTCCTTCCGGTCGTCGCGGGCAGCGTGGACATCCCCCGGAACTGCAGGTTGTCCGCGCGCCAGCGGTGGGGCCGGTCCGGGCGGAGCGCGAGGTCGGGGGTCCGACGGGTCAACTCGTCGAGCACACACGCCCCTTCGACCTTGGCCAGGGCGCCGCCGATGCAGTAGTGGACGCCGGTGCCGAGCGCGACGTGACCCGTCTCGGTGCGGGTGACGTCGATCCGGTCCGGGTCGGCGAAGTGCGCGGGGTCGCGGTTGGCCGACCCCCGCACCAGGTAGACGAGCGCGCCCTCGGGGATGACGGTGCCGTGCAGTGCGACGTCACGGGTGGCCAGGCGGTGAGTGAGCTGCACCGGGCCGTCCCAGCGCAGCATCTCGTCCACGGCGGCCGGGATGCGCCGCGGCTCCGCCTTGATCAGCTCCCACTGGTCGCGCTGGGTGAGCAGTCCGCGCAGCCCGTTGCCGAGCATGTCGATGGTGGTCTCGTAGGTGGCCACCAGGAGGAGGAGCAGGTTGGAGCAGAGTTCCTCGTCGCCGAGCCGCTCGCCGTCCTCCTCGGCGTGCGCCAGACGGGAGATCAGGTCGTCCCCGGGCGTCCGCCGGCGTTCGGCGATCACCGCGCCGAGGTAGTCCATCATCCGCCGCAGCGACTCGGCGGCCGGGCCGTGGGTGGCCACGAGGTCCGGGGCGCCGCCGAGGAAGACCTTGAGGGTGTCGCACCACTGGGTGAGCAGCGCGCCGTCCTCCTCGGGCAGGCCGTAGAGGGCGAGCAGGACGCCGGCCGGCACCGGGTAGCAGAGGTCGGGGATCAGGTCGACCTCTTCCTTCTCCACCAGGGCGTCCACCAGCCGTTCGACGATCCGCGCCACCCGGGGCTCCAGTAACCGGACGTCGCGCGGGCTGAAGCCCTGGTTCATCAGCTTGCGCACGCGGGTGTGCCGGGGTGGGTCGAGCATCCACATCCACTGCGAGGCGAGGTCGACGAAGCGCCGCATCTCGGGTGAGGGGGTGGCCCCGCCGCGGGCGACCAGCAGGCCGATCCGGCGGGAGGAGAACGTCTCGTGGTCGCGGAGCGCCGCGTGGACGTCGGTGTAGCGGGTCAGCAGGAAGCCGTTGAGCCGGTCGTCCCAGTGCACCGGCGCGTGGTCGCGCAGCAGGGCGTAGGTGGGGTACGGGTCGGTGAAGACCTCGGGGCTGAGCAGCTCTAATCGGCCGACGGGATCGGGGGCGGTCATGGCGCCCGGTTCCCGTCGTCCGGCGTGCGGGGCAGTTCGGCGAGGCCGGTGCCGGTCAGGACCGGCTTGCCGTCGCCGCCGACCACGCTGAGCTCGTAGCGGAACAGGGCCCGGTCCGGCGGGAGTTCGACGCCCTCGCGCTCGGTCTCGGTGGCGTGGACGGTCGCGGTGACGGTGTCCCCCGCGTGGACCGGGGCGAGGAAGGTGAGGGAGACCTCCCGCAGGTGTGCCCCGGGCTCGGCGAGCAGGGGGACGGCGGTGAGGGTGAGGATGCCCTGGGTCATCCGGCGGTCTCCGAGACCGGCCATGTGGTGTGCGCCCTGGTCGCCGGTGAGGCGGGCGCAGGCGTCGATGTCCTCGGGGCCGAAGACGGCTGTGGCGGTGCGGGTGATGGTCACGGCGTTGCCTCCGTTCTGTCTACGCGCCGACGATGAGGCCCTTGCTGCGGCCGCTGATCACCAGTTCGTCCCCGCATCGGATGCGGGCGTCGAACGCGATCTTGGTCATCCCCACTCCGGCTCCGGCCGGCTCCAGGTGGGTGACCTCCAGTTCGGCGGTGATCTCCTCGTTCCGTGCGATCGGGCGGTGGGAGGTCCAGTCCATCCGCCGGGACAGGTAGTCGAGGTCGCCGCCGAGCTTGGTCAGCGGCGCGACGGCCAGCAGGTAGGGCAGGTGTTCGGGCAACGGGCCGGCCGGTGCGCCGCTCAGGGCGTGGAACTCGCGCACTTCCTCGTCGGTGTACCGCTTCGTCCACGTCAACACGGTGCCGACGGAGATCTCGCCATGGGTGGCGTTCTTGATGGTGATCGACAACTTCCCCTCCGGCGCTGAAGAACGACGTGGTGAAAGGCAGCCGACATGCTTACCTGCGAGTAGGCAACCGCCCGGGCGTCATCATGCCGGTACGGCGGGAAGGATTGAACGAGCGATCCACAAGTGTGGCCCGCGTCACTCGCCACCCTGCGCACAGAAACGGACCAAGCCCACGGAATAGCCAACTCCGCAGGTGGGCCGGGCAGTTGGCGAAGTTTCCGGTTCCACTTCCGCCCGGCTCCGCGGCCCGAAGTCCCGTCAGGGACTCGTCGTCGACACCACGAACACCCGCGGGTACCGCGGGTCGTCGAAGTTCGCCGTGACCTCGATGGTGGGCTTGGGCTTGTCCTCCTCGCGGACCGTGCCCTTCCAGTGGTGCTTGTCGTCGAACTTCCAGCCGACGGTGTCGGCCTCCTCCTCGTCGATGGTGACGTCGCCGTCCTCCAGCTCGGAGGGGTTCATGCCGTGGTCGTTCAGCCACTGGCCGAACTTGTCGCCGGTGGTGGTGAACTGGAGGAAGAGGGAGCTGGACTTCCAGGAGTTGGTCTCGTAGTGGGCCACGTTCTCGGCGTCCGCCGGCACGGTCACCTCGTAGAGCCGGCGCTGGAGCCGGGAGGGCCAGCCCTCCTCCAGGCCGGTGACGGTGTGCTCCTCCTGCTTGTCACCGTTGCCGTTGCGGCTCTGGAGGGCGGAGATGTAGAGGTAGCCGGCCGGGATGGCGACGAGCAGGAAGACGATCAGCGGCTTCAGCCAGCGGCGCGGGCGGGGGCCGTCCGGGGTGCCTCCGGGGGTCTCCGCGGTCCCCTCGCGGTCCGTGTGCTCCATGGTGATCACCCGCGGCCGGCCTTGGCGTACCGCTCGTACCGTTCGACGCGGCGCCGGTTGGCGCGCCGGAAGCGGCGGGCCACCAGCCGGGCGAGGTCGGCGGCGCCGACCATGCCGGCCTCGGGGCCGAGCTGGGCGCGGACGATGCGGGCCTCGGGGCGGTAGCCGCGGCCGGTGAGGTGGCGGCGGAAGGCGTCCCGGGCGGGGTTGATCAGCAGGTCGTCGGCGGCGCTGACGCCGCCGCCGATGACGAAGCAGGACGGGTCGAGGGCGGCGGCGAGGTTGGCGATGCCGACGCCCAGCCACTGGCCGATGTCCTGGAGCAGCTCGACGCACATGGCGTCGCCGTTGCGGGCCAGCTCGGTGATGAGCGGGCCGGTGATCTCGGGGATGTTCCCGCCGACGCGGTCGATGATCCCGTACGCCACCGGGGACTCGGCGGCGGCCAGCTCGCGGGCCTCGCGGACGAGCGCGTTGCCGGAGCTGTACTGCTCCCAGCAGCCGCGGTTGCCGCACGGGCAGCGGTGGCCGCCGGGGACGACCTGCATGTGCCCGAACTCGCCCGCGACCCCGTACTTGCCGCGCTTGACCTGCCCGTCCTCCAGGATGGCGCCGCCGATCCCGGTCCCCAGGGTGATCATCACCAGGTGGTCCTCGCCCCGGCCGGCGCCGAAGCGCCACTCGGCCCAGGCGGCGGTGTTGGCGTCGTTGTCGACCATGACGGGGACGGCCAGCCGGCCGGCCAGCCGGTCGCGCAGCGGCTCGTTGCGCCAGGACAGGTGCGGGGCGAACAGGACGCGGTTGCGGTCGGCGTCCACCCAGCCCGCCGCGCCGATGCCGACGGCGTGCACGTCGTGCCGGTCGGAGAGGTCGAGGACCAGCTCGACGATGGTGTCCTCGACGACCTTGGGGCTCTTGGACTTGTCCGGCGTCTCGGTGCGCAGCTTCTCCAGGATCGTGCCGTCGGCGTCCACGACGCCCGCCATGACCTTGGTGCCGCCGATGTCGATGCCGACCGTGGGCACCCGCGGCGCGGTGAGGTGGGAGCGCCGTTCGCGCGATCCGGCGGTGCGGAGGACGGTGGCTCGTGCGGAGCCCCGGTAGACCCGCTCGCGGTAGATGCTCATCGCGGCACCTCCGTGCCTCGGGGGGCTCCGGCGGCTGCTCGGGGTCGTGCTCGCACGAGGTCGTCGTCCCTGCGGTGGTCTCGGGAGGCCGGGGGCCTCGCGGATACGGTCGGTGCGGACGCTGCCCGCGTCGCCGATTGTGCCTCACCGGCGGTGTCCGCCGCACAACGGGCGCACGACGGACGACGGGGCCCGCACCGCTTCCGGTGCCGGGCCCCGCGGGGTGGCTAGGCGTCCTCGCCGGGGGCGCCGTCGGTCTTGTGTGCCGCCAGGTCGGGGGCGGGGGCCCGTTCCAGTTCGTGGCTGAGCTGTTCCAGCTCGCTGCCGCCCGCCATCTGCCGGGTGAGCTCGTCCAGGGCGATGTCGGCCTTGGCGTGGCTGCCGGCCATCGCACCCCGCTTGAGCAGCACGAACCGGTCGCCGACCAGGTAGGCGTGGTGCGGGTTGTGGGTGATCAGCACCACACCGAGGCCCGCGTCGCGCGCGGCGGCCACGTACTTCAGGACGACGCCCGACTGCTTGACGCCGAGCGCGGCCGTCGGCTCGTCCAGCACCAGGATCTTCGCCCCGAAGTGGACGGCGCGGGCGATGGCCACGCACTGCCGCTGACCGCCGGAGAGGGTGCCGATGGGCTGGTCGACGTCGTGCAGCTCGATGCCCATGCGGGCCAGCTCGGTGCGGGTGGTCTCGCGCATGGCGGCCACGTCGAGACGCCGGAACGGGCCCCGGCCCTTGGTGGGCTCCGAGCCCAGGAAGAAGTTCCGCCACACCGGCATCAGGGGGACGACGGCGAGGTCCTGGTAGACCGTGGCGATGCCCCGGTCCAGGGCCTCCCGGGGGGAGCCCAGCCGGACCTCCTCGCCCTCGATCTCGAAGGTGCCGGCGTCGTGCCGGTGCAGCCCCGCGATGATCTTGATGAGGGTGGACTTGCCGGCGCCGTTGTCACCCAGCACACAGGTGATCTCGCCCGCGTGGACCTCCAGCGAGACGTCGTCCAGGGCCCGGACGTTCCCGTAGTCCTTGCCGACGCCGGCCAGTCTGACCAGAGCGCTCATTTGCTGGCCTCCGCGCGCTTCCGTACCCAGGCGTTGAGCAGCGTCGCCAGCAGCAGCATCGCGCCCAGGAAGAACTTGAACCAGTCCGGGTTCCACTGCGCGTACACGATGCCCTTGCTGGTCATGCCGAAGATGAACGCGCCGACCGCCGACCCGATGGCCGAGCCGTAGCCGCCCGTCATCAGGCAGCCGCCGATGACCGCCGCGATGATGTAGAGCAGCTCGTTGCCCACGCCCTCGCCGGACTGCACCACGTCGTAGGACATCAGCAGGTGCTGGCCGGAGACCCAGGCGCAGAACGCGACCGCCATGTACAGGCCGATCTTGGTGCGCCGGACCGGGACGCCGACCGCGCGGGCCGCGTCCACGCCGCCGCCGACCGCGAAGACCCAGTTGCCGGCGCGGGTGCGCAGCAGTACCCAGGTGGCCACGGCGACCAGGCCGATCCACCACAGGACGGTGACCTGAAGGTCCACGTCACCGAGGGTGAAGTGGGAGGCGAACAGGGCGCGGGCGGAGTCGAAGCCCTCCATGTCCCCGATGGTCTTGGTGGAGACGGTGCCGCTGATGAGCTTGGTGAAGCCGAGGTTGAGGCCCGTGAGCATCAGGAACGTGCCGAGCGTGATGATGAAGCTGGGCAGTTTGGTGCGGGTCAGCACGAAGCCGTTGAAGAAGCCGATGGCCAGGGTGACGAGCAGCGAGACGCCGACGCCGACCCACACGTTGGCCGTCATCTGGTAGCTGAACATCGAGGAGACCAGCGCCGAGCTGGTCACCATCACACCGGCCGACAGGTCGAACTCGCCGCCGATCATCAGCAGCGCCACCGGGACGGCCATGATGCCGATGGTCGACGACGCGTACAGCACCGTGGAGAGGCCGGGCGCGGTCATGAACGAGTCGGCGACGATCGCGAAGAAGAGGAAGACGGCGGCGGCGCCGACGACCGAACCCAGCTCGGGCCGGCCGAGCACCCGGCGCGGCCAGCTCCTGACCCGCGGGGCGGCCTCGGGGGCGGGGGCGGTGGTGCTGCTCATCGCGTCCCCCGCTTCGTGTACTCGGCCAGGACCTTGGCGTCGTCCTTGGTGACGATCTGCGGGCCGGTCAGGACCGGACGGCCGCCGCCGAGCATGTCGCGGTTGTAGCGGTACAGCCAGAGCAGGTCGACGGCCTGGTAGCCCTGGAGGTACGGGTCCTGGTCGACGGCGAAGCCGAGGGAGCCGTCCTGGAGGGCGTCGGCGACCTTGGCGTTGAGGTCGAAGGTGTCCACCTCGGCCTTGCTGCCGGCCTGCTCGGCGGCCTTCTTCGCGGTCGGCGCGAAGGGGGCGCCGAGCGTGACGACGGCGTCCACGTCCTTGTCGGACTGGAGCTTGGCCTCGATGGAGGACTGGACGTTGGGCATGTTGGTGCCCTCGACGTAGAGGTTCACCACCTCGCCCTTGAACGCCTTCTTCACGCCCTCGCAGCGCTGCTCGTGGCCGACGTTGCCCTGCTCGTGCAGAACGCAGACGGCCTTCTTCTTCCCGCGCTGGTTGAGCTGCTCGCCGACGGCCTCGCCGGCGATGACCTCGTCCTGGCCGATGTGGGTGAGGGCGCCGAACTCCTTGGACTTGTCCGAGCCCGAGTTCACCGTGATCACCGGGATGCCGGCCTTCACCGCCTTGGCCACGACGTCCTTCATGGCGTCCGGCTTGGCGAGGGAGACGATCAGGCCGTCGACCTTCTGGTCGATCATGGCCTGGACGCTCTGGGCCTGCTTGTTCCCCTCCACGTCATGCGCGTAGAGGAACTTGATGTTGTCCTTCGCCGCCGCCTGCTTGGCACCGCTCTGCACGATGTCCCAGAAGGTGTCGCCATCGCCCGAGTGGGTGACCATCGCGAAGGTCCACCGGGGCGTGTCGACCGCCGCGCGCCCCTGGGCGGCCTTGGCGGCCCGCTCCTCGGCGCGCTTGCCGCCCGTACTGCTGCACCCCGCCAGGGTGGCGCCGAGCACCGCTGCCAGCACGGCGCTCACCGCACGTACGCCTGTCCGAACCCTTGCCACGAGGACTTGCCCTTCCACTGTCTGTCACGGTGCGGCCGGACCCCGGTCCCGCGGGCCCGACCGCCCAAGTATCCGTCACGATCCGTCACGGTCGTCCGGCGGGGCTTTCCCCGGCGGCCCGGTGCGGTGTGCAGGTGTTCTAGTGGTGTGCGCCACACCACGTCAATACTTTGTCAGAACATTCTGTCGACCGGACGATCTCCGGCGGCGCCACCGGGCCGTCTCACGGCCGGGCGAGCACGTCTCACGGCCGGGCGAGCAACTGGAAATCGAAGGAGTAGCGGGAGGCGCGGTAGAGGTGCGAGCCGAACTCCACGGCCCGTCCCGTGTCGTCGAACGTCGTCCGCTCCATCGTCAGCAGCGGCGCACCGGCCGGCTCCGCGAGCCGCTCGGCCTCCTCGGCCGTGGCGGCGCGGGCGCCGATGGTCTGCCGGGCGCTGTGCAGCGTGAGGCCGGCGGAGCGCATCAGACGGTACAGGCCCGTCCCGGCCAGCACGTCCCCGTCCAGGTCGAGCAGGCCGGCGGGGAGGTGGTTGCGCAGGTGCGCCACGGGCTCCCCGTGGGCCAGGCGCAGCCGCTCGACGTACACGACGTCCGTCCCCTCGGGCACCCCCAGCGCGGCGGCGACCCGGCCAGCGGCGGGCACCACGGTGCGGCTCAGCGGCAGGGTGGCGGGCTGCTGCCCGGCGGCCTCCAGGTCGTCGTAGAGGCTGCTGAGCTCCAGGGGGCGCCTGACCTGGCTGTGCACGACCTGCGTGCCGACCCCGCGGCGGCGCACCAGCAACCCCTTGTCGACGAGCGACTGGATCGCCTGCCGGACGGTCGGCCGCGACAGCCCCAGCCGCGCGGCCAGCTCGATCTCGTTCCCCAGCAGGCTGCCGGGGGCGAGCCCACCCTGTTCGATGGCGGCTTCGAGCTGCTGGGCCAGTTGGTAGTAGAGCGGGACGGGACTGCTGCGGTCCAGGGAGAACTGGAGGGGTCGGTGCTTCGCCACTCGCTGGAGGGTAGCGGGGGGACCTGATGACGGGAAGTCCGGAAGTCCGGAGGTTCGGTTGTCCGGAGGTTTGCTTGTCCGGAGGTTCGGTTGTCCGGAGGTTTGCTTGTCCGGAGGTTCGTTTGTCCGGACATGAGGACACGCCCCACAGGCGCGTTCGAGGGTTGCGGGGGCGTGTCCCCGTGAGAAACGGTGAGAGCGGGGGCGCCCCCTCCGGGGGAGGGGCCGGGGGCACCCCGCCCCACGCGCCACGCGCGGCACGGATTCCACGGGAGGGAGCACGGATGAAGGTCCTGGCCCTCGGGCTGACGCTCGGCCTGAGCGCGGGAGTCAGCCCCGGCCCCCTGCTGGCCCTGGTCCTGTCGGGCACCCTGCGCGGTGGGCTCGGGGTCGGGCTGCGGGTGGCGGCCGTACCGCTGCTCACCGACCTGCCGGTGATCGCGCTCTCGGTGACCGTGCTCTCCGCGCTCCCCGACCGCGCGGTCGCGGCGGGCGGCCTCGTCGGCGGTCTCCTCCTCCTCTGGCCGGCCTGCGCCACACTGCGGGAGGCCCGGACGGCCGAGCTGCCCCGGCCGGCCGCCCCTCCCGGCCCCGAGGCCTCCCCCGCCCCGAACGCCGCTCCCCGGGCCGCCGCCGACCGGCGGACCGTCCGGCAGGGCGTGGCGGTCAACCTCCTCAGCCCGCACCCGTGGATCTTCTGGATGACGACGGGGTCGCCTCTCCTCGTCGACGCCTGGCGGGAGCGGCCCGGCGGCGCCGTCGGCTTCCTGATCGCCTTCTACGGACTGCTCGTGGGCAGCAAGGCGCTCCTCGCCCTGCTCGTGGCCCGCACCCGCGACCGGATGACCACCCGCGCCTACCGCCTGCTGCTCGCCGGCTCGGGCCTGCTCCTGCTGGCCGCCTCCGCGGCGCTGCTGGTGGGGTTCGGCACCCGGCTGGCCACCTGAGCGGTATCGACAGGCGGCCGGCGGGCCCGGCGCGCACCTCTGCCGTGGCCGCCCGGGTGACGCGGAAACCCGCGGTCCGCCGACGAGAAGGCACCGCACGGACGCACCCCACCGGCAAGCCGTACCCCACGACCCAGCCGTACCCCACCGGCCCCGGCCCCGCCGGCGGGCCCCGCACCCGGACTGGGACCGTCCGGCATCCGCACCCGCACCCGCACGCGCCCGCACGGCCGGCCCTTTCGCGCGGGGCCGCCCCTCTCCTGCGTCCGGCCGGCGGCCCCGCGCCGGGCGCGGCGCGGCGCCCCCGCCTCGTCCGCTACGCCACGGCGCGTCCGTCGCCGGCCGCCTCCGCGAGCCGGGCGAGCAGGTCTTCCACCCGCTTGGCCACCGCGTCGCGGTCCCCCTCCGCCAGGGCGTTGCCGATGCCGCAGGCGACGGCTCCGGCGGCGATCCACTCGGGGGCGGTGCCGATGTCGACGCCGCCGCTGGGGACCAGGGCGGCCTGCGGCAGCTCAGAGCGGATCTCGCGGACGCGCTCGGGGCGGTGGCAGGCGGCGGGGAACAGTTTCAGGGCGTCGGCGCCCAGTTCGAGAGCGCGGACGATCTCGGCGGGGGTCGAGACACCGGCGAGCACCGGGACGCCGTAACGGTGGCCGGTGCGCAGCACCTCGGGATCGAGGGCCGGCGTGGCCAGGAACCGGGCGCCGGCCTCGACGGCCATCCGGGCGGAGGCCGCGTCCAGGACCGCGCCGGCGCCGATCAGCGCCTCGTCGCCGACCTCGCGGACCAGGGTGGCGACGGCGTCGAGGGCGAAGGGGGTGGCGAGCGATATCTCCAGGCTGGTGAGGCCGGCCGAGAGAAGCGTGCCGGACGTCAGCGTCGCCTCGTCGTAGCTGTCACCGCGCACCACGGCGAGGACGCGTTGCCCCAGCGCTGCCCGGGTGATCTCCCAGCGGTAGCGGTACACGACAGTTCGCCGCCCTTCTCCTCGCGCGCGGATCGTTCGCGACGCGTTCGCGGGTCGTTCGCGGGTCGTTCGCGGATCGAGGAGAACGGTAACGGCAGGGACTGACATCCGACCCCGTCTCGCGGTCCCCCGGACGCGCGAAACGGCCCCCGGGAGCGTGCGGGAGTGCGGCCGGGGGTGACGACACCTGCTCTGTTGCGCGCGGCGGCTGACGCTCCGTCAGGTTTGCCCGGCCTGCCGCACCGCCTACGGAACGTCCCGCTCCGGCAGAGACGCGGAACCGGCCGGGCGACGGACGCCCGGCCGGCACGACGAGAGAAACGCGAGGAGAGAGAGGGAAGACGAAGGAGGAACGGTCAGCAGCCGAAGTCCACCCGGGCGAACGACCGGTAGTGGTCGCCGCTGTAGTAGTCCTCGTGGTCGGACTTGCCGGCGACGATCCGCCGCGCACCGCGGTCGGGCGAGCCCGGCGTGATCACCGTGTACTCGTGGTAGTAGCCGCTGCCCTGCTTGGGCAGCACGCCCTCACGGTTGGAGAAGACCGTGCCGTCCTTGGGGTACGGGAACGGGCCGCCCTGCTCGATCAGGTCCAGCGTGTCGTGGGCCTGCGACGGCAGCGCGGACTGACAGACGCGGCCGACACCCTGCGCGGCGAGCGAACCCGCCGTGACCGAGGAGGCGGAGGAGACGGACGTGCCGGCCGAGACAGGTCCGGCCAGCGCGGCGGTGGGGGCGCCGAGGAGGAGGAAAGAGGCCACTGCGGCCGGGACGCCGAAGCGCGCGAAACGGTGGGGGATGTTCATGTGCCCAGGATGACGCGCGTAGCGCATGACATGTCAACGACAAACACACGATGTTCCCCCATCGTTCACCCACTCCCCGCACGGACCGCTTTGCCTGAGAGGCAAGAACTTTTGCCTTTGAGGCACGGCGGGGCTATACCGGGTACATGAGCCCACGCACCGGCACGGAAGACCCCCCGACCGAGGATCTGCCCGCCGTCGCCCCGCAGTTGCGCGCACTGCGCACTCGCAGCGCGCTGACGCTGGAGGCGGCCGCGGCGCGGGCCGGACTGTCGCCCGCCCACCTGTCCCGCCTGGAGACCGGCCGCCGGACGCCGTCCCTCCCCATGCTGCTGGCGCTCGCGCGCACCTACGGGACGACGGTATCCGACCTCCTGGGCGAAGTGCCCCAGTCGGCGGACCCGATCGTGCGGGCGGACCGGATGGAGGCCCAGCGGGCCGGCGGCTGGACGTACTGGCGCGCCGGCGGTTCCGGCCGGGCCATGCAGGCCTTGCGGCTGCACGTGCCGCACGGGCACGACGCGGCCGGCCAGGAGGACCTGGTACGCGTGCACCCGGGCGAGGAGTGGCTCTACGTCACCGCGGGCCGGCTCCGGCTGTCGCTCGGCGGGACGACGCACCTGCTCGGCCCGGGCGACGCCGCCCACTTCGACTCGCTCACCCCGCACCGCATCGCGTCCGCCACGCCCGGCGGGGTGGACCTGCTGTTCATGCACACGCTGATGCAGAGCGGCGTGGCCGGGCTGTGCCTCGGCGACGCCGGACCCAACCGGAGGGGACACCATGAGTGACACCGCGCACCGTCGGACGGTGCGGCCTGCCGCGGACGACGCCGGGACGGCCACCGCCCCGGGCGGCACCCCGGCCACCGTCCCGGACGGCGCCGCCCCGCGCCCGGAGGACACCGCCCCCGCCGCCGCCACGACCCCTGCCCCCGCGCGGGAGGAGGCCCAGGTGGAGGACCGCGCGCCCATGGGCATGGCGGTACGGGTCTTCATCTACCTGGTCGCCGTCCACTTCATCTCCGCCTTCTTCTTCCTCCTCTTCTACCTGGGCAAGTGACCGCTTCCACCCCTGGGCGAGTGACCGCCCGGACCCCGCCGGCGCCCCGCGGCACGTGACCGCTTCCCCCGGGCGGGTGACGGCCCCGAACGCGGGCCGGCCGCTATCCTGACGGCCCGTCCCCGCACTTGGACCCACCCCAGGAAGGCGGAACGCCGATGGCGCGCACGGCTCAGGACGTCCTGGCGGACGCGGTGCGCGAGCCGGCCCCGCACACGGGCGCCAACCGGCTCGTCCCCCGGATCGCCGACGGTTCGGCACCGCGCTCGGTGATCGCCGCGTTCGCGCTGGAGCAGCACCACGTCATCGCCGCCGACCGGGCCGCCTTCCGGCACCTGGCGGAACGGTCGGCGGGCCGCCCCGCCGTGGCGGCGTTCTTCGCGCCGCTGGCGCGTGACGAGACCACCGCGCTGGAGCTGCTGACGCCCCTGGCCGCGGCCTGCGGGCTGGACGAGCGGACGGTACGGGAGTACGAGCCGACGCCGGGTTGCCAGGCGTACCCCGCGTACACGTCCTGGCTGGCCCTCCAGGCGGAGCCGGTGGACGTGGTGGTGGCCCTGACCGTCAACTTCGCGACGTGGGGCGGCTACTGCGCCACGCTGGGGCGGGCGCTGCGCGCGCACTACGGGTTCGACGACGCGGCCTGCGGCTTCTTCGACCACTTCGCCCGGCCGGCGCCGGAGGCGGCCGAGCGGGCCCTGGCGGCGGTGGCGGCCGGGCTGGCCGACGGGCTCCTCACGGAACGGCTGGCGCACCGCTACGGACGGCTCCTGCAGAGCTACGAGACGATGTTCTGGAACGCGCTCGTGGAGATGTGACGCCTCGTCACCCACTGTGCCGCGCCACCCACTCCCCCGCGCACCCGCTCCCCCGCGCCACCCAGTCCGCCGCGCCACCCACTCCCCCGCGCACCCGCTCCCCCGCGCCACCCAGTCCGCCGCGCCACCCAGTCCCCCGCGTCACGCCACCGCCGGCGTCACCCGCCCCGTCCGAGGGCCGCGCACCCGCCGCGGCGCCTCAGCCGCCCCAACGCTTCTCCAGCCCCCGCACCCCCTCCTCCGTCAGCACGCCGTGCACCCGCAGCCGGGCGATCCCCCCGTCCGGATGGATGTCGAGCCGCAGGTGGGTGGCGACCGGGCGGTCCGGCAGCGGGAAGCGGTGGACGGAGTCGGGCCGGAGGCGGGTGAGGGGCAGGATCTCGGTCCAGTCGCCGTCCCCCGCCGCGTCGCGCGCGGAGAGCGCCGCCCAGCCCGCCGCGTTGCCCTGGTAACAGCCGGTGTCGATCTCGACGGCGCGCAGCAGCGACTGTCCGGCCAGCCGGTAGCGCACCCAGTCGTGGCCCCGGTCGCGCCGGCGGCGGGTCTCCCAGCCGTCGTCCATGCGCCGGGAGCGGCCCGGCATGATGGGGCCGGACGGCGAGGAGAAGAAGCGGTCGGAGGCGTCCTCGGCCAGGCCGCCGTTCTCCAGCGCGGCCACGTCCACGGTCCCCAGCACGGTGAGCCAGGCCGGGTCCGGCACGGGTTCGCCGTGGACGCGGAACCGGGCGATGCCGCCGTCCGGGTACTGCCGGAGGCGCAGGTGGGTCCAGCGGCGCGGGTGGTCGACGGCGAAGGCGTTGGCCGCGTGGCCGCCGACCGGGGTGCGGGGGACGAGGACGGTCCACCGCACGTCGTCCGCCGTCAGCTCCTCCGGGGACGGCGTCCCGGGCAGGGCGGTCGCCTCGACGCTCACGGCCTGCGGGTGGTTGCCGCGGAAGTGGGCGGTGTCGACGACGAGGCCGCGGACGACGCCGGGCACACCGAGCCGGACGAGCGCCCAGTCGTGCTCGTCGTCGCCGGGGTACGGGTGGTCGGCGGACGGGCCGCGCCGGCGGCGGGTCTCCCAGCCGTCCATGACCTTGCCCTTGTGTCCGAAGTGCTCGGGGTCGAAGCGGGCCGGGCCGGGGACGAGGAGGTTCTCGCGCTGGGCGAAGAACTCGTCCCCGGCGGCGATCACGGCGCCGCCGAGCCGCCGGTCGGCGAGGTCGGGGAGGTGGTCGAACGGGAGGTCGGCGGCGGCGCGGTGGTCGGCGTAGGGGTCGCCGCCCCGGTAGGGCCGCGCGGGACCGGTGAACGAGGTGAGAGCGGTGCCGGGGGCGGTGAGGGCGGCGGGTATGCCGCTGGTGATGCTCATGCGCGCTCCAGGAGTCGGCCGGTGGGTGCGGTGAGGGCACCGAGGTGGTGGATCCGCCGCCCGCGCAGCCAGGTGGACCGGACGACGCCGGTCAGCGTGCGGCCCGCGTAGGCGGTCACCGGGTTGCGGTGCTGCAGGGCGGCCGGGTCGACGGTGAACGTCTCGTCGGGGGCGAGCACCGCGAAGTCCGCGTCGCGGCCGGGCTCGATGGCGCCCTTGGCGGCGAGCCCGGCGAGGGCGGCGGGCGCGGTGGCCATCCAGCGGGCCACGTCGTCCAGGGTGTGGCCGCGCCGGCGGGCCTCGGTCCAGACGGCGGGCAGGCCGAGCTGGAGGGAGGCGATGCCGCCCCAGGCGCGGCCGAAGTCGGGGACCTTCAGGTCGGCGGTGCACGGCGAGTGGTCGGAGACCACGCACTGGATCGTCCCGGCGGCCAGCCCGGCCCACAGCGCGTCCCGGTTGGCGGCCTCCCGGATGGGCGGACAGCACTTGAACTCGGTCGCGCCGTCCGGGACTTCCTCGGCGGTGAGGGTGAGGAAGTGCGGGCAGCTCTCGGCGCTGATCCGGACGCCCGCCGCCCGGGCGGCGGCGAGCGTGCCGAGCGCGTCGGCGGAGGACAGGTGGAGGACGTGCACCCGGGTGCCGTGCCGCCGGGCGACGCCGACGAGCTGTTCGACCGCCGCGTTCTCGGCGTCGCGCGGCCGGGAGGCGAGGAAGCCGGCGTAGCGCGGGCCGTCGGGGGCGGGCGCGCCGTCCAGTCGCTCCGGGTCCTCGGCGTGCACGATCAGCAGCCCGTCGAAGGCGGCGAGCTCGGCGGCGGCCGCCTCCAGGGCGGCGGCGTCCAGCGGCGGGAACTCGTCCACGCCGGAGGGCGAGAGGAACGCCTTGAAGCCGAGGACGCCGGCGTCGTGCAGGGGGCGCAGGTCGGCCCGGTTGTCCGGCACCGCCCCGCCCCAGAAGCCGACGTCGACGTGGACGGCAGGGCGGGCGGTGTCCCGTTTGACGCGCAGGTGCGCGACGGTGGTGGTGGGCGGGACGCTGTTGAGCGGCATGTCGACGAGGGTGGTGACGCCGCCGGCCGCCGCGGCGCGGGTGGCGGTGGCGAAGCCCTCCCACTCGGTGCGGCCGGGATCGTTGACGTGCACGTGGGTGTCGACGAGCCCGGGGAGGAGGACGTCGTCGCCCAGGTCCTCGACCCGGGCGCCGGGCCCGGGCGGGGCGGTGTGGCCGGTGACGGCGGTGATGCGGCCGCCCTCGACGACGACGGAGGCGGGGCGGGTGCCCTCGGGCGTCACCACCCGCCGGGAACGCAGGACGAGCTGCCGGTCGGACACGACGCCCCCCGAGGGTCAACAGGCGGATTTCAACGTTCTGTTGAACCGCACTGGCCCGCAGTCTCCATTTCTGTCGGGACCCCGTCAACCCCTCCCGCATCGCCACCCTCCCCACATGGAGCTTTCCGCGAAGCGGGAGATCGCTTCCACGCGCCAGAACCGTGGGTGAGCCACCGGCCACGGCCCGGTAGGCTGCTCCCACCCCACCCCGGAAGGACCGCGACCAGTGCCCTCGTCCGAGCCCAGAACCCCGTCAGCCACCGGGGGCGTGCAGTCCCTCGAGCGCGCCTTCGTCCTCCTGGAGCGCATGGCCGACGCAGGCGGCGAGGTCGGGCTGAGCGAACTGGCCACGGCCAGCGGCCTGCCGCTGCCCACCATCCACCGCCTGATGCGCACCCTCGTCGCCACCGGCTACGTCCGCCAGCAGCCCAACCGGCGCTACGCGCTCGGCCCGCGCCTGATCCGCCTCGGCGAGTCCTCCGCCCGCCTGCTGGGCACCTGGGCCCGGCCGCACCTGACGCGTCTGGTGGACGAGACCGGCGAGACCGCGAACATGGCCCTGCTCGACGGCGACGAGGTCGTCTACGTCGCCCAGGTGCCCTCCCGCCACTCGGTCCGGATGTTCACCGAGGTCGGCCGGCGCGTCCTGCCGCACACCACCGGCGTCGGCAAGGCCCTGCTCGCCCAGGCACCGGACGACGAGGTCCGCGCGATCCTCGGCCGGACGGGCATGCCCGCCGCCACCGAGAAGACCATCACCTCGCCGGACGTCTTCGTCGACGCGCTGGCCCGCGTCCGCGACTCCGGCTACGCGGTCGACGACAACGAACAGGAGATCGGCGTCCGCTGCCTGGCGGTCCCGGTGCCCGACTCCCCCACGGCGGCGGCCATCTCCATCTCGGGCCCGGCGGGCCGCGTCACGGAAGAGGCGACGGAGCGCATCGTCCCGCTGCTGAAGCAGGTCGCAGCGGAGCTGGCCGCGACGCTCGCCAACACGACACCGGCCTGACGGGCGGGGCGCCCGCGGCGGGCGGCGCCCGGATCCCTCCCTCGGGGGGAGCGCCCCCGTAGCCGGTCCGGCGGGGAGGACGAGCGGCGGAGCCGCGGTCGAACGGGCCTGGGGGCCTGCCCTCGGGAATCGGCGAAGCGAGGGTGCGTCCCCTGGCGCCGGGACGTGCTCCGAGGCCGGGACCAGGGCTCCGGGGCCGGGACCGGGATCTGAGACCGGGACCAGGGCTTCCTACCCCGCGAAGCGGTCGACCGCCGCGCGGACCTCGCCCAGGGCGGGCGCCAGCGCGCTCACCGAGCCGACCGCGCCCGCGACGAGCAGCAGCGAGCTGCGCAGCCGGGAGACCTCCGGGTCGCCCGCGCGGGCCATCGCGTCGAGGGCCGCGAGCTCGTCCTCGGCGGCGTCCCGGTCGGGTAACCGGGCGGGGTGCGCGGCCAGTGCCCGGCGGAGCCGGGAGACCGCGGCGCTCAGCTCGTCCACCTTCGGGTCCCGCTGCGGATCCCGCTCGCCGGGACGGCCCGTCGGCCCCTGTTCCACCACCACGGCGCCTTCCGCCACGAGTCTCCCCCTGCCCACGCCCACGCGCGATCAGTTAACGCCACTTCCCACGGGCCGCGCCACACGGAAAGCGAAATTCAGGCCGCGTCTTCCCGAGCGAGTGGCGAACTCCCGTACGGGGGCGCGGGTGGCCGCCCTTGCGCTATGCAAGGGGCATGACGCTGACGAGGGATGAGAGGGATGAGAGAGAAGAGGCCGCCGCACCCGTCGCCGGACTGCTGCTGGCGGCGGGCGGCGGGCGGCGACTGGGCGGCCGGCCCAAGGCGCTTCTCGAACACCAGGGCCGCACCCTGGCCGAACGCGCGGTCGCGGAGCTCGCGGCGGGCGGCTGCGGACCGGTCCACGTGGTGGCGGGCGCCGCGGCGGCCGAGGTCCGGCGACGGCTCGCGGGCACGGCGTGCACGGTGGTCGGGAACCCGGACTGGGCGACGGGCATGGGCTCCTCCCTCCGCGCCGGACTGGCGTCGCTGGCCGGCACCGGCGCCTCGGCGGCCCTGGTGCTGCTGGTGGACCAGCCGGGGATCGGCGCGGCGGCGGTGGCCCGGGTGCTGGCGGCCCACCGCGCGGGGGCCGGCCTGGTGACCGCGTCGTACGCGGGCCGGCGCGGCCACCCGGTCCTGTTCGCCCGCGCCCACTGGGCGGGGATCGCCGCGTCGGCCACGGGCGACCGCGGCGCACGCGCGTACCTGCGCGCGCACGCGTCCGCCGTCACCACCGTCCCCTGCGAGGACGTCGCCGCCCCCCACGACATCGACACCCCGGCGGACCTCGCCCGGCTCCTCGACTGACCACCACAGGGACCCCGGCCCGGCCTCAGTCGCCCCGGCCCGTCCTCTCACCCCCGAGCAGACCGAGCGCGCTCAACACGGTGACGCACAGCGTCATCCACCCCAGGAACGCACCCCCACCGCACAGCACGGCCCCGGCGGCCCGCACCCCCGTCACGTACGACAGCCCACCGGCCACCACGGCGACCAGCAACGAGGTGGCGAACGCCAGCAGCACGAGAAGCACCTGAACGGGAAAAGTCGGTCTCACGGTCGATCCCCTTCTCCGGAAGGCGGTCGACCCGTCGGCAGGCAAGCCTCGGCCCGACCACCCCTCACGATGGTCCGCCGAGACTCCGCGACGATCAGAGACTCACGTGTACTCATTTCCGGCCACGGCCGGAGCACTGTCCCCCATCGGACACGTCGCCAGTGCCCCACTCACCCGCCGGTCAAGCAACTCCCAGCGTAGCGGCGCCCCTTGCCCGACACCAGCGCCCGGTCCACGTCACGTCGCGGAGCCACCTCTCAGCGGACACCCCCCGCAGCCGCGGGCCCCGACCGCCCCTCCGAGAGAGGGCGGTCGGGGCCCGTCGGGCGTGGAAGCCGGTCAGACCGCCTGTTCGCGCCAGGCGCGGAGAACAGTCCGGACGGCACCGGAGACCTGACTCTGCCGAGCGCGGTCGGCCCACAAGTGCGCGTCGTGTTCGGTGAGAATGACCGTCTCCCCCGAGACGGTGGCGGTGAAGTTGAACTGACGGGTGGCGCGCCCACTGCCGGAGCGGTAGTCGAAGTGGCCGAGGTAGCCGCCGACGGCCGTGATCGTCAGTCCGGTCTCCTCGGCGACTTCCCGCCGCAGGGCCTCGACGAGGGTTTCGCCGTCGTCGACGCCGCCGGAGGGCAGCTCCCACAGGCCGCCGAGGTAGTCGCCCGTCGGTCGGTGCAGCAGCAGGACCTTGCCGTCGGCGTCGGCGATGACGGCGCCGACGACGGTCTTGGCGATGCCGTCGCGTTCGGCGGCGCGGACAAGGTCGTCGAGCAGACCGGAGTCGGGGGGAGACGGGCTCACAGCAGGTCCTCCGCATGAGAGGCGACTTTGGCGACGGCCGCGGTGTAGGCGTCGGCGAGGGGAACGTCCTCCTCGCGGTGCCAGACCGGCAGCTTGAAGGTGGTGGCGTACACGTGCTCGGCCGTCGGGAAGTTACCGGCGGCAGGGCTCTGGCGGCCAGCGTAGCCAGGCAGCAGGGCCCCGGGGGCCTGGAACAGCGGATGAGTGCCCAGGGGTCGGGTCGAGCCCGGCCGGTCGGCGACGGTGGCGCCTTCCGCGTGGACGGCGTCGAGGAAGCGCCGGAGCGACAGCCCGCCGAGTTCACCCGGCTCGTACCGCAGCGGCAGCGCGTACCAGGACGGCCGGGCGTGGACCGGTACGTGCGGCACCCGGATGCCCGGCAGGCCCTCCAGGGCGGCGCCCATCCGGGCCGCGATCTCCCGGCGCACGGCGAGGTGACCGTCGAGGCGCGTGAGTTGGGTGCGGGCGAGCGCGGCGGCCAGGGGGTGGATGCGCAGTTTGAGGCCCATGCCGGTGACCGCGAAACGGGCGAGCGGGTGGTCGGCGGGGATCTCGCGGCGGCACCGCTTGTTGTACTGGCCGTGGAGCAGCACCCGGTAGTACAGCTCGGTGTCGTCGGTGGCGACGAAGCCGCCCTCGCCGGCCGAGAGCGGCTTGGGGCCGTTGAGGCTGAACGCGGACGCGGTGCCGAACGTGCCGATCCGCTGCTGTTTCCAGGTGGCGCCGTGGGCGTGGGAGCCGTCCTCCAGCAGCATCAGTCCATGCGCCTCTGTGAAGGACACCAGCGCGTCCATGTCCTCCGGCAGGCCCCACAGATGCACCGCGACGACGGCCTTCGTCCGGGCGGTGACGCGCCGGGCGGCATCGTCGAGGTCGAGTCGGCCGCGGTCGTCGACGTCGGCGAGAACCGGGTGCGCTCCGAGGTGGAAGAGCGGGGTGGCGGTGGCGTGAAAGGTCAGGGCCGGGACGATGACCTCGTCGCCGGGTCCGATCCCGGCGGCCGCGTACATCGAGTGCAGCGCTGCCGTTCCCGTACAGGTCGTCACGGCGTGCCGGATTCCGAGGTAGGCGGCGAGCGCGTCCTCCAGGTCCGCGACGACGCCGGAGCGGTCGGGGATCGAGACGGCCGTCTCCAGTTGGGCCGAGACCGCGCGTCGGTCCGCGTCTTCGATCGGCGGCCACACGAAGTGCGGGCCGCGGGCCGTCACGACGGACCGGCCGCCGAGGAGTGCGAGCGGGGAGCCATTCATGCCAGGAACTCCTTGGGATCGGCCGGGCGGTTGGTGGTGGCGGAGGCATAGGCGGCGGCCAGGAACGCGGTGTGCGGCAAGTGAGCGGCCGGGCCGGAAGGGTTCGGCGCTGCGCCGTCCAGGACGCGGCAGAAGCGGTCGATCTGCACGGCCGGCGAGCAGGGCCAGGCCGGCTCGCGCAGCAGCGCCTCGGTCACCTGCCCGCCCGGGTCGAGGAGGCGTACGGTGCCGCGCTCGACGATGAGCGTGCCGTATGGTCCGGTGATGGCCAGGCGCTCGGTCTTCGGGCCGGCTGAGCGGGAGACCAGCAGCGAGCCGTACGGCCCGTGGTCGTAGGCGAGGTGGACCAGGGCGGTGTCCTCCGCGTCGTACGCGGTCCCCGGCACCGCGGCGGTCGATGTGTCCGCGAGGACACGATCGGGCAGCCCGAGGTACCACAGGAGCAAGTCGATGAGGTGGTAGCCCATGTCCGCCAGGCATCCGCCTCCCGCGAGCTCCGTACGGCCACGCCACCCGGCGGCCGGGTCCGGGCAGTGGAAGGTGTACCGGCCTTCGACCAGGTACGGGGTGCCGATCCGCTCCAGCAACTGGAGAACGGCGGCGTAGACGGGGTGGAAGCGGCGCTGCACCGCGACCATCAGCTCGATCCCGTCCTTGTCGCACAGCTCCGCCGGCTCGGCCGCCTCGTGAGGGTCGGTGGCGAACGGCTTCTCCTTGAGCACGTGCACCCCGACCTCGGCGCACGCGACCACGACCTCCCGGCCGGCGTGGTGTGGTACCGCGGCGATGACGAAGTCCGGTCGGAGCTCCCGCAGGAGACGTTCGACGGTGGTGAAGCCGGGCACCTGGTGTTCGGCGGCCACGGCGGCGGCCCGGTCGGCGTCGACGTCGCAAACTCCGGCGAGCTCGGCGAGGCGGCACCTGGCGAGGCCGGGCAGGTGGTCGTCGGCGGCCTGGCCGCCGAGCCCCACCAGCGCCGCCCTTTTGCGTACGCTCATCACTCACATCCCCTTCGGCTGCGCAGCGACCCGCCGTCCGAGCCGCCTGCCCTCCGAGGACACCGCGGCCGTGCCGTCGGCGGCAGGGGCGATGCCGCAGGCCGCAAAGCGGTTTGCATCCCGTGCAAAGCCCCTGCACAGGCCCGGCACGTGCGAGTACGGTGTGCGGCGGCGCACTCCCGGCGAGCGGGGGAAGAGAATGGACGCGGTCGGATCACCGCCGGTGCCGGTGGTGGATGGCAGCCCCGGGGAACTGGTCCGGCAGGCGCGCAAGAAACAGGGCCTGACCCTGGCCCGGCTCGGCGAGCTGACCGGCTACTCCGCCTCCCAGATCTCCCGCTATGAGCGCGGCGTCTCGCCACTGACCGACGTCACCGTGCTACGGCGCTTCGCCGACACGCTGGGTATTCCGTCCCGGACCCTCGGTCTGGCCTCTCGGCCGGAGGTCCGGCGCGGACCGGCGATCGGCGCGACCACCGCCTACCCCCGCCTTCCGGGGCCTAGGGTGGCGGGGACGGCTCGTCGAGACGACGGGGAGGGCCCGGTGCGGCGCAGGAAGTTGCTCGCGAACCTCGCGGTCACGGCCGCCGCGGCAGTCGGCGCCCCCGTCCTGCCCGCCGGCAGGACAACCGGCGAGGGGGCCACCGTCGGCGAGACCCTGGTCGCGCGGGTGCGGGACGCCATGCTCGGCCTGCACAGAGGTGTCACCGTGCCGCCGACGGCGGTCCTCCGAGCCGACCTGGCCCGCGCCTTCGCCGACTTCCACACCTGCGCGTACGGCAGTCTGGCCGTGCGGTTGCCCCGGTTGATCTGCGCGGCCCACGCCCGGGCCGGCGGTGCGGACGCCGGGAACGACGGGCTTCTGGCGCACAGCTATCTTCTGGCCACGCGCATGCTGATCAAGCTGGACGAGCCACAGCTCGGCTGGATGGCCGCCGACCGCGCCCGTCAGGCCGCGGAAGCCGTCGGTGAGCCCCTACTGAGCGCCGAGGCCGCACGTCAACTCGCGGTTCTCGCACGCAAGGCCGGCTGGCGCGAGCAGGCACTGTCCATCGCCCTGACGGCCGCCGACCACCCCGCCCTCCGCGGCGGAGCGCCGGCCATGATGGCCCAGCGGGGTCTGCTGATCCAGTCCGCCGCGTACACCGCCGCCCGCGCCGGCGACGCGGCCGGCATGCGGGAGCTGACCGCCGAGGCCGCAGCCATCGCCCGGGAGCTCGGCCCGGGTGCCGTGCTGCGGGACCACGGCGGCGGTTTCAGCCCCACCACCGTCCGGCTCCACTTGGTCTCCGCCGAGAACTCCGCCGGCGACCCCTCCGCCGCGCTCGCGGCGGCCAGGGCGGTGACGCCCGGGAGCCTGCCGAGCACCGAGCGCCGGGCCCGCTACTACACCGACGTCGCCACCGCCTGTGCCCGATGGAACCGAAGGGACGACTGCATCCGCGCCCTCCTGGCCGCCGAACACCACGCCCCGGAAGAAACCCACGCCCGACCTGCGGTGAAAACCCTGGTCTCGGGGCTGCTGGTCTCCGGACGCACGACGACCGAGCTGCGCGGGCTCGCCGCCCGGGTCGGTGTCCTCACCTGACGGTTCACTCGCCGTGCCTGCCTGGTCGTCGCCGCCCTTCCGCACGCGGCACGACTCACCACCGCCGCCGCCACCGTCAGGCCTGCCCTCGACGGAACCACCGAGCGGCCGGAAACCACCGCCCGCCCATTGCGGTTCCGAGATGCGAAATCTAGTCTCCACTAGATCACCGGCGCGCGGCACTCCGTGCCGTCCGCCGGGTGCCGCACCGTTCGAGCAGCCGAGCGAGGAGTGACCGCCATGTCCGCAGCAGCGCCGACGCCGCCCGTTCCGACCGTCGTCGCGGGGACCGCGCCCGTGACGCGTCAGGAGGAGGTGCTGACCGGCCCGGCCCTGGAGTTCGTGGCCGCACTGCACGAGCGGTTCACCCCGCGCCGGGACGACCTGCTGGCGCGCCGCGTGGAGCGGCGGGCGGCGATCGCCCGTACGGGCACCCTGGAGTTCCCGCCGGAGACGGCGCGCGTGCGTGAGGACCCGACGTGGCGGGTGGCCCCGGCCCCGGCCGCGCTCGAGGACCGGCGGGTCGAGATCACCGGTCCGACGGACCGCAAGATGACGGTCAACGCCCTCAACTCCGGGGCCCGCGTGTGGCTCGCGGACTTCGAGGACGCCTCCGCTCCCACCTGGCGGAACGTGGTCCAGGGGCAGGTGAACCTGACCGACGCGTTCGAGCGGCGCATCGACTTCACCAGCCCGGAGGGGAAGACGTACGCCCTGCGGCCGGACGAGGAGCTCGCGACGGTCGTCGTCCGGCCGCGCGGCTGGCACCTCGACGAGCGGCATCTCACCGTCGCGGGCCGGCCCGTCCCGGGCGCGCTGGTCGACTTCGGGCTGTTCTTCTTCCACAACGCGCGCCGGCTCGCGGAGCGCGGCAAGGGACCGTTCTTCTACCTGCCGAAGCTGGAGTCGCACCTCGAGGCGCGGCTGTGGAACGACGTGTTCGTCTTCGCCCAGGAGTACGTCGGACTGCCGCACGGCACGGTCCGGGCCACCGTGCTGATCGAGACGATCACCGCGGCGTTCGAGATGGAGGAGATCCTCTACGAGCTGCGCGACCACGCGTCGGGGCTCAACGCCGGCCGCTGGGACTACCTCTTCTCCCTCATCAAGAACTTCCGTGACGCCGGCGAGAGGTTCGTCCTGCCCGACCGCAACGCCGTGACGATGACCGTCCCGTTCATGCGCGCCTACACCGAACTCCTCGTCCGCACCTGCCACAAGCGCGGCGCGCACGCGATCGGCGGCATGGCGGCGTTCATCCCGTCCCGCCGTGACCCGGAGGTCAACGAGGCGGCGCTGGAGAAGGTCAGGGCCGACAAGGAGCGGGAGGCGAACGACGGTTTCGACGGCTCGTGGGTGGCCCACCCGGACCTCGTCCCGGTCGCGCGGGCCGCGTTCGACGCCGTCCTGGGCGACCGCCCGCACCAGAAGCACCGGCTGCGGGAGGACGTCCGCGTCACCGCGGAGCAGTTGCTCGCGCTCGACACGACGGAGGCCAAGCCCACGGTCGAGGGGCTGCGCAACGCCGTCCAGGTCGGCATCCGCTACATCGAGTCCTGGCTGCGGGGGCAGGGCGCGGTGGCCATCTTCAACCTCATGGAGGACGCGGCCACGGCGGAGATTTCCAGGTCCCAGATCTGGCAGTGGGTGCACGCCGGCGTTCACCTGGAGGGGGGCGAGAAGGCGACGCCCGGCCTCGTCCGCGAGGTGGCGGCCGGGGAGCTCGCGGCCCTCCGGAAGGAGCTGGGCGACGCGGCGTTCGCGTCCGGCCGCTGGCAGGAGGCGCACGACCTGCTGCTCACGGTCGCCCTGGACGACGACTACCCGGAGTTCCTGACGCTGCCCGCGTACGACCTCCTCGACTGAGCGCCGGCCGGGGCGACGCGGCCTGCCTGAGGGAAGCAGGAGCGGGCGGCCGGGGCGACGCGGCGGCCTGAGCGGCGGCCTGAGGAAAGCAGGTCGCCGCTTTACCTCCACCATGGTCGAGGTTCTACGGTTCCTCTCATGAGTATGGAGACCACCGCCTGGACGCAGTTGCACGGCCTGATGAACGCGCAGCACAACCGGCGTCCCTTCACCCGGGCCACCCTGCGCCGCATCGGCGCCTTCGCGCGCCCGCACCGTCGCCGCATCATCCGGTTCGTGCTGCTCAGCGTCGCGGGCGCGCTGCTCGCCGTGGCCACGCCGGTGCTCGCCGGGCGGGTGGTGGACGCGATCGTGCGCGGCGACGACCCGGGGACGGTGGTCCGGCTCGCGCTGCTGATCGCCGCGATCGCGCTCGGGGAGGCCGCGCTCGGCCTGCTGAACCGCCTGCTGTCCGCGACCCTCGGCGAGGGACTGATCCTGGATCTGCGGACGGCGGTCTTCGACCACGTCCAGCGGATGCCGGTGGCGTTCTTCACCCGCACCCGCACCGGCGCGCTGGTCAGCCGGCTCAACAACGACGTGATCGGCGCCCAGCGGGCGTTCAGCAACTCGCTGTCGGGCGTCGTCGGCAACCTGGTGACGCTGTTGCTCACCCTCGCCGTGATGCTGACCCTCTCGTGGCGGATCACGCTGCTCGCGCTGGTGCTGCTGCCGGTGTTCGTGGTACCCGCGCGCCGGGTGGGTGCCCGGATGGCGCGGCTCCAGCGGGAGGCCGCGGACCTCAACGCCGCGATGGGGACGCGGATGACCGAGCGGTTCTCGGCCCCCGGTGCCACGCTGGTGAAGCTGTTCGGGCGGCCGGACGACGAGTCGGCGGAGTTCGCGGCCCGGGCGCGCCGGGTGCGGGACATCGGGGTGCGGACGGCGATGGCCCAGTCGGCGTTCATCACCGCGCTCACGCTCGTCTCGGCCCTCGCCCTGGCCCTGGTGTACGGCCTGGGCGGCTGGTTCGCGCTGCGCGGCTCGCTGGAGGCGGGTGCCGTCGTCTCCCTCGCCCTGCTGCTCACCCGGCTGTACGCGCCGCTGACCGCGCTCGCCGGCGCCCGCGTCGAGATCATGAGCGCCCTCGTCTCCTTCGAGCGCGTTTTCGAGGTGCTGGACCTCAAGCCGCTGATCGAGGAGCGGCCGGACGCCCGGCCGGTGCCCGACGGGCCAGTGTCGGTGGAGTTCGAGGACGTCCGCTTCGGCTACCCGTCGGCCGACAAGGTCTCCCTCGCCTCCCTGGAGGAGGTCGCCGCCCTCGACACGCGCGGCGGCACCGAGGTGCTGCACGGCGTCTCGTTCCGCGCCGAGCCGGGGCAGACGATCGCCCTGGTCGGCTCGTCGGGCGCCGGCAAGTCCACCATCGCGCAACTGCTGCCCCGGCTGTACGACGTGGACGCGGGCGCCGTGCGCGTCGGCGGCGTGGACGTCCGGGACCTGACGGCCGCGTCCCTGCGGGCCACGATCGGCATGGTCACCCAGGACGGCCACCTCTTCCACGACACCGTCCGCGCCAACCTGCTTCTCGCCCGGCCCGGCGCCACGGACGACGAACTGTGGGACGCGCTGCGGCGGGCCCGCCTCGACGAACTGGTGCGCGCGCTGCCGGACGGTCTCGACACGGTCGTCGGCGAGCGCGGCTACCGGCTCTCCGGCGGCGAGCGGCAGCGGATGACCATCGCCCGGCTGCTGTTGGCGCGGCAGCGCGTCGTCATCCTGGACGAGGCCACCGCCCACCTCGACAACACCTCCGAGGCCGCCGTACAGGAGGCCCTGGCGGAGGCGCTGGAGGGCCGTACGGCGGTGGTGATCGCCCACCGGCTGTCCACCGTCCGGGCCGCCGACCGGATCCTCGTCGTGGAGGGCGGGCGCGTCGTCGAACGCGGCACGCACGACGAGCTCCTCGCGCTCGGCGGGCGCTACGCCGAGCTGCACCGCACGCAGTTCGCGAAGACGGAGGGCGAGCGGACGCCGGAGGGCGCGGGGACGGAGAGCGCGGGGACGACGGAGGGCGCGGGGACGGAGCGCGAGCGGGCGCCGGAAGCCGCAGGGACGGAGAGCGAGCGGACGTCGGAGGTCGCGGCACCGTGACGGGCGGCGCCCCCGGCTAGCCGGTGATCGCCCCGAACGCCACGAACCCGCAGATCAGCACCGCCAGGATGGCCAGCAGCGGCCAGACGAAGCGCAGGTACCGGTCGTACCCCACCTTCGCCAGCGAGACCCCGCCCACCACCACGGCCGTCGTCGGCACCCACAGGTTCATCCAGCCGCTGGCCGCCTGCCAGGCCGTCACCACCACCGCCCGGGAGACGCCCGCGAAGTCGGCGAGCGGGGCGAGGATCGGCATGGCGAGGGTGGCGTGGCCGGAGGTGGAGGGGATGAGGAAGGCGAGGGGGAGGTTGACGATAAAGACCATGACGCCGAAGAGGGCGGCTGCGGTGCCGGTGACGGCGCTCTCGATCGAGTGCAGCACGGTGTCCGTGATGCGAGCGTTGTTCATGATGACCGTGACGCCACGGGCGAGAACGATCGTCAGGGCGGGGGCCAGGAAGTCGGCCGCGCCCTGCACGACCACCGCGCTCAGCCGCCGCTCGCCGAGCCGCGCGACGATGCCGACCAGCACCGCGGCGGTCAGGAAGAGGGCGGCCAACTGGGCGAAGGACCAGTTGAGTTCCCAGGTGTAGGGCCGGGCGTCCGCACGTCCGGTGAGGGCGCTCGCCCACGGGATCACCGAGAAGATCATGAAGACGAAGACGGCGGCGACCAGGGCGAGCACGGTCCGGTGCAGGCCGGTGAGGGCGGGCGGTTCCTCGGCCGCGGCGGCCAGTTCCCGGTCGCCGGGCAGGAAGCCGACGAGGGAGCGCTCGGGACGGGTGCGCACCCGGTGCGCGTACCAGAGGACGTAGGCGATGGTGACACCGGTGAGGACGAACCACATCGCGAACCGCAGGGCGATCCCGTCGCCGAGCGAGACGTCGGCGGCGGACGAGGCCACGCCCGTGGCGAAGGGGTTGACGGTGGAGGCGAGCACGCCGACGCCGGCGCCCAGGATGATCGTGCCGGTGGCGACCATCCGGTCGTACCCCAGGGCGAGCATCAGCGGCACGATCAGGCCGTAGAAGCCGAGCGTCTCCTCGGCGAAGCCCTCCACCGTGCCCAGCAGCGAGAAGACGGTCATGACGCCGGCGATCAGCAGGGCGCCGCGGGCGCGCAGCCGGTGGGCGAGGCGTTCGATGCCGCGGTCGAGGGCGCCGGTGGCGAAGACGACGGTGATGAACGCGCCGATGGCGAGGACGAACAGGAAGACGCCCGCGCTGCCGTAGAGGGTGCCGGCGACGTCGGTGGCGACCTGACCGGTGCGCGGGTCCCGGATGCCGTAGAGGCCGTTGACGGGGGCGAGGAACAGCTCGCCCAGCCGGTGGACGAAGTCGCCCGGCGCCGCCTCGCGGTGGTAGGTGCCCTGGACGGGGTTGCCGTCCGGCGTCCGCCGGTAGGTGCCGGAGGGGACGACGAAGGCGAGGGCCCAGACGACGATGGTGACGGCGACGAGCACGGTGAGCGCGCTGGGGAAGACGAACCGCCGGCCGCTGGGCTTGCCGGGCCTGCTGTGCTCGCTGTGCTCGCTGTCGGCGCCATCCTCCACTGGCCGGTCGTCCATGGGGCCCCTCTCCGCACGACGGGTGCAGTCGGTGTGCCCCGATTGTCACTAGATCATCGGTTTTTCCCCTTCCGCCACGCGGGGCGGCTCGGCATTGCGCCGGACGCGCCCCACCCCCCGGAACGCGAGGTTGAGCAGTACGGCCGTCAGACAGCCGGCGCTGACACCCGAGTCGAGGATCGTCCGCAGCGCCTCGGGGACGGCGTCCCCCGCGTAGAAGGTCTTGGAGACCACGGGGATCATGCCCATGCCAAGCGACACGGCGGCGACGAGCACGTTGTCGCCCCGGTCGAGGCCGGCCTTCACCAGCATCCCGATCCCGCCGGCCGCGACCGTCCCGAACAGCACCAGTCCCGCCCCGCCCAGCACCGGCGGCGGCACCAGCGCGACCAGCGAGGCGAACGCCGGGCTGAGCCCGAGGACGACGAACACCAGCCCGCACACGGCGACCGTGAAGCGGCTGCGCACGCCGGTGATGGCGACGAGCCCGATGTTCTGCGCGAACGCGCTGTTGGTGAAGCCGTTGAACACCGGCGCGACGGCGCTGCCCAGGGTGTCCGCCCGCAGCCCGGCCGCGATCGTCTTCTCGTCCGCCGGCCGTCCCACTATCTCGCCGAGCGCGAGCATGTCCGCGGTGCTCTCGGTCATACACACCAGCATCAGGATGAACATGCTCACCACGGCCGGCACCTGGAACTGCGGGTGCCCGAAGTGGAACGGCTCGGGGAAGCCGACGAGCGCCGCGTGCCGGGTGGCGGAGGCGTCCACCGCGCCCAGCGGCACGGCCAGCAGGGTGCCGGCGACCAGACCGAGCAGGACGGCGATCTGCCGCAGGAAGCCCCGGAGCAGCCGGCGCAGTACCAGGACGATCAGCAGCGTGGCCCCGGCCAGGCCGAGGCCGGTACCGGACGCGGGCCGCTCGGGGTGGCCGTCCTGGATCCAGCCGAACGCGACCGGCAGCAGGGTGAGGCCGATGAGGGTGATGACCGTCCCGCTGACGACGGGCGGGAAGAAGCGGACGAGCCGGCAGAAGTAGGGGGCCAGCAGGAAGCCGAGCGCCCCGGCGACCATGACCGCTCCGTAGACGACGGGCAGCGCGTCCCGCCGGTCCGTCTGCCCGTCGGCGAGGGCCAGGACCGGCGCGACGCCCGCGAAGGAGACGCCGTTGACGAACGGCATCCGCGCCCCGACCCCGAGGAAGCCGATGGTCTGGAGCAGCGTGGCGAGCCCGGCCGTGAAGAGGGCGGCTCCGACGAGGAAGGTGATCTCCCGCGTGGACAGTCCCACGGCGGCCCCGATCACCAGCGGCGGGGCCACCACGCCCGCGTAACTGGCGGCGACGTGCTGCGATCCGGTCGCCAGCAACCGCCCGGGGCGCGGGAGTTCATCGACGGGATGGACGGGGTGGGCGCGATGGGCGGGATGGGAGGGGTGGGAGGGCTGGACGGGTGGGGGGTGCGGGGGCGGTATGGGCTCGCCCGGCGGCGAGGGTAAGGCGGTTCCCTCCGGTTCCGCTCTCCCCGGCCCCGGAGGCGTCGCGCCGGTGATACCGCCCGGCGGCGCGACGGCCCGCGGTCCTCTGGAGGGCGGCGGCCCCGTTTCGGGTGGCGGCCCTGCTTCGGGCGGCGGCCCTGTTTCGGGCGGTTCGGCGGGTGGCCTGGGCACGGTCACGGGGGCGTTCCTCCTGTCGTTGTGCGTACCGCCGGCGAAGCAGCACGGTTTCCGGAGGCGTTGCGGGGGGGCATCGGGATGCCGGGGTCACGGGGTGGCTCCGGGGCCCCCGGGGGTCCTGCAAGTCCCCGCGGCCCTGGGGACCGGAGGGTCGTGGGAGCCAGGGGGCCGGGGGGCGTGGGGGCCAGGGGCCGGGGGGTCGTGGGGGCCAGGGGGTGCCTAATCCCCCGCCGCGATCCGTTCCAGGCGGCGGGCCTGCGCGCGGGCGGCGCGGGCGATGCCGTCCTCGTCGGCGGTGGTGAGCCGGCCGTCCTCGACGACCGTCCGGCCGTGTACGAGGGAGAGGGTGACGGGCGCGGGCGGGCCGAGGACGAGGGCGGCGACGGGGTCGGCGACGGTCGAGTGACCGAGGCCGTCGAGGCGCCAGAGGACGAGGTCGGCGAGCTTGCCGGGTTCGAGCGAGCCCAGTTCGTCCGCCCGGCCGAGCACCCGGGCGCCGCCGTACGTCGCCATCCGCAGCACCTGACGCACCGTCAACGCGTCGGCCCCGCCCGCCAGCCGGTGCACGAGGAGGGAGTTGCGCAGCTCGGTGTGGAGTTCGCCGGACTCGTTGGAGGCGGTGCCGTCCACGCCGAGCCCGACCGGGACGCCCGCCGCGAGGAGGGCGGGGACGGGGGCGGTGCCGGCGGCCAGCCGCGCGTTGGAGGACGGGCAGTGGGCGACGCCGGTGCCGGTGCGGGCGAAGGCGGCGATGTCGGCGTCGTCCATGTGCACGCAGTGGGCCATCCACACGTCGTCGCCGAGCCAGCCGGTGGAGTCCAGGTAGTCGGTCGGGCCCATCCCGAACCGCTCCTTGCAGAACCGCTCCTCCTCCACCGTCTCCGAACCGTGGGTGTGCAGCCGGACGCCCTTGCGGCGGGCCAGCGCGGCGGCCTCGCGCAGCAGGTCGGTGGTGACGGAGAAGGGCGAGCAGGGGGCGACGCCGACGCGCAGCATCGAACCGGGGGACGGGTCGTGGTGGGTGTCGATCGCCTCCTCGGTGGCGGCGAGCGCGGCGTCGAGGGTCTCGACGGCGAAGTCCGGCGGCAGCCCGCCGTCCGACTCGCCGAGGTCCATCGAGCCCCGGGTCGGGTGGAACCGCACGCCCAGTTCGCGGGCGGCGCGGATCTCGGCGCCGAGCAGGTCGCCGCTGCCGCGCGGGAAGATGTAGTGGTGGTCGGCGGCGGTCGTCACGCCGCCGCGGACCATCATCGCGAGGGAGGCGCGGGCCGCCTCGTACACCATCGGCTCGTCGATGCGCGCCCATATCGGGTAGAGCGCCTTGAGCCAGTCGAAGAGGACGGCGTCCTGGGCGAGGCCGCGGGTGAGCCACTGGTAGAAGTGGTGGTGGGTGTTGACCAGCCCGGGGGTGGCCAGGTGGCCGGTGGCGTCCACCCGGCGGACGACACCGGTGAGCCCCTCGGGGGCGGGCCCGGGGCCGACGGACTCGATGCGCTCGCCCGCGACGACGAGGTGGCCGGTGGCGTGTTCGGTGTCGTGCGCGTCCACGGTCGCCAGGGCGCAGTTCTCGATGACGGTGCGCTGCGGCTGTGCTGTCCGTTGTGCTGTCTGTTGTGCTGTCGGCCGTGCTGTCGGCTGTGCTGCTGTCACGGTGACTGTTCCTCCGGAAGTGCTCGTGGTGCCGTGGGGGGCTGGAGGCACGTGGGGGCTAGAGACAGGTGAGGTCCACGGGGATGCCGGGTTCCGCGCCCGCGCGCAGGACGGTGGCCTCGATGAGCCCGTAGGGGCGGTCGGCGGCGTGGTAGACCTCGTGGTCGTTCTTGAGCCCGAAGGGCGCCAGATCCACGAGGAAGTGGTGCTTGTTGGGGAGGGAGAGGCGTATCTCCTCGACCTCCGGCCGGTGTTCGACGACACGGCTGCCCATCGCGTGCAGCGTCTGCTGGAGGGAGTACGAGTAGGTGTCCGCGAACGCGTACAGCAGGTGTCCGCGGACGGCGTCCCAGGACTCGTCCCACCGGGGGGCGTCCTCGGCGTCGCCCGTCCACGCGTACCGCCACTTGGAGTTGACCTCGGTGGCGAGGACGCGGTCGTCGGTCTCCGGCAGGGTGGTGTAACGGTCCTTGACGAAACCGCGGAACTCGGAGCCGGTGCTGTTGAGGACCACGAGGTCCTTGAGGCCAGAGATCACCTGCCACGCGTCGCCGTCATAGGTGATCTGCGCGGTACGGGTCTCGCGGCCGGCCCGGACGAAGGAGTGCCGGGCGTCCCCGCCACCGGGTACGTCGATCCGGTCCCAGGCGTGCTCCTCGACGCGGATGCGCGCCCGGTGGATGGCGTCCTGGCTCGTGACGAAGTGCCGGGCGAGGTGAATGCCGAACTCCTCGGCCGAGGCGATGCCGCGCTCCTTGGCGAAGGCGAAGACGGTGTTCTTGGTGGTGTCGGTGGTGAGGACGTTGGCGTTGGAACCGGAGAGGTGGACGTCCTCCATGGCACCGGAGAGGGCGACGGAGACGACGAGGTCCTTGAGGTGGTGGGTGGCGCCGTCGCGAGTGACCCGGACGACGTGGCACTCGGCCTTGCCGTACTGGTTCTGGCCCAGCACGGGTCGGCCGACGGGACGGCCGGAGGCTTCGGGCAGGGGGACGGGGGCCCCGGGCGTCAGGGCTTCGGACTGGGCGACTTCGGGCTGGGGGGCTTCGGGCAGAGGCGCTTCCGGCATAACGTGCTAGCTCCCTCGGTAGACGGAGTAGCCGAAGGGGCTGAGCAGCAGCGGTACGTGGTAGTGCTCCCCCGGGGCCACGGCGAAGACCGTCGTGACCTCGGGAAAGAACGCTGCGCCCCCGGCTCGTTCACGGGACAGGTGGGGCCCGACCTCGAACAACAGCCGCGCGTGGGTGGCGTCGCCGGGCAGCGCGGGAAGGTTTCCGCACCGGCCGTCACGGTCGGTCTCGGCGACACCGACCGCCGCCCAGCCGTTCCGGGCGCGGACGGCGAGGGTGACGGACACCCCGGCGGCGGGTCGGCCGGCGGCGGTGTCCAAGATGTGAGTGGAGACGGTGGCGGGTTTGGTGGGACCGGCTTCAGGGCCGGCGTCGGGCTCGGTGGGGGCGGTTTCAGGCCCGGGAGAGCCGGCTGCAAGTGCAGCGGGCGCGGCTTCCGGCCCGGGAAAGCCGGTTGCAAGTGCAGCGGGTGCGGCTTCCGGCCCGGGAGAGCCGCCTGCAAGTGCAGCAGGTGCGGCTTCCGGCCCGGGAGAGTCGCCTTCAAGCCCGGCAGGGGCGACTTCAAGCCCGGCAGGGGCGACTTCAAGCCCGGTGAGGGCGGCATCCGGTCCGGCGAGAGCGGCCGACGCCGCGCCCCCCGCCCCGGCGAGGGCATCCTCCGGCCCGTCCCCCGCCCCACGGGCCGCCCCTGCGGGCACCGTTGCCGACCCGCTATCGGCTGCCGTCGGCCCCGCGAGGGCGGCCGACGCCTCGCTCCCCGCCCCGGCGGACGCGGCTTCCGGTCCGCTCCCGGCCTCGGCGAAGGCGTCCTGCGGCCCGTCCCCCGCCCAGCTCCCCGCCTCCGCGGGCGCCGCTTCAGACCCGACACGGGCAGTCGCCGGCCCGGCGAGGGCGGCCGACGCCTCGCTCCCCGCCCCGGTGAGGGCGGCTTCCGGCCCGTCTCCGAGGGCTTCCTCCGTCCCGCCCCCCGCCCAGGAGGAGGCGGCATCCGGCCCGCCCCCGGTCCCGGTGAGGGCGGCCGCCGGCTCGTCCCCCGATCCGGCAAGGGCGACTTCGGGCCCGCCCCCGCCTCCGGCGAAGTCGTCCTCCCGGCCGTCCCTCACCCCGCTCCCCGTCCCTGCGGGCGCCGTTGCGGGTCCGCTCGCCGTCCCCGCGGGCGCCGTTTCAAGGCCGCTCCGCGCCTCGGCGCCCGCGAGCCGGGCCAGCCGTAGTCGGTTGATTCGCCCCAACTCCGCTCTGGAGACCTCTCGTTCGCGCTCGGGCGGGTTGCCGAGCCGCCGCCGGAGGGCGTCGCGCAGTTCCTCGGCGGTCAGGCCACTGGCGCAGATCAGGAAGACGTGGCCGAACCGCTCCTGATAGGCGAGGTTCAGCTCGCGCATCTCGGCGGCGAGACCGGGCGGCGCACCGGTCATGCCGCGCTGCTCACCGGCGGAGACGGGGTCGCCGGGGGTGGGCCGGCCGATCGGCGGGTGCCCGGCGAGCGCCTCGTCGAGCCCCGTCTCGTCCAGCCGCGCCACCGCCGCGTCGGAGGCGGCCAGCAGCGCCCGGACGTCGGGGTACGGCCGGCCGGCAAGGACCTCGGCGACCCACGCCGTGCTCGCGCACACCTCCGACAGCGCGGCACGGGCCGCGCTGTCGTCCGCCGTGTTGAACCGGGTGAGCCCCGGCACCGAACTCGAAGACACGGGAACCTCCGTGGCGCTTCTCGCCGCACTCGGACGCGCTGCGCACAGCTAACGCCCTGGACACCTCGGCGTCAACACTTTGTTGAAAAACCACGACTGGCGGGATACCCGGCCAACACGGGGCTCATGCACACCCCTTGCAGCCGCTCCCTACCGGCCCGGCGCCCGTCTGGCGTGGAGCTCGTCGAACCAGCCACCGTCGGAGGTAGCGCCGGCACCACCCGACCCGTGACCGGCGCCGGAGCCACGGGAGCCGCCGGATCCACCGGAGCCACCGGAGGCGTCGACGCCGCGCGATCCGTCGGGCAGGCCGCGCAGGGTCGCGGTGGCGATGTCCAGGAAGGCCGCCGCGGGCCCGGCGCGGCCGCTCTCCGGCACCGCCAGGCAGGTCTCGACGGGCAGGGCGTCGGTGACGGGGAGGTAGACGAGGTCGGGGCGCGTGTACGAGCCCGCGACACTGAGGGGGACGAGCGCGAGGCCCTGCCCGCTGGCGATGAGCTCGAACTTCTCCTCCAGCGAGGACGTGCGGCGCGTCTTGACGTCGAGCACCGGCTCCCCGTCGAGATCGGCCACCGTGAGCGCCGGGCGGGCGGCCAGCGGATGCGTCACGGGCAGGCATACGACCTTGCGTTCGCGGCCGATGGGGACTGTCCGCAACCCCGCGTCGTCGAAGGGCCGCCGGAGGAACCCGACGTGCGCGCGGCCGTCGCGCAACGGCGCGTCCTGTTCCCACCAGCGCAGCGGGAACACGTCGACCGCCACCTCCGGGTGGCGCGCCGCGAACGCCCGGATGGCGTCCGACACGTGCAGGCCGGGCGAGAAGGCGACGACGAGCCGCTGCTCGCCCCGGTCGGCCTCCCGCACCCGCCGCAGCGCGGCGTCCACGACCGCGGCGATGCCGCGCGCCTCCTCGTACAACTTCTCTCCGGCGGCGGTGAGTTCGACGCTGCGCGTGGTGCGGGTGAGCAGCCGGCACCCCAACTCCGCCTCGAACGCCCGGATCTGTCGGCTGAGCACCGGCTGGGCGATGAACAGCTCACGGGCCGCCCGCCCGAAGTGCCGGTGCTCGGCCACCGCGACGAAGTAGCGGAGCTTGCGCAGGTCCAGATCCATGCCCGAACGGTATCAATGGGGCGGGAAGGGTATTGGACGCCCGCCGGGGCCCGCTCGGAGACTGAAGCCCTGCTCGTCACCCCCCCCCGGCCACACCACCGCCCCTCCCGGCTCCCACCCAGAACAGGAATCACATGACCGAGATCGAGGCCGCGACCGATACCGCGACCGAGCCCCGCCGGACCGCCCTGATCGTCGGGGCCTCCCGGACCCTGGGCCTCGGGCTCGCCGCCGAGTTCCTCCGTCGCGGCTGGGACGTCATCGGCACGGTGCGCGGCACCCGGCGCACAGGCCTGCACGACCTGGCCGACACGTCCGAGGGCCGGCTGACCGTCGAGTCCCTGGAGATGACCGATCCCGAGCAGATCGCGTCGCTGCGCGACCGCCTGACATCGCGCACGCTCGACCTGCTCTTCGTCAACGCCGCGATAACGCGCGGTGATCTCCCCGTCGGTGAGGTCCCGACCGACATGTTCACCGAGGTCATGGTCACCAACGCGCTGAGCCCGATGCGCGTCGTGGAGTGGCTCCGCCCCCTGGTCGCCCCGACCGGGGCCATCGGCGTCATGTCCTCCGACCAGGGCAGCGTCTCCCTGAACACCGAGGGCGGCCAGGACCTCTACCGGGCGAGCAAGTCCGCCCTCAACCAACTGATGCGCTGCCACGCCGCCCGCCACACCTCGGACCCCCGCACCCTGCTCCTGCTGGACCCGGGCTGGGTCCGCACCGAACTCGGCGGCCCGGCAGCCGACCTGGCCGTCGAGGAGAGCGTCCCGGGCGTGGCGGAGACGATCGAACGCCACCGCGGCCGGCCCGGCCTGCACTTCGTCGACCACGAGGGGCGGACCGTACCCTGGTGACCCCGGCAGCCGACGGGGGCCCCACCGGCTCAGGAACCCCGCCGCCTCGGAGGCCTCCCCCGCTCACGGGTCTCACCGACGTCCGGTCCCGTCGCCCACAGCCAGTCCGGCACCTCCGTTTACCAGGGGTACCGCGACGCGGACAACCAGACCATGCCGTACAGGAGCGGCTCGATCACCAACAGGCCCCACTGGCAGATCACCTGCGGCCCGGCCTTCGTCCGGTGGAACGCCCAGTGGATGCTCCTGCGCGGCACCGACGGCATCCTGGTCGGCGCCCGCCGCGCCGCCGACTTCCCGGACACGCCCTGGCACGTCCACCAGGTCGGCGCCGCGATCAGCAGCCCCGTCAAGCCCATGGACGAGGTCGCCGCGTCCATCCACTCCCACAAGATGTACGTGACGTACCGCCGCTGGCCGTCGCCCCCGACGGCCGGCGGGTACCCGGAGCCACGCCGCCGCCCCGGCCGGCCGGAGACCGCGGCCGGGGCGGCCGGCTGTCGCGGGAAGCCCCGGCCGCCGCCCACTCCTCCGTCCCTCCGGATCGGCCACCCGGTCAACGCGTTCACGCGCCCGTTTCCGGTGGTCCGGGGAGGGTCAGGGTGAAGGTCGTGCCGGGGCGGGGGTGGTCGGAGTGGGCGGTGAGGGTGCCGTGGTGGCGTTCGGCGATGTCCCTGGCGATGGCGAGGCCGAGACCGCTGCCGCCCGTGTCGCGGGCGCGGGCCTCGTCGAGCCGGGTGAACCGTTCGAAGACGAGCTCGTACTCGTCCGGGGCCAGGGGCGTGCCGTCGTTGTGGACGGTGACCGTGTGGGCGCGGCCGTCGGTGGTGACCTCCAGGACGACGGCGGTGCGCGCGTGCCGTACGGCGTTGTCGAGGAGGTTGCGCAGCAGGCGGTGGAGCCGGACGCCGTCGCCGCGGACGGGGACCGGGTCCGGGCCGGCGCGCAGGGTGACCGGGTGGCCGAGGTGCCGGTACTCGTGGACGAGTTCCGCGGCGAGGCCGGCCAGGTCGGTGAGGGACCGGGCGGCGGGGCGGTCGGGGCGGGCCAGCAGGAGCAGGTCCTCGGTGAGGGTGTCGATGCGTCGCGTGGCGGCGAGGGCGTCGCGGAGCGTTCGGTGCGCGTCGGCGGTGTCGGGGTGGGCGAGCGCGGATTCGAGTTCGTAGCGCAGCGCGGCGACGGGTGAGCGCAGTTCGTGCGAGGCGTCCGCGACGAAGCGGCGCTGGCGTTCCACGGCGGCCTCCAGCCGGTCCAGTGTGGTGTTGGTGGTCAGTGCCAGGCGGCGGACGGGGTCGCGGGCGTCGGGGACGGGGACGCGGCGGTCGAGACTGGTGTCGGTGATCTCGGCGACCTCCCGCCGGATGGCCTCGACCGGGCGCAGCGAGCGGCGCGCGGCGGCCCAGGCGACGGCGGCGACCAGCAGCGCGGCCAGCGGGACACCGGCCGTGAGCGGGGTGCGCAGCGGGACGGTGGCCGACTCGGCGTCGCTCGGGGGCACCAGCACGTAGAGGGTGGAGCGGCACGACCCGTCGGCTTCGGTGGGCAGGCGGCACAGGCGCGCGGGCACGTGCACGGCGGTGGCGAAGACGGTCATGGTGCGGTGCGCGAGGACGTGGGCCTGCCGGTGGGCGATGAGGGCCTTCTGCTCGGCGGAGGTGTCGCTGACGGGCGGCGGCTTGAGCGTTCCGTCGGAGCGGTGGAAGCGGTCGCGTTCGCGCTCGTCGACCGCGCCGACGTGGACCGTGCCCGGCTCCGGGCTGCCGGCCGCCCGGTGGGGCGGCTGGGCGGGGGCTGACGGGAGGAGATCTTTGAGGCCGCTGAGGTACTGGGTGCCGCCGGTCGCGGCGACGGTACGGCCGGCCCGGTCGAGCTGGATGAGCGGCCAGCCGCGCAGGGGGTCGCCGAGGACCTCCTTGCCGGCGGCCGCCTGAGCGGCGAGTTGGACGGACAGCTCGTACGCCCGGTTGTTCGTCGTGGTGTAGGCGTTCTCCCGGACGTGCCCGAACAGCCACCACGCCCCGGCGCCGAACAGCACGAGGGCGGTGACCCCCGCCACGAGCGCGATGCGCGCCTGCCCGGGCAGACGGCGGAACAGGGCTCGCGGGCCGACGGGCTTCCGGGCCGCCATCAGGGCTGTTCGCGGGGGGTGAGGCGGTACCCGCGTCCGCGGACGGTTTCGATGCTGTGGGTGGCGAAGGGCGCGTCGACCTTCTTGCGCAGCGCGGAGATGTAGACCTCCACGATGGCGGTGCCCCCGGTGTAGGACGGGTCCCAGACCTCGTCGAGGATCTCCTCCTTGGACACCGGGCGGTCCGGCGCGTGCAGAAGGCAGGTGAGGATCGCGAACTCCTTCGGCGTCAGGGCGAGTTCGACGGCACCCCGGCCCGCGCGGCGGGAGGTCACGTCCACCCAGAGGTCGCCGGCGCGCAGTACGGACCGGTCGGCGGCGGCGGTGGCGCCCCGGCGCAGCAGGGCCCGCAGCCGCGCGAGCAGGACCACCGAGGAGAACGGCTTGACCAGGTAGTCGTCGGCGCCGGTGTCCAGCCCCTCCGCCTCGTCGTACTCGCCGTCTTTCGCCGTGAGCATCAGCACGGGCGTGGTGAGGCCCGCGGCGCGGAGGGCGGAGCAGATGCGGTAGCCGTTCGGACCGGGGAGCATGATGTCCAGCACGATGGCCGCGTGGTCGCCGGCCAGGGCCCGCTCCAGTCCGGTGGCGCCGTCGCGGGCGAGTTCGACGCGGTAGCCCTCGGCTGTCAGACCGCGCTTGAGTGCGGGCCCGAGCTGGGGGTCGTCCTCGACGACCAGGATGGCGTGCACGGGCACAGCCTGTCACGCCATGGGTTCTTTTTCCTGAAGATGACCTTTGGGATTTTCAGATCGTCTTTGGGCTGCTTCGTGCATGCTGTGTCCCGGTCGCGGCGGGGAGGTCTCACCGGCGGGGCCGACGCGCTCGCCGTTCCCGGCTCCCGGATGCGGCCCGGTTTCCGGGTGCGGCCGGTTTCCGGGTGCTGCCCGGTTTCCGGGTGCTGCCCGGTTGCCAGGCACGGCCCGGTTGCCAGGTTCGGCCCGGTTGCCAGGTACCGCCTCCCCCGCCCCCCGGCCGGTCCGTCGCCTCCCGGCGCCGCCCACCCCCACCCCCACCCCCGCGCCCGCGCCCGCGCCCCGCCCCCTACCGCCCCACCCTCAGCCGTCCGGAGGCGTGCCCCCCATGCGTATCTCCTTCCTCCTCCACAACGCCTACACCATCGGCGGCACGATCAGGTCGACGTTCAACCTCGCCGCCGCCCTGGCCGTCCACCACGAAGTGGAGATCATCTCGGCCCTCCGCTACCGCGAGACGCCGGCCATGGGCGCACCGCCGGGCGTACGGCTGACGCACCTGGTCGACCTGTGGCGCGACTCCCCGCACTACGACGGCGACGACCCCCGCCACGCGCGGCCCGCCCGGATCTTCCCCCGCGCGGACGGCCGCCACCGGCAGTACAGCCGCCTCACGGACGAACGCATCGGCCACTTCCTGTCCCGCTTGGAGACGGACGTGATCGTCGGCACCAGACCGGGGCTGAACGTGCACATCGCCCGGCAGGCCCACCCCGCCGCCATCCGGGTCGGCCAGGAACACCTCACCCTCTCGGGCCACGGGCTGCGCATGCGCCACGAGATACGTCACCGCTACCCCTTGCTGGACGCGCTCACCACCGTCACCGAAGCCGACGCCCACGACTACCGGCGGCTCGGCCTGCCCGACGTCCGGGTACGTGCGATCGCGAACAGCGTCCCCGCCGCGACCGCGGACCCGGCCGCCCGCACCGCCAAGGTCGTCGTCGCCGCCGGACGGCTCATCCCGGTGAAGCGCTACGACCTCCTCATCAGGGCCTTCGCCGACGTCGTCACCGCCCACCCCGACTGGCGGCTACGGATCTTCGGCAGGGGCGACACCACCGGCGACGAGCGGCGCGCCCTGACCGCCCTCATCGACACCCTGGGCCTGAACGGCCACGTCACCCTCAACGACCACGTCGGGTCGCTGGAGGCCGAGTTCGCGAAGGCGTCCCTGGCCGTCTCCTCCTCCGACCGCGAGTCGTTCGGCATGACCATCGTCGAGGCCATGCGCTGCGGCCTCCCCGTCGTCGCCACCGACTGCCCCAGCGGGCCGCGCGAGATCATCACCGACGGAGTCGACGGCCGCCTGGTCCGCCCCGGCGACGTCCAGGGGCTGGCCGCCGCACTCCGCGCCCTGATCCGCGACGACGCCCTGCGCCACCGCATGGGCGAGGCGGCCCACCGGAACTCCACCCGCTTCGCCCCGGACCACATCGCCGAACAGCACCTCGCCCTCTACCGGGACCTCCTCACCCACGGCCCCGGCAAACGCTCCCTCGGCCCCCTACGGGAAGCGGCCCACCAAGCACGCACCGCCACCATCGACACGGCACACGCGCTGCGCTCTGCCGCGCGGGGCGCGGTGAGGAGGCGCCCCGTCCGTTGATCTGCGTACGCCCGGTCGCGTCCCCACGACGGAAGCTCCGTCCGGCCGCCGCCCGGCCCGGGCGCTCACCGGCCTGACTCCCGACGATCCGCCCCGACCGTCAACTGTTGTACCGCGTCGCGTCCTTGCCGGGCCCCGGGGGCAGCAGGCCCCGCGCCGGGCCAGGGCGCAGTCGGATCGCACGATACTGCGGTCCCTCTCCACTTCTGCCGCATGCGGCGCGGGACTCGTACGGGGCATACGAGCCCCGCTCCTCCGCCGTTCAGGAGCCGCAATGCCGGCGCCTCAGCCGTCCGGCACCGGCACGGGCGCCGCGCCGCCATGCCTACCATCGGGAGGGAAGGCACCAAGCTCTGCGATCTCTTGGGGTGGCCATGGCCAGTTGGGCGGATCTGACGACCGGCAAGCGCATCAAGGCTCTGCGCGGCTCCGACATGACGCAACAGGGGCTGGCCGAGGCTGCCGGCGTGTCCCTGGCCCTGGTGCAGAAGGCGGAGCAGGACAAGGGAGACCTCTCCGTGGGGTCCCTGCTGAAGTTCGCCGCCGCGCTCCGCACGGATGTGTCCGTGCTGCTCGGTCAGCAGGCGCCGCGGCACGGTATGAACCGTGAGGACCGCACGGCGCTGCGACGGCTTTCGGACGCCGTCCACGACAGCGCGTTGGGGGACTGGGACGCGATCGAGGATCCGAGCGGCGTCGCGGAGCTCACCCGCGCCCGGGACGAGGCGTGGGCCGCGTACTGGGCGGGTGACAACGTCCAGGTCAGCACACTCGCTTCCCAGGTCCTTCTGGAGGGGCACGCCCGGTACGCGACCGCGACGGACGCCGAACGGGAGCGGCTCGGGGCGATCCTGGCGAGCACATACCGGGTGGCGGCGTCCTGTGCCAACGGGTTCGGGCAGCGGGATCTCGCCCTCGGGGCGCTGGCCTCGGCCAAGCGGTGGGCCGCCGGTGCCGGTGACCCGGTACTGCTCGCCCTTCTCGAGTCGACGTTGTCGTGGGTGTACCTGCGCAGCGCCAAGCTTCCGCGGGCCATGGCGGTCGCCGAGCGCGCCGCCCTGACGGTGGAGCCGAGGTTCAGCCGCGCGTCGGAGCCGGAACTGGTGGCCTACGGACGGCTGATGATCTCCGCTGCGGTTGCCGCCTCCCGCCATGAGGACGAGGACTCGGCGCAGAACTACCTGTCGCAAGCGACGGCGGCAGCCGCCCGACTCGGCCGGGACGTGGACCTCTACGGTACGAGTTTCGGGCCGACAGCGGCCAAGGCCGAAGCCGTGGGCGTCCACGTGGCATTGAAGAACTTCGGGCGCGCGCTGAAGCTCGCCACGGAACCCGGGATGCAAAACCTTCCCCGCACCATGTCCAAGGTGGCGAGGAACCGGTACAGGCTCGACGTGGCTCTCGCCCAATGTGCCGCCGGGCTCTACGACAAGGCCGGCGACACCCTCGTCGAGGTGGGGCTCGAAGCTCCCGAATGGGTGCGGCACCAGGCTCTCCCCGGGGTGATCGGGCGGCGCCTGGCGAAGGTCTCCTCGGCGAGGGCCCGCAGGATCGGCGAACTCATCGGCGTGCCCTTGATCGTGTGACTCATACGAAGCATACGAGTCACCCTGAGTTGTCTTGGGTGGTCGTACGCTTCGTCGGTTCTCTCCCCGCGCTCGCCGCACCAAGATGCAGGCATGCCGGGAAACCCTGAACCACCCCGCTCGGCGAACGACCGTGCGCGCCGACGCCGTCTCCTGGATGCTGCCTCGGGATTCGAGTCGTCCGTCCGGCCGTTCCCTTGCGTGATCTACGTCCATGCGACAACCGCCGCCGATCTGGCGCTTGCTCGGCAGGAGTGCCGCGACTGCGCCTACGCGCTCGGCTGGCACGTCGTGGGCACGATCGCCTGGATCGGCGAGCAGGGCCGGTCCACAGAGCGCAAGTACCTCGACCGGGCCATCGGCTGCTTCACGGAACGCGGGGCCAAAGTTCTCCTCACGGTGCACCCCGCCATGTTGCCCCGCACCGAGGAGCGGTACCGCGCCTTCGTCACCGCGATCGAGGCCCACAACGGCTTCGTGCACTTCAGGAAACCGGCGCCGGGCGCTTCGCCGGCCGAGAGGGGCCGGGGCTGATGGTCAGATACGGCAATTGGGCCACCGATACCCGTGACGGGCGGGTCGGCCAGGTGGTGCGTCAGAGGTTCACGATCGTCGTGCTGCGTTCACCGGACGGCGGGAAGGAATGGGACTGCCCGTTCGACGATCACCGTATCGCCACGGTACGGGAGCTCAAGGACGCCGGCCTGTGGGAGCGGCGATGAGCGCCGACCCGAAGAAGCCACGCCCCCGTCTGACCCTCCGCGTCTCCCGGGACGGCGGACGGACGTACGGGACCACGGTCACGCACCTCCCCCGCACGGACCACCCGCCCGACTCCCCACTCCGTTTCCCACCGTGCTCCTGCCCCACCTGTCATCCGAGGAACCGATGACCCACCCCTCACTCTCGATTCACCTTCCGCAAAGCAGTGACCCGCGCGCCTTCCCCACGCCTCCGTGCCCGCCGTGCGAAGTCCAAGAAGGCGAACTTCGGGCTCTGGACGTGGAATTGCGAGCCGCGGAACGCCGCGAAGAGGGCAACCGCGTCGCGCTCCTCCGGCACGAGCACGACGAACGGCTGGAAGCTCTGCGGCGCCACCGCGACGGTCACGCGCTACGCGTCACGTGAGACCTCGCCGCTTCCGCACGGCGGCGGGAAGGGCCGGAGGGGGGGTGGGCGGCCGTCAGCCGGGCCCGGCAGGGGCCGGTGCGCAGGAGGGCCGGACCTTTCATGACGTCACTCCCGAGGCGTTCACCGAACGGACCCGGCCAGCAGGGCAACGCCGGGAGGTCAGGTCACGTCATAACCGTCTCAGGTCAGTTCCTCGGCGAGCAGGTCCATGAGCAGTCCGTCCTGCCAGGCGCCCGTCCGGTGGTCGCGCGCGTACGCTCGCATGATCCCCACGGGCTTGAACCCGACCTTGCCGTAGCTGCGGATCGCCGCGGTGTTGGCCGCGGCGGGGTCGATGGTCAGCCGGTGATGACCGCGTTCCCGCACCAGCCACCGGGCCAGCGTGCGCACCGCGTCGGTACCCAGCCCCTTCCCGTGGTGCCGTGTCGTCAGGAAGATGTCGATGCCTGCGCGGCGGAACTCCGGGTCGTTCTCTTCGTCGAACTGGGCCGCCCCGATGACCTGCCCCTCGAAGAGGATGGCGAGCATGCCGTCGTAGTCGTCCGGGGGCGACCACCACGCCGCGACTTCCGGCTCTCTCACCATCCTGTCGAGGATCTCCTCCTCGCCTGCCGCCACAGGTCGCAGTACGACCTTGTCTCCGTTCAATTTGCCGTTCATCGCGTTCATTGTCCTTCATTGCCGCTCGGAGAGGGAGGCATCCGCCGTCCGGGGGGCGGGGGGTACGGCCGGTCGCTCCTCTACTCCGCCCTGTTCAGGTAGTTGTAGATGGTGAACCGGCTGACGCCGAGCGCCGCCGCGACCTTCTCCACGCCGTGGCGGAGGGCGAAGGCGCCGCGTGCCTCCAGGGAGCGGACGACGGACTGCTTCGTCCTGCGGTCGAGTTGGGCGAGGGGGGTGCCGTGGCGGCGTTCGAGGTCGGTGAGGATGCGGTCGAGGGAGTCGGCGAGGTGGGGGAGGCGGACGGCGAGGACCTCGCGGCCCTCCCAGCTCAGGACGACGTCGTCCGGCAGCGCCTCGGCGGGGTCGAGGAGGAGGCCGCCCATGGCCTCCACCAGGGGGGCCACGGCGGCGCGGAAGCGCTCGGCCTCGGCGGCCGTGTCGTTCACGAGCCGGCTCCCGGGGTGCCGCCGGCCGGAGCGCCGTCAACCGGGGTGCCGCCGGCCGGAGCACCGCCGGCCGGAGCGCCGTCAACCGGGATGCCGTCAACCGGGGTCGGCCCGTCCGGCGCGCCGAGGCCGGCGGGAGGGCGGAACCCGCCGGTCGCCGGCCGGTCGCCGGGCGCGGAGGGCCCATCACCCGCTGCCCGGCCGCCGGATACGGAGGGCCCGCCGGATACGGAGAACCCACCGGGCTCAGGAGACCCGGCGTCCTCGAAGCAACCACCGTTCCCCTCCAGGACGTTCACCTGGAGGGAGATCCGGGTCGCGCCCGCGCCTATCGACCGGCGCAGCAGTTCCTCGACGGCGGTGAGGACGGCGTCGGCCCGTCCCTCGGCCGTGTTGCCGAACGGGCCGACGTCCACGTGGTCGAGCCCCGCGCCCTGGACCACGTCGCGGGCGACGACGGCGTGCGGTGGGGGCCGGTCGAGGTCGAACGGCTCCGTGGTGAATTCCACTCTCAGTCGCACCATGCCGTCACGGTAACCGGCTCGGCGTCTCACTTGGGTGTCACGTGAATTCGTACGTTCCGTAGAGAGTTCACTCTGCGTCGGGGAGGTCCGCCCGCCGTCGCCACGCTCGGTGACACAGGCCGGGTGCCGCGGCGGGGGCGTCGTTCGGGAGGCCGTGAGAGTTCCTTGGTGTTTTCCGCGCCGCCTCGGCGGTCGTGTCACCAAGTGAGACATGCACAACATGTGGTGACGTGGATCACATTGCCGCTTCTGTGATGGTACATCCATCATTGTGTTGGCCAACGATTTAATGGCGCTCTTTCGGGATCTCGGAGCACACGTCCCGAATGCCCCGCACGCCCGGCTCCCACTGCCGCGGCACCCGGCCAACGAACGGCGCGCACCCCCCGTTTCCCCTACCGCGTGAACACGTGATTACGGAGAACGACGTGAGCACACCCGCGTTATCCACCCGTCCGCCGGCATCGCATTTCCCGGCCTCGTTCGCCCTCTCCCTGCCCGCGCCCGCGCCGACCGTCCTCACCGGACGCCTCGTCCCGGACGATCTCTGGCATCTGGCGAAGGAGGCCATACCACCGACGCCGAAACGGCCGCAGGGCGGCGGGCAACGCCGGCTCGACGACCGCGAGGTCCTGGCCGCCATCGTGTTCGTGGCGGGGTCCGGTTGCAGTTGGCGCCGCCTGCCGCCGGTGTTCGGCGCCTCCTGGCAGACCGTGCACCGCCGGTTCACCGAGTGGAGTGCCGCCGGCCTCTGGGACCTCCTCTGCGCCGCCGCCGAGCACCGCGCCGCGGGCGCGCGCCCGGACTGGACGCTCATCGTCTGCCGGCGCATCCGGGCCCGCGCCGCAACGTCCGGCTCCCCCGATTCCTCCGGCTCCCCTGGCACCCCCGGCTCCGACGGTTCCTCCGGCTCCCCTTGCTCCTCCGGCCCCTCCGGCTCCCCCGGCTTCTCGCCCGGCGACGCCTCCCCACCGGAACCGGCCGCCCTCCGGCGCCTCCCGGCCGCCTCCGCCCGCTGACACGCAGGGCGGACCCAGGAACTCGGCACCGGCGCACATCTTTTCGGCCGGTACACGGCCAGGAGGGCCCACCGGGGCCCCAGCCACGCCTCGTCCCGCCCGCAGACCGCAGACGCCTCGTCGCACACCGGTGCGCCCCGCCGAGCCCACCCCCGCGGAGACACCTGTGCCGTCTCCGTCGGCGCGGCGGCCTCACGCCTCCTTCCCTCACCCCCGCCTTCCTTCCTCGGCTCCCCCACCCGGACCGCACGTCCGTTCCACCCCACCCGCTTCTTCCTGCGAAACGAACGGAATGACGCGCATGCAGCAGCACGATTCGGTCGCACCCACGGCCACCACACCCGCCCCCGAATCCGTCGCGCTCGTCGGAATAGGCTGCCGCTTCCCCGGCGGTATCGATTCCCCGGAATCCTTCTGGGATTTCCTCTCCGGCGGCAAGGTGTCCGCCGAGCCCACCCCGGAAGACCGGTGGCGCCCTTACACGAAGATCAGCCCGGAGTTCTCCGAGGCGCTGCGCCGGGCCGAGCGGCCGGGCAACTTCCTTGGTGACGTGGACGGTTTCGACGCCGAATTCTTCGGTATCACGCCGCGCGAGGCGGAGTTCATGGACCCGCAGCAGCGGCTCGTCCTCGAAGTGGCGTGGGAGGCGCTGGAGCACGCCGGCATGGCGCCCCGCTCGGTCGCCGGTTCCGACGCGGGCGTCTACATCGGCACCTGCTCCGACGACTACGGGCGGCGGCTGCTGGAGGACCTGCCCCGGATCGAGCCGTGGACGGGCATCGGCGCCCAGCTCACCGGCATCGCCAACCGTGTCTCGCACGTCCTCGACCTGCACGGCCCCAGCTTCGTCCTGGACTCGGCCTGCTCGGCGTCGCTGGTGGCGGTGCACCTGGCCTGCCAGTCGCTGCTGACCGGCGAGACGTCCCTGGCCCTGGCCGGCGGTGTCAACATCATCCTCTCGCCCGCGTACACCCTCACCCTGGAGGCGGCCGGCGCCCTCTCCCCCGACGGCCGCAGCAAGCCGTTCGACGCGGAGGGCGACGGTTACGGGCGTGCCGAGGGCTGCGGCATCCTGGTGCTCAAGCGGCTGGCGGACGCCGAGCGCGACGGCGACCGGGTCCTGGCCGTCATCAAGGGCACCGCCGTCGCCCAGGACGGCGCGACCAACGGCATCATGGCGCCCAACCCCGACGCCCAGCGCGACCTGCTGCGCCTCGCCTGGCAGCGGGCCGGCCTGGACCCGGCCACCGCCGGCTACATCGAGGCGCACGGCACCGGCACCCGGCTCGGCGACCCCGTCGAGGCGTCCGGTCTGCACGCGGTGTTCGGGGCCGGCCGGCCGGACGGCAGACCGTGCTGGATCGGCTCGGTGAAGTCCAACATCGGCCATGCCGAGCCCGCTTCGGGTGTCGCCGGGATCATCAAGGCCACCCTGATGCTGCGCGAGGCGGAGCTGGCGGCGACGGTCCTCACCAGCGAGCCCAGCCCCGACATCCCGTGGGACGACTGGGGGTTGCGGCTGGTCACCGAGCATCAGCCGTGGCCCAAGGGCGACACCCCGCGCCGGGCCGGCGTCTCGGGGTACGGGTACGGCGGCACCATCGGGCATGTTGTCCTGGAGGAGGCGCCCGCCGCCACCGGGAAACCGGAGGAGCCGGCGGAGCCGGACGGTGCCGTGCGCGCGTACCCCCTCTCGTACCGCTCCCGCGCCGGGATCACCGCCTACGCGGACCGCCTCGCCGACTGGCTGGAGCAGCACCCGGGCACGCCCCTGTCCGCCGTCGGCCACACCCTGGCCACCCGCCGCAGCCATCTTGAGCACCGGGCGACCTTGGTCGCCGACGGTCGCGCCGAACTGGTCGCCCGGTTGCGCGAGTTGGCTGCCGACGAGACCGGGGAGCGGCAGTCCGACGGCGTCATCACCGGCGCCGTACCGCCCCGGAGCGGGGCGGACGCCGGGACGGTGTGGGTGTTCTCGGGACACGGTTCGCACTGGCCGGGGATGGGCGCGGAACTGCTCGACTTCCGCCCCGAGTTCGCGGGCGTGATCGACGCGCTGGAGCCGGTGTTCCGTGAGGAGCTGGGCTTCTCGCCCCGGCAGGCGCTCCTGGACGGCGACTTCGGCACCGTCGACCGCGCCCAGTCCATGATCTTCGCGGTGCAGGCCGGCCTCGCCGAGGTCTGGCGGGCGCTCGGCCACCGGCCGTCCGCCGTCATCGGGCACTCGGTGGGCGAGATCGCCGCGGCCGTGGCCGCCGGGGCACTGTCCTTGGAGGACGGCGCCCGGCTGAGCGGCCGGCGGTCCGCACTGCTGCGCCGGGTGGCGGGCAAGGGCGCGATGGCCATGGTCGGGCTGCCGTTCGACGAGGTGGCCGCGCGGCTGGCGGACGACGAGCGGATCTCCGCCGCCATCGCGTCCTCGCCGCTGTCCTCGGTGGTCTCCGGCGACGCCGGGGCGGTGTCGGCGCTGGTCCGCGACTGGCAGGCGGAGGGGCTCCCGGTCCGGAACGTCAACTCCGACGTCGCCTTCCACAGCCGGCACATGCTGGAGCTCACGGACGGGCTGCGCAACGCCCTTCGGGAGCTGGCCCCGCGCACGCCCGAGGTCCCGCTCTACACCACGGCCCTCGCCGACCCCCGCTCCGACGCCCCGCACGACGCCGCGTACTGGGTGTCCAACCTGCGCGAACCCGTCCGGCTCGCGCAGGCGGTGACCGCCGCCGTCGAGGACGGGTACCGCCGCTTCCTGGAGGTCTCGCCACACCCGGTGGTCTCCCACTCGATCGGCGAGACGTTGGCGCACCTGGACGTGACCGGCGCCCACGTCGGCCACAGCCTCCGCCGCGACAAGCCCGAACTGCGCACGCTGCTGGCGGGGTTGGGCGACCTGCACGCCCATGGCGCCGAGGTCGACTGGTCGCTCCACCACCCGGCCGCGCCCCCGGCGGAGCTGCCCCCGGTCGTCTGGCAGCACCGCAGGCACTGGCTCGACGCCGTGCTGCCGGCCGCCGCGGTCGTCTCCCACCAGCACGACATCAGCGGTCACACGCTGCTCGGCGCCCCCGTGGACCTCGCCACGGCCGACGGCACCGCGCTGCGCGTCTGGAACACCGTTCTGGACGAGGCCAGCCGCCCCTTCCCGGGCGGGCACTCCCTGCACGGCGCCTCGATCGTCCCCGCGTCCTCGATCATCCACACCTTCCTGGAGGCCGCGCCGGGCGTCGGCGGCAGCAAGGCGCTGTTCGACCTGTCGCTGCGCTTCCCCATCGCCCTCGCCTCGGCACGTGAGGTGCAGGTGGTACGGGAGGGGCTGAACCTGCGGCTCAGCACGCGGGCCGTGGGCGCGAAGGGCGGGCCCGGCAACTGGCTGACGCACACGTCCGGTTCGACCATGGCCGACAGCGCCGTACCGTTCCCGGACGGGTTCCTGACCGTACGGGCCCCGGAGGACCTGGTGACCGCCGACCCGTCGGTGGTGATCGGCCGGCTGGACGCGATCGGCGTCGAGGGCATCGCCTGGCCGTGGGAGGTGCGCGAGCTCCTCAAAGGCGAGAACGTGCTGCGGGCCGTCATCCACGCCCCCGCCGTCCCCGGCGACCAGGTCACCTGGGCACCGCTGCTGGACGCGGCCCTCGGCGTCGTCCCCGTCATCTACGGCGGCCCGCCCACCGTCCGCATGCCCGCCCACATACGCGAGGTGCGCGTGGTCGGCGAGGCGCCCGAGACCGGTGTGGTGGACATCCGGCTCGTGGACCCGGAGACGGACACCGTCGACATCGTCATCAGCGACGAGAGCGGACGGCTGTGCGCCTGGCTGCCGGGCACCCGGTTCGGCGCCCTGCGCTCGGAGGCACCGGCCGGGCGCGCGGCGGAGGCGGATCCGGAGGCCGGCGCCGGCTCGCCCGAAGCGGCCCCCGTCGACTGGCGCTCCCTGCCGGCGGACATCCTGGCCGCCCGGATCGACGAGGAGGTCTGCGGGCGGCTGGCCCGTGAGATGAAGATCCCGCCGGCGGAGCTGGACCGCGACCGGCCACTGACCGACCTGGGCCTGGACTCGGTGATGTCGATGGTCGTCTGCGGCCGACTGGAGAAACTGCTCGGCATCCGGCTGCCGGTGACGGTGCTGTGGAACCACCCGACGGCGGGCGGCCTCGCGGCCTACATCACCGGGCAGTTGGTCACCGGGGACGAGAACACGGAAGGGACGGCGGCGGAGGCCGCGGCGTAGCCCCCCGTCCGCGGCCCGCCCACCGGACGGACCCGGACGCCCACCACCGGCCCGTGTGCGACCACCGTCGCGCACGGGCCGGCCGGCGTATCCGGGGGGGTCCTGCCAAGGGCGGCCCCCGGAGTGTTCGTCAGGGTCCTTTGGCGCGGCTCCCCTTGACAGGTCGGCACAAGCCCGGCACCTTCGTTTCCGTTGAACGGATTATTCTTTCCGCGATACGAAATATGAAAGTGGGTATGCCGTGCCGATCCCCGACGAGGAACGCCTCGCCGCGAACCTCTCCCTCCTCCACGCCGACCTGCCCCTCCTCGACCGTCCCGCGGCGGCGGCCGCCGCCGGCTTCACCGCCGTCGAACTGTGGTGGCCGTGGCCGGACGAGCCGTGCCCGCCGCCCTCACAGCTCGACGCTCTCCGCGACGCGTTGACGTCCGCCGGCACCCGGCTCGTCGGGCTCAACTTCTACGCGGGCCGACTGCCCGGTCCCGACCGGGGGGCGCTGTCCCTGCCGGGACGGGAGTCGGAACGGTTCCGCGCCAACGTGGACGTCGCCGTCGACTTCGCCGGCTCGCTGGGCTGTACGGGCCTCAACGCCCTCTACGGCAACCGGCTGCCGGACGTCGACCCGGCGCTGCAAGACGCGCTCGCCCTCGACAACCTCGTCCTCGCCGCCCGTGCGGCGCACCGGGTCGGCGCCGATCTGCTCGTCGAGGCGCTCAACTCGGCCGAGTCGCCGGACTATCCGCTCGTCACGGCGGAGGCGGCCGTCGCCGTCGTGGAGCGGGTGAACGCGGTGACCGGGCTGGGGAACGCGAAGTTCCTGATGGACCTGTACCACCTGGCGATGGGCGGTGCGGATCCGGAGGCCGTCATCGATCGGTACGCGGGGGCTGCCGGGCACGTGCAGTTCGCGGACTGGCCGGGGCGGGGGGCGCCCGGGACGGGGCGGCTGGATTTCGGGGCACTGGTCGCGCGGCTTCGCAAGGCCGGGTACGGCGGCTGGGTCGCGTTGGAGCATCGGCCGTAGCGGGGGTTTGCCCCAGTCCCGCCCCTTCCCGTTTCTTGCGGGGCGGGCCCCCCGCGCCCCCGAAGCACGCTTCGCGCTCCCCCGGAGGGGGTGCCCCCAGTCCTCAAACGCCGGACCGGCTGTATCAGCCCGTTGGGGGCGCCCCCTCCGGGGGAGTTTGAGGACGAGCGGCGGAACCGCGAAAAGGGGGTCCGGGGCGCAGCCCCGGGAATCGGCGAAGGGGCGGGACCGGGGCACACCCCACCCGACCGAAAGGACACCCATGCACATCGCCTGGATAGGCCTCGGCATCATGGGCTCCCCCATGGCCCACAACCTGCTCAAGGCCCACCACCCCCTCACCGCTCACACCCTCGAACAACACAAACTCGACGCCCTCGCCGCCCACGGCGGCACCCCCGCCCCCTCCGTGGCGGAAGCCGTCCGCAAGGCGGACGTGATCATCACGATGCTCCCGGCGGACGCCGAGGTCACGGAGGTCGCCCTCGGCAAGGACGGGATCATCGAGCACGCTCCCCGGGGCGCGCTGCTCATCGACATGTCGACGGTGACGCCCCGCACGGCCGTCACCCTCGCCCGCGCGGGCGCGGACCGCGGCCTGCGCGTCCTGGACGCCCCGGTGTCGGGGGGCGAGGCGGGAGCCGTCGAGGGCACCCTGTCGATCATGGTGGGCGGGGAGCGGGCGGACTTCGAGGCGGCCCGGCCGCTGTTCGACGTCCTCGGTTCGACGGCCGCGCTCTGCGGCCCGCACGGCGCCGGCCAGACCGTCAAGGCGGCGAACCAACTGATCGTCGCGGCGACGATCCAGGCCTGCGCCGAGGCGGTCGTCTTCCTGGAACGCTCGGGGGTGGAGCCGGCCGTCGCGCTGGACGTGCTGAACGGTGGGCTGGCCGGGTCGGCCGTCCTCGACCGGAAGAAGCACGCCTTCCTCACCCGGGACTTCACCCCGGGCTTCCGGATCGACCTGCACCACAAGGACATGGGCATCGTCACCGCCGCCGCCCGGGAGGCCGGCGTGGCCCTCCCCCTGTGCGGACTGGTCGCCCAACTCGTGGCGGCGGTCCGGGCGCAGGGCGACGGCGGGCTCGACCACTCGGCCCTGCTGCGCGGCGTCGAGAGGATGTCGGCCGCATGAGCGGCGGAGAGGACGCCGGCCGCATGAGCGGCACCGGTCCCGTCGGCCACACCGACCGCCTGAGCGGCACCGGCCGCGACGGCGTCGGCATCCCCAGGATCCCCGCCATGCGGGCGGTGGCGCACATCCTCGCGGACGAGGGGGTGGACACCGTCTTCGGCTGCCCCGGCGCCGCCATCCTCCCCCTCTACCAGGCCCTGGAGGCGGACGGCCGCATCGAGCACCTCATCGTCCGCCACGAGGAGGCGGCCGCGCACATGGCGGACGGCTGGGCCCGGACCAACGGGCGGGTCGGCGTGGCCCTGGCCACCTCGGGGCCGGGCGCCACCAACCTGGTCACCGGCCTCTACACGGCGCAGGCGGACTCGGTGCCGATGGTCTGCGTCACCGGCCAGGCGGTCTCCGGCAAGCTGCACCAGGAGGCGTTCCAGGCGGTGGACATCGTGGCGGTGGCCCGGCCGGTCACCAAGTGGGCGGTGCAGGTGAAGGAGGCCGCCCAGTTGCCGTGGGTGTTCCGGGAGGCGTTCCGCACGGCCCGCGAGGGCCGGCCGGGGCCGGTGCTGATCGACATCCCGCTGGACGTGGCCCGGCACGAGATCGCGTACGCGCCCGGGACCGACGCCCCGCTGCCCGTCCGCCCCTGCCCGCCGCACGGGCCGTCCGTCGAGGCCGCCCTCGATCTGCTGCTCGCCGCGGAACGGCCGCTGGTGCTGGCCGGCGGCGGGGTCGTCACCGCGGGGGCGGCGGCGGAACTCCGGGCCTTGGTCGAGGAGCTGCGGCTGCCGTTCCAGGTGACGTTGATGGGCAAGGGCGCCATCGAGGACGACCACGAGCTCAACATGGGTACCACCGGCATCCAGACGTCCCAGCGGTATGCCAATGCCTCGTTCCTGGAGGCCGACTTCGTGCTCGCCGTCGGCGCCCGCTTCGGCGACCGCCACACCGGCGCGGACCTCTCCGTCTACCGGGGGTCCCGGACGTTCGTGCAGGTGGACGTCGAGCCCACGCAACTGGGCCGGGTGGTCGCGCCGGAGCTGGGGATCGTCTCCGACGCCCGGGAGTTCCTCGCCGCCCTGGTGGCCGCCGCCCGGGCCCGTTCGGCCCGGCCGGCCATCGGCCCCTGGCGGGCCCGGTGCGCCGAGCTGAAACGGACCCTGGTCCGCCGGGAGGACTTCGACACCGTCCCCGTCAAGGCGCCCCGGGTCTACAAGGAGATCAACGAGGTCTTCGGCGCGGACACGTACTTCGTCACCGCCATCGGCCTCTACCAGATCTGGGGCGGCCAGCACCAGAAAGCCCACCGGCCCCGCCACTACCAGGTGTGCGGCCAGGCCGGACCGCTCGGCTGGGAGATCCCGGCCGCGATCGGCGTCAAGAAGGCGCTGGAGGGCATGGGCCGGGGCGGCACGGAAGTGGTGGGGGTCGTGGGGGACTACGGGTTCCAGTACACGGTCGAGGAACTGGCGGTGGCCGCTCAGTACGACGTCCCCTTCGTACTGATCATGCTCAACAACGAGTACCTGGGCCTCATTCGTCAGGCGTCCCTCCCCTACGCCATGAACTACCAGGTCGACATCCATTACGACGAGGCCGGTACGGACAACGTCAAGATCATGGAGGCGTACGGCTGTTCAGGACGGCGGGTCACCCGGCCCGGCGACATCCGCCCGGCCATCGAGTGGGCCCGCGAGAAAGCCGTGGCCACCTCGCGTCCCGTGCTGGTCGAGATCATGATCGAGCGGGAGGCGAACACCCCGCACGGCACCGACATCGACGCCGTCCGCGAGTACGAGCCGCTGCCCGCCCCCTAAACCCCCGGACGGTGGCGCCCCATCCGTCGGGTCGCGCCGCGGCGCCGCCGTCCGGGTCCCCGCTTCGGCCATTCGCGCCCCTCCCGGCGTCCGCTTCGTGGACTATGGAGTGCCTCAGTCCTACGGACCCGTTCGCTGGAGCCGACCATGGCCAAGAGCGTTCCGGTGCACTGCCCGACGTGCGGCCGGGAGCACCCGTTCACTCCGCCCACCTATCCCTGCGCCTGCGGCGCCCCCCTCACCCTGCCCGTCTCCCCCGGGGCCGTTCCCCGCCCGGTCGCCCACCGCACCTGGCGCAACGGCTGGGTAGCCGTCCGCTGCGGAGGCTGCGGGCGACAGGGCCAGTGGCCCAGACCGGAGTTCGACTGCTCCTGCGGTGCCGTGGTGCAACCGCCCGTGGACCCCGCCGCGCCGGCCGCCGGGACGGACGGAACCGGCGCGACAGGCGGAACCGGCGGGCCCGGCGCGGCCGGTGGGGCGGTCACCGCGGACGGGCGCACCGCGGCCCGGCGCACGGCCCGTCCCGCCTTCCGGCCCGTCGCCATCCGGACCGAGCGCGACGCGGTCACCGCCGCCCGGCGCTACCTCCGCTGGCTCGGCTTCACCCAGGTCCGGCGGCCGGACCGGCCGGCGGGGACGGGTGTGGTCGACCTGCTGGCCGACGGGCTCGTCGTCCGGGTGGACCCCACGACGCTCCCGACGACCACCCGGGACGTCGAATGCCTGTGGCTGCACGCCCTGACCGAGGACGCGACCGGGGTCTGCTTCTCCCTCGCCGGCTACACGACCGAGGCCCGGTCACGGGCGGACGACTGCCGGCTCCCGCTGTTCGTCATGGACCTCACGGGCGCGCCACGCGCGCTCAACGCCTGTGCCGAGGAGCTGGTCCGCCGGCGGTGACCCCTCCTCCGGCCGGGGGCTCAGCCCCGCTGCCCGGCCGGCTGCCGGAGCGCCATGACGTTGGTGACCGTCTCGGCGGCCTCCTGCTTCCACGCCTCCAAGGCGTCCTTGCCCGAGCTCACGACGTCGTCGAAGAACCCCGCCCCCGCGGCGGGGGAACCGCCGGCGACGGCCGGCGCGGCGCCCCGCGCGGGGGCGGAGAGCACACCCAGGAACGCGGCGGCGCGGAGGGTCATTACGGCGAAGCTGCGCATGAAGTACCTCTAATCCGCTCATCGGCTGAGACACCTCACGACTGCCCTGGGCTCCGCGGCACCATGCCGCACATCACCCCCACGAGGCGGCCGGGAGGACACGGAAACGTTCCCCCGAGCAGGAGTTCGGGGCCTGGAGCCGGACGATCCGGAGCTCACCACCCCCGAGCCCCTTTCGGCCCGCCCGGCACCCCCTCCCGCCCGGGCTCTCGTCCTCGCACCGAGCATCCCCGGCCGCCGGGCGGGCCGAAACGATCCACCCGGCACTTCACCCAACGGAGCGAATTCCCGGACACCGCGGCCCGATCAGGGACGGATCGCCCTCCTCTCCCCGTTCACTCCCGGTCACCGCTCACGCCCGTACACCGCTCACGCCCGTACACCCTCGCCGATGCGGTAGAGCACGTTGCGTCGCAACGGTCCTTCGGGGGCCCACGGGTCGTCGAAGTCGTCGGCGGGATCGCGGACCATGCCGACGCGGCGCATCACCGCCTGCGAACGCAGGTTGCCGGCGGTCGTCACGGCGAGAATCTCGCGGAGGCCGAGCGTGCCGAAGCCGAACGCGAGGGCGGCCCGGGCGGCTTCGGTGGCGTAACCGTGCCCCCAGGCCGTCCGCGCGAGCCGCCAGCCGGCCTCGACGCCCGTGAACGGCATCCCGTCGTCCGTGTCGTCCAGCCCGGCGAACCCGATGAACTCGCCGGTCTCCACCACCTCCACCGCCCACCAGCCGTAGCCGCGCGCGGCGAACTCCGCCCGGAACGCGGCCACCGAGGCGTCGCTTCGCTCCCCCGTCAGGACGGGCCCGAGGTGCTCCCGCACCTCGGGGTCGGCGTTGAGGGCGGCCCAGGGGGCGAGGTCGGAGTCCCGCCAGGGGCGGAGCAGGAGGCGTTCGGTGCGCAGTTCCGTCATGCACCGCATCCAAGGCCACGCCGGGGCGGCCGTCGAGCGCGTTTCCGCCGCCGGTACCGGCGGCGGTACCGACGGCCGGTGCCGACGCCGGTACCGAGTGCCCGTGCCGAGTGCTCGTGCCGACTGCCCGTGCCGACTGCCGGTGCTCCTACCGCGCCCCGGCGCCCGTCAGCAGGGCGACGGCCTCCTCGCGCAGCTCCACCTTGCGCACCTTGCCGCTCACCGTCATCGGGAAGCTCTCCATGACCCGCAGGTAGCGGGGGACCTTGTAGTGGGCCAGTCGGCCGCGGCAGTAGCGGGCCAGCTCGTCACGGCTGAGGCCGCCCGCGTCGTCGCGGAGGATGACACAGGCCATGATCTCCTCGCCCATCCGCTCGTCGGGGACCCCGATGACCTGGACGTCGGCGATCTTCGGGTGCGTGTGCAGGAACTCCTCGATCTCGCGCGGGTACACGTTCTCCCCGCCCCTGATGATCATGTCCTTGCTGCGGCCGACGATCCGGACGTACCCCTCCTCGTCCATCGCCGCGAGGTCGCCCGTGTGCATCCAGCGGTCGGCGTCGATCGCCTCGGCCGTCCGCTCGGGGTCGTCCCAGTAGCCGAGCATCACCGAGTAGCCCCGGGTGCAGAGCTCGCCCGGCTCGCCGCGCGGCACGGTCGCGCCGGTCTCCGGGTCGACGATCTTCACCTCGATGTGCGGGAGCACCCGGCCGACCGTGCCCGTCCGGCGGTCCAGGTCGTCGTCGCGCCGGGTCTGGGTGGAGACCGGCGAGGTCTCGGTCATGCCGTAGCAGATGGTGACCTCCTCCATGTGCATCTCGGCGACGACGCGCTTCATCACCTCGGCGGGGCAGGGCGAACCCGACATGATGCCGGTGCGCAGGGAGGAGAGGTCGTAGGTGGCGAAGTCCGGCAGGTCGAGTTCGGCGATGAACATCGTGGGGACGCCGTAGAGCGAGGTGCACCGCTCGCGTTCGACGGCGTGCAGGGTGGCGGTGGGGTCGAAGGTGGGCGCGGGGATGACGACGCAGGCGCCGTGGGTGGTGGCCGCGAGGTTGCCCATGACCATGCCGAAGCAGTGGTAGAAGGGGACCGGCAGGGCGATCCGGTCCTCCTCGGTGTAGCCGAGGGTCTCCCCCACGAAATAGCCGTTGTTGAGGATGTTGCGGTGGGAGAGGGTGGCGCCCTTGGCGAAGCCGGTGGTGCCCGAGGTGTACTGGATGTTGACGGGGTCCTCGGGGCTCAGCCCGGCCTCGCGTTCGGCCAGCCGCTCGCGGGGCGTGCCGGCGCCGAGCCTGACCAGGCCCGTCCACGTCGGGTCGTCCAGGTAGACGACGTCGCGCAGGGCGGGGCAGTCCCCGCGGACCTGCTCGACCATGCGCCGGTAGTCGCTTGTCTTGTAGGCGACGGCCGACACCAGCACGGAGACGCCGGACTGCCGCAGGACGTAGGAGAGTTCGTGCAGCCGGTAGGCCGGATTGACGTTGACCATGATCGCGCCGATGCGCGCGGTGGCGTACTGGACGATCATCCACTCCGGGCAGTTGACGGACCAGATGCCCACCCGGTCGCCCTGCGCCACCCCCTTGGCGAGCAGCCCCAGCGCGACCTCCTCGACGGCGCGCCCGAACTCCGCGTACGTCCAGCGCCGTCCGGCCTGGACGTCGACGAGCGCCTCGCGTTCACCGAAGAGGGCGACGGAACGGGTGAGACTGGCGCCGATGGTCTCTCGAAGCAGGGGGGTGTCGACGGGGCCGCCCGCGTACGAGGGTGTGCTCACCGGTGGTCTTCCTCTCTGAATTCGGTACCGCCGCCCCGCGCGGTGCGTTCGCGCAGGTCGATGCGGCGGATCTTGCCGGACACGGTCTTGGGCAGCTCGGCGAACTCCAGCCGGCGGATGCGTTTGTACGGCGCGAGGACGGCGCGCGAGTGGGCGAACAGCGCCTTCGCGGTGTCCGGCCCCGGCTCCCAGCCCGCGGCGAGAACGACATACGCCTTGGGCACGGAGAGCCGCAGCGGGTCGGGCGCGGGCACGACGGCGGCCTCGGCCACGGCCTCGTGCTCCAGGAGAGCGCTTTCGAGCTCGAAGGGGGAGATCTTGTAGTCGCTGGACTTGAACACGTCGTCCGCGCGCCCGATGTAGGTGAGGTAGCCGTCCGCGTCGCGGGCGCCGATGTCACCGGTGCGGTAGTAACCGCCGGCCATGGCCTCGGCGGTGCGCTCGGGGTCGCCGGCGTAGCCGGTCATCAGCCCGACGGGCCGGGTGTCGGGGCCGCCCGTGAGATCGAGGCAGATCTCCCCCTCGTCGGCCGGCTCGCCGGTGACCGGGTCGAGCAGGACGACGGTGAAGCCCGGGCAGGGACGGCCCATGGAGCCGGTCTTCAGCGGCTGCCCGGGGGTGTTGGCGACCTGTACGGACGTCTCCGTCTGCCCGAAGCCGTCCCGGATCGTGACGCCCCAGGCGCGCCGGACGGCCTCGATGACCTCCGGGTTGAGCGGCTCGCCCGCCGCCACCACCTCGCGCGGCGGGGTGCGCAGGGCCCGGAGGTCGGCCTGGATGAGCATGCGCCAAACGGTGGGCGGCGCACAGAAGCTCGTCACGCCGCAGCGGTCCATCTCGGCCATCAGGCGGGCCGGGTCGAAGCGGGTGTAGTTGACGACGAAGACCGTCGCGCCGGCGTTCCAGGGCGCGAAGAAGTTGGACCAGGCGTGTTTGGCCCAGCCGGGCGAGGAGATGTTGAGGTGCACGTCACCCGGGCGCAACCCGATCCAGTACATCGTGGTCAAGTGACCGATGGGATACGAGACGTGGGTGTGCTCGACGAGCTTGGGGCGGGCGGTGGTGCCGGAGGTGAAATACAGGAGCAGGGGGTCGTCGGCGCGGGTCGGGCCGTCGGGGACGAAGCTCTCGTCGTGGCCTCCCGCTGTCGGGGCCTGCTCCGCCGCCGGGGCCTGCTCCGCCGTCGGAGCTTCCTCCGCCGTCGGGGCGTCCCCCGCCGTCGGGTCGTCCTCGTAGGGGAACCAGCCAGGTGGCGGCGGGCCGCCGACGGCGATCCGGGTGTAGTCGCCCGGCACCTCGGCGAACTTCCCGGCGTCGGCGGTCCGGACGACGACGTGCCGGGCCCGGCCGCGTCCGATCCGGTCGGCGAGGTCGGCGGGGCCGAGCAGCGGGGTGGCGGGGATGACGACCGCGCGCAGCTTCATCGCCGCGAGCATGGTCTCCCACAGCTCGGCCTGGTTGCCGAGCATGACGACGATCCGGTCACCGGCGCGGACGCCGCGCCCGCGCAGTCGGCGGGCGACGCGGTCGGAGCGGCGGCGCAAGGCGTCGAAGGACAGCTTCGTCTCGGTACCGTCCTCCTCCACGATCCACAGGGCGGTGGCGTCGTTGCCCCGGGCGAAGGGATCGAACCAGTCCAGCGCCCAGTTGAACTCGACGGGCCGGGGCCAGACGAAACCCTCGTACGCGGTCCGGTAGTCCTCCCGGTGGGCGAGCAGGAAGTCACGCGCGGCGCGGAAGGCGTCGGCTCCGCCGGAACCGGCGGAACCGGCCGAACCGACGGAACCGGCGGAACCCACGGATCCGTGTGCTCGGGCCGGTGCCTGGGCATCGGCCGGTGCCGGTGCTTCAGCCGGTGCCGGTGCTTGCGCCGCTGCCGGTGCCCCGGCCCTCTCTTCTGCCGCGTCCTGTGCCGTCACGTGTCCTCCAGTCGCCGCGCGAGCCGTCGATCCCGATCCGCAGGTGAGCATCGTGCGTCGGTGATCGAAGACCCGCCAGCCCCGGACAGGGCTGTCCGCGCCGCGCGAACAGGGGATTCCCACCGGGGTTCCCGGGGGACGGCCGTCCCCGCTCAGGTTCTTCCAGATTCTTTGCCCGCCCATGGCAGCGTGGTAGTGGGACCCGGCGCACGGCAGGGGCGCACACCCGGCGCACGGGGTCACGACGGTCGGTCGCGCGCCGGGCCTTCCCCTGTCTCCGGCCGCCCCGGCCGGTGAAGCGCGCCGGGATTGCGTCAATGGGCCGTCAAGGCTCCCGTGTGGCGGGTCAACAGGCTGTCAAGGAAACGGTCGTCCGGTCTCCGGCCGGGCATACCGTGGGCAGCGCGGCGCCCCGGCCGCCGGCTCGGGCACGCTGCTGTACCCGCTGTCCCCTTCACCTCACTTTTCCCCCGTCCCTCATCCTTCATCCTTCAGCCTTCCCGAGGACCGTCATGCGTGTAAACCGAACTCCCGCCGAAGCCGCCGCCGTAGCGGCCGTGACGGCCGCCCACAGCCCGGTGGCCGACGGCGGGGAGTCCTCCGAAGAGCCTTCCCATCCCGGCGGGGCGGCGGCGCGGCCCTGGTCGGAACGGGGGGCGGCGTCCGACGCCCCACTACCATCGGCGGACGCACCGAACCCGTCCCCCGCAGCCGCGCCACCCACCCCGGCCACCTCATCCACCCTGGCCGGCTCGGCCGCCCCGGTCGGCTCCGCCACCCCGCCCACCCCGGCTGGCTCTGCCACCCCGTCCGCCCCTGACGACTCGACCACCCCATCCACCTCGACTGGCTCGGCCACCCCGTCCGCCCCTGACGGCTCGGCTGTTGTGCGTGCCCTGACGGCTCCGTCGGACCCGTTCGTCACGTCGGCCGCGTCGGCCACGTCGGTCGCGTCGGTCGCGTCGGTCGCGTCGGACCAGCGCCACCCGTCGTCCCCCGCCGCCCCTCCGTCACCTGTGGTCGCGGAGGCATCCGCCTCCACCCCCTCCGGCTTCCCGGTGTCCGGCGCCGCCCCGGCTTCCGCTGCCACGGCCGCCGCCGCCCCGACGCCCACCGGCCCGGTCGTCTCCGTCAGCCCGCCGTCCCCTTCCGTGGACGCGGCGCTGTACGTGCCCGTGCGCCCCTGTCCCGTCGGCTTCGCCCTCCGCGTCTTCCGCACCCCGCTCGGAGGCCGGACGGCCGTCGCCTTCACCACCCCCGCGCGACTCGCCGCGTGCCTCGGCGCCCACCAGCCGGCCGTCCGGCTCGCCCTGCCGGCCGTACGAGCGCTCGCCGCGCCCCTCGGCGTCACCCTGATCTCCGTGGACCCACAACTCACGGCCCCACCGGTCCGCCGCTCCCCCGACGGCCCGTCTCCGGCAGCCTTGCAGCCCACGCTTCCGGGCTGAGCACGCGGGGACGCGTCCGGCGCGGGGCGGCCGCCCGCCTGGCAGGGCTCCGGTGCCGATACGGCGCGGGTCCTGCGTTCGTCGGACGTGGGCCGGTGCCGGCCGCGGTCCACGTCCGGTGCCCCTACGACGCGGGTCGGTGCGCGTCCAGTGCCCGCCCGGCTCGGATCCGGTCTCCGCCCGATGCGCATGTGCTCGCCGTTCGGCAAGGGTCCGCCGGCCGTCCGGCGCGAGTCAGTGCCCGGCCGGCGCAGACCCAGCGCCCTCCGGCGCCATGCCGCCGAAGCCCGGCCGGGGCGGCACGGTCGTCGCCGCCCCAACCCCACACTCCGCTTGCGGCTTGGCACTTGGCACTTGGCACGAGCCTCGCCCCTTGCGCCACGTCCGCCGCGCGCCGCGTTCACGCCCCCCAGGCACCCGTAAGCCCATCTCCGTCACCACGCGCGATGCCTCACCCGACCCGTGACGTTGACGCCTCCGCGCGTCACTCCGCATCCACGAGCGCTCGGTGGCCGCGCCCCGAGCGCACCCCACCCACCCGCCCGCTCACCCACTCGCCCGCCGCCCCACCAGGTCCCTCGACTTCGAAGGAAACACCGTGTCCATACCCCTCCCTCTCCCCGCCACCGCGCTCCCGCCCCTCCCCGTCGCCTCGTCCGCCGCCGTCGCCCCGGAGGCCCCCGAGGCCGTCGGCCCGGCGCCTCTGTGGCCCGCCTCCGCCCGTACGCTGCCCTCCGGCGGTGTGGCCGTCGGCGGCGTGCCCCTGGCCGAAGTCGCCGACCGCTTCGGCACCCCCGCGTACGTCCTCGACGAGGACGAGGTCCGCGCGCGGGCGCGCGCTTGGCGCGCCGCGCTCCCCGGCGCCCGGGTCGCCTACGCGGGCAAGGCGTTCCTCTGCCGTGCCATGGTCCGCTGGGCGGACGAGGAGGGGCTGGATCTCGACGTCTGCTCCGCCGGGGAGCTGGACCTCGCGGTCCACGCCGGCTTCCCCGCCGAGCGTCTCGTACTGCACGGCAACGCCAAGAGCCCCGCCGAACTGCGGGCCGCGCTCCGCCTCGGGGTCGGCCGGATCGTCCTGGACAGCACCGGCGAGATCGCCCGGCTCGCCGCCCTCGTGCCCGCCGGAACCCGCCAGCGGGTGCTGATCCGGGTGGTCCCGGGGGTGGCGGCGGGCGCGCACACGGCCGTGCGGACGGGCGTCGAGGGCCAGAAGTTCGGGCTGCCGATCACGGGCGGGGAGGCCGAGGACGCGGTGGCGCGCGTACTCGGACAACCCCGGCTCGAACTGGTGGGCCTGCACTGCCACCTCGGCTCGCAGATCGTCACCACCGACCCGTACGCGGCCGCGGTCCGCAAGCTCGTCGACCTGCTCGCCCGCGTACGCGACCGGCACGGCGTCACCCTCCCCGAACTGGACCTGGGCGGCGGCTTCGGCATCGCGTACCGTCCCGGCGACCCGGCCGTGGACCCCGTGGCCTACGCCGACCGCGTCACCACGGAACTCGCCCTGCGCTGCGCCCACGCCGACCTGCCCGTCCCCCGGCTGACGGTCGAGCCGGGCCGCTGGGTCGCGGGCCCCGCCGGGGTGGCGCTGTACCGGGTGCTCGCCGTGAAGACCGCGGGTGGCCGCACTTTCGCCGCCGTCGACGGCGGCATGAGCGACAACCCCCGTCCCGCACTCTACGGCGCCCGCTACACCGTCCACTTGGCGAATCGTTCCTCCTCGGTGGCGCCCCGCGCCGTGACGGTGGTCGGCCGGCACTGCGAGGCCGGCGACGTCCTCGCCGAGGACGTTCCCCTCCCCGCCGACCTGCGCCCGGGCGACCTCCTGGCGGTGCCCGCCGCGGGCGCGTACCACCTCTCCATGGCGTCCGCCTACAACCACGTCGGCCGCCCGCCCGTGGCGGCGGTCTCGGAAGGCCGCGCACGGCTCCTCGTCCGGCGGGAGACGCCGGAGGACCTGCGGAGCCGCGACATCGGCGAATGACGCCCGCCACCGGAACGACGCGCCACGTCGGGAGGACGACGCGCGACGCCGGGGGACGGCAAGCGACGCCGGGGAACGACTCGCCACGCCGGGCAACGACTCGCGACTATCCGGCACGGCCCAGGGGAGAACAAAAGCCATGGGACCGGTGGTGAGTCTGTGGCTCGGGACGCGGTTGCCGTACGACCGGGCCGTGGCGGACGCTCTGGCGTGGTGGGGCCCGGCGGTGACGGCCGTCACGCCGGACGACGGCCCGCGCACCGGAACGGATGCCGGACCGGCCACCGGTTCCGCCGCGGGACCGGCCACCGGATCGGCCGACCGATTCCGGGTGGTCGGGAACTCCCCCACGCTCGCCCTCCCCACGCCCCCTCCGGACGGCGCGGGCCCCTTCTTCTTCGCGGAGGACGAGGCCCCGGCCGCCGGCCTGGACCTCCCCGCCGGGTTGCCGGCCCCGGCCTGGGGCCTGCTGGTCGGCGCACACTGTTCGGCGGCCGTGGACCATCTGCTGCTCGGCCACCTCGCGTTGTCGCTGGCGCGACACCTGGGCGCGCTGGTGGAGTTCGACGGCCCCCTGGACGGGGGCGGTCGCCGCCCGGCCGGTCCGCCGCCACCCCCGGGGGCCCTGCACCGGGTCGTCGAAAGGACGGATGACGGCGGATGTCGGCACGGGCACGTCGGCGACACGGTGTTCCTGGCGGCCTGGCTGCGGCACCCCGCGTTCAGGCTGGGCACGTGACGACGGGCACCACCGGGCGGTAGGGGGCGATGGGCTCCACCGGGGGTGTTGGACGCCGCCGGGCGGTACGGGGCGAGGTGGGGCGCGGGGGCGATGTGGGATGCCGAGCGGTGCGGGCGGCCCCCCTTCACCCCTCGCGGGCCACCGCCCGGCTCACACCTCGCGGGCCACCGCCCGGATCAGGTCGCGGGAACGGACGCGGTCCAGGGAGGCGTTCTCCATCCAGGCCAGTTGGGCGCGGCACTTGGTGAGTTGCAGCTCGGCGTGCCAGAAGAGGGGGCCGAGCTCGGAGTCGAGCTGGGCGGTGTCCAGTTGACGGACCGGACCCTCCGCGTACAGCAGCGAGTGGCCGGCGCCGGGGAAGGCGCCGCTGGAGACCGGCACGACCCGTACGACGACGTGGTCCCGCTCGGACACCTCGGCCAGGTACTCCAGTTGCCGCCGGGCCACGTCCCGGCCGCCGAAACGGGTGCGCAGCGCGGTCTCGTGGATGTAACCGACGTAGTCCAGCGGCCGGTCCCCGCGCAGTACCCGGGCGCGTTCCATCCGGAAGGCGACCCGGATCTCCACCTCGAGCCGGCTCGGCGGCGGCAGCACCGCCGCGAAGATCGAGCGGGCGTAGTCCTCGGTCTGGAGGAGTCCGGGGAGGTGCATGACCTGGGAGGTCAGCACCCGTTCCGCGTGCCACTCCAACTCCGCGATGTCGAGCATGCCCGGCGGCAGATCGGCACGGTACCGCTCCCACCAGCCTTGTTTGCGGTCGGTGGCCATATCGGTGAGGGCTTCGATGTACCGCTCGTCGGAACACGCGTAGTTGCAGGCGAGGATGCGCAGTCGCTCGGGCGAGACGACGCGCGTCCCCGACTCCATGTGGGAGATCTTCGTTCGGTCGACGCCGAGCAGGCGAGCGGCGTAGTCGGTGGAAACCCCGGCCGCGGTGCGCATCTTGCGCAGCTCGCTCCCCAGCCTCTTCTGGCGTTCGGTGGGTGTCGTTCTGGGCGGCATGTGCCTTTCCTACTGGCTTGCGGGCCCGTCCGGCCCGGTGCGCCCGCCCGTTCACCCGATGGAGGCACGAGCCACCACCGGGGTGGCACGGGTGCCCCCGCGCGGATGCGGCCCGCGGCGGCCTCTTCCGCCTCAGGGACCGACTCCGGCCACCCCTGGTACACCGCTCAAGATCAAGTGAATTATTGAGATAATCACCGAATGACCAGAAATGAGATCGCCTTCGACTGCCGGCCGTGTGACGGCGATGGCAGCGTGCTCGTCGTCGTCCCCCGCGTCGACGGAACACCCCTCACCGAGCTGGTCGACAGTTTCGAGATCGCCGCGGGAATGCAGCCTGCGGGTGACGCCTACGGCGGTCTGATTCCGCAGTTCTTTCGCTTCGGCCCGATGCGGGATCATTTCCTCGGACGGTCCACCGATGCGATGGGGCCGGGCACGCCCGTTCTCGGCTGCGCCTGCGGCGAGTGGGGCTGCTGGCCGCTCATGACCCGCATCACCACGACACCCGACGTCGTGATCTGGGATTCCTTCGGGCAACCCCATCGCACGACACGCGACTACACGGCATTCGGTCCGTTCCGCTTCGACCGCCGCCAGTACGACGACGCCCTGCGCGCGCTGACCGCCGCACTCGGCTCCGACGAGATGTGATCCACCCTCGCGAGCGCCGGTCCGAAGAGGCCCGATCGCGACGGGCCCTCCGCCCCTCCGGCCAGCCCGTCGCGCCCGACACGGCGCCGTTGTCGCGTCCGCCGGGCAACGGTCCCCGCTCCAGCGGCGTGGCGCCACTCCTTGGCCGGCCCGGCTTGAGAGACCGGGACCGGGAACGTCGCCGGACTTTCCCTCGTTTCCCGCAACGACTGCGTCAAGGGTGACGGAGCCAATGGGGGCCGATGGGGGGCCGACAGTGGCGATGTGGGCGATGTCGTTCCAGGCGTTTGTGTGTCTGCTGGTCCTGTTCGCCTTGCTGGAGAGCGGATGGCGGTGGATCACGGGGCTGGGCCTGTTCCCGTGGTTGCGCAGACGTGCGGGGCGATCGCTGTCGAACATAGCCTTCGACGAATTCACGGCGGTCGTGAACGGCAACAAGACGGTGGAACTGCGTCAGCGGCGGGTGGAGTTGCTGAAGCGGGACGACGAGAGTGACGGCGCCCCGCCCCGCTCCAGCGTCGACCTGGCCGGGGGCACGGCGTTCATCGTGCTCCCCGAGCCTCGGACGGCCCATGCTCCGGCAGGCCCGACGGCAAACGCGACGACCAGCGCGACGGCCGGAACGACGACCGGAGCGACGACTGTGGAGAACACGAGCGACGACCGGAGCGACGACCGTGAGAACACGAGCGACGGCCGTGAAGACCGGTGCGACGGCCGTGCGGACCCGCGATGAACCGCACACCGGGCGAACCGGACCCAGGCCCGTCCACACCGCAGGTGCTCGCTACGGCCTGGCGGCTCACCCGCCCGGGGCCGGGCACCCGCCCGGGACCGTACACCGGACCGCGCCTCACACCTCCCGGCGCATGCACACCCGCGGCCACCGGTCCAGCCCGTGCGCGGCCTCCCTTGCCCTGACCGCGCGGAGCTCCGGGGTGATCTCGTGCGCGGGCAGCCGGCGGAAGCCGCAGCGTTCGTAGTAGGGCGCGTTCCAGGGGACGTCGGCGAAGGTGGTGAGGGTCAGAGCGGGGATCCCCGCCGTGCGTGCGGTGGACGCCAGGTGGTCCAGGAGGGCCCGTCCGATGCCGCGGCGGGCGGCGTCGGGGTGGACGGAGACCTGCTCGACGTGGAGGTTGCCGTCGATCCGGTCGGCGAGCAGGTACGCGACGGGACGGCCCGGGCCCCCTCCGCCGTCCCCCTCCCCTGCCTTCGCCGCCACCCAGGCCCGTCCGGTCCTGCGGTACCCCTCCAGCTCGTCCAGCGGCGGCGGCTCGTCGGCGGCGATCTCCGCCATGCCGACCTCGCGGAACCGGCGGCCCGCCGCCCGTTCGAGGTCCTGGAGCAGCGGCAGTTCGGTGGGGAGGGGAGGGCGGATGCGCATGGGGGCAGTGTGCTGACGGAACGCGTGGTGCGTCGAACGGTTTTCAGGAGCGGGCCGGGCGGGCATCGGGCACCGGCCGGCGGGCGTGGTGGCCCACAACACCCCCACCCTCCCTCCGGAAGCCGGACGGCGGACGGCGGACGGCGGACGGCGGACGGCGGACGGCGGATTTGCCACCGAGCACCGGAGTCGCCGCGGACACCCCGGTCACCGCCCGCCGAACAGGTTCCGCACCCGCCGCCGCGCCCGGCCGGCCGGGCCGTAGTCGTCGTCCCCGTCCTGGTCCGACTCCTCGTCGGAGGCGTTGAGGACGGTCCAGCTAACCGCCGAGACCGCCGGTTCGAGGGAGAGCCGGCTGACGGCCTCCTCCAGAAGGCTGTCGTCACGGCGTTCGGTGGTCAGATCTGCGGAGACGGTGACCTTCCCGGCGTCCTCCGCGTCCCGGCTGTGCACCGAGCGCAGCCGGAAGCCGGGCCGGCCGACGGCCTGGACGACGAGGGTACGGACGTGGGCCTCCTCGGGTTCGGTGCAGACGACCTCGAAGTGGTAGTCGGTCGCCACCTCCGCCCCGCCGCGCGGCTCCCGGTCCAGCCGCCGGGCGAGCGGGCGCAGCAGGGTGTTGGCGGCGACGACACCGGCCGTGCCGAGGATCGCGATCACGTACAGGCCGGAGCCGGCGAGCGCGCCGACGGCTGCCGAACACCACAACGTGGCGGCGGTGTTCAGACCGCGCACCCTCAGGCCGTCGCGCATGATGACGCCCGCGCCGAGGAAGCCGATGCCCGAGACGATCTGGGCGGCCACGCGGGAGCCGTCGTAACCGGTGGTGCTGGTGGCGTCCGTGAAACCGAACGAGGAGAGCAGCACGAAGAGGGCGGACCCGGCGGCGACGAGCGCGTTCGTCCGCAGCCCCGCCATCCGGGCCCGCCACTGACGCTCCAGCCCGATCACCGAGCCCAGCGCCAGCCCGGCCCCGATGTTGGCCGCCGCGTGCCACTCGTGCACCATCATCCGTCTCCTCCTCCGGTTGTCTCCTGCGTCGCTTTGGTATCGGCGGGTCCCCGCTCACCGTTGAGTCGACGACACACGGGCATGGCCGCCGCACGGCAGTGGCCGGGTGTTCGTGGCCGTAGTGGTAACCGTGGCTGCGGTTACGGCTGTGCCCCCGTCACCGCAGCCCGCCGAACACGGGAAAGACCGCACGGGGACGGGTGCGCAAGGCCTCCGGGGGCACAGCGCGGGCACGGCCGGCGTCCCACCTGTGGGCGCGAACCAAGCGATCACCCCGCCTGCCCCATCGCGACGGCTCCCACACCTCGCCCCGCACGGACGCCTCCGGCCACTGCCACGCCTCGTCCCGCACGGACGACTCCGGCCACTCAAGCCGCTCCGGCCGCCGCTGCGACACGTCAGCCGAAGAAGCACCGGTTGTCCGGGAGACCCGGGGGCCCGGAAGCCTCACGGGCTCGCACGGGCCACTCCGGGAAGGGACTATCCGCAGTCGCCCAGGATCGACCCGGAGGGGTCCGGTGCGTACGTGGCGTACAACATGAACAGCTCGACCGGAATGGTCAGCACTCCAAGCCAGGCGCCGGTGCAGGCCAGCAGCCCCGGCTTGGTGTCCGCGAGCCGGATACCGTGCCTCCGACGCATGCGTCGGGCGAGCAGGACACAGACGACCACCGCGGAGATGCCCAGGGCCGGGCCGCCCCACGCGGCGACATGTTCCGCCTTCGGGAAGGGCATGCGTCGGCACGCCGCCTGCTGGCGGTCGACCCAGTCGTTGTCGATGCTTTGGACCTGCCACGAAACGATCACGCCGACAACGGTCGCGAGCGGCACCCACAGTGCGGCGACCACGCTGCCGGGCGTAGGACGACGTCCGGGCTCCGGCTTTTCGGGTGAGGAGGAATGCGACCTGGTCATCAGTACCAATCCGGATGGGGGCGAACAATATGGACGCGCTGTTCACCGTGGTTCCTGGCCGCGATGTGCTCCCGGGCATCAAGGCTGACGTTCTGCCAGGAGCTGGTGTGCTGGGAGAGTTTGACGTCACCGTCCGGCGTCACGGAAGTGACGACCGCAGCATGGTAGGTCTCCCCCTGGGGCTCGCCTCCCGGGTCCTCGGCCACCTGCTGGTAGAAGATGACATCCCCGGGACGCGCTTGCGACCTGGGCACCTCTTCGCCGCCATTGCGCATCAGGAACTTCTGCAGACCTTGGGCCGACGCCCAGGAACGGGAGTGATAGGCCCGCTGGTCCCACCAGTCGGACAATCCAGTGGTGCTTTCCCGGCCCCACGTATTGTCGCCGTGAGGCCCCCACATGGAATCGAACTTCTTCTCCATCCCACCGGCTTCAAGTGCGGAGGAGACGAAGTTGGCGCAATTGTTCTTGAATTTGACGTCGTCCGCCTTGTCCCAGTGGTCCAGGGCGTAACGCACCATCTCGACTCGGTCGATCTTGCCCTCAGGCCCCCTGAGCTCCCGACCGACTTCGGGCGGCAAACCCTTGAGATCCGCGATGGTCACCGGCTCCGCCAGCATCAGCGCCTTGCGCTGAGCCGGTGTCAGCCCATCCCACCAGTCCCGGACGAGACGAGGATCCTTCCCGACCGGTATGTCCCCTCGCAGCATGTCGATCTCGAGGTGAGCGGTTTCGGTGAGGATGTCGTTGTGCGCCACCCCGGTGTCCGAAACGTCGATCTTGGTCGCCAGCTTGTCCAGTTCGGCGGACGCCTTGGCGTCCGCCTGCCCCGCCTGCCGCAGCGCCTCTTCGATCAGGTTGTTGACCCGGTACGCCTGCTCCTGCTCCTTTCTGTAGTCGTCGCGCACCTTCTGCGGAATGCCGGGACCTATGGGTGCCGCACCCGAGTACACGCCCACCGCACGGCCGTCCCGGATTTCCAGTCCGTACTCGGCGGCCATTTCCGCCGCATGGAACAACGTGCGCTGGGACCACTCCATCGACGAGGCCAGCCCATCGATGATCATGGCGACGCCCTTGATGATGTCCCCGCCGGCTTCGAGGCGGTCGGCCAGGTCCTCCAGGCGTTTGCCCGCCTTTTTGCCCATGGCGTCGGCCCAGTGATCGTCGAGCGGTTTCTTGCCCTGATCGCGGATGTCGTCCGCAGCGGTCGAGGAACGGCGGGCGAGAGCGATCCAGTCGTCGGCCGCTTTCTGCCACTGGTCGACGTGAGCGTTGTACAGGTCGTGATAGGAGACCATGCTCACTTCCCCCCGAAGTCGCCCAGGCCGTGCTGGAGCCTGCGCATGGCGTCCCGGGCCTGCTTGTCCGTGGCGTCGTAGTCGTTCGCCGCCCCGTGGAGGTTTTCGGCCATGCTGTTCATCTGCTTGGCCAGGTCGATCATGTGGTTCTCCCAGGCAGTCGCGCAGCGCTTCAGGGCCCCTGCCGACTTCCAGCCGTGATCGCTGCCGGCCACCTTCTCACTGGAGTCGAGCGATTTGCCCAGGTTCTCCACGGCCTTCTCGGCGGCGGACTGAGTCCCGTTCCCGCCCCGGCGCACCTGGTGCGTTTCTATGTCGATATCCATATTTGCCCCCTGATGATCGAGGGAACAGTTTAAGCCAGTCCGGAACACGGAATGCCGTTTGAACAACCGCCAGACGCCCCACGCGCGTTACCGCCAAGTGCGGGCCCAAGGCCTGCGGGGGGGGGAGGGCAGAGGGGAGGATCACACTGTGGTTCCGCCTGGCCCGGTGAGCTGCGAACCACGCGTCCCGCGGAGGCGGGCCGGGGCGGTACCGGAGACGGGCCGGGGCGGCACCGAGCCGCCGCCACAGCCCCGGACGGAGCGGGGCGGCCCGGTCTCTTCACCGGTGCCGCCCCGCTTCCGCACGGCGGTCGCCGCGCGTGCCGTTTCACGTCGCCTTACGGCGACACCAGCGTCTTCCAGGTGCCGATCCGCTTGGATGCGGTGTCCTCGTACAGCGAGGTCTCGCCCTCGACCCAGCGGACCAGCAGGTCGTTCCGTCCGCCGGTGCCGGTGAAGTCGCCGGCCGCCATGGCGGAGTTACGGGTGTAGGACGGGTGGGCGGGCTGCAGGACGGTGCCGGTGCCGAGGCGGCCGGACGTGGGGGTGATGCCGGAGAACGCCTCCAGCTTGCCGTCGGCGCGGCGGACCAGCAGGTCGGTGCCGCCGCCGGAGAGCTGCCCGGTGGTGAGGGAGACGGCGTCCTTCCAGGCGGCGTCCTTGTTCGCCAGGGTCCGCTCGCGGCCGGTGCCGCTGCCGGTCACGCCGCTGTGCAGGGTGACGTCGCCGTCCTTCCAGCGCACGACGACGTCGTCGGCCTTGCCCGGGCCGAAGGCGCCCGCGGTGATCGCGGTGGCGTACTTCCAGTCGGAGCCCGCCTTTTTGACCACGTACTCCTTGGTGCCGCCCAGGTGTGCCGCGCTGACGTCGGAGAAGACGCTCACCTTGCCGGTGGTGGTGTCCTTCTTCTCGTCCTGGGCCCACAGGACCATGAGGTCGGGACGGCCGTCGCCGGTGAAGTCGCCGGTGGTGACCGAGCGGGCGTTCTTCCAGAAGGACTTCTGCTTCGCGAGGGTGCGCGGGTCGCCGAAGCCGCCGCGCCCGTCGCCCGGGTAGAGGGAGGCCTCGCCGTCCTTCCAGATGACCAGCAGGTCGTCGTGCCCGTTGCCGTCGAGGTCGGCGGCGACGACGTGGGTGGCGTACTTCCAGTCGCCCGCGGGCCCGGGGAGCCGGCCCTCGTACAGGCCGTTCAGCGGGGCCGTGCCGGGGGTGCCGTCCGCGACGGCCGTGCGGTAGAGGTCCTGGATCTCCTGCCCGTAGACGGGCGAGTAGCTCATCCAGTCGTCGTGGCCGGCGCTGTTCACCGGGCCGCCGCCGTTGTAGCCGCCGACGTTGCCGATCACGTCGCCGGTGCGTGTCTTGGCGTTGTAGCCGGTGATCCAGGGGCCGCCGGAGACGCCGCCGTAGAAGCCGGCGCACCGCATGGCCATCTGGCGGTAGCCCGCGAGCCGTTCGGTCGGCACGGTGCAACTGATCGCCCGCTGGCCGTTGCCGTTGAGGTGCGGGTAGCCGTAGACGGTGACCTTGTTGGCGAGGCGCGGGGTGTTCCGCAGCCGCAGCCCGGCGCCCGTCACCTCCTCCACCTGCTTCTTGCGCTTGAGCTCCGGGCCGACGCGGAGGAACGCGAAGTCCAGGTCGGAGTCCGCCTTCACGCTGTTGGAGTCGTAGTTGGCGTACGTGAACGCCTTCTCCACCGGGTAGCCCCCGAAGGGCTGGTCCTTCACCGCCTTGCCCTTGCGGAACTGCGGAATGAAGATGCCGTTCCGCTGCGCCCGCCCGGCGCAGTGCCCGGCGGTGAGGACGATGTTGCGGTGCGCGCTGCGGATCACACTGGCGGAGCAGAAGGTGGCGCCGGTGGCCTTGTCGTCAAAGAAGAACGTGCCTACGGCGGGTATGCCGTCCCCGTACGCGCCCTGCGGCGTGCCCTTGGGGGCGGAACCCACGCGTCCCGGGGCGGCCAGCCCACGGGTGGCGGCGCTGGGGGCGGCGATCCGCGCGCCCTGACCGGCGTCCAGCGGCACGGCCGAGGCGAGGCGCTCGGCGGTCCAGTAATTCACCAGGGCGTCCGGGTCCGTGACCGGCTTCGTGGTGGTGGCCGGCTTCGTGGGTGCGGCCGACGCGGAGGGCGCGGACGCGGAGGGCGCGGGCTTCGGCGCCGTCCCCGGGCCGGGGGCCGCGACGGCTGTGGTAGCGGAAGCGCCCCAGGCCGCCATGGCGATGACGGTGGCGAGGCTCCGGGACCATCTGGAAGGTGATGTCAAAGCGACTCACTGCACTAGGGGACAAATATTCGATCGAATATTTGCACAGCGCAGTCGTGGTGCGGCTTCCGGGGCCGGGGCGGGTGACGCTTGTCAGGGTTCGGTGGGCTCTGCGGGGGGGGCGCGTCGGGGAGGCGATAGGCGGGGGCGCGAGGGCGCGGGCAGACAGCGGGCGGGGGCCCGGGCAGACAACGGGCGGGGGCGCACGGGCGGGCAACAGGCGGGGGCGCGTCGGGGAGGCAACAGGCGGGGACGCACGGGGAGGCAGCAGGCAGGGGCGGGCGCGGGCAAGCGTTCAGCCGGCGTGGCCGGGCGGCGGCCGACGGGCGGGCTCCGGCAACGGACAGCGGGTGGCGGACGGCGGGTGACGGACGGCGGCAGGGCTCAGGCAACGGGCGGCGGACAGCGGGCGGCGCGCGGGCTCAGGCAACGGACGGCCTGAGCCTCCTGCCCCGCGCCCGCCCCTCCACCGCCCCGCCCCCTTCCCCTCACACCGAAGAGAAGCCGGGCCGCCCCGCCCGCGACACGAAACTCGCGTCCGTACCGACCGGCGCCCCCGGCCGCGTGGCGTACGGCAGGACCCGGTAGTCGGCCCGGACGCTGTCCGGGGTGAAGGTGACGACGACGTACCCCCGCCGTTCCGCGTAGTACTTGATGTGCGGATTGACCCGCATCACGTTCTCCCAGTCGTCCGGCCGCTCGACCCCGTCGAAGCCGCTGGACACGGACGTGCCGACGATCTCGACGCCGAGGGTGTCGGAGGCCGGGTCGTCGAAGTCCTCCTTGATGTCCATCGCGTAGTGCACGTGGACGTCACCGGAGAGGACGACGAGGTTGGCGATTCCGGCGTCCCGCACTCCCTGGAGGATCCTGTTCCGCGAGGCGGGGTACCCGTCCCAGGCGTCCATCGACACGCGGGCCCGTCCGACGTTGCCCTTGCGCTGGCAGAAGGCCACCTGCTGGACGACGACGTCCCAGGTCGCGCGGGACTCCCGGAAGCCGTCCAGCAGCCATGCCTCCTGCTCGGCCCCGGTGAGGGTCCGCGCCGGGTCCTCGGACTCGGGTCCGGGGAACTTCCAGCCGTCCCCGTACGCCTGGTCGGACCGGTACTGCCGGGTGTCGAGGACGTCGAACCGCGCCAGGTCCCCGTACCGGAACCGCCGGTACAGCCGGGCGTCCGGACCGCTGGGGCGCTGCGCCTCGCGCAGCGGCATGTGCTCCCAGTACGCCCGGTAGGCGGCGGCGCGGCGGCGCAGGAACTCGTCGGCCGGCAGGTTGTGCTGGGAGACGGCGCCCGCGTAGTTGTTCTCGACCTCGTGGTCGTCCCAGGTGACGATCCAGGGGTGCGCGGCGTGCGCGGCCTGGAGGTCGGCGTCGGTCTTGCCGAGCGCGTAGCGCAGCCGGTAGCCGTCGAGAGTCGTCAGCCAGTGGTTGAAGACCTCGGGAAGCTGCTGCTCCCCGCTGTAGCGGCGGGCACCGGCCTGCGCGTTGATCTCGTTCTCGTAGATGTAGTCGCCGACGAAGAGGACCGCGTCGAGTTCCTCCCGGGCGAGGTGCGCGAGGGCCGTGTAGTAGCCCTCGTCGTACTGCATGCACGAGGCCAGGCCCATCCGCACCCGTTCGACGTCCGCGCCGGGCGCCGGCGCCGTTCTCGTCCGCCCGACCGGGCTGGTCCACGGCCCGCAGCGGAAGCGGTACCAGTACGTCCGGCCCGGCTCCAGCCCGTCGATCTCCACGTGGACGCTGTGCGCGTCCGCGCCGTCGGCCGCCGCGACGCCGCCGCACACGACGTCCCGCAGTCCCTCGTCCGCCGCCACCGCCCACTCCACCGGAATGCGGCACTCCGGCGGCAGCCCGCCGTCCGCCTCCAGCGGACGCGGCGCCAGTCTCGTCCACAACACGACCCCGTCGGGCAGCGGATCCCCGGACGCGACGCCGAGCGTGAACGGATCCTCGGCCACCTCCCGCCCGCTCAACTCCCTGTCCGACCGCCGCTGCCGCATCTCGCGCGCCATGCGCTCCACTCCCTCCGGTAACGGAGCCCGACGGGACGAGCGTACCGCCGGGCGAGGCGGACGGGATCCCGTCGTGCGGGGCCGGGGTGGTCAAGTGGACGGGCGACGACGGCCCTTCTGCGCCTCCGCCCAAGAGGCACATGGGCGAACCGGACAACGCCGCTCTGGGCACCCGCCGTTCCGGCGACCACACGAGCGCGCGCCACCGCGACCGACTCCCGCGGGGACGTCAAGTCGCAGAGGCCCTCTTCCCCTTCCGATTCCCGTTCCAACGGGCACAGGAGCCGGTGCGTACCGGGTGGCTCGGCCCGGGGCGGCGCCGGAACGCCGCGGTAGTGGTCGGCGCGGCCAGGACGTGGACGCGCCGAGGGCGAGGGTCGCGGGATACGAGCCGGCCGGTTGCCCCCTGACCATCCGGGCCGCGGTGATGTTTCCGCCCGGAACGGTCGGGCCGACGGTCTTCCGCAGGGGGGCGGGCCGCCGCCGGCCTTTGCTCCCCACCTCAGCTTCCCCGTGCGGAATCGCAGGCGCGGCACGCCGTCGCGCGGGCCGGGTCGTAGCGGCGTTGGCCGCAGGCGCAGAGGGGCCAGTCGAGGCAGGTGGGGCACTGGCGGTAAGGGGCGGCGACGGGGACGCCGCAGGCCCCGTCCCTGCCGGTGCACTCGGAGAGGGGCGGGCGGTGGGCGACGGCTTCCGCCGGGGTGCGGTCGTCCGCCGTGCGGTGCGGCTCCTCGTCCGGCCCGGAGGCCGTGTCGGGCGGGCCGGGCAGCGGCGCGCGGCCGCGGCAGGCGCGGCAGGGGAGGTCCGGGTCGTCGGGATGGAAGCCGTCCTCGCAGCCGGCGTGGCAGCGGGCCGGCTCCAGGAGCCATCGGACGACGTCGTCCGGCCCGTAACCGTCCCGCTTCTCGTCCGCGTTCCGACGCAGGGGGCGGTCCGCCCAGCTTCTCCACCAGCGGCGTTCGACGCGTTCGACGAGCTGCCGCGCGGTGCGGTGCTCCAGTTGCGACCGGATCGTCCGCATCGCCTCCGGCGGGTACGCGCCGCCGCAGGCGCGCAGGAGCCGGTCCGGGACGGCCGCCAGGACCGCCCGCAGCGGGTCGCGGGAACCGGCCTGTTCCAGGCACCGGTCACAGCGGTCGCGGGCGGCCGTGTGCGGATAGAAATGGCGACGCCAACGGCGTTTGCGGTCCTTGCGCGCCTCCGGTTCCACCACGGACACCTCGAAGTGGCGCTCCGGCAGCGGGCCTTGGCAGATGCGGCACCTGCCCCGGCAGGTCAGGCAACGGCCGCCCACCGGTGTGGGCGCCTGACAGTCCGGGCACTCGCGCCTGCACACCTCACACAGGTGGTCCTCCGGGTGCGGCACCGGCAGCCAGCGGTAATCACCCTGACAGCGGATGCACTTGGCCGGGTTGACCTCGTCGTTCGGGGTGGGGAGGACGGGACGCCCCGGGCATAGGTCGCAGCAGACGAAGGAGCTCCCGTGGCGGCGGCGGATCATGCGGCGCTCCCGGCGTGGTGGACGGCGGGGGGTGCCAGCGTAACGGGAGCGGCGGGCGGCTCGCCGGGCCATTCCCGGATTCTCCGCCGGATACTCCGCCAAGTCCTCCGCCGTGCCCTCCGCCGGGTCCGGACCGTGGCGTTCCCCTGACCAGCGGACAGCGGCGAACGGCGGGCTCCCGCCAGTGGCTCCGGTGGAGCGCCGGCGCCTGACCGATGACCGTACGGCGGTGGCCGGCCGGCGTCGTAAGTGGGAGCTGATCTCCTCCAGCGTGCGGGCGCCGGCGACTCGGTTGGGTGAGGGCGCCGGGGCTGACGGGCTGACGGCGGCGTGGAGTGCTGGGTGGGCGCGGGGGTGGGGGCAGGGTGCTCGGCTGGCGGCTGGCGGCTGGCGGCTGGCGGCTGGCGGCTGGCGGCTGGCGGCTGGCGGCTGTGCAGGGTGCCCGGCTGCGCAGGGTGCCCGGCTGCGCAGGGTGCCCGGCTGCGCAGGGTGCCCGGCTGGCGGCTGCTCGAGGCACTGGACGGACGGCGGCAGGGGGCTCGCCCGACGACTGCCGTCGCAGATGGCTGACAACAGTGCCGGGGTACTCGGCCGACGACCCACCGCGGTGCGGAGTGCTCAGCCGACGACCGCCTGCCGTGCGCGGTGGTCGGCCGACGACCGCCTGCCATACGGGGTGCTCGGCTAACGATCGCCTGCCGTATGCGCTGCTCGGCCGACGGCTGCGGGCTGCGGGCTGCGGGCTGCGGGCTGCGGGCTGCGGGCTGCGGGCTGCGGGCTGCGGGCTGCGGGCTGCGGGCTGCGGGCTGCGGGCTGCGGCGAGGGTACTCGTCCGACGTCGACGCGCGATGCTCAGCGGACGCTGAGGCGAGGTGGTCAGCCGACGGGCCGCCTGGGCGTCCGCTGACAGCCGCGTCACGCGGCAGACCGAGACGCACTGCCGGCACGCCCCCCGGACCTTCGGCCGGCGCGGCGGCGGGCACGGCCGGCGCGGCAGAGGACGCGACGGCGGACGCGGCAGAGGACGCGGCGACGCGCGCGGGCCTCACTTCGCCGGCCCGTCGCCCGGGGCCGGTGCCGCCGCCCGGGCGACGACGAGGAGGAAGAGGCCGCAGGCCGTGACGAGCGCCCAGCCGGGGCGGGTGGCGTGGGCGAGGTTCGCGGGGGCGACGCCCGCGACCAGGCCGCCGGCCACCGCGATGCCCACCGCCGAACCGGCCTGCCGCGCCGTGGAGGTGACCGCTCCCGCCACGCCCGCCCGGGACGGCGGGAGGCCGCTGACGGCGGTGTTGGTGATCGGCGCGTTGGCGAAGCCAAACCCCATGCCGATGAGCGAATACGCGGTCAGGAGCCATGCGACGCCGGTGTCGCGGCCGAGACCGGTCAGACACAGACCGCCCGCGGCCAGGAACCCGCCGGCGGCGAGCAGCGGACGCCGGGGTCCGAAGCGCGCCACCAGGGCGCCGGACCACGGCGCGCACACGGTGGCCCCGAACGCCATGGGCAGTGTCGCCGCGCCCGTCGCGAGCGGCGACCAGCCGCGGGCGTGCTGGAGGTAGAGGGTGTTGAGCAGGAGCGTGACGTTCAGCGCGACGAACACCGCCACCGCGCCGAGCACCGCCGTGGCGAACGGCGGACGCCGGAAGAGGTCCAAATCGACGAGGGGTTCGCGCTGACGCCTCTCCACCAGGACGAAGGCGAGCGTCGTCGCGGCGATCACCGCGTACCCGGCCACGGCCCAGGGCGACGCCCAGCCGACACGGGGTCCCTCGATCAGGACGCCGACGGACAGGAACAGCGCCACCGTGAGCAGGACTTGTCCCGGCAGGTCGATCCGCCGCGTCCGCTGCCCACGGGACTCCGGTACGAACACCGCCACCAGGACGAGCGCCGCCACGATCACCGGCGCGTTGATCCAGAACACCGCCCGCCAGCCGAACGCCGCGATGAGCCCGCCGCCGGTGACCGGGCCCGCCGCCATGCTGAGCCCGAAGACCGACCCCCACACCCCGATCGCCCTGGCCCGCTCGCGCGGATCGGGCATCGCGTTCACCACGATCGCCAGCGCGACCGGGCTCAGCATCGACGCTCCGACGCCTTGCACCGCCCGGGCGGCGACGAGCAGGGCGGGCGTGGGCGCGAACGCACGCGAGGGACGCGGCGCCGAAGACGCTCAGCCCGCATTGGAAGATCCGGCGGCGGCCGAAGCGGTCCGCGAGCGCTCCCGAGGCGATGAGCAGGCCGGCCAGGACCACGGTGTACGCGTCCACGACCCATTCCAGGCCGCGGGTGTCCACGCCGAGGCCGTGACCGATCTCGGGCAGACCGACGTTGACGATGGTGGTGTCGAGGCCGACGAGGAACATGCTGAACGCGCAGACGGCGAGGATGGTCCAGCGGCGGCGGGTGCTGAGGGTGGAGGGAGCGGAGGGAGCGGCGCGCGCCGGCTGGTCCGGCTCGTCTTGCCGGTTTTCCGGCCGGTCGCCCGGTTCGTCCGAGTACACGGCTGAGGAGGTCGTCGCGGTCACCTGAGCCCACCTTCTGTCCGGTTTCGTCTACCGGACCATGCTCGGACCAGGGACGGGCGCCGGCCCAGCGTCTTTGCGGAGACCGCAAAATGGGCTCCATGCACGACACCGACGACTCGGGCGACACCGACGACACCGACGCCCAACTAGCCGAGACCCTGGCGGCCATCGGACCGCGCCTGCGGACACTGCGGCACGGCCGCGGCCTCACTCTCGAAGCGCTCGCGGACGAGACCGGAATCTCTGTGAGTACGCTGTCCCGCCTGGAATCGGGCAAACGGCGTCCCACACTCGATCTGCTCCTGCCGCTCGCGCGTACGCACCGTGTCGCCCTCGACCAGTTGGTCGCCCCACCGGCCACCGGCGACCCTCGCGTCCACCTCCGTCCCCACCTCCGCAAGCCCGGGAGTGTCCTGGTACCGCTCACCCGGTACCCGGGCCGCGTCCAGGTCTTCAAGCAGGTGCTCGCACCGCGCGAGCTGAAGCTGGTCACGCATGTCGGACACGAGTGGCTGTACGTCCTGGCGGGCGAGCTGCGTCTCGTCGTCGGGGAGCGCGATTTCACCCTGCGGCCGGGCGAGGCGACGGAGTTCGACACGAGCGAACCGCACTGGTTCGGGCCCGCCGGCACGGAGGCGGTGGAAATCCTGCACCTGTTCGGTCCGCACGGGGACCAGGCGGTGGTACGGACGGGGGCGCCGGAGGGCGACTGAGGGGTGCGGTGCGGGGTGAGCGAGGTGAACGGGGTGGCCGCCTGACGGACTTGAAGGCGCGCAGGTGGCGAAGGGTGGTCCCCGCGGGCGCGGGGGTGGTCCGGTCCTGTCCACAAGGGTGAGGCGTGGGTTTTGGTGGTCCCCGCAGGCGCGGGGGTGGTCCGCCGACCTGAAGCTCATGGGGCGGCGTACGTCGTGGTCCCGCGAGCGTGGGGGTGGTTCACGGCAGGCCGGGGCGAAGGCACGGCAGTGGCAGGGGTCCCCGCCACGCGGGGGTGGTCCGTCCTCGCATTCCTCGCACCCTTCGCACGGGCAGGGATCCCCGCACACGCGGGGGAGGGACGCCCTCGACGTCACCCCACCCCCACCACTCCCCGCCGGTGAATGGCCACCCCCGCCCCCCGCAGCGGCACTCCCGTCCCGCCCCTCCGTACCGCGACGATCTCCGCCGCGATCGACAGGGCCGTCTCCTCCGGCGTCCGCCCGCCCAGGTCCAGTCCGATGGGTGACCGGAGACGGGACAGTTCCTCCTCCCCCACCCCCGCCTCGCGGAGCCGCGCGAGGCGCGCCTGATGGGTCCGCCGGGAGCCCATCGCACCCACGTACGCGACGGGAAGGCGGAGGGCCCGTGTGAGGAGGGGGATGTCGAACTTCTCGTCGTGCGTGAGGACGCAGAGAGCGGCGCGCGCGTCCAGGCTCTGGCTGTCGAGGTAGCGGTGCGGCCAGTCGACCACGATCTCGTCCGCTTCCGGGAAGCGGGCGCGGGTGGCGAAGACCGGGCGTGCGTCGCACACCGTGACGTGGTGGCCGAGGAACTTGCCGACCCGCACCAGAGCCGCCGCGAAGTCGATCGCGCCGAAGACGATCAGGCGCGGCGGCGGCACGCTGCACTCGACCAACAGCTCACGCGTCCGGCCGCAGTACGCGCCCTCGGCGCCCAGCGTCAGGACGCCCGTCCGGCCGGCGGACAGGAAGGCGGCGGCCTCCTCCACCAACCGCCGGTCGTCCACCGACGCGGAACCGGCCGGAGAACCATCCGGGGAACCGGCTGAGGAACCAGCCGAAGAACCGGCCGGACCGCCCGATTCATCAGCCGTACCGTCGGCCCAAGCACCGAGCGTCCCCGAATACCCCCCGTCCCCCCTGACCACAAGAGCCCCCGGAGCGCCGTCCACAGCGCGCACCATCGCCACCGCTTCCCCCCGCGCCGCCGCCCCGAGCGCCTCCGCGTACACGTCCCGCCAGGTGTCGCCGACCCGCACCGGCGTGATCAGGACCTCGATCACGCCTCCGCACGTCAGTCCCACCGCGAACGCGTCCTCGTCCGAGTAGCCGAAGCGTTCCCGCCGTCCCCGCCCGTCGCTCAGTGCCTCGCGGCACAGGTCGTAGACGGCGCCTTCGACGCAGCCGCCGGAGACCGAGCCGATCGCCGTGCCGTCGGCGTCCACCGCCAGGGCGGCACCGGGTTGTCTCGGGGCGCTGCCGTGGACGGAGGCGACGGTGGCGACGGCGAAGTCGCGGCCTTCCGCGCACCAGCGGTGCAGTTGTTCCGCGATGTCCAGCATGGTCGGAGCCCGCCTCCCGCTAGGTGACCGCCTACTCGACTGCCTGCCCGACCGCCACCGGGTCGCCTACTTGACGCCCAGCCAGTTCTCGATCGGATGCAGGGCAAAGTAGACGGCGAAGACGACCGTCAGCACCCACATGAACGCCCCGGGCTCCCGCCATTTGCCCTCGGCCGTCCGGATGGCGGTGTAGGCGATGACGCCCGCGCCGACCCCCGCCGTGATGGAGTACGTGAACGGCATGAGGACGACGGTGAGGAACGCGGGCACGGCCACCGCCCGGTCGTTCCAGTCGATGTGCCGCGCGTGGCTCATCATCATCGCACCGATGACCACCAGAGCCGCCGCCGCGACTTCCCCCGGAACCATCCGGGTGAGCGGGGTGAAGAAGAGGCAGGCGGTGAAGAGGAGGCCGGTGACGACGGACGACAGCCCCGTACGGGCCCCCTCGCCCACGCCCGTCGCGGACTCGATGAACACCGTCTGGCCCGACGCGCCCGTGACCCCGCCGATCGCGCCGCCCGCGCCGTCGACGAGCAGCGCGCGGCTGAGGCCGGGCATCCGGCCGCGGTCGTCCGCGAGACCGGCTTCCGTGCCGACGCCGATGATGGTGGCCATCGCGTCGAAGAAGCCGGCCAGGACGAGCGTGAAGACGATCATTCCGACGCTCAGCGCGCCCAGCGACCCCCACCCCCCGAACGAGACGTGGCCGAGGAGGGAGAAGTCGGGCAGGGAGACGGCCCCGCCGTGCAGTTCGGGCGCGCCGGACTGCCAGGTGCCGGGGTCCGGGTCCGCGACGGCGTTCACGGTGACGGCCAGGACCGTGCCGGTCACGATGCCGATGAAGATGGCCCCCGGCACGTTCCGCGCCTGGAGCATGAAGACGATCAGGAGCGTCACGCAGAAGATCAGGACGGGCCAGCCGGCGAGTTCCCCCGCCGGACCGAGAGTGACCGGCCCGCCGCTCTTCGCCGCGTGCACGAACCCCGCCTTCACCAGCCCGATGAGGGCGATGAACATCCCAATGCCGATGGTGATGGCGTGTTTGAGCGCCAGGGGAATGGCGTTCATGACGAGTTCGCGGAGGCCGGTGAGGACCAGCAGGACGATGACGCCCCCGTACATCACGCACATGCCCATCGCCTGCGGCCAGGTCATGTGCGGCGCCACCTGGGTGGAGAGCACGCCCGAAACGCCGAGGCCGGCGGCGAGCGCGAGCGGGACCTTGCCGACGACGCCCATGAGCAGCGTGCAGACGGCCGCGGCCAGCGCGGTCGCCGTGATCAGGGCGGAGTGGCCGAGGGTGTTCCCCGACGCGTCCTTGCCGGACAGGATCAACGGGTTGAGCAGCAGGATGTACGACATCGCCATGAACGTCGTGATGCCGCCGCGCACTTCGCGGGCGGCCGTCGAACCACGTGCCGTGATCTGGAAGTACCGGTCGAACCTGGCGAGCCGGGACCTGTCGGCCGGAGGACACGAGCCCGCGCTCGCGTCCGCGGCCGTGGCCGCCGGCTCCACGGATGGCTGGGTCATGGTGGGGGCCTGCTCCTTTGATGCCGGGCAGTGTTGACGATGCCGGGCGGTGCCGACGCTGCCGCACGGTGTCGACGACGCCGGGCAATGCCGACGACGCCGGGCAGCGCGGGCGAATGCCGGACAGTGCCGATGCCGGCAGGGGGGTGGGGGGCGGTCGATCCGTTCGGTAGATCCGTTCGGTCGGGCGGATGGGTGAGTGGGTGAGTGGGTGAATGGGCTGACGGACAGCCGGACAAAACGACGGACGGGCGGACGGGCGGACGGGCGGACGGGCGGACGAACAGGACAGACGGGCGGACGAGCGAGCGGGCGGAGGCGGGTCGGGTTCACCCACACCCGCCTCCCTCACTTCCCCGTTCCCTCCCTCACTTCCCCGTCAGGTGCTCCGGCCGCACCGGCACCCTCCGCAGCGCGAGCCCCGTCGCCTGCCGGATGGCGGACAGGACGGCCGGGGTGGAGGAGAGCGTCGGCGCCTCCCCGACGCCCCTCAGCCCGTACGGCGCGTGGGGGTCCGCGAGTTCGAGGACGTCGACCGGCATGGCCGGGGTGTCGAGGATGGTGGGGATGAGGTAGTCGGTGAAGGAGGGGTTGCGCACCTTCGCCGTCACCGGGTCCACGGCGATCTCCTCCATCACGGCCAGTCCCAGCCCCTGTGTACTCCCGCCCTGGATCTGGCCGGTCACGGAGAGCGGGTTGAGTGCCTTGCCGACGTCCTGGGCGCAGGCCAGTTCGACGACCTTGACCAGGCCCAGTTCCGTGTCCACCTCCACCACCGCGCGGTGGGCGGCGAAGGAGTACTGGACGTGGCCGGTGCCCTGGCCGGTGCGCAGGTCGAACGGTTCGGTGGGCCGGTGCCGCCACTCCACCTCGGCCTCGACCGGCTCCCCGCCCTCCAGGACGTCCGCGAGGGACGCCAGCACCTCACCCCCGTCGGTGACCACCTTGCCGTCCTCCAGCAGGAGTTCGGCGGTGGACCAGGCGGGGTGGTACGTGCCGAACCGTGCCCGGCCGAGTTCCAGGACGCGCTCGCGGACGGTCCGGCAGGCGTGCCGTACGGCGCCGCCGGTGACGTACGTCTGGCGGGACGCGGACGTGGAACCGGCCGATCCGACGCGGGTGTCGGCCGGGTGGATGGTCACCCGGGAGACGCCCAGCTCGGTCCGGGCGATCTGGGCGTGGACGGTGACACCGCCCTGCCCGACCTCGGCCATGGCCGTGTGCACGGTGACCACGGCCTCCCCTCCGGCGTACTCCAGCCGCACCCGTGCCGTGGAGTAGTCGTCGAAGCCTTCCGAGAAGCCGACGTTCTTTATGCCGACCGCGTAGCCGACGCCGCGTACCACCCCCTCGCCGTGCGTGGTGTTGGCCACCCCGCCGGGCAGCGCCCGCAGGTCGGCTCCGCCGCCGGCGGTCTCCCACTGGCGCTCGGGCGGCATCGGCATGGCCTTGACACGGCGCAGCAGCTCGGCCACGGGGGCGGGGGCGTCGACGACCTGCCCGGTCGGCATGACCGAGCCCTGGGACATCGCGTTGCGACGCCGGAACTCCACTGGGTCGAGGCCGAGTTCGGCGGCCAGCCGGTCCATCTGCGCCTCGTAGGCGAAGCACGCCTGCACGGCGCCGAAGCCGCGCATCGCGCCGCAGGGCGGGTTGTTGGTGTAGAGGGCCAGCGCTTCGACGTCGACGTTCGGGCACTCGTACGGGCCGACGGCGAGCGAGGCGGCGTTGCCGACGACGGCCGGGGAGGACGAGGCGTAGGCGCCGCCGTCGAGGACGATGCGGGCGGCGACGTAGAGCAGCCGGCCCTCGCGGTCGGCGCCGTGCTCGTAGCGGAGCCGGGCCGGGTGGCGGTGCACATGGCCGAAGAACGACTCGAACCGGTTGTAGACCATCTTCACCGGCCGGCCGGTCCGCAGCGCGAGCAGGCAGGCGTGGGCCTGCATGGACAGGTCCTCCCGGCCGCCGAACGCGCCGCCGACGCCGGAGAGCGTCATCCGCACCTTGTCCTCCGGCAGGCCGAGCACGGGCGCGATCTGCCGGAGGTCGGCGTGCAGCCACTGGGTGGCGACGTACAGGTCCACCCCGCCGTCCTCGGCGGGCACGGCGAGGCCCGACTCCGGGCCCAGGAACGCCTGGTCCTGCATCCCGACCTCGTACTCGCCGGTGACGACGGCCGCCGCCCGGGCCTTCGCGGCGGCGACGTCGCCGCGCCGGACGGGCTGCCGGTGAACGATGTTCGGGTGCGGGACGTGGGCCGCGTGACCGTCCGTGCGGCCGGGATGGAGGACGGGCGCGTCGGGGGCCGTGGCGCTCGGCTCGTCGGTGACGACGGGCAGTTCCTCGTACGTGACGCGGATCTTGGCGGCGGCGCGGCGGGCCGTCTCCGGATGGTCGGCGGCGACGAGCGCGACCGGTTCGCCGTGGTGGCGGACGACGCCGTCGGCGAGCACGGGGGTGTCCTGGATCTCCAGTCCGTAGCGGGTGGCGGCGGGAAGGTCGTCGTGGGTGAGGACGGCGTACACGCCCGGGGTGGCCAGGGCCTCGGCGACGTCAAGGGAGGTGATCCGGGCGTGGGCGTGCGGACTGCGCAGGGTGTGGCCCCAGAGCATGTCCTCGTGCCAGAGGTCGGAGGCGTAGGCGAACTCACCGGTGACCTTCAGCGTGCCGTCCGGACGGAGCGTCGACTCGCCGATGCCGCCGCGGGTGCGGCTGCCCTGCGTGAGCGCGGTGGAGACGAGGTGGTCGGGGGCACGCCGGCCGGGGGACGCGGGGACGCCTCCGGGCAGGGAGCCTTCGGGCGAGGAGCCGCCGGGCACGGAGTTCGCGGGCGAGGAGCCGCCGGGGACGGAGCCACCGGTCAAGAATTGTTCACTCACGCCTCAGCCCTCCCGCCCGGCCGGACCACCTGAACGATCCGCACCGCCCGGACCACCGCGATCTCCACGATCACCCGGACCGTCCGCACCACCCGCACCACCGAGTCCACCGCGATCACCCGGACCGCCCGAATCACCCGGACCACCCGGACCGCTCAGATCACCGGGACCACCCGGACCACCGCGACCTCCCGGACCGCCCAGACCACCGGGATCACCCGGGCCACCCGGACCGCCCGGGCCACCCCCCACTCCTCCGGCCCGCGCCGCAGCCAGCCGCACCGCGTCGAGAATCTTCTCGTACCCCGTGCACCGGCACAGATTGCCGGACAGCGCCTCGCGGATGTCCGCGTCGGACGGCTCGGGGTCGCGGGCGAGCAGGTCGTCGGCGGCGACGAGCAGGCCCGGGGTGCAGAAGCCGCACTGGACGGCGCCCGCGTCGACGAACGCCTGCTGGACGGGCGAGAGTTGGCCTTCCGGCGCGCCCGCCCGGGCGGCCAGGCCCTCGACGGTGACGATGTCGCGCCCCTCCGCCTGGCCGGCCGCGACCAGGCAGGCGCAGACCGGGACGCCGTCGAGGCGGACCGTACACGACCCGCATTCCCCCTGTTCACAGGCGTTTTTGGAACCCGGCAGGCCCAGCCGCTCCCGGAGGACGTAGAGCAGGCTCTCGCCCTCCCACACGTCGTCGGCCCGCTGTGGCCTGCCGTTGACCGTCATGTTCACGCGCACAGTGCGCCCCTCTCCCCCGTCGTGTACTCCCGCCAGGCCCACCCGAGTGTGCGCCGGGCCATGATCCCCACCCCGTGGCGCCGGTACGCGGCGCTGCCGCGCACGTCGTCGATGGGGTTGCAGGCGGCCGACGCGAGGGTGGCGAACTCGGCCGCCACGGCGTCCGGTACGGGCCGGCCGGTGTCCCAGCAGCGGGCCTCGTCCAGGGCGGCGGTCAGGAAGTCCTCGGCCGCCCGCGCCCGGACGGGCGTCGGGGCCGCCGAACCGATGCCGGTGCGGACGGTCCGGGTGTCGGGGTGCAGGGCGAGTCCGAAGGCACACACGGCGATGACCATCGCGTTGCGCGTGCCGACCTTGGCGAACTGCTGCGGCCCGGCGGCCTTCCGGATCCGCACGGCACGGATCAGCTCGTCCGGGGCGAGGGCGTTGCGCTTGACGCCGGTGTAGAAGTCCTCGGCGGGGATCAGCCGGGTGCCGCGCACCGACTCGGCCTCCACCACGGCGCCGGCCGCGAGCAGCGCGGGGTGGGAGTCGCCCGCCGGGGAGGCGGCGCCGAGGTTGCCGCCGACGCTGCCGCGGTTGCGGATCTGCGGTGAGCCGACCGTGCGGGCGGCGAGGGCGAGGCCGGGGAGCGGCTCGGACAGCTCCGTGATGACGCGGGTGTACGGGACGGCGGCACCGAGGCGCACGTCGGGGCCGTCGGTCTGCCAGGCGTACAGCTCGCCGACGCGGGTGAGGTCGAGCAGGTGGGTGGGACGCCGGTGGTCGAAGTTGATCTCGACCATCACGTCCGTGCCGCCCGCCAGAGGCACCGCCGTGGGGTGCTCGGCCTTGGCGGCCAGAGCGTCCTCCCAGCGGTCGGGGCGCAGGAAGTCCATGGGCGTTTCTCTTCTCGCTCTGGTCCCGCCGCCGGGTCCGCCGGTCCCTTTCCGGCCCGCTCCCGCCGGGAGCCCGACGGCGGTCGGGTGCGGCCGTTCGGGGGGTTTCGCGGGCCGTTCGGGGGCCGTCCGGACGGTTCCGGGCGGGTCGTCGTGGGGGAGGTTCGTGCCCGTTCCGTGCCGGGCCGGTGCCGGGTCGGTGCCGCGTGCAGCCAGTACACAGAGGCCACACGGCACGGGTGCAGTCACCGAAACCATGAAGCGGTTGGCTGGTCACGCGCACCGTCTTGTAGATTCGAACGAAAGACGGAGCCCTGAAACCTCACGGCTTCGCACTGGTAACAGGACAACACACGAGAAAGATCGGCGGCGACCCATCATGCGGCTGCGCGCACTGCTGGAGACCGATGCGCTGGGCCTTCGTCTGCTCGGTGGCGAGGACGAGCTCGACCGCACCGTCCGCGGCGTGATGACGACCGATCTGCGCGACCCGAGCCGCTACCTGTCGGGCGGCGAGCTGGTCCTCACCGGCCTGGCCTGGCGCCGGGAACCGGCCGACTCCGAGCGCTTCGTCCGCATCCTGGCCACGGCCGGGGTGGCCGGGCTCGCGGCGGGCGAGGCGGAGATCAGCTCCACCCCGGACGACCTGATCGAGGCCTGCGCCCGGCACCGACTGCCGCTGTTCTCGGTGGACGAGACGGTGTCGTTCGCGTCCATCACCGAGCACGTCGTCCGGCAGGTCTCCGGCGAGCGCGCCGGCGACCTGGCCGCGGTCGTGGACCGGCACCGCCGGCTGATGACCTCGGGTCCGGCGGGCGGCGGCCCGGAGGTCGTCCTCGACCTGCTGGGCTCGGACCTGGACCTGCGCGCCTGGGTCCTCTCCCCCACCGGCCGCCCGATCGCCGGTTCCTCGCTGGCCGGCTCAGGGCCGGCGCTGTCGTCCGAGGTCAGCGCGGTCCTGGCGGGCGAACACCTGGCCGCGGCCCGCTCCGGCCGCCGGGGTCCGCACCGGGTGACGGCCGGCGGCGCGACGTACTCCCTGTTCCCGATCCGCGGCACCTCCGCCGGGCCGGCCGACCCGCGCGAGACCGTCCTGTCGGACTGGCTGCTCGCCGTCGAGGCCGACGCCGGCGACTGGCCGGCCGAGCGGCTCGACCTGCTGCACGGCGTCACCCAGTTGATCGCCGTCGAGCGCGAGCGGCGCGAGGCGGCCCGGACGGTCCGGCGCCGGCTGGCCCAGGAGGTGCTGGAGCTCGTCCAGTCGAACGCGGCGCCGGCCGAGATCGCCGCCCGGTTGCGGGTCGCCACGCCCGTGCTGCTGCCCGGGCCGGGCGCCGCCCCGCACTGGCAGGTCGTCGTGGCCCGGGTGGAGTGGACCGACGGCGAGACCGCCGCCGCCCTCCCGGCCGGGCCGATCGCCCAGAGCCTGCTGGAGGAGGCGCTGGTCGCCCCCGACGCGACCGGAACCGAGCCGTCCGAACGCATCGCCGTCGCCCACACCGACGACGAGGCCGTCGCCCTCGTCCCGCTCCCCCCGGCCCCGGCCGCCGCCCCCGACGACGAGGACGGTGCCGCCGGCACCGACACCGGCCTGCACGCCGACACGCTGCTGGCCGCCGTCCGCGCCCCCCTCTCCCGGGGGCTCGACGGCGACGGCCGCCTCACCTTCGGCGTCAGCGCCGCCGTCCACTCGGCGGAGGGTCTGCGCGGCGCCCTGGAGGAGGCCCGGCACGCCCGCCGTGTCGCCGCCGCCCGCCCCGGACGCGTCTGCGCGGCCGGCCACCAGGAACTCGCCTCGCACGTACTCCTGCTGCCCTTCGTCCCCGACGACGTCCGCCGCGCCTTCACCGCCCGCCTCCTCGACCCCCTGCGCGACTACGACAACCGCCACCGCGCCGAGCTCATCCCCACCCTGGAGGCCTTCCTGGCCTCCGACGGCTCCTGGACCCGCTGCGCGACCCGGCTCCACCTGCACGTCAACACGTTGCGCTACCGGGTGGGCCGCATCGAGCAGTTGACGGGACGGGATCTGTCCCGGCTGGAGGACAAGCTGGACTTCTTCCTGGCGCTGCGGATGAGCTGACGGCTTGTTCTCGGCCCGGTCTCACGCGGCGGGCATCGGGGGCAACGGCCCCGGCCCGCTGGGCGCTGCGCGGAAGGGGCGGGGCGCTGCGCGAAAGGGGCGAGGATGCTGCGCGGAAGGGCAGGCGCCCGGCGGGCCGGGTGACGCAGGGGGCGGTCCGATCCAGTGGCCTGAGGGTCCGCCCGGCGCGGCCCAGAGCATGTCGTCGGGCCGGGTGACGGGGACAGGGGTGGGCCGGACCGGACCCTTCGAGCCGGGCCCCGGCCGTTTTCCGAGGACACCGCCACGCCGCCACTCCGCCGTGCCGCCACGCCACCGCGCCGCCGGGTGCCGACGGTTGTGCCCCCCCCGGATCAGCGCCCACTCAGTGACGGCCCTTCCGCGTCGCCGACCGTCTCCGGCACTATGGCCGGTCGCGGCGCGAGCAGGTTGGGCGCGGCGCGAGCAGGCCGGGCGTTCACCTGCGATCAAGGAAGGTCACCGTGGCCGAGCTGCTGCACCGCGAGCGGGGAAAGCTGTTCGTTGAACACAACGTGTTCGACGTCCTCGACCCTGACGTCATGGACGACTTCCACGGAGACTTCTGCGAGACCGGGCTCCTGGCGGCAACCCCCGGCGCGGCGGCCGTGCTGTGCGGCACCCACATCGGGGACGTCGAGGTCACGGCGGAGACGTGGAGCGGCGAACCGCCCCTGGACACCGGGCCGTGGCAGGACGTCGCCGAGATGAGCCTGCCGTGGACGGGCCGGCGCATGGAAGTCCGGGGCGCCGGCTACACCACCGACGAGGAGCTGCTCCTTGCGGTCCCCGGCCCGGGCACCTACCGCCTCCGGGTCTTCGGCCGGCACCGCGACGACGGCGAAGACCGCCGTTCCGCGGGCATTCCGGCGGAGCAGTACCTGCTGCAGCTTTGGCCGGAGCCCTGTTCGCCTGCCCGCGTGTACAAAGCGACCAGCGCACTCGGTGCGCGCCGGCGTAGCGACCCGGGCGGTCAGGGATGACCCCGCGGCCGGTCCGCCGTGGCCCGTCGTCCACGCGGACACGGACGCGGACGCGGGCCCCCGGCCCTGCCAACCGCCTGGTCACCGGCCCCTCCGGCCTCCTCTCGGGCATCCGCGTCCGCAGCGGCGGGACAGCCCGCCATGCAAGCGGTCGTTCAGTCCGCCACACAGAAAGAATCGGGCCGGCGCGTCGGCATCGGGCGGGCCGGGGTCGGCCCTCGCCATGGTGTGGCGCAGTTCGAAGAGCTTGGGGCAACCGCCCCCCGTGACTTCCGCACCAGGTGACTCGACCCGCCGGCCCCGGGGGGCATGAGCAAAGCCGGCCCGGCCTCCGGCCCCCCGGCGGCGGGCGCGTTCCGCGCCGCGTCCCGCGGTTGCTTCCACCCGGGGGGCGGACGGGTTCAGTCCGGCGTCCGTCGTTCCCCCCGTACCAGTCCCAGGTCGGCGTAGACCGTCGCCCGGGACACGCCGAGCCGTTCGGCGACGACCTGTGCGGAGCGGCTGAGGCGGAACACCCCGCGGGCGTCCAGCGCCTCTATCACCCGGAGGCGGCCCTGCCGTGAGTCGTGGGCCAGCGGCCGGCCGAGCCGTTCCTCCTCCTGGGCGATGACGGCGGTGACGACCTCGCCGATGTCGTCCGAGAAGACCGTCGTGGCCGGCGGGGACGCTTCCGCCGTGCCGACCAGGGCGGCCATCGCCTTGGCGGCCAGCCGGAGTTCGGTGATGTCCAGGTTGACGCAGAGCGAGCCGAAGACGTGGCCCGCGCCGTCGCGGAGCAGCAGGGTGGACGACTTCACCGTGCGCCCGTCGGGCGTCTTGGTGACGTAGTTGAGCTTGTCCTGGGCGGCGTCGCCGCGGGCGAGCATCTCCAGGCCGATCTCGCTCATGGCCCCGCCGACGGTCCGCGAGGTCACCGAGCCCGCGAGGGCCACGACGCTGGCGTCCGGGGTGCGGTAGTCGTGCAGCACCACCTCGCACTGGGCGCCGAAGGTGGCGGCGAGGCCCTCGACGACCGGGCGCAGGGCCCGCAGCACGGCGTCCGCGGTCCCGTCCGCGCCCGGCGGGACGGCATCCGACGGGACGGCAGCAGGCGGCACGGCATCCGGCGAGGCGACATCGGGCGGCACGACACCCGGCGAGACGGCGCCCGACGGCACGGCACCCGGCGAGGCGGCGGCCGACGAAGCGGCATCCGGCGAGGCGGCGCCCCGTGCGGCCTCATGGGCGGCGGAGGGCGCGCCCCCGGGGGACGGCGGAGCCGGCCGCGCCGACGCCCGTCCCGCTGATGCCGGTGATGTCATCCCTGCCTCCGCACGCCCATCAGCTTCGCCGGACCGCCCGGCCCGCCCGCCGCAGGCCGCCGCCCGCCGCAGGCCGGCCGCCGGCCGCCGTTTCCCGGCCGCCGCCGACGCCCACCGCCGACGGCCGTCCGATCCTCCCGGCTCCCGGACTCCGACACCCGGACCCCGGCCACCACCGCGTCCCGCGTGTCAGGAACGAAGCCCGGAACGAGGCCCGGAACGAGGGCGGAACAAGGCCGGAACGACACTAGAAGTACGTCATCAGGGACGGGCCCTTCAAATCTTGACGAACTGTCTAGATCGCTGGACACTCTGCCTGGACGGGCTGGTGACCTTGGTCGTCGGGGCCCTCGCGGTTCCCACGGCCTCGCGGGTCCCGAGGCCGCCGGGCGCCGGGGAACCGCAGGCCGGATCCGGAGCCACCGGACGTACCGGCGGCGCGGGAGGAGGGGCTGGCGCATGACCGTACGGACGACGGCACGGCAGCCGCGCCGCGCGGCAGGAGCCGCCCGGAACGCCCCCGTCCGCCCCGCCGCCGCTCCCCGGCACCCCGCCGCGCCGTCCACCGCGCCGTCCGCCGGACCGCTGCCGACGACCGGCCGACGTGACGCATGTGGAGGACACGAGGAGGAAAGGCACGATGCGTTTTCCGGCCGACGGACCCTCCGGCCCGTCCCGCCCTTACGGTCCGCCGGGCGCCGACGCCCCGTTCCGCCCGCAGGAGCCGTCCCGCGCGAACGGGCCGTACACGAACGGTTCGTACGTGAACAGTCCGTACGGTGCCCACGAACCGAACCGGCCACACGGGTCGCACGGCTCGCAAGGGCCGCACGGGTCGCAAGGGCCGCACTACTCCCCTGACGCGTACGGCCCGGACGCCCCGTACGGCGGGGTCCGGCTGCGCTGCGCCACCTGCGGGCGCCTGCACGCCCTCGCCGAGTCGGCCTGGCGCTGCGCCGACTGTCACGGTCTGCTGGACGTGCACGGCTTCGCGCCCGCCATGCCCAACGCCGTCGAACTCGGGCGGCGCCCGCCGACCCTGTGGCGGTACGCCGAGGCGCTGCCATTGCCGCGCCCGCCCCGGATCAGCCTCGGCGAGGGCATGACCCCGCTGATCGCCGCCCCCGGCCGGCCGGACGTCCTCCTGAAGGCCGACCATCTGATGCCCACCGGTTCGTTCAAGGACCGCGGCGCGGTGCTGCTGGTGGCGCTGGCCGCCCGACTGGGCGTGCCGAAGGTCCTGGCGGACAGCAGCGGCAACGCGGGGACGGCGGTCGCCGCCTACGCGGCGCGCGCGGGTCTCGCCTGCGAGGTGTACGTCCCGGCGGCCACCTCCGAGGGCAAGGTCGCGCAACTCCGCGCGTACGGCGCCGAGGTGCACCGCGTCGCGGGTTCCCGCGAGGACACCGCCGCCGCGGCGGCCCGCGCGGCGGAGAAGCCCGGGACGTTCTACGCCAGCCACGTCCACCACCCGTTCTTCCCGCACGGCACGAAGACCTACGTCTTCGAACTGTGGGAGCAGTTGGGCGGCCGGCTGCCCGGCACCCTCGTCCTCCCGGCCGGGAACGGCACCCTGGTGCTCGGCGTCCGCCTCGGCTGTCAGGAACTCCTCGACCAGCGGCTGATCGACCGGCTGCCCGCCATCACGGCCGTACAGGCGGCCGGTTGCGCGCCGCTCGCCCGCGCCGCCGCGGCGGGCGGCGACGTGCCCGAGCCGGTCACCGTCGAGCCGACCGTCGCCGAGGGCATCGCCGTCGCCCGCCCGGCCCGCGGCTCCCAGGTCCTGCGGGCCGTTCGGGAGACGGGCGGCACGTTCGTGACGGTCCCCGAGGACCGGATCGTCGCCGCTCACCGCGAACTCGCGCGCAACGGGCTCTACGTGGAGCCGACGTCCGCCGTCTGCTGGGCTGCGCTCCAGGCGGGGCTGGTGCCGGAACACGCGGTGGAGGGCGACCGTCCGTTCGCCGTCGTGCCGTTGTGCGGGAACGGGCTCAAGGCGAAGCCGCCGGAGTGAGCGACGCGCGCTCCCCCCCTGCCCTCCCTCCTGTCACCCCCGTCTTCCCGTCCCCGACGGGCACCCCCGTCCGAGGACCGACCATGCTCGCCGCCCCGCACGCCCTCACCGCCCTCCTCTCCGCCTTCGTCCCGCTGTGGGCGCTGACCGGAGTCGGCTACCTGGCGGGCCGGACGGGCCTGCTCGGCGGGGACGCGGAGGACGTGCTCGGGCGGTTCGTGTTCCATATCGCCATGCCGGCGGCGCTGTTCACGCTCCTCGCCCGGACGCCGCTCGCCGGTTTCGCGAACGCCTCGATGCTCGCCTTCGCCGGCGGCACCGCGCTGACCCTCCTCCTGGGAGCCGCCGCGTCCCGCCGGCTCTTCCACCGCGAACCCGCGGAACAGGCGGTCGGCGGCCTCGTCGCCGGTTACGTCAACTCCGGCAACCTCGGCATCCCCGTCGCGGCCCAGGTCCTGGGCGACGCGTCGGCGGTCGCGCCCGTGATCCTGTTCCAAGTGCTGCTGGTGACGCCCCTGATGCTGGCGGTACTCGGCGCCGGGACGGGCGAAGCCCGCCGCCGCGCGCTACGGGCGCTCCTGGCCCCCGTCCGCAACCCCATCGTGACGGCCGCGGCGGCGGGCGGCGTCTTCTCGGCCGCGCACTGGCGGCTGCCGGCCACCCTGAACGCTTCCTGCGACCTGCTCGGCCGGGCAGGCGTCCCCACGGCGCTGGTCATGCTGGGCCTCTCCCTGCACGGCGCCCGGCGCCCGGACACCGGGGCGGCGGGCACCCGGGCGGAACTCGGCGTCGCCGTCTTCCTCAAGACCCTGGTCCAGCCGGCATCCGCCTACGCCATCGGCCGCTTCGTCCTCCACCTTCCGCCCCACCCCCTCCTCACCACCGTCGTCTGCTCGGCCCTCCCCACGGCGCAGAACGTCTACGTCTACGCCCGCGAGTACGGCGCGGCCACCGCCCTGGCACGGGACGCGGTGGTCGTCTCGACGCTGGTGTCGATGGTGACGCTGTCCGCGTTCGCGCTGCTCCTGACGCCCCCGGCCGGGTGACGGCCGGGGGCGCGGACGACATCGAACGGGACGGGTGACGAGGCCGAGGACGACCAGCGAAGTCGAGGACGCGTAGCGAGGTCGAGGTCGAGTAGCGGGGACGAGGTCGAAGTCGAGTAGCGAGGACGAGGCGGCGTCGGCCGATGAGACCCGCCCGTCAACGGGTGGTGAAAGCGCCCCCGTTGACGTGCAGCGTCTGCCCGGTGATGTGCCGGGCGCCCGGTGACGCGAGGAACTGCACGGTCCGGGCGATGTCGTCGACCGTTCCGGCGCGCTTGACGTGCGTCTCCTCGACCAGCGCGCGTTCGCGTTCCTCGCTCAGTCCGCCTTGGAAGAAGTTGGTGCCGGCGACGTAACCGGAGGCGACGACGTTGCAGGTGACGCCCCGGGGAGCCAACTCGGCCGAGAGCGCGGCGTTCCACGCGGCCAAGGCGGCCTTGGCCGCCCCGTACGAACCGCCGCCGCGCTCGGCGCCGATCGACCCGATGCTGACGACCGATCCGCCGTCGGCGGTGAACTTCCCCCGCACCAACGTCGTGGTCAGCACCGCCGTCAGCAGGTTCTGTGCGAGGTTCTCCTGCCACTGGGCGAGGGTCGCGTCGAGGGTGGGTTCCTCGCCGGGGACGGTCTTGGCCAGCCCGCCCGCGGCGTTGACCAGGACGTCCAGCGTGTCGAACCGGGCGGCGAGCGCCTCGACCTGCCGCACGTCACCGGCGTCGCAGACGACGCCGTGCACCCCGAGTTCCTCGGCGGTGCGCTCGACGGTCTCGGGGGTGCGTCCGGTGACGAAGACCTCGGCCCGCTCGGCGGCGAACGCCGCCGCCACGGCCCGGCCGATGCCGCTGGTGCCTCCGGTGACGAGAATGGTGCGTGTCACGAAATCCTCCAGCCCACTGCTTGTTCGAATTGCTCGAACTCCCAACGTAACAGTGGACGATCACCGCAGAACGTCCGTCATGCCGCTCGCGAGGAACCGAGCGCGGATCAGGACTCGGACGCCGGGCGGAGATCAGGGCTCGAGCCGGGTCTCCCCGAGAAGCCCTGCGACGAGGTCGCGGGCGTACGCCTCGTCCGTACCGGGGATCGAGAAGACCACCCGGAAGTAGAGCGGCGCGACGATCCGGTCCAGAATCCGCTCCAGGGACGGGGGCGGAGGGCTGTCCCCGCGCTCCCGCGCCGCGTCGAGGGCGGCGCCGAAGCGCGCACTGACCCTGCGCAGACACTCGCGCAGTCCTGCGTGGCGCTCGTCGACGTCGGGCGCGACCTCGGCGCGGAAGAACGCGATGCCGCCGGGCCGGGAGAGGTCCGTCAGCGTCCAGACCGCCTGGTTCTCCAGGTCGGTGCGCAGATCGCCGACGAGCGGGGGCGCACCGGCGTCACCGCGGTGCTCGGCGACGTCGGCCAGGAGCGCGGCGAGTGTGCCCCACCGCCGGTAGAGAGTGCTGGAGTTGACTCCGGCGCGCTTGGCCACGGCGGGGAGGGTCACCTGGTCGGCGCCGCGCTCGGCCACCAGCGCGACCACGGCGCTGTGTACGGCGGCACGGACGCGGCTGCTGCGGCCGCCGGGCCGCTTCGTCGGTGCGTCAGCGTTCACCCCTCCACCTTAAAGCAAAGGGTTGCGCCTTTGCGGGCGGCACCTCTACAGTCGCACTAAAGCGGAAATCACTGCTTTAGCGCTATGTGAAGGGAATGCCATGTCCGCCAACGAAGCCGCCCTCGCCCTCGGTCGCACCTTCCACCGGGCGCTCGTCTCGGGCGACTGGGACGGAATCCGGGCCCTGCTGCACGACGACGCCACCTGGACCCTGCCGGGCGACAACACCATCTCCGGCACGGCAGACGGCGCCGACGCCGTGGTGGAGCGCGCCCGGCGAATAGCCTCGTACGGCCTGAACTTCGAGCTGCTGCACATCCTGGTCAGCAGGGAGAACATGGCGCTCTCCCTGCACAACACGGCGCACCGGGAGGACGCCGTACTGGACGAGTACCTGGCCACCGTCTGCCGGCTCCGCGACGGAAAGATCGCGAGCATCGAGACCTATCTCTCCGACGTGCCCGGAATGAACGCCTTCTTCGTCTGACGGCCCCCGGCGGCTTCGCCTGACGCCCCCGGCGAGCTTCGTCCGACGCCCCCGGCAAGCCGGCCCTGAGGACGGAGCTCGACCAGCTTGTCGTTTAACCTCGACCGGTCACAAAACGTCATATGCATGGCTGAAGTCGGGGGTCACGTTGGAGCTTGTACCGGACGATGATCCGCTGGGCGGTGTCCGTCCGTTCCTGGAGCAGGATGAGGCCATCCTGGGCTACGAGCCCCAGGAGGGATTCCCGGACCGCTGCTGGGTTCTGCACACCATCACGGTGGGAAGGAAGAGAGCGCGGTGGGGCGACGTGCTGGCGCAAGCCGGCAAACGCTTGGAGGACTGGCAGCACACCCCTTCTTACAAGGTCTTCGGGGGGCTGGACCTGCCCGAAGGCCGTGAGGGGCCGGACCTGGGGGAGATCGACCGCGGCAGCTTGGCCCGCCTGGTCGAGGTCCTCGCCCGCCACAGCCCCGACGGGTCTCGTGCGGAGTGCTATTGGGCCCAGGCGGCGATCGAGGACGTGGGCCGCCCGGTTCCGGCACGCCGGGGCCGGCTGGATGAGGCACTGGCTCACCACGATGCCTGCGCGTGGCCCGACCGGACGACAGGGACCCAGTTCCCCGCACACTGGTGGCCGGTTGCGGGTTCCTGGTTCGTCCTGACCGACTGGGACCTGAGCGCCACCGAGGTCTTCGGTACAGCGGACCTGATCGCCGACCTTCTCGCCGATGACAGGCTGGACGCTGTGCGCCACCCGAGCATCGCCGAGGTGCGGGACAACCACGCGCAATGGCGCGAGCAGGCCGACTGAGTTTCCCGCGCTCAGTCGGTTTCGCGTCATCGATGATGCTCTCGGAGCGTTTTTGACGGTTGGCTTGTCGTCGGTCCGGTGCGGCGTGGTTGGGTGCCGACCCTGTGGTGGGTCGGCCGACGCTGGGGCTCGCCGGTGGCCAGGACGAGGCCGACGTCGAAGCGTTGTGTGGGAAGGCGGTTCCTGGAGCCGGGCGGGCATCCCGGTCGGGTCGGGCCTGGAGGGTCTCGGCACTCCGGCCGGTGTCGAGGTCGGCGTGCGGCCGTAGCCACGGGGAGACGTCCGCCGCCAGGACGATCCGGCCGCCCGCGGCCCTGGGCAGCGGACAGCCGGCCAGGGCGTGACGCAGCCGGTCGATCTCGATCCGTCCGTGGACGAGAGCGCAGTACAAAGCGCCGTGCCCGCAACGGTGTTCGGACACGAGTGCGAGACCGGCCAGAGTCCGTACCGGCCCGTCCGTGCACAGCAAGGCGTCGCACAGCTCGAACAGCGCATCCCCACGAGCGTGCGGGCCGTCGTGGAAGTCGTCACGACAGCGTGCGAGCGCCGCGAACGCCCCGCGTCGTTTCCCCCTGCCGCAACACACTCATCGATACGGCCTTCGGTTGATCCCACGCCTCTGTGACGAAGCACAGGATCGGACGAAGGCCGCCTGCGAGCTCAGGAGAGGTGTCGCAACTCCCGGTGCCGTATGAGCGCCTCCCGGAACAACGTCCGCGCCCGCTCGTCCCCGCTCTTCGCCGCCTCCGTCATACCGTCGTGCAGCCGCAGACAGACGGGACACCGGTCGTCCTCCCACATCGGCGGACCGGAACTGTGCGGAAGCGGAATCACCGGCCGGCGCCTCATGCGTGGTCCCGCCGCAGGTGCCGGCCCATCAGCCACATGAGCCGCTCCACCACCGCGGTACGCCGCGCCGCCGCCGCTCTGGCGTGGACGGCTTTGATCCGCCGGCATGTCGCACACCGCACCGGCACTCCCACTGTTCCCGACATCACGTTCGAACCTCCACGTGTCCCGCCCCACACGGGCGGGCATCAACCGTGCGGTCCAGACTTGCCGACGGAAGCCCGCGACGACAGTGTTGGAGGCATCACAACTGCCCCGTGATGAAAGGGACGTTGAGCGTGGCCAAGCCGTCCAAGAGTTCGACATCCGATTATGGAACGGAAGTACGGGAGTGGCGACTGATGCGCGGCATGAGCCAGAGCGCGCTCGGCGAGGGCCGCCGGTACAGCCAGTCGTACGTCTCCATGATCGAAAGCGGTGAACGCATCGGCTCACGGCAGTTCGCGGTCCACTGCGACGGCACCTTCGGCACACCGGGGACGTTCGTACGGCGGTGGGAACGGGCTTCCCGCCAGGGACACCCCGAGTGGTTCATCCCGTATCTGGAACTCGAGGCGCAGGCTACGGAGATTCTGGATTTCAGTTCGTACCTCGTCACCGGCATGCTCCAGACCGCCGATTACGCCCGAGCCCTCTTCCGCGCGGCATACCCACGCGACGCGTCCGAGGAGACGGAGAAGAAGGTAGCCGCACGGCTGCGCCGCATCGACGTGCTGCGACGCACCCCTCCCCCGCTCCTGTGGGTGATTCTGGACGAGTCGTGTCTGCGACGCGTGGTCGGCGGACCGGCCGTCATGCGTGAGCAGGCGCGGCATTTGCTCACGGTGGCGCAGACGCCGCACATCACCTTGCAGGTGCTTCCGTACACCACCGGTGCGCCCCCGACCGGCGAGAGTTTCACTCTGCTGAAGCTACAGGACACGCCCGATGTCCTGTACACCGAAGCGCAAGGCATGGGACGCGTGGTGGACGCACCCGCCAAAGTCGCGCGAGCCCGGGGGCTTTACGATCGTCTTCGGGCGGATGCCCTCTCCCCTGAACAGTCATCGGCCGAACTACGCAAGGCGATGGAGGCGTTCTCGTGATGACCAACGGTCCTGGCTCCCCGGAAACGCGCTGGGTCAAGTCGAGCTACAGCAGTGGCGAAGGCGGCATGTGCCTGGAATGGTCCCCCTCAAGAGTCGCCCCCTCCGGCCTTGTCCCCATACGGGACAGCAAACAGGCCCAAGACGGCAGCCGAACCCTCGCCTTCCCCCCGGAAGCCTGGCACGCGTTCGTCACCGACCTCAAACACGCCCCCTGAACCCGCCGTCCCCGCCCGACCGCGCCGAGTCATCCCCCCGTCCGGGAGCGCTGAGCCACCAGCAGCGTCGCCCACACGCACAACCTCGCCCTCAACCGGGCTGGACCACAACGTCGCGAGACAGCCTTTGGACAGGCTGAAAGGCCGGCCACGGTGTGTGGCCGGCCCTTCAACTTGGAGATAGGCGAGGAAGGATGGTGCAGGTCAGTCGACCGGGGAGACTCGGATGAGGTTGCCGTCAGGGTCCGTAATCACGAACGTGCGGCCGAAGACGGCATCATGCGGCTCCTGTACAACGCGGACCCCCTTCGAGGCCCACCTTGTGAAGATCTCGTCAATCGCCTGCGACGGCCCGGGCACCATGAGTCCGATCTCTATCGTACGAGGGAGACTCGGAACCGCCTGCTCGCTGTAGCCCGTCCACAGTGCGAACAGGACACCGGGGGCGGCTTCGAAGGCTACGTAGTGGGGACTGGTGAAGGTCGGTTCGATCTCGAACAGGTCGCTGTAGAAGGCGGTGGCGGCCTCGGTGTCGCGGACGCCGATCAGGAACAGATTCGGTGCGGGCATGGAGTGCTCCTCAACTCGTTGATCTCTCGGTCCAGCACCCAGTGGATCGCCCAATCGCGACAGAACCTGTCACCTTTTCTGAGAACATGGGCAAGCATGAAGGCTTCAAGGCTCCTGCATCTCCTGCTGCTCCTGCAGACCCGTCAGCGGCTCACTACCACGGAGCTCGCCGCGCGTCTTGAGGTGTCCCGGCGGACGGTGCTGCGGGACGTCGAGGCGCTGTCGACAGCGGGCGTGCCCGTCTATGCCGAACGCGGGCGGAACGGCGGGATCGTCCTGCTCCCCAGTGCACGGCTCAGCGCATCCCATCTGGAACCACCAGAACTGGAGGCGATATCCGTGGCCGGCTTGGACAGCGCACTACGTGAGCGAATGGGCCTCACTGCGGTGTGGGAGTCGGTCGAGCGCAAGATCGCCGCCCGCCAGGCCGCGGCACCTGAGTCGCCGAGCCCGCTGCGGCTGGCTGACCTTGTGCTGGTCGACAGCACTGCGTGGTTTGCCGCCCCCCAGGCAGCGGTCGAAGTATCGGATCTGGCCTCGGCCCTACGACACCGGCGACGCCTGCGAATCCTGTACCGGCGCAGCGCCGAGAGCCGGGCCTCGACACGGGTGGTCGACCCGTACGGGATCGCGGCGAAATCAGGTCGCTGGTATCTCGTCGCCGATGACCAGGGCGACAGCCGGCTGCTCGCTCTGGAACGACTGTCGGCCTTCGAACAGCTAGACGCACCAGCCGTGCTGCAACCAGGCGAAACCCTCCGCACCAGATGGGCCGTGTTGAAGAAACGCACTGAGGAGCAAGACCGCGTGAGCGTGACCATCCGCCTGCCGGAAAAGAGTCTCGACCTGGCGCGGCGTATCCTCGGCACCCGCATCCACCATGTCTTCGACGCGGAAAAAGGCTCGTGCGTCGTCGTCGTGCGCTACCCCGACATCGAGTCGGTGCGTCAGCTTCTTCAGTTCGGCGACCACATCGAGGTGCTCGCCCCTGAGACGGCCCGCGCACGCATCAGTCAGCTCGCCAGGGACCTCGCTGACAAACACTCAACCCCTGCATTGTGAGTGCCGATCAGGTGCCCTGTTCTCACTCAACGTGCCCGGTCAGTACCGCTAAAGGCTTTCGCGACGTTGTGGTCAGGCTCGGTCGAGGGCGAGGTTGTGTATGTGGGCGACGCCGGTGGTGGCCCGGTAGACACGGTCGCCCCTGAGGCGGCAGTCGCGGAGGACCTTCCGGTTCTTCATGCGGGTGAAGGCGTCCCTCTATGACCGGTCCGAAAATGGCCCCTACTTGATATGACGGGTCGTCGAGCACCAGCCGTGGGTTGTTGGCGGTCCATCCCGAGGCGCAGCCACAGCCGCTACCGGCACACGCATCAGCAAAGCCGCCAACCCGGCGGACTCCGCCATGCGACGCGAGCACCGTAAATCGGTACGCCGAGGCCGGAACACTATCCCCCCAGTGACTGCGGGCCCGACGGGCCAGCGGTTGCATGGGCACGGGCACGGCAACGCTACGGCTCTTTGGCAGGCAGTCTGCGAGCGGTTCGCCCATGGGGGGGCGGACTGTACCTGGGCCTGCCCGCTCGAGCGGATATGGATCCCGGTCGCCCCCCTCGGAACCGTGGAGTGGACGGCATGCCCCGAGGGGTCAACCTGTCCCTTGCCGACTCGCCGAACCACCTCCCACAGTGCGCCCGTTCTGCCGGCCGATCACCAAGGAGAGCCACCGCGTCGTTACCCGACAGGCCGTTGTTCGGCATCACCATGACCGGATTGGTCAATGGAGCAGGTGTCGGCCCCTTGATGTCTTCCGGTGCCGCCCCCTTGCGGTCGGGAAGCTCCCCGATGAACGCCCACTCGTCAGGGAGCGGCTTCGTTCCTTGCGTCAAAACCGTTGTTCCGTCTGCGGATCGGATACGGCGTCAGTCGATCGAAGCTGCTCACGGGCCGAGCACTGTCGGCGCCGCGGTGGCCCGACCCCCGGGGTGCCGCTGCGCGTCTGCGGTAACCACTGTCCCCGTCGGATGTCACCCGCGGATACCCGGCCGGTGCGGTTCGCCCACCCGGAGTCTGATCGTCGGCGGCCGTGAGGCGACCGGGCTCCCGACCGGGTTCCTGTCCGCCCCCCGGTGCTAAACCGCGGCCCAAGTGCCGTATGTACGCCGCCCGGTTGAGCGGATGGCCGTCCGTCCTGGGCCGGACCGGCGGGGTGCCGGGGCAGGGGAGGTCGTCGGTGGGGGTCGACCACCAGAGGCCCTCGCCGCGGGTCAGGGCCGGGAGGCGCCGCTCCACCGCCGCCACGCGCCGGACGGGGACGGTTCCCTTGATCACCCAGGTGCCGTGGCCGGGCGCGGTGTCCCGGATCCGGGCGCCTTGCTCGGCGAGGAGCCCGGTCGCGGCGCTCAGCGCGTCGGCGGGCACCTCCGCCTCGTAGGCGTGGCACGGCTCGTACACCCGGGTGCCGGCCTCGGCGAGGGCGCGCATCAGGACGAGGGGCGTCAGCGACCGGAAGTCCGTTCCGGTGCTCACGGGGCTGGCGTAACCGGAGTGGGTGAGGGTGAGGACGCAGTCGGTGACCGGCCAGCCGTACAGGCCCTGTTCGAGGGTACGCCGAGCGGTCTCCTCGATGGCGCGGTCGAAGCCGAGGGGGATCGCCCCGAGTTCCGTCTCCCGGTGGAAGGCGACGCCGGAGCCGGGTGCGCCGGGGTCCACCCGGAGGCCGATCGTCGCCCAGAAGGCGGGGGCCCGGTGGCGGTCGATGCCTTCGTAGGCGCTGCCGGTCCCGGAGGGGCGTTCGCGGAAGACCGTGCGGCTCTCCTCGAACACGGCGTCGACCCCGAACTCCTCGGTGAGGGTGGCGGCGATGATTTCCTTCTGCACCTCGCCGTAGAGCAGAACGGAGGTGCCGGCACCGTCCGGCAGGGGGCGGGTGCCGATGAGCGGGTCCTGGTCGGCGAGGGCGGCCAGCGCGGCGTAGAGACGCGGGGCGTCCTCCGGGCGCCGGGGACGGATCACCGTCTCCAGGCTGGGCGGGGCGAACCGCGGCGCCGCGCCCTCGCCACCGGGCCCGTCACCGGATCCGACGCCAAGTCCGTCACCGGGCCCGACACCAGGTCCGTCACCGGGCCCGACGCCAGATCCACCGCCAGGCCCGCCGCCCGGACCGCCGCCCGGACCGGTAAGGGGGCCGAGCCGGTCGCCGACGCGGACGCCGGGCAGGCCGCGGAGCCGGGCGATACCGCCGGGGGTGAGCCGGTGGCCGGTGCCGGGCGGTGCTCCGACGACCTCCAAGGCCGTGATGCGGCCGGTGAGTTCGCCGACGCTGCCGTCGGGGCCGTGCCGGTGCAGGGTGATGCGGTCGCGGCGGTCCAGGGAGCCGGAGAAGAGGCGGAGGTACGCGGTCTTCTCGCCGTTCGCTCCCCGCTCGACGGCGAACACGGTGCCGACGGGAGTAGTGGACGCGAGAGCATCCTGCGACGAGGCGGCATGGCCGGGGAGCCAGCGGGCGATGCCGTCGAGGAGGTCCGGCACGCCCTGCCCGGAGTGGGCGGAGCCGAAGTAGAGGGGGTGCAGCAGGCCGCGTGCCGTACGGTCGGCGAGGCCGGCCCGCAGACGTCCGGCGTCGGGGATCCGGTCTTCGACGAGATCGGCGAGGAGCGCGTCGTCGTCCTCCGCCAGGGCCTCGGCGACGCGTTCGCGGAAGGCGGGGTCGTCGAAGGAGCCGGACAGCGTCCGGGCGCCCCGGGCGCCGATGGCGTGGACGGTGTTCATGGGCACGACGCGCGGTGTGAGCCGTGCCCGGACCGCTGCCAGGGTCCCGGCCTCGCGCGCCCCCGCCCGGTCGATCTTGTTGACGAACACCAGGGTGGGCAGCCCGAGTCGGCGCAGGGTCTTCATCAGCACCCGGGTCTGTGCCTGCACTCCCTCGACGGCGGACAGGACGAGTATCGCGCCGTCGAGCACGCCGAGCGCGCGTTCCACCTCGGCGATGAAATCACTGTGGCCGGGGGTGTCGATGAGGTTGACGTGGAGGTCGCCGAGAGCGAACGAGGCGACGGCGGAACGGATGGTGATGCCGCGCCGACGCTCGATCTCGCCGGAGTCGGTACGGGTGGTGCCGGCGTCGACGCTTCCGAGCCGGTCGATGACGCCGGTGTCGAACAGCAGACGCTCGGTGAGGCTGGTCTTACCGGCGTCGACGTGCGCCAGGATGCCGATGTTCAGGAAGCGCCGCCGCGTCGAAGCGGCCGTGGAGGCGTGGGCGGCCGGGCCGGCCTGGGTGGCCGGAGTGGCGTGGGCGGCTCGAGTGGCGTGGGCGGCCTGAGTGGCCGGAGTGCTGGAAGTGCGCATCAGGGGAGAAGTCCTCGGGAACGGTCGTCCGGTCAGGGCGCTGGATGTTTCCGAGGGCCTGGCGCATCGTCCGGTCGTCTCCCTTGTGCGACGTGGGGTGGGCGCGGGCCATGGTGCCAGGGGCAGGCCTGGCGCACGAGGGATTTTCCGGCCCCTTCGCCCGGACGGCGCTGCCCGCCGTCCACCGATAGGCGCTGGTCACCTGGCGGTCGGACGCGGGGGCGGGGATCTTCGCAGTACCTCCGGGCGAAGTCCACCCCCTGCTTTGTGAATTGGTTCACACCGGCCTCTTGGCCGGGCGGGGTTCCCCGTGCTGTGATCGGAGCAGGCTTGGCTTCCAGCTCGACGGCGCGCTTGGGGAGGGCACTGTGGCGGAGACCGCCATGCGGAATTCTGGCTCGACGGAACCATGGGGACCACAGGGGCCGAGCCCGCAGGACGGACCGCTGGAGCGCGCGGTGTGGCGGCTGCGCTCGCGGGCCTGCTGGGAGGACGCTGCCGCGCTGATCGCCCCTCACGCGGCGACGGACCCCGGCGCCGCCCGGTGGCGCACGACCGTGCTGATCGAGCGCTGCGTGTTCACCGCGGAGGGCTGGAGCGCCGCCGAGGACGCGCTGCGCGGCGCGGAAGCGCTGGCCACGACCGACGAGGAGCGGGGCGCGGCGGCGTGCGAACGCGGCCATCTCGCCTATCTGGCCACTCTTTTGGGGGTACGCGACCGGGCGGACGAAGCACGCTCGGCCCTGGGGCGCGCGGCGGCACTGCTCACGCCCCACTCCCCCGGCCGCCCGCTGCTCGACTTCCGCCGCGGCCTGATCGCCCAGCACCTCTCGGACAACCCCTCCGATGCCACGGCCGCCTTCCGGCGGGCCCACACGGGCGCGAACGAGCACGGGCACCGGCTCCTGCTCTCCTTCACCTGGCGGCACTTGGCTGCCATGGCCGAGCACGACGGCCGCATCGCGGACGCCCTGCACGGCTACAACGAGTCGCTGCGCATCCGCGAGGAGCTCGGCTACCTGGTGGGCATCGCGCCGGCCCTCGTCTCGCTGGCGGCCGTCCTCCCCGACCCGGCCGGGGCCACCCGGCTGCGCGAGGAGGCGGGACGACTGGTCCGGCTGCTGGGCGGGGTCCCCTCCTGGTTGGTGGACCGGCTGCCCCCACGCCCGGCCGACCCCGTGGAAACGGCGGAGGGTTGAGCGCAGGGGGGTGCGGAGGGTTGAGCGGCGGGGGTGCGGAGACGTGCGCCGGGGCGGCGGCGGGGGTGCAGAGAGTCGTGCGCCGGGGCGTGCGGGGAGTTGAGTGCGCCGAGTAGCCGAGCCGATCGGCGCTGCGGCGCGCGTCCCCCATGCGACCGTGGGGGGACGGGGAGGGGCACGGCCATCGAGCCCCCCGCTGCCTCCTTCGTGACTCCAAGGGCGGCAGCGGCTGGCCGAGGACGCCTCTACCGCGCTCAACGAGCAGGCCGCCACCGTCCGGGCGCCAATGCGGCCACGTCGATCGCCCCGCAACCGGCCGCCTCACTGACGGCCGTCCCCGACCAGCGGATCTTCTCGGCTTTGCGATGCCCCCCCGACGGCACGTTCCTACGAGCCCCGCCCGGCCTCGGCAGTCGGCGGAGCCTAGGAGGAAGCCCCGTCTCCGCCCGGAAGGTGGGCGGCCACATCATGGTTGGCGATCCGTCCCGCCAGCGCCCGCGGGCTCACGCCATGAGCGTTGACCCGGTCGGGGTCGGCACCGGCGTCCAGCAGCAGCCGGATCACCGTCCCCTCACCCTGCGAACAGAACACCGCCCGCGACAACGGCGTATTGCCGTGGCCATCCGCGGGATCGACCGACGCACCCGCCGCCAGGAGGACCTCGACGGCCGACGGCGCCTGGGCCTGAGCCGCATAGTGCAACGGCGTCCAGCCCGCGGCATCGGCTGCCTCAGGGTCGGCACCTTGAGCCAACAGCCTCCTCAGGCCGTCCACGTCCCCGTCGACGGCCGCATAGTGCACCGCCGTCCGCCCCAACCGGTCCCGATCCGTCACCCGGCCATACTGGCCCACGCCCTTTGTCCAAGGAGATAGGGGCCCCCGCCCCCGCACCCCCACCACGTCACCGCATCACGGGCGCTGGTTTGGCCGAGGGAGGTCCCGGGCGGGCGGGGACGCGTCCGTGGGCGCCCGCCTACGGTGGACGGCATGGACGATACGGCCCCGGCGCCCCCTCCCACCGGGGAGGACGCGGGGATCGCGCCGCTCTGGAGGCCCCTCGCGCTCGGGAGGCCCCTCGGTCGAAGGAGCGTCGGTACGCGGCGATCACCATGATCGCGGTTGTGGTGGTGGGCCTGGCGTACTCCGGACACGTCGAGCCCGCGGGCACCGCCCTGTCGGTCGCGGGCCCGGGCGTGGGGCTGTGGCCGGCGGCCTTGGTGGCGGGCGGCCAGGCGCACCGAGCCGTACAGGCGTGTGGGCTCGGCAGGCGGCGGACGCGGGAATCGCTGTTCGTGTCGAGCCCGCTGCTCCTGTCCGCCGTCGGACCGCTGGTCCTCATCGGGCTGTCCGCCTGTGCGCTTCTACCGCCGCACACGGCGCTCCTCGCCGCGGCCGTCGTAAGCGTGGGTGTTCTCTCCACGTGGGGCTCACGTGGGGCTGGTACGGCGGTATCCGCATGGGCGCCGGAGCGGCCCTCGCCTTGCTCGCCGGGGTGGCCGACGCGGCGATCGGCACCGCCGTCGCCCTGGTCAAGGCCGCCGGTCACTGACCTTGCCCTTTGACCACTGAGGTGTCGCGCTCGACGAAGCACTCGAAACGCCCGGTCATTTTCCCGACGTCATAGCGGGTCGTGGGCCGGCGATTCCTGAAGCCAAGTGGCGTTCCAAGCCTTGATGCTGAGACGCCGTCCGCGAGCTCGAACAGCTCGTCCCACGCGTGGCCAGGTAGTCCCAAAGGGCGCTCCGTTGAAGCGTGGCGCTTCCACGGACGCGTCCCCCGTCGCATGAGGACGAAGACCGCCTGAGCGCCCGGCGAACCCCTCAGGCGAGCGGCCTGGTTCGAGGAGTATTTCGACTCATCGATAGCCTTCGCCATCATGATGCGCACTTGGGCCCTGCCGATGCTGCTTGTGCTCTGCGGCTCGGCCGTCGCCACCGGGCTGATCCTGGAAGGGAACCCCGGCACAGGGGCAGCAGTCCTGCTCGCGTTCTTGGCGCTCGCAGGCGTGAACTCGGTCCTGATCTTCCCGAAGTCGATCGGCGCCCGGGAGGCGCAGCGCCGAAGCGCGGTCGACGGTCGGCCGGTCGTCTTCTGGCGGCCGGGCTGCAAATACTGCATGCGACTGCGCATCCGACTCGGCCGCAGCGCCCGCCGAATGCATTGGGTCAACATCTGGCGCGACCCGGCGGGAGCCGCAGCGGTAAGGGCGGCCAACAACGGTGACGAGACCGTGCCGACCGTCGTCGTGGCGGGCCGGCCCCACACCAACCCCAGCCTCGGATGGGTGCGCGAACAGCTCTCCCCTTCCGCGAGGAGAAGCTGACGGCGTGTTCCCGGACCCCGGCTACGACGCACCGGGGCGGAGCGGGCGAGACGGCTGCACGGCTCCGCCGGTTCCGTGGCCTCCGCGTTCCGGTTGACCGCCGTGGCCGTGGCCCTGGCCCTGGCCCTGGGCTTGGGCATGATCTTGGGCTTGGGCTTGGGCATGGCAGGGTCCCGCTCCCGGACGCCAACGCGCGGGCGTTCATGGTGACCCGTCTCGCGCCGTGCCTCTCCGGCCGGCATCGGACGCGAAGGCCGGCCTCACGCTCCGCGCAGGCCGGCTTCGGGCTCCCTCAGAGGTCAGCCTCGCGCCTCCGTGGTGGTCAGCCCCGCACCACCCGTGGAGGTCAGCCCGCACCACCCGTGAAGGTCAGGTCGTCACCACCCGTGGAGGTCAGGTCTTCACCACCCGTGGAGCACCCGCCCGCGTAATGGCCCCGGACCAGGGTCTCGACGGCCGGCAGGTCGCGTGCGGCGAGCGCGTCGAGCAGGGCGATGTGCTCGGCGGCGTCGGCGACCAGATCCTCCGTTCGCCGGGCCGGTCCGTCGGGGGTGGGCCACTGGGCGCGGCGGTGGAGCTCGTCGGCGACGGTGACGAGCTGGCGGTTGCCGTCGAGCCCGAGCAGGGCGCGGTGGAAGGCGCGATCGGCCTCGGCGTAGGCGGCACGGTCGCCGGCCCGGGCGACGGCCGCCGCCGTCTCGGCCAGCGGCAGCAGGTCCCGCCAGCGTGACGCGGGCAGCGTACGGGCCAGGCGGAGCAGGACGGGGATCTCCAGCAAGCCCCGCACTTCGGCCAGCTCCGCCAGGTCGCGAGCGGACCGGCTGGTGACCCGGAACCCCCGGTTGGGCACGGCCTCGACCGCGCCCTCGGCGGCCAGTTGCTGCATGGCCTCCCGCACCGGCGTCGCCGACACCCCGAACCGCTCGGCCAGCACGGGCCCCGAGTACACCTCCCCCGGTATCAGGTCGCCACTGACCAGGGCCTTGCGCAGGGCTTCGAGCACCTGGCCGCGCACGGAGTAGCGGGTCGGCATGCGCCGGGCGACACCGGCCGCCGGCACGCCGGCCCCGCACGTGTGGCCGTGGCCGCCGTGCCAGTGGCCGCCCCGACCTCCCTGCCCGGCGTGTCCGTGCTCGCCCTGCCGGTACTCGCTCTGCCCGTGCTCGACGAGGCCGTGCTCGACGGGACCGTGCTCGGCGGGAAGGCGCTCGGCGGGAAGGCGCTCGGCGGGAAGGCGCTCGGCGGGAATGCGCCCGACCGGAGCGCGCTCGCCGCGCGCCCCGGCGCCGTCGGCGAGCGGTACGCGGGCGGGCGCGCCGGTGCGCGGGTGCGGCACGGCCGGGTGGGGTCTGCCCTGCTCCATGAGAGGTCCTCCTATGTCTCCATTCGAACCATAGGCGGAGGATGCGACGACTCAAACCCCGATCGCCACGAAGGAGGGGGTTCCCCGGCCGCCGGCCGCCCTCGCAAACCTCTGCGGGGAAGACGTCCGAAACCGGCCCCCCTCCCCCTCCGCTCCCCCTCTACGCCCCTCCCCTCCCCCTCTACGCCCCCTCCCCTCCTCCTCCACCCCATCCCCTCGACGGTCCGGCCGAGGCCCGGCGACGACGCATCACTCGGCACAAGCACCACGCGCCGCCCCATCCACCACCCCATGCATCACCCGACCGAGCACAAGCCGATCCTCTTCAATCCACTCGAACGGGTGGATTGAATAGAACCCAATTCCCCTGTCGCAGCAGGGCGTTCGAAGCAATACACACCTATCCGTATGTCCTTGGCGTCCATTGGCGGCGAGTTGCCCGGAAACCGCTTGGCGCCCTGGCCGATTCCGTCAGGATGGCGCGCGAAAGGCCGGTACCGCGATGCAAGGGACGCAAGATGAGAGTGACCGACATACCGCTGAATTGGGTTTTGCCCAGTGCCGTGGCCCTCGCCGGAGCCGTGGTGGCGGTGACGGTGTTCTCCCGGGGCCGCCACGGCGGCCCGGAGGACGCGGCGGCCACGGATTCCTGGGAACGCACCGAGGAACGCAGGAGGCGCAAGGAGGCGCTGTACGGCAGCGCGTCCTACGTCCTCCTCTTCTGCTGCGCGGCGGTGGCCGCCGCCCTCTCCTTCCACGGCCTGGTCGGCTTCGGACGGCAGAACCTGGGCCTGACGGACGGCTGGGAGTACCTCGTGCCGTTCGGGCTCGACGGCGCCGCCATGTTCTGCTCGGTCCTCGCCGTACGCGAGGCGAGCCACGGCGACGCGGCGCTCGGCTCCCGCATGCTGGTGTGGACGTTCGCGGGCGCCGCCGCCTGGTTCAACTGGGTGCACGCGCCCCGCGGGATGGACCACGCGGGGGCACCGCAGTTCTTCGCCGGCATGTCGCTGTCGGCCGCGGTCCTCTTCGACCGCGCGCTCAAGCAGACCCGCCGGGCCGCCCTGCGCGAGCAGGGCCTGGTCCCCCGCCCGCTGCCGCAGATCCGGATGGTGCGCTGGCTGCGGGCGCCGCGCGAGACCTTCGGCGCCTGGTCGCTGATGCTGCTGGAGGGCGTACGGACGCTGGACGAGGCCGTGGACGAGGTCCGCGAGGACAAGCGGCAGCGCCGCCAGCACCGGCTGCGCCGCCGGGAGGCCGGAAAGCTGGAACGCGCGCGGCTCAAGGCGTACAACCGGCAGCACCGTGTGCTGTGGGGACGCCCCCGCGGCGGACGGCAGGTGGAGGTGACGGCGGTGCCGACGACACCCCAGCCGGCGCAGATCGGCTCACAGTCCGGGGCGGAACCTTCCATAACCGACCAGGAGCAGCTCCCCCCGCGCGGCCGGCCGCTCCAGGCGGTGAACACCACGAGCACGACGGTCACCGCGGGCACCACGGGCACCACGGGTGCGGCGGGTGCGGCGGGCCACCCCGGGCCCATCGACCTCACCGCCGAGGACGACACCCAGCCCATCCGGCGGCTCGACTCCCTGGAGGAGAAACTGGCCCGCATCGAGCGGCAGTTCGGCTGACCCGTCCGCTCCGAGCAGGTACGCCGGCTCGGAGCGGCACGGGCGGCACAGCGCCGCCCCTCCGGCCGCCCTCTCCCGTCTCCGACGGGGTTCTCCTCCCGGCGGCTTCTCCTCCCGGCGACTTCTGCATCCGGCCGCGTCCCCTTCCGGTTCCGGGCACGGTCCCGGCCGGTGCCCCGCCCATCAGCGCCTCCGGTCAACGGCACTCCCTCCGCTCAGCGGCACTCCCACCGGCGCCTCTCCGCTCAGCGGCACTCCCACCGGCGCCTCTCCGCTCAGCGGCGCTCTCACCAGTGTCTCGCCGGTCGGCAGCTCTCACATCAGCGGCTCTCCCGCCCGCAAGCCCCCTGCCGGCAACCCTCCGGTCAGCGGCTCCCCGTTCAGGGGCTCCCCGCCCCCAGCTCGAACCACACCGTCTTTCCCGTGCCGTGCACCAGCACTCCCCACGTATCGGCGAGGGCCGCGACGAGCAGCAGCCCGCGCCCCGAGGTCGCCGCGCACTCGGCGGCACACCCGCGCTCGTCCGCCCGGACCCCTTCGCCGGAGTCCGGCGGTTCCAAGTCGGGCGTCCGGAGCGCCGGGCGCCGGGGCAGCGTGTCCCGCACTTCCACCCGCAGCCGCCCCTTCACGGCTGCCGGCGCGCCTCCGCTCAGCGTGGCCGTCACCACCGCGCCGCCGTCGGTGTGCACCAAGGCGTTGGTGGCCAGTTCGCTCGTCAGCAGCTCGGCGGTCTCCGCCCGTCCGGGCGCGCCCCAGTGGACGAGAAACCGGCGCAGTCCGGCCCGCGCCCCCGCGACCGCCGCCAGATCGTCGCGTGCAAGTCGTCTTTCCCAGTAGGGCTCGCTCTCCCCACCGTTCACCTCGTTCCGAGCCGTGACGCCCGCGGACTCTTCCCGACCCTCGCGGTTCCCCGCGCCCAACCAGTGTGCAGTCCGCCGTTTCATTTCCGTTCGCCCCGACCCCTCCCCGGCGCCCCGGCATCGAACAGGCTCACGGCAAATGCATGCCCCGCCTGCACAGAAACGACTCCTGTTGACTCATCAACATGATGAGGCGGGGGAATTGCGGGAACCACTCGTGCACAGCCGGAACCGCTGTCCCGACCACCACCGGGAAGATGGTGTTAGCCTGCCGAAATGCGTCGGGACGGTGGGCATGACCAGTAGCCGGTGGCGGATGACCGTAACCGGTCCGGCCTGTACTCGATCTCAAATACCCCGCCGCATTTGGAGATCATTCACCGGCCGCTCACCCCTCCCCGGCCCGCTGGTGCTACGACCGGGACCGTTCACCGGGCCGGCATCCGCGCCGGGTGCAATCGGCCGGGTGGATGTGGGGCACGTCCGCTCGGCCGCGAGGGGGCTTTCCCCCCTCGCGGCCCGGGGGGTCGCTCCATGTCAGGGCGGATCGGCCAACGGGCAGGATTCCCCCATGACTTCATGGAGAACAAGTTTGCGTTTCGCAGTGGGTGCGACGGTCCTCGGCAGTGTGTCCGCCCTGGTGGCTCCGGTCTCGGTGGCGGCCGGCCCTCACAGTGAGCGGGGGCGGGAAGGGACCGTCGTCTCCGCCGAGCAAGCGGCCGACCTCACAGCGGAGGAAGTGGCCGAGGAGCTCCGGGGAGAGTTCGACTCGTCCCAGGTCCGTTATGGCGTGACCGCCTACCGGGTCACCTATCGCACCACCGACAGCGGGGGCGCCCCCACGACCGCGAGCCAGCTCGTCGTCCTGCCCAAGAACGGAGCGCGCCACCTGTCCACCGTCTCCTGGCTGCACGGCACCACCGTCTACCGCAAGGACGTCGCTTCGGAGGATCCGAAGTCGGACGACCGGCGCGTCGCCCTGCTGTTCGCCTCGACCGGGCGGGCCGTTTCGGCGCCCGACTACGTGGGCCTCGGCTCGGGCGAAGGCTTCCACCCGTACGGTGACCCCGGGGCCACCGTCGCGGCCTCGGTGGACGGCCTGCGCGCGGCCCGGACCCTCGCCCACCGGAACGGCCGGGAGCTGAAACGGAAGGTGCAGGTCAGCGGGTTCTCGCAGGGCGGCCCCGCGACCATGCTGGTGGGCCGGGCGCTGCAGGAGGGTGCCGACCGCTACTTCCGGCCGGGGGCACTCGCCCCGGTCAGCGGCCCTTACCATCTTTCGGCCTTCGAGGCCGCCGCGGCCGACGACAAGATCGCCAAAAAATCCGGCATCTACCTCGCCTACTTCGCCACCGCCTGGAACAAGATGTACGGCCTTTACGCCTCGCCCGGCGAGGCGTTCCGCTCCCCCTACGACCGCAAGGTGGAGGGTCTCTTCGACGGCCGCCACACCGCCGAGCAAATCCTCGGCGAACTTCCGGCGGCGTCCAAGGACTTGTTCACCGAGGATTTCCTGAACAAGATCCGCAAGCCTGACGGCGTCCTGAAGGACAAACTGCGCCCGATGGACACCACATGCGACTGGCGGCCGAACGTACCGGTGGAGATCTACCACAGCCGCGGCGACAAGGACGTCGACTTCGGTCATGCGACGTACTGCGCCGACCAGTTGACGAGGAACGGCGCCGCTCGGGGGCTGACCGACCTCGGCGACTACGACCACAGCGAATCGGTGCGGCAGGCCCTGCCCCGGATCGTCAAATTCTTCGACGAGTCGGCGAAGACCGGCTGAACCACGCCACCAGCAACGGCCCGGCCAGGGGGCGCAGCCGCAGCGGCACGCCCGCCCGAGTGACGGCGGGACCTCGACCGGGTCTTCCGGCTCCCGGTCCCGCCGCACCGGGCCACGCTCACAGCTCGGCGTTGTGCCGCGGCCCTCCCCGTCAAGCGGACGGAACCCGGCGGACGGAGACCTCGAAGACGACTCCCGAGACCGTCCTGCTCATCCCACTGCTCCCCGGCCTCGGCGAAGCCAAAGCCCGCGATCGTGGCCAGGGATGCCGCGTTGCCAGGGATGCCACGTTGCCAGGGATGCCACGTTGCCAGGGATGCCACGTTGCCGGGGCTGAATCGTCGCCCGTACGGTCGTGACCGCGCTTTCGCCCGCTGCCCGGCGAAGCGACTCGACCAGCGCGGATCGGAACGGACATACCCCCGGCGGCAGAAGCCGGGAGCGATGAAGCAGCCGATTTCGACCACGCCGACCGCGTCGGGCGGCCCGCGAAACCCGGCATGTTCGACGACGAGCCCCTGCTCACCGACGATCGCTTCCCGCACCATCCACCGCGCACCGCCGGGGTCGGCAGCCATCCGGTCGAGCCGCGCCTGCCACAGCCGGCACGCGCTGTCGGTCACGAAGTACCCGGTCAGCGAAACCCCGGCCATCCTGCCGGCCCGGGACGGATCTCCCTCCACCCAAGCGGACATCACCCCGCCGGACAACTCGGCGAAACGGATCCGCCTCGGGCTGCGCGTCAGCGGTCTCTGATCACCGGCTTCGCCCGTCACCCGCTGACGTTCGCCGACCGGCCCGAGGGGGTGTCCAGGCCTTTGGAAGCGGTCAGCGACGAGTCCGCGACCCCTTCCACCAACCCCTCACCCCAGTGCACGCGTTCGGGCGCAGCACCGGCATGCGGCGCCGCCTTCCTACGCCTCCCAGATCGCGGCGGCCGTACGGTCGTCCGCGTACCCCTTGACGCGCAGTTGCGCGTCGGCCAGGAACTCGGCCAGACCCGGCGGCTGGGCCCGCGTGCCCCACCGCTCGGCGAGCGCGTCGCCCAACGCCGGTTCGCCGCGCAGAGGTTCGGCGAGGCCGGCGCTGCAGAGCAGCAGGGCGTCGCCGGGGCGGGCGACCGCGGCACGGAACCGGAACGGTTCGGTCGGCACCTCGTCGGGATCGATCACGGGGGTGGTGCCGGGGGTGGGGATGCCCAGGTCGACGGTGATGCGGTCGTCACACAGGGCGTCCCCGCCGGCGTCGCCGCCCGGGCCGGGGATCGCGTACGGGCCCGGAACCGCGTACGGGCCGTCCGCACCCCGGCCGCTGCCGACGGCCGGGCGCGGCACCGGGTCCAGGTCCTGCCAGGCGCCCTCGCGGAGCCGGAACAGCCCGCCGCCGCCCACGCCGAAGAAGACGCGGGTACGGCACCGGGGGTCGGCCGGCAGCAGCAGGCAGCGCAACGCGGCGGTGTACTCGGCGGGCGGCAGGCCGAGTTCGGCGGCGCGGGTGCGAAGGCGTCCGTACGAACGGTCGGTGAGGCGGTGCAGCCCGGAGCGGAGCTCACCGCGCCGGCCGGCCCGGAGGTCCTCGCCCAGCCGGGCGTGACTGCGCCCGACGGCACTGCCGAGCCAGGCGCAGATGTCCCGCGCCGCCCGGTGCGCGCCTTCCGCCGCGCGGGCACCGCTCGCGACGGCGACCAGCAGCACGGCCCCCTCCCCCGCCCCGAACCGGGCGGTGAGCAACGCGTCCCGCCGCGGCTCGCCCCGGTACCGGGCGGAGTCGCCGCGCAGGGAGACGGCCCGCAGCGTCATGGCGCCGTACCGCGCGCCGTCGAGGACGGTGTCGGGCACCAGGTCCTCCAGGCCGCCCGGGTCCGCGGCGGGCCAGGCGGTCGGCTCCGGCTCGTAGGTCGGCGGCCCCTGCCCGACGTACTCCTGCGCCCGGGGACGAACACCCTCCCGGTGCCGGGGCCGCGGCACCTGCGGCACCACGGCGGCCTCCAGCGACGCGGCCGACTCACAGCCCACCGGGGCATCGGACGTCTCGACGGTCTCGGGGACGACGGAGGCCTCTGACGCCCCCGAGGCGGCACGAGCCTCGGAGGCCGTGGAGGTACCCGAGGCATCAGGGGCGTTCGACACCCGCAACGCGCCCGACCGGCCGTAGGCGTCGTGCGGCGCGGTGACGCCGAGGAGCGCGCGGGCTTCGGGCACCCCGTGCAGGCCGGCCCGCGCGGAACGGTCGGGCAGGGTGGGCACTTCGGGGCGCGCGGGCAGCCGGGAAGTGCCGGGCGGCGCGGGGACCTCGCGCCGGGCCGCATCCCGCCCGGTCCGCGCCGGGACCGCGCGCGACGCGGCGTCATGGAGCGGCCGGGAGACACCGGGCGCCGCGGAGCCGTCGTCCGCCGCCGAGGCACCGGGCGCTTCGGACCCCACGGGCCGTCCGGAGGCATCGGACGCCGTGGACGCCCCCGGCCTGGCGCTGCGGGTGGACGACGTGGAGGCCGCGGGCCGCGCGGGGACGTCGTGGGGGGCGGAGACGCCGTGGGGGTCGGGTGTGTCGTACGGGTCGGAGACGTCGTACGGATGGGAGACGTCGGCCGGCGTAGGAGCTGTGGACCCTGCGGGCAGATCGGACGGCACGGACGCTTGAAGCGACGGGTCGCAGGCGCCGTACGGATCAGAGGCGCCGTACGGCTCGGAGACGTCGGCCGGCGCGGACGGTTCGGGCTCCGCCTCCGTACGCAGGCCGGACGGCGCGGAGGCCGGCGGCGGCCCGGAACCGTCGCACGGATCCGGGCCGCCGTAGGGCGCGGAGACGTCGGCCGGCATAGCTGCCGTGGACCCTGCGGGCAGGTCGGATGACGCGGACGCTTGAAGCGGCGGGTCGCAGGCGCCATACGAACCAGAGGCGCCATACGGCTCGGAGACGTCGGCCGACGCGGACGGTTCGGGCTCCGCCTCCGTACGCGGGCCGGACGGCGCGGAGACATCGGCCGGCGTAGGCGCTGTGGATCCTGCGGGCAGATCGGACGGCACGGACGCTTGAAGCGACGGGTCGCAGGCGCCGTACGGATCAGAGGCGCCGTACGGCTCGGAGGCGTCGGCCGGCGTGGGCTCCTCGGGACCCGCCGCGGAACGGTCGGACCGCATGGACGCCTGGACCGGCCTGGAGCCGTCACGCGGACCGGAAGCCCCGTACGGCGTGCTCGCGTCGGCGGGCATGGGCCCGGCGTGCCCGGCGGAAGGGCCGGATGGCGCGGACGCTTGCGGCGAACCGGAGCCGTCGCGCCGATCGGAAGCGCCGTACAGCGCGCCCGCGCCGGCCGAGGCGGACTCTTCGGCCGTCGCGGGACGACCGGTCTCTGCGGACAGGCCAGGCCGCGCGGACGCTTGTGGCGGGCCGCAGCCGTCGCGCGGCTCGGAAGCGCCGCATGGCGCGTCCTCCTTGGCCGGCGCGGGCTCCTCGGGCTCCGCGGACAGGTCGGGCGGCACGGAGACTTGACGCGGGTGGGAGGCGTCGCGTCCATCCGACCCGTCGTACGGCTCGGTGGTTTCCGCCACCGGGGGGGCGTCGTGCGGTGCCTGGGCCTGGTGGGACGTGAAGGGTTCGGTTCGGGCAGTTGCCGCCGGGCGGGTGGGCGGCTCGGACCAGGCAGAGGTGTCGGGGCGTCCGACGGCTTCGGCGGGGCGGGAGGCGGGCGCGGTGCCGCCACCCTCTTCTCCGCCGGGTCGGTCCCGTGCCCCGTCCGGGCCGGAGGACGGTACGGATGACCGCCGGCCGCCGGCGGGACGTCGTGCGGGGGCATCGCGTCGTCCACTGCCGTCACCGGCGCCGGGCCCGGGCCCGTCCGTCGTCCCCCGGGGGTCCGGGACGCGCGGTACGTCGACGGACGCCCCGCCGAAGGCCCGCGCGGCCCCCGGGACATCGGACGTACCCGACCGCGAGCCGTCCGACCGGCTCCCGCCCCCCGTCGGCCGGTCCGCGGAAGCGCCCGGCCGGGGGTGGTCGGAGACAACCGGCCGTTCGAACCGGTCCGCACGGTCGGAACGTCCGGATGATTCGGGAGGGTTGACGGAGGAGGGGGGACGGTTCGCGGACTTCGGCCGGTCCGGATGCGCCGAGCGCTCCGGGTGCGCCGGGCGCTCGGGGCGGTCTCGGCGGTCTGTACGGCGGGGGTGGTGTCGCTCTTCCGGCCGGTCGTCCGCTTCGTATCCGTCGCCGCTCTCCCGCGGATCGCTCGCCCCGGGGCGGTCGCCGCCCTTGAACCGCCCGCTTCCCCCGGCCCGGTCGGATCGCCGCGGCGGTTGCGACCGCTCGGAGAAGCCGGACCGGTCGGCTCGGTCGAAGTAATCGGATCGGTCGCGATCGGACCGGTCGGAAACGCCCGCGCGATCGGACCGGTCGGAAACACCCGCGCGATCGGAGCGATCGGACAGGCCCGCGCGATCGGAGCGATCGGACAGGCCCGCTCGGTCGGACCGACCGGGCCCCCTCGGCCTGTCGGAGCCACCGGCCGCCCGATCCGGCGCCTCGCCCCCGGCAAGCGTCGGCCGCGCACCGTTCGAGGGCGGCGGGAAGGGCTTCCGGCCCGATGACGCGGGCTTCGGCCGGGAGTCGCGCGGCGCGGTCCCGGCCGGCGGTGCGTTGAGGTCCCAGCGGGAGGCGGCGGACGGCGGTGGCGGAGGAGGCGGCGGTGGAGGTGGAGGGGGTGGTGGCGGAGGGGGCGGCGTGCCGCGGAGCGGTCCGGCGAGGTCGGGCAGCGGAGGCAGCCGGGAAGGGTCCGGAAGTCCGCCGGACCGGGAGACCGACCAGGCCGCGCGGGCCGGCAACCCGCTCGGCGGCGGCGCGCCGCGGGTCGCGCGGCCCCGCGGGCGGGCGGGTCCCGGAGGCGGCGGGTCACCGCCGACGACGGCCGCGGCGGAAGCGAACCGGTCGTCGAGGCTGTCCTCCTCGGCGGCGGGAACCGGGCCGTCCGCGGTCCGGCCGTACAACTCCGCCCACCAGGCGTCCTCTTGTCCCTGATCCCCCAACTGACTCATGCCCTTATTGTCCACACTGCTGGGCATACGGGAAGAGTGCACACGAGCCCCCTCGCGGGATGATGGCGGGAGTCGCAACACGGTCGTGGGGAGGGGTGTCACGTGCCCGGTGCCATAGGTCCGGCCGACGTCGAGGGTGAGGAACGCGGAAGACTCGCAGGACAGCGCAGGCGGGAGCGGTCGGAGGACCGGCCGGGCGGTCCCGGTGCGGCGGTCGAGGCGGTGACCGGCACGGAGGCCGTCGCCCACCGCCTGGCGGGGCTGCGGCGGCGGGCCGTCGAAGAAGTGTGCGCACTGGTGAAGGACGGTCCCTGGGTTGACACGGGCGGAACGGGACCCGCCGTCCGGCGCCGGACGGTCGTGGACGGCGCGGGGTGCCCGCTCCCCCGTCGGGCCCTCGCCGCTCCCGCCCACGCCTCCGGTACGCATCTGGTCCGGGTCGCCGACCGGGTGCCGGCCGAACTCTTCCTCGCGGACCGGAGCGAGGCGCTCCTCGTCCTCCCCTCCGGGAGCGCGGGGCCCGCGGCGCTCGTCGTCGGGGCGGGGGAGCTGCTGGATTCGCTGGCCGCCCTGTTCGAAACCGTCTGGCACGAGGCGCGCCCGCTGCGGCCCGCCGAGCACACTCCTCTGCCACCACCGGCCTCGGACGCCCCGGACGCCACGGACCTGACGGTCCTCTCGTTGCTCCTCTCCGGGCTGACCGACGCGAGCGTCGCCAAGCAACTGGGGCTGGGGTTGCGGACGGTGCAACGGCGGGTGAAGCGGCTGATGGAACTGGCCGGGGTGACGACACGGTTGCAGCTCGGGTGGAAAGCGGCGGAACGGGGCTGGACGACGGGAGGCCCCGGGCCAGGGCCGGGACCGGGGCCTGGGCCTGGGCCTGGGCCTGGCCCGGTGCGAACACCGGGGGCCGTGCCGGGGTCGGTGCCGGGACCGGGGGCAGGGCCGGGGCCGGGCTCAGGGCCAGGGCGGCCTCATGCGACGGCGGCACAACGGCCGTCCGTCGCACGGACGTGACAGGAGGGCGCGGATACGGCCGGACGGGGGTGCGGCCGGACGGCGAGACTGGGAGCGGGAGCGAGACCGGGAAGAACCCAGGAGCAGCCGGGAGGACACAGGAGCGGCCGGAGGCGCGGGTGGGCGAAAAAGGCGCCAGGACCGATCCAAAGGCCCCGGGCGCGCCCCAAAGGCACCGACGTGCCCCGCGAAGGGCATCGACGCGTCCCGACGGGCATCGACACGCCCGGAGCGCGCGGGCGCCGACCGGTGGGCACGGACGTGACCGGGCGGGCACGCGTGCCCGGGAGGCCCGCGGGCGTGATCGGAGATCGGAGCGCGTGGAGGGCACGAGGGGCGCGGGCGGGGGGTGACCGGAGCCGCGAGGCCTGACCGGACCGGACGGGCACGCGGCCCCACACCCACCCACACACCCCCCACACTCACCCACACCCCCCCTACACCCCCACCCTCACATCCCCGGCAGCCCCTCCTGCCCCGCCCGTCGCTCCGCCTCCAGCGCCAGCAGCAGCCGCTTGCGCTCCAGGCCGCCCGCGTAGCCGGTGAGGGAACCGTCCGCGCCGATGACGCGGTGGCACGGGCGCAGTACGAGCAGCGGGTTGGCGCCGATGGCCCCGCCGACCGCCCGGACGGCCGCCCGGGGAGCGCCGACGCGGGCGGCCAGTTCGCCGTAGCTGGTCGTGGCGCCGTAGGGGACGGCGTCGAGCGCGTCCCATACCCGGCGGCGGAACTCCGTCCCCTCCACGGCGTACTCGAGCGCGAACTCCTTCGTCTCGCCCGCGAAGTAGGCGGTGAGCTGGCGGCTCGCCTCGGCGAACGCGTCGGGCGCGCGCCGCCACTCCGGACGGACGGTGACGCCGTTGCGCTGGCCCGGGACGGAGAGGGAGGCGAGCGCGGTGCCGCCCGGGGCGGTCGGAGAGGGGCGGCCGGTGAGCAGCAGGGTGCCGAGGGGGCTGTCGATCTCGGTGTAAAGCATCGGAAGCATCGGGTGCCGTCCTTACTCCCCCGCCTCGGCGGGCGTGTGGTTCCAGAGGTGGTGCAGTGCGTACGAGCGCCAGGGCCGCCAGGCGTCGGCGGCCTCCGGCCCGGTGCCGAGGGTGGTGAGCCCGTGGCGGACCCCGGCGTCGCCGGGGAGGAAGACGTCGGGGTCGCCGAGCGCCCGCATCCGGATGTAGCCGGCGGTCCAGGGGCCGACGCCGGTCAGGGCGAGCAGCCGCCGTTCGGCGTCGTCGCGGTCGGCGCCCGGGTCGAGCCGGACGGTGCCGTCGGCGAGGGCCGCCGCGACGGTCCGCAGGGCGCGCCTGCGTGCCTCCGGCATCCTCGGGTCGCCGGGACCGTCGAGACCGGCCTCGGCGAGGACGCCGGCCGCCGGGAAGACGTGGGTGAGCGTGCCGTCGGGTACGGGCAGCGGGGTGCCGTGCGCGGCCACCAGCCGGGCCGCGAGGCGGCCCGCCGCCGCGACCGAGACCTGCTGCCCGAGCACGGCCCGGACCGCGAGCTCCTCCGCGTCCGCCGCTCCCGGCGACCGGAGGCCGGGCCGGGCGGCGACGAGGGGGCGCAGCCGGGGGTCGGCGCCGAGGCGTTCCGCGACGGCGTCGGGGTCGGCGTCCAGGTCGAAGAGGCGGCGCATCCGCTGGACGGCGTTGGACAGGTCGCGCAGGTCGGTGAGGTGCAGCCGGCAGGCGAGCCAGGCTCCCCGGCCGCCCGTGCGCCCGCTCCCGGTGGGCGGCTCCTGGACCTCGGCGATGCCCGTGCCGTAGGGCAGGCGCAGGGTGCGCCGGTAGACGCGGGCGCCCAGGGTGCCGGTCATCTCCTCGATGCCGGTGATCACCCGGCGTTCCAGGAAGTCGAACATCTCCCGTGCGGCGTACGGGCCCCGGTGCGCGAGCCGCAGCGGTACGCCGGCGGGTGCGCTGCCCCGGGCGGCGGCCCGTTCCCGCCTGCCCGCCCGGGCCTGTGCCCGGAGGGCGGTCGGCGTCTGCGCGTAGATCTCGCGCATGGTGTCGTTGAACTGCCGGACGCTCGCGAAGCCGGCCGCGAACGCGGTCTCGGTGACCGGCAGGTCCGTGGTCTGGAGCAGCACCCGCGCGGTGTGCGCGCGCTGGGCCCGGGCCAGGGCGACGGGCCCGGCCCCCAGCTCCTCGGTGAGCTGCCGGTGCACCTGCCGCGCGCTGTACCCCAGCCGTGCGGCCAGCCCCGCCACGCCCTCCCGGTCCACCACTCCGTCGGCGATCAGCCGCACCGCCCTGCCGACCAGGTCGGCCCGGATGTTCCACTCGGCCGACCCCGGCGCCGCGTCCGGCCGGCACCGCCTGCACGCCCGGAACCCGGCCCCCTGTGCCGCCGCGGCGGAGGGGTAGAACCGCACGTTGACCCGCTTCGGGGTCACCGCCGGGCAACTGGGCCGGCAGTAGATCCCGGTCGTCGCGACAGCGAAGAAGAACTCACCGTCGAAGCGTGCGTCGCGGCTGCTCACCGCCTGGTAGCGGAGGTCGTCGGGGTGGGGTGCCGTTGTTGTCACGTGTTCTAGTCTGCGGGAGGGGAAGGGGGTGGTCTGGCGGAAATCGGACGCGGGGTTCGGCCGGAGCCGGGGGAGGCGGGAAGTGCGCGCTGTCCTCGGACGCCGGACGCGGCCGCACCGGCCCGTCCGGCGTCCGAGGACAAGCGGCGAAGCCGCTTGCCCAGGGGTACGTGCCTCCCGCGGGAGACGCCCCGACCGACCCGCCTAGCGCGAGCGCCCCCGCTTCAGCTCCACCATGCGCATCCCCTCCGCATGCCGCAGCTTCCACTCCCGTCGCATCTCCGCGCGCAGGCGCGCGTCCGTGCGGGCCGCGATGCGCTGGTTCTCACGGAGCAGCTTGCGGTAGTTCTCCAGGCGCCGGGGGGACAGCGCGCCCGCCTCGATCGCCGCCGTCACCGCGCAGCCGGGCTCGCTGTCGTGGCCGCAGTCGTGGAAGCGGCACTCCTCGGCCAGGGCCTCGATCTCGGCGAAGGTGCGGGAGACGCCGCCTTCCGCGTCCCAGAGGCCGACGCCCCGCAGTCCCGGGGTGTCGATGAGGACGCCACCGCCGGGCAGGGGCAGCAGGTTGCGCGTGGTGGTGGTGTGGCGGCCCTTGCCGTCGCGGTCGCGGATCGCCCGGACGTCCTGGACGTCGGCGCCCACCAGCGCGTTGGCGAGGGTGGACTTGCCGGCGCCGGACGGACCGAGGAGCACCGACGTCCCCCCGGACAGCACGGCGGCGAGCACGTCGGTGCCGTCGCCCGTGGCCGCGCTGACGGCGAACACCTGGGCGCCCGGCGCGACCGCCTCCGTGTCGGAGCGGAGGTGGCCGAGCACGGCCGGGTCGGGTACCAGGTCCGCCTTGGTCAGGACCACGACCGGTTCGGACCCGGATTCCCAGGCGAGAGCCAGGAAGCGCTCCACTCGGCCGAGGTCGAGGTCGGCGGAGAGCGGGACGGCGATCAGGGCCAGGTCCACATTGGCGGCGAGGACCTGTCCTTCGGACCGCTGGGAGGACGTGGACCGCACGAACGCCGTGCGGCGCGGCAGCAACGCCCGTACGTGACCGGTCGTCAGGTCGACGGCCGCCCAGTCGCCGGTGCACATGATGCGCAGCGGGTCGCCCGTGGTGACGAGCGAAACGTCGCCGTGCACGGTACGGACGCCGTCGTCGGCGCTCTCGTCGGCGACCACGAGGTCGCAGCGGCCCCGGTCGACGCGGACGATCCGGCCGGGGACGCAGCCCTCGGCGGCGTAGGGGGTGAAGGTGTCAGCGAATCCCCGGTCCCAGCCGTAGCGGGCGAGGGGGTGCTGTGCGGAAAGCGTGAACTGCTCGGACAACGCGGGGTTCCTTCGAAAGGAGGGAGACGAGAGGGGTCGATCGCCGGGTACGGGCCGTCGTGGCCGCCGTCGTGACAGTCATCCCGGGCTCACCTCCTGATTCCGCGCGCGGCACTGTGCCGCCGTGTCCTGCTGCTCTTGCCGCTGATGCCGGCGCCGCGTCCCGCGGGTTCCGGGGACGCCGGCTTCTCGGGACTTCGGCTTCACGGGACTGTAAAGGGCGGGTGCCGCCGCCCGCGAGGGATTTTTCCCCGCGAGCGGCGGCACCCGCCCTCTGACCGGCCGCACCCGCCCTCTGCACACCCACGTCCGCCCTTCGAGCGGCGGCAGCCGCCCTTGCGGCGCGCCCGCCTACCGCCTCCGGTGCTTCGCGTGCTTCGGCTGGTACTCCCCCTTGGCCCCCTTCGCCCCCTTGCCCCCCTTCGCCGCCGCCTTCCCCTGCTTCTCGCTCCGCTCGGCGCGCTCGGCCCGTACGTGCTGGAGCCGTGTCCGCACGTCCTCCGGTGGCAGGAACTGCGCCCACCGCTCCGGGAACTCCGACGGCGGTTCCCGGTCCCGCAGCCCGTCCTCCGAGAGGTCCTCGGGATCGTCCTCGTACTCGTGGACCATCGCGAGCGCCGCCCGCTCGGCCGCCATCGCCGCCGCGGCGGCGGCCTTCCTGCGGTCCGCCTCGGCGCGGGCCGCGGCGGTGGTCACCGACGGCCAGACCCGGTCCATGGCCGCGTTGACCGCCGCGCCCACGAGCACCGCGAACGCGGAGACGCCGATCCACAGCAGGACGGCGACGGGCGCCGCGAGCGAGCCGTAGATCGTCAGGCCTTCCACCGTGTGGGTGAGGTAGATCCGCAGCAGGAAGCTGCCGATCACCCACATGGTGAGCGCCACGAGCGCCCCGGGGATGTCCTCCCGCCACGGCGACCGCACGGGCACCGACACGTGGTACAGCGTGGTCAGGAAGGCCACGGACAGCACCAGGACCACGGGCCAGTAGAGGACCTGGACGACACCGGCGCTCCACGGCACGATGTTCTCCACCGCCTCCGGCCCCACCACCATCAGTGGCATCACCACCGCCCCGATCAGCAGGGCGACGATGTAGAGCAGGAAGGCCAGCAGCCTGGTGCGGACGATGCCGCGCCGGCCCTCAAGCCCGTACATGATCGTGATGGTGTCGACGAAGACGTTGACGGCCCGCGACCCCGACCACAGGGCGATGGCGAAGCCGACCGAGACGATCTCGGGCCGGCGGGCGCCGCTCTGTACGTCGTTCAGGAGGGGGACGGTGATCTGGTTGACGCCCCGGTCCGACAGGACGGCCGAGGACGCGTTGATGATGTTGTTCTGGAGACTCCTGATGGTGTGGGTGCCGGTCCAGTCGTCCAGGTAGCCCAGCAGGCTCATGAAGCCCAGGAGCAACGGCGGCAGCGACAACAGGGTGAAGAACGCGGCTTCGGCGGCGAGGCCGGTGACGCGGTACTCCATGCAGGAATTGATCGTGTCCTTGAGGAGCAGCCACGCCATCCTGCGCTTCGACACATTTCGGTACAGGGCCCTGGCTCGATGGAGCCGGCCCTTCCGCTGCCCCGGTGGTTCATTTGTTGCTTCCTGCACGCCCTAACCGTATCCGTCCCCGACCGGTCCGTTCATCCGCCGGACAGCCGCGCGCAGCACCCCGGACGACCGCGCCGGACACCGGGGACGGCCTGGTGAGGGGGCGCCCGGGGACCTCGCGCGCGACGTGGTTGGCTGAGGGCATGGACAACAGAACGACCACCAGGCACACCAGAACGATTCCGGTGACCACCTGGTCGCTCCACATGACCGCACCGGACGCCCTCGTCCCCGCCGGCGGACCCGGCCCGGGCCCCGACGTCCGGTTCCTCCGGTCGGAGGTGCCGTCGCCCGAGTTCAGCCGGTTCCTCTATACGGCCGTCGGTGGCGACCACGCCTGGACGGACCGGCTGGGCTGGCCGTACGCGCGGTGGCGGGAGTACCTGGACCGGCCGGGCGTGGAGACGTGGGTGGCGTACGACCGGGGGACGCCGGCCGGTTACGTGGAGCTGGCACCCGGGGACCCCGGCCCCGCCTTCGGGGGCACCGGTCACGACGCCACCGGGAGCGCCGCCTCCTCCCACACCGGGCACCCCGCCTCCGTCGAGATCGTCTACTTCGGGCTGCTGCCCGCCTTCCAGGGCCGGCGCATCGGCGGCCACCTCCTCACCCACGGGGTGCGACGCGCCTGGGACCTGGCCGAGCGGTGGCCGGAACTGCCGCCGACCCGCCGGGTGTGGCTGCACACCTGCTCCAAGGACGGCGAGCACGCCATGGCCAACTACGAGCGGCGCGGCTTCTCCGTCTTCGCGACGAAGACGGAGGACGAGCCGGACGGACCGGCCCCCGGCCCCTGGCCCGGCGCCCACCCGGACCGCACGGGGGCCACCGCCTGACCCCGGCCGGCCCATCCGGAACCACTCCCTACTTATCTCACATGGCAAGACGCAGCGTCTCAACATACGGCGAACAGTGGACTGCCGCCGAACGCCCGTGCCACGCTTCCCTCATGTCACGAGCTGGAGTTGCCTTGGTGAGTCGGCGTCACGTCGACCTCGGCCGCGTGTCCAGCGCCATCTGTCCAGCGGGCTGACAGCCTCAGCACCACCGCTTCCCTCACCGCCGTCCCCGAAGGCGCGGACCGGCGGGCCCCACCCGACACCGTCCGCACTCGGGCCGTCCGCTGCGCCCTCCCCACCCCGCCGCTCACCACACCCGCAGGTCAGAGCCGTCGTACCGCCCCAGCGCGGAGTCGGCGCCGGCCGGCGGGACCGGTGTGCCGCCGGGGTGCGCGGCGCCGGCCCGGCGGACGGACCTCCCGAAGGACAGATCGCCATGGCCGCCACCGCGCAACCCCCCGCAGCCGCCGAGCCGGCGACATCCCGCCGCAAGGCCGGCCGCCACCGCAGCGAAGGCCAGTGGGCCGTCGGCCACTTCACCCCGCTCAACGCCAACGAGCAGGTGAAGAAGGACGACGACGGTCTCAATGTACGGACACGCATTGAGACGATTTACGCCAAAGCGGGCTTCGCCGCCATCGACCCCGCCGACCTGCGCGGCCGGATGCGCTGGTGGGGCCTGTACACCCAGCGCCGGCCGGGCGTCGACGGCGGGAAGACCGCCGTTCTGGCGCCGGAGGAACTGGACGACGAGTTCTTCATGCTGCGGGTGCGCGTCGACGGCGGCCGGCTGACCACCGCCCAACTCCGGGTGATCGGCGAGGTGTCACAGGAGTTCGCACGCGGCACCGCCGACATCACGGACCGGCAGAACATCCAGTACCACTGGATCCGCATCGAGGACGTGCCCGAGATCTGGCGGCGCCTGGAGGCGGTGGGCCTGTCCACCACCGAGGCGTGCGGCGACACCCCGCGCGTGGTCCTCGGTTCGCCGGTCGCCGGCATCGCCGAGGACGAGATCGTCGACGGCACGCCGGCCATCGAGGAGATCGGACGCCGGTTCATCGGCAACAAGGACTTCTCCAACCTGCCCCGCAAGTTCAAGGCGGCGGTCTCCGGCTCCCCGCTGCTGGACGTCGTCCACGAGATCAACGACGTGGCCTTCGTGGGCGTCCGCCACCCCGAGCACGGGCCGGGCTTCGACCTGTGGGTGGGCGGCGGGCTGTCCACCAACCCGAAGATCGGGGTCCGGCTCGGCGCGTGGGTGCCGCTGGAGGACGTCCCCGACGTGTTCGGCGGCGTCATCGGCATCTTCCGCGACTACGGCTACCGGCGGCTGCGCAACCGGGCCCGGCTGAAGTTCCTCGTCGCCGACTGGGGACCGGAACGGTTCCGCGAGGTCCTGGAGAAGGAGTACCTGGGCCGCGCCCTGGCGGACGGGCCCGCGCCCGAGCGGTCGGCCGAGCGCTGGCGCGACCACGTGGGCGTCCACCGGCAGCGCGACGGCCGGTACTACGTCGGCTTCGCGCCGCGCGTCGGCCGGGTGGACGGCAGCACCCTGACGAAGATCGCCGAGCTGGCCGAGGCGCACGGCTCGGGCCGGCTGCGGACCACCGCCGAGCAGAAGATGATCGTCCTCGACGTGCCGGAGGACCGCGTCGCGTCGCTGACCGCCGGGCTGGAGGCGCTGGACCTCCGGGTGGACCCGTCCCCGTTCCGGCGCGGCACCATGGCCTGCACCGGCATCGAGTTCTGCAAGCTGGCGATCGTCGAGACCAAGGCGCGCGGCGCGTCCCTCATCGACGAACTGGAGCGCCGCCTGCCGGACTTCGACGAGCCGCTCACCATCAACCTCAACGGCTGCCCCAACGCCTGTGCCCGTATCCAGGTGGCGGACATCGGTCTCAAGGGCCAGTTGGTGACGGACGCCGACGGGCGTCAGGTCGAGGGCTACCAGGTGCACCTGGGCGGGGCACTCGGCCTGGAAGCCGGGTTCGGCCGCAAGGTACGCGGCCTCAAGGTGACGTCGGACGGGCTCCCCGACTACATCGAGCGGGTGCTCCGGCGCTACCTCGCCGGACGCGCGGACGGCGAGCGCTTCGCCGCCTGGGCGGCCCGGGCCGGCGAGGAGGAACTGTCGTGAGCGAACGCGCCGTCCCCTTCCACTGCCCGTACTGCGGCGACGAGGACCTGCGGCCCCACGAGGCGGGACGGGGGTCCCCCGGCGCGAGCGAAGCCGAGCGTGGGGGAGGCGCCTGGGAGTGCGCCGCCTGCAACCGGGCGTTCCGGCTGAAGTTCCTGGGGCTGCTGAGCCGGGGGTTCGCCGGCGGCGCGGCCCCGGCCGGCACCGGCGCGGCCCCCACCGCCCCCGCCACAGCCACAGCCACAGCCACCGGACGAGGACCGGAAGGAGGACCCGATGACCGACCCTGAGCCGCACGCCCTGGAACAGCTCGCCCTCCGCGCCGGCCGCGAACTGGAGGACGCCCCCGCCCCGGACGTCCTGCGCTGGGCGGCCGACACCTTCGGCGACCGCTTCTGCGTCACCTCCTCCATGGAGGACGCGGTCGTCGCCCATCTCGCCTCCCGCGTCCGCCCCGGCGTGGACGTCGTCTTCCTGGACACCGGCTACCACTTCCCGGAGACCATCGGGACGCGCGACGCGGTGGCGGCGGTGATGGACGTCAACGTCGTCACCCTCACCCCGCCGCAGAGCGTCGCCGAGCAGGACGCCGCGTACGGGCCGGCGCTGCACGACCGCGACCCGGACCTGTGCTGCGCCCTGCGCAAGGTCCGGCCGCTGGAGGCGGGCCTGGCGGCGTACGACGCCTGGGCGACCGGGCTGCGCCGCGACGAGTCCCCGACCCGGGCCGGCACACCCGTTGTCGGCTGGGACGCCCGGCGCGGCAAGGTCAAGATCGCGCCGATCGCCCGCTGGACGCGGGAGGACGTGGACGCGTACGTCGCCGAGCACGGGGTGCTCACCAACCCGCTGCTCATGGACGGATACGCGTCCGTCGGCTGCGCGCCCTGCACGCGCCGGGTGCGGGAGGGCGAGGACGCCCGGGCGGGCCGCTGGGCGGGCCGGGCCAAGACCGAGTGCGGGTTGCACGGATGACCGGGGTCCGCACGTCGCACGCCTCACACGCCCCACACGAACCGAACCGACCGAACTCCTGGGAGAACCGGATGACGGGTGCCACGGTGTGGCTCACCGGCCTGCCGAGCGCGGGCAAGACGACGATCGCCCGCGCGCTCGCGGACCGACTGCGGGCCGAGGGCCGTCCGGTGGAGGTGCTGGACGGCGACGAGATCCGCGAGTTCCTCTCCGCCGGCCTCGGCTTCTCCCGCGCGGACCGGGACCTCAACGTGCGGCGGATCGGCTTCGTCGCCCAACTGCTCGCCGCCCACGGCGTGACGGTCCTGGTACCCGTCATCGCCCCCTACGCCGACACCCGCGAGGCGGTGCGCAAGCGCCATCAGGCGCTGGGCACCGGCTACTTGGAGGTGCACGTGGCGACGCCCGTCGAGGTCTGCTCGGCCCGGGACGTCAAGGGCCTGTACGCCCGTCAGGCGGCCGGCGAACTGACCGGCCTGACCGGGGTCGACGACCCGTACGAGGCACCGGTCGACCCCGACCTGCGCATCGACGCCCACGAGCGGACGGTGGCGGAGTCGGCGGACGCGGTGCGCGCGCTGCTGGCGGAGAGGGGAGTGCTGTGACGGCTCGCGGCGACAGCCCGTACGCCCTGTCGCACCTCGACGCGCTGGAGTCGGAGGCGGTGCACGTCTTCCGGGAGGTGGCGGGCGAGTTCGAACGTCCGGTGCTGCTGTTCTCCGGCGGCAAGGACTCCGTCGTCATGCTGCACACGGCGCTGAAGGCGTTCGCGCCGGCGCCGCTGCCGTTCGCGCTGCTGCACGTGGACACCGGGCACAACTTCCCGGAGGTGCTCGCCTACCGCGACCGCGTCGTCGCCCGGCACGGGCTGCGGCTGCACATCGCGTCCGTCCAGCGGTTCATCGACGACGGGCGGCTGCGCGAACGCCCCGACGGCACCCGCAACCCGCTGCAGACCGTGCCGCTGCTGGACGCCATCGAACAACACCGGTTCGACGCGGTGTTCGGCGGCGGGCGACGGGACGAGGAGAAGGCGCGGGCGAAGGAGCGGGTGTTCTCGCTGCGCGACGAGTTCGGCGGCTGGGACCCGCGCCGCCAGCGGCCGGAACTGTGGGACCTCTACAACGGCCGGCACTCGCCCGGCGAGCACGTGCGCGTCTTCCCGCTCTCCAACTGGACCGAGCTGGACGTCTGGCAGTACATAGCCCGCGAGGGGATCGAACTCCCCTCGATCTACTACGCCCACGAGCGCGAGGTCTTCGCCCGGTCCGGGATGTGGCTGACACCCGGCGAGTGGGGTGGCCCCCGGGATGGGGAGCGGGTGGAGAGACGCGTGGTGCGCTACCGGACGGTCGGTGACATGTCCTGCACGGGCGCCGTGGAGTCGGACGCCGCCACCGTCGACCGGGTCATCGAGGAGATCGCCGCCTCCCGGCTCACCGAGCGGGGCGCGACGCGCGCCGACGACAAGCTGTCGGAGGCCGCGATGGAAGACCGCAAGCGCGAGGGGTACTTCTGATCATGAGCATCTCCGGCACCACCGGTGTCGCCGGCATCGCCCTGGAACCGGCGGCCGCGACCTCGCTGCTGCGCTTCGCCACCGCCGGTTCGGTCGACGACGGCAAATCCACCCTGGTCGGACGGCTGCTGCACGACTCGAAATCGGTCCTGGCCGACCAGTTGGAGGCCGTCGAGCACGCCTCCCGCGACCGCGGTCACGAAGCGCCCGACCTGGCACTGCTGACCGACGGGCTGCGGGCGGAGCGTGAGCAGGGCATCACCATCGACGTCGCCTACCGCTACTTCGCCACCGCCCGCCGCCGGTTCGTCCTCGCCGACACGCCCGGGCACGTGCAGTACACCCGCAACATGGTCACCGGCGCGTCCACCGCCGAACTGGCCCTCGTCCTGGTCGACGCCCGGCACGGCGTCGTCGAACAGACCCGCCGGCACGCCGCCGTGGCCGCGCTGCTGCGCGTCCCGCACCTGGTGCTGGCGGTGAACAAGATGGACCTGGTGGACTGGTCCGAGGCCGTCTTCGCCCGCATCGCCGAGGAGTTCACGGCGTACGCCGGCTCCCTCGGCGTACCCGACGTGACCGCCATCCCGGTCTCGGCCCTCGCCGGCGACAACGTCGTGACGCCCTCCGCCCATCTGGACTGGTACGGCGGCCCGACCGTCCTGGAGCACCTGGAGACCGTCCCCGTGATCGCCGACCCCACCGGCGACCCGGCCCGGTTCCCCGTCCAGTACGTGATCCGCCCGCGGACCGCCGACCACCCCGACTACCGCGGCTACGCCGGCCGGATCGCCTCCGGCGTGCTGCGCGTCGGAGACCGCGTGGCCGTCCTGCCCTCCGGCCGGACCAGCACGATCACCGCGATCGACGCGCTCGGCACGCCGGTGGACGTGGCGTGGGCGCCGCAGTCCGTGACCGTACGGCTCGCCGACGACCTCGACGTCGCACGCGGCGACCTCATCGCCCCGGCGACGGCCGCGCCGGACCCCGTCCGGGACGTCGAGGCCACCGTCTGCCACGTCGCCGACCGGCCGCTGCGGGAGGGCGACCGGGTACTGCTCAAACACACCACGCGCACGGTCAAGGCCGTCGTCAAGGAGATCCCGTCCCGCCTCGACCCGGCGGACCTGGCCCTGCGCCCGTCCCCCGGCGCACTGGCCGCCAACGACATCGGCCGGGTCGTCCTCCGCACGGCCGAACCGCTGGCCCTGGACGACTACGCGGCGTCCCGCAGCACCGGCGCCTTCCTGCTCATCGACCCGGCGGACGGGACGACGCTGACCGCCGGCATGGCGGGCCCGGCGTTCACGGCGGCGACCGGAAGCCCGGAAACGCACACCGCGGCCCCGGCCGCCGACGACGGCTGGGACTTCTCATGACCGGCGAAGGAAACCGGGACGAGCCACGCACGAGCGGCCGGCCCCGGGACCGGCGGATCCCCGGACGCCGGCCGGTACACCCGACACCGGACGGCACCGGCCGGTCCGGACCGAGCGCTGGCGGGTACGAGCCGTCGGGTTCCGGCCCCCGGCCAGGGCCCCCGACGGCGGATGACGACGGCAGCCGACACGGGCCCGGCACGGACGGCCACCAACCGTCAGCCCCCGGCCGACACCCGTGGCTGACGACACCGGACGGCACCGGCCGACGTGAGCCCGGCGCAGGCCGTCACGAACCATCTGGCCCCGGACCTCTGCCTGGGCCTCCGACGGCGGACGCCGACGGCCGGCCCGGACCGAGCGCGGGCGGTCACGACATGTCGGGACCCGGGCGGCGGCCGGAGCCTCCGGTGGCGGAGGGTCCGGAGCCCGTTGCGGACGTCTTCGCGTCCTTCGGGCGCCTGGGCGGCCGGGTCGGCGGTGGGACGCTCGGCAGCGGCCGGGGCGGCGTCGCGCGATGTGCGGGCGGGCGGCCCGTGGCGTACGCCGGGTGACGGCGGGCGGTTCGGCACAGGCCGCTCCGGTGAAGGCCGCTTTCCCGGAGGCCGGGTGAGGGGCGTGGCGGGGGCTCGTCCGTCGCCCGCGACCGGCCGCCGTCCGGGGCACCTCCGGCGCCGGGGGCCGTCCGTCCCGCCGGGCGCGCGGCACCTGGAGGCCCCCGGCGCCGGAGGTGACCGCCGTATCGCCACGCGTGCGACGCGCTCGGCGCCCGGCTCCGGGCACGGGCCCGCCGCGTCACAGCGGCACAGCGGCCCCGGCGCCCGTACGGTCACCGTCGCCGCTCCGGACCGCGCGGGCCGCGAGGCCCGTGGACGGCGCGGCGGCCCTGCCCGCCGCCTCGGTCCGTCGTCCCGCACCACGTACCGCCCCGCAATGTCCGTGCAACTCCCACGCAACACCCCTGCCGGAACCTCCTGTCCAAGCCCCCGCCGCTCCCCCGCGCCCCGCGCCCCGCTCCTCCCCCACCGCCCCGCCGAGAGGAACCGCCCCATGCCCGCCTCCGCCCGCCGCCGACCACGCGCGGCCGCCGTCCCCCTGCCGGCCCTGGCCCTCTCCCTGCTCCTCGCCCTGACGTCCTGCGGCTACGGCTCCGCCAAGGACGACACACGCCCCGCCGGCCAGGCCGCCGAAGGCGCGGCGAAGTTGTCGGCCGACTCCGTCACCATCGGCTACTTCCCCAACATCACGCACGCCACCCCCCTCGTCGGCGAGCAGGAGGGCATCCTCCGCGAGGAGTTGGGCGGCACCAGGCTGAAGTCGACCACGTTCAACGCGGGCCCGTCCGAGATCGAGGCGCTCAACGCCGGGTCGATCGACATCGGCTGGATCGGCCCCTCCCCGGCGATCAACGGCTTCGTCAAGGCCAAGGGCGAGAACCTGCGGATCATTTCGGGCTCGGCCTCCGGTGGAGTCAAGCTCGTCGTCGACCCCAAGAGGATCCGCACGCCCGACGACGTCAAGGGCAAGCGGATCGCGACCCCGCAGAAGGGCAACACCCAGGACGTCGCCTTCCTCAACTGGATCGCGGGCAGGGGCTGGAAGGTCGACCCGCAGAGCGGCAAGGGCGACGTGTCGGTGGTGCGGACGGACAACAAGGTCACGCCCGACGCGTTCAAGTCCGGTTCGGTGGACGGTGCGTGGGTGCCCGAGCCGACGGCGTCGAAGCTGGTGGCCGAGGGCGGGAAGGTGCTGCTGGACGAGTCGTCCTTGTGGCCGGGCGGGAAATTCGTCATCACCAACGTGATCGTGTCGCGGAAGTTCCTCGACCGGCACCCGGACGTCGTCGAGGCCGTGCTGCGCGGCTCGGTGCGCACCAACGCCTGGATCGCGGCCAATCCTGCGAAGGCGAAGGCGTCCGCCAACGCGGCGCTGAAGAAGCTGTCCGGCAAGGCGCTGCCGGCCGGCGTCCTCGACCCGGCGTGGGCCTCCCTCCGGACCACCGACGACCCGCTGGCGGCCACCCTGCGGGCCGAGGCCGACCACGCGGTCGCCGCCGGCCTGCTGGACAAGCCCGATCTGTCGGGCATCTACGAGCTCGCTCCGCTCAACAAGGTCCTCAAGGCCGAGGGCCGGCCGCCCGTCGAGGCGGCGGGGCTCGGCCGGCAGTAAGCGGTACGACGCCGGCGCCGGAACGGTGCGACGCCGGCGGGTGTACGACACGTCCCCGCACCACCGACCGCACACCAGGAGGTCCGGATGGCCCCGACCACGACCCCCACGACTCCCACGACCCCCACGACCACCGGCAGGACCGGCACCCCCCTCGCACCGGCCGGCGACCCGCCGCCGGCCGTCCGGATCGACCGCGTCCACAAGAACTTCGGCCGCTCCGGCGACGGACGGCCGGTCCTGGAGGACATCACGCTCGACGTCCGCCCCGGGGAGTTCGTCTGCCTGCTGGGGGCCAGCGGCTGCGGGAAGTCCACGCTGCTGAACCTGGTCGCCGGGCTGGACCGGCCCACCGCGGGCACCATCGACGTGCCCGGCGGGCGGCCGGCACTGATGTTCCAGGAGCACGCCCTCTTCCCCTGGCTGACGGCGGGCCGCAACGTCGAGCTCGCGCTGCGGCTGCGCGGCGTGCCCCGGGCCGCCCGGCGGGCCGAGGCCGAGCGGCTGCTCGACCTCGTCCGCCTCGGCGGCGCGTACCGCAAGCGGGTGCACGAGCTGTCCGGCGGCATGCGGCAGCGCGTCGCCCTCGCCCGGGCCCTCGCCCAGGAAAGCCGGCTGCTGCTGATGGACGAGCCGTTCGCCGCGCTCGACGCCATCACCCGGGACGTGCTGCACCACGAACTCACCCGCATCTGGGCGGAGTCCTCGGAGTCGCAGTCGGGGTCGCAGTCCGCGCTGTCGGTGCTGTTCGTCACGCACAACGTGCGCGAGGCGGTGCGGCTGGGGCAGCGCGTGGTGCTGCTCTCGTCCCGGCCGGGCCGGGTGGCGCGGGAGTGGACGGTCGGCATCCCGCAGCCGCGCCGCATCGAGGACGCGGCGGTCGCCGACCTGTCCGTGGAGATCACCGAGGAACTGCGTGGGGAGATCCGCCGCCATGGCAAGCACTGAGACCGCCTCCTCGGACCTCGCCGGGCTGGAGGCCGGGCTCGACGCCCTGGACGCCGTCCCGGTCGAACGGCCGCCGCTGCGGCGGGTGCTGCTGCACAAGGTGCTGCCGCCGGTCACGGCCGTCGTCCTCGTCGTCGCCGTCTGGAAGCTGCTGGTGGTCGCCGGGGTCACCGAGGACTACAAGCTGCCCGACCCGTCCGCCGTCTGGCACAGCCTGCGCGAACTCTGGCTCCAGGGCACGCTGTTCGACATCATCTGGACCAGCGTCTCGCGCGGCCTGCTCGGCTTCCTCGCCGCGCTCGCCCTCGGCACGCCGCTGGGCCTGCTGGTGGCCCGGGTGCCGTTCGTCCGCGCGGCTCTCGGGCCCATCCTCTCCGGCCTCCAGTCACTGCCCTCGGTGGCCTGGGTCCCGGCGGCGGTCATCTGGCTGGGGATCACGGACGCGGCGATGTACGCGGTGATTCTGCTGGGCGCCGTCCCGTCGATCGCCAACGGGCTGGTGTCCGGCATCGACCAAGTGCCGCCGCTGTACCTGCGGGCCGGCCGCACCCTGGGCGCGACGGGGGCCCGGGGCGCACGCCACGTCCTGCTGCCGGCGGCACTCCCGGGCTACATCGCCGGCCTCAAGCAGGGCTGGGCGTTCTCCTGGCGCTCCCTGATGGCGGCCGAACTCATCGCGTCCTCCCCCGACCTGGGGCTGGGCCTGGGGCAGTACCTGGAGAACGCCCGCACCGACTCCGACATGCCGGGGGTGCTGCTCGGCATCCTGCTGATCCTCTTCGTCGGCATCGCCATCGATCTGGCGGTCTTCAGCCCCCTGGAACGCCGGGTGCTGCGCACCCGCGGACTGGCGGCGAAATGACCGCCCCGCCCCCGGCGCTGCTCCTCGTCGCCCACGGCAGCCGCGACCCGCGCCACGCGGCGACCGTCGCCGCCCTGCGCACCCGGGTCGCGGCCCGCCTCCCGGGCGTCCGGGTCGCGGCCGGCTTCCTGGACCACCGCACCCCCGACGTCCCGACGGCACTCGGCCGACTGGCGGCGGACGGGGTACGGGCGGCGGTGGCCGTGCCGCTGCTGCTGACGCACGCCTTCCACGCGGAGAAGGACATCCCGGAGGTGCTCCGCGCCGCCACCCCACCGGGCCTGACGGTCCGTCAGGCACCGGTGCTCGGCCCGTCCCCCCTCCTCCTCTCGACCCTGGAACGCCGTCTGCGCGAGGCCGGTGTCCCCGCGCACGCCCGGGGCGGCACGGGCGTCGTCCTGGCCGCCGCGGGCTCCTCCGACCTGACGGCCGCCGCCACCATCGAAGCCCTGGCCCACACCTGGCGGACCACCGGCTGGCACGCGGTCCGGCCCGCCTACGCCTCCGCCACCGGCCCCCGCACGGAAGACGCCGTCCGCGCCCTCCGCGCCCAGGGCTGCCACCACGTCGCCGTGGCCCGCTACCTGCTGGCCCCCGGCCGCCTCCCGGACCGCGTCGCCGCGAGCGCCCTCGCGGCGGGTGCCGACACGGTGGCCGAACCGCTGGGGGCGGCGCGGGAGGTGGTGCTACTGCTGGTGCGGCGGTACGAGGAGGCGAGCGCGCGCGTCTCGGCGGGGGCCGCCGGCGTAACGGGGGAACGCGCGGCGGCGTGAGCGGTCCGGCTCGCGCCGCCGGCGTGCGGGAGGAGCGCGCGGCGGCGTGAGCGGGTCCGGCTCGCGGGCGGGCGACCGCGGCCGGTCGCCGGCCGAGGAGCACGCCGCGGACCTCGCCGCCTGAGCGAGCGAGGCGTCACACGGACTCGGCGGCCGTCCCGAACCCCAGGGCCAGCAGCACACCGCCCGTGGCGCGTTCCAGGTTGCGGTGGACGCGGGGCCGGCGGAGCCAGGTCGTGAAGCGGGTGGCGCCGAGGGTCACGAGCAGCAGCCAGACGGCGGCGACGACCGCGTCGATCACACCGAAGAGCAGGGTCATGGCGAGCGGGGACGCGTCGTCCGGCAGGAACTGCGGTGCGACGGCGACGAAGAAGACACCGACCTTGGGGTTGAGCAGACAGCTCAGCACACCCTGCCGGAAGGCCGCGCCGGCGCCGAGCCCCCCGGGCGCGGCGCTCTCGGGCACCACGGCCGGCGGCTCCTTCGCCAGGGCGACGGCCCGGCGCTGTGCCCAGAGCGCCTGGGCGCCGAGGAAGACGAGGTAGGCGGCACCGGCGAGCTTGACGAAGGTGAACGCCGCGTCCCAGCGCTGGAGCGCCGCCGCCAGACCGAGCGCCGCGGCCACACCCCAGCCGAGCGACCCCACCGCCGCCCCGAGACCGGTGGCGGCACCGGCCCGGCGGCCGCCGCGCAGGCAGTTGCGCAGGACCAGTACGAGGTCGGGGCCTGGGGAGACCGTCACCAGCAGGGAGAAGAGGGCGAAACCGAGTATCGCGGTCGTCATGCAGCGCTCCAGTCACACGTCGGTGAGCGGAGCCTAATCCGGCGCGGACGGGCGGGGCCGCCGGATTTCCCGGGCGTCGCGGGCGGCCCGTCGGCAGAGAGGTGGCCGCCGTGCCCCGTGGGGGTGAGGCACGGCGGCCGAGGGGACCGTACCAGGCGGTCGGTCCCCGGCGCGTCCCGTCGTCGGCGGCCGGACGGGCGGAAGGTGCCGGCCCCCGCCCGGAGGACCGCCGCCACCCGCGCGTTCCGCCTCGGCGATCCGTCCATGGGGACGGAGGTTCGATGGATGGCGGCCGCTGCGGACGGTTGCCGGTGTCGGGCCGGACGACGGCGGACGGCAGAATGCCGGGGACACCCCTCACCGGGACGCCGGGCCCGACCGCTCGCGCCCGGACCCGGAGGGCGGAACGAGAGCGAGGATACGGACGGTGGCCGACGTGTCGGAGGCGGCATTCACGGAACGACGGGCGCGTGCCCTCCTGGCGGAGGCCGGGGTGGCGGCGCCGGATGCCCGCGAGGCCACGCTGCTCGCGCTGGGCGAGAACGCGGTGTTCGCGACCGGCGGGCTGGTGGCGAAGGTCGGGCGGCACGCCTCGCTCGCCGACCGCGCGCGCCGCGAACTGCGCGTCGCCGCCTGGCTGGCGGAGAACGGCGTACCGGCCGTCCGCCCTGCCGAGGCGGAGCCGCTGACGTCGGACGGGCACCCGGTGACCCTCTGGCACCGGCTTCCCGACGCCGTCCGCCCGGCGACCCCCGAGGACCTGGCCGGGCTGCTCCGGCTCGTCCACGCCCTGCCCGCCCCGGAGTTCGGCCTCCCGAAGCGGGACCTGCTCGGCGGGGTGGAGCGCTGGCTGCGGCTGGCCGGCGACGCGATCGACCCGGCCGACGCCGCGTACCTGCGGGAGCGGCGCGACGGCTTCGCGGCGGCCGCCGCCGCGCTCGTCCCGCACCTCCCGCCGGGCCCCGTCCACGGCGACGCGCTCGCCCGCAACGTCCACGTCGGCCCGGACGGCCCCGTCCTGGTCGACCTGGAGACCTTCGCCGCGGACCTGCGCGAGCACGACCTGGTCGTCATGGCCCTCAGCCGCGACCGCTACGGCCTCGACCCGGCCGCCTACGACGCCTTCGTCCGCACCTACGGCTGGGACGTCCGCGAGTGGGACGGCTGCGCGGTACTGCGCGGCGCGCGCGAGACGGCGAGCTGCGCCTGGGTCTCCCAGCACGCCCCGGGGAACCCGGCGGCGCTCGCCGAGTTCCGGCGGAGGGTGGCGTCCCTGCGCGACGGCGATCCGACGGTGCGGTGGCGGCCGTTCTGACCGTGCGCGCCGCCGACGCCGGAAGCCGGTGGAAGACGCCGGAAGCCGGTAGGGGGCAACGGGAGCCGGGGAGGGCGACGGAAGCCGGTGGGAGACGGAGGCGGGCCGGCGACCGCAGCGCTCCCGGCCCGGTCTCGCGGCCCGGGAGCGCTCAACTCGCCTTCCGTTGGGCCGGCTTCTCGACGGCACCCGCGCCCCTCGGCCCCTCGAACACCCACAGCACGAGCCCGAGGCCGCTGAACGCCGCGCCCAGTGCGCACACGGCGCCCCAGCCGGCCGCCGCGTAGAGGGAGGTCGCGGCGAGGGCGCCGGTGGCGCTGCCGACCGAGTAGAAGACCATGTATCCGCCGATCAGCCGGCTGCCCGCGTCCGGGTGCAGCGCGTGGATCAGGGTCTGGTTCGTGACGTGGACCGCCTGTACGGCGAGGTCGAGGAGGACCACGCCGAGGAGCAGGGCCCAGAGCGCCTCGCGGGTGAACGCCAGGGGCAGCCAGGAGGCGGTGAGCAGGGCCAGGGCGATGCCGGTGGTCCGCCGGGAGAGCCCGCGGTCGTTGAGGCGGCCGGCCGCGCCCGCGGCCAGGGCGCCGACGACACCGACCAGCCCCAGCGCCCCGATCGCGCTGTGGGACAGGGAGTACGGGGCCTCGCTGAGCGGCAGCGCGACGCTGCTCCACAGGGTGCTGAACGCGGCGAAGACCAGCAGCCCGAACAGGGCCCGCCGCCGCAGCAGCGGTTCCCGTGCGAACAGGGTGACCGTGGAGCGCAGGAGCCGTCCGTAACGCAAGGGGGCCGGCGGGGCGGCGCGGTGACGCGGCAGTACGCGGTGCAGGACCAGGGCGAGCAGGGCGGTGAGCGCCGCCGAGGCCAGGTAGACGGAGCGCCAGCCCGCGAGGTCGGCCAGGAGGCCGGACGCGGTGCGGGCGAGCAGGATGCCGACGACCACGCCGCCGGTGACGAGACCGACGACCCGTCCGCGCTCGGCGGGCGGGGCCAGTGACGCGGCGAAGGCCACCAGCGTCTGCGTGACGACCGCGAGCGAACCGACCGCCGCCATGCCCGCGAGCAGCACCGTCGCCGTACGGGCGGCGGCCACGACCAGGAGCGCCGCCACCAGGAGCAGCGACTGGCCCACGACGAGCCTCCTGCGGTCGGCGACGTCGCCCAGCGGCACGAGGAAGAACAGGCCGGTCGCGTATCCGACCTGCGTGAGGGTGACCACACCGCCGACGAGCCCGGGGCTCATGGCGAGGTCCTGACCGATGGTCACCAGGAGCGGCTGGGCGAAATAGACGTTGGCGACCGCGGCCCCGCAGGCGACGGCGAACAGGACGACGACGCGACGGGGCAGGGTGAACGCCGCGCCCTCCCCTCCGACGCTCCCCTTCCGCCGTGTCTCGGCCTCACCGTTTCCGGGCATGAGCACTCCCCCACTCTGGTTTCAACTTGCCACCAAGAGGGCCGACGGTAAACCGGTTGGTAGCATGTTGCAACCGTCGTGAGAGTGAGGGACGCCATGGTGAGCAGGAAGCGCTTCGACGACAGCGACTGCCCCGTCGCCCGGTCCGTGGACGCGATCGGCGACTGGTGGTCCCTGCTGATCGTGCGGGACGCCTTCGACGGGAGCCGGCGCTTCGGGGAGTTCCAGCGCAGCCTCGGCGTCGCCAAGAACATCCTCACCGCACGGCTGCGCGCCCTGGTGGCCGGCGGCGTCCTCGCCTCCGTCCCCGCCTCGGACGGCAGCGCCTACCGCGAGTACGTCCTGACGCCGAAGGGCAAGGCGCTGTTCCCCGTCATCGTGGCCCTGCGGCAGTGGGGCGAACAGCACTTCTTCGCACCCGGCGAACCGCACTCACGACTGGTCGACCGCCGCGGGGGCCACCCGCTCCGCGCGCTGGAGGTGCTGTCCGCCGACGGCCGGCCACTGGACCCGGACGAGACCACCGTCCACAAGCTCTCCACCGAGTGACCCCACTCCCCGCCGCGCCCACCGCGCCCCCGCCCCTGCGTCTCCCCCTCAGCGCAGCGGCCACCGCCCGTCCACCACCGCCTCCTCGTTCCCCTGCCGCCGCAGCCACGCCTGGTAGCCCTCGGCCCACTCCTCGTACCAGCGCGCCTGCCGGCGGTGCAGCTCCATCAGGTCCGCCTCCCCTATCCGCGGATGGCGCTCGGCTATCGCCCGCGCGACCCGTACCGCCGCGAGGGCGTCGGCGCCCGCCTCGTGGGCGGCCTCCAGGGTGACCCCGTACTCGTCGCAGACCGCGCCGAGGGTGCGCCGGCCCTTGCGGTAGCGGTCGACGGCCCGGTCGATGGTGAGCGGATCGATGACCGGGCCCAGGCCCTCCGGCAGGAGCGGCGGCAGGCCGTGGCGGCGCAGTTCGGCGGCGAGCAGACTGAGGTCGAAGGCCGCGTTGTAGGCGACGACCGGGGTGCCCACCGCCCAGTGGCCGGCCAGCGTCCGGCCTATCTCCGCGACCACCTCGCGGGCGGGCCGGCCCTCCGCCGCGGCCCGTTCGCCGGTGATGCCGTGGATGGCGGCGGCCTCCGCCGGAATGGGCACGCCGGGGTCGGCGAGCCAGCCGCGCCGGCCCACCGGCTCGCCCGCCTTGGTCTCGACGACGGCCGCCGTGACGATCCGCGCCTCCGCCGGATCCGTCCCCGTCGTCTCCAGGTCGAACCCGATCAGCAACTCCCCGTGCCAGCTCATGCCACATCCCCCATCGCGGTGCTTTCCCCGTCGGACAACCAGCCTCGCACGGGCCACTGACAACGGGGTGACGCGCCGTCATGCCTGTCGACAGGCAGGGAAGGAAGGAGGAAGGGGGAGGGCGAGGAACGTCAGGACACCGGCCGGGAGTCCTGCCAGACCCCGTCGAACTCCTCGCGATAGGTGTCGAACAGCCCGTGGTCGTCGGGCGCCTGGGACCGGGCCTCGGCGCGCCGGCCGCCGCGCAGCACGAGCACGGGGGCTTCCATCCCGCGCGCCTTGCGCAGGTAGGACTGCACCACGGCGAGCCCGTCGGGGCCGTCGTGGTTCACAAGGTAGGCGGTGAAGCGCGGCGTCTCGTCGAAGACCCGGATCTCGAACGCGGCCGGGTCGGACAGCCGGTCGCGCACCCGCCGCATGTGCATGATGTTCATCTCGACGGACCGGCTCATCTCGCCCTTCTTCAGGCCGAGCTCGCGCTCCCGGCGGCGGACCGCGCTGCTCGCCGGGTTGAGGAAGAGGAGCCGCGCCCGGCAGCCGTGCTCGGCGAGCCGCACCAGCCGCCGCCCCGAGTAGTTCTGCACCAGCAGGTTCAGGCCGATGCCGACCGCGTCGAGGCGGCGGGCGCTGCCGAAGAGGTCCTCGACGGGCAGTTGCCGCTGGAGCCGCACCCGGTCCGGGTGGACGCCGACGACGTCCGCGTAGCGGTCGCCGACCAGGTCCTCGACCGCGTCGACGGGCAGCCGGTCCACGGAGTGCCCGCCGGGGCCGCTGCCGAGGATGTCGAGGAGCCGGGCGGACGCGCGTTCCGCCTGGTCCAGGACGGCCCGCGAGAGGGCGCGGTTGCGGGAGACGACGTTCCGGGTGACCTCCAGCTCGTCGAGGGCCAGTTCGAGCTCGCGCCGGTCGTCGAGGTACGGCTCGAAGCACGGCCAGTGCTGGACCAGGAGTTCCCTGAGCTGGGGCAGCGTGAGGAAGCTGAGGACGTTGTCGTCGGCCGGGTCCAGGAGGTAGCCCTTGCGGCGGCTGACCTCACGGACGGCGACGGCCCGCTGCACCCACTCCTGCCCGGCGGGGCCGGCCGCGGCGACGACCCACTCGTCCTCGCCGTGCACCGGCTCGTACACCGGCCGCAGCACGGCGGCGACGACGGCGCGCAGCCGCTGTTCGACGAGATTCAGCCAGATGTAGGCACGGCCGGCACGGCGGGCGCGGGTGCGCACCTCGCCCCACGCGGCGGCGTCCCAGTCCAGCTCCGCCCCGATCTCGCCGGGGCGCACCAGCGAGACCGCGCCGAGGGGTGCACTGCCGGGCGCCTCCTCCCCCGCGTCACCGTCCGCAGGGGGCAGCTCCAGCCCGCCCGAGCTCACCAGTCCACCGCCTTCCGCCCCCCGTTCAATGATCAAGGCAGACTACTGCGCCCACGGCGGGCGGCGCACACGCGCCGGGGCCGTCGTCCGGTGAACTCGCCTGCCGGTCGTGGCGGTTGTCCAGGGCGCCTGCGACGGGCGTGACCTGATTCATAGTGATATCCGGGGCGGAGCATGGAGAAAGGCCGAAACCGGCTTGCGGAAGGGGGGCGTCCCCGGGGGAAGCCGGAGGGAAAATAGCGCCTGTCACCCGGGTGGACGTGGCCCGCCGGGCGGTGGGGCCGCCGCTTTTGGGGAAGATCTGTATCTCGACGGTCCAGGGCAACGGTGCCCCGGGTGAGCCCGGAGAAGCGAAAGAGTCGAGCCTATGCAGGTCTGGCCGGGACAGGCGTATCCCCTCGGTGCCACCTATGACGGTGCGGGCACCAATTTCGCGGTCTTCTCCGAGGCTGCGGAGCGGATCGAGTTGTGCCTGCTGCACGACGACGGTTCGGAGACGGCGGTCGAGCTGCGGGAGAGCGACGCGTTCGTGCGCCATGCCTATCTCCCGGGGGTGATGCCGGGGCAGCGGTACGGCTTCCGGGCCCACGGCCCGTACGCCCCCGAGCGGGGGCAGCGGTGCAACTCCGCCAAGCTGCTCCTGGATCCGTACGCACGAGCGGTAAGCGGTGCGGTCGACTGGTGTGAGGCGGTCTACGGTTATCACTTCGACGATCCGGACGCCCGTAATGACCTGGACTCCGCTCCGCACATGATGACGTCCGTCGTCGTGAATCCGTACTTCGACTGGGGTGACGACCGGCCGCCGCGCACCGAGTACCACCGCACGGTCATCTACGAGGCACACGTCAAGGGTCTGACGATGCTTCACCCGGACCTGCCGGAGGACATCCGGGGCAGTTACGCGGCGCTGGCGCACCCGGCGATCGTGAACCACCTGAAGGACCTGGGGGTGACGGCGATCGAACTGATGCCGGTGCACCAGTTCGTCAACGACCACCGCCTGGCGGACCTGGGCCTGGCCAACTACTGGGGTTACAACACCATCGGCTTCTTCGCCCCGCACAACGCCTACGCCTCGTGGGGCGACCGCGGGCAGCAGGTGCTGGAGTTCAAGTCGGCGGTGCGGGCGCTGCACGAGGCCGGCATCGAGGTGATCCTGGATGTCGTGTACAACCACACGGCCGAGGGCAACCACCTGGGGCCGACGCTCTCCTTCCGCGGTCTGGACAACGCTTCGTACTACCGGCTGGCGGACGATCCGCGGTTCTACATGGACACCACCGGCACCGGGAACAGCCTGCTGATGCGCAGTCCGCATGTGCTCCAGCTCATCATGGACTCGCTGCGGTACTGGGTGACCGAGATGCGGGTGGACGGGTTCCGGTTCGATCTGGCGGCGACGCTCGCCCGGCAGTTCCACGAGGTGGACCGGCTGTCGTCGTTCTTCGACCTGGTGCAGCAGGATCCGGTGGTGAGCCAGGTGAAGCTGATCGCGGAGCCGTGGGACGTCGGGGAGGGCGGCTACCAGGTGGGGAACTTCCCGCCGCTGTGGACCGAGTGGAACGGCAAGTTCCGGGATACCTGCCGGGACCTCTGGCGAGGCGAGCCGGCCACCCTGGCCGACTTCGGCTCCCGGCTGACCGGCTCCTCCGACCTCTACCAGGACGACGGCCGCCGCCCGCTCGCCTCCGTCAACTTCGTGACGTGCCACGACGGCTTCACCCTGCACGACCTGGTCTCGTACAACGAGAAGCACAACGAGGCCAACGGCGAGGACAACCGGGACGGCGAGAGCCACAACCGGTCGTGGAACTGCGGCGCCGAGGGCGAGACCGAGGATCCCGCGGTGCTCGCGCTGCGCGAGCGGCAGATGCGCAACCTCATCGCCACCCTGCTGCTCAGCCAGGGCGTGCCGATGATCAGCCACGGGGACGAGTTCGCCCGCACCCAGCGCGGCAACAACAACGCCTACTGTCAGGACAGCGAGCTGTCCTGGGTGCACTGGCCGGGCCCCGACGGCACGGCGGCCGAGCGGGCGCGGCGCATGCTGGCCTTCACCCGTGCCATGGTCTGGCTCCGCCGCGACCACCCGGTCTTCCGCCGCCGCCGTTTCTTCCACGGCCGCCCCGAGCAGGGCACCTTCAACGAGCTGTCCGACATCGCCTGGTTCACCCCGGAAGGGGAGGAGATGCGGGATGCCGACTGGCAGGCCGCCTACGCCAAGTCCCTGACGGTCTTCCTCAACGGCGGCGCCATCTCCGAGCCGGGACCGCGCGGGGAGCGGGTGGCCGACGACTCGTTCCTGCTGCTGTTCAACGCCCACCACGGCCCGCTGGACTTCGTCATCCCCCCGGACCACGGGCGGCTCTGGCAGGTCGTGGTCGACACGGCGCTCCCGGACGGGGTGACGGACGACGGACGGAAGCTCGCGGCCGGCGACCGCCTCACCCTGACCGACCGCAGCATGGCCGTCCTGCAACGCCCGCTGTAGGGCTGCGAGATGAGCCCTTCACCTGGGTACGGATGTTCCCATGAAGCGCGACAGCACGGCGCCGCCGACGGCGACCTACCGCCTCCAGCTCCAGCCCGCCCTGCCCTTCGCCGAAGCCGAGCGGGCCGTGCCCGCCCTCGCCGCGCTCGGCGTCTCCCACCTGCACCTCTCCCCCGTCCTCGAGGCCGTCCCCGGCTCGGCCCACGGGTACGACGTGACGGACCACACGACGGTCCGGGCCGAGCTCGGCGGCGAGGAGGGGCTGCGCGCGCTGTCCCGCACCGCCCGCGCCCACGGGCTCGGCCTGATCCTCGACATCGTGCCCAACCACATGGCCGTCCCCGCGCCCGAGCACCTCAACGGGCCGCTGTGGGAGGTGCTGCGGGACGGCCCGGCCTCCCGTTACGCCCACTGGTTCGACATCGACTGGGCCGAGCACGGCGGACGCGTCCTGCTCCCCCTGCTGGCCGGCCGGCTCGGCGGTGAGCTGGACCGCTTCACCGTCGACGGCGACACCCTGCGCTACTACGACCACGTCCTCCCCCTGCGCCCCGGCACCGAGAAGCTGCCGCTGCCCGAGCTGCTGGACGCCCAGTGGTACCGGCCGGCCTGGTGGCGGCTGGCCCGCACCGAGCTCAACCACCGCCGTTTCTTCACCGTCTCCGAGCTGATCGCCGTCCGTGTCGAGGACCCGGAGGTCTTCGAGGCCACCCACGCCACGGTGCTCCGGTTGCTCCGCGAGGGGGTGGCCGACGGGCTGCGGATCGACCACCCGGACGGGCTCGCCGACCCGGCCGGCTACCTCCGGCGGCTGCACGAGGCCACCGGCGGGCGCTGGACGGTCGTCGAGAAGATCCTCGCCCGCGACGAGACGCTCCCGGCCGGCTGGCCGGTGGCCGGCACCACCGGCTACGACGCCCTCCACCGCGTCGACGGCCTGTTCACCGACCCGGCCGGCGCCGACCGGCTCACCGCCGCCTACCGGGCGTTCGCCGCGCCGCCGCCCGACCGCGGCGGCGACTGGCCGGCCACGGCGCGCCGGGCCGCCTGGCGGATGGTCTCCCACGAACTGGTGACGGAGGTCGAACGCCTGGTCCGCGTCGCCGGCCGGATCTGCGACGGCGCCCTGCCGCTGCGCGACCACGCCCCCTGGGCGCTGCGCACGGCCCTGTGCGAGATCCTCGTCCGGCTGCCCGTCTACCGCCCCTACGCCCGCCCCGGCGAACCCGCGGCGCCGGCGGACGCCGTCATGCTGGAGGAGGCGGCGCGGGAGGCCCGGTCGGCCTTCGCCGTGCCGGAGGAGGCGGACGCGGTGGACGTGGTGCGGGACGCGGCGCTCGGCCGGCTCGGCGACGGCCCGGACCACCGGGACTTCTGCGCCCGCTTCGCGCAGACCGCCGCCGCCCTGCACGCCAAGTCCGTCGAGGACACCGCCTTCTACCGGTACGCGCCGCTGCTCTCGGCGACGGAGGTCGGCGGCTCCCCCGGCCGGCCGGCCGTCACACCGGAGGAGTTCCACGCCTTCTGTGCGCGGTTGCACCGCGACTGGCCCGCCACCGGCACCGTCCTGTCGACGCACGACACCAAGCGGAGCGCCGACGTCCGGGCGCGGACGACGGCGCTCACCGAGTACCCGGACGAGTGGGCGCGGCTGCTCGCCGAGGTCACCGGACGCACGCCCCCGCCCGAGCCGCACGTGGCCTGGACGGCCTGGCAGGCCGCCTTCGGCCTGGGCGAGCCGGACGCCCTGCGGCTCGTCCCCGCCGTCCTCAAGAGCGTCCGCGAGGCGGCGCTGCGCACGACCTGGACCGAGCCGGACACGGCGTACGAGCAGGCGGTGGAGCGCTTCGTCGTCGCGGGCCCGTGCGGCCCGGGCCATGAGGAGCTCACCGCCTTCGCGCGGACCACCGCCGCGTCCGTCCGGGCGAACACGCTGGGCGCGGCCCTGCTGCACCTGACCATGCCCGGCGTCCCCGACGTCTACATGGGCACCGAACGCGTCTCCCGTACCCTCGTCGACCCCGACAACCGCCGCCCGCCGGACTTCGCTGCCGAGGAGCCGCCCGCGGGTCTCGCCGCCGAAAAGCTGCACCTCACCCGTACCGCCCTGCGCCTCCGCCGCGCCCACCCCGCCTGGTTCGGCCCGGACGCCGCCTACGCCCCGCTGACCGCCACCGGCCCCGGCGCGGACCACTGTGTCGCCTTCGCCCGCTCCGGCGAGGTGGTCACGGTGGTGACGCGGCTGGCGCGGGGGCTGGAGGCGGCGGGCGGCTGGGGCGACACGGCGCTGACGCTTCCGGGGGGCGGCGGGTGGCGCGAGCTGCTGACCGGCCGGGTGTGCGAGGAGCGGGCGCTGCTGGGGCGGTTGTTGCACCGGTATCCGGTGGCGCTGCTGACACGGGAGTGAGAGCCGGGCGCCGTCCGGCTCTCGGCGCGGCCCGCCGGGGCATCGGGGAGCGCCGGGGGACGGGTCCGCGCCGGCCGCCGGAGAGTGCGCGGAATCCGGTCCCGGCGCCGGGCCGGAGGGCGGGGCGCCGTCCGGCTCTCGGCGCGGCCCGTCGGGGTGTCGGAGCATCGGGGCGTCGGGGGACGGGTCCGCGCCGGCCGCCGGAGGGGGCACGGCATCCGGCCCCGGCGCCGGGCGGAGAACCCGTCCCGTGATCACGCCCCCACCCGCGCCGCGCCGACGGCCGCGACGCCGCCGAACGCCCCTTCCCGGCACATCTGCGCGAACCGCAGCGCCGCCCCCGTCAGATCGACGCGGGAGTACGCCGTCTGCTCCCGCCGCCACTCGGGGTCCACCGGGACCGTGACCGCCCCGACGGTCGTCCGGGCCACGTCCGCCGAGCAGGCGAGGATGCCGACGCCCGCCACCGCCAGCCGGACCGCGGTCGACGCGTGCTGGACCTCCATGGCGGTCAGCGGCCGGAAGCCGTGCTGGGCGCAGACCCAGTCGAGCCACCGCCGGCCGCCGATCACCGGCTCCAGGACACAGCGCACCCAGGCGCGGTCGGCCAGTTCGATGAGGCGGACCGGATCGCTGCGGTCCGCCAGGGGGTCGTCACGGGAGACGACGAGGAGGATCTCCTCCTCCCCCAGGGAGACCACCGGCCCCTCCCACCCCGCGGGCCGGGGGCCGACCGCGATGTCGGCCACTCCCCGGTCCATGTGGTCGCGCAGCTCGTCCGTGGTCAGGTACTCGTGCAGGTGCAGCCGGACACCGGGGAACTCGCGCCGCCAGCGGGCGAGGACGGGCGGCAGGGTGCCGATCGCGAGGGCGTGCAGGGTCGCGACGTGCAGTTCGCCACCCTCGGCCCCGGCGGCGGCCTTGGCCGCCCGGCGGGCGAGCTCGGCGCTCCGCACGGCGAGTTCGGCGTGCGGCAGGTAGGCCCGGCCCATGGGGGTGAGCCCCACACCGCGCGGCAGCCGCTCCAGCAGCCGCCCGCCGACCTCCCGTTCGAGCGCCTTGATCTGATGGGACAGGGCGGACTGCGTCACGTTGAGCGTCTCGGCGGCGCGGGTGAACGACCGCTCCTCGACGACGGCCACCAGGTACTCCATCTGCCGCAGACTCACGACTCGGCCTCCGCCCCCGTCATGAACAACACTCACCGCTCCGATCGAAACATTGCGTTGGACTCATATTCGCTGCTGGGCGCAGGGTTGGGGCATGCATGAGACAGACGTCATCGTCATCGGCGGCGGCACCGGCGGCTACAGCACCGCGCTGCGCGCCGCGCACCTCGGCCTGGACGTGGTGCTCGCCGAACGCGATCTGGTGGGCGGCACCTGCCTGCACCGGGGCTGCATACCGAGCAAGGCGATGCTGCACGCGGCGGAACTGGTGGACGGCATCACGGAGGGGCGCGAGCGCTGGGGCGTACGGGCCACGCTGGAGTCCGTCGACTGGGCCGCGCTGACCGCGACCCGCGACGACATCGTCGGCCGCAACCACAAGGGCGTCGAGAACCACCTGGCGGCGGCGGGCGTCCGCGTCGTCCGCGGCTCCGCCTCCCTGACCTCCGCCCGCACGGTCCGGGTGGACTCCGGCGCCGAGGCCGGTACGGAGTGGCGCGCCCGACGTGGTGTGGTCCTGGCCACCGGCTCGCGCCCGCGCACCCTGCCCGGCCTGGAGCCCGACGGTCGGCACGTCGTCACCAGCGACGACGCCCTCTTCGCACCGGGGCTGCCGGCGTCCGTCCTGGTGCTGGGCGGCGGCGCGATCGGCGTCGAGTACGCCTCGCTGCACCGCTCCATGGGCGCCCGGGTCACCCTGGTCGAGGCGGCGGACCGGCTGCTGCCGCTGGAGGACGCGGACGTGAGCCGGCACCTCACCCGCGGTCTGAAGAAGCGCGGCATCGACGTTCAGACGGGCGCGCGCCTTGAGGACGCGCGCCCCTTCGAGGGCGGCGTCCGGGCGACCGTCCGCACGGCGCGCGGCGAGGTCCGCGAACTGACCGTGCACCGGCTGCTGGTGGCCGTCGGCCGGGTGCCGGTGACGGACGGCCTGGGCCTCGACGCGGCGGGACTGTCGACCGACGCCCGCGGCTTCCTCGCCCCCGCCGACTGGGCGCGGTTCGAGACCGCCGTGCCCGGCGTCCACGTGGTCGGCGACCTCCTGCCGCCGCCGTCCCTCGGCCTGGCCCACGCCTCGTTCGCCGAGGGCCTGGTCGTCGCGGAGACCCTGGCCGGCCGCGACCCGCGCCCGGTCGACTACGCGGCCGTCCCCCGCGTCACCTACTCCAGCCCGCAGACCGCGTCGGTGGGGCTCTCCGAGGAACAGGCCGTCGCCGCCGGACACGACGTGACGGTCAACACCATGCCGCTGACGGGCACCGCCAAGGGCATGGTCCACGGCCAGGGCGGCATGGTGAAGGCGGTCGCGGAGAAGAACGGCCGCATCCTCGGTGTCCACCTCGTCGGCCCCCACGTCTCGGAGATGATCGCCGAGGGCCAGTTGATGGTCGGCTGGGACGCGGAGGCGGCGGATGTGGCGCAGCACATTCATCCGCATCCGACGCTGTCGGAGGCGGTCGGGGAGGTCATGCTGTCGCTCGCGGGGCGGGGTCTGCACCAGGTGTGAGCGGGCACCCCCCTGGGGGAGCTTGAGGACCAGCGGCGAAGCCGCGACAAGGGGGTGCGGGGGCTTGCCCCCGCGAGAAACGGGAAGGGGCGGGACAGGGGCAACCCTCCCCACCCGACCCGAGGAGCCGCCGGTGCTGTACGAGGTATGGGCCCCGCGAGCCAAGCACGTCACCCTGCACACAAACGGCACCACCCACCCCATGGAACGCGCCCCAGATCGCGAGGGCTGGTGGCGGCGAGAAGCCCCCGGCACCGAAGGCACCCGCTACGGCTTCGCCCTCGACGGCGCCCCGCCCCTCCCCGATCCCCGGGCCCGCCGCCTCCCGGACGGCCCCGACGGCCTGGCGGCGGTCGCCGACCCGGCGCACGGGGAGTGGCGGCACCCGTGGGAGGGCCGCGGCCTCCCCGGCGCGGTCCTCTACGAGCTGCACACCGGCACGTTCACCCGCGAAGGCACCTTCGACGCGGCGGCCCGCCGCCTTCCCCACCTCGCCGCACTGGGCGTCACCCACATCGAGCTGATGCCCGTCTGCCCGTTCCCCGGCCGCCACAACTGGGGTTACGACGGGGTGGCCCCCTGGGCGGTGCACGAACCGTACGGCGGCCCGGACGGGCTGCGCCGCTTCGTCGACGCGGCGCACGGGCACGGCCTGGGCGTCGTCCTGGACGTGGTGCACAACCACCTGGGCCCGTCCGGCAACCACCTGCCCGCCTTCGGCCCGTACTTCACCGACCGCCACCAGACGCCGTGGGGCGCGGCCGTGAACCTCGACGGGCCGGAGTCACACGAGGTCAGGACGTACTTTATCGACAGCGCCCTGGCCTGGCTGACGGACTACCGGCTGGACGGGCTACGGCTGGACGCGGTGCACGCGCTCGTGGACGACGGCCCGCGCCACTTCCTCGCCGACCTGTCGGCGGCCGTGGACGACCTGGCGGAACGCCTCGGCCGCCCCCTCTTCCTCATCGCCGAGTCCGACCGCAACGACCCCGCCACCGTCACCCCGCGCGCGGCCGGCGGCCTGGGCCTGCACGCCCAGTGGAACGACGACTTCCACCACGCCCTGCGCACCGCGCTGACCAGCGAGTCCCAGGGCTATTACGCCGACTTCGCGGCGGACCCCGCGTTCGCCCTCACCAAGACGCTGCGCGGCGGCTTCTTCCACGACGGCACGTACTCGACGTTCCGCGGCCGCCCGCACGGCCGGCGGCTCGACCCGGCCACCACACCCGCCCACCGGCTGCTGGGCTACGCCCAGACCCACGACCAGATCGGCAACCGGGCACTCGGCGACCGCCTCGCCGCCCGGCTCTCCCCGGGCCTCCTCGCCTGCGCCGCCACGCTGGTGCTGTGCGCGCCCTTCACGCCGATGCTGTTCATGGGCGAGGAGTGGGGGGCCCGCACGCCGTGGCAGTACTTCACCGACCACACCGACCCCGAGCTGGCCGAGGCCGTACGGCGCGGCAGGCGCCGCGAGTTCGCCGCCCACGGGTGGTCCGCGGCGGAGATCCCCGACCCCCAGGACCCGGCCACCCGGCTCCGCTCCTGCCTCGACTGGGACGAACCGAACGACACCCCGCACGCCGAACTGCTCGGCTGGTACCGCCAGTTGATCGCCCTCCGGCACACGGAACCGGCGTTGACCGCCCCGGACTGGACGGACACCGCCCCGGAGTTCGGCCCCGACCGCTGCCTCACCTTCCGCCGCGGCCCGCTGCTCGTCGCCGTCAACCTCGCCCGCACCCCGGCCGAACGCCGCGTCCCCGACACCACCCGCGTCCTGGCCGCCTGGCGCCCCCTCCCGGCCCCGGGCGACGGCGGCCTCCTCCGGCTCCCCGCCGAATCGGCGGCGGTCCTGCGCACGGGGGGCTGAAAGCAAGAGGGCGGCTGGCGCGAGAGGGCGGCCGACGCCGGAACGCGGCCCGACCGCCACCGCCCGTCCCGGGGCCGAACGGCCCCGAACCGACCCGTTCGGCCCCGGTGCGGGCGCACACGGGCAGGGCAGTCTTGGGGTGACCGACCGGGGGATTGTCTCCGGTCGTGGCAGGGGCCGGCCGGCCATCCCTCAACCGCCCGGCCGGCCGGTCCCGGCCGCGGCCCCTCCGTTCGCTCACCGGCCGTCCGGCCGTCGGCGCCCCCCGTCGCCAGGCGGCCGGGCATCGGCCTCCCCGGCGGCGGACGGCCGGTTCTCCGGGTGCCGGGATCCGCTCCGGCCGGCCTCAGTCCTCCGCCGCCTCCAGGCGCAGCGCGATGCTGTTGATGCAGTAGCGCTGGTCCGTCGGGGTCGGGTAGCCCTCGCCCTCGAAGACGTGTCCGAGGTGGGAGCCGCAGCGGGCGCAGCGGACCTCCGTGCGGACCATGCCGTGCGAGCGGTCCTCCAGGAGCTCGACGGCGTCGGAGTCCTTGGGGTCGTAGAAGCTCGGCCAGCCGCAGTGGCTCGCGAACTTCTCGGTGGACCGGAAGAGCTCCGCGCCGCACGCCCGGCAACTGTAGACGCCGGCCGTCGTCGTGTCCGTGTACTCACCGCGGAACGCCGGTTCGGTTCCGGCGCGGCGGAGCACCTGGTACTCCTCCGGCGACAGTTCCGCGCGCCACTGTTCGTCCGTCTTCTCGACCTCGTAGGGCATGGGCCGTACGTCCTCTCGGGGGTTGGCTCCGGGCGGGTCAGCTCTCCAGGCGGGCCAGGATCCGCGGACCGAGGTCCGTGACGTCCCCCGCGCCCATGGTGAGAACGAGGTCGCCGGGGCGGACCATTCCCGCGAGGACGTCGGGGACGGCGGCCATGTCGTGCTCGGCACGAACCTCGGCGCCGGCCTCCCGGGCCGCGTCGATGATCATGGCGCTGGTGATGCCGGGGATCGGGTCCTCGCGGGCCGGGTAGATGTCGAGCACGACGGACGCGTCGGCCAGGGCGAGCGCCCGGCCCATCTCGATGCCCAGCTCCTGGGTGCGGCTGAACAGGTGGGGCTGGAAGACCACCAGGACCCGGGAGCCGGCCGCGGCGCCGCGCATGGCCTCCAGGTCGGCGGTCATCTCGGTGGGGTGGTGCGCGTACGAGTCGACGACCTGCACGCCGGCGGCCTCGCCCTTGAGCTGGAGGCGGCGGCCGACGCCGGTGTACTTGCCGAGGGCGGCGGCCAGCTCCTCGGCCGGGATGCCGAGCGCGGCGCCGGCGGCGAGGGCGGCGACCGCGTTGCCCGCGTAGTGGCGGCCGGGCACGGAGACGCCGAAGGTGATCTCACGCCCGTCGAGGACCACGGTGACCTCGCTGGTCAGGCCGCGCGGGGTGATGCCGAGGATCCGCACGTCGGCGTCCTCGGCCTCGCCGTAGGTGACGACCCGGACGTCGCCGGTGCGCCCGGCGAGCCGCCGGGTCAGCTCCCGGGCGCCCTCCTGGTCGGCGGAGACGACGAGCGTGCCGCCCGGACGGATCCGGCCGACGAAGATCTCGAACGACTCGTGGATCTCCTCCATCGAGGCGTAGTTCGCGTGGTGGTCCAGCTCGGCGTTGAGGATGATCGCGACCTCGGGCGCGTACTTGTGGAAGCTGCGGTCGCTCTCGTCCGCCTCCGCCACGAAGATCTCGCCCGCGCCGTGCCGGGCGTTCGTCCCGGGCCCGTGCAGGTCGCCGCCGATCGCGTACGACGGGTCGAGCCCGAGCGCGTCCAGCGCCACCGCCAGCATCGACGTGGTGGTCGTCTTGCCGTGGGTGCCCGCGACGGCGATCGGGCGCAGCCCGTCCATCAGCCGGGCCAGCGCGTCCGACCGGTGGACGACCGGGACGCCCCGCTCGGCGGCGGCGGCCAGCTCCGGGTTGTCCTGCCGGATGGCGCTGGAGACGACGACGCAGGTGGCGTCCTCGGCCAGGTGTCCGGCGGCGTGGCCCACGTGCACCGTGACGCCGAGGGCACGCAGGGCCGCCGCGGTCGCGGACTCCTTCGCGTCGCTGCCCGCCACGCGGGCGCCGCGCTGGGCGAGGATCTTCGCGATGCCCGACATGCCGGCGCCGCCGATGCCGATGAAGTGCGGGCGGTCCATCGTCGTGGGGACGGCCGGTGCCATGTGCGGTGCTCCCTGGGTCGTACTCGGCTGATGCGGTCGTCCCCGGCGGTTCCGGGGATCGACTGCGCCGATTCTCGCACCCGGCACCGACAACGCGGTCTCCGGCCGGTGGGGGCGCCCCCGCCCCGCCCCGCGCCACCGAGCCCCCGGACGCCGGACGGCTGACGAGTCAGCCCGTCCGGCGTCGGACTCACCTGTCCGGATGGCCGCGGGCGGGCGGCCTTCTTTGACGACCGGCGTCTACTCCACGTCGGCGGCCGGCCGCTCCCCGGCCCCGTCGGAGTCGGAGCCCTCGTCCGCGTCCGCGTGCGCGTACAGCTTGAGGACGGGCACGCCGACCTTGTGCCGGGCCCGCGAGGCCCAGTCGCGGTGGAAGAACTCCTCGACGAGGTGGGGCGCGGTCAGCACGATCACCTCGTCGGCGTGGGTCTGCTCGACGACGGAACGGAGCAGGTCCAGCGGGTGGTCGTCGATGATCTGGCCGACCGCCTCGCTGCCGGCGCCCCGCAGGAGGCGCAGGGAGTGCTCCAGGGCGAGGGCCGCGGGCCGCAGGGCCGCCTCGCCCTCGGGCTCGTCCGCCTCGTGGACGGCCTGTTCCAGCTCGCCCAGGGCGACGTCGTCGATGGCGCGGAGCAGCCGGTCCTCGGCGCCTCTGGGCTGCATCAGGACCACGAAGGACAGATCGTCGTCATGCAGGCCCGTGACAAAGTCGACGTCCGTCGCGGACAGCGGCTGTTCGATCATCAATACGCTCGTGAACACGGTCGGCGCCCTTCTCCTCCGTGGGCCCCGGGCCCACACAGAAACCATCCTGCGCGTGCTCCCTCGGAGCCCGCTGTTTCGAACCCGTGCCCCCGGGGGAGCGTCCGACACAATTCTGCCCGTCGGACGATAAGCGGAACAGGGAATTCCGCTGATTGTCGGATGCCGATCGGGGAACGGTCATCATCGGGGAACGGTCATCGAGGAACGGTCAGGAACGCCGTCCGTCACGCCCCGTCCGGTGCCGCCCCGCCCGTTCCCGTCCGGTACCGGGTGAACAGGAACCCGTCCTGTTCCAGCACCGACGCCAGCGCGAACCGCCGCGGCACCTCCAGCGGGGGCCCGCCGGCGATCCGGGGCGCGACCCCGGCGGCGACCATCGGGGCGAGCGACAGACACAGCTCGTCCAGCACCCCGGCCGCCGTGAGCTGTCCGAGGAGCCGCGGCCCGCCCTCGGTCAGCAGCCGCGGCATGCCCCGCGCGGCCAGCAGCTCCGGTATGCGCGCCACGTCCACCGTCCGCCCCTCGCCGGCCACGACGACCTCCACGCCCGCCGCGGCGGCCGCGTCCCGCCGCTCGGCGGGGGCCGCCTCGCCGGTCAGCACCAGGGTCGGCACCAGCGGCCCGGCGAACAGCGGCAGCGAGAAGTCCAGGTCGAGCCCGGCGCTCACCACCGCGATCACCGGCGCGGGCGACTGGCCGAGCGCGGCGCGGCGGGCGGCGAACGCCTCGCGCACGCGCGCCGGGCGGTACCCCTCCTGCCGGACGGTCTCCGCGCCGACCACGACGGCGTCGGCGAGCGCGCGCAGCGTACCGAAGATCCGCATGTCGGCGGCGGAGGACAGCGGCTGGGAGCGGCCCTCGTGGTGGGCGGCGCCGTCGAGCGAGGAGACCATGTTGGCGCGCAGCCAGGGGCGTCCCTCGGCGACGGACGCGGGGTAGGCGTAGAGGTCGGCCAGTTCGTCGAGCGCCCAGGCACGGTCCTCGAGGTCGGCGGGCACGGTGGGCACGGGGAACAGGCGTCGCATGTGCCGCAGTGTGACACGCCTCGCCGTCCCGGGTGTGACATGGCTCGCTCCGGTCCCGGCCGTCCCGCGCCCGTCAGCGGCTACGCTGGAGAGTTGTGTCGTCCTCCACCGCAGCTTCCCCAGACGCCCGCCCGACGGGCGAGCAGCCCGTCGCGCTCACCTCGCGCACCCCGCACGTACCGGCCGAGCGCCTGGTCGCCGAGATGGTGCCGCCGCCGCGCTTCGACGCGGTGCGGTTCGACACCTACATACCGGACCCGAACCAGCCCAGCCAGACCGAGGCCGTCCGGGTGCTCTCCGGCTTCGCGGCCGGGCTCGGCGCCCCGGCCGCGGGCAGCGGCCGGAAGCGCTGGTTCCGGCGGGAGGCCAAGCCCGCCCCGGCCGGCCCGCGCGGCGTCTACCTCGACGGCGGCTACGGCGTCGGCAAGACGCACCTGCTGGCCTCGCTCTGGCACGCGGCGCCCGCCGCCCCGGAGCGGAAGGCGTTCGGCACCTTCGTCGAGCTGACGAACCTGGTCGGCGCCCTCGGCTTCCAGCAGACCGTACGCACGCTCGGCGGGCACGAGCTGCTCTGCATCGACGAGTTCGAGCTGGACGACCCGGGCGACACCGTCCTCGTCTCCACCCTGCTCGGCAAGCTCGTCGAACAGGGCGTCGCGCTCGCCGCGACCTCCAACACGCTGCCCGGCAAGCTCGGCGAGGGCCGGTTCGCCGCCGCCGACTTCCTCCGCGAGATCCAGGGCCTCTCGGCCCACTTCCGCGCCCTGCGCATCGACGGCGAGGACTACCGCCACCGCGGCCTCCCCGAGGCTCCCGCCCCCTACGACGACGAGACCGTCAAGCGCGTGGCCCACTCGGTCGAGGGCGCCTCCCTGGACGACTTCCCCGCCCTCCTCCACCACCTCTCCCAGGTCCACCCCAGCCGCTACGGCGCCCTCTGCGACGGCGTCCGCGCCGTCTGCCTCACCGGCGTCGAGCCGGTACCCGACCAGTCGACCGCCCTGCGCCTCGTCGTCCTCGCCGACCGGCTCTACGACCGGGAGGTACCGGTCCTGGCGTCCGGGCGGCCGTTCGACCGGCTGTTCAGCGAGGAGATGCTCGCGGGCGGGTACCGGAAGAAGTACTTCCGGGCGATTTCGCGGCTTACGGCGCTGGCGCGCGACGCGAAGTCCTTGGCGGAGGGCTGAGGGTGGGGGCGCCCCCACCTTTTACAGCCCGTCCGGCGTTTGAGGACGAGCGGCGAAGCCGCGACAAGGGGGTCTGGGGCGCAGCCCCGGGAAACGGCGAAAGGGAGGGTCAGGGGCAACCCCCACCGGGGTAACGTCCCCCCGTGCTTCGCATATCCCGCCCCCTCCGCGCCCCCGCCCTCGCCCTCGCCCTCCTCTGCTGCGCGACCGCCTGCGGCGGCGGCAGCGGCAACGGAACGGCCTCCGCGGCCCCCAGCGGAAAGCCGGCGCCCGCCACACCCACCCCGGCGAAACCGACCCCCACAGCAGCCCCCACGCTCCCTCCATCCCCCTCCGGCGCAATCGCCCTCTTCTCCCACGGCCGCCGTGACCGCGGCAAACGCGTGGCCCTCACCTTCGACGCCGACATGACGTCCGACCAGGGCCCGCGCGCCGCGAGGGGCGAGCACTTCGACAATCCGGCACTCATCGCCACCCTCCGGCGGTTCAAAGCCCCCGCCACGATCTTCATGACGGGCAGATGGGCCGAGCAGTACCCGGACCAGGCGCGGTCGATCGGCGCGGACCCGCTCTTCGAGGTCGCCAACCACTCCTACAGCCACCACGCGTTCGCCACGCCCTGCTACGGCCTGCCGACGGTGAAGCCGGGCGGGGCACGAGCGGACGTGGAGAAGGCGTTCGCCGCGTTCCGGCGGGCGCGGGTCGAGCGGACGGTGCCGTACTTCCGCTTTCCGGGCGGCTGCCACAATCCGGCCGTGCTCAAGGAGTTGGGCCCGGCGAAGGTGACGGCCGTGCAGTGGGACGTCATAAGCGGCGACGCGTTCGCCAAGCGGCCGGGCCCGGTGGCGGACGAGGTGCTGGCGAAGGTCCGGCCCGGTTCGGTCGTCGTGATGCACTGCACCCGCAGCGCCGCGCCGGCGACGGAGGCGGCCGTCCGGACGATCGTCCCCCGGCTCCGGGAGCGCGGCTACGAACTCGTCCGCGTCTCCGACCTGATCGCCGGCGGCTGACCCCCGGGGACGGCCGCGCCCGCTACCGCCGTGAACTCAGCGCACAGGCCACCGCCGCCGCGCCCGCCGCGAACACCGCCGCCACGGCCAGCGGCAGCAGCGGCCAGCTCACCTCCCCGCTGCGCGAGCCGCTGACCAGCTCGGTGACGGCGGCGTGGGCGGGCGAGCCGCCGGGGAGCAGGACCAGGAAGACGGCCAGCGCGGTGGCCGGTACGGACCGGGCCGCGCTGCGCAGCAGCGGCCGGTTGCAGAGGGCGCCGACGGCCGTGCCGAGCAGGGCGCAGCTCACGGCGGCCGTGAGCCCCGCGCCGACGGCCGGTCCCAGCGGCACGGCGGCCCGCCGGCCGGAGGCGTGCGGGTCGGATATCAGCGCCACGACCGCGGTGCCTGCCCCCGCGAGGACGAGCGCGGCGGCCAGGCCGGTGAGCAGCCCGGCGAGGTGGACGCGCCACGGCCCGGCCGCCGCGGCGGCGCAGTCCCGGGCGGCGTCCGGTTCGTTGGTGACGCCGACGCGCGCCAGCCACGCGGCCACCGGCACCAGGAGGACGGCGGCGAGCCCGAGGGAGTCCAGGACGGGCTCCCCGGGCCGTACCGCGACCGTGAGGAGGGCGGCGTACAGCAGCAGCGGCGGGAGCCAGCGGTGCGAGCGGAGCAGCAGGGCGGCCTGGTAGCGCAGCAGGGCGGTCATCGGTGCGGTTCCTCCGGGGCGGGCGCGGCGGTCACCGAGCGGATGTGCCAGGGCGGTGCGGCGGTGAGCAGGGCGTGGAGCAGCGCGTCGGAGTCGGCGGCGGCCACGGTGAACCGGACGGCGCCGTCGACCCGTTCGCGGTCCGGGTCGCCGGGCAGCCGGCCGGGCGGCGGACCTGCGCCCTCGGCCTCGACGCGGACGCGGCCGGCGCGGGCTTCGGCGCCTGCCGTCACGGGAACGAGCCGGCCGCCCTCCACCCGCCGGATCCCACCGCACGCCCGCGCCAGCCGCCGCGGGTCGTGGTCGACGAAGACGACGGCACCGCCCTCGGCGACGCGGTCGAGGACGGCCCGGTCGAGGACGCCGCGGGAGTCGCGGTCGAGCCCGGTCCACGCCTCGTCGAGGACGAGCAGTCCGGGGGTGCCGACCAGCCCCTGGGCCACGGCGACCTTCTGCGTCGTGCCCTTGGAGAGCTCCCGCAGCGGCGTGTGGGCGTACCGGCCGGCGCCGAAGCGTTCCAGCCACTCTCCGGCGGCGCGGTCGGCCGCGCGCCGGCCGAGGCCGTGGATACGGCCGAGGCGGGTGAGGTAGCCGAGGGCGGTGAGCGGCAGCGCCGCGGGGAAGCGCTCGGGGACGTACGCGGTGCGGGGCCGGCCGGTGATCCGTCCGGCGCTGGGGGCGTCGATGCCGGCCAGCAGCCGCAGCAGCGTGGACTTGCCGCTGCCGTTGCCGCCCTCGATCCTCAGCAGCGTGCCGGCCGTCACCCGCAGACCGACGTCCCTGAGCACCCACCGGCCGCGCACGCCGTACCGGCGGCCCACGTCCCGGAGTTCCACAGGATCCCCACCCCTCCCCGATTCCCGGATCACCATAGCGGCCCCGGGCGCCCGGCGGACGGCTGGCAGACTGGCTCCGTGACCAGCTCCGAAGCCGGCATCCCGGCCGATTCCAGCGACCCCCGCGACACCGCGCCGCAGTTCGTCCTGCCCCTGGTGGTACGGATCGAGAAGACCGCCCCGCCGGCCCGTACCGACGCCCTGGAGACGGCGGCCCGCGCGGTGCTCGTCCTGCTGTCGGACGAACGTTCCACCGGAGAGGGCGAGTGGGCCCAAGCCGTGCGCGACTGGCAGGACGCCCGCATCCGCAAGGTCGTCCGCCGGGCCCGGGGCGCGGAGTGGCGCCGGGCCTCCGCGCTGCCCGGCATCACGGTGACGGGCGAGACGGCCGAGGTACGGGTCTTCCCCCCGGTCCCGCTCGACGGCTGGCCGCCGGAGCTGGTGAAGCTCCAGGTATCCGGCACCGACCTGGACGACCCGACCGCACCCGGCCCCGCCGCCCCCGAGCGGCCGGTGCTCTGGTTCAACCCGGAACTGGAGATGTCCGCGGGCAAGGCGATGGCCCAGGCCGGGCACGGCGCCCAACTGGCCTGGTGGCGCCTGGACGACACGACCCGCAAAGCCTGGCGCGAGAACGGCTTCACCCTCTCCGTACGCACCGCCACCCCCGCCCGCTGGGCGGAACTGACCTCGACCGACCTCCCGGTCGTCCGCGACGCCGGCTTCACGGAAATCGCCCCCGGCTCGGCAACGGTGATCGCCGACCACCCGGCACTGCGCGAGCGCCCCTGACCGCGCGCGGCGATCCGGCCCCGGGCCCCTGTCGCACATCACCTGATGCTCCATCACGCTCTACGTCGCGGACATCGACCGCGTGACGGGCTCCCACCGGCCCGAACCCGGGGTCGACTGAGCCGGGCCCGGCACCCGAAATCCCGGCCCAGCTTGCAGTGTTCGCGCTGTCAGTCGACCTAGTGGCCCGCTCCGGCCCCAGGAGGAGGAGTTCCGAATGGGCTTTTCCACCCGGCGCCACGCGTTGGGCGCCACGCGGCCGGCCTTGGAGCAGCTCGTCGCCACACTCGGCGGACGCCTGCGCGTCGACGAGGAAGTCGGCAAAGTGACCGTCATCGGCACCGGGCTGCTCAACCGGTCCCGAGTGCACCGCGCGTATTCTCAGTGCGCTCGCCGAGGCGGGCGTCCCCACCACCTGGATCCTCACCTCGCAGCTCCGGGTCTTCGCACTGGTCCCGGCCGGCCGACTGGAAGGAGCGGTACGCACCCTCCACACGGCCTCCGGGTTCAACGCACGTACCGATCTGCGCCCAGAAACTAAGGAAGCCCTTCTCCCGGCACCGCGACAACACACCAGTGGGCCCGCGACGAATGCGGGCCCACTTCGCTGTAGGCGGGCTCAGTTTCCTGGTCGTGTCGGCCGGTCGGCCTCGTCACCGGCCGCCCCTCCCACCGGGCCGACCGCCTCTTTCCCAGCCCCCGGGGCGCTCTCGGCGTCCCCCGGGGCGCCGGGGGGTGGCACCGCCGCCGCGGACGCGCCGCCGCGCGGCAGCAGCGCGGTCAAGGCGGTGACAACGGCCAGCAGGCCGACGCTCCACCAGAGGGTGCGCCGCATGGCATCGGTATAGGTGTGGGCGCGAGCCCCCTCGGCGGCCCGGGTAAGCGCCCGGCCGACCTCAGGCCGGGAGTCCTCCGAGACCGCCGCAAGCGCCTCGGGGCAGACGTGTCGAGCCGCCGCACCCTCCTGGGCGGCCATCCGCCGTTTATGGCACGTCTCAAAACCGCCGACCATCCGGTCCTGCGCCGTACCAGTGACGGATGCCGCCTGCAGATCGCTTCGGAGCTGGGCTCGGACGGCCTCGGAGCCGGAGCCCGTCTGAGAGCCGACCGCGCCGAAGAACAAGACACCGATAAGGGCGATGCCGACGACGCCGCCCGCCTGCATCACCGCGTTGAAAACACCGGAGGCCGCACCCGCGTCCGAGCCAGGGACTTGGAGCAGACTGACATTGGTGGCCTGGGCCATCACGAGCCCCATACCGAGCCCGCCGACGAGCAGGGAGGGAACCAGGTACCAGCCACTGATGCCTGTGTCGGCGAACCAGATGGTGACGATCAGCAACAGCAGCCCGACGACCATGCCGACGGCTCCCAGCGTGACCAGTGCCCCCTTGGGTTCCGTACCGGCATTACTGACGACGACGGCGGCGAGGGTGACGCCCACCGGCCAGGGAAGGCTGGTGGCGCCCGCGGCCAGCGGTGAGTACCCCAGGCCCTGCTGGAGGTAGAGGGTCAGGATCAGAAAAAAGCCGATGATGGCGGTGAGAAAAGTGAGCATCACCACGAGCCCGGTATTGAAGCCGCGCAGCCTGAAGAGCGTGGGCGGCACCAACGGCGAGCCGTCTTTCGCCTGTTTGCGCCGCTGCCACAGAGCGAAAATCCCCAGCACCGGGACAGCCGCGGCCATCAGGGCCCACCCCCAGCCGGGCCAGCCCAGCTCGCGGCCTTGGAGCAGCGGGTAGAGCACAGCCAACAGGGCGCCGGTGACAAGAAGGACGCCGAACGGGTCGAGCCGCAAGCGCTGTTCGCTGCGGCTCTCCGGCAACAGGCGCAGCGCCATGACGAAGGCGCCGATGCCCACCGGCAGATTGACCAGGAATAGGGGCCGCCAGTCGAGCCCGAATAGATCGGCTTGCAACAGCAATCCGCCCAGGATGGGACCGCTGACGTTGGCACTACCCGCGATCATGCCGTACAGGGCGAAGGCACCGCCTCGCCGGGCGGAAGGGATGGTGGCCGAGATGATCGAAAGCACCTGCGGCACCATCATGGCCGCCATCACGCCCTGCACGACGCGACCGGTGATCAGCAGGCCCGGGAAAGCGGCGGCCCCGCACAGAGCGGAGGCGAGGGTAAAGCCCGCCATGCCGAACAGGAACAGCCGGCGTCGACCGAAGATGTCACCGAGTCGGCCTCCGGTGATGAGCATGAGAGCGAAAGGCAAGGTGTAGCCAATCAAAGACCACTGCATGGCCGAGTTCGACGCTTCGAGGTCACCCTGGATGGCCGGGATGGCCACGTTGACGATGTTGGCGTCCAGTACGTCCACGAAGACGGCGATGAGGACGACGGCGATGACAGGCCGCGGATTCCCTCCCCGAGCCGGATCGCCGGGCTCGGCGGCCGACACTGCTTCACTGCTCATGCTGTATACCTCCGAGGGCATCCGCATTACCTTAGAAGGTAAGATACTTACAATGTGAGGAAGTACAACCGCTATGGACAGCACGCACGAACATGTCGACCGGCCGCGCCGCCGGGAGCTGACACGGTCGATCTACCGGGAGGCGCGTACGGTGGCCACGCGCCAGGCACTGGCCGACCAAGCCGTCGCCGCCCGGCTCGGCATCGGCGGCACTGACCTTCTGTGCCTGGGCGTGCTCGACCACGCAGGTCCTGTCACCGCGGGCCGGCTGGCCGAATTGACCGGGCTGACCACCGGGGCGGTGACGGGCGTCGTTGACCGGCTCGAACAGGCCGGGTTTGCACGCCGCGCCAAGGATTCAGCCGACCGTCGAAAGGTGATCATTCATCCCCAGGACGCCCAGCGGGAACGGACCGGCGCCCTCTACTCCCCCGTCCTCGACGCGCTGGACGCCTGGTGTGGGGCACGTTCGGAGGAAGAACTCGAGACGGTCCTCAGCTATCTGCGCTCCTTCGGCGAGGCGCTGCCTCGGCTCACCGAGCAGTTGCGCGGGCGCCCGGACTGAGCCGCTGGCGCACCCGACCTGCGCCCCGGCGTCGGGCTCGCGGGAGCGCCGCGCCGAAGGGCACGCGATCCCGTGACGCGATTCGCGCCATGTGCGGCGCACTCCCCGGCAGAGTGCCGACGAGGGCATCAGCAGCCGTAATCACGTAGCAACCCTCGGATTCGACAGCGCGGTTGTGGCACGGAGCCGGAGGGAGCCGCCGCCGCCCGGTCGGACCGGCGTCAACTTTGACGAAGTACGCGGTTCGAGGTCGTGCCAACTGATAGGCCTCTTGCGCACCGACTGCTGCGAAGGCCACGCCCTTCCCGGTCGCGGGGAACGGGAGGGCGCCGGCCGCGCAAGGTGTGAGGGGTGTGTCAGGTGCTGATGGTGGCCGCGGTGTCGAAGCCGTAGGTGCGGGCGTATCCGTTCTCGGTGCCGACCAGGAGGTCGACCACCTCGAAGTAGTGGTCCCAGAACGGCGTTTCCCGCAGCGCGTCGATCAGCAGTTGGTAGGCCTGGTGGTCGCGGGCCTCCCAGAGCCAGACGTCGGTGACGCGCGCCGAGTAGAACTCCGTGTCGAAGAAGCGCGAGCGCACGCCGGACGTCCTGGCCTCGATCACGGGCACGATCTCGGTGGTGAGGGCGTGCATCCGCTCCTCGGGGGTCTTGGAGAGCCAGGCGCGCGTGGTCTTGACGAGCATGAAGGCGGTCACGGGGACGTCGGTCGCCTCGGGGGCGGACGTCGCCGCGGTCATGGGCGTCGCCTTGGTGGTGGACATGGTGGTTCCTTCGCTGGATGACGTCGCCGGGCGACAGTCGTCGGATGAACGGTTCTCGGGGAGGGGCGCGCGCCGGACCCGGTACGTCCATCCTGGAAGGAGCCGGACGTTGTCACAATGGGAACGTCGGCAAGGAATCTTTGCCTGAAATGGAATGACCCTGGTGGACACCCCTCTCCCGGTGATCGACGCGCAGCTCGCCGTCGCCCTGGATGCGTTGCTGGCCGAGCAGAGCGTCACCCGCGCCGCCGCGCGCCTGCACACCTCGCCCGCGGCGATGAGCCGTACCCTCGCCCGGCTCCGCCGGATCCTCCAGGACCCGCTCCTGGTCCGGGCCGGGCAGCGCATGGTGCCCACGCCGCGCGCCCGCGAGCTGCGGGACGAGGCCGCCGAGGTGGTACGCCGCCTCGGGGCGCTGCTCAGCCCCGGTTCCGAGGTCGATCCCGCGTCCCTGCGCGGCACCTTCACGCTCCAGGCGGCGGACCTCGTCGCCGCAGCGCTCGCGCCCGGGCTGCTGCGGCTGGCCCGGGCGGAGGCGCCGGGGGTCTCGCTGCGGCTGCGGGCCGAGGAGCTGGAGGCCGGGCCGGCCCTCCGCGACGGTGGGGTCGACCTGGAAGTCGGGGTGATCGACCACGCGGATCCGGAGACCCGGGTCGAGGAACTGGTCGCCTTGCGGATGGCGGCGGCAGTCCGGCCCGGCCACCCCCTCGCCGCGGAGCCCCTCACCCCGGACCGGCTCGCCGCCGCCGAACACGTCACGGTCAGCCGCCGGGGCCGGTTCACCGGGCCTCTCGACGCCGCGCTGGCCGAGCGGGACCTCCACCGGCGGGTCACCGCCGTCCTCCCCAGCCACCTGGCCGCCCTGCACCTCGTCGCCCACAGCGACACCGTCTGTCTCGTCCCCGCCCCTCCGCCGGGCACCGGCCCCTCCCCGCTCACCGAGGTCGCCGCCTCCCTCGACCTCCACCTCCTCGACATCCCCCTGCCGTTGCCGCCCGTGACCATCGGCATGGCCTGGCACCCCCGCCACGCCGCCGACGGAGCCCACCGCTGGCTCCGCGACGCGGTCCGCCGGACGCTCACCGGAAGCGCGGGCGCCTGAGCCGGCCCGGGCGCCCCCCTCACGCCCCGCCGCGTCCCCGGCCTTTCCGCCGCTTTTCCGCCGCTTTCCGGACCGGGCCCTTACACTCGTCTGTCGGGTCCGAGCCGGACCCGCGGATCACGTCGTACAGCGGAGGAACCGAGGACATGGGAGCGGCCACACCTGCCACCGCGGTGCGCCGCGGGCGCCGACGGGCGAGCGGCGCGCTGGAGTGCGAGGTCCTCGCGGCACTGCGCCGGGCCGACGGCCCGCTCACGCCGCGCGAGGTGCAGGAGGAGCTGCCGGGCGCCCTCACCTACTGCACGGTCGTCACGATCCTGCGCCGCCTGCACGGCAAGCGCATGCTCACCCGTACGCCCCGGGGCCGCGCGTACGCGTACGCGGCCGTCTGACCGAGCCGCCGCCCCACCGCCGGCACGCACCGCCGCCCGGCCCGACTCCGTTCGCGGGACATCTCGCACGGACGCCCCACCGCCCCTCGCCCGGCCGCGTACGCGTACGCGGCCGTCTGACCGAGCCGCCGCCCCACCGCCGGCGCGCACTGCCGCCCGGCCCGGCTCCGTTCGCAGGACGTCCCGCACGGACGCCCCACCGCCCTCACCCGGCGCACGGCCTCACCGCCCGGCCCGGCATGGCCCGGCCCGGGCCGCCGAATCGCCGCTCCCGGCCGCCCGGGAGGCGCCCCGGCCGGCGAGCCGCGCGGGTGCCTCCCTCCGCCGCGACCGGCAGGCGCCGCGACCGGCAGGGGCCGCGTCGGTTGTCGTGACACGTCGGCCCACGCGACAACGGCGGCCGGCACCGAGCCTCACCGGGCGGGGCACAAACCTCACCAGGCGGCAACGAGCCTCACCGGGCGGGTACGAGCCTCATCAGGCGGGTACGGCGTAGGGGCGGGGAGGCATGCGGAAACGGGGCGGGGAGGCGTGCGGAAGCGACGCCCCGATCCCCGACCGCCCCGATCCCCGACCGGCCCGATCCCCGACCGACCCGGTCCCCGACCGGCCCGGTCGCCTCGCGGCCGCACCCGCGAAGGCCCTTCCCTCTCCCGGGCTCAACACCCGAGCCAGAGCCGCCTGTTGCGCGCCACCGTGTGGACCCGGTCCACGCGGTCCGGGTGGAGGGCGCCGCCGAGGACGCCGAGGCCCGGCACCTGACGCATCGTCAGGACGCGGACGTCACCGTGTTCGGAGTCGTCGTCGATCTCCGTGGCGCCGACCAGGACCACGACCGGGCCCACCGGGACCGGGAAGCCGCAGGCCCGGGTGAGGACGAGGGAGGCGCGGGCCGCGCTCTGGCGGGCGTGGCGGACGGCGGGGCGCGGGTGGCGCTCGCCCGCGACGCGCACCACGGCGTCGTCCGCGCGCGCCGGGACCCGCCGGGTCGGTTCGACGAGGACGGCGAAGACGCCGCCGGGGCCGATGAGCAGGTGCGGGATGACGGCGTCGCCCGGCAGGACGACGGAGTGCACCACCTCCCAGCCGCCCGCGTCCAGCGCGTCCAGGGCCGCGCCGACCTGCTGTTCGGCGGCCAGCGCCCGGCGCCAGTGGTCCTCCACCGGCCGCCGGCCCAGCAGCCGGGCCAGCAGGAGGGCGCCGCGGCCGGCGCGGGACGCGTCGAGCCGGGCGCGCAGGGTCTCGCCGGGGCGGTTGGGCGCGAGGTCGTCGTCGGGAGGCAGGAACAGCCGGTCCGGGTCGTACCTCCTCCCGACCGCCCCGCTCTTGGCCCCCGGTCCCGCCGGTCCCGCCCCCGGCCCGGCACTCGCTCCCGCACCCGTTTCCGGCCGCTCGCGCACGCCCATCACCCCCACCCGCCATCTTGCCGCAGGACGCCGGTGTCCGACCCGTACCGCCGCTCGCCGGATCGCGCGTCGCGCTCCGGAACCCGCCGGGCCGCGCCCCCGGCCCGCCCCGCTCCACCCCGCCCCACCCCAACGCACCCCCACGCGAACCCGCGCGCCGGAAGCCCGCGATATGGACAAGAAGGTGCGCGTGAGGCGGATGGTCGAGTAGAACACCCGTATGTGGGTCGTCCTGTTGATCGTCACCTGCGTGGTCGCCGTCGCCGCCTGCGCCCGTCTCTGCCACGCCGCGCTGGCGGCGGCCGGTCCCGGGCGGGGCCAGGCCGCCGCCGGGATCGATGCCCTGACGCTGTACGAGACGGCGTTCCTGAACGGCGGCCCGCAGCGGGTCACCGACCTCACGCTGGTCGCGATGGCCCGGCAGCGGCGGCTGCTGCTGGCCCACACGGGATGGGCGACCGTCGTCGACCCGGTCGGCCGGGACGAGGTCGAACGGTCGGTGATCAGCGCGATGGGCCCCGGGGGCCAGTCCCCCGTCCCGCGGATACGCGCCGCGCACGGTACGGCGGAGGCGGTGCGCGCTCTGGGCGACCGGCTCACGGCCGCCGGTCTGGTGGTGCCCGCGCGCGTCCGGCAGGAGGTGGCCGGCGCCGTCCGGCAGGTGCGTGCCGCCTGTGTGCTGTCCCTGCTCACCGGTGCGGCCACCCTGCTGTCCCTGCCGGACGGCGTGGCCGTCGGGCGGACCGCCGGGTGGCTCGCCGTGCCGCTGGTGCTGACGGCGGGCTGTCTGGCCATCGCGCGGTTCGAGGTGAATCCCGACACGCTGTGGGCCTCCCCGGCCGGGCGGGCCCTCCTCGACCGGGCGCCGGTGGTACGGCCGGAGGGCGGCGCCGGGCCGGACGACGTCGGCGTGCTGACCACCCTCGCCGTCCACGGCCGCCGCGCCCTCCGCGACCCGGAGCTGCGCGCCGCCCTCGCGGAGACCCTGGCGGCCCACCGCTACTGACGCGCGGGCGCTCACGGCGCGCTCCCGGGATGCTCACGACGTGCTCACGGGGTGCTCACGAGGCCGGGGCCCGGAGCCCATCGGGCCCAACTCCCCCGACATCTCCCCCCGGTGCTTTACTTCGCCGGTCCACGAATCGAATATCCCTTTTGTCGCAATTAGATATGAAGGGACGCCCGTGCGCGCAGTCGCCCTCTACGGAACCGTCGGATCCCTCCTCCTCACCGGCCTCACCACCCTCGCCTCCGCTCCGGCCGCCCACGGCACCGGCGCTCTCCTCTCGCCCTCCGCCGCCGACAGCCCGGTCGAAGCACGCGGTGTGGTGCTCGCGGCCGAACGCGCCGCGGCCAAGGGCATCACGTTCGGGGCCTGTCCGGCCGCCGAGGGCCTTCCCGCGCCCGTGGAGTGCGGCACGGTCTCGGTCCCGGTCGACTACGCCCACCCCAACGGCAAGCACATCAGCCTCACCGTCAGCAGGGGGCACGCCACCGGCGACCGCTCCCTCCGGCAGGGCGCGCTGGTGTTCAACCCGGGCGGCCCCGGCGGCTCGGGGATGATCTTCCCGCTGCTGGCCGGCCTGCCGGCCTGGAAGAAGCTCGCCGAGGCGTACGATTTCATCGGCTACGCGCCGCGCGGCGTCGGCCGCTCCGCGCCGCTGTCCTGCGCGGACCCGGCCCGCTTCGAACGCGGCCCGAGCGACGCCCCCGAGCACCCCACCGCCGCGTACAAACGGCAGCGGATCGCCAAGGCCAAGGAGTACGCGCGGGGCTGCCTCCGCAAGGCAGGCCCCGACCTCAGGCACTTCACCAGCCGCAACAACGCCCGCGACCTCGACGTCCTGCGCGCCGCGCTCGGCGAACGGCGGCTCAACTTCATCGGGGCGTCGTACGGGACGTACTTCGGCGCCGTCTACGCCACCCTCTTCCCCGGGCACGTCCGGCGCATGGTCTTCGACAGCGTCGTCAACCCGTCCCCGGGCAAGATCTGGTACCGGAACAACCTCGACCAGTCGGCCGCCTTCGAACGCCGCTGGTACGACTGGCGCCGCTGGGCGGCCCGGCACCACGCCGTGTACCGCCTGGGCCGCAGCGAACGCGAGGTGCTGGCCGCGTACCACAAGGCGGCCGGCCGATTGCGCCACCGGCCCGCGGGCGGGAAGGTCGGGCCGGCCCAGCTCCAGGGCCTGTTCCTCAAGGCCGGCTACACCGACACCGCCTGGGCCCGCGCGGCGCAGGCGCTCGCCGCGTACCTGCGGGGCGACGAGGGGCCGCTGGTCGCCCTCACCGCGCCCAGCGCCTCCGGAAGCCCGGCCGCCGAGAACGGCAACGCCGTCTACACCGCCGTCGAGTGCAACGACGCGCCGTGGCCGCGCGACTGGGCCCGGTGGAACCGGGACAACGACCGCCTCGCCCGGCGGGCGCCGTTCGAGACGTGGAGCAACGCGTTCATGAACCTGCCGTGCGCCTACTGGAAGGCGCCCCGGCAGCGGCCGTTCGAGGTGGGGACGGCCCGCGGGGCGCTGCCGCCCGTCCTGCTGCTGGCCGCCGAGCGGGACGCGGCCACCCCGTACGCGGGCGCGCTGGAGCTGCTGCGCCGGCTGCGCGGCTCGGCCGCCCTGGTCACCGAGCGGGACGCGGGGACGCACGGGATCGGCGGCGGGCCGAACGCCTGCGTCAACGGGTACTTCGAGAAGTACCTGCTCACCGGGGCGCTCCCGGCGCGTCACACGACGTGCGAGGGACGTCCGGAGCCGCGGGCGACCTGACCGCGCCACCGCGTACGAACGGCCGCCGGCCGGGCCTTGCGGGCCCGGCCGGCGGCCGTTCGCGTCACGATGGTCAGGCCAGCCCGGCCACCAGGTCCGCGACCGCCTTGCGGCGGCCCGTGAAGAACGGGACCTCCTCGCGGACGTGCATCCGCGCCTCGGACGCCCGCAGGTGGCGCATCAGGTCGACGATCCGGTACAGCTCGTCGGCCTCGAAGGCGAGGATCCACTCGTAGTCGCCGAGCGAGAAGGACGCGACCGTGTTGGCCCGGACGTCCGGGTAGCCGCGGGCCATCTTGCCGTGGTCGGCGAGCATGCGGCGGCGGTCCTCGTCGGGCAGCAGGTACCAGTCGTACGAGCGGACGAAGGGGTAGACGCTGACGTACTCGCGGGGGTTCTCGTCCGCGAGGAACGCCGGGATGTGCGACTTGTTGAACTCGGCGGGGCGGTGCAGCGCCATGTTCGACCACACCGGCTCCAGGGCGCGCCCGAGGCGGGTGCGGCGGAAGCGGCTGTAGGCGCTCTGGAGCGCGTCCGAGGTCTCCGAGTGCCACCAGATCATCACGTCGGCGTCGGCCCGGAGCCCGGAGAGGTCGTACGTGCCGCGGACGGTGACGTCCTCCTTGGCGAGGGCCGCGAACAGCTCCTCGACCTCCTCCGCCCAGCCGGAGCGGTCCTCGGGGAGCACGTCGCGCAGCTTGAACACCGACCAGAGCGTGTAACGGATGACCTCGTTGAGGTCCTTGGCCTTCTTGCCGGCGTTCGGGGTCTTCTGGGCGTCAGTCGTCATGCCCCCTATTGTCCCCCCGCGCCCGGGGCGCTCTCCGGCAGGGTGGCCAACAGCTCCTCGGCCGCGCGGCGGGCGCCGCCCACACAGGCCGGGATGCCGACGCCGCCGTAGGCCGCGCCGCAGACCCGCAGCCGGGGCAGGGCCGCCACCCGCTCACGGACCCGCGCCACCCGGTCGAGGTGGCCGACGGGGTACTGCGGGAGACCGTGGTCCCAGCGGGTGACCCGGCTCGCGATCGGCGTGGCGTCCAGGCCCACCGCCTCGTGCAGGTCGGCCAGGGACAGCTTGACCAGATCGGCGTCGTCCCGGTGCAGGTCGTCGTCGTCCCCGTGGCGGCCGAGGGAGGTGCGCAGCACGAAGACGTCCGGGTCGGCGGCGGCGATCCAGCCCCACTTGTTGCTCGCGAAGGTGGACGCCTTGATCCGCCGGCCGTCGCCGGGCGGTACGAGGAAGCCGCTGCCCGCCGGGAGCCCGGCCATGTCGGAGCGGCGGAAGGCCAGGGTGACCAGGGCCATGGAGGCGTACTCGACGTCGGCGAGCAGCGCCGCGGCGGTGTCCGCGGTGCCGGCGAGGAGCCGGGCGGTGGCGGGGGCGGGCGTGGCGAGGACGACGCCGTCGGCGGCGAGGTACGCGTCGCCGAGGTCCAGCCGCCAGCCGTCGGCGGTCCGGTGGAGGCCGGTCACCGGTGTGCCGGTGCGGATCTCGCCGCCGGCCGCGCGCACGGCGTCGGCGGCGGCGAGCGGCAGCCGGCCGATGCCGCCGTCGATGCCGGCGAAGACCGGGCCGGCGTTCGGCGGGGCGGCGGCGATCAGCGCGCGGACGCCCTCGGTGAGCGAGCGCCGGCCGCGGGCGGCCTCGAAGAGGGTGGGGACGGCGGCGCGCATCGAGGTGCGGTAGGCGTCGCCCGCGTAGACGCCGCCGAGCAGCGGTTCGACGAGCCGGTCGACGACCTCGGGGCCGAACCGCGCGGCGACGTAGGCGCCCACGGCGACGTCCTCGCCCGGCTCGGTGGGCGGCAGGTCCGCCTCGCGGGCGGCGGCGGCCAGACCCTCAGGGGAGAGCACCCCGGAGGCGGCGAGCGCGTCGAGGTCGCCGGGGACGCCCATGAGCTGGCCCTTGGGCAGCGGCCGGAGGCCGTCGCGGGTCCAGACGCCGGCGACGGCCGTGGCCGGCGGCTGGAGGCGGTCGCCGAGGCCGACGGCGCGGGCCAGCGCGACGCCCTCGGGGCGGCGGGCGAGCATCGACTCGGCGCCCAGGTCCACGGAGACGCCGGCGATCTCCCCGGCGAGCAGCTTGCCGCCGACCCGGTCCGAGCCTTCCAGGACGGTGACGCCCACACCTCCCTCCAGCAACCGGAGGGCGGCGGCCAGTCCGGAGACGCCGCCGCCGACGACGGCCACATGGGGTGCCTGGGTGTGGGCTTCGCTCATGGCCTCACTGTCTCAGACGGTGCCGGGCCGGTGCTCCGCACCCCATTGACAGGCGCCCGGGCCCCCGCCAAGACTCTCGACCGAACGGTCAGTCGGTGCGTCCGGGGGCCGTTCGCCGGATACCGCCGCCCGCCCGGCCCTTGCCCTTTCCCGATGAGGCACCCGACCGCCTACGGAGACCGCATGAACGACCGCATCCGCGACGTCTACGTCGTCGACGCCGTCCGCACGCCCCTCGGCCGCTACGGCGGCGCGCTCGCCGGCGTCCGTCCGGACGACCTGGCCGCCCACGTCGTCCGCTCCCTGGTGGCCCGGGCGCCCGCGCTCGACCCGGCGCGGATCGACGAGGTGGTGCTGGGCAACGCCAACGGCGCGGGCGAGGAGAACCGGAACGTCGGCCGGATGGCCGTGCTGCTCGCGGGGCTGCCGGTGACCGTCCCCGGCTCGACGGTCAACCGGCTCTGCGCCTCCGGGCTCGAAGCCGTCGTGCAGGCGTACCGGGCGATCGCCGTCGGGGACGCGTCGGTGGTCGTCGCGGGCGGCGTGGAGTCGATGAGCCGCGCGCCCTGGGTGCTCCCCAAGCCGGACCGCGCCTTTCCCGCCGGCCACCAGGAGCTGTACTCGACGACCCTGGGCTGGCGGATGACCAACCCGGCGATGCCGGAGCGGTGGACGGTGTCCCTGGGCGAGGGCGCCGAGCGGATCGCCGACAAGCACGGCATCTCCCGTGCCGAGCAGGACGCGTACGCCCTCGCCGCCCACCGGAAGGCGGCCGCGGCCTGGGCGGAGGGCGCCTTCGCCGACGAGGTGGTGTTCCTGCCTGACGTGGAGCTCACCCGCGACGAGAGCATCCGCGACGCCACGTCGGAGGAGGCGCTGGCCCGGCTGAAGCCCGCGTTCCGGCCGGCGGGCGGTACGGTCACGGCGGGCAACTCCTGCCCGCTGAACGACGGCGCGGCGGCCCTGCTGCTCTGCGACGAGGAGGGCCTGCGGGCGACCGGCCGGGAGCCGCTGGCCCGTGTCCGGGCGTCGGCCGTCACCGGCAACGAGCCCGACCTGTACGGGCTGGGCCCGGTCGAGGCGGTGCGCCGGGCCCTGGCCCGCGCCGGGCGCTCCTTCGCCGACCTGACACACTTCGAGCTCAACGAGGCGTACGCCGCCCAGGTGCTGGGATGCTTCGCGGAGTGGCCGGAACTCGATCCCGCCCTGGTGAACCGGTACGGCGGGGCACTGGCGATCGGGCACCCCCTGGGGTGCTCCGGCGCCCGGCTCGCCGGCACGGTGGCCCACCAGCTCGCGGCGGCCGGTTCCGGCACCGGGGTGGCGGCGCTGTGCATCGGTGTGGGGCAGGGGCAGGCGCTGGTGCTGGAGCGCTGATCCGCCCCTCCGCATACCGAGAGGCGATCCCCGCATGCGCACCACCGTCGGCATCATCGGAGCCGGTCCGGCCGGGCTCCTGCTCGCCCGGCTGCTGCGCCGGGCGGACGTGGACTGCGTGGTGCTGGAGGCGCGCGACCAGGAGTACGTCGAGCGGCGGCAGCGGGCCGCGCTCCTGGAGCAGGGCACGGTCGACGTCCTGCGGGCCTGCGGCGCGGCGGACCGGCTCGACCGGGAGGGCGTCCGGCACGACGGCTTCGAGCTGCGGCACCGCGGCCGGCGGCACCGGTTCGGGGTGGCGGCGCGGACCGGCGGCCGGGCGAACACCCTCTACCCGCAGACCGAGCTGGTCAAGGACCTGATCGCGCTGGTGACGGCCGACGCCACGCCCGTGCTGTTCGGCACCCCGGTGACGGCCGTCGAGGGGCTCGACGGCGACCGGCCGCTGCTCCGCTACACGCGCGGCGGCCGGGAGGAGACGCTGGCGTGCTCGTACGTGGCGGCCTGCGACGGCTCGTTCGGCGCCGGCCGCCGCGCGCTGCTCGCCACCGGCGCCGCGCGACTGCACGAGCGCGTCTACCCCTACGCGTGGCTGGGCGTCTTCGCCGACGCGCCGCCCGCCTCCGACGAGCTGATCCTCTCCGGGCACGAGCGCGGCTTCGCCCTGCACAGCATGCGGTCGCCTGAGGTCTCCCGGCTCTACCTCCAGGTACCGGCCGGCACCGCGCCCGAGGACTGGCCCGACGACCGGCTGTGGGCCGAACTCGACGCCCGGCTGGCCGTCCCCGGCCACCCCCTCCACCACGGCCCGGTCACCGCCAAGGCCGTCATCCCGCTCCGCGGCCAGGTCGTCGAGCCCATGCGGTACGGGCGGCTGCTGCTGGCCGGGGACGCCGCCCACCTCGTCCCGCCCACCGGCGCGAAGGGCCTCAACCTCGCCGTCGCGGACGTCGTCACGATGGCCCGGGGCCTCGCCCACCGGCGGCGGACCGGCTCGACCGCGCTCCTGGACCGCTACTCGGAGCTGTGCCTGCGCCGGGTGTGGCAGGTGCAGGAGTTCTCGCACGCCATGACCGCCCTCCTGCACACGGAGCCGGGCACCGACGCCTACGAGCGACGACTGCGCGCCGTCCGCCTCGACCGCCTCACCAGCCCCACGGCCGCGGCGGCGGAGTTCGCGGAGAACTACGCGGGGCTGCCGATGGACGCCCCCCTCATCTGACGCCCGGCGGCGCCCTCGCGCCCGCCGGGCACCCGGAGGCCGTCACCCTGTACGGGTTCGTCCTGGACGGGGAGGGCGCGCCGGTGCCGGAGGCGCTGTTGGAGTTCCGGCAGCCGGCGCCGGACGGCTCGCGTGCGGGCGCGCCGGGCAGTCTGCGTCGGGACGGGGTGACGTTCACCGGCTTCGCCCGCGTCGCCACGCGCGGGGACGGGCACTACGCGCTGCGCACCCTGCCGCCGGGCGGGGTCCCGTACCTGGCGGTGTGCCTGCACGTCCGGGGCCTGCGACGGCACCTGTTCACCCGGGCGTACCTCACCGCCCCGGCCGGCGACCCGCTGCCGGCGGCGGTCCCGCCGGAGCGCCGGGCCACCCTGCCGGCCGTCCCCGAACCGGGCGGGCACCGCGCCCACCGCTTCGACATCCGGCTGCGGGGGCCGGGGGAAACGGTCTTCCTGACGGTGTGACACGTCGGGGCGGCCGGTGCCGCCCCGACGGCCGGGGGCTGCCGGCTAGCGCGCCGTGCGCTCGTGGACGAACTCGACCAGCCGGGTCAGCGCCGCCGGGTCCGTGGTCGGCAGCACGCCGTGGCCCAGGTTGAAGATGTGGCCCTCCAGGCCGCGGGCGGCCTCCAGGACGTCGGCCGCCTTGGCCTCGACCGCCTCGCGCGGGGCGAACAGCACGGCCGGGTCCAGGTTGCCCTGGATCGCCTTGCCGGGGCCGACGCGCCGCGCCGCCTCGTCCAGCGGCACCCGCCAGTCCGCGCCGACGACGTCCGCGCCCGCCTCGCCCATCAGTCCGAGCAGTTCGCCCGTCCCCACGCCGAAGTGGATGCGCGGCACGCCGTACCCGGCGACGGCGTCGAAGACCTTGGCGGACGCGGGCATGACGTGCCGGCGGTAGTCGGCCGGGGCCAGGGCGCCGACCCAGGAGTCGAAGAGCTGCACCGCGGAGGCGCCCGCCTCGATCTGGACCTTCAGGAAGGCGGCGGTGATGTCCGCGAGCCGGTCCAGCAGGTCGGCCCAGAGCTCCGGGTCGCCGTACATCAGCGCCTTGGTGTGCTCGTGGTTGCGCGAGGGGCCGCCCTCGACCAGGTAGCTGGCCAGGGTGAAGGGGGCGCCGGCGAAGCCGATGAGCGGGGTGGCGCCCAGCTCGGCGGTGAGCATCCGGACGGCCTCGGTCACGTACGAGACGTCACCGGCCTCCAGCGGGCGCAGCCGCTCCAGATCGGCGCGGGTGCGGATCGGCCGCTCGACGACCGGCCCGACGCCGGGCTTGATGTCGAGGTCGATGCCGATGGCCTTCAGCGGCACCACGATGTCGCTGAAGAAGATCGCCGCGTCCACGCCGTGCCGGCGCACCGGCTGGAGCGTGATCTCGGTGACCAGCTCGGGCCGCATGCAGGACTCCAGCATGGGGATGCCCTCGCGGACCTTGCGGTACTCGGGGAGCGAGCGGCCCGCCTGCCGCATGAACCACACCGGCGTGTGCGGCACGGGCTCGCGCCGGCACGCCCGCAGGAACGCCGAATCGTATGCCGCGCCGCGGCCCGTCTGCTGCTCGCCCATCTCACTCATGCCCCAAATCTTCGCACGGGCCGAACGAGTGACCCGCGCATGTGGGTGTCCCTACCCGGAACCGGCCGTCGTTCCGCCTAGTCTTCCGGGCATGGCTGCGGCGCACGGACACCACGAGGACAGTCCGGACGACGTGGGTGGGGAGGGCTCCCCGTCCGTCTTCCGGCAGGCGGTCGCCGGGCTGCAGGGTGTGCTCCTGCGGCCCGAGATCGAACTCGACGCCACCCCGCCGCCCCAGCGGCTGGCCCCCTTCTCCTACGCACTGGAGGCGGCGGTCGTGGTGGACGACGAGGAACTGGCGGACGGGCGGCTGATCCTGCTGCACGATCCGGCCGGGCACGACGCGTGGGGCGGCACCTTCCGCCTGGTCACGCTGGTGCACGCGGATCTGGAGGAGGAGATGGCGACGGACCCGCTGCTGCCGGAGGTGTGCTGGTCCTGGCTGACCGGGGCGCTGGAGGCGCGCCGGGTGCCGTACGCGGCACCGAGCGGCACGGTGACCCGCGCCGGCTCGCACTATTTCGGGGGCCTGCGGGAGCGTCCGCCGTCCACGCAGATCGAGATCCGCGCGTCCTGGTCGCCGATCGAGGCGGGCGGGCCCGGCGGGCCGGGGACCGTCCCGGACACGGCGGCGCACCTGGCGGCCTGGTGCGACCTGCTCTGCCAGATCGCGGGGCTGCCGCCGGGCGGCGCGCCGGAGGCGGGGATCGTGACGCTGCCGCAGCGGCGGGGGCCGCAGAGCCGCTGACGACGGCTCCGGGGGGAAGCCGGGAGCCCGGCGGAGGCGAAAGCGCGGGCGGGGGCCGGAGGCTCATGGCCGGCAGCGCGGCGGTACGAGACGCCGCCGGTCGGTGGCCGGCGCGTGCGCCGACGCGGCCATCGGAGTGACGGTCACGACGACCACCCTCAAGCCTGAATTGCCCGAATTGTTACTCATCAATTCGTGATCATTCCCTAAAGCCGGGCGGTTTGTCTGCCGAAGGGACTTGTGACCCTTCCCGTACGGATCGCCCCGGCTTACCCAAAAGTCGGCACCCGTCCCCGCCACTCCCTCTGGAGGCCTGGTGTCCGTTCTCCTTGAGCAACCTGCGAGCCTCGCCTACCGCCCGACGAAACCGACCGCCATGGTCGTCGTCGCCGACCCCCGCGTCCGCTCCACCGTCACCCGCCACCTGTGGGCGCTGGGGGTGCGGGACGTGATCGAGGCCTCGTCCATCGCGGAGGCCCGCCCCCGCATCGGCAGCCCGCGCGACATCTGCGTCGCCGACGTCCACCTTCCCGACGGCTCCGGCCTGACCCTGCTGTCCGAGACCCGCGCCGCGGGCTGGCCCAACGGACTCGCCCTCTCCGCCGCCGACGACATCGGCGCCGTGCGCAACGCCCTCGCGGGCGGCGTCAAAGGCTATGTGGTCACCGGAACCCGTACCAACCTCGGCGTGCCCGGCCGCCCCGGGCTCTCCCCCATCGGCGCGGCCGCCGCGCGGATGCAGCGCCGCCCGCCCGGCGCGCCCGGCCACCCCGGCGGCTACCGCGAGCTGTCCGGCCGCGAGGTCGAGGTCCTGCGGCTGGTTGCGGAGGGCCAGTCGAACAAGGCCATCGGCGTCTCCATGGGCCTCTCGGCACTCACCGTCAAGAGTCACCTCGCCCGCATCGCCCGCAAGCTGGGCACCGGCGACCGGGCCGGAATGGTCGCCGTCGCCCTGCGCACCGGCATCATCCACTGACCCGACTCCCCGCGCGCGCCCGCCGACGGAACGTTCCGTCGGCGGGCTTCCGTCATCCCCGGATACCCTTGACCGGTGACCGACGCCCAAGAGACCGCAGCAGACGCACCACTGCGAACCACCGGGGGCGGCCCCCCGGACGACGTCGATTCGGCGCCGATCCCCTTGTTGGAACCGCGTGAGGGCATCCCGCCGGTCGTCGCCGACCGCGACGCCCTGGCCGCCGTCGTCGCCGCCTTCGCCGGCGGCAGCGGACCGGTGGCCGTCGACGCCGAGCGCGCCTCCGGCTACCGCTACGGACAGCGCGCCTACCTCGTCCAGCTCCGCCGCGAAGGGGCCGGCTCCGCCCTGATCGACCCCGTCGGCTGCCCCGACCTGTCGTCGCTCGGCGAGGCCATCGGTGACGCCGAGTGGGTGCTGCACGCCGCCACCCAGGACCTCCCCTGCCTCCGCGAGATAGGGATGGCACCGGCCCGGCTCTTCGACACGGAGCTGGCCGGACGGCTCGCCGGGTTCGCCCGCGTGGGGCTCGGCGCCATGGTCGAGAACGTCCTCGGCTACGCCCTGGAGAAGGGCCACTCGGCCGTCGACTGGTCCACCCGCCCGCTGCCCGAGCCCTGGCTGCGCTACGCGGCGCTCGACGTGGAGCTGCTGGTCGACCTGCGCAACGCGCTGGAGAAGGAGCTCGACCGGCAGGGCAAGCTGGAATGGGCCCGCCAGGAGTTCGACGCCATCGCCGCCGCGCCGCCCGCCCCGCCCCGCAAGGACCCCTGGCGGCGCACGTCCGGCATGCACAAGGTGCGTCGCCGCCGGCAGATGGCCGTGGTCCGCGAGCTGTGGACCGCGCGCGACCAGGTCGCGCAGAAGCGCGACGTCTCCCCGGGCAAGGTGCTGGGCGACGGCGCGATCATCGAGGCCGCCCTCAACATGCCGCCGAACGCGCACGCGCTGGCCGCGCTGCCCGGCTTCGGGCCGCGGATGAGCCGCCGTCAGCTCGAGCAGTGGCAGGCGGCGGTCGACCGGGCGCGGGCCGTCCCCGAGTCCGAACTCCCGCAGCCCGGACAGCCGCTGACCGGGCCGCCCCCGCCGCGCGCCTGGGCGGACAAGGACCCCGTCGCGGCGGCCCGGCTGTCGGCGGCGCGGGCGGCCGTGTCCGAGCTGGCCGAGCGGCTGACGATGCCTCAGGAGAACCTGATCACGCCGGACACGGTGCGGCGGGTGTGCTGGGAGCCGCCGCAGTCCGTCGACGCGGACTCCGTGGCCGCGGCACTCGCTGCGCACGGTGCGCGGCCTTGGCAGGTCGAGCAGGTGACGCCGGTGCTCGTCCGCGCGCTGCGGGAGGCGTCCGCCTGAGAGGGTTGTGCGCCGGACGGGCTGAATCCAGCCCGTCCGGCGTTCGAGGACTGCACCCGAAGGGTGCTTCGGGGTGCGGGGGCGTGGCCCCCGCGGGAAACGGCGAAAGGGCGGGACCGGGGCACCCCCACCCACACGGAGTGTGACCTTCACCGCTCCCGCCGGGGGGACTGTGCAGCTTGGTTACTCGTAAGTAGCATGAAGTTGTCAGCCCGCACCGCGGCGGAGCCGTATCGGCATGCCCGCGCGCAGCGATCCGCACCTGGAGGAGAGCCAACGTGCCTCGTACCGCTAGGGACGTCGTTTTCGTCGACGGCGTCCGCACCCCGTTCGGCAAGGCGGGCCCGAAGGGCATCTACCACGAGACCCGCGCCGACGACCTGGTCGTCAAGTGCATCCGGGAGCTGCTGCGCCGGAACCCCAGCCTGGACCCCGCCCGCATCGACGAGGTCGCCATCGCCGCGACCACGCAGATCGGCGACCAGGGGCTGACCCTGGGCCGCACCGCCGGCATCCTCGCGGGCCTGCCGCAGTCCGTGCCGGGCTACTCCATCGACCGCATGTGCGCCGGCGCGATGACCGCCGTGACGTCCGTGTCGGGCGGCGTCGCCCTCGGTGCCTACGACATCGCCCTCGCCGGCGGCGTCGAGCACATGGGCCGGCACCCCATGGGCGAGGGCGTGGACCCCAACCCGCGCTTCGTCTCGGAGAAGCTGGTCGACGAGTCCGCCCTGTTCATGGGCATGACCGCGGAGAACCTGCACGACCGCCTGCCGCACATCACCAAGCGGCGCGCCGACGAGTACGCGGTCCGCAGCCAGGAGAAGGCCGCCAAGGCGTACGCCGACGGCAAGATCCAGGCCGACCTGGTGCCGATCTCCGTCCGCCGCACCAGCCCGGAGGCCGGTGAGACGGGCTGGGGCCTGGCCACCGCCGACGAGCCGATGCGCCCGGGCACCACGCTGGAGGGCCTGGCGGCGCTCAAGACGCCGTTCCGTCCGCACGGCCGGGTCACCGCGGGCAACGCCGCCGGCCTCAACGACGGCGCGACCGCCTCGCTCATCGCCGCCGAGGACGTGGCGCGCGAGCTGGAGCTGCCGGTCAAGATGCGGCTGGTCTCCTACGCCTTCGCCGGCGTGGAGCCGGAGGTCATGGGCATCGGCCCGGTGCCGGCGACCGAGAAGGCGCTGGCCAAGGCCGGTCTGTCGATCGACGACATCGGTCTCTTCGAGATCAACGAGGCCTTCGCCGTCCAGGTGCTCTCGCTGCTGGACCACTACGGCATCGCCGACGACGACCCGCGCGTCAACCAGTACGGCGGCGCCATCGCGTTCGGCCACCCGCTGGCCTCCTCCGGCGTGCGCCTGATGACGCAGTTGGCCCGCCAGTTCGAGGAGCAGCCGCAGGTCCGCTACGGCATCACCTCCATGTGCGTGGGCTTCGGCATGGGTGGAACGGTCATCTGGGAGAACCCCCACTGGGAGGGCAAGTGAGCAACACCGCCGAGCTGCTGAAGGGGGCGGCCGAGCTCTTCCCGGGCGAGGTCGTCACCCAGGCGCACGTACGCCACCTCGAACTCCCGCTGGGCGCGGGCTCGTTCGCGCTGATCACGCTGGACAACGGCCTGGACCACACCAAGCCGACCACCTTCGGCCCGCAGTCGCTGGCCAACCTCGACGCGGCGATCGACCAGGTCGAGGCCGAGGCGAAGGCCGGGAAGATCGTCGGCGTCGGCATCACCGGCAAGCCGTTCATCTTCGCCGTCGGCGCCGACCTCAAGGGCGTCGAGCTGCTGAAGACCCGCGAGGACGCGCTGGCCATCGGCAAGGGCGGCCACGACGTCTTCAAGCGGCTGTCGTCGCTGGCCGTCCCCACCTTCGCGTACTACAACGGCGCGGCGATGGGCGGCGGCGTCGAGGTCGGCCTGCACTGCTCGTACCGGACGGTGTCCCAGGCGATCCCCGCCTTCTCGCTGCCCGAGGTCTTCCTCGGTCTGCTCCCCGGCTGGGGCGGCTGCGTCCTGCTGCCGAACCTCATCGGCGCGGACCGCGCGGTCTCGGTGATCATCGAGAACTCGCTCAACCAGAACCGGCAGCTCAAGGGCAAGCAGGTCTTCGAGCTCGGCATCGCCGACGCGATCTTCGAGGGCGCGGACTTCCTGGAGCAGTCGCTGATCTGGACCGCCTCCGTCCTCAAGGGCGAGATCCGGATCTCCCGCCCCGAGGTGGACCGCGGCGAGGCGTGGGACGCGGCCGTCGAGCGCGGCCGGGCCATCGCCGACTCCAAGGTGCACGGCGCGGCCCCCGCCGCCTACCGCGCGCTGGAGATCATCTCCGCGGCGAAGAACGGCGACCTGCGCCAGGGCTTCGACGCCGAGAGCGAGGCGCTGGCCGACCTCATCATGGGCGAGGAGCTGCGCAGCGGCATCTACGCCTTCAACCTGGTGCAGAAGCGCGGCAAGCGGCCCGCCGGCGCCCCGGACAAGTCGCTGGCCCGCCCGGTCAACAAGGTGGGCGTCGTCGGCGCCGGCCTGATGGCCTCCCAGTTGGCGCTGCTGTTCGCCCGCCGCCTGGAGGTGCCGGTCGTGCTGACCGACATCGACCAGGAGCGTGTCGACAAGGGCGTGAAGTACGTCCACGACCAGATCGACATGCTGCTGCTCAAGGGCCGCGTCAACCAGGACAAGGCCAACCGCCTCAAGGCCGCGGTGACGGGCTCCCTCGACAAGGCCGCCGCCTTCGGCGACGCGGACTTCGTCATCGAGGCCGTCTTCGAGGAGATGGGCGTCAAGCAGCAGGTGTTCGCCGAGGTCGAGGCGGTCGTGCCGGAGCACGCCATCCTCGCCACCAACACCTCGTCGCTGTCCGTCACCGAGATGGCGTCGAAGCTGAAGCACCCCGAGCGGGTCGTCGGCTTCCACTTCTTCAACCCGGTCGCGGTCCTGCCGCTGCTGGAGATCGTGCGCGGCGAGCGCACCGACGACGCGGCGCTGGCCACGGCCTTCGGTGTGGCCAAGAAGCTGAAGAAGACCGCGGTGCTGGTGAAGGACGCCCCGGCGTTCGTCGTCAACCGCATCCTGGTCCGCTTCATGGGCGAGATCCAGAACGTCATCGACGAGGGCACCCCGGTCGCCGTCGCCGAGAAGGCCGTCGAGCCGCTCGGTCTGCCGATGTCGCCGCTGGTGCTCCTGGAGCTGGTCGGCCCCGCGATCGGTCTGCACGTCTCCGAGACGCTGGCCGGCGCGTTCCCCGACCGCTTCAAGGTCTCCCCCAACCTGGCCGCCGTGGTCAAGGCGGGCAAGCGCGGCTTCTACGTCCACGACTCCGGCAAGCCGGAGCTGGACCCCGAGGTCGCCGCCCTCCTCAAGCAGGGCGACACCGTCCTGACGGAGGAGCAGGTCCGCGCCCGCGTCCTGGACGGCGTGGCGCAGGAGATCGGCCTGATGCTCTCCGAGGGCGTCGTGGCGGAGGCGCAGGACATCGACCTGTGCCTGATCACCGGTGCCGGGTGGCCTTTCCACCTGGGCGGTGTGACGCCTTACCTGGACCGGGAGGGTGTTTCCGAGCGGGTGAACGGCAAGCGGTTCCTGGAGCCGGGTGTCGCGAGCGTGCCGGCGTAACGCCGGGGGTTGTGCCGGGGGTCGTGCGGACGAAGTCCGTGCGGCCCTCGGCCGCGTTGGGGGTGCCCCGGTCCCGCCCTTTCACCGTTTCTTGCGGGGCGAGCCCCCGCACCCCCGAAGCGCCCTGCGGACGCTGTCCTCAAACGCCGGACGGGCTGAATTCAGCCCGTCCGGCGTTTGAGGACAAGGGGGTCTGGGGGCTTGCCCCCAGGAATCGGTGAAGGGGCGGGACCGGGGCACCCCCCGCCGCAGGCGCTACACCCGCACCCAGCGCCCCAGCGCCAGCCCGGGCTCGTCCTTCTGCCGTGTGACGCAAAGCCCCCCGTCGGGAGCGAACGCCGCGAGCACGACCCGCCCCACCGCGTCGAGCGCCATCGCCGGCGCCCCCGCACACGCCTCCCCGGTCTCCGACCAGAACGTCCCCGCCGACTCGTCACCCGTCGGATAAGCGGCCACGGCCGGCAGCCCGGAGGCCGTGCGCTGGGCGAGGACCGTGCAGTCGTGGCCGTCGATGGTGGTGCGGAGGACGGCGACGGGCCCGCCGCCCTCGGCGGCGGAGGGGCCGAGGGCGACGGGGGCGACGTCGTCCTCGGGGTCGCCGACGGCGCGGGTGTGGACGCGGAGCGTGGAGTCGGCGGCGTCCCGCCAGAAGTGGCTGATCCGGCCCTCGCCGGTGGCGAGGCAGGCGGCGGAGCCGGCCAGCGGCGCGGCCGGGATGTTCCGTACCCGTTTCCACGGCCCGCCGGGCTCCTCCTGCCGCCAGCTCTGGACGTTGCCGTCGGTGAGCGCGAGGAGTTCGGCGCGCCCGTCCTCGGTCACGGCGGTGGCGAGGGAGTCGAGGACCTGGCTGCCCTTCATGTCCGTCCACGGGCCCCACACGCCCTTGGCGTCCTGGCGGCGGCCGCAGACGCCGCCGCCCGCGTTGCGGACGAACACCTGCGGGCCGTTCTTGTCCACGACCGCGGCGGGCGCCCCGATCCGGGCGGCGCGTTCGCGGTCCTGGCCGTAGGGGGTGCCGATCGAGCGCCAGGGCGTCAGGGCCCGGCCGGGCTGGAACTGCGTCGCGTAGACGACGTCGGTCTCGGTGCGGCCGTCGTCGGTCCCCCGGCTGCGGACGCCGAACAGGTAGACGTACCCCTGCGGAGTGCGGCACAGCGAGAGGTGGGGCTCCAGGCCGGGGACGGTGATGCGCTCGGGGCCCGACCAGTCGGGGCCGCCGGGGTGGGTCTCGGTCCAGCGCAGCAGGCCGTCGGCGGTGGGCGCGTAGGCCGTGAGCCGGCCGTCCTGTCCCCGCAGCAGCCAGCCGGTCGTGGGGGTGGCCGTCCGTGCCATGACTCGCTGCCAGCCTCTCTCTGCCCCAATTCCGCGTCGCGCGGAGCCGTTTCACCGGCGATTTCCGACCCCCGACAATAACATTGCGCAGGTGAGCGCATTCCGGTTCGCTACGGGCGTGCGAGCCTGGTCGGCATGGTCGATGTGAACACCGATGGGCAAACTGCCGAAAGCGAAGCGGCCGGGCCCGTGCTCGTCGTCGACGCCGCCAATGTCGTGGGCAGTGTGCCCGACGGCTGGTGGCGGGACCGCCGCGGGGCCACCGAGCGGCTGCGCGACGCCCTGACGCCGTACGCGGCCGACGGCCTGCCGGACGTCTGGCCGCCGCTGCCCGGACCGCTGGACGTCGTCCTGGTGGTCGAGGGCGCGGCGCGCGGGACGGAGCCGGTGCCGGGGGTGCGGGTGGACGCGGCGGACGGCAGCGGGGACGACCGGATCGTCGAGGTGGTGGCCGGGGAGCGGGCCCGGGGGCGGCGGTGCGTGGTGGCGACCGCCGACCGGGAGCTGCGGGAGCGGGTCGCCGAGCTGGGCGCGGAGACGGTGGGGCCGCGGGCGGTACGCCCCTGACGCGGCGGGACGGGGAGGGGCGGGGCAGGACGGGGCGCAGGCGGGTCCCTCACGCCGCCGGTGGGGGCGGCACCGCGGTCGTCACGGCCCCCACCGCGGCCGGTACGGCCCGACGCCGCGGACGGCGAGTCTCCCACCGGCCGCCGCCCACCCCCGGCCACGGCCACCACCCACCGCCGTCCGCCGCCCCGCGCCCGCCTCACCGCCGCGCGTACAGCACCGCCCCCTCCACGTCCCCCACCCGCGCGTAGCGGCCCCGCAGGAAGGCCCGCAGCGAGGGGACCCGGGCCACGGCGTACGGCCGGCCCCGGGAGTCGTCCACGACCAGCGCCGGCGGGCGTGTCCGGAGTTCGCGGCGGAGGACGGGCCAGCCGCCCGGCACGCCGTACGCCTCCCCGACGGCCGAGGCGTCCCGGCCGCCGCTGTAGTTGGTGAGCAGTCCGGCCGTCAGGAAGCGGCCCGCGGGCGGGCGGGCGGCGAACCAGTACTGCTCGGGGTGCATGCCCCAGATCAGCACCGGGTCGGCGGGGGCGGTCCGGGCCCGGACCGCTTCCGCGACGCGCAGCGAGTGCGGCAGTTCGGGCGGGGTGGCGAGCAGCCCGGCGGTCAGGAAGGCCGCGCAGGACAGGGCGCAGAGGGCGGTGGCGACGCGGCGGGCCGCCTCGGGGAGGGCCCGCAGGGCGGCGGTGGCCAGCAGGGTGAGGGGCGGGATGAGCTGGAGGTAGTAGTGGCCGAAGAAGTGGAAGCCGGTGGTGACGGCCACCGCCGAGGCGATCAGCCACAGCCACAGCTCGGGCGGCGCGACCCGGCGCCGGGCCAGCAGCAGGAGGCAGACGGGCGCGAGGAGACCGGCGCAACTGGTCGTCAGCACACCGGCGTTGGCGACCGCGCGGGCGGCCGAGGCGGCGACCGTGCCCTCGACGGAGGCGTAGCTGCCGGAGCCGGTGACGCACCAGAACAGCAGCCGGGCCGGGCCGCACGCCCAGGCCACGGCGGCGACGGGCAGGGTGACGCCGAGCGCGAGGGCGGCCGTGCCGCCGCGGGGGGCGGGGCGGGTGGTCCAGAGCATCAGCAGGACGGGGGCCAGGACCGCTCCCCCGGTCTGCTTGGTCAGCAGGGCCCCGGCCGTCGCCAGGCCGGCCCGGCCCCAGCGGCCGCGGTCGGCGCACCACAGGGCGGCGGCCGTCCAGGGCACGGCGAACACCTCGAAGGTGGCGGCCTGCGCGTCCTCCGGCTCAAGGCCGATGGAGACCAGCAGGTAGAGCACCCCGGCCGTGCGCCCGGAGCGCTCGCCCCAGCGGCGGCGGGCGAGCGAGGCGAGCAGCACGGCCGTCGCCAGTTGGGCGGCCACGGCCAGCCCCTTGACGGGCAGCAGCGAGCCGTCGCCGAAGGCGCGGAAGCACGCCTCGTACAGCCACGGCAGCAGCGGCGGCTTGCGGTCGACGACGGTGCGGTAGAGGACGGCGCCCTGGGTGAGCATCCGGGCCTGGGTGGCGAGGAAGCCCTCGTCCGGGTTCCACAGCGGGCGGAGGAAGGACGGCAGCCGGGTGGCGAGGGCCAGGGCGGTCAGGACCGGCAGCAGCCCGGCCCAGAAGGGCAGCGCGCGCCGGGGCCGCCCGGACGGCTCGGCGCTCGCGCGGGGGCGCGGGACGGCGACGGGGGCCGGGACGGCGACGGGCTGCACGGCGGGCATGCGGACAACCTAGGGCTCCGTATGTTCCGGCGGCGGGTGACATACGGAGCCGTCAGGGAGGAATCAGGGTGGAGTCGGGGCCGCGTCGGGGACGACCCGGAGGAGCGGCCCGGGGACGACCCGGAGGAGCGGCTCGGGGACGGGCCTGAGGCAAGCGGGGCGCCCGCCGCCCGGCCGGGCCCCGGTCACCGCCCCACCGGGCACCCGGTCACCGTCCGCCCGGCCCCGCCCCGGATCCCGGTTCGGCTCCCGGCCCCGGCCGTGCCGCCTCCATCGCGACCCTGCTGTGCCGCTTGCCGTACGCGAAGTAGACGACGACGCCCACGGCCATCCACACGGCGAACCGCAGCCAGGTCTCCGCCGGGAGGTTGAGCATCAGCCAGAGCGACGCCAGCACCGACAGCACCGGCACGAAGGGCACGAACGGCGTGCGGAAGGCGCGCGGCAGATCGGGGCGGGCCCGGCGGAGGAGGACGACGCCGAGGGCGACGACCACGAAGGCGAAGAGGGTCCCGATGTTGACCAGCTCGGCGAGCACGTCGATGGAGGTGAAGCCCGCGACGACGGCGACGACGGCCCCCAGGAGCAGGGTGGAGCGGTAGGGCGTGCCGAAGCGGGGGTGGACGGTGGAGAAGACGCGGGGCAGCAGCCCGTCGCGGCTCATCGCGAAGAACACCCGGCTCTGCCCGAGCAGCAGGATCATGCAGACGGAGGTGAGGCCGACGGCCGCGCCGAAGCTGATCAGACCGGCCCAGAAGGGGTGTCCGGCGTCCTTGAAGGCGTCGGCGAGCGGCGCGTCGACGGACAGCTTGCTGTACTTCTCCATGCCGGTGACGACGACGGAGACGGCCACGTAGAGCACCGTGCAGATGGCGAGCGAGCCGAGGATGCCGCGCGGCACGTCGCGCTGCGGGTTGTGGGTCTCCTCGGCGGCGGTGGCGACGATGTCGAAGCCGATGAACGCGAAGAAGACCACGGCGGCGGCGGAGAAGATGCCCATGACGCCGAAGTGGGACGGGGTGAAGCCGAAGAGGAGCTGGGAGAGGGGCGCGGCCAGCCCGCTGCCGCCGGCGGTCCCCTGGGCGGGCGGGATGAACGGGTCGTAGTTGTCGCCGCTGATGAAGAAGGACCCGGCGATGATGACGATGAGGACGACCGTCACCTTCACGCCCACCACGACGGAGGTGACGCGTGAGGACAGCTTCATCCCGGCGACCAGGATCCCGGTGAGGACCAGCACCAGCAGGCAGGCGAGGAGGTCGAAGCCGAAGTCGCCGTGGTGCGGCCCGGACAGGGCCGCGGGGAAGTGCCAGCCGGCCGTGTCGAAGAGCGAGCGGATGTAGCCGGACCAGCCGACGGAGACCACGGCGCAGCCCAGCGCCAGTTCCAGGATCAGGTCCCAGCCGATGATCCAGGCGGGCAGTTCGCCGAGCGAGGCGTACGAGAAGGTGTACGCGGAGCCGGCCACCGGCACGGTCGAGGCGAACTCGGCGTAACACAGCGCCGCCAGTCCGCAGACGATGCCGGCGAGGACGAAGGACAGCGCCACGGAGGGTCCCGCGCTCTCCTTGGCGACCTTGCCGGTGAGGACGAAGATGCCGGTGCCGATGACGACACCGACGCCGAAGACGGTGAGGTCGAGGGCGGAGAGGGATTTCTTGAGGACGTGTTCGGGTTCCTCGGTGTCGCGGATGGACTGCTCCACCGTCTTGGTCCGGAACACCCCGCTCCTGCCGCGGTCGTTCCGGGTCGGTCGCTCCGTGGTCATCGGCCCACCTCCACCAGTCGCGGCTCCCGCCGCCCCGCGGACGCACCGCGTCGGCGCCGCACCGCGTCGTCCCTGAACTGAGCGAGTGTCCGCGATGTTCCGGGTTGGGCCTAGGGGGCCACAGCCTCCCTGCCGCCGGATTCACCCGATGGAGGTCAGGCGGGGGTATGCACGGGGGCCGGCCGGACCAACCCCGGGGGGATGGTGCGACCGGCCCCCGGGGCGGATCGGAACGGCTCGGCGCGGCCCGCGCGCGCCGGCCGGTCAGTCGCGGACGGCCTCGGCGGGCTCGCCCGGCCCGTCGGCACCGGGCAGGGACGCGCCCTCGGCCGGCTCGGCGACGCCGTCCTCGACGGAGGTCCCGTCGAGCTTGGCGACCAGGCCGGTGACCTGGCGGGCGATGTCCGGGGCGGTCAGCCCGATCTCGGCCATGACCTCCTTGCGGGAGGCGTGGTCGAGGAAGCGCGGCGGGATGCCGAAGTCGCGCAGCGGCAGGTCGACACCGGCGTCGCGCAGCGCCTGGGCGACGGCCGAACCGACGCCGCCCACACGGCCGTTGTCCTCGACGGTGACGACGACGCGGTGCTCCCGGGCCAGACCCGGCAGCGCCTCGTCGACCGGCTTGACCCAGCGCGGGTCGACGACGGTGGAGGAGATGCCCTGCTTGTCGAGGAGGCCGGCGATCTCCAGGCACATCGGGGCGAGCGCGCCGACGGAGACGATGAGGACGTCCGCCCGGTCCGCGTCGTCCGCGGGGCGGCGCAGCACGTCCATGCCGCCGACCCGGCCGACGGCCTCGACGGCGGGGCCGACCGTGCCCTTGGAGTAGCGCACGACGGTGGGCGCGTCGTGCACCTCGACGGCCTCGCGGAGCTGGGCGCGGACCTGGTCGGCGTCGCGGGGGGCGGCGATCCGCAGGCCGGGGACGACCTGGAGGATCGACATGTCCCACATGCCGTTGTGCGAGGCGCCGTCGTCGCCGGTGACGCCCGCGCGGTCGAGGACGAAGGTGACGCCGCACTTGTGCAGGGCCACGTCCATCAGCACCTGGTCGAAGGCGCGGTTGAGGAAGGTGGCGTAGACGGCGAAGACCGGGTGCAGGCCGCCGGTGGCCAGGCCGGCCGCGGAGGTCGCGGCGTGCTGCTCGGCGATGCCGACGTCGTAGACGCGGTCGGGGAACTCCTGGGCGAACTTGCCGAGGCCGACCGGCTGCATCATCGCGGCGGTGATCGCCACGATGTCCTCGCGCTCGCGCCCGAGCGCGACCATCTCGTCGCCGAAGACGGACGTCCAGCTCGCGCCGGAGGCGGCGACCGGCAGACCGGTGTCGGGGTGGATGACGCCGATGCCGTGGAAGCGGTCCGCCTCGTGCTGCTCGGCGGGCTGGTAGCCGCGGCCCTTCTCGGTGAGGCAGTGGACGATCACCGGGCCGCCGAAGCGCTTGGCGCGCTGGAGCGCGGACTCCAGGGCCTCGATGTCGTGGCCGTCGATCGGGCCGACGTACTTCAGGCCCAGGTCCTCGAACATGCCCTGCGGCGCGATGAAGTCCTTGAGGCCCTTCTTGGCGCCGTGCAGCGTCTCGTACAGCGGCTTGCCGACGACCGGCGTGCGCTCCAGCAGGTCCTTGCCGCGGGCCAGGAAGCGCTCGTAACCGTCGGTGGTGCGCAGGGTGGCCAGGTGGTTGGCGAGGCCGCCGATGGTGGGCGCGTAGGAGCGCTCGTTGTCGTTGACCACGATGACGAGCGGACGGTCCTTGGCGACGGCGATGTTGTTCAGCGCCTCCCAGGCCATGCCGCCGGTGAGCGCGCCGTCGCCGATGACGGCGACCACGTGCCGGTCGTGGCGGCCCAGCACCTGGTTGGCCTTGGCGAGGCCGTCGGCCCAGCCGAGCACGGTGGAGGCGTGGCTGTTCTCGATGACGTCGTGCTCCGACTCGGCCCGCGAGGGGTAGCCGGACAGGCCGTCCTTCGCCCGCAGCCGGGAGAAGTCCTGGCGGCCGGTGAGCAGCTTGTGCACGTACGACTGGTGCCCGGTGTCGAAGAGGACCTTGTCCTTGGGCGAGTCGAAGACGCGGTGCAGGGCGATCGTGAGCTCGACCACACCGAGGTTGGGGCCGAGGTGGCCACCGGTCTTGGAGACGGCGTCGACGAGGAAGGTCCGGATCTCCGCGGCCAGCCGGTCGAGCTGCTCGGGGCTCAGCCGGTCAAGATCGCGCGGTTCCCTGATGCGGGTCAGCAGGGCCACCCGTGCCTCCTTAAGCTGTCGAGCTTTTGCCGGTCGGTCGAGTCTAATCTTCCGCTTGGTGTGGCGGTGAACGGGTGAGGGGGGTGTATGTCACCCGGATGCTCGGTGGCGGGGCCGGAGGGGGTGTTCAAACGCCGGACGGGCTGATTTCAGCCCGTCCGGCGTTTGAGGACAAGCGGCGAAGCCGCTTTCAGGGGGTCTGGGGGCTTGCCCCCGGGAACCGGCGAATGGGGGTGCCCCCTCTGGGGGAGGGACCGGGGCACCAGCCCGCCGCAGGCGCGCTACGCGCGGCCCGCCGTGCGCTGTGTCCGCCGTGAAACGGAATCGATTACGACCGCAGCCAGCAGCACCGCACCCGTGATCATGTACTGCACGGCCGAGGCGATGCCCAGCAACGCCATCCCCGAAGCGATCGACTGGATGACGAGCACACCCAGCAGCGCGGACCACGTCTTCCCGCGCCCACCGAACAGGCTCGTCCCGCCGATCACCGCCGCCGCGATCGCGTTCATCAGCAGGCTCCCCGCCCCCGACGACTGGTTCGCCGCGTTGATCTGCGAGGCCAGGAACATCCCGCCCAGCGCCGCCATCGTCCCGGACAGCGCGAAGACGGAGATCCGCACGCGCGCCACGTCGATGCCGGCCCGGCGGGCCGCCTCGACGCCGCCGCCGAGGGCGAAGACCTTGCGGCCGTAGCGGGTGCGGCGCAGCACGAGGTCGAGGGCGACGACCACGCCCAGGAAGATGACCACGGCCACCGGCAGGCCCTTGTACTGGTTGAAGACCCAGGCCACCGCGTACGCGGGCACCGCCAGGGCCGCCGTGCGCAGCACGATCTCGGTGAACGGGCGGCTGGGCACCCCGGCGGCGGACCGGCGGCGGGCGTCCCGCCAGGCGACCAGCAGGTAGGCGGCGACGGTGGCCGTGGCCAGCCCGTAGGCGGCGGAGATGTCCTCGAAGTAGTGGTTGGTGAGTTTGGCGACCAGCCCCGAGTCGTCGAGGTTGATCGTCCCGTTGGAGCCGAGCACCTCCAGCATCAGGCCGTTCCAGCCCAGCAGGCCGGCCAGGGTGACGACGAACGCCGGGACGCCGATCCGGGCGAAGAAGAAGCCGTGGATCACGCCGGCGACCGTGCCGGAGAGGAGCGCGAGGATCAGGGCGAGCCACTCGGGCATGCCGTGGTTGACGTTGAGCACGGCGAAGACGGCGGCCGCGAGGCCGCTGACCGAGCCGACGGAGAGGTCGATCTCGCCCAGGATGAGGACGAAGACGATGCCGACGGCGATCAGGCCGGTGCCGGCGGCGGTGATGAAGAGGTTGGAGAGGTTCTCGGCGCCGAGGAAGGCCGTGTCCTGGAGCTGGAAGACCAGGCAGATGACGATCAGGCCGACGACGACGGGCAGCGAGCCCAGCTCGCCGCTGCGCAGCTTGCGCAGGAACTCGGTCCAGTAGCCGGCGAAGCCCTCCTGGCGGACCAGCAGCCGGGGGTCGACGGGGGTGACGGCGGCCGGGGCGACGGGCTGGGGGCCGTCGGGGGTGCCGTCGGGGCGGGGGTTCTTCGACAGGTCGGTGGTCATGCCCGGGCCTCCCGGTCCTGCTCGGTACGGGCCCTGCGGCGGGTGACAGCGTTGTCAGTGGCGCCGGTGATGGCCGAGACGATCTCTTCCTGGGAGGTGGTGCGCACGGCGAAGACGCCGTTGTTCCGGCCGAGGCGCAGCACCGCGACGCGGTCGGCGACGGCCTGGACGTCGGCCATGTTGTGGCTGATGAGGATCACCCCGAGACCTCGTTCGCGGAGCCGTTCCACCAGGTCGAGGACCTGCGCGGTCTGCTCCACGCCGAGCGCGGCGGTGGGTTCGTCGAGGATGACGACCTTGGGCTCGCCGAGCAGCGAGCGGGCGATGGCGACGGTCTGCCGCTGGCCGCCGGAGAGGGCGGCGACGGGGATCCGGACGCTGGGGATGCGGATGGACAGGGTGGCGAGCAGTTCCCGGGCCCTGCGTTCCATCTCGACCTCGTCCAGCACCCCGAAGCGGGAGATCTCCCGGCCGAGGAAGAGGTTGCCGACGACGTCGAGGTTGTCGCAGAGCGCGAGGTCCTGGTAGACGGTCGCGATGCCGAGCTCCTGGGCGGTGTGCGGCCGGTCGATGGTGACGGGCCGCCCCTCCCACTCGATGACGCCGTCGTCGGCGGGCGCGACGCCCGCGATGGTCTTGACGAGAGTGGACTTGCCGGCGCCGTTGTCGCCCACCAGGGCGACCACCTCACCGGGACGGATCTCCAGCTCCACGTCGGTCAGTGCCTGGACGGCACCGAACCGCTTGGAGATCCCGCGCAACGCCAGGACGGGCGCAGCGGACATGTGGATCAGCTCCTCGGGCGCGCGCCCTACTTGAGGCCGGCGGCGTCGCAGGCGGACTTGTACTTGTCGGTGCAGATCTCGCGGAGGGTGAAGAAGCCCTCCTTGCCGACGTACTTGGGGATGTCGGCCTTGGTGAGGGCGAAGGGGTCGACGATGATCGCGGGGATCTTCTTCTCGCTGCCGCTGTCGACGGTGGTCTTGGCGGTGCCGTCCAGCTTCTTGCCCTGGGCGAGCGCGACGGCCATGGTGGCCGCGGCCTCCGTCTCGGGTACGTACGGCTTGTAGACGCTCATGAACTGCTCGCCGGCGAGGATCCGCTGGACGGCGGAGAGCTCCGCGTCCTGTCCGGTGACCGGCGGGAGCCTGTCGAAGCCGGCGTTCTTGAGCGCGGTGATGATGCCGCCCGCCATGCCGTCGTTGGCCGAGTAGACGCCGACGATGTTCTCCTTGCCGAGCGAGGAGATCGCGCCCTTCATGTTCTCGTTGGCGTTCTCCGGCTTCCACTCCTTGGTGTCGTACTCCTTGCCGACCTTCACCTTTCCGTCGAGCACGGAATGGGCGCCGTCCTTGTACATCTTGGCGTTGGGGTCGGTGACCGAGCCGTTCATCATGACGATCTGGCCTTTGCCGGCGTTGTCGCCGAGTTCCTTGAGCAGCGACTCGCCCTGGATCTTTCCGACCCGCTCGTTGTCGACGGAGGTGTAGGCGTCGACCGGGCCCTCGGCGAGCCGGTCGTAGGCGACGACGGGGATTCCCTTGTCGTGTGCCTTCTTCACCGAGCTCGCTATCGACTTGGCGTCCACGGCGTCGACGATCAGCGCGTCGACCCGCTTGGTGATCATCGTGTCGACCTGCTGCTGCTGGACGGAGGCGTCCTGTTTCGCGTTCTCGTAGAGGACGGTGGCGCTGGTGCCCGCCAATTCCTTGATCTTCTTTTCGAGCAGCGGCTTGTCGAAACGCTCGTAGCGCGCGGTCTGGTTCTCCGGAAGGAGCAGCCCGATGGTGAGCGACCCCTTCTTCTCCTTCTTGTCCCCGTTGTCGCCGGCCTGTTTCGCCTTGCCGCAGGCGGCGAGGGTGACGGCCGTCGACAAAGCGACGACGGCCACCGCGGCGCGGCGCAGATGCGTGTTCACGTACGGATACCTCCCTGACATGGCCGCGCCGTTGCGGCCGAGGTGAGCGGAAGTCAACTCGGACCGCAAAGGGGCGTCAAGAAGTTAATCCTTAACGAGATGGCAACGATGCCATGCGTTATGTGCGTGAACTCAAGGGGTGTGTTGCGGGAGACCCCGGGAAAAGGATCAGAAGGGGCCGGGCGCGGCCGCCGCCGGCACTCCGTCCAACAGCGAGGAGTCGCCCATCTCGCTGAGGACGAGGGCGAGCGCGCCGAGCACCTCGGCCCGGCCGCCCAGCGCGCCCGGTACGACCTCCAACTGCCGTGCGGCGCTGGGGATCGCGTACCGGCCGACCGACTCCCGGATGGGCGCGAGGACGAGCTCCCCGGCCTCCGCGAGGTCCCCGCCGAGCACGACCCGGCTGGGGTTGAGCAGGTTGCAGAGGCTGGCGACGCCGCTGCCGATGTGCCGGCCGACGTCCGCGATCACCCGGCGGCAGCCCGCGTCGCCGTCGCGCGCGAGCCGGACCATGCGCGGCGCGGTGAGGTCGGGGCCGTGGGCGGAGTGCAGCAGCGGCAGGACGTAGCGGTGGGCGGTGAAGGTCTCCAGGCAGCCGCGGTTGCCGCAGCGGCAGACGGGCCCGGACTCGTCCAGGGTGATGTGGCCGATCTCGCCCGCGGTGCCGCCGGGGCCCCGGTAGATCTGCCCGTTGATCACCAGGCCGGCGCCCACGCCGCTGGCGACCTTGATGTACGCGAGGTCGGCGGCGCCGCGGCCGGCGCCCCAGACCAGCTCGCCGAGCGCGCCGAGGTTGGCGTCGTTGTCGACGTGGACGGGGACGTCGAGGCGGGCGGCGAGCTCGTCGCGCGGGTTGGTGCCGGCCCAGCCGGGGAGGATCGCCGTCGAGCCGAGCACGCCGGACTCGTCGATCGGCCCGGGGACGCCCAGCCCGACCCCGACGATCTTCCCCGGGTCGATGCCGGTGGCCGCGATCAGCGTCTTGACCAGGTGTTCCGCCCGTTCCAGGCCCTGGGCGGCGGAGGCGTCCACGTCCAGCGGCTCGGCCTCCTCGGCGAGCACCCGGTGGGCCAGGTTGCCGACGGCGACGCGCAGGTGGGTGTGGCCGAAGTCGACTCCGACGACGATCCCGGCGTCCCCGGAGAGGGAAACGCTGCGGGCCCGCCGGCCGCCGGAGGAGGTGGGGGTCACCTCGACGGTGCCGTTGTCCTTCAGCTCGCGGACGATGTTGGAGACGGTGGCCGCCGACAGGCCCGTGGTCCGGGCGATCTCCGCCTGGGTGAGCGCCCCCGACCTGCGCACCGCCCGTACGACCCGCTCCAGGTTGGCCCGGTGCAGCGACGACTGCGACCCCGGAGTCTCCACGCCCATCCACTCCCGCCTCGTCGGCACGGCACGACGGCCGCCCCGGCCACCGGGCTGCGACAGTGGAGCCCGGTATCCGTACAACATGTGAACTCTAAGCTCAGCCGCACACCCGGGAGCGCGTCAAGGCTCCGGACACCGCTACGGCGCCGGGCGGGGGCCCTCCCATGGTACGGATCACCGCCCGGGGCGGTCCGGGCGGTGTGCGAGTGCCGTCAGGGGCGCCTGCGGGCAGGCGGGCGCCCCCGGCGCGCGGCCTACTTCAGGGCCCCCGCCGTCAGGCCGGACTGCACCTGCCGCTGGAAGACGATGTACGCGGCGAGGACGGGCAGCATGGCGATCACCAGGCCCGCGAAGAGGCCCGACCAGTCGCCCTTGTACCGCTGGCTGGCCGCCAGCGCGACCAGGCCCTGGGGCAGCAGCTTCTTGTCGTCGTCGCCGACGTTGAGCACGGCCGGCAGCAGGTACTGGTTCCACTGGCCGAGGAAGTTGAAGATGCCCACGCTGATCAGGCCGGGCTTGGCCATCGGCAGCATCACCTGGAAGAAGGTCCGGGTGTGCGACGCTCCGTCGATCATCGCCGCCTCCGCGACCGACGAGGGCAGCGTCCGGAAGAAACCGGTCAGGAAGAAGACCGTGAAGGGCAGCGAATAGGCGATGTAGACGAGGATCAGCCCGTGGTACGTGTTGAGCAGTTGCATGTTCTTCATCACGAAGAACAGCGGCACCAGCGCCAGGATCACCGGGAAGCTCATCCCGCCCACGAACAGGTAGTACACGAAGCGGTTGCCGGGGAAGTCGAAGCGGGCCAGCACATAGGCCGCCATGGAGCCCAGCAGCATGGTGCCGAACAGCGAACCGGCCACCACCACGATCGAGTTGAGGAAGTACTCGCTCATATGGGCCTGGGACCAGGCGCGGCTCCAGGCCCCGAAGTCCGGGCTCTTCGGCAGCGACCAGGGCGAGGAGAAGATCTCCCGGTCGGTCTTGAAGGCGCTCATCACCGCCCAGAGCAGCGGCAGGGTGACCATCAGGCCCCAGATGACGAGGACGCCGTGCGAGAAGACGTTCAGGACGCCGCCCTCGCGCTCGCTCCTCCCGCCCCGCGCCCGCCCCTCCGGCGGGGCGGCCGGAGCGGGGGTGTCCGGGCGGTCCGACGGCTCGGCTTGCACGGTCACGGTGCCACCCCCGGGTGGTAGTGCGGACGGACGGTCGGCGTCACCCGCGTGGGGACGGGCCCGGGCATCGGTGTCCCGGCCGGCATCAGCGCTCCGGGCATCAGTACTCCAGCCGTTCGCGCCGGCCGAGCTTCATCACGATGCCGGCGAAGACCATGGTGACGATGAGCAGCGCGACGCCCAGGGCCGTCGCGTAGCCGGCCTGCCCGTCGGTGAACGCCTTGGTGTAGAGGTAGTAGGTGAGCAGCTCGGTCGAGTAGTCCGGGCCCGGCCCGTCCATCATGATCTGGACGACCGCGAAGCCGTCCAGGGCCATGATGCCCATGTAGACCCAGCCGGTCTGGACGGTGTCCCAGAGCAGCGGCAGCGTGATCCGGAAGAAGGTCTGGACGCGGTTGGCGCCGTCCAGCAGCGCGGCCTCGTAGAAGTCCTTGGGGATGGCGCTCATCCCGGCGGAGAACAGCACCACGTAGAAGCCGACGTTGCTCCAGACCATCACCGCCATCACGCACCACAGCGCCAGCTTGGGGTCGCCCAGCCAGTCGGGGTGGACGGAGTCGAGGCCGATCGCGTCCAGGAAGGAGTTGATCGCCCCGCTGTTGGGGTTGTAGGCGAACTTGAACAGCAGGGCCACGATGGCGATCGACAGCACCTGCGGGAAGAAGTACACGATCTTGTAGAAGCCCGAGCCCCGGACGCCGGCCACCGCCGCGTTCTTCCGTCGGCGGCCGCCGACGTTGAGCATGAAGGCGAAGAACAGACCGAGTCCGAGCGTCAGCAGCGGCAGCAGGAGCAGCAGCAGGACGTTGTGTCCCAGGGCCTTCCAGAACAGCTCGTCGTCCCAGAGGCGCTGGTAGTTCTTCAGCCCCGTCACCTTGAACTTCGAACTCAGGCCGGTCCAGTTGGTGAACGAGTAGTAGATGGCCTGGACGAACGGCGAGACGACGAAGACCCCGTAGATCGCCAGGGGGACGAGCAGGAACCCGGCGATGAAACGGTACTTACCGTGCTGCATGACCTCGGACCCCGATCTTCCGTGACGGGTGCCGTCGTTGCGGGACGGGCTACTTGTGCTTGTACTTCTTGACGGAGTCGTCCTTGCGGGTCTCGTCGGTGAACTTCTGGATCTTCTTGATGGCCTCGTCCGGGGTGAGCCGGCCGGCCATCATCTCGCCGAGCGCGGCCTTGCCGATCTTCTCCTTCTGGAGCGAGACGTACCAGTCCTGGATCCGGGGATTGACCACGTTCCGGCCGGCCTTGCTCAGCGCCTCCTGGGAGGAGGCCAGACCGGGCGGCAGGGTGAGGCCCTCGGTGCCGCCGTTGAGGGAGGTGAGGGAGGAGACCGCCTTGATGAAGTTCTGCGTGGACTTCTTGCCCAGCATGATCCGCAGCAGCTCCATGCCGCCCTGGGCGTTCCTGGCGTTCTTCGGCACGATGAACGGCTCGCCGCCGGACGCCCAAAGGGTGCCGAACGGCATCTTGTCGTTCTTGTCCAGGCTGGAGGGCGCGCCGACCGCCATCCGGAAATCCTTCGGCGTCATCTTCTTGGACTCGTTCTCCACCCAGGAGCCGTTCGGGATGAACAGCGCCTTGCCCTCGTTCCAGGCCGTCTGCGACTGGATGTGGTCGAGGCCGGGGGTGCCCTGGAGGATGTAGCCCTTCTTGTAGAGCTCGTAGTACGCCTCGAAGGCGGCCTTGACGGCCGGGTGCTTCCAGGCGTCCGGCTCCAGGTTGTCGATGCGGTCCAGCACCTCGGTGCCGCCGATCTTGGCGATGAACGGGTAGAGGCTGAACGGGAGGTAGTACGGGTGCTGGCCCGCGTACGTCCAGCCGGCGATGCCCTTCTTCTTCGCCTTCTCGCAGACCTTGAGCATCTCGTCCCAGGTCTCCGGGTACTGGGCGTCGAGCTTCTCCAGGTTGGTCTTCGAGTACCAGACGCCGTAGACGGTGTAGGCGTAGTAGAAGACCCACACCTCGTCGCCGTCGAACTGGCCCATCTCGACGACGCCCGGGCGGAGGGTGTCCCGCACCTTCTTCTTGGGGTCGTCGAGGGACGGCGCGTCGAGCAGGGCGTTGAGGTCGGTGAGCTGCTTGAGGCCGACGAGGGTGCCCAGGTCCATCTGCTTGGCGCCGGAGTTGTCGATGAGGTCGGGCGGGGTGCCGCCGTTGAACCGGGGCTGGATCTGCGGGGCGATGTCCTGGGTGCCGGTGTGCTTGATCTCGGCCTGCGGGTACGCCTTCTTGTATTCGGCCTCGGCGTCCTTGGCGTACTGCTGGCCGAAGCCGCCGTCGAAGATGACCACGTCGAGCGGGGCCGAGGCGTTGACCTTCAGCGGCTTCATCTCGCCCGCGCCGCCGCCGCTGCCGGCCGGCTTGTCGGGCTTGGCGTCGTCGCCGTCGTCCCCGGTCGCGCACGCGCTGAGCGCGCTCATCGCCGGGACGGCGAACAGGCCGAGCGCCGCCGCGCGTTTGATCAGGTCGCGCCGGTTGAATTCCGAGGTGGATCCCATGCTCAAGTCCTCGCCTTCTCCAGGACTCAGGCGGTGTGGCGGTCTCCCCTGTGCAATCGGCTGGACGAAGGGCACGACACCGCGGATCGGTCGAAGCTGGGCGTGCTGGGTGTGCGCCGGAGGAGGCGCCCGGGCGGAGCCGTCGGCTCGCTCCCTCGATGGGCCCCGGTGTCCCCCGGTTCCGCCACGGCGACGCTGGGTCGCCCCGGACGCGACAGGTATAGTCCACTTCTCACCAACTGGGCAAGATCGGAAGCGCTTTTGGCCGTCAGTCTTTCCCGAGTTGAGACCTCTCCGACACCGGGCGACACCAGCCCCGGGACCCTTGACACCACTGGAGCCTCACGCCCTACTTAACAGAGCGCGATCCGGGTGACAACGTTGTCTGCCTTCGGGAGAGGCAAGGGATGAGACAGAGACTCAGACGTCGCCGGCGGGCGCTCGCCCGTCCCGCGGCCGTTCTCGTGGCCGCCATACTGGTGACGGCCCCTCAGATCGCCCCTTCCGGCGCCGCGACGGCGCCCGCCGGGAGGGCCCCGGGCGCGGCGGCCGGGGAAGGGGCCGGAGCACCGGCCGAGGACGGCGCCGGAGCACCGGCCGGGGTAGGCGCCGGAGCGGGAGGCAGGGGCAAGGGAAGGGCCGCGGAAAGCTTCGCCTCCTCCTTCGAGCCGGGCGAACCCCGCCCCGACTGGCGCAACGCCCCCGAGACCGGCCCGGACGGCCGGGCGCGGTCGTCCGGGGTCGACGGCGGTGACGGCCAGGGTCTCCCCGGCAACGCCACCGACAAGGTGACGGCCGTCCGGGCCAGCGGCGAGAACGCCGAGGGCGGGGAGATCAAGGAGAACCTGGTCGACGGCGAGCCCACCAGCAAGTGGCTGGTCCGGCAGCGGACGGCCTGGCTGGAATTCGACCTCTCCGAGCCGGTCGCCGTCGCCCGGTACGCCCTCACCTCCGCCAACGACGCACCCGGCCGGGACCCCCGGGACTGGACCCTCCGCGGCTCGGTGGACGGCAAGACCTGGACGACCCTCGACAGCCGCCGGGGCGAGGACTTCGAAAAGCGGCTCCAGACCCGGCAGTTCACCGTCACCGCCGGCGCCGCCTACCGCCACTTCCGCCTCGACATCACCGGCAACGCCGGGGACGAGCTCACCCAGCTCGCCGAAGTGCAGCTCGCCACGGCGGACCCCGCGACCCCGCCGCCCCCGGCCATGCGCACGTACCCCGACACCGGCCCGGCCGCCTCCCCCACGGCCAAGGCCCGCGCCGGCTTCACCGGCACCCACGCCCTCCGCTACGGCGGCACCCACCGCGCCAAGGGCCGTGCCTACGCGTACAACAAGGTCTTCGCCGTCAACGTGCGGGTGACCGCGCGCACCCGACTGGCGTACAAGATCTTCCCCGCCATGGCCGAACGCGACGCCCGCTACCCCGCCACCCACGTCTCCCTCGACCTCGCCTTCAGCGACGGCACCTACCTCAGCCAACTGGACGCCCGGGACCAGCACGGCGCACCGCTGACCCCGCGCGGCCAGGCGGACTCCAAGACGCTGTACGTGAACCAGTGGAACAACAAGGAGGCGGCGATCGGCCGCGTCGCCGCCGGGAAGACCGTGGCGCGCGTCCTCGTCGCCTACGACGCCCCCGCCGGCCCCGCGCCCTTCCGGGGCTGGATCGACGACGTGTCCCTGGCCCCCGCGCCCGAGGAGAAGACCCCGGCCCACCCCGCGGACCGCGCCCTCACCACCCGCGGCACCCTCTCCAGCTCCTCCTTCTCGCGCGGCAACACCTTCCCCGCCACCGCCGTCCCGCACGGCTTCACCTTCTGGACGCCCGTGACCGACGCGGGCTCCACGAGCTGGCTCTACCGGTACGCGGCGGCCAACAACAAGGACAACCTGCCCACCCTCCAGGCGTTCTCGGCGAGCCATGAGCCCAGCCCCTGGATGGGCGACCGGCAGACCTTCCAGGTGATGCCCTCGGTCGCGGCCGGTACCCCCGACGCCTCGCGCACCGCCCGTGCCCTCCCCTTCCACCACTCCCGCGAGACGGCCACGCCGCACCATTACGGCGTCACCTTCGACAACGGGCTGAAGACCGACATCGTGCCCACCGACCACGCCGCGATGATGCGATTCACCTTCCCGGGTGAACCGGGTGGATCCGTCGAAAACGCCGCCGTCATCCTTGACAACGTCACCAACGCGGGCGGCCTGACGCTGGACACCGCGCACGGGACGTTCACCGGCTGGTCGGACGTCAAGAGCGGGCTGTCGGTGGGGGCCGGCCGGCTGTACGTGTACGGGGTCTTCGACGCGCCGGTGACCGGCGGCGGGAAGCTCCGGCGCGGCGGCCCGGGGGACGCGAGCGACGTCACCGGCTATCTGCGGTTCCGGCCGGGTGCCGACCGCACGGTGACCCTGCGGATCGCCACCTCCCTCATCGGCACCGACCAGGCCAGGGCCAACCTGGAGCAGGAGATCCCGGCCGGGACGCCGTACACCCGCGTCCACGACCGGGCCCGGGACGCCTGGGACGCCCTGCTGGGCCGGGTGGAGGTGGAGGGCGCGACCGCCGACCAGCTCACCACCCTCTACTCGGGCCTCTACCGCCTCTTCCTGTATCCCAACTCCGGCTCCGAGAACACCGGTTCCGCCGAACGCCCCCGGTATCGCTACGCCAGCCCGTTCTCCCCGCCCACCGGCGCGTCCACCCCGACCCGTACCGGCGCCCGGATCGTGGACGGCCGGGTCTACGTCAACAACGGCTTCTGGGACACCTACCGCACCACCTGGCCCGCGTACTCCCTGCTGTCCCCCGGGCAGGCCGGGCGGATGGTGGACGGCTTCGTGCAGCAGTTCAAGGACGGCGGCTGGGTCTCGCGCTGGTCCTCCCCCGGCTACGCCGACCTGATGACGGGCACCAGCTCCGACATCGCCTTCGCCGACGCCCACGCGAAGGGCGTCCGCTTCGACGCCGAGGCCGCGTACGAGGCGGCGCTGAAGAACGCGACGGTGGCGCCGACCGACCCCGGCACCGGCCGCAAGGGCATGGACACCTCCGTGTTCCTCGGCTGGACGAGCACGAGGACGCACGAGGGCATGTCCTGGGCGCTGGACGGCTACCTCAACGACTTCGGGCTGGCGCGGATGGGCCAGGCCCTCTACGCGAAGACGCACAAGGAGCGCTACCGCGAGGAGTCGGAGTACTTCCTCAACCGCGCCCGCGACTACGTCAAGCTGTTCGACCGGCGGGTCGGCTTCTTCCAGGGCCGGAACGAGGACGGCTCCTGGCGGCTGTCGCCCGAGGCGTACGACCCGCGCGTCTGGGGCCACGACTACACCGAGACCAACGGCTGGAACTTCGCCTTCACCGCTCCCCAGGACACCCGCGGCCTCGCCGCGCTGTACGGCGGGCGGTCCGGGCTGGCGAAGAAGCTGGACGCCTACTTCGCCACCCCGGAGACCGGCGACCCGGCGTTCGCCGGCTCGTATGGCGGGGTCATCCACGAGATGACCGAGGCCAGGGACGTCCGCATGGGCATGTACGGGCACAGCAACCAGCCGTCGCACCACATCGCCTACCTCTACGACGCGGCCGGGCAGCCGTGGAAGACGCAGGCGAAGGTGCGCGAGGTGCTCTCCCGCCTCTACCTGGGCAGCGAGATCGGCCAGGGCTACCCGGGGGACGAGGACAACGGGGAGATGTCCGCCTGGTACGTCTTCAGCGCGCTCGGCTTCTACCCGCTGGTGATGGGACAGGGCGAGTACGCGATCGGGTCGCCGCTGTTCACCAAGGCGACCGTGCACCTGGAGAACGGCCGCGACCTGGTGGTCAAGGCGCCGCGCAACAGCGCGCGGAACGTCTACGTCCAGGGGCTGACCGTGAACGGCAAGCCGTGGAACTCCACCGCCCTGCCGCACTCCGTCGTGGCGCAGGGCGCCACGCTGGAGTTCGCCATGGGGCCCGCGCCGTCGACCTGGGCCTCCGGCGCGGGCGCCGGGCCCACCTCGATCAGCAAGGACGACAAGGTGCCGGCCCCGCTGTCCGACGTCTCCGTCCCGGACGGCTCCGCCCTCACCGACAACACCTCCCGCACCGCCGCCACCGTCACCACCGTCCCCGTGGAGGTGGCCGCGGGCTCCCGCGTGACGTCGTACACCCTGACCTCCGCCGACCGCGCCCGGGCGCCGCGCTCCTGGGTGCTCGAAGGTTCCGACAACGGACGCGACTGGAGTGGAACCGATCAGCGCGAGGGACAGTCCTTCACATGGGACCGGCAAACCCGCGTGTTCTCTCTGCGGGCCCCGGTCACCTACCGCCACTACCGGCTGAGAGTCGTCGGTGGCGAGGCAACCTTGGCCGAGATGGAGCTGTTGGGGTCGCCCCAGCGGTAGTTGGGGCCGGGAAGCCTGTGTAGAGTCTGTGAAGATCCAGTGCTGCTCTCCGTGCACGGCGGGCGGCACTGCACACCTTTTTTCATGGTTTGGGGGGAACTTTCCATGACTACTGTTTCGCGCGTTTCTCGCACGTCGCAGATTTCCGGACGCGGTCTCTCGCGTCTCGTCACGGCCGCCGTCGCCGTGGCCCTGGTCGGGGGGACGGCCGGGGTGGCCGCCGCGCACACCACCGGCGCGCAGCTCGCCGCCAAGAAGCCGAGCGCTTCCGCGCCGGTCTTCCCGATCGGCGCCGTCGCCAAGAAGGGCGACAACTTCTACCTTTATCAGGCCGACGGCAAGGGCGGCCTGAAGCCGCGCCAGGCCAGTGGCGCCACGTTCGGCGGCATCACACAGGCCACCTGGGTCGACCGGGACGCGGACGGCCGCCAGGACGGCAACTACTACGTCGAGCGCGGCGACCTGAAGTTCATCGGCCTCGCGGGCCGCGCCCGCAACGTCGTGCCGGGCTTCGGCCACTACAACGACATCATCCTGTCGCCGGGCAACCTCGCCGGCTCCCGGCAGTCCGACCTGCTGGCCCGCAGCAAGAGCGGCCACCTGTCGCTGTACACCGTCAAGGAGGACGGCACCTTCTCCGGCCGGCACCTGATCACCGGCAAGGAGTGGGGCCAGTACACCGACCTCGCGGGCCGCGGCGACCTCACCGGTGACGGCAAGGCCGACATCGTCGCCAAGGACAAGAACGGCGTCCTCTGGCTGCACAAGGGCACCGGCAAGGCGGACAAGCCCTTCGAGGCCCGCACCCGGATCGGCGGCGGCTGGAACAAGTACACCAAGGTCTTCTCCAACGGCGACCTGAACGGCGACGGTCACAGCGACCTGCTGGCCGTCGACGGCAAGGGCGCCCTGTGGCTCTACAAGGGCACCGGCAAGGCCGCCGCACCCTTCAAGTCCCCAGTGAAGATCGGCACGTCGGGCTGGAACCAGTACCGCCTGGTGTACTGACCCGCCGCTGTGCGGTGACACCACCGGGCCGTGCCGCCACCACGGGGCACGGCCCGTCCCCCGGCTCCGCCGGACTTCCATTTCTGTGCATTCTTTCCTTCTCCGGGAGACCCAAGTGGCCACCAATTCCGGCCGCAAGGGGCGCGCTCTGCCGCGCCTCGTCACGACGGCCATCGCCGTCACCCTCGTCGGCGCCACCGCCGGCACCGCACTGGCGGACGGCCCCGCCGGGCAGTTCCCCTCCGCCCTCAAGGGCGCACCGATCGCGGAGGCCGCTCCCTCGATCGCCGCCCCCTCGATCGCCACCGCCAAGGGGCCGACGGGGGCCGCGCCGCTGCTGCCCGTGACCGGCGTCGGCACGTCCGTCGTCCGCTCCTTCGTACCGGACGGCAAGGGCGGCCTGCGGTCGATAGGAACGTCCAAGGGCAAGGACTGGTCGCAGTTCAAGGCAGCGACGTACTTCGACCACGACCGCAACGGCATCGCCGAGGGCTTCTATATCCTGCTGGGCGACGGCGAGATGGGCTACTACACCCCGAAAGCCGGTCCCGTCCGGCTCGCCGGCGGCTTCGGCGGCTATGACACCTTCTTCACCCCGGGCGAACTCGGCGGAACCCGTGGTTCCGACCTCCTCACCCGCGACAAGCAGGGTGTCCTCTGGGTCCACCAGGCCAACGGCACGTCCGGCCGCGACTACGCCAAGCTCGCCCCGCGCAAGCGGGTCGGCGGCGGCTGGGGCCAGTTCAGCGCGATCACCGGCCGCGGCGACCTGACGGGTGACGGCAGGACGGACATCGTCGCCCGCGACAAGTCCGGCACGCTGTGGCTCTACAAGGGCACCGGCGACATCGGCAAGCCCTTCGCCGCCCGGACAAGGATCGGTGGCGGCTGGAACCAGTACACCAAGCTGGCCGCGACCGGCGACGTGAACCTCGACGGCCACGCCGACCTGCTCGCCGTGGACGGCAAGGGCGCGCTGTGGCTCTACAAGGGCACCGGCAAGGCGTCGTCGCCCTACCAGTCCCGGGTGAAGCTCGCCGCGTCGGGCTGGAACCAGTACCACCTGGTCTTCTGAGACACTTTCCCTTTCTTCGGATTGTTCCTGTTTTCCGTATGGAGCTTTTTGTGACCCACACCTCCGGTCGCCGTTCCGGCGGTCGCGCACTCCCCCGCGTCGTCACGACGGCCATCGCCGCCGCCCTCGTGGCCGGCACCGCCGGCACGGCGCTGGCCGACGGCCCGGCCGCCCCCGCGGCGGGCAAGCTCGCGCCCCAGGCCACGGCCGCCAAGACGACCGTCGCCGACCCGAGCGGCGCGGCGCCCTTCCTGGTGCTGAACGCCATCGACGACAAGGGCGACTACTACTCGTACCAGCCCAACGGCAAGGGCGGCCTGACCTCCCGCAAGGCGGGCCACAACACCACCGCCTCCCGCAACGCCTGGAAGCAGATGCGGCTGGCCACCCAGCGCCACGACCGCTTCGGCGAGGGCGACGGCCACTACTACGTCCAGAAGAACAACGAGGCCTGGTTCGCGGACAAGGGCTTCACCCAGCGCGTCGGCACCGGCTGGAGCATGTACGACACCGTCTTCTCCCCGGGCAACCTGGGCGGTTCGGCCGACAGTGACGTCCTGGGCCGCGACAAGTCGGGCGTGCTGTGGGTCTACCAGGCCGACATCATCGGCAAGCTGTCCGCCCGCAAGAAGGTCGGCGGCGGCTGGGGCCAGTTCACCCAGATCGCCGGCCGCGGCGACCTGACCGGTGACGGCAAGACGGACATCGTCGCCCGCGACAAGTCCGGCACGCTGTGGCTCTACAAGGGCACCGGCGACCTGAAGAAGCCTTTCGCGGGCCGCACCAAGGTCGGCGGCGGCTGGAACAAGTTCAACCTGCTGGTCGGCACCGGCGACGTGGACGGCGACGGCCGCGCCGACCTGCTGGCGCGCGACAAGTCCGGCGTCCTGTGGCTGCACAAGGGCACCGGCAAGCAGAACGCGCCCTTCAAGCCCGCGGTGAAGGTCGGCACGGGCTTCGGCCAGTACCGCCTGATGTTCTGATCCACCCTCGGCTCGGCCCTGTGGCGCCCCTCCGGACGGAGGGGCGCCACAGGCGCGTTCAGGACCCCGCCGCCGCGGTGCGCCGCCCGGCCGCCGAGGCCATGCCGAGCCACGTGTGCGGGTTTCCGGCCCAGCACCATCCCAGCTTGGGCGACTTCTTGCTGATCCAGATCGCCGGGACGCGCCGGTCGCCGCAGCGGGAACCGCCCAGCGAGAAGCACTTGTTCTTGACCAGCACCTCCGGGAAGTGCGTGATCAGCGCGATCCCCTCCTCGATGGTGAGCAGGGTCCGACCGCGCCCGGCGATGGCGGCCATGGCCGTCTCGGGCACCGCGCCGCAGAACTCCTCGCCGCGCTCCACCCCGTACAGCAGGTACGCGGACAGTCCGCCGGCTCCGGTCTCCTCGGTCGCGACGAACCGTTCCAGCGCCCCCGGTTCGAAGGAGCGGTCGACGAACCCCGACAGGCGCCCGCCGTGCAGGGTGGTGCGGGGCATCGTCTCCTCGACCGGCACCACGTCCCGGGCGATCACCAGCAGGAACGGTACGCGCCCGGCTTCCACGTCGTAGGGCGCGGCGGCTTCGTCCGGTCCGCCGGCCGGCGCGACGGCCTCGGCACGCAGCGGAGCGACGAGGGCCGCGAACTTTTCGACGCCGAGGCCGGCGAGGGCCGGATAGTCGCGGTCCACAAGGTTGCGCACCTGGCGGTCGAACTCCGCCCCGGCGTCGAAGAGGAACGGGGGCGGGGTCGAGGGGGTGGACGACGGCGTGGTGGTGAGGGACAAGGATCCTCCGTCAGACAGCTCGGCTCTTACCTCGGTATTAAACTTACACCCGTGGCAACTTTATGTCGATACCCTTGGGGTGCCGACGTAAACATAGCCCGGAGGTAAAGTTCGCTCATGGACTCGTACCCGACCGCGGAGCCGGGCACCTTGCCCACCGGCCTTCGCGAGACCAAGAAGCGCGAGACGCGCCGACTGATCTCCGACCACGCGACCAGGCTCTTCATCGAGCAGGGTTTCGAACGCACCACCATCGCCGAGATCGCCGACGCGGCGCGCGTCGCCAAGAAAACGGTGACCAACTACTTCCCGCGCAAGGAGGACATGGCGCTGGACCACCAGGACGAGTTCGTCCAGGGGCTCGCCCGGACCGTCGCCGCCCGCGCGCCCGGCGAGTCCGCCCTCGCGGCGCTCCGGCGCTCCTTCCTGACGGCCGTCGAGGAGCAGGACCCCGTCGCGGGGTTCGCGGGACCGGACTTCAGCCGCATGATCGCCGAGAGCCCCACCCTCTCCACCTGCCTGCGCGGCCTGCACGACCGGCGCGAGGACGCCCTGGCCACCGCCCTGGCCGAGGCGACGGGCGCGCCGGCGGACGACGTCACGCCGCGTGCCGCCGCCGCGATGCTCGGCGGTGTGCACCGGGTTCTCTTCGGCCGCATCCAGGACCTCACCCTGGCCGGGCGCGCCAACCCGGAGGTCGCCGCAATCGTGGGAGCGGAGGCGGCCCGCGCGTTCGACCTGCTGGAACCGTCCCTCGGGGAGTACGCGCGGGCCTGACGGACCGAAAGAGGACCTCAACTCCGGGGCCTCCGGGGCGGTGTGGCAGCATCACTGATCACGCGGGGGGCGCGGCGGGATACGTACGCACGCGGTACCTCCCTCGTGCCGTTCCCCTACGCCTACGTACGGAGTCCTACGTGCCCCACGCTCCCGGCCGTTCCCGTAGCCGCACCCTGTCGCGCGCCCTCGCCGCCGCGACCACCGTCGCCCTGGCCGCCGTCACCGCCGGCACGGCGTCGGCGGCCCCCGGCCCGGGCGCCGTCCCGTCGGTACGGCCGCCGGCCGCCCTGGCGGCTCCGGCGGGGGCCGGCGCCCGGGTGTCGCCGGACGCGCCCTTCCTGCCCGTCCAGGCGGTCCACCGCGACGGCGGCTACTACTTCTACGTGCCCGACGGCAAGGGCGGGCTGGGGCCGCGCAAGACCGTCGACGGCGACTGGAACGCGTTCAAGGGCGCGACCGCGGTCGACCACGACCGCGACGGGTTCGCGGAGGGCACGTACATCCTCGACGGGCGCGACGAGGTGAGTTACCTGACCAGGAAGGACTGGCGGGCGGTCGCCACCGACTGGGGTCAGTACGACAGCTTCTTCTCCCCCGGCACCCTCGGCGGCTCGAAGCAGTCCGACATCCTCGTCCGCGACCGCGCGGGCGTGCTCTGGCTCTACCTGGCCAAGGCCGACGGCTCCCTCTCCGGCCGCAAGAAGGTGGGCCCCGGCTGGGGCCAGTACACGTCGATCACCGGCCGCGGGGACCTCACCGGCGACGGGAAGACGGACGTCGTCGCCCGCGACCGCAAGGGCACCCTCTGGCTGTACAAGGGCACCGGCGACACGGCCCACCCCTTCAAGGCCCGCACCCGGATAGGCGACGGCTGGAACCAGTACAACCACCTCCTCGGCACCGGCGACGTCGACCTCGACGGCCACCCGGACCTGCTCGCCCGGGACGGGAAGGGCGCGCTGTGGCTGTACAAGGGGACGGGACGGGCATCGGCGCCGTTCAAGTCCCGTGCGCTGATGGGGAAGTCGGGCTGGAACCAGTACCGGTTGCTCTTCTGAGTGACGCTCCGCGGAACTCATCTGACCCAGCGACCCGCGTGGCTACCCTGGGCGCGTGAGCGCGACCAAGTACAAGGACCCGTACGCCAACCCGCGTGCGTTCTACGGCTCCGAGCTGGAGCGCCTACGTAACGAGGCCGGTCTGTCGCAGACCGGCCTCGGAACGCGTGCGTTCTGCTCGGGTTCGTACATCGGCCAGTTCGAGTCGGCTCTCCGCATCCCGCAGTTGGAGCTGTCGAAGCGGTTCGACGAGATCCTGGGCACCGGCAAGCACCTGCAACGGCTGTGCAAGCTCGCCCGTAGATTCAAGGTCGCCCACTACTTCGCAGACGCTGCTGAGCTGGAGCAACAGGCGCAAGCGATCAGCGAGATCTCGTCGATGTATGTGCTGGGGCTATTGCAGACCGAGGCGTACGCACGGGCTGTAATTCGTGCTGCGCAGCGGTTCACCCCACACGACGTAGTGGAGCGGTTCGTACAAGCGCGAATGGAGCGGGCGAAACTGTTGGAAGGCCCGTCCGCGCCCGTTTACTGGGCGATCATCCACGAAGCGGCTCTGCGCGTAGCCGTCGGCGGCCCCAAGGTCATGGGCGAGCAGCTAGATTACCTCGCCAATGTAATGCGTACCCTGCCCAATGTCGTCATCCAGGTGATGCCCTTCACCGCAGGGGCGCACCCGTTCTTGAACTCGATGGTGTCACTATTGGACTTCAGCGACACCCCGCCTGTCGTCTACACCGAAGGCGGAGGCACGGGTCAGCTCCTGGAGGATCCTGTCCTGGTCGCCGACTGCCAACGGTCATACGATCTGGCCAGGGCTGACGCGCTCTCCCCGGCAGCGTCCTTGGCCCTGGTCGAATCAGTGGCGAAGGATTGGGCGACGCATGGGCACCGTATCTGACATATGCGCGGAGGAATGGCGCACATCGTCCTACACCGATGGAACCGGCGGCAACTGCGTCGAAGTGGCGGACCAAGTCCCCGGCGCCGTTTGCGTCCGCGACAGCAAAGCTCCCGAGCGCGCCTCGATCTGCCTTACGAGAGCAAGCTGGACCTCGTTCGTCTGCGCCGTCGGGATGGGCGCCCTATAACCGTCCGCCCTGTACACACCGAGGGCCGCACCCCGTGCGAACACGGGATGCGGCCCTCGGGCGCGAAGCGCCCTGCCGCTTACTTGCGGATCAGCGAGCGCAGCACGTACTGCATGATGCCGCCGTTGCGGTAGTAGTCCGCCTCACCGGGGGTGTCGATGCGGACGACCGCGTCGAACTCCACACCGGTGTCGGTGGTGACCTTGACCGTGCGCGGCGTGGTGCCGTCGTTGAGCTCGGTGACGCCGGTGATGGAGAAGGTCTCCTCGCCGGTCAGGCCGAGGGACTCGGCCGAGGCGCCCTCGGGGAACTGGAGCGGGAGGACGCCCATGCCGATGAGGTTGGAGCGGTGGATGCGCTCGTAGGACTCGGCGATGACGGCCTTGACGCCGAGGAGCGCGGTGCCCTTGGCGGCCCAGTCGCGGGAGGAGCCGGAGCCGTACTCCTTGCCGGCCAGGACGACGAGCGGGATGCCCTGCTCGATGTAGTTGCGGGAGGCGTCGTAGATGAACGACACCGGACCGCCGTCCTGGGTGAAGTCGCGGGTGAAGCCGCCCTCGGTGCCCGGCGCGATCTGGTTGCGCAGGCGGATGTTGGCGAACGTACCGCGGATCATGACCTCGTGGTTGCCGCGGCGGGAGCCGTAGCTGTTGAAGTCGCGACGCTCGACACCGTGCTCGGTGAGGTACTTGCCGGCCGGGGTGTCGGCCTTGATCGCACCGGCCGGGGAGATGTGGTCGGTGGTGACCGAGTCGCCCAGCTTGGCCAGGACGCGGGCGCCGGCGATGTCGGTGACCGGGGTGGTCTCCATCGTCATGCCCTCGAAGTACGGGGGCTTCCGGACGTAGGTGGACTCGGCGTCCCACTCGAAGGTGTTGCCGGTCGGGATGGGCAGGGCCTGCCACTGGGCGTCGCCCGCGAAGACGTCCTGGTAGGACTTGTTGAACATGTCCTCGCCGATGGCGTTGGCGACGACGTCGTTCACCTCGGCCTCGGAGGGCCAGATGTCCTTCAGGTAGACCGGGTTGCCGTCCTGGTCGGTGCCCAGGGCGTCCTTGGTGATGTCGACCTTCATCGAACCGGCGATCGCGTAGGCGACGACCAGCGGCGGCGACGCCAGGTAGTTCATCTTGACGTCGGGGTTGATCCGGCCCTCGAAGTTGCGGTTGCCGGAGAGCACCGAGGTGACGGCGAGGTCGTGGTCGTTGACGGCCTTGGAGACCTCCTCCGGCAGCGGGCCGGAGTTGCCGATGCAGGTGGTGCAGCCGTAACCGACGAGGTTGAAGCCGACCTTGTCGAGGTACGGGGTCAGGCCCGCCTTGTCGAAGTAGTCGGTGACGACCTTGGAACCCGGGGCGAGGGTGGTCTTGACCCACGGCTTGCGGGTCAGGCCCTTCTCCACGGCCTTCTTCGCGACGAGCGCGGCGGCGACCATGACGTACGGGTTGGAGGTGTTGGTGCAGGAGGTGATCGCGGCGACGGTGACGGCGCCGTGGTCGATCTCGTACGTCGAGCCGTCGGGGGCGGTCACGGTGACCGGCTTCGACGGGGCGCCGGTGGAGAGGGCGGGGGCGTCGGAGGCCGGGAAGGACTCCTTGCCCGCCTCGTCGACGTCGTCGACGTAGTTGCGGACGTCCTGGGCGAACTGCGCGGCGGCGTTCGCGAGGACGATGCGGTCCTGCGGGCGCTTCGGGCCGGCGATCGAGGGGACGACGGTCGACAGGTCGAGCTCGAGCTTCTCGGAGAAGTCGGGCTCGGCGGCCGGGTCGAGCCAGAGGCCCTGCTCCTTGGCGTACGCCTCGACGAGCGCGACCTGCTGCTCGGAGCGGCCGGTGAGCTTGAGGTACTTCAGGGTCTCGCCGTCGATCGGGAAGATCGCGGCGGTGGAGCCGAACTCCGGCGACATGTTGCCGATGGTGGCGCGGTTGGCCAGCGACGTGGCGGCCACACCCTCGCCGTAGAACTCGACGAACTTGCCGACGACGCCGTGCTTGCGCAGCATCTCGGTGATCGTGAGGACGAGGTCGGTGGCGGTGGTGCCGGCCGGCAGCTCGCCGGTCAGCTTGAAGCCGACGACGCGCGGGATGAGCATCGAGACCGGCTGGCCGAGCATCGCGGCCTCGGCCTCGATGCCGCCGACGCCCCAGCCGAGGACGCCGAGGCCGTTGACCATGGTGGTGTGCGAGTCGGTGCCGACGAGGGTGTCGGGGTAGGCCTGGCCGTTGCGGACCATGACCGTACGCGCGAGGTGCTCGATGTTCACCTGGTGGACGATGCCGGTGCCCGGGGGGACGACCTTGAAGTCGTCGAAGGCGGTCTGGCCCCAGCGCAGGAACTGGTAGCGCTCCTTGTTGCGGCCGTACTCCAGCTCGACGTTCTGGCCGAAGGCGTCCTTCGTGCCGAACTTGTCGGCGATGACGGAGTGGTCGATGACCAGCTCGGCCGGGGAGAGCGGGTTGACCTTCGCCGGGTCGCCGCCGAGCTCCTTGACGGCCTCGCGCATGGTGGCGAGGTCGACGACGCAGGGGACGCCGGTGAAGTCCTGCATGATCACGCGGGCCGGCGTGAACTGGATCTCCTGGCTGGGCTGGGCCTGCGAGTCCCAGTCGCCCAGCGCGCGGATGTGGTCGGCGGTGATGTTGGCGCCGTCCTCGGTGCGGAGCAGGTTCTCCAGCAGCACCTTGAGGCTGTAGGGAAGGCGAGCGGAGCCCTCGACCTTGTCCAGCCGGAAGATCTCGTACGACTCGTCGCCCACCTGCAGCGTGCTGCGGGCGTCGAAGCTGTTCGCCGACACGACAGTCTCCTTCATGTGCATGAATGCGCGTACTGCGGCCATCCTGCCGCGACAACGTCGCGCCGGTCCGCTAAGGTTGCCCTAACTTAGGCATGCCTTAGTGTTCCTTGGTGGCGCGACAGCGGTACGCCTCTCTCGGCATATATCTCGATGTCGAGATAACTCTAGTACATCGCCGGGGATCGGTCATGCCCGGAGGAGCGGACGAGGTCCGGGGCCCTCACGGCGGGCGCGGCGGACCCGGCCGGTCGCGGGCCCCGTCAGTCGCGGGCCCGGTCAGTCGCGGGCCCGGTCAGTCGCGGACCCGATCAGTCACGGACCCGGTCAGTCGCCGTCACCCTCGACCGGCCGGTCCTTGCCGCCGTGGGTCACGGGCCTCAGCAGGCCGAGCAGCAGGTCGGCCGTCGCCGAGACGACGAGCATCCAGCGCGGGACGTCGTCGGCGGCGTCGTCGGGGGGCGTGGTCACGGCCGGTGCTCCTGACTTTCCCGGGCGCGCCCGCCCGGCTTTTCCCGGCGGGAAGCCGCGGGGCGCCGGAATCGATCATCGCAAAGGGGACGGCCGGGCGGAACCCCGGGATCCGGCGGTGGCGTACGGCCGGGTGGGTGACGGGTGGGGTGAAGGGTGAGGTGAACGAGGGCTGAGTGAGGGGGCGGGCGGGGTCTCGCCGTCCGCGCCCCCGCCCCCCATACCGCCGCCCTACCCTTCCCACCCCTCCCGCGTCACCCCGTTTCCCGCAGCCGGCCGCGCAGCGCTTCGCGCCAGGCGCGGACGACGTCCTCCACGTCGAACGGCGCGAGGCGGAGCGGCGGGCCCTCGGGCGGCCTGCGCAGCGCCGCGGCGATCTTCTCGTTGATCTCGGCGACGAGGCGCCGGACCTCGCGTTCCGATCCCGCCGCGAGCGCCGCCGCGTGGGCGTCCTCCGCCTCCTTGCGGAGGACGAGGGAGGGAGGCAGGAACGACAGGTTCTCCCGCCGCATCTTCTCCTTGACCCACCACAGGTCGTCGTAGGGCCGATCGAGGGCGGGCAGCGGCTTGCCGAAACCCGGGAGGTCCGAGAACTCGCCGCGTGCGGCGGCCTCGCGGATCTGCCGGTCGGCCCAGGTCTCGAAGTCCATGCCCGGCGGCTTGCGTTCGGTCATCGTCGGCTCCCCTCGCCGTCGCCCTGTGCTTCCAGTGTCCCGCACGAAAGAACGAACGCCCCGGACGTCCCCGCAGGGCCCGGTCCCTTCCCGACGGCCGTCAACTTCCCTGCCCGGTCCCCGAGTCAGGCAGGCCCGAGACTGACGCGGACGAGGTCCAGGATGGCCTCGTCCCCCAGGCCGGAGGAGCGGGCCTCGCTGACGAGCCGGCCGGCGGCGGCGAGCAGCCGGGCGCGGTCGGCGACGGCGTCGCCCGCGGTGACCACCGCGCCCCGGCCGCGCCGGAGTTCGATGATTCCCTCGTCGCGCAGGCGCTGGTAGCCGCGGAGCACGGTGTGCACGTTGACGCCGAGCGAGTCGGCCAGGGCGCGGGCGGCGGGCAGCCGCTCCCCCGGACGGACCGAGCCGTCGGCGACCGCGGCGCGGACGGACGCGGCGATCTGGTCGCCGAGGGGCACGGGCGCCCCGTGGTCGAGCCGGACGAGCACCTCAGCCCCCGTCGTCCGCGCGCGGGCGGGCCCGGTCGGCGAGGGTGTTGAGCAGGGCGGCGGCGGTCGCCGCGTCGTCGACCGTGACGACGAACTCGCCGCCGGTCGTCAGCCGGATCACCAGGGCGTCGCCGGAGCGCAGCACGAGCCCGCTGCGCCCGGACCGCGCCCGGTACCCCCAGCCGCCGAACTCGCGGAAGGCGTCGACGGGCCGGCTCTCGGCCGACACCACGCGGTCGAGGCCGATCCTCAGCCGGGGCCGGGGCGCCCACAGGGGCGCGGCCGTGAGGCCGTGGCGGTCGACGGTGACGCGCGCGCCGGGCAGGGCGAGGAGCAGGATGCCGCCGGCACCCAGAGCGAGACCGGCTTCCCAGCCGGAGGCGAGTGCGAAGCCGGCCCCGGCGACGACGAAGGCACCGCCGAGGCCGAGCAGGGGGCGCGAGACCACGGACCGCGTCCAGACCGCGCCTTCCGTGGCGCCCAGCGCCAGGCGCGGTGCGGGGCGGGTGGGGGCGGGGGCGGCCACCGGGCGGGGGCGCGGGGCGGTGAGGCCTGCGAGCACGACGCCGAGGGCGCCCGCGAGAAGCGTGGCCGGCAGGGCGGTCGCGAGGGTGCCGGGACCGAGCCGGGCCTCCTCGGGGGTGTCGGCGGACGCGTTGCCGAGGACGGTCCACACGAAGAGCGAGGCGATCAGCGCGGCCACGGCGTAGGCGGTCGCGGCGAGGACGCGCCAGGAGAGCGCTTCCAGTTCGAGGAAGAAGGAGAGGGCGGCGAAGAGGACGGCGAGCGCGAGGACGATGGCCAGGCCCTCGTAGGGGAAGGCGCTCCTGGCGGTGAAGCCGTCCGCCCGGCCCGAGCCGTCGAAGTGGGTGGCCAGCCGGTCCGCCATCCGGTTCCGGCGCCCGTCGAAGACCACCAGGAAGACGGCGGCCGCCAGGAGGTACGGCAGCGCGACGAGGGCCGGACGCCAGGGCCTCGCGGCGGTGCGCAGGGGAAGGTTCACCGGCCACCTCTCGACGGGGGCGCGCCCCCGATACGTCCACAACTTGTTCGCATGACAATAGAACAACGATAGATCAAGGCCACCCTCCCGCGAAAGATCTCATATCTGAGATACCGTCTACCTCATGACAGACGCTTACCTCTCCCGCATCGGCAAGCTCATTCGTGACGCCCGGCAGCACCGCGGCTGGACCCAGTCACAGCTCGCCGACGCGCTCGGCACCAGCCAGAGCGCGGTGAACCGCATCGAGCGAGGAAATCAGAACATCAGTCTTGATATGATCGCCCGTATCGGTGAAGCGCTGGACAGTGAGATCGTCTCCCTCGGCTACGCCGGACCCATGCACCTGCGAGTGGTCGGCGGGCGCCGGCTGTCCGGTGCGATCGACGTCAAGACCAGCAAGAACGCCTGCGTGGCCCTCCTCTGCGCGACCCTCCTCAACGCCGGCCGCACCACCCTCCGACGGGTGGCCCGGATCGAGGAGGTCTACCGGATCCTGGAGGTCCTCGGCAGCATCGGCGTCCGCGCCCGCTGGATCAACGACGGCAACGACCTGGAGATCATCCCGCCGGCCGACCTCGACCTGGAATCGATGGACCGCGAGGCCGCCCGGCGGACCCGCAGCGTCATCATGTTCCTCGGCCCGCTGCTGCACCGCATGGACCAGTTCGGCATCCCCTACGCGGGCGGCTGCGACCTCGGCACCCGTACCGTGCAGCCGCACATGACCGCGCTGCGCCACTTCGGCCTGGAGATCACCGCCACCGACGGCACGTACCACGCGAAGGTCGACCGCAGCGTCTCCCCGACCCGCGCCATCGTCCTGACCGAGCGCGGCGACACCGTCACCGAGAACGCCCTCCTCGCCGCCGCCCGGCACGACGGCATCACCGTCATCCGCAACGCCAGCTCCAACTACATGGTCCAGGACCTCTGCTTCTTCCTGGAGGAGCTCGGCGTCAAGGTCGAGGGCATCGGCACCACCACCCTCACCGTCCACGGCGTGGCCCGCATCGACCGCGACGTCGACTACGCGCCGTCGGAGGACCCGGTCGAGGCCATGAGCCTGCTGGCCGCAGCGGTGATCACCGAATCGGAACTGACCATCCGCCGGGTCCCCGTCGAGTTCATGGAGATCGAACTGGCCGTCCTGGAGGAAATGGGCCTCGACCACGAGCGCAGCCCCGAGTACCGCGCCAACAACGGCCGCACCCGCCTCCTGGACCTCACCGTCCGCCCCTCCAAACTCCGGGCCCCCATCGACAAGATCCACCCCATGCCGTTCCCCGGCCTCAACATCGACAACGTCCCCTTCTTCGCCGCCATCGCCGCCTTCGCCCAAGGCCAGACCCTCATCCACGACTGGGTCTACGACAACCGCGCCATCTACCTCACCGACCTCAACCGCCTCGGCGCCGACGTCAAACTCCTCGACCCCCACCGCGTCCTCGTCGAAGGCCCCACCCGCTGGCGCTCGGCCGAGATGATGTGCCCCCCGGCCCTCCGCCCGGCGGTCGTCGTCCTCCTCGCCATGATGGCGGCGGAGGGCACATCCGTACTGCGCAACGTGTACGTCATCAACCGGGGCTACGAGGACCTGGCGGAACGCCTCAACTCGATCGGCGCCCAGATCGAGATTTTCCGGGATATTTGATATGCGGATGCCGCCGCACCCCGTCTGACCTGCTACTTAGCGGGTCAGGGAAGGGTACGGCGGCATCTCTGGGACTTCTCTGGGACTTTGGGCCTGCGGCGGGCTACGAGCCAGGTTCCACAGACTCTGCCGACTGGCCACAATTACGCGAAGATCGCGTCGATGGCGGCGCTGCCTCGTGTACCGGCGCGGGGCAGGAAGTGGGAGTACTTCCGCAGCGTGAACCCGGGGTCGGAGTGCCCCAGCCAGCGTGCCAGGGAGACGATCGATTCACCAGCCTCCAGTTCCTCGGAGGCGTAGAAGTGGCGCAGGGCGTGGAAGCCGTGCTCCCGGGACGGCTCCCACACACGGGCACCGTCGGTGCTGACCTCGTCCAGCGGGGCGATCACGTCCGCCGTGGCCAGAGCGGGCTTCCACACGTAGGAGTTAAAGTAGTTCCGGTTGACGGCCTTCCGCTCGCGTCCCGTCACCAGGAGGCTGTAGGTCCTCGGCCGCCGGTGTTTGGCTTCAACCGGCGTCTCGGCAGGAGTCGGGTCGTCCCAAGGCAGCGTGACCGGGATCGGCGCGAACTGCTCCGTGTGCTGCTGGATGGCCCGAGCCACGCTGGATGGCAGCGGCACGTCCCGTAACCTTGCGGCCCTTGGGGAGGGCGAAGCACAGCCTCGCCCGCACCATCTTGACCTGCCGCCGGACGTGGACAACCTCCTTGGCGAAGTCGATGTCCTCCAGGGCAAGCCCGAGCGCCTCCCCTTGCCGGAGTCCAAGGCCCGCTCCGATCACAAGGAGGAGCTGGTAGCGGTCGGGCAGGGCCGCCCGTACCGCCAGCACCCGTTCGGGTGGCCACGCCTCGACCCTGCCGGGTGTGGCGGCCGGAGGGCCAACCGTGCTGGACCGACATGGATTGCGTCCGAGGCGACGGTCCTCGACGGCGGCCTGGAGGATGCTGGAGAGCGTCGCCCAGACGAGACGGATCGAGGTCGGACCGAGGTCCTTCTCCAGCCGCTTCTTCCAGTGGCGCAGGACTTCTGTGCCGATGGCGTTGAGCGGCTGAGCGCCCAGGTGGGGAACGATGTGCCGGCGTACCCTCTGCTCGATCCGTTCGATCGTGGACGGGTCACCGCTCTGGGTGGGCCACCAGTGGGTCGCGATGTAGTCCTTGAGGGAGATGGCCCCATCGCGCGGATCGACGAACTCGCCACGGCGAGCGTCGGTCTGAGCCTGGGCGAGCCAGGTCTTGGCGTCCTGGAGGGCGTCGAGGGAACGGTCCTTGACACCGGCGATGCCCTTGACGCGATAGCGGGTGCACTTGCCGTACATGGCGGTACGGTCACGTTTGCCGATCTTCGGGTTGGGGCGCTTCTTCAGCCATCGGTCTTCTATGTAGCCGGCCAGGTGGAACTCCTTGGTGATGGGGATGGCGGCAAGCTTTACGACGCTTGAGGGTTCAGGCTCTGAGGAAGCGGCTCGACCGCTCCTGCGGAGGGGTGTTGAGCGGGTTGAGGGCCGGGTTGGAGCGGGAGTCGGCCTGTTCCTGTTCACGGACCCAGGCGTCGAGCGCTTCGAGCCGGTACATGACGCGACCGCGGGTTCCCATACGGAAGCTCGGGGGTCCCTGGCGACGGTGGCGCCAGACGTAGAGCGTGTGGGGTGAGAGGCCGAGATAGTCGGCGGCGTCCTTCACGGTCAGGAAGGTGGCGGATGTGGCGCCTGAGGAAGCGGTAGCGGCAAGCGAAGATCGTCCAGGCATCGGTGGTTCTCTGTGAGGTAGGGGCGGAGTGAGCCCGGGCGGGGGGGAAAATCCAATTCGGCCCACCCGTCGCCTTGTCAAGCAGCAGGAAGGGAATCGCAGACGATCCGCAACGCGGAAAGCGCTACGGACGGCGCACGGCGGCCGAGGCCGGCTCACTCGACAGGTCAGGAAGGGCGAGGGCAGCTTCGAGCCGGTCCCAAGGGATTTCATCCCGTGTCGGCTTACGAAGGCAGTGCGCGAAGCGTTCGGCGAGGCGAGGAGCGCTCATTCCGGCGCACTCGGCTACCACGAAGATGTGCGCCGCGCTCTGGTCACCGTTCTTCAGCCACGCCGCGACGCACGCGTCACGCAGAGCGGAGATATTCCTGCCAAGCGACGAGTCGGCCTCGTGCGCTTCCAGAACCGCCGCCCGCGCTTGCTGCCAAATCTTCCGGTAGACCGGAGCGGTCAGCGGTCGCCCGTCGTCGAGAGCGAATATCGCGTCATCGGGGCGAAGATCGCGCCGGGTGATCTCCGCCTTCAGGAGCGCCACCAACTCCCGGCAGGCGGGTACACGCCGTTCGTGGCCCGCGCGCTCCGAATCCGTCTCGCGGCGCTCTTGTCCCTGAGGATGGATCAGCAGCCAACCATTGCCGTCGTCCACGAGTTCCACGTCTCGGACACGCAGCAGCAGGGCCTCCTTCGGCTGCAGCGCCGCGAGGGCGATGGACGCCAGGAAGGCCCGCAGTACGAGACCGTTCTGCGGCTGCTCGGCGGCCCAGTCCAGGATCGAAAAGCACTGCCGATCGGTCGCATGAAACGTTTTGGCGCCAAAAACTGCAGCCATGGGTGAGCTCCTTGGGTGAGGCGTGGGGGTAGGCACGGCAGTCCGGGCACCGCCTGTGAATCGCACGGCGACCGAACCTCTCCAATAGTCCGGAGGATCGCCGGTTTGGGTAACCGGCGATCCCGTGCTATGTTCCGCCGATCACGCAGACGATCTTCCGTGAGCTGCTCTAGGTTCACTTCCTTCGCCGCGAAATTCCAGTCCCTTCCGGGCTCAATGCGTCTGCCGTGAGCGAATCACCATGCTGACCCCGAAATCGCTGACGCCCAGCCACCGAGCGGTCGATCTGAACGAGCGAAAGTGCAGGAACAGAGCAGGCGCCTTCTAAGCGCTGGGTCCCTCCCACTCCTGCTCCTCACATGGACCACAGCTCGTCGAGGGCTGGAGGCACACCACCCTCGACCGCGTGGCCTGTTACCCCCGCTCCACCAAGCTCGTTCTCCGCAAGTCACCCCCTACCCGGAACGCCACCGGCGATCTCGCGGTGCAGGCGCTGAGGCGCCGATCCGTTTGGTCGGCATCCCCACCTGCGCGCCCCGGCGCTGTGCCGCTGCGTGCAGGAAGAAGCGAAACTCGGGCGAACGGACCGCGTCAGCGGCTGTCACGGGTCGCTGGCGGCGCATTCGGCGGCGATTCGAGGAAGAAGTCGATTCCAAGATGCTCCCGCATCAGTCCTCGCAGCGCACGGCCATCGATTAGCTGAATACGGCCGGCCCCTTGGGCAAATTCGATGCTGGATTTTGAAAATGTTCCGTTCGTGATGACCATGCCCTTGCGGGCCTCACTGTCGCGTATGGACTGGGCAAAGCTACGGATAACCTCGCCAGCAACGACCCTCCGGACGTGCTTGACCTGAACGATAATGGTTTCCCCGGTGCCTGGACGAGTAAGCACCGCATCGATTCCTGAATCCCTTCTCTCATCAATAGCCACTGACCCCTCACCCATCTCCTCGAGAAGGCGGAAGACCAATCTCTCGAATCGGATTGGGTCCATCGCATTAAGATCAAGAACTGGGTCGGGGTCGGGAACTTCCGACCCCACAAAGGGATCCCATACGCGAACAATACTGTCGTACCCCATGGTGGCTAGGAGGCTGTGACTCCAACTTCTATCGATGGCAGCCATGGCCAGCACCTTTTGCGGACGAATGGTGATTAGTTCATGGCGAGCGGCAGGTTCTACTCGAAGATTCCACAGCCGCACAATGCCGCTATAGTCGGCCGTTGCTAGGCAGCGCCGCCCGGCGGGATCTACGAGTGCAGTCACGGCCCGTCCGGGGAACTCGCCGGTCCGCAGGGCCTTACCGACTGGAGCCCCATTCATAGCGTCCCGGATTTGGAATCCTCCGCCATACTCCGTAACAACAAGACGTGGAGGCTCGTTCGCCTCCCAAAATTCCGCCATAGACAGCACTTCTTTTGGGCGAATAGCATATCGAATTCCGACATATCTTCCGTCGGTTGATTCCCAAAGGCGCACTTCCCCGCCATAGTCGACCGTCGCGAGCAGTGGAGATCTCGCACGCCTTGGGACTGCGGCGATTGCCACGACTCCAGGCGCCTGCACCGTAAATGGCTCACTGACCATGGAGCCCGTCTCTGGGTCCCACGTTCGTACCTTTCCATCCGGTCGGCTGTAGGTGGCTAGGTACGTCCGGCCATTGATGGCAGGAACCGAAGCCATTGCCACGACACCACCGGGGACCGGAAATGAGAAGCGTTCCCGTTCCTGCTGCCACGCCGCCCGTGGCAGGGCGGACTCTGAGAAGGGCATTGCCCGTGGGCCGATGCTTCGCTCTCCCGTTCCCCCGGCTGTCGTACGCATCGCTGGGAAATCACCGCCCAGTCCTCCTGCGAGCCGTTCGACGTAGCCTGCTACCTCCCGCCGGACCAGTTCCTGTACCGCAGTGACGTCATGGCGCAGTTGGGCACCCAACAGCGCCTCGCGCACACCGGGCAGGAAGTGGAACTCGAAGCGCACCATGTCACGCATGCCGTGACCGTCTTGCCACCCTTCCAAGAGTCCGCCCAGCGCGACCTCCGCAATATGGCCGTGGTCCGAGTGCGGCAGCATGGCCCGGCGTACGAGTGTCATCACGGGAAGGGTCAGCGGTACTGCGGACAGATAGCCCGCCAACTCCTGGGCGACAGGTGACGCGGCCTCCTGGAAACGGCGCAGGGCCTGGGTCCCAGCGAGCTCCGGGGCGGCAACAAACACCGGAGCCGGGGCCGGCCCACTGTCCGTACCCGTCCGGCCGATTGTCAGGCACGAAAGCCTGTTCCACCGGCCCTCGCCCGCTACCAGCGAGGCCAGCGCAGCAAGGCCCGGGGGCGACGCCTCAACTATGGGAATCGCGATGCTGCCTGCGAGCCCCTGCCGGCCTCGGCTCCTAGAGCTCGGCCTGGAACGACCACCAGGTGGAGCTGCCTCGGCCAGGCGCCACGATGCGTTGGGGGCCGCCGGCCGCGCGGCCCGTACAACGACACCCGCTGGGGCCACCGCGCCCCGGGTCCACAGACGGCGCGGAAGCACGTTCAGGAGTGCCAGTGGGCTGTGTGTCGCCCACTGGGCCAAGACGGCCTCGAGGCTGGTAGCGCTCCAGCCCTCCGCTACCGTGTCCGTGACTACCAGGACCAGCCGGTGTCCGGACGGATCGGCAACTTCTTGAGGGCGGCGAGAGTCGCCGCCGTTCGCCCGTGCGACAGTCGGTGTGCCTCCTGCCTCAGTACCGCTTAGGAACCACACTCGTACGTCGCGAAAAATGCCAGTCTGTTCGATGGTGCGTGTCAGCTCGCTGACCAGGTCGTGCCAGAGAAGCATCGAGTGATGTGTGTCGATGACCAGAGCTAGGTCGAGCCAACGGCCGCGCTGTGGCTTCAGTATCGGCACTACCATGCCCTGCTCGGCGCTGCTGTTGGCGCTGAGTTCCTCGTCCAACTCAGTCGTGGTGACGCCCGGTGCCGTCCGGCGGCCGAGTGGACGCAGCGCCCTCATAATGCCGAGGGGGTTCTCGAGGGCCAGAGCGCGCCGCACTAGGACGGCTTCGCCTCGCCGAGCGTCCGAACTGACACCACTCGTGTCCTCTGCGGGCGTGGCGCTGTAGTACCGTTCGCTGGCCTGAGGCCCACCGTCGTCTCGGTCTGGCTTGCTCGGTGGCACGGTCCCGTGTTCGACGTCCGGCTCTCCTCCGTCGCCCGTGCGGGCCAGATGCCCCTCGGCGCTGATGCGCGCGGCTAGCCATAGGATGTCAGCCAGTTCCTCGTGTCCGGCGTCGACACCCGATTCGAGCAGGGCTGCGAGCAATCCCTCGATCACCGAAGGGTCCTCACACGGACGAGGGGCCGCTGAGCCGGTGCAGCACCGTCTCCAGGAACTGTGTGCGCTCGTCCGGGTCGGCCCATGCCCCCTTCAAGCGCAGTTGAACGGCATTTAGTAGTTGGTCGGTCGCGAGGTCGCCGTCCATGCGTCGGTGGATGAACGCTTCGACGAGTTCCCTGTAGCGCTCGTCCGACGTGCAGTCCAGTCCCAGCCGCTGCCGAACGATCTGCGTCAACTTCTCCTTTCCTGGCGGCTCCATGTGCAGTCTGATGCAGCGTCGTAGAAAGGGGGGAGGGAAGTCGCGTTCTCCGTTGCTGGTGAGGACAACGATGGGGAAGGACCGGCACTGCACCCGCCCGCGTTCCACCCGTACCCGCGCCTGTGGATCGTCCTGCGTACCGATCCTCACCTCCGGCTGCTGCGCCGCCACCCGGACCAGCTCAGGGATCTCGAAAGCCCCTTCCTCGAAGACTGTGAGCAGATCCCCGGGCAGGTCGATGTCGCTCTTGTCGATCTCGTCAACGAGCAGCACACGGGGCCGGTCTTGCGCCAGCAGTGCAGTACCCAGCGGCCCGAGGCGTAGATACGGTGCGATGGACGGGTCTAAGGGGGTGGCGGGTGCCTGTTGGAGGTTGCGTAGATTGGCATCGTGAAGCCTGCCGATTGCGTCGTACTGGTACAGGCCATCACGCAAGGTGGTGCGACTGGTGATCGGCCAGTGCAGTACGGGACCGAGTTCCAGGTCGGTTGCGATGCTGTACGCGAGCGTGGACTTGCCGAGGCCGGGCTTTCCCGTGACCAGCAGCGGTCGGCGCAAGTACAGGGCTGTGTTGACCGCGTCCTTCTCAGCCATGTCCGGCACGTATCCGGTGCCCCGGCGGTGCGTCTCCCGCCAGGCTGAGCCACCGGTCCCCGGGGGAGCGTACTCCGGATCTTGCACGCCCAAGAAGTCACGCCAGGGCGGCCGCTGTTCAGCCAGCCGCATGTGCCTCTGCTGGATGGTCCCGGGGCCCTGGTAGATCCACCATTCCTTTGCCGTCATGACAGCGGCCGCCTTTCAGGTACGCGTTCGGGGTCGTCCCACATCAGTGCCAAGGGGAACGAAGACCGTCGCACCCCGTCGGTGGGGGCTCCGGGCAGGGGAATCCGTAGTGTTCTCAGCAACGCAGGAAGCCGACGGACATCCATTCCGTCTGCTCCCGCAAGCGCGGCCACCAGCCCGCCTACGGCCGGTGGCGCATGGCCGCGGCGTGGCCAGACGGCAATTGGTACGCCGGCGTCCAGCACGGCGTCGAGCGTGTCCATCAGGCGTTGCTGGGACACGTCGGCCAGCACGCACACGGGCGGTTCAGTGGCCTGTAGAAAGACGCCGAGGGTGTCACTGACGTCGCCGTCGCCCAGCTCGTGCACGGCCTTCGGGTCAGTTCCACCATGGGCCTTGAACCACTGCCACTTGCGCCGCCAGTGCTCCCCTGCCACGCCATCGCGTTCGCCGGGACAGCGCACGAGGACCTCGTAGTGGCAGCCGAGTTCGATCTCCTTTCCCCGCCTTCCGATTGGCAGCCGCCAGCACTCGAACTCTTCTTCTAACAGACCGTAGGGCACATGGAACTCGATGCGCGTCAGCCCGCCCGCCTGATCTGCGAGCAACTGCCTGGCCAACCGATCTTGCACCTCCGACATGGCTAGGGGGCGGTTCGACTCAAAAATCGCTTCGAAGGCGCCTTCTCGGTAGAGCCACATCCGTAACCAGTAGACGCCGTCGGTCTCAGTGTCTTCCGCGAGCCGTGCATGTAGACCCGCGGGTTCGGGATCTGGCTGGGGTGGGGCAGGGACGGGAGCCGAACCCAGGCGTTCCCGGGTTTCGTCGACCCAGGCGTCAGCCGCTTCGGCCCATGGCAGCTCGGGAGAGCATGCAGCGAGATAACGAATAAAGGGCAGCGTGAGCGGCATGTCGCGCTGCCTGCCCTGTCGAGCGTCGAGGTCGTGAGCGATAGCCATCAGCCCGCCGGGCGGCAGGCCGCGGTGAGCGGGAAGCGCGCAGCCGGTGATGTCGAAGGCCCAGTGATAAGCATCGTGAGTATGGGCAGGGGTCCCTCGTCCGTGCAATAGCGCTCCGAGTTCCTTCCAGCCAATCTGGTCTAGACGCGGAGCTCCAGGTCCTGCGAAGTCGGGATCGGTCCAGCGATCGCCGAAGATGGTAGAGCCGCTCCAATCGCGGTCAATGACGAACTGCGGGTACTGCCAGGCAAGCCCCTTGGTCCGCAGTAGCTGAAAGTCAGCCTGTAAGGAGCGGGCGATGCCGACGAGTCCGTGCACACTCTGGTTCAGGGTGCTCTCGTGTAGCCGGCGCATCAGAGTGTCGGTGAACTGGCCAGCGCCCCGGTCAGCGCGGTTTTGCGCGACCTCGCCAGCGTGTGAGGCGTAAAGCGTAAATTGGCGGCGCCCTGGGTCTGGCGGGCGTGCTCCGTAGTCCATCTCGCCGAAGGAGAGCTTGCTTGCCGCGCGGGCATCGACCCGGCAGGCGTCACCGATGGCTATCTGTCGGCGAAAGCGACCGTCAGCCGGTCCAGCTCCCTTCCACCACCGCAGCGCTGCCTCCAGGTTGAGATGCGTAGTCCAGTCACGGGTAGCGTCCGCGTAAGGGAGGAGCATCTGGTGGGTTTGGTCGAGATAGCCGTGTCCGGCCCAGTAGATCCACAGCAGATCGCCGTCACACGTAGGAAGTTCCTTGAAGAGGATCCGCTCTACGTTGTCCCGGGTCGGCGAGAGGTAACTGTGCCGCGATAGCTCATGCCGGGTCCGATCAAGAGGCGAGAGCAGTAGGTTCACCTGGTGGTCCGGGACGCCGGCGGGGCCGGTAAGCCAGTCGGCGAACCGAACGGCGTCGCGGGCCGCGCCGGGCAGGTCCCACCGGTGGCTAATGCCGTACGACTCGATGCCTACGACGAGCGCGAAGACACGATGCGGGTCGATCTGTTCATGCCCGTCGACTGTCACCGTGGCGCCTCGATCTCCTCTGCGATCCGGTCGTACACCGCATCGAGCTTCCAGTACGCGCTGTGACTAAGGGGAAATGGCTGCCTGCTGCTCACCTCGTGGTCGATGACGCGGGAGTCGCCGGGGAAAACTGGTTCCGCCCGGTATGCGAGGAGGTCCTTACGGTCGAAGACATTGAGCCAGCGCGGGAAGCCGGGCGGCAGCCCGGCGGTCGGCGGCAGTCCGGAGAGGGCACCCAGTTCGTGCAGAAATGGCGCCTGCGAGCCGACAGTCACCAGCAGTCGCGCCCCGGGCAGCGGTCTCTGGTCGACGGCTGCGAGGGCAAAGAGATCCACGAGTGCGATGCCACCCAGGCTGTGACCGATCACGACAGTCGGTTTGGGGCTCGCTGTGATTAGGCTCTCTAGGTGGTCGCGGAGAGGCCGGCCACGGGCCTGGTACCGCAGAATGTCGCCGAGCGCTGGCACGGATCCTGTAGTCAGCGGCGCCCTCCAGTGATCGAGTGCAGGCTGGGTGGTCAACCGCAGGGCGAGCGTGCCGAGTACGGCGGCAGCCCGGCCGCCCGGGAAACGCCCAGTGCCGCCCAGCCTGGCGCCGACGAGGTCCACTAGCCGGTCGCGCTCGTCACCGGTACACAGAGCCTCGTCCCCGGCTGCGTTCAGAGCCTGGGCGACAACCGAGCGGGCCACGGTCGCTGCCAGCTCCCGGACGGCCGGGGCCTCGTGCACCGTTTCGCACGCGCCAGCGAATTCTGCGGAACCGGCAACAGTGGTCAGGGCTTCTCGGTAACCGGCCTCGATGCCCATGGACCCGAGCAACGGCGTCAGTTCACTGGGCGCCGTGTCGCCTTGCAGCTTGGCGAGCCGATCGGCGATCTCTTCGCCTGCAGCACGGACTCCCGGCATCCCCAATCCGTCGTCCTCCACAGCGGACTCAGCCAGAACCCGCAACTCACAGAGTGGGTCCATTAGCAGCAACAGCCACTCTGCGGTCTCCTGGTCGAGCGGGCTCGCAGCCGACGTGCCACGAGTACCGTCGAACCCCGGGATCGAGGCGCCACCCGCACTGAGCTTCGCGCCATAGGCGTCGCCCCAGTAACAGGGCACCAGTTCTGCATCGGGGAAGCGCGCGGTCAGCCCCGAGGTGACAAGGCTGGCCCACTGATCGTAACGCCTACGGCGCACGCCAGTCCCGTGAACGAAGATGAACCGCATGCGGACCAGCCCTCCCCCATCGTGCAGTTTGCAGGCAGGAGAATATCTGCTGCACCGCATGAGCAAGTGGAAATCAGTGTTGCTGCACGTGCTGCGGGGCGCCTCGGTGGATGCGCAGCGGCGCAAGGGGCTGGCTGAGTCGCCGCCCCAGCACGGACCTTGCCGCCAAGCTCTGCCATCAGAAGGATGTCCGAAAGCGAAGCACCCGAGCACCCGATTCTCGGGAGGATGCTGCATCGACCGCGCCGTGCGGCGGTAGTCCCCGGTACCTGGCACATTGCCCAGGCAGCATCAGATCCGCACCTTGCGCTCATCCGCGGCGCCAGGTTCTGCCCTACCCGCACCTGGCCGTCACTCAGCGTGCCGTTGGCAGTGTCTCCTCTGGGCTGACCTCCGATCCCACCACGGCCCGCCGCAACGCCGCTTCCTGGGGAGAACCTGGGGAGTATCGAAGGCGCTGGGGAGCGCGTGGGAAGAATCGACCGCGTAACGCAGCACGATTCTGAAAGACGCTGAAAGACTCATTCATGCAGGTCAGGGACGCGTGCAGCCGCATCGATGCAGGTCAGCGCCACCACGTAGACAACTTCAAGAAGATCTCCTCGCCCACCAGGCCGCACTTCAGGTGGCCTGACACCGGCCCAGCAGCGCACCCGACACCCCATCAGAACGAGCGTCATTTCAGCGTCAAGATATCGCCCATAACGCCCACACCGCACATAATGCACGCAGACAAAATCGCAGGTCAGGAGCCTTTTGTGGCCGGTTCAAGGATGGCGACGCACTCCACATGATGCGTCGTCGGCAACACGTCGGCTCAATGCTCACGCGGGCGTCACCGTCCGCCTAGACGCTCCGGACCATCGGGACTCCAACCCCTGAGAAATGGCTTGAGTTCCTCACGCGTGGGCTCATGGGTGTGCGGCAGTCCTGGAAGCGGGGTAAAGGGGTCGATTGACCTCACGTACTCCCTTGCCCACTCCAGCCACAGTCGAGCTGAGTCCAGAGCCGACTCGTCCGCAACACCGTTCAACTCGCCGATGCGACGTTCCAATGCATTGCAGTACGCACTGAGGGCAGCGGCCTCCTGCCAGCGCGCAGCCTCTTCACACAGCGCCTGGGCAAGCTGTTCACGGACAGCTTGTTCCTTCGCCGCGTCCATGGCCGCTTGCCATCGAAGTTCGCGTGCACGGTGGGCCTGCTGCTTCTCCTGCCTACGCCGAGCGTCCTCTACCGCCCGCGCCTCGATCTCTCCAAGGATCAAGCCCAGGGCTTCTTCGAGCGTCCGGTTCTTGCGATCCCGCCAGCGACCGGGCCGACCGGTCAGGCCATGGGCCAGCTCCACGACAAGACGAACGGAACGCTCCGAATCTGTGGACTCCGGGAACTCCTGTCTGACGGTGACGGTATACGCGAAGCCGTCGACAGCGATGTCCACTCCGCCCTCGCGCGGGTAGAAGGACGACCCGGCCTTCCGCACCTCGTATCCGCGCCGGATCGCCTCAGCCGCCAGTCCCTGCAACAGCAGGAGCGACCTACGGCGCAGCGCAGACGGCATGACGAGTCGGCGCTCGTCGTCTCTGAGCGCGGTCACGATCGGATGGATGTTTCCCAGTCGTGAGGGCACAGGAACCGGATCCCCGCCCGCCTCCGGCCGTTGACTCCGCGCGTTGGGATGCGGGCCATCCGCAAGGAAGAGCTCCAGCCCGGGCCCACCGTACGGAACCTTCTCAATGCGCTTGCCCGCTGGTTCCAGGCCGTGCCGTTTCGCGTAGTTGACGACGCGCCGCCACTCCGCGACCTCGTCGTCATCAGGGTCGGCGATCCGAACGCGGCCCTTGGCGACGAGCCGCTCGATCAGCTCCTGAGCCTTCGCCCGCCGGGCCCGCGCGACGGGCCTCTCGCTGTAGGGCGTCCGAGAGCTGGCGGGCAATGCCGGCTCGCTGCCACCAGCGACCGCAGAGTCATCGTCGATCATCAGGACCCCACCATCCCGCAAGGCGTCGGCCGAGCGCCAGTCACTCGACATCCAGGCTCCACCACCTTCGCTGGAATCGAGGGCGTTCGACTGCCCGTACTGCCGACAGAGCCGAAAGGCACCCGTCAGCAGTGGGAGTCCCCTGGGGCTTTTCCGGGGCTTCCGGCCCCATCAAGCGGCACGAGCGTGAAACAGCCGAAAGGTCATTCGCGCAGCTCAGCGGCCACAGGCCACTCATCGCGGCAGGTCAGCGCGTTCACTGGCCTCTTCCAAGACATCTGATCCCGCGTCGCCGGTCTGCCGCCGACCTTACCCGGCCGCAGGCCGGCACGGGCCCGCGGTTGGGCCGCACCCGCGAGATCCGCCGCTCAGCACCCCCTGGATACCACCGTCCCTCAGGTCGCCCAGACCCAGCCGACCCTGCGGCTTTCCGATCTCGCGGCACCGCTTCACTCGCATCATGGCGGCCCGGGCGGGCTTCACCGACCCTCCCGGACCGCCCCTTGGCAGCAGCCCTGTGTACCTCGATGTTCCGCCGAAGCTCTCGGAGGAATGGCGGACACACATGTGGTCACGGAGGGCTTGGGAAACGAAGCTCTTCCCGGTTCACAGCGCGCCCTCGGCCTCGCCCTGAACGTGGCGAACAGGGCGAGGTGCCGCACTGCGCGGACGGTGCGATCGGAGGCACGGCAGCCGTCCGGCCATGCATCAGGGCTGGTAGCGCTTGGTCACGACGACCTTCGTCCCGTCGAGCGCGGCCCCCACGGGTGTCTCGGCCCACTGGGAGAGAAGCAGCGGCTGTTCCACGACGAGTTGGAGCAAGTCCGCGATGTCGTCGGCTTCGGGCGCGGTCGGGAGGGCGCAGCCGACCAAGGGGATTCCCGTAGCGCTCGTGCAGTCTTCGTGCGCTTCGTCGGGATCGTCCGGCTGCCAGCGGGCGATCTCGATCTCCCAGGATCCGCCGTCATCGCTGGGATCCGGAGTTTGCACCGTCATGTAGAAACCTTCGGAGCCGGACGGCTCGGCAAAGATCTCACCGCTGGGATCGTCCAGCGACACCCCCCTGCCGGCACACCGGGAATGTGCCGTGACGAGCACTCGGAGGGAATCCACCGCCTTCTCCCGCTCCCTTGCGGTGAGCGCCTCCTCCTGACGATCGAGCGCTGATCGCGTTTCGTCGCTCAGCGTGTCTGCACCGTCGTCATAATTGACAAAGGGATGGGCGAACCGCCAGTGACGTACGGGCTCTTCCTCGAGATCGCAGCCGGTTCCCGAATAGTCGGCGAGTGCCGCCTGCAATTGGCTCGCCTCTTCGACCAGTTCGGCACGGACTGCCCTACCGATTGTTTCGGGAACGCCCGTCAGGGCGTTGTCCAGATCGGTCAACGCCTGATGAAGACGTAGGCATACGTACTCGTACCACAGGCTGTGTGCGCCGCTGAGAAGTTCGGCGCGGGCGGCAGTGTCGGTCAGCGCCGCAAGGTGCTTGCTCGGGTAGTGCTCCACCCCCCGTTTCCGACGGTCGTAAACACTGACGGGGACAGTGGCGAAAGCGGAGATGCGGTTGAGAGCGTCGGCGATCCGAGCTGCGTCGGGAGAATCCTCAAGACTCGTCACCGTCTTGGAGACGACGCCGTCCGGCCCTTGATAGGCCGCCAGGACCTGCGTCTTTCCGCGGTTGGCGTGTTGGGAGTAGATGGTCACGATAAGGCCTTTCGCCCGTCCGGTCGGCGAACAATCGGACGGGGCAGGTACGGAGAGATGCGAAGGAGGTGGTGGCGAGGGCGCTTTCCGACGCTCCGTACCTCAAGATGACCGGGGGTGGCCCAGGTACGTTCCCGGGCTCCATTCCTGCCCGCAGGCTAGACGGCCGGCGCCTCCCGCCGCAAGCAGCACTCCGCGCCGGGACGGACAGGCGCGCAACGGAGGTCGGACACTTACCCCCCTGCGCGTCGTGGGCCTTCACCCCGCGGGCGAAGGGTGGGGTCCTGGGCGCGACTGAACACCGCCCCCATGACGGGTTGGCCGGTTTTGACGTCGTGGTGTTGCCGTGGAGTCACCTCGGAGACATGATCACTGTTCGTATCAGCCCGATCACCCACTCAGGAGCCGAAAAGTGTTACGCCGGAACCCGTCTCCGCGCCCTCGCACCCGTCGCCGTGACCTCGAGCTCAGTCCTGCTTCCCGCCCGGAGGGCCACCTTGGCCGGGCGTGCCTCGTCGCCTCTGCGACGCTTTTGAAGTAACGCGCGCCGGCCTCACCCGCCCCGGGCCACGAGCCCCTCCTCGCGGGTGCCCGAGTCGCATCCCGCCCGCCGCCGGCCGATACGGTCACGCCCCGGAGACGGCCGAGCCGCCACCGCCGCGTCCGGCTTTCGACGCGCCCCACGCTCCGGCCCGCGCGAGGGCTTTCCCGCGGCCGCGCAGCGTGGGTTGGCGCGGGTCCGGTCTCCGAGCGGCGACCCATCGCGTACCCCTCCGCCACATCGCGTTTTCGCACGCTCTCGTTCCACGACGCCTCACCACACAAGGAGTTGTCGACTTCCATGTACGAACGCCGGAGAACTCTCCTCTTCGCCGCTCTCGGTGCGGTCATGTGCACCACCGCGTTGACGCCGTCGGCCGGCGCGGCCACCGGTAGCGGTCCCGGGGGAGAGAAGAGGTCCTACGCCGAAACGCATCACCTGACGGCGGACGACGTCGAGAGCATCAACGCGCTGAACGGGAGCGCGCTGGCTCCTCCGGGTGCGGGAACGTTCCGCCCGGTGCCCGACTCGGACGAGAGGGTGACTCCTCCGGCCGAGCCGCTCGACCGGATGCCCGACCCGTACCGGCCGTCGTACGGCAGGGCGGAGACGGTCGTCAGCAACTACATACGCAAGTGGCAGCAGGTCTACAGCCATCGTGACGGCAGGAAGCAGCAGATGACCGAGGAGCAGCGTGAATGGCTGTCCTACGGTTGCGTCGGCGTCACGTGGGTCAATTCGGGCCAGTACCCGACGAACAGACTGGCTTTCGCGTTCTTCGACGAGGACAAGTACCAGAGCGCGCTGAAGAACGGCAGGCCCCGGTCGGGTGAGACGCGGGCGGAGTTCGAGGGCCGCGTCGCGAAGGACAGCTTCGACGAGGGCAAGGGGTTCAAGCGGGCGCGTGATGTGGCGGCCGCCATGAACAGGGCGCTGGCGAACTCCCATGACGAGAGCGCCTACGTCGACAACCTCAGGAAGGAGCTCGCGAACGAGAACGACGCTCTGCGGAACGAGGACACCCGCTCGACGTTCTACTCGGCGCTGCGGAACACGCCGTCGTTCAAGGAGCGGGACGGAGGGAATCACGATCCCTCCAGGATGAAGGCGGTCATCTACTCGAAGCACTTCTGGAGCGGTCAGGACCGGTCGGGTTCCGCCGACAAGAGGAAGTACGGCGATCCGGAGGCCTTCCGCCCCGACCGGGCGACCGGTCTGGTCGACATGTCGCGGGACAGGAACATTCCGCGCAGTCCCACCAGCCCCGGCGAGGGTTTCGTCAATTTCGACTACGGCTGGTTCGGGGCCCAGACGGAAGCCGACGCCGAGAAGACCATATGGACCCACGGCAACCACTACCACGCGCCCAACGGCAGCCTGGGCGCCATGCACGTCTACGAGAGCAAGTTCCGTAACTGGTCGGAGGGGTACTCGGACTTCGACCGCGGAGCGTATGTGATCACGTTCGTTCCCAGGAGCTGGAACACCGCCCCCGACAAGGTGACGCAGGGCTGGCCGTGATGTGAGCGGGAGAGGAGGGCCGGGGCGCCCGGCTCTCCTGTCCCGGCACTCAGCGCCGGAGCTCGTGCCCCGTCGTGCTGTCCACGTGGTCCGGGAGGTCGCCCTCGTGGCGGTCGCCCGTCGTCGGGGTGCCCGTGGGTTCGAACATGAGGATGGAGGCGCCCGGGGAGGACGGCTTGTGTTCGGTGCCCTTGGGGACCACGAAGGTGTCGCCCTTGTGGAGGCGCACCGTGCGTTCCGAGCCGTCGGGGTCCCGGAGGGCGAGGTCGAACCGGCCGTCCAGGACGAGGAAGAACTCGTCGGTGTCCTCGTGGACGTGCCAGACGTGCTCGCCCCGGGTGTGGGCGACGCGGACGTCGTAGTCGTTCATGCGGGCGACGATGCGCGGGCTGTAGACGTCGTCGAAGGAGGCGAGTGCCTTGGTGAGGTTGACGGGCTCGGTGTTGTTCATGTGTCGAGTCTCGGTGGGGCTGCCCGCGGGGTCCAGTGCGTTGTCGTCACACCTCGGACCGCCGTGTCACGGCAGCACTGCCACACCGTCCAGTTCCACCAGCGCCTCCTCGTCCCACAGCCGCACCGCGCCGATGACCGCCATCGCCGGGTAGTGGCGTCCCGCCAACCGCCGCCAGACGCGGCCCAGTTCCCCGGCGCACGCGCGGTACGCCGCGACGTCCGTGGTGTAGACGGTGACGCGGGCGAGGTCGGCCGGGGCCCCGCCGGTGGCCGCGAGTGCGGTGAGGAGGTTGGTGAGGGCGCGCTCGAACTGGGCCGGGAGGTCGCCCGGGAGCAGGCGTCCCTCGGCGTCGAGTCCCGTCTGGCCGGCGAGGAAGACGAGACGGCCGCCCTCGGCGGCCACGGCGTGGGTGAAGCCGCGGGGCGGGGACAGTTCCGGAGGGTTGACGCGAGTCACCCGCGCCGGCTCGTTCTCCTTCCGCTCCGCGCTCACCGGTACAGCTCCCTCGCGATGATCGTGCGCTGTACCTCGGTCGCGCCCTCGTAGATGCGGGTCGCCCGGACCTCGCGGTACAGGTGTTCCAGGAGGTGTCCCTGTTCCAGGGCGCGGGCGCCGTGGATCTGGATGGCGGCGTCGATGACGTACTGGGCGGTCTCGGTGGCGTAGAGCTTGGCCATGGCCGAACGGCCGGCGACGCCCGGTTCGCCGGCGTCGTAGGCGGTGGCGGCGGCGTGGACGAGGAGGGACGCGGCCTCGGTGCGGGTGGCCATGTCGGCGAGGCGGTGGGAGACGGCCTGGAGGTCCTTCAACGGGGCGCCGAAGGCGTGGCGTTCGGCGGCGTGGGTGAGGGCGGCGCGCAGGGCCGCGCGGGCCATGCCGACGGCGAACGCGCCGACGCTCGGCCGGAAGAGGTCGAGGGTGCGCAGGGCGACGCGGAAGCCGGCGTCCACCTCGCCGAGTACGTCGTCGGGGCCGACGGGGACGCCGTCGAAGGTGAGGGTGCCGATGGGGTGCGGGGCGACCATGCGCAGCGGCCGGCCGCCGAGGCCGGGCCGGCCGGCCGGGACGAGGAACGCGGTGATGCCGTGCGCCCCGGCGTCCGGGCGGGTCCGGGCGAAGACGGTGTAGAAGTCGGCCTCCGGGGCGTTGGAGATCCACTGCTTCTCGCCGTGCAGGGTCCAGCCGGACTCGCCGGCGGGTTCGGCGCGCAACCGGAGGGCGGCGGCGTCGGAGCCCGCCTCCGGCTCGCTCAGGGCGAAGGCGGCGACGGCCCGCCCGGCGGCGACCTCCGGCAGCCAGCGGTTCCGCTGCGCTTCCGTGCCGGCCTGGGCGACCGGGTGGGCGCCCAGGCCCTGGAGGGCGAGGGCCGTCTCCGCCTCCGTGCACTCCTGCGCCAGCGCCTCGCGCAGCAGGCAGAGGTCGACGGCGCTGAGCACTCCGTCGGCCGGGAACAACCGTTCCAGCAGGCCGTGTTCGCCCAGGGCGGCCACCAGCGGGCGGTTGACGCGTCCGGGTTCGCCGGCCTCGGCGAGGGGGCGCAGCCGGCGGGCGGCCAGGGTGCGTAACGTGGCGCTCCACGCGCGCTGTTCGGGTCTCGGTCCGAGCGAGGCGCGGCCCGCCGGGCCGACCCCTGGGACACCGTGCGAGCCCGGTGAGCCGTGTGGATCCCGCGAGCCCCGCGCATCCTGTGAACCCTGCGAATCCTGCTCGGTCGGCATCGGAACCGTTCTTCCTTTCGGTGGCGTCGGTCATCGGGGGGGCGGGGGGGACGGAGAGGACATCCTGCAATCGCCGCGCCCGGCAGCCTGTCGCGCTCTGTTGACTGTCGTCACGGTCTCGTTACGCTGGCAGCGCATCCGTACGGCTGGCAAGACCCCGGGTACCCCCGCCGGTCCCCGCGCACCTCCGGCGGCTCCCCCCGTACTCTCAGCACCTCCCCGTACCCCCGTACCTCCCCGCACCTCCACCCTTCCCCGGACGAGGGGGCGCGATCCGTCATGGAGCTCCTGCCGTCGGCACACGTCGACACCTTCCCCCGCGACAGCCTCCCCCCGCCCGGCCAGTGGCCGGACCTGCCGTTCGGCCCGGCCGTCCCGCCCTACCCGGACCGGCTCAACTGCGGTGCGGAGCTGCTGGACGTGACGGCGGAACGGCTGGGTCCCGACCGGCCGGCGCTGCGGGACAAGGCCGGGAGCGTCTGGTCGTACGGCGAACTGCGCGAGCGCGTGGCCCGGATCGCGCACGCGCTCACCACCGACCTGGGCGTCGTCCCCGGCAACCGCGTGCTGCTCCGCGGCCCGACCACCCCACTGCTCGCCGCCTGCTGGCTGGCGGTGATGAAGGCCGGAGCGGTCGCGGTGACCGTCCCCGACGCCCAACGGGCCCGCGAACTGACCGCCATCTGCCGCATCGCCCGCATCCGACACGCGCTGTGCGACGCGCGGTCCACCGGGGAGCTCGTCAAAGCGGCCGTGCCCGGCCTGCGGACGACGCCGTTCGGCGGCGGCTCCCCCGGCGACCTGCTGCGGCTGTCGGCAAAGAAACCGCCATCCTACGCCGCGGTGGAGACCTCGGCGGACGACGTCGCGCTCATCGCCTTCACCTCGGGGACCACCGGGCCGCCCAAGGGCTGCCTGCATTTCCACCGGGACGTCCTGGCCGTCGCCGACACCTTCTCGGCGCGGGTGCTGCGCCCCCGGCCCGACGACGTCTTCGGCGGCAGCCCACCGCTCGGCTTCACCTTCGGCCTGGGCGGGCTGCTGGTCTTCCCGTTGCGGGCGGGCGCCTCGACGGTGCTCGCCTCCTGGTCGGGCGCCGGGCAACTGCTGGCGGACGTCCAACGGCAGCGTGTCTCCGTGCTGTTCACGGCGCCGACGGCGTACCGGGCGATGCTCGACCGGATCGGCTCGTACGACACCTCGTCCCTCCGCCGGTGCGTCTCCGCGGGTGAGCACCTGCCCGCCGCGCTGTGGCACGCCTGGCGGACGGCCACCGGGCTGGCACTGATCAACGGGATCGGTGCCACGGAGATGCTGCACATCTTCCTCGCCGCGGACGGCGAAACGTCCCGCCCCGGTACGACCGGGCGCCCGGTGCCCGGCTTCGAGACGCGGATCGTCGACGACGCGGGCCGGCCGCTGCCCGACGGCACGCCCGGCCTGCTGGCCGTGCGCGGCCCGGTGGGCTGCCGCTACCTCGCCGACGAGCGGCAGACGACGTACGTCAGGAACGGCTGGAACCTGACCGGCGACCGCTACGTCCGGGACCCCGACGGCTGCCACACCTTCCTCGGCCGCGCCGACGACCTGATCGTCTCGGGCGGGCACAACGTCTCCGGACCCGAGGTCGAGGAGGCGCTGCTCCGCCACCCCGACGTGCTGGAGGCGGCGGTCACCGGGCGGCCGGACGAGCGGCGCGGCGAGGTCGTCGTCGCCCACGTGGTGCTGCGGGCCGGCGTACCGCGCTCCGGACACACCGCGGACGACCTGCGGGAATTCACCAAAAAGGAGATCGCCCCCTACAAGTGCCCTCGCGAGATCGAGTTCCTCGACGCGCTGCCGCGCACGCCCACCGGCAAACTCCAGCGGTTCCGGCTGCGTTCGGGCGCTTTACAGTTTCCCCGTGACTGACCACCAGCCGTCCCCCACCCCCCGTTCGCTGATCGTCTCCTTCTACGGTGCGTACGGCCGCGGGGCCGCCGGGCGTCCGGCCGGCCCGCTGCCGGTCGCGGCGCTGATCCGACTGCTCGGCGCGGTGGGCGTGGACGCGCCCTCGGTGCGGTCGGCGGTCTCCCGGCTGAAGCGGCGCGGCCTGCTGACCGCCGGCCGGACGGCGGACGGCGCGGCGGGCTACGGACTCTCCGACGCGGCGCGGCAGTTGCTGGACGACGGTGACCGGCGGATCTTCGGCCGGCCCGCCGCCCGCCCGGGCCACGGCTGGCTGCTGGCGGTCTTCTCGGTGCCCGAGGAGGAACGGCACAAGCGGCACCTGCTGCGCTCGCGGCTCTCCCGGCTGGGCTTCGGGACGGCGGCACCCGGCGTGTGGATCGCCCCCGCGCACGTGTACGAGGAGACCCGGCACACGCTGGACCGGCTGGGCCTGGGCCCGTACGTGGACCTGTTCCGCGGCCGGCATCTGGGCTTCGATCCGACCGCTGAGGCGGTGGCCCGCTGGTGGGATCTGGACGCACTGGCCCACCGGCACCACGCGTTCCTGGAGGCGCACGAGCCGGTGCTGCGCCGTTGGGCGCGGCGACGGCCGGCGGCGCCCGAGGAGGCGTACCGGGACTACCTCCTCGCCCTCGACTCCTGGCGCCGCCTGCCGTACGCCGATCCGGGCCTGCCGGCGGCCGTGCTGCCGGCGGGGTGGCCCGGCGCCCGCTCGGCGCGGGTGTTCGCGGCGTTGCACCGGAGGCTGCGGGACCAGGGCGGGGGGTTCGTGGCGGGGGTGCTGGGGAGCGGGTGACGGGCGGGACGTGCTGGGGGCTGTGACGGACGAGGGTGCTGGGGTGGCAGACGGGCGGGGGCACTCGGGGCGGGAGACGGGCGGGGCCCGTCACGTCCTTCGCCCCACCGGCGGCCTGCGGCTCCCCGCCCGGTACTGGACCGGCCAGACCACCCCCGGCCCGCTGTACTCCTGTTCCGCCGCCGCGTGCAGCGTCCAGTGCGGATCGTAGAGGTGGGGGCGGCCGAGGGCGCACAGGTCGGCACGGCCGGCGAGGATCAGCGAATTGACGTCGTCCCAGGAGGAGATCGCGCCGACGGCGATCACCGGGACCTCGGCCTCGCTCCGTATCCGGTCCGCGAACGGCGTCTGGTACGACCGGCCGAACGCGGGCCGTTCGTCCGGGACGACCTGGCCCGTCGAGACGTCCACCGCGTCCGCGCCGTGCGCGGCGAACGCGCGGGCGACGGTCACCGCGTCGTCGGCGGTCGTGCCGCCGGGGGCCCAGTCGGTGGCCGAGATCCGGACGGTCATCGGCCGGTCGGCGGGCCAGACGGCGCGTACCGCGTCGAAGACCTCCAGGGGGTAGGCCAGCCGGCGCGTGAGGTCGCCGCCGTAGGCGTCGTCACGGTGGTTGGTGAGCGGGGAGAGGAAGGAGGAGAGCAGGTAGCCGTGGGCGCAGTGCAGTTCGAGGAGGTCGAAGCCGGCGCGGGCGGCGGAGGCGGCGGATGCCGTGAAGTCGTCCTTGATCCGCCGCAGTTCGTCGGTGTCGAGCCGCTTCGGCACCTGGCTGACGCCCGGCCGGTAGGGCAGCGGTGACGGGCCGGCCACCGGCCAGCCGCCCTCCGGCAGCGGGTCGTCGATGCCCTCCCACATCAGCCGGGTGGACCCCTTGCGGCCGGAGTGGCCGAGCTGGACGCCGATGGCCGTACCGGGGGCGGCCTCGTGCGCGAAGTCGGTGATGCGGCGCCACGCCGCCTCGTGCGCGGGCGCGTACAGGCCCGTGCAGCCGGGGGTGATGCGTCCCCGGGGGCTCACGCAGACCATCTCCGTCATCACCAGCCCCGCGCCGCCCAGGGCGCGCGCTCCGAGGTGGACGAGGTGGAAGTCGCCGGGCGTGCCGTCGATGGCGGAGTACATGTCCATCGCCGAGACCACCACCCGGTTGCGCAGGGTCAGTCCCCGCAGGGTGAACGGGGTGAACATGGGTGGCGTGCCGGGCGGTACGCCGGCTTCCTCCTCGACGGCGGCGACGAACGCCGGGTCGCGGAGCCGGAGGTTGTCGTGGGTGACGCGGCGGCTGCGGGTGAGGAGGTCGAAGGCGAACCGGCGGGGCGTGCGGTTCCGTCGCCGCCAGGCCAGATCCTCGAACCACTCCAGGCTGGCCCGGGCGGCCCGCTGGGTGGACTCGACGAGCGGGCGCCGCTCGGCCTCGTACGCCGCCAAGGCCGCAGGGACGTCGGGGTCGGAGGCGGGGGCGGAGGCGGGAGCGTGGGGGTGGGGGCCGCCGGGCCGAAAGCCCGGAACGTCGGCTCCGGATCCGGCGACCCGCCCCACGAGGGCCAGGGCGTCCTCGACGGCCAGCTTGGTGCCGGAGCCAACGGAGAAGTGGGCGGTGTGGGCGGCGTCGCCGAGAAGCACGATGTTCCCGTACGACCAGTGGGCGTTGACGACCGTACGGAAGGCCGTCCAGGCGGAGCGGTTGGCGCGCAACGGGCGCCCGCCCAGCGCCTCCGCGAACAGTCCGGCGCAGGCGCGCAGGGTCTCGGCCTCGGTGCGGCGGTCGAAGCCGGCCCGGCGCCAGACCTCCTCGCACATCTCGACGATCACCGTGCTCGCGTCGGGGGCGTAGGGGTAGCCGTGCAACTGCATCACGCCGTGCTCGGTCTCGATGATCTCGAAGCGGAAGGCGTCGAAGGCGAAACCGGTGGAGAGCCAGATGTAGCGGCAGCGGTGGGTGGTGAGCGTGGGACGGAAGTGGTCGGCGTGGGCGGCCCGCGTGGCGCTGTGGACGCCGTCGGCGGCGACGACGAGGTCGTGGGTGCGGGCGAGTTCGGCGGCGGGCGGCGCCTCCGTACGGAACCGCAGGTCGACGCCGAGGGTGCGGCAGCGTTCGTGCAGGATCCGCAGCAGCCGGTGGCGGCCGAGCGCGGCGAAGCCGTGGCCGCCGGAGCGCAGGGTGTGCCCCCGGTGCACGACGTCGATGTCGTCCCAGCGGACGAACGACCGGCGGAGCGCGGCGTAGACGTCGGGGTCGGCGCTCTCGATGCCGCCGAGCGTCTCGTCGGAGAGGACGACACCGAAACCGAAGGTGTCGTCGGGGGCGTTGCGCTCCCAGAGGGTGACCCGGTGGCCGGGGTCCCGCCGCTTCAGCAGGGCGGCGGTGTAGAGCCCGCCGGGCCCGCCGCCGATGACCGCGACGCGCACCTCACTCGCCCCGCCACTCGGGGGCGCGCTTGGCGGTGAACGCCGCGTGGAACTCGGCGTAGTCGGCGCTGTTCATCAGGAGCGCCTGGGTGGCGGCGTCGAGTTCGATCGCGGCGGAGAACGGCATGTCGAGCTCGGCGGCGAGCAGGGCCTTGGTCTGGGCGAGGGCGAGGGCGGGCCCCTCGGCCAGCCGGCGGGCCAGGACGAGGGCCGCGTCGGCCGCCTCGCCCTCCGGCACCAACTGACTGATCAGCCCGATGCGTTCGGCCTCGGCCGCGCGCACGGTGTCGCCCAGCATCAGCAGCCGGGTGGCGTGACCGAGGCCGACGACGCGCGGCAGCAGGTAGGCCGCGCCCATGTCGCCGCCGGAGAGGCCGACCCTGGTGAAGAGGAAGGCGAAGCGGCAGGTGGGGTCGGCGACGCGGAAGTCGGCGGCGAGCGCGAGCACCGCCCCGGCGCCGGCGGCGATGCCGTGCAGGGCCGCGACGACGGGGAACGGGCACTCGCGCAGGGCCCGGACGACCTGGCCGGTCATCCGGTTGAAGTCGAGGAGCCGGCGGGTGTCCATGGCGAGGGTGGCGCCGATGATGGCGTCCACGTCCCCGCCGGAGCAGAAGCCGCGCCCCGCGCCGCCCAGCACCAGGGCCCGCACGGAGCCGTCCCGGGCGAGCTCGGGCAGCAGGTCGCGCAGGTCGGCGTAGGCGCCGAAGGTGAGGGCGTTGAGTTTGTCCGGTCGGGCGAGGGTGACGGTGGCGACGCCGGAGTCCACGGTCAGGCGCAGGTGCCGCCATTGCTCGGTCGTGGACGCTGATCCGGTGAACGGGCTCATCGGGCACGGCCTCCTTCAGCCGGGTGGGCTGGTGCCTGCCCGGCGAAGCTATCACCGATGTGTGACTGTCGTCACGAGTGCGCGATGGGCAGGACGGACTCCTCGGGGCGGGCCAGGCTGGACACGAGCAGCGCCTTGATGGTGTGCATCCGGTTCTCCGCCTGGTCCCAGACGACGGAGTGCACGGACTCGAAGACCTCGTCGGTGACTTCGAGGGACGTGAGGCCGTGCCGTTCGTGGATCTCGCGGGCGACGGAGGTGCCGAGGTCGTGGAAGGCGGGCAGGCAGTGCAGGAACTTCACGGCCGCGTTGCCGGTGGCCCGGAGGACGTCCATGGTGACGGCGTAGGGGGCGAGCAGGGCGATCCGGGCGTCCCACACCTCGCGGGGCTCGCCCATCGAGACCCAGACGTCGGTGGCGACGAAGTCGGCACCCGCGACGCCCTCCGCGACGTCCTGGGTGAGCGTGATGCGGGCGCCGCTCCAGCGGGCGAGCCGCCGCGCCTCCTCGACGATCCCGGGGGCCGGCCAGAGCTCCTCGGGGGCGACGATGCGGACGTCCATGCCGAGGAGGGCGCCGGTGACGAGGTAGGAGTTGCCCATGTTGTAGCGGGCATCGCCGAGATAGGCGAGGGCCACGTGCTCCAGGGGCTTGGCGGTGTGCTCGGAGACGGTGAGGACGTCGGCGAGCATCTGGGTGGGGTGCCACATGTCGGTGAGCCCGTTGTAGACGGGCACTCCGGCGTAGGCGGCGAGCTCCTCCAGCGTCTCCTGGGCGTGACCCCGGTACTGGATGGCGTCGTACATCCGGCCGAGGACCCGGGCGGTGTCCCGGGCCGACTCCTTGTGGCCGAGCTGGGAGCCGGAGGGATCCAGGTAGGTGGTACGGGCGCCCTGGTCGGCGGCGGCGACCTCGAAGGCACAGCGGGTGCGGGTGGAGGTCTTCTCGAAGACCAGCGCGATGTTGCGCCCGGTCAGCCGGGGCGTCTCGGTGCCGGCCCGCTTGGCGGCCTTCAGCTCGGCGGCCAGCTCGACGAGGCCGTGGAACTCCTCGGGGCTGAGATCCGTCTCCTTGAGCAGGCCGCGGCCCGCGAGGTCTGTGGCCATGAGGACTCCCTGGATGCCGTGGGCGCCGGGCGCGACGCCTGTGACGCGGTGCGTGTCACGCGGTGGTGCCACGCGGTCGTGTCACACAGTGCGCGCCATACGCCGCCGCGCTGGAATTCTATGCGCTTGGTCGCAATATTATGCACGCATCCTCTCACGGGCTTCCATCGGCCCCTGCCGTCTCACACGACTCCTCGGATCCTCACATCCCTGAGACCACCGACTTCCCCGCATTCACCTGCGGCTCACCTACGCGCCTCTCCGCCGCCCTACCCACCTCCTACGGCACAGGATCCCGTTCCACCGGGCAGCTCATACAACGCGGCCCGCCCCTCCCCCGGCCCAGCTCGCTGCCGGGGATGGTGATGACCTCGATCCCATGCTTGCGCAGGAAGGTGTTGGTCGTCGCGTTGCGTTCGTACGCCACGACCACGCCCGGCTCTATCGCCAGCACGTTGCAGCCGTCGTCCCACTGCTCGCGTTCCGCCGCGTGCACGTCCTGCGTCGCGGTGAGCACCCGGATCGAGTCAAGCCCCAGGGCGGCGGCGATGGCCCGGTGCATATGGGCCGGCGGGTGGTCCGTGACCTTCAGCTCCCGCTCGCCGACCCCCGGCTCGATGGTGTACGAGCGCAGCATGCCCAGCCCGGCGTACTGGGTGAAGGTGTCGCCGTCCACCATGGTCATCACCGTGTCCAGGTGCATCACCGCGCGGCGCTTGGGCATGTCCAGCGCCACGATGGTCCGGGCGGAGCCGGTGGCGAACAGCCGGTGGGCCAGCATCTCCACGGCCTGCGGCGTCGTCCGTTCGCTCATCCCGATCAGCACCGCGCCCCGCCCGATCACCAGCACGTCCCCGCCCTCGATGGTCGACGGGTAGGCGGCCTGGCCCTCGGACCAGACGTGGAAGTCGTCGGCCGCGAACATCGGGTGGTGCCGGTAGACCGCCTCGTAATGCACCGTCTCGTGCCAACGGGCGGGCCAGCGCATGGCGTTGATGCACACCCCGTCGTAGATCCAGGCCGAGGTGTCACGGGTGAAGAGGTGGTTGGGCAGCGGATTGATCAGGAAGTCGTCGAGGTCCATCACATGGAAGCGGACGGAGACCGGCTCCGCGTGCCGCTCCAGGAACTCGCGCTTCGTCATCCCGCCGACCAGCCAGGACGTCAGCTCGGGGGCGGGCATCCCCTCGAAGGCCGCGCGCAGCGGATCGGTCGCCAGCGGGCCGTACTCCTTCTCGTCGAAGACGCGGTCCAGGACGAGCGTGCGCGCGGCGGGCACCCGCAGGCTCTCCTCCAGCAGATCCTGGAAGAGGTGCACCTCGACGCCGCGCTCGCGCAGCACGTCGGCGAACCCGTCGTGCTCGGCGCGTGCGCGGCGGACCCAGAGCACGTCGTCGAAGAGGAGGGCGTCCTTGTTGGACGGGGTGAGCCGCTTCAGTTCCAGGTCCGGGCGGTGCAGGATGACCCGCCGCAGCCGCCCGGCCTCGGAATCGACATGAAATCCCATCCCTCCATCCTCACCTGATTCAGGTGAGATCACCCCGGGCGGCGCGGCGGAACCTCGGACGCGTCGGGCGGTACGGCGGGACGTCGAACACGGCGAGTGTCAGGCACACCGGCGACGCGGCGGAACGTCAGGCGCGCCGGTGGCACTGCGGAACGTCAGGCGCGCCGGGTGGTGGCACTGCGGAACGTCAGGCACGCGAGCAGCGCGAGGGCCGCGGCCACCGCGGCGAACACCCAGCCGGAGCGGAGCGCGTCCAGGCCGAGCCGGTGGGCGCCGCCGCCCAGGGCGACGAGCACGGCCACGCCGAGGGCCGTGGCGACCTGTCGGGACATCATCAGGACTCCGGAGCCCTGGGACATCCGGTGCTCCGGCAGCCGGCCGGCCGCCGCGAACATCACCGACTGGCAGAGTGCCGTGCCGACGCCCGCCAGGACGAGGCCGGGGACGAGCGCGGTGGCGTAGTGCGGGGCGCCGTCCGCGACGGCCAGCCACCACAGCGGGGCGGCCGTGAAGCTCGCCGCGCCCACGGCGGCGACGGCCCGTTCGCCGAGCGCGCCGACGAGCCGTCCGGACAGGGACGACACCAGCAGCACCGTGGCCGGCCAGGGGGTCAGGGCGAGGCCGGAGCGCTGTACCGACCAGCCCCAGACGTCGGTGCAGAGCACGGACGCGGCGAGCAGCATGGCCGAGTAGGCGAGGAAGTAGGCGAACAGGCCGACGGTGGCGGCCGTGAAGCCCCGGGTCCTGAAGAGGGCGGGGTCGACGACCGGTTCGGGGGCGCGGCGCACGTGGCGGACGCCGAGCGCGGTCGCCGCGAGGCCGGCGGCGAGCACGCCGAGCGTGGCCGGCGAGGTGCCGCCCCAGTCCTCGGCCTCGACGACGACGGTCGTCAGAGCGCCGATCGCGACGAACACCAGCGCCGTTCCCGGCGGGTCCCAGCCCTGGCGGCCGGACGGCGCCGGCCGGGGCAGCAGGCGGACGCCCGCCACGAGGGCGGCCAGCACGACCGGGACGTTGACGAGGAAGACCCACCGCCAGTCGGACGCCGCGAGAAGACCGCCGAGCACCGGGCCCGCGCTGGCCGCCAGGGCGCTGATGGCCGTCCAGATGCCCACGGCCGTGGCGCGTTCCGCGGCGGAGAACGCGGGCAGCGCGAGGGAGAGGGAGGTGGGGACGAGCAGGGCCGCGCTGACGCCCTGCGCCACCCGCGCGGCCACCAGCCACCCGAGCCCGGGGGCGAGGCCACAGCCGACGGAGGCCAGACCGAACAGGGCGAGGCCGATCAGGAACGACCGCCTCCGCCCCAGCACGTCGGCCAGCCGTCCGGCCGGGATGAGCAGGGCCGCGAGCACGATGGTGTACGCGTTGAGCACCCAGGAGAGCCCGGCCGCCGAGGCGGAGGGGAAGTCCTCCCCGATCACGGGGAAGGCCACGTTGACGGCGGACACGTCGAGTACGGCGAGGAACTGCGCGACCGACGCGACGGCGAGCACCAGCCAGCGGCGCGGGTCGGCGACGGGGGCGGAAGGGGGCTCCGGGCGGGGCCCGGGACCGGGGGTCGGACGGGGTGTGGGACGGGGTGTGGGCGGGGAGTTCAGCGGCTTCACGCGCTCCGGCAGGGACTTCATGCACCCCAGCATCGGGAGGGTGGCGTCCGGCCACGAGTGGCAGTAATGACAACGCCCGGTACATTGCTGCCATGCCTTCGATCGCCGTGGCAGCCACTGATGGCATGCCGTTCTTCGAATTGGCCATCCCGTGCCATGTGTTCGGGACCGACATCTTCGGCAGGGGCGGTGTGCTGCGGTGGGGAAGCGACGTCGGCTCGGGCGGTGGTTCCGGGCCGGGCGGAGTGTCCGGGCCGGGCGGCCGCTTCGGCTCGGGCGGTGGCTCGGGGCCGGGGACAACGTCCGGGCCGGGCGGGACACTCGGGCCGGGTGAGGCACTCGGGCCGGGTGACCACTTCGGCTCGGGCAACGGCTGGCAGTCGAGCAGAGCGTCCGGGCCGGGAGGCGGCTTCGGGACGAGCGACGGCTTGGGGCCTCCGGGTAGCGGCTTCGGGCCGGATGACGCCGTCATCGCGGGCTCCGGCACCGGAACGGGTGCCGGTGGGCGCCGTGGCACCGGGGGGCCTGGCGGTGCCGCCGGCCCGACCCACGCCCCGACCCACGCCGGCCGGTCGAGCGGCTCGCGCGGACCGGACGATTTTGGCTCGGACCGGACCGAGCGGGACCACCGAGCCGCTCCCGAAGGCTGGTACGACCTGCGCGTCTGCGCCATCGGCACGGCGGAGGGCGGCGCACGCGCCCGCTCGTGGTTCCACACGCGGACGCCGCACGGCGTCGACGACCTGGTCACCGCCGACACGGTCCTCGTCCCCGCCTCCGCCGACGTCCACGGCGACCCGCCGCCGGAGCTGGTGGACGCCGTGCGCGAGGCGCACCGGCGGGGGGCGCGCGTGGTGTCGCTGTGTTCGGGCGCGTTCACCCTCGCGGCCACCGGACTGCTGGACGGCCGGACGGCCACGACGCACTGGGGGTACGCGCGGCTGCTCAGCGAGCGCTACCCGGCGGTGCGGGTGGACCCGTCGGTCCTCTACGTCGACCACGGTGACGTCGTCACCGGCGCGGGCTCGACCGCGAGCATCGACGTCTGCCTGCACCTGATCCGCCAGGACTTCGGCGTCGAGGCCGCGAACGCGGTGGCCAGACAACTCGTCGCGCCAGCCCACCGCCCCGGCGGCCAGGCCCAGTTCATCGAGGCGCCGCTGCCCGGGCGGACCGACGAGTCACTGGCCCCCCTCCTGCACTGGGCCACACAGCGGCTCGCCGAACCCCTGACCGTCGCCGACCTCGCCCGCCACGCGCACACCAGCCCGCGTACGCTCATGCGCCGCTTCCACGCGGCGACCGGCACGACGCCCATGCAGTGGCTCCAGGCCCAGCGCATCGCCCGGGCCCGGGAATTGCTGGAGGCGAGCGACGCCTCCGTGGACCGCGTGGCCGAACTTTGCGGCCTGGGCACGGCGGCCAACCTCCGCCGCCGCTTCACCAAGGCGGTCGGCGTACCGCCGAACGACTACCGGAGGACGTTCCGGGCGCGGCACGTGGCGTAGGGGTGCGGGGACGCCGGGGGCCGGAGCGACGCGAGCCGCCCACCCCCGGCCGCCGGCGTCCCGCCTCACAACCGGGAGTCGACCGGCTCCGGCCCCATGGCCAGTACCGCGAACACCGCCCCATGCACCCGCCACAGCGGCTCCCCGCCGGCCGGCCGGTCCGGAACCCCCAGGCCGAGCCCGTACGCACGGAGGGGCGACGACCGGTTGTGCTCGACGTGGCGGTCGCGAAGGCGAGCGAGGCTCTCGGGGCGGGCGCACTCGGGACCGTAGGCGATCCGCAGGTACTCACAGCCGCGGCACTTGACGGCCGGCCGGACGAGATCACCGTTCCGGCCGTGGGACTTCTCGTGCGTCCGCGGCGCGAAGAGGCACTCCGGCAGCCCGGTGCCGCCGCGCCCGGGCATCACAGACCGCTCGGTCGGCAACGGCAGCCGTCCAACGAGGAGTTCGGGACGTGCGGCGCACTTCCCCTTCATCGCGCTGGAGAAGACGCCACTCAAAGCGACGGCCGGCAGGAAGCAAGCGGCGTAAGGCCGGCCGTTGACGTACCGGGCCGGCGCCGCATCCGCCGCACCCCCGCACCCCTTGCCGCCGCCACGCCGCATCAGCGCCACGGGATCCACCTGCACAAGCACCCCGGCCAGCCGCAGGTTCGTCGTCATGGCCGTGGTGCCGATGGTGAGGAGCGAGAGGCCGGGTATCGCCGTGGGGTCGCCTCCTCCCCCACCGGTTTCCCGGTGACCGTGGGCGGGTTGGGCCCATTGCCCGCTTTTCGCTTTCGGGGCGAGGTAAGAGGCTTTGTGAGCCGATACCGGAGAACAGGCGGATAAAGGATGGCACTTCCAGTAAAGCCGGAGATGATAGAACGATTGTTCTTGCCCGCCGGGAGTCGCCTGGTTACTATGACCCCCTACTCGTCAGGCACGGGGGTAAGAGGCATGGCTGGGTACGAGTTCTCGGGATGCGCGGCGCCGATAACGCTCGCCGCGCGGCCCCCAAGATCGCAATGTGGTACGGCTGGGTCCGCCGATGGAGCACGGGCCTAGCGATCTCCGATTCCGTTCCACAGCAGGTCGGCAGGGGGAGTCCTCGGTGCGGGTTCGCCGATTTCAGGGAAGACGACGGCGCCGCGTTTCCGGCTTACAGAGAGCCGGCTTACACGCGGCCGGCTCACGCGAAGCCGGTTTTCGCAGGACCGGCTCACGGAGTGACGGGCGGCTGAAGGCCGGACCCCAGCGGGTCGGGCCACGGCGAGCCCCATCCCTACGGGCCCGCTTCGGAGGGCCCGGCGTGCCCGGCGTCGTCCGGAGACTTCCGGCCGCCGAGCCACGCGCCCGCCGGAACGCGACTCCCCACCAGCGCCTCACACACCCCACCGGCAGTCACCGGCGACGGGCCACAAGTGCCGTACGCCTTCGCGCTGTCCGGCGTGCCGCCCCCTCACCTACGCGGCGGCCCGGCGGCGATCGCAGCGTCTGCGCACCCGTTGCGCCGGAGTTCGCCGAAGCCTGTCCGGGGCGGGAGCCACCCGCCTCCCGGCGCCGGCGCGGCGCAGGGGCGGCGGCGCCCGTTCCGCGCCCGTGAATTCACCTCTCCGACCCGGAGCGCATACCGCGCATTTCCCTTCCGCGCGTTCCGTGACGGCGGCGGTCGGCACGGAAACCGGCACTCCGTCCGGTTTCTCTGATTAGCACCCGCCATTACTCCGGATATCGGACGTCACCCCCTGCGGCGGAACGTCTGGATTCCGGCCGCTTTCATGCCCCATTGCGATGCCGGACGGCCGTGCCCGGCGTACGAAAGCTTACTCGCGCGTTCATTGTGATTCGGTACACAATGCACCTGGCCGGGCCCGTTGCGCTGTTACCATTCAACTACCTGTTGGAACAGCGCTCGGGGGGCGCCAATGCATGTGCTCGTGGTGGCAGGAGATACAAGTGTGGGCGAATCTCTCGCCCACAACCTGCGTCGACAGGGATACGAAACCCGCAATGTGGGCACAGCACAGGAAGCGCTGGCCACCTATCCCGCGGCCGATCTGGTGCTCACCGACCTGGAACTGCCCGATCTCGACGGTCTCGAGGTCTGCCGGAGCATTCGGGCCGCCAGCGAGACGCCCATCATCGCCGTTTCCTCCAGGGGAACCGAACTGGACTGCGTACTGGGGCTCCGGGCCGGTGCGGACGATTACGTGGTAAGGCCGTACGGATTCCAGGAACTCGCCGCCCGTATCGAAGCGGTCATGCGGCGCGCACGTCCGGCTCAGCCGACCGGGAAATCCGTTTCCTATGGGCCTCTTCACATCGACCCGGGAGCCCGTGAAATCCGGTTGCACGACGAAGTCGTCAACGTCACCAGAAAAGAATTCGACCTGCTTCTGCTCCTGGTCTCCAAGCCGGACACCGTGGTGTCCCGGCGGGAAATCATGTCGAAGGTCTGGGACGACAACTGGAGCCGGTCCGGCCGCACGATCGACACCCACGTCAGCAGCCTGCGGAACAAACTGGGCTCCGCTTCCTGGATCGTCACCGTGCGCGGCGTCGGCTTCCGGATCGGCCGGCCCTGAGAACGCACGCCCCGGGAAACACGCCCGGGACACCCCCACGAACACTTACCGGCCGTAGGGCCGCATAGGTCATCGGACCGCACCCGCCGTCATGGGACCCCGGACATCCGGGGGCCCATGACGCTTTTCCGGGATCAACCCCGGTCCGGCCGTGCGCGGGCCCGCCCGGACGTTCCGGCACATCGCCGCGCACCTCACTCCCACGAGCGACTTTGAACTCCTCTGACATGGCCCTTGCATTCCCCTGAAGAATTGACGTTCCCCTGAAGTAAGTTCACAGAGGTCTTACAGAGGACGCGTTGACGCACCTCCCCTCGGAAAGCGAAGCTGGAATCCGCCAAAACGTCGCCGCACAAAGTCGAGGGGGGAGGGTTCGTGGCAGCCGAGAAAAGGCCCACGGACACCGCGGTCCTTATTGCGGGGGCCGGTCCCGCGGGGCTCGTGCTGGCCGGTGAACTCCGGCTGGCCGGAGTGGACTGCGTGCTGGTGGACCGTCTTCCGGAGCCGAGCGGTGAATCCCGTGGCCTGGGATTCAATGCACGTACCATGGAGATATTCGACCAGCGCGGGATCCTCCCGCTGTTCGGCGATCTCACGACCACTCGCGCCGGTCATTTCGGCGGGCTCCCGCTGGATTTCGGAATCCTCGACGGCGCCCATTTCGGCGCACAGGGGATATCCCAGGCGCGCACCGAGGAAGTGCTCACCACCTGGCTTTCCGGGCTGGGCGTCGACGTCCGCCGCGGCTGGGAGCTCGTGGACCTGACCGACGACGGCACAGGCGTCGACGTCCTGTTGCGCACCCCGGACGGCGAACGCCGGCTGCGGGCCTCCTACGTGGTCGGCTGCGACGGCGGCCGGAGCACCGTACGGCGGCTGGCCGGCTTCGACTTCCCCGGCACACCGGCGACCATGGAACTGCTCCTGGCCGACGTCACCGGCGTCGACGTCCGGCCGGGGCCCGCCGGCCCGTCCGTCCCCGGCGGCATGGCCATGTGGGCTCCCCTGGGCGGGGGCGTCGTCCGCGTCATCATGTGCGAGCGCGCCGCGCCCCCGCGCCGCCGCACCGAGCCCCCGGGCTTCGACGAAGTGGCCGCGACGTGGCAGCGTCTCACCGGCGAGGACATCGGCCACGGCACGCCCCGGTGGGTGAGCGCGTTCGGTGACGCGACGCGGCAGGCCGCCGAGTACCGCAGGGGCCGGGTGCTGCTCGCCGGCGACGCCGCCCACATCCATCTGCCCGCCGGCGGCCAAGGGCTCAACGTCAGCGTCCAGGACGCCGTCAACCTGGGCTGGAAGCTCGCCGCGCAGGTGCTGGGCCGGGCGCCGGAAGGGCTGTTGGACACCTACCACTCCGAGCGGCACCCGGTGGGCGCCCGGCTGCTGACGAACACCAGGGCGCAGGGGCTGCTCATGCTCGGCGGGGACGCGGTCCGGCCGTTGCGGGACGTCCTCGGCGAGCTCGTCCGGTTCGAGGACGTCGCCCGGCATCTGGCCGGCATGGTCAGCGGCCTGGACGTGCGGTACCCGGCCGGGCCCGACGACCACCCCCTGGTGGGCCGGCGGATGCCGGACACGGGGCTCGTCACCGCCGGGGGAGCCTGCCGCACCGCGCGGCTGCTCCGCGCGGCCAGGGGCGTCCTGCTGGACCTGTCCGACGACGCCGGGCTCCGGGCCGCGGCCGCCGGGTGGGCTGACCGGGTGGACGTCGTCACCGCCAAGGCCGACCCGTCCGGCCCGGACGGGCCGCTCACCGGCCTCGGCGCCGTACTGCTGCGCCCCGACGGCCACGTGGCCTGGGCCGCCGCCCCCGAACCGGGCCGGGGCTCCGGCCCCGACGGCCTGCCCGAAGCCCTGCGGCGCTGGTTCGGCGCCCCCGTACCACCGGCCGGAGCCGGGCACCGCGGAACGCGCCCGGCCGGCTGACCACCCCCGGGCGGCCCACCACCGCGGCGGTCCACTCCACCCACCCCCACGCAAGGAACCAGGAAGGAAGCGGGATGCACAGCACCCTGATCGTGGCGCGCATGGCGCCGGAGTCGGCCGATGATGTGGCGCGCCTCTTCGGCGAGTTCGACAAGACCGAGATGCCCGGCCTGATGGGCACGCGCCGCCGGCAGCTCTTCTCCTACCAGGGCCTCTACTTCCACCTCCAGGACTTCGACTCCGACAACGGTGGCGAGAGCATCGAACAGGCCCGCACGCACCCGCTGTTCGTGAACATCAGCGAGGACCTGAAGGCCCACATCGGCGCCTACGACCCGGACACCTGGCGGTCCCCCGCCGACGCCATGGCGCGGCGCTTCTACCACTGGGCGCAGAACGCATGACCGGTCCCGTGCGTCGGCGACCGGAAGAACATCTGATCTACGAGTTTCCCGAACGGAGGCTGGGCCAGTGGCACGCCGGGTGGTGATCACCGGGATAGGCGTCGTGGCGCCGGGTGGGGTCGGCGTCAAGAGTTTCTGGAGCCTGCTGAGCGAGGGCAGGACGGCGACGGGGAAGCTCTCGTCGTTCGACGCGTCGCCCTTCCGCTCCCGGGTGGCCGCGCAGGTCGACTTCGACCCGGAGCTGCACGGCCTGTCGCCGCAGCAGATCCGCCGCGCCGACCGGGCGACGCAGTTCGCCATGGTGGCCGCCCGTGAGGCGGTCGAGGGCAGCGGTCTGAACCTGCCGGACCTCGACCCGACCCGCACGGGTGTGACCATCGGCAGCGCGGTCGGCTGCACCATGGGCCTGGAGGAGGAGTACCGCGTCGTCAGCGACAACGGCCGCAAGTGGCTGGTCGACCACGAGTACGCGGTGCCGCACCTCTACAACCACATGGTTCCCAGTTCGATCGCCGCCGAGGTGGCCTGGCAGGTCGGCGGCGAGGGCCCCACCACGGTGGTGTCCACCGGCTGCACCTCCGGCCTTGACTCCGTGGGGTACGCCCGCGACCTGATCGCGGAGGGATCGGCCGACGTGATGGTGGCCGGCGCCACCGACGCGCCGATCTCGCCGATCACGGTCGCCTGCTTCGACGCCATCAAGGCGACGACACCGCGCAACGACGACCCCGAGCACGCCTCGCGGCCGTTCGACAACAGCCGCAACGGCTTCGTCCTCGGCGAGGGCTCCGCCGTCTTCGTGCTGGAGGAGCTGGAGTCGGCGCGCCGGCGGGGTGCCCACATCCACGCCGAGATCGCGGGCTTCGCCTCGCGGTGCAACGCCTTCCACATGACCGGGCTGCGGCCGGACGGCCACGAGATGGCCGAGGCCATCCGCACGGCCGTCCGCGAGGCGCGGATGAACGCCGAGGACATCGACTACATCAACGCGCACGGCTCGGGGACCCGGCAGAACGACCGGCACGAGACCGCCGCGTTCAAGAGCAGCCTCGGCGACCACGCCTACCGGACTCCGGTCAGCTCCATCAAGTCCATGATCGGGCACTCGCTCGGAGCCATCGGCTCCATCGAAATCGCCGCGTCCGTGCTGGCCATGGAGCACGACGTGGTCCCGCCCACCGCCAACCTGCACGACCCGGACCCCGAGTGCGACCTGGACTACGTGCCCCTGACCGCCCGCGACCACCGCACCGACACGGTGCTCACGGTGGGCAGCGGTTTCGGCGGTTTCCAGAGCGCGATGGTGCTCACCGCCCCGGAGAGGAGGACCGCATGACCGCCCCGGTGGTGGTGACCGGCCTCGGCGTCACGGCGCCCAACGGCCTGGGAACGGCGGACTACTGGTCCGCCACCCTCGAAGGGCGCTCCGGCATCGGGCCCGTCACCCGCTTCGACGCCGGCGGATACCCGGCCCGCCTGGCCGGCGAGGTGCCGGGCTTCGAGGCCGAGCACCACCTGCCCGGCCGGCTGCTGCCGCAGACCGACCACATGACGCGGCTGGCCCTCGTCGCCACCGACTGGGCCCTGGAGGACGCCGGAGTGGTGCCCTCCGACCTGCCCGAGTTCGACATGGGCGTGGTGACCGCCAGCTCTTCCGGCGGCTTCGAGTTCGGCCAGCGGGAACTGCAGAACCTGTGGAGCAAGGGCGGCCAGTACGTCAGCGCCTACCAGTCCTTCGCCTGGTTCTACGCCGTCAACAGCGGCCAGATCTCCATCCGCAACGGCATGCGCGGTCCGAGCGGCGTCGTGGTCAGCGACCAGGCGGGCGGGCTCGACGCCGTGGCGCAGGCGCGCCGGCAGATCCGCAAGGGCGTCGGCCTGATCGTCTCCGGCGGCGTGGACGGCTCCGTCTGCCCCTGGGGCTGGGTGCCGCAGCTCGCGACGGGCCGGCTCAGCACGGCCGACGCCCCGGACCGGGCCTACCTGCCCTTCGACGAGGCCGCCGCCGGCCATGTCCCGGGCGAGGGCGGCGCGATCCTCATCCTGGAGGACGCCGAGGCGGCACGGCGGCGCGGCGCGGCACAGGTCTACGGCGAGATCGCCGGCTACGGCGCCACCTTCGACCCCCGGCCGGGCAGCGACCGCGAACCCGGGCTGCGCCGCGCGATCGACGTGGCGCTGGCCGACGCCGGCATGACCGCCTCGGACATCGACGTCGTGTTCGCCGACGCCGCCGGCACGGCCGAGCTCGACCGTGTCGAGGCCGACGCGATCAACGCGGTCTTCGGGCCCCGCGGCGTACCGGTCACCGCGCCGAAGACCATGACGGGCCGGCTGCACTCCGGCGGCGCGCCGCTCGACCTGGCGGCGGCACTGCTGTCCATCCGGGACGGCGTGATCCCGCCGACCGTCAATGTGACGGCCGCGCCCGGTTACGGCCTCGACCTGGTGACCGGGGAGGCGCGGGAGACGCCGGTCGCCTCCGCGCTGGTGCTCGCCCGTGGCGTCGGCGGCTTCAACTCCGCCGTCGTCGTGCGCGCGGCCTGACGTCCGCCCGTCCGCGGACGCCCGCGGCCGGACGCACGGCAGGGCGTCGTCCGCGCCACCCGACCGGCGGGGCCCGCCCGCCGGCCACCGCTTGACCTGCCCGATGAACAACGGCTGACCCGTCAGCCCCAGCAGACCCGTTCGACCTGCCCGACCCGCCGCGACGACCGCCGGACAACCCGCCGGACGGCCGACGCGGCGGTGCCGGGGCGCCGACCGCGTCGGCCGCCCCGGCGACACACCCGAACCGAGAAAGGCCGGCCATGACCCAGACCACCTTCACCGTCGACGACCTCAAGCGCATCCTGCGGGAGGGCGCCGGGGCCGACAGCGGCAACGCGCTCGACGGCGACATCACCGACGCCACCTTCGAGGACCTCGGCTACGACTCGCTCGCCCTGCTGGAGACGAGCACCCGCATCGAGCGCGAGTTCGGTCTCGCCGGTGACGACGACGCGCTGATCACGGCCAAGACGCCGCGCGAGCTCGTCGACTTGGTGAACGCCCAACTCGCCGCCGCCACGGCCTGACGCCACCGGCACCACCGGCACGACCGGCACCTCAAGTGACCCCACCAGCCCCCGCGGCCACGGAATTTCACGGAGAAGACATGTCCCAGCACGAACAGCAGCGGGTCGCCCTTGTCACCGGCGCCACCAGCGGAATCGGCCTCGCCGTCACCCGGGCCCTGGCCGAGCGGGGGCACCGGGTGTTCCTCTGCGCCCGCGGCGCCGAGAGCGTGGCCTCGACCGTCAAGGAGCTCCGGGCGGAGGGCCTCGAGGTCGACGGCACCACCTGCGACGTCCGCTCTGCGGAGGACGTCAAGGCGTTCGTCCGGGCCGCGGTCGACCGCTTCGGCACGGTGGACGTCCTGGTGAACAACGCCGGCCGCAGCGGCGGCGGTGTCACCGCCGACATCGCCGACGACCTCTGGTTCGACGTCATCGACACCAACCTCAACAGCGTCTTCCGGATGACGCGCGAGGTGCTCAACACCGGTGGCATGCGCCACAAGGACCGCGGCCGCATCATCAACATCGCCTCGACGGCGGGCAAGCAGGGCGTGGTCCTCGGCGCCCCGTACTCGGCCTCCAAGCACGGGGTCGTGGGCTTCACCAAGGCCCTCGGCAACGAACTCGCGCCCACCGGCATCACCGTCAACGCCGTCTGCCCCGGCTACGTCGAGACCCCGATGGCCCAGCGCGTCCGCCAGGGTTACGCCGCGGCCTACGACACCAGCGAGGCGGCCATCCTGGAGAAGTTCCAGGCCAAGATCCCGCTGGGCCGCTACTCCACCCCGGAGGAGGTCGCCGGCATGGTCGCCTACCTGGCCTCCGACACGGCCGCTTCCATCACCGCGCAGGCGATCAACGTCTGCGGTGGCCTCGGCAACTTCTGAGGCACCTTCCGAGCACACCGTGACCGGCGGGTGCCGGGACACGGAGGAACCCGACCGAGCAAGGAGAAGAGCATGACGCAGCCGGAGTCCCGCGAGGTCGAGCACGAGATCACGGTGCTCGCGCCGGCCGCTGCCGTCTACCGTCTGATCGCCGAGGTGGAGAACTGGCCGCGGATCTTCCCGCCCACGGTGCACGTCGAGCATCTCGAGCGCGGCGAGCGGGAGGAACGCATCCGGATCTGGGCCACCGCCCAGGGCGAGGCGAAGAGCTGGACGTCCCGCCGCACCCTGGACCCGTCCGCGCTGCGCGTCGACTTCCGCCAGGAGGTCTCCACGCCGCCGGTGGGCGCGATGGGCGGGGCCTGGGTCATCGAGCCGCTGGGGGAGAACGAGTCGCGGGTGCGGCTGCTGCACGACTACCGGGCCGAGGACGACGACCCCGCGAAGCTGGAGTGGATCGACCAGGCCGTCGACCGCAACAGCCGCTCCGAACTGGCCTCGCTCAAGGCCAACGTCGAGGCGGCCGTGGGCGGCGGCGAGGACCTGCTGCTCTCCTTCGAGGACACCGTGCGGATCGAGGGCTCGGTCAAGGACGTCTACGACTTCCTCAACGAGGCCGACCACTGGTCGGAGCGCCTGCCGCACGTCGCCCGGGTCGGGCTGACCGAGGACACGCCCGGCCTGCAACTGCTGGAGATGGACACCCGTACCAAGGACGGCTCCACGCACACCACCCGGTCGGTGCGGGTGTGCTTCCCGCACGAACGGATCGTCTACAAGCAGATCGTCCTTCCGGCCCTCATGACCCTACACACCGGGTACTGGCGGCTGGAGGAGCGGGACGGCGGCGTCGCCGCGACCTCCCAGCACACGGTGGTGATCAACACCGAGAACATCACCAAGGTCCTGGGCGCCGAGGCCGGCCTGGAGGACGCGCGCCGGTTCGTCCGCACGGCGCTGAGCACCAACAGCACCGCCACCCTCGGACACGCCAAGGCGTATGCCGAGGCGCGGAGCTGAGGCGGCGCGCCGGAGCGGCGCGGAACGCGTCGTACCGCGACAACACCGGAAGAGGGAAGCATGGCAGGCGAGTTCGTGGAAACCCAGGTCGTCGTGGTCGGCGCGGGCCCGGTGGGGCTGCTGCTCGCCGGTGAACTGCGGCTCGGCGGCGCTGACGTGGTGGTACTGGAGCGGCTGACCGCGCCGACCACCGAGTCCCGGGCCTCCACGCTGCATGCCCGCACCATGGAACTCCTCGACCAGCGCGGATTCCTGGAGCCGCTGGGGATGCCGCCGAACGACGCCATGAGTCACTTCGGCGGCATCCCCCTCGACCTGGGCGGCCTCGACACCGCCTACCCGGGCCAGTGGAAGGTCCCCCAGGCCCGTACCGAGGAGCTCCTGCGGGAGTGGGCCGTGGGGCTGGGGGCCGAGGTGCGCCGGGGCCACGAGGTGCGGGGCGTCACCGAGACGGAGGGGTACGTCGAAGCGGAGGCCACCGGTCCCGCCGGCCCGGTCCGGGTCAGGGCGTCCTACCTCGTCGGGTGCGACGGCGAGGACAGTACGGTGCGGCGGCTGGCCGGGATCGGTTTCCCCGGCACGGACGCGACGAGGGAGCTCCTGCGGGCGGACGTCCTCGGTGTCGACGTGCGCGACCGGCGCTTCGAACGGCTCCCGGGCGGGCTGGCCATCGCGGCGACGCGGAACGGCGTCACCCGCGTCATGGTGCACGAGTTCGGCCGCCCCGCCGTCCGCCGGTCCGGCGCCCCGGAGTTCGCGGAGGTGGCGGCGGCCTGGCAGCGGGTCACCGGCGAGGACATCGGCGGTGGCACCCCCACGTGGGTGAACGCCTTCGGTGACACGTGCCGGCAGGCGAGCGCCTACCGCGCGGGCCGGGTCCTGCTGGCCGGCGACGCCGCCCACGCGCAGATGCCGGTGGGCGGGCAGGCCCTCAACCTCGGTCTGCAGGACGCGGCGAACCTCGGCTGGAAACTCGCCGCCGAGCTGCGCGGCCACGCGCCGAAGGGGCTGCTCGACACCTACGACGCCGAACGGCGCGCCGTGGGTGCCCGCGTCCTGACCAACATCCGGGCCCAGGCGCTGCTCCTGCTGGGCGGCCAGGAGGTGGAGGCCCTGCGGACAATTCTCGGCGAGCAGTTGGCGTACGCGGAGGTCCGCCGGCACCTCGGCGGCATGATCAGCGGTCTTGACGTGCGGTACGACGTGAACGCCGGCGCCGCCGACGACGCCGCGGATCCGACGCTCGGGGCACGGCTGCCGCACCTGCGGCTGCTCACCGAGGACGGGCCGACCACGTCCGCCGCGCTGCTCCGGAGCGGCCGGGGACTGCTGCTGGACCTGTCCGACGACGCCGGGCCCCGGGCCGAGGCCGCGAGCCGGGCGGACCGGGTGGACATCGTCACGGCCCGGCCCCGGCCGGGTGCGCCGGCACCGGACTTCACCGCTGCCCTGATCCGGCCGGACGGCTACGTCGTGTGGACGGACCGGGGGCCCGACGGGCCGGCGACGGCGCTGGACCGCTGGTTCGGCCCGCCGGAGCGGGACTGACGGGCCGGTCGGCCCACCGTTCCCGCGCCCACCCCAACTCGGAGCAACCACACGCACCATGAGAAAACGGGGGAAGGAAGCATCATGAAGAGGTACACCGAACATCTTCCGTCGCGGGCGGAGGCCGACCGGTCCGACGACCTGGCCGACACCACGCTGGCGGGGCTGGTCGCCCGGGCGTTCGCCGTGGCGGGCCGCCCGGCGTTCCCGCCCCGGCACGGCCCCGCCCGCCGGGACGTCCGGGCGACCCGCCCGCATCCCGTGGAACAGACGCCGAAGTCCGCCGGGGCGGGTGGGAGGCGGGCCTGAGGGGGTCCGGTTCCGTCGGCCAGCCCCGCCCCCTTTCCGGGGCGGGGCTGGCCGGCCGACGCGTGAACGGACCGGAACGGGCGGCGCCGCAGGGCCGCGAGCTCAGACGGCCGCCGGAGCGGTGACGCCCCCGCGCCGGAACGCCGCGCCGGTCACCAGCGCCGCCAGGACGACGGGCAGCACGGCGATCCCCGCGTTGTCCGGGCGGGCGGCCATCAGGAAGGTGGCGCCCAGCGTGAAGGCGGGCGTCCCCCACTGGACGGCGGCGAGGCCGGCGGCCGTCCGCGACCGCTCCGGGGCGGTGCCGCGCAGCGCGCGCAGGGTCCAGAGCGCCGCCGCGATGATGATCACGCAGGAGAACACCCCGGCGCCGACCCACGGCCCGCCGCGGAAACCGCGGCCCAGGAGCGCCCCGCCCGTCACGGCCACGACGACCGTGACCACCGGGATGGCGGCGACGACCGCCGTCGAGACATGAGGCCGGGCCTCCCGGGGATCGTTCACCAGCCTGCGCAGACGGGCGAGTTCGGCGCTCTGGACGCCCAGCAGGACGGTCAGGCCCAGCGCGAGCGTCACGTGGAGGGCCAGGAGTGCGGTATCGATGGTGTTCCCCTCGGTGCGGATGGGACGGCGCCACCCTCGGGGGTGGGTGGCGCCGTCCCCGTTCTCAGGCGCGAGCGTGGGCCGCGGCCACTACTTGTGGCAGTCGGGCGCCGAAACGCTCTTGCGGGTGGCCTCGGTGGTGGCGGCGGTCGTGCCGACCTGGTTGCCGGACGCGTCGTAGATCTTCGACACGCCGGAGCTGGTGTACTTGGGACCGTTCTGGATCGCGTCCTGGTCGATGGCGACCCAACCGCTCATCCCGGAACCGTCCTTGAACGTTTCCTTGATGGTGTACGTGAACTTCCGCGGACCGGTCTTCACCCACTCGCCACGCCCGACGCTCACCGGCGTCTCCAGGCAGACGGCGCCGTCCTTGCCGAAGGAGACGTCCATCGGGCTGGACTGGTCGTTGAACCTCACCGTGCCGGACCACACGCCCACCGGGCTGGTGGAGCACTCGGTTTCGGCACTGGCCACGCCGGTGGATGCGGCGAGCGCCAGCAGAGCACCGGCGATCACAGCGGTGTATTTGGTGTTCATGACACCACGCTAGATGACCTCCGCAGAAAAAACAACGCTTGTACACTTTCTTGGGGCCGCCCTCGCGGCCCTTCCGTCACGTGCTGGAGAACCCATGTCTAGCGACAGCCCCACCACCACGGCCCCCCGATCCGCCGAGCCCTCAACCGCGGTGAGCCACCCGGGACTTGCCCTGGCCGTCATCGCCTCCGCGCAGCTCATACTCGTGCTCGACAACACGATCATGAACATCGCGCTGCCCAGCATCCAGACCGACCTCGACATCTCGTCCTCGAACCTCGCCTGGGTCGTCAACGCCTACGCCCTGGCCTTCGGCGGCCTGATGCTGCTCGGCGGGCGGGCCGGCGACCTCTACGGCCGCCGCCGGGTCTTCCGGTTCGGTCTCGTCGTCTTCACCCTCGCCTCGCTGCTCGGCGGCCTCGCCCCCAACGAGGCCACGCTGCTGGGCGCGCGCGTGCTGCAGGGCGTGGGCGCCGCCATCGCCTCGCCGACGGCCCTGTCCCTGATCGCGACGACCTTCCCCGAAGGCAAGGAACGCAACCGGGCGTTGGGCGTCTATGCCGCCATGGCAGGCGTCGGCTCCGCCCTCGGGCTCATGCTCGGCGGTGTGCTCACCGACTACCTCAACTGGCGGTGGGTCCTCTTCGTCAACGTCCCGATCGGGCTCCTCGTCGTCCTCGGCACCAGGTTCCTGGGCGAGGCCAACCGGGACAACGGCCGCCTGGACGTCCCCGGCGCGATCACCGCCACCGCCGGCATGGTCTCCCTCGTCTACGCCATCACCCGCGGTGGCGAGGACGGCTGGACCGACGGCGTCACCATCGCGTTCTTCGTCGCCGCCGCCGTCCTGCTCAGCGTGTTCCTCTTCACCCAGGCGCGGGTCGCCCAGCCGATGATGCCGCTGCGCCTGCTGCGGGACCGCAACCGCGCGGGCTCGTACGCCACCATGCTGCTCGTCGGCGTCGGCATGTTCTCCACCTTCTACTTCCTCACGCTGTACATGCAGCAGATCCTCGACTACAGCCCGGTCAAGACCGGGTTCGCGTACCTGCCCTTCACCTTCGGCATGGGCGTCTCCGCCGGCTTCCTCGGCGCCAAGCTCGTCGCCTTCGTCCCGCCGCGGGCCGTCGTGGCGCCCGGCGCCCTGATCGGGGCGGGCGGGCTGCTCTGGTTCAGCACCCTGGACGCGTCGTCCTCGTACACCACCCACCTGATGCCGGCCATGTTCGTCACCTCGCTGGGACTCGGACTGTGCCTGGTGCCGCTGACGCTGGGCGCGGTCCGCGGCGTCGGCGAACACGACGCGGGCATCGCCTCCGGACTCCTGGACGCCTCCCAGCAGGTCGGCGGCGCCCTCGGCCTCGCGGCGCTGTCCACCGTCGCGACCACGGTCTCCGACGACAAGCTGCCGCACGCCGGCGCCGCGTTCTTCCGGGGCGTCGCCAGTCACGACTTCGGACTCGTCGAGCGCGCCAAGGAGGCCCTGACCGACGGCTACACGGCGTCCTTCACGGCGGGCGCCATGGTGCTCGTCGGCGCCGCGCTGATCGTGGTCCTGGCGGTCAACGCCAAGAAGCCGGAGCCCGGCGAGATCCACCCGCCCGTGGTCTGACGGACACCCCGCCGGCCGGGGCCGCCGCCTGCCGTGCGCCGCCGCACCGCCCCGGGGCGGTGCGGCACGCCAGTACGATGCAGAGCGGAAAGCGGAAGGAGACCGAGATGACCAGCGCCGATACGGCGTTCACGACGTCCGGGGAAGAGCGGCCGGACGACGGCCCCGAGGGCACCGGCCGGCCCGAACGCAAGGGTGAACGCACCCGTCGGCGCATCCTCCAGGCCGCCCGCGGCCAGTTCGCCCGGTTCGGCTACGAGCGCGCCACCATCCGCGGCATCGCGGCCGCCGCCGACGTGGACAAGTCGTCGGTCATCAACTACTTCGGCACCAAGCAGGCGCTGTTCCGCGAGGCCGTCCACTTCTCCATCCCCATCGACGAACTGACCACGGACGACCCCAGCCGCACCGTGGAGAACTACCTGCGGGGCATGCTGGGCACCTGGGCGGCCGACCCCGACAGCCCCATGGCGGTCCTCATGCGCGCCAGCATGACCAGCGACGAGGCGGCCGATCTCCTGCGCCGCCACGTCACCGCCGAGGCCGTGGACCAGGTGGCCGCGAACATGGACGCGCCCGACGCGCGGCTGCGGGCGGGCCTCTTCGCGGCGATCATGATGGGCATCGCCACCCAGCGCTACGTCCTCTGCCTGCCGGACGTCGCCGAGGCCGACCTGGAGGACGTGCTGCGCATCGCCACCCCGGTCGTACGCAGCCTGATCGCGCCGACGGAAACGCAGTAGCCCGTACCGCTCCCGCGGCGGGACCGGTATCGCGGCGGAGGCCACGCCGCGCCGGGTTCCGTGCTGCGGCGGGGTCCGTGCTGTGGCGGGGTCCGTACCGAACAACGGGGTCCGTACCGAACGGCGGGGTGCATACCGTGGCGGCGTTCTTACCGAACGGCGGGGGCCCCACCCCCTTCTTCCCTCCCCCGCCCTTCCATCCGGGCGGCCAGCTCCGCGATGCGGTCCGGCCCGACGCGGCAGCAGCCGCCGACCAGCCGCGCCCCCGCGGCCACCCAGGCCTCCGCCAGGCCGGGATCGAAGGCGGACCGCCCCCGCCACCGCCGCGCCTCGTCGTCCCACCCCTCCCCACTGTTCGGATACACCACGACCGGCTTCCCGGTCACCCGCGCCGCGACCCGCACGGCGTCCTCCACCTCGCCCGGCTCGCAGCAGTTGACGCCCACGGCGACGACCTGGTCGCTCCCGGCGGCGAGCGCGAACGCCTCCGCCAGCGGCTGCCCGGCCCGGGTCCGCCCGCCGGCGCAGCCGTACGACAGCCAGACCGGCACCCCGCATCCACGCACGGCCCGCAGCAGGGCCCGCCCCTCGTCGGCGTCCGGCACCGTCTCCAGTGCCAGGACGTCCGGCCCGGCCGCGGCCAGCACCTCGATCCGCGGCCGGTGGAAGCGCTCCAGCTCCGCCACCCCCAGCCCGTACCGACCCCGGTACTCGCTGCCGTCAGCGAGCATCGCCCCGTACGGGCCGACGGAGGCGGCGACCCACACTTCCCGCTCCCCCTCGGCCGCCGCCCGCCGCGCCAGTTCGACGCCGCGCCGCAACAGCCCGGCCGTCTCCTCCCGGCCGACACCCCGCCGGGCGAACCCCTCGAAGGTGGCCTGGTAGCCGGCGGTGATCAGCACCTGGGCCCCCGCCCGCACATACGCCGCGTGTGCCCGCTCGATCTGTGCCGGATCGTCCGCCAGCAACCGGGCCGACCAGAGCGCGTCGGACAGGTCGCAGCCCTGCGCCTCCAACTGGTTGGACAGGCCGCCGTCAAGGACGAGCGGTCCGCGCGCGAGCGCGGCGGTGAACGATGTGCGGGGTGGGGTCATGGCGGATGGTCCTCAGCCCAACTGTGCCTGTACCTCGGCGGAGATGAGCTCCAGATGGTCGAGGTCGTCCAGGTCCAGGATCTGGAGGTAGACCCGGGAAGCGCCGATCTCCGCGTACCGCCCGATCTTGTCGATCACCTCGGCGGGGGACCCCGCCAGGCCGTTGGCCTTCAGCTCGTCGACCTCCCGTCCGATGGCCGCGGCGCGCCGCGCCACCTCGGCGTCGTTCTTGCCCACGCACACCACCAGGGCGTTGGAGTACACCAGGTCGTCCGGCTTCCGGCCCGCTTCCTCCGCCGCCGCCCGCACCCGGCCGAACTGCCGCTCGCTGTCCGCCACGGACGCGAAGGGGACGTTGAACTCGTCCGCGTAGCGGGCCGCGAGCCGCGGCGTCCGGGACGCCCCCAGACCACCGATCAGCACCGGGACCCTGGCCTGCGCCGGCTTGGGCAGCGCCGGGGAATCGGTCAGCCGGTAGTGCTTCCCCTCGAAGTCGAACGTCGCGCCCACCTCCGTTTCCCACAGTCCCGTGACGATCGCGAGCTGTTCCTCCAGGCGTGCGAACTTCTCCTTGGGAAAGGGGATGCCGTACGCCGTGTGCTCCGCCTCGTACCAGCCGGCGCCCAGCCCCAGCTCGACGCGACCGCCCGACATCGCGTCGACCTGCGCCACCTGGATGGCCAGCACGCCCGGAAGCCGGAAAGTGCCCGCGGTCATCAGCGTCCCGAGCCGGATCCGCCGGGTCTCCCGGGCCAGCCCGGCCAGGGTGATCCAGGCGTCGGTGGGCCCGGGGAGTCCGTCGGAGGAGCCCATGGCCAGGTAGTGGTCGGAGCGGAAGAAGGCGTCGAAGCCGAGGTCTTCGGTGGCCTTGGCGACGGTGAGGAGGGTGTCGTAGCTCGCCCCTTGCTGGGGCTCGGTGAAGATGCGCAGGTCCATACGCCCCATCCTGCACCTTCGAACACAGGTCAACGCACGGCCCCCGCACCGCCGCACCGGCCCCTGTCGGGTGAATCTCCCCGGCTCGCGCCGACCGTCCGGGCACCGGCCAGTGTCCGTCCCGCACGGTGATCGTTGGCTTCGGCGGAGCCGGACCACCCGGCTCGCGCACCGGTTTCACCCGCCGGAGACGACGACCGCGATACCGCTCCTCCGCCCGGGAGGAGCCCAGGGCCGAGGAGGCCATATGCACCAGGAAGCCGTGCCCGCCGAGGCGGTGCCCCACCCCCAGGCCGATTCCCCACGCCAGGACCCACCCAAGGGCCTGCTGCAACAGATGGAGGAGCTGATGGCGGCGCTGGACGCCGACCTGTCGCGGCTCGACGCCGACCTGCAGTCCTCGGCCGAGAAGCCCGCGTCTTCGCATGGCTGCCAGGGCTCCCGGGATTCGCTGGAGTCCCACGACTCCCGGCACTCCGACGAGGAAGCCGCCGGCGGCTGAGCCTCCGGGCACCGAAACGACCACCGGAGCGGCAACCGGACCGGACACCGTGACGAGGCCCGGACCGAATCCCCGACCGGCCCCCGGGCCGGATCGTCGGCCGCGCCTCTTGCCGTACCCCTTGTCACACCCTTCGCCGTATCCCGCGCCGTACTTCACGCGGCGCCCCCTCTCTCCCGGAGGGCGAGCCGTCTCAGCAGCCCGCCCACCCGGTCCCCGGTCTCGTCGGCCGCGTCGATGGCCTCGATGCACTGCCAGTAGAGGCCGTCCTCTTCGCAGGCACAGGCCACGCCTACCAAGGCGATCCCCACGTCACCGAGGAGCGCGGCGAGCTCCGTCAGCACCCCCCAGGGGTCGCGGACGGCCGAGAGACGCGCCGCGCGTAAGCCTCCGGAGCGCAGCGCGACCTGCCGCAGCGCCCCGGAGGCCCGGCCGCCGGCCTCGCTCAGCCCGCACGCCGCGGCCCGCGCCTCGAAGGGACCGTGTGCGGCCAGATGACCACCCACAGCCTGGGCCAAGGCTTGGGTCTGCCATGCCTCGGCGACGATGTCCTGCATCGACCTGGCTTCGGCCAGGGCGAGCCGGGTGGCCTCGATCAACCGCAGTGCGTCCATTGCCGGTCCCCCAGTTTCCGCCTGTGCGCTCTCACTACCCAGAGTGATGACTAACCGCCGGAAAAGCCAGGGGAATTCAGAAATCTGTGGATACCAAATCGGCTGTGGACAACTCAATCACTCCGGAGAGTGACGATTCGGCGAACCCTGACGCGTGTTCGACCCCTCCCCCGCTACCGGAAACCGTCGCTCGTTCCTCTCGATCTTGGCGGCCAACGCGGCCGCCGCGTCCACCCCCAACACGTCGCAGAACTGGAGGAGATAGGCGAGCACGTCCGCGACCTCGTCCTTCACCCGCTCCGCCGTCCCGGCGTCCGTCATCACGCGCACGGACTCCTCGGGCGTCAGCCACTGGAAGATCTCCAGCAGTTCGGACGCCTCGACGCTGAGCGCCGCGGCGAGGTTCTTGGGCGTGTGGAAGGGCTGCCAGTCGCGCGCGGCGGCGAAGTCCGCCAGTCGGCGCCGCAGGGTGTCGAGGTCAGGGGAGGACGCGTGGTGCTCGGTGGTCATGCCTCCAGGTCTACCATCGAGACCCCAGGCACCTCCGATGCCACCTCCGCTACCTCTCGTCGCACCGTGCCCACCAGCCTGATGTGCCCCCGCTCGCACATGCGAGCCGCGAGCTCCAGCAACTCCCTTGCCTGGCACGGGTCGAGACACCGGTCGAAGCCGTCCGCCAGCACCGTGAGCGTCTGCAGGGCGGGCAGCACCTCGGCGGCGGGCTCCACCGCGAGCACGTCCGGTCCTGTCAGCAGTACCAAGCACAGGGCCAGGTAGCGCAGTTCGCCGTCCCCGAGCCGTTCCAGCGGCGTCGCGGCTCCCGCGCCCCGCGCCAGGACCGCCCGCACGAACCCGCCGTCCAGCCCCCGCGCCTCCACCCCTTCGACCGGGCCGCGGCACCCCGCGTCCGCCGCCTTCACCAGGACCGCGTGCCGGATCGAGCATTCGCTCGCCGTGCGGCCGAGCACGGCGGCAACGTTGTCACACGCACCGCGCAGCCGGCCGTCCCGGGCCGCCACGGGCATCCGCATCAGCTCCGGCCGGGGATCACAGGGAAAAACCGACCGCAGGGCGACGACCACCTGCTCCGCCGCGTCGAGGACCAGCCGCTGGCCGGCCGTCTTCCCCGCCACCCGCAGCGGCAGCAGCGCGGTGCCCAGCCGGTCGTCCGGCAGGGGCGCCCGGGTGACCGGGACCGCCCCGGCGGTGTGCCAGGCCGCCTCCACCGAAGGCAGTCCCGGATCGCGCAGCGCCGTGGACAGCAGCGTCCGTCCGGCGCCGGTCAGCCGTTCGCCGACCACCCGCACCTCCGGTTCCGCCTGGACGGCCAGGTCCAGCCGCACCGGCCCGACGGGCCCGTCGACCGTGCAGCCGATGCGGAAGCCGCGGCGCCCCTGCGTGTCCGGGCGCGCCCGGTCCGGGACGCACGCCGGGGCGCCGCCCGCCACCGGCGCGAGCGCCTCGGTGAGCCCGTCACCGCCCGCGAGCCGGGCCAGCACCTCGTACGCCTGGAGCACACTCGACTTTCCGCTGCCGCTGGCACCCCGGAAAAGGGTCAGCGGGGCCAGCGTGAAGGTGGCGTTGCGGTGCGACTTGAAAGCGGAAAGTCTCAGTTCGGTGACGGCGGGACGCCGGGGCGGAGGTGTGGCGACGGGCCGGACGGCGGGTGCGTCACGCGCCTGTGCGACCGGGCCGTGGGATGTGACGGACATGCCCGGACCGTATGGTGCGATGATCAGCCAAACCGTTTCAGCCTGTCGTTCTTCCTACGATCGGAGTACGTCGAGGCGACCTCCGTCCCCTCGGGTGCCAGCAGGAACACATTGGTGTCGACGCGGTGCATGCCACTGCTCAGCCCGAACACGACGCCGCTCGAGAAGTCGAGGATGCGCTTGGCGACGTCGGTGTCGGCGCTGGTGAGGTCGAGGAGCACGGGCGTTCCGTTGATCAGGTGCTCCGCCACGTCACGGGCGTCCGCGAAGATCTGCACCCGGAGGACCACGAGTTTCCGCTGGTTCGGTTCCGTCTCCGGCTCCTCCTCGGGGAGCGACCGGTGGTTGGACCAGGACGGCCAGGTGTGATGACCGCGCAAGGGCACGACCTCGGCCAGCCCCTCCCACTGCTCGTCGGTGGCCTCTGACCTGTTCACCGGATCACCCCTCCGGGGAACGCGCTGGTTATGTACATCCGGCGATTCTAGGGAAAAGGGCGCCTCCATTCGGCCCAATGACACGCGCGGCACGTCGTCCGACGTCGCGAGAGGCCCCCTGGAGCCCCCTCCCCCGTGCCCAGGCAGGCATCTTCCGTCCCTCAACTCACCCCGAGCAACCGGAGTGACGCGGTCGTGGCCGCTGCTGCCACCACCACGATCAGGAACGAAACCTTCCGAAGCGCCAGCGCGGCGCCCACGAGGACGCCCGCGGGACGCGCCCAGCCCGCGAAACCGTGACCGGCCGTCAGGGCCGACACAGCCGCCATGGCACACAGCAGAACCGTCGCCGAGGCCGACAGCGCGGCGCGAACGCGCCCCGACGGCTCGAACCGGCTGTGCAGGAGGGGACCGGCGACGCGGAGGAGGTACGTGCCGACGGCGAGGGCCAAAATGGTCCAGAGGATCGTCATCGCCGCTCACCCGACGCCGAGTCGGAGGCGTTCGGCTCGGTGCCTCTCACCGGGCCGCCGCCTGCCGGGCGGTCGGAGGTGGCACCAGGGTCTCGCTCAAAGGGGGACGCTACGGCGCTCCGGGCCGGCGCGGGGGCTTTCCACCATGCCGCCGGCAGCCCGAGAAGAGCAAGCAGGACCGGCACCCCGCTCGGCAGGAAGGGGGCGGCGACCAGCGCCACCGCCACCCCGGCCACCGCGGCACGCCGCGGACCCGGTTGGCGCAACGCGGGCAGCACCAGGGCCAGCAGGACCATGGGTTCGGCAGCGTCGAGCCCCAGAGCACGCGCGTCACCCACCGCCCGGCCGGCCAGAGCGCCGAGGAGGGTACCCGCGTTCCAGGTGACGAACAGGACGCACCCGCCGGCGAAGTAGGCGGCCCGGCGCCGTGCGGGGTCCCGTTCGGCCCGGGCGAACGCGACCGTCTGGTCGACCATCAGGTGACTGCCCAGCAGTCGGGCCGGCCGGCGCAGCGCCAGCACGTCGGCGATCGTCAGGCCGTACACCAGCAGGCGCGCGTTGAGCACGAGTCCGGCGGTCACCGCGGCGACGGCCCCTCCCCCGCCCAGCACAATGTCGAGGGTGGCGAACTGCGCCCCGCCGGCGAACACCGTCAGGGACATGAGCACCGGCACCCAGGCAGGCTGTCCGGCCGCGACGGCGATGGCACCGAACGAGGCGCCCACCACACCCAACGCCGCACCTACCGCCCCTGTGTTCCGCACCACGGAGCGATCAAGTGTTCTCCAGAGCGAACGCATGGTCGCTAGAGTGAACGCGGAAGCAGCGTTCGTCAAGGAGAACAAGTGGACCGTTACAGCGAACGCCCCTCGGGGAGCCGATCGGATCGCACCGCCCGTCCGCCGCTGGCCCGCATCGCCGCTTCGATCCGGACCGAACGCGAGCATCTCGACATGTCGCTGTCGGAACTGGCCAAGCGTGCCGGGATCGCCAAGTCCACGCTGTCGCAACTGGAGTCGGGCACGGGCAATCCGAGCGTCGAGACGCTGTGGGCGCTCAGCGTGGCCCTGGACGTTCCGTTCAGCAGACTCGTCGACCCGCCCCGGCCCCGCGTGACCGTGCTCCGCCTCGGCGAGGGTGCCGCCGTCCCGTCGGAGCACGCCGACTACACCGTGACCCTCCTGGCCTCCTGCCCGCCCCACGCCCGCCGGGACCTCTACCTCCTCCAAGTGGAGCCGGGCGCCCCCAAGGCGTCCGACCCCCACTCGCCCGGGACGATGGAGCACGCCGTGGTCGCGTCGGGGAGGGCCCTGATCGGACTCAGCGACGAGCCGCTGGAACTCGGCCCCGGCGACTACATCAGCTATCCGGGGGACGTCCCGCACATCTGCCAGGCGCTGGAAGCCGGCACGACCATCGTCGTGGCCATGGAACACGTCTGAGGCGCGACCCGCCCCGCGCGAGGCGCCCGCCTCCTGGCACCTTCCGGCGAGGGCGGGCACGTCGGTACAGAGCTGCCGGCGCGGCGCCATCGCGGGACAGAGAGGCCGCCTCACCCTAAGGAGGGAATGCGCATAGAGTAGTTGAGCGATTACGATGCGTTCATGTCTCGGTGGGGTCCCGCACGCACACGGCCTGTCCTGCAGGCCGTGACCGCCGTGCTGGTCTCGCTGCTGCTGGTGCTGTCCGGCGGGGATCCCGCCCTCGCGGCGGGCGACCGGGGACGGGAGGAGAGCTCCGCCTCCACGGAGTTCGACCTGTCCGACGACCGCACGGCGGACGCGGTCGCCCCGGAGGACGCAGTGACCAGCGTGCAACACCGGCACCGCGCCGGGCGGCCCGCCCTCACCGCGCCTGCCACCACCACGCCCGACGGTCCGGCCGCCCGGCCCCACCCCCCGTCCTCGCTCCCGGCCCGGCCCGCGCGGAACGCCGTCCTGCGCTGCTGAGGTGACCCGCGCCGCCCCGCCCGCCGTAGGGCGGCGCCGCCGCGTCCCTCCACCATCGGCAAGAGAGCAGAGACGTCATGCCGCTCGACCCCGCGCGGGCCGTGAGCGCCTACATGCGCGCCCAGGCGTACCGCGATCAGATCCGCCCACATTCCGCCGACTCCCCTTCCGTGTCCGACAGTTCCACGGCTCCCTGCCCTCCCTCCCGTTCCGCTTCCCGCGCGGATGCCGAGGCTCCGCGTGCGGGTTCCGGGCCTCAGGTTCCGTCCCGGCATCCGGTCACCGCGCGGCACGCGCCGGAGCTCGCCGCGGAGACACGCGCTCCCCACCCGGAACCGGCGCTTTCGTTCGCCGAGTTGACAACAGGGCGTCCGGATCGACTCCCGGCCCGGCCGTTCGCCCGCGCCCTCGCCTTCCTGCGCCGGCTGCGCACCGCTTCGGACTCCGCACCGGTCATCCCCGCCACCGCTTCCGGTTCACCACCCTGCGGACCGCCGCAGCGGGAGCCGTCGCGGTACGCCCGATAGAAGAACCGTTCCTTCACCTGGGCAACCCGTGGCCACCTGGGCAACCCGTGGCTCGCCTCCCCCGGTTTCCCCGTCGCGACGACCGCCGCGACGGGGAAACCGGAAGGAGGAGCCCACCCGCCAGTACGATCGCGGTCATGCACACCGGACCACTGACTGGCTTTTCGGCATCGATACAGGCGATTTGCCCCCTTTGGGGGCGCGCAGTACGATGACAAGCTTTAGGCAGCGGGCAGCGGGCAGCGGGCAGCGGGCAGCGGGCAGCGGGCAGCGGGCAGCGGGCAGCGGGCAGCGGGCAGCGGGCAGCGGGCAGCGGGCAGCGGGAGGCCGGAGGTCCGGGGTCGGAGGCGTGTGTGCTGTTCGCCGTCCGCTCGGCCGGCGCGTTGCACCGGCTTCTGGACGTCCTGCCGGTCTTCGACGGTGACAGGCGCATCACCGTCCGTTGCACCCTCGTCCCCGGTTCGGACTTCGACGTGGATGCCCTCGCCGCCCTGGATCGTTCCGACGCCCGTCTCGTCACCTGGGATGACGCCCGCTCCCGCGCCCACGGCCTGGTCCTGACCGCGAGCCCCAAGGGCCCGATCCGCGTCCTGTCCGGCCCGCGCGTGCTGCTCCCGCACGGCGCCGGGTTCAACAAGGCGATAGCGTCGGAGGGTTCACCGCGGCTGCCGTCCGGCCTCGACCCGCACTTCCTGCTCGCCGACGGCAGGCCCTGGGCCGCCCTGCACGCACTCGCACACGGCGACCAGCTCGACCGCCTCGCCGAGCACTGTCCACCGGCCGCCGCCCGGGCCACGGTCGTGGGCGACCCGACCCTGGACCGCCTCCTCGCTTCACTCCCCCACCGGGACGACTACCGCGCCGCCCTCGGCACCGGAGAACGCCGCCTCATCGCCCTCACCTCCACCTGGGGTGACGAGTCGCTGCTGGCCCGGCGGCCCGAGCTGCCCGCCGCGCTCGCGCGCGTCCTGCCCCACGACGCGTACCAGCTCGCGCTCGTCCTGCACCCCAACGAGCACAGCAGGCTGGGCGCGTACGACCTCTCCCGGCACCTGGCGCCCGCCCTGCGCGCGGGCGTCGTCCTGGCGGAACCGTACGAGGAATGGGCCGCCCTTCTCGTCGCCTGCGACGCCGTGATCACCGACCACGGCTCCACGGCCCTCTACGCCGCCGCCCTCGGACGGCCCGTCGTCGGCGCCTACGACGGTGGCACCGAGCTCATACCGGGCACCCCGATGGCCGCGCTGCTCGCCCAAGCGCCCCGGCTGACGGACCCCGCCGGCCTGGCGGAGGCTCTGCGGGCGGCCGCGGAACAGGACGTGCGCAAGTGCGCCGACGCCGCGTTCGACCTGCCGGGCGAGTCGCTGCCCCGCCTCCGTGACGAGCTCTACCGGCTCCTCGGGTTGCGACCGCCGTCCGCCCCCGCCCGGCCGCGCGCCCTCCCGGCTCCGAAGGGGCGCGCGGTACCGGCCGGCCCCACGGCCTGCGCGGTGCGCGCCCAGGTGACCGGCCACCACGTCGTCATCGAACGCTTCCCCGCCGACACCACTCTGCCCACGCACCATCTGGCCGCCGAGTTCCCGCACGCCGGAGTCCGGGAGACGCAGAGCGCGGCGGTGTTGTGGCGCCGCGCCCGGCCCGCCTCCGACGCCCCGCATTCGAGTACCTGGACGGCGGGCGGCTGGACGGCCCGGATGCTGAACGAGGCACCGTACTGCCGTACCGCGGCCGCGATCGTCACACCGGAGCGGTGCCTGCTGCGACACCGCTCCGCCGGAACGTTCCGCGTCCACGTCGAGCCGCACCGGACGGGCGGCCGGATACTGCGTGCGGATCCGGCGGCGGTGGTGTCGGCGATCCACTCATGGCTGGGCACCCGACCCGTACCGCCGCTTCCGGCCACGCTGGTGTGCGACGTCGGCCCGTTCGCCGTCCGGGCGGTCCTGGAGCCCGCCGAAGAAGCGGACCTCGACGAGGAGCTGTGACGTGCGGGCGGCGCTCTCGTACGACGCCCCGCCGACTGGTGGACTAGGCGTCGCGAGCGGTGCCCGGGAGACCGCCGCAGCGTTCGGCCAGCAGGCGCGCCGCCGCCCGGTGCTCTTCGGCCTCCTCCGCTTCCCCCGTCTCGTCGGCGAGCCGGGCGAGCTCCTCCAGGACACGCGCTTCATCGCTGGTCGACCCGCGTTCCCTGGCGTTGTGCAAGGCGGCCCGGGCCGGCGCGACCGCGTCCGCCGGACGACCCGCGCGGCGCAGGGCGCGGGCGAGCTCGAAACCGGTGCGGGCGGTCATCCTTTCGCGGTCCTGCTCGACGGCCATGCGGTGCGCGTCCGTGAGCAGTTCGACCGCGCGCCCGTACGCGCCCGCGCCGAGGGCGGCGCACCCGAGGAGATGTGTCTGGAGCAGCACGCCGTACGCGTTCCCGATCTCCGCGTGCGTCCGCCTGGCGCTCTCGAAGTCGACGGCGGCGGAAGCCCAATCGCCCCGGACGGACTTGAGCTTGCCCCGGAACTCCACGACGGATGCCTTGAGCTTCCGTTCCTTGGCCGAGTCGCCCAGGGTTCCGGCGGCGCTCATCGCGTGCCGCAACTGCTCGGCCGCCTCCTCGTACCGTCCCTGCTCCCACAACGGACGGGCCAACTGGCAGCGCATACGGATCACCACGGGCAGGTGTTCCAAGCGTTGCGCCGCGGCCAGTCCCCGGCCGAAGGCGTCGGTGACGTCCGCGTAGTGCGGGTGGTCGAGGAAGTGCGTCCAGAGCGGCTCGCAGAGGGCCCACGCGTCCTCGTCGAGGCCGCACTCATAGGCGAGCCGGACGCAGCCGTAAAGGGCGAGCCGGTGCGTTTCCATCCATCGCAGCGCCTCCGGCTTGCCGGCGAAGTCGACGTCCGGGACGCCGGGAACGGCCGGGCCGGGCGTCGCGAACGTCATGCGCGGGCCGGCCGCCAGGAGATCGGCGCGGATCGCCTGGCGCCGGTACCAGCGGATCAGCCGCGTCCGGGCTTCCCGCCGCGCGCGCCCAGCGGGATCCGCCTCGCGGGATCTGCGCTCGGCGTGTCCGCGCAACAGGGCGTGGAACCGGAGCCCTTCGGTCCGGCTCTCCAGCAGACCCGCGCCCTCCAGTTCCTCCAGCGCGTCCTCGGCCGGCGAGAAGCCACCGCCCAGCAGGGCCGCGGCGGCCGGAACCGAGACCACCGGTGCCGGGAACTCCGGCAACAGCCGGTACAACCGCGCCGCCTCCGCCCCGAGCCCGGCGTAGGCGGCGTCCCACACCGCCTCGACCATCGGGATTCCCTTCTCTCGCAGGTCCGCCGAGAGCTCGGCGACCAGCCGCGTCAGGCTGCGCCGCCGGTGTTTGCGGATCCAGCGACCGGCCACGTGGAGCGCCGCGGGCAGCCCGTCGCAACCCCGGGCGAGCTCGGCCACGGCATCCGGTTCGTCCGCGAGCCGCGCGTCGTCGACGATGTGCCGCAACAGCCGCACGGCGTCCTCCGTCGCCAGCGGCCTCATCGGCACCTCCAGCACCGCCATGCCGTCCAGGTCGGGCAGCCGCCCCTGGCTGGTCGCGATCACCAGACTTCCGCCGGACGACGGGAGCAGCGGCAGCACCTCGGTGCCGAACCGGGCGTTGTCCACCACCACGAGGAGACGCCTGTCCCGCGTCAACGACCAGTACTGCTTCTTCCGCCCGGCCGACGACCGCCGCATCCAGTCAGCGGCGACCCCGAGACCGGACAGCAACTCGTCGAGCGTGTCCGTGGACTCGACGACCCCGTCCCGGCGCAGATCGTCCAGGTCGACGTAGAGCACCCCGTCCGGGAACCGGTCACTGATCCGCCGGGCGACATGGAACCCCAAGGCGGTCTTGCCGATCCCACCGATACCGGTCAGCGCGACGACCAGCGGAGCTCCATCACTTGCCGAACACTCGTCCAGCGCACACAGGATGCGCTCCTGCTCGTCCCGCCGATCCTCGAAGTGCGCCACCGCGGGCGGCACCTGGAAGGGAATCGTCGCGGGTGGCGCCGCGGTGTGCACATGATGATGCACCGCTCCGATGTCGCGGGCCTGGAAAACCGCGCCCATCCGAGCCTGTCCGTCCACGCTGTTGTACGTATCGTCGGCCACACGGCAAACTCTACGATCGAGCCGACGATCTGACGGGCCAACGGCGCAAGTCCTCCCTGCCCAGGCCGCGCGGAACGCCCTAGGATGTGCAACCACCGCAGCCGACCCCGGGAGCGCACTCATGGATCCGATCTCTGCGAGCGTTCTCGTGGCCCTCGTCGGAGGCGCCGGCGGGGAGGCCGGCCGCCAGGCGTGGCAGGGCCTCGCCTCCCTGGTCCGCCGCCCGTTCCGGCACGGCGACGACGACTCCCCCGTTCCGGATCCGTCCCTCCAAGTGAGCACGGCCCAGCCCGAACTCACGGCTTTGCAGAACGCTCCCGCAGACCCCGACCGCGCTCAGGCTCTGGTGACGGCCTTGGGCGTGCGCGCGGCCCTGGACGCGCAGTTCCGGCGCGACCTCGACGACTGGTGGCAGCGCGTCCGCTCGATCAGTGCCGATGTGCACAATCACATCAGCGGGGGCACACAGAACGGGCCGGTTCTGCAGGGGCGCGACTTCTCCGAAATCACCTTCACCACACCGACGGGTCCGCCTGCGGAACGGTGACCACGCTTGGCTCACGTCGGCGGCAGAAGGCCGACGGCCGAAAACCATCGCGACGGCTGGCATCGCAGCCGGGTCCTTCAAAGGCGACGAGCCGCAGGCGGCTGTTCTCCGCCGGCCGGGGCTTATGCCGCGGGCCCCGCCCCCGCCGACCCCTGCCACGTCCGGGGCGTATCCGGTGGGGCACTTGCCACTCCGGCGGGCGACTGTCCCGGGTAGTGCGCAGTTCGTGGACCTGGGTCCCGCCGACCATTCGCTTGAGGTGGTCCCGCGTTTCCGCGTCCGTCGAGTAAATCACCCTGGCACAACTCGCGCGGGTCAGCAGCAGTGATAGGCATGACGCACGCAGCGTGCGAGTTCGTCATCGTCCAGGTTCTTCTTCCGCGCCTCGGGATCGAGTGAGCCGGAACGGCGACACAAAACACTCCGGATGCGGTGTCCTCGCGCTGCGTGCCCTTCGGAACACCCAACGCACGTCCCGGGATGACCATGTCGTCGCCCATGGTGGCCCCGCACCAGTCCCGCTCAGGCCCTGGGCGGTGTACCCACAGCCGACCTGTCCCAGGCCGGCCGTGTGCACGGCCGGCAAAGCGACGCGCGCACCCGCCCGCTTCCCGTCGGCCGACGACTCCCTCGGCTGCGCGAAAAGGAGAGCCCGGGCGGGGTCGGGCCACGGCGTCTCGACACGGGACGCCGCATGAAGCGAGATCGCGCTCCCGCTCCGCCGGCGCTTCCTCAGCCCTTCCGTCCCCGTCGTGACAGTCGGTCCGCCGCGAAGGCGATCGGGGGGGCCAGGAACATGAAGAGCCAACTGCCCGTGGCGTAGCTGATGCCCGCGGCGGCGACGGCGCCGACGGGGACGCCGAGGAGGGTGCCGGTGAAGCGGTCGGTGGCGCGGGTCGGGCGGTCGGTGCGGGTGGGGAGGCCGAGGGGGCCGCGGTGGGGTTCCGGGGTGGTGGGGCGGGTGGGGGCCGGGGTGCGGGTGGGGGCCGGGGTGGTGGCGGCGAGGGAGGGGCGGGGCTCGGGGAGGTCCTTGAAGAGGGCCAGGATGTCGGCCTGGGTGCGGGCCTCGTTGAGGGCTTCGGCGCGCTCGCCGTACTCGTCGATGGTCAGCCGGCCCTGGCGACTGTGCGTGGTCAAAGCATCGAGGGCTTCCTCGCGCTCGTCGTCGCCGATGCGGAGCTGGGTTCTGTCGAGCTTGGTCACGCGCTTGATCCTATCGTCAGGCGGAATGGGGGGATCCGGATGGCCGGACGGAGGGAAGAGTTGACAGGAAGGGAAGGGCCGGGAGGAGGGGAAGGGTTGACAGGAGGGGCGCGCCGCGGATGCGGCGCGCCCCCGTTCCGTCAGGCGAGGCGCAGTTCGGGGTTGTAGAGGTCGAACCAGACCGCGACGTCCAGCGCCCGCTCGATGCCGTTGCGGGCGCCCAGCGGCATCTCCGTGGCGTCGATCGTCAGCACCTGGCGCAGCCAGCCCTCGTTGACGAGCTGGAAGGCCGGGTGGCCGGGGTCGGCGAGGAGGTCGCGGGCCTGCGTCTGGAGGGCCTTGACGTAGTCCGGGTCCTGGGTGGAGGGGTAGAAGTTCTTCGCCCGCTCGACCACCGACCGGGGCAGGCGGTCGCGGGTGGCGGCGCGCAGGAGGCTCTTCTCGCGGCCGTCGAAGGTCTTCATCGACCAGGGGGTGTTGTAGACGTACTCGACCAGGCGGTGGTCGCAGAACGGCACCCGGACCTCCAGGCCGGCCGCCATGCTCATGCGGTCCTTGCGGTCGAGCATGGTGCGGACGAAGCGGGTGAGGTGGACGTACGAGCTGCGGCGCATCCGGTACTCGAAGTCGCTCTCGCCCTCGACGGTGCCGACCTCGGCGCTCACCCGGGCGAAGCTCTCGTGCAGGTGGCCGCCCAGGTCGATGGCGCCGAGGACCTCGGGGCGGACGACGCCGAGGGGGCTGTAGTCGCCGTTCTCGCCGAGGTTGATCAGCCAGGGGAAGAAGTCCGCCTGCTGGGCCGCCGGGTCGTGGAACCAGCGGTAGCCGCCGAAGAGTTCGTCGGCCGACTCCCCGGACAGGGCGACCGTCGAGCGCTCGCGCACCGCGCGGAAGAGCAGCAGCAGGGACATGTCGATGTCGCCCATGCCGGCGGGCAGGTCGCGGGCGGCGACGACGGCGCGGCGCAGCTCGGGGTCGGCGAGCTGGCGGTGGTCGATGAGGATGTCGGTGTGGTCGGAGTTCACGTGTCCGGCCACGTCGTGGGCGAAGGGGGTGTCACGGGCGACGCGCAGTTGGTCGGGGGTGAAGCTCTCGTCGTGGCTGGTGAAGTCCACGGCGAAGCTGCGCAGTCGCTCGCCCTTGGCGCTCAGGTGTCCGGCCGCGAGGGCGGTGATGCTGCTGGAGTCCAGGCCGCCGGAGAGCAGGACGCAACGCGGGACGTCGGCCACCAACTGGCGGGCGACGGCGTCCTCCAGCAGCTCGCCGACGCGGGCGACGGTCTTGTCGGTGTCGTCGGTGTGGCGGTTGGCCTCCAGGCGCCAGTACGTGTGCTCCCGGTGGCCGTTGCGGTCGACCGTGACGATCGTGCCCGGCTTGACCTCGGACATGCCGGCCCACACGGCCTGGCCCGGGTCCTTGGTGAAGGTCAGCAGTTCGCGCAGGCCCGCCACGTCGACCGCGCGCTCGGCGAGCGGGTTGGCGAGGATCGCCTTGGGCTCGGAGCCGAACAGCACGCCGTCGGCGGTCGGGTAGAAGTAGAGCGGCTTGATGCCGAGGCGGTCGCGGACGAGGACCAGCTTCTCGGTGCGGCCGTCCCACACCGCGAAGGCATACATGCCGTTGAGGTGCTCGGCGACCTTCTCGCCCCACTCCAGGTAGGCGTGGAGCACGACCTCGGTGTCGCTGGTGGTGCGGAACCGGTGGCCGCGGCGGGCCAGTTCGTCGCGCAGCTCGGTGAAGTTGTACGCCTCGCCGCTGTAGGTGAGGGCGACGGTGCCGGCGGGCGTCTCCTCGACCATGGGCTGCTTGCCGCCCTCGAGGTCGATGATGGACAGCCGGCGGTGGCCGAGCGCGATGTGGCGGTCGGTCCAGACGCCGAACGCGTCGGGGCCGCGCAGCGCCATGGTGGCGGTCATCGCCTCGACGGTGGGGCGCTCGCGCTCGAGGTCGCGGCCGTAGGAGAGCCAGCCTGCAATTCCGCACATGGTGGTTGTTCACCCAATCCTGGGGTTGTGAAGTGGTCGTTCGGCCGGGGGCCGGCTGTTTACCGGTTCTGGTACTCGGTGATCGCGAGGCCCAGCCGGCGGACCCCTTCGGCGATGCGTTCCGGTGTGGGGTAGCTGAAGGAGAGCCGCAGTTCGTTCCGGCCGCGTCCGCTCCCTTCCGCGTAGAAGGCGCTGCCGGGGACGTACGCGACCTTGTGCCGCTCGGCGTAGGGCGTCAGCGCGTCGGTGTCGACGCCGTCCGGGACGGTGACCCAGACGAAGAAGCCGCCTTCGGGCCGGGTCCAGCGGCTGCCCTCGGGCAGGTGCTCGGCGAGCGCGGCGAGCATGGCGTCGCGGCGGACGCGGTAGCTGTCCCGGTAGGTCTCGATCTGCGCCCGCCAGTCGTGCCGGGCCAGGTAGCGCGAGAGCACGGCCTGGGTGAAGGCGGGCGGGCAGAGGGTCGTGGACTCCGCAGCCTGCACCAGCTTCTCCCGGACGGCGGCCGGGGCGGTGACCCAGCCGATGCGCAGGCCGGGGGCGATGGTCTTGGAGAACGAGCCCAGGTAGACGACGTTCTCGGCGTCGAGCGAGCGGAGCGCCGGGAACGTCCGTCCGTCGAGCGCGAGCATGCCGTACGGGTTGTCCTCGACGACGAGGACGTCGCGCTCGGCGCAGATCGCCAGCACCTCGGCGCGGCGCTCCACGGCGAGGGTGACGCCCGCGGGGTTGTGGAAGTTCGGCACGGTGTAGAGGAACTTGGGCCGCCGCCCGGCGCGTTCGGCGTCCCGCAGCGCGGCGCGCAGCGCGTCCGGGACCAGCCCCTGGTCGTCGACCGGCACCTGGACGACGTCGGCCCGGTACGAGGCGAAGACGCCGAGGGCGCCGATGTAGCTGGGGGCCTCGGTGAGGACGAGGTCGCCGGGGTCGCAGAAGATCCGGGTGACCATGTCCAGGGCCATCTGCGAGCCGACCGTGACGACGACGTCGTCCGGGTCGGCGGTGATGCCCTCCAGGCTCATCACCTCGCAGATCTGCTCGCGCAGCTTGGGCAGGCCCTGGGCGGAGCCGTACTGGAGCACGACCTTGCCGCCGAGGGAGACCAGACCGGCGGTCTCGTCGGCGATGGCCCGCTGCGGGAGGCCCTCCAGGTTGGGCATGCCGCCGGCGAGCGACACCACGTCGGCGCGGCCGCGCACGGCGAAGAGGGTGGGGATCTCCGAGGGCTTGATGCCCTCGGCGCCGCGGGCCATCCGGGCGAGGTGCCGGTCGCCGGGCCGCGGCGGGGTGGTCGTCGTCATCCGGGTTCCCCTACGCGGCCGAGGTGACGGCGCCGACGACGGCCCACAGGCCGGCGACCGAGGCGAACGCCTCGAAGGTCAGCTCCGACTCGGGGATGCGCACCCCGTACTCGGTCTCCAGGTCCATCAGCAGGCTGATCATGCCCATGGAGTCAAGACCGAGGTCCATCAGGTTGGCCTCCGGGCGGAGGGGCTCCGCGGCGGGGAGGTCGGGGAGGTTGCGGCGCAGGACCTGCTCGAAACGGTCGTCCCACTGGGTGCTCATGTACGGCTCCTGTCGTTCAGTGGCTGATTCGGTGACTGCTTTTTGCGTGGTGTGCCAAGGCACCGTCAGGTGAGGCTCGCGGCCAGCGCCTTCCGGTCCGGCTTGCCGTTCCCCGTGAGCGGGATGGCGGGCACGGCCAGGACGGCGGCCGGGACCTTGGCGGCCTCCAGGCGCGCGCGCAACTCACGCCGGACTTCGGCCGGTTCAAGCTCCCCGACGACGAAGAGGGTGAGGTCCCGTGCGCCGTCGGGCGCGAGGGCCACGGCCTCCCGGACACCCGGGACGTCCAGCGCGGCGGCCTCGATCTCCAGCGTGCTCACCCGCATGCCGAGGCGCTTGAAGATGTCGTCGCGCCGGCCGGAGAAGTAGAGGTGCCCGTCGGCGTCCTGGTGCCCGTAGTCGCCGGTGAACAGCCGCACCTCACCGGTGCGTTCGCAGCGCCGGAAGCGCTGGGCCGTCTGCTCGGGGGCCCGCCAGTAGCCCGACATCACATGAGGTCCCCGGACGACGAACTCGCCGGTCTCGCCGGGCGGCAACGGGCGCCCCTCGTCGTCCACCACCAGCACCTGGGTGTCCGGCAGCGGGCGGCCGACGGAACCCGGGCGGGCCAGGTCCTCGTCGGGCTCCAGGACGGAGACCCGCTTGCACTCGGTGATGCCGTACATCAGCGACACCGCCGCGCCCGGGAAGGCCGCGCGGAGCGCCGCCACCGAGGGCGGCGGGAGGGCGGCGCCGGTGTTGGTGAACAAACGGACGGACGTGGGCTCCGGATCCCGGGCGGCCAGCCGCACGAGCATCTCGGAGAGGGACGGCACGAGGGGGACCACGGTCGCCGCCGTCTCCCGGATGCCGCGCAGCAGCATCACGTCCGGGACCTCGCCCGGCACCACGATCTCCGCGCCGGCCAGGGCGGCGAGGAAGACCTGGTAGAGCCCGTAGTCGAAGGAGAGCGGCAGCCGGCAGTACACCACGTCGTCGGCGCGGTAGCGCAGCCGGGCGGCGACGGCCCGGGTCGCGGCCAGCACCTGGGCGTGCTCGGAGACGACGGCCTTCGGCCGGGAGGTGGTGCCGGAGGTGTACATCAGGAGCGCCACGTCACGCGAGATGGCCGTGGTGCGGACGGGGGCCGGCTCCCGCGCGGAGATCCCCTCCCACGCCTCGTCGAGGCCGAGCACGGGTCGGCCCGTGAGGGCGCGGACTCCGGCCGTGTGCGCGGGGTCGGTGACGATCAGTGCGGGCTCGGAGTCCTCGATGACGCCGCGGAGCTGGAAGTCCTTCATCGCCGGGTTGACGGGGACGAGGACGGCGCCGAGCGCCACCGTGCCGTACAGCAGCGCCAGGTACTCCCGGCCGCTCGCCAGGCGCACCATGACGCGGTCGCCGTGGCCCACACCGCGCGCGGCGAGCCAGGCGGCGGTCCTGCGACTGTGCGCGGCGAGCTGGGCGTAGCTCCAGCGGCCGGCGGCGTCGCGGACGGCCGGGCGGTCGGGGTGCTCGCCGGCCGCGCGGGCCAGGAGGTCGTAGACGGGTGTGTCGCTCATGTCGGCTGGTCCCCCACGGTGGCCGGTCGGGTGGTCTGGGAGGCGGCGGAGGTACGGGAATCGGTAGCGGTACGGGGGTCGGTAGCGGGACGGGACTCGGCGGAGGCGCGGGAGTCGGCGGAGGCGCGGGAGTCGGCAGCGGTACGAGAGCCGGTAGCGGTACGGGATTCGGCGGAGACGCGGGAGTCGGCGGAGGTACGAGCCGCCCGTCCCGTGCGCGCCACGGAGCGGTCCCGGCGGGCGGCGCCCCGGGACACCGCCAGCGGGTCCCAGTCGGCCGGGCGGTCGGGCAGCAGCGCGGGGTCGGTGAGCACCGCGCCCGCGTGGGCCTCGGCGAGCAGCCGGCGGCCGGTGACGCGGGCCGCGCACAGGATGCCGCTGATCGCGACGCCCGCGATGCCGCTGCCATAGCGGCTGCTCTGGCCGACCACGTACAGGCCCTTGACGCTGGTGCGGGCCTCCGGACGCATGCCGAACGGCCCCCAGGTGGCGAGCCCGTACGGGGTGCCGCCGGTCGAGGAGATGTACCGCTGGTGGGTCAGCGCGGTGGCCGTCTCCAGGTGCACGGCGCTGTCGCGGATCGGCCCGAGCGCCCGTTCGGCGGCGGTGAGCAGCAGCTCGGTGACGCGTTCCTTCTCCGCCGCGTAGGCGGGGTCGCGCCGGTAGCCGCCCTGCTCCGGACCACCGTAGCGCAGCGCCAGGGGTGCCATGACCTGGAGGTTGGTGTGTCCGGGCGGGCAGACGTGGGGCGACTCGGGGTCCTTCAGGGACGCGAAGGAGAGGAAGGCGAAGGGGAGTTCGCCGGACGGGCAGCCCTCGGCCACCTCGCGGTAGGCGGCCTCGACGTCCCAGCCGTTGTGCCACCACAGGTTGGCGTTGGGGCGGTCGGAGAAGTCGCGGTCGAGGCCCGCGTACAGCACCGCGACCGGCAGCCGCATGGTCGCGTTCCGGGTGCGCTTGACGAGGGCGGGCGGGAAGTGCTCGGCGCCGGCCAGTTCCAGGATGGTCCGCGGGTAGTCGGCGTTGGAGACGATCAGCGGCGCCTCGATCTCCGTACCGTCCGCGAGCCGGACGCCGCGCGCGGTGCCGCGCTCGATCAGGATGCGCTCCACCCCACTGCGGGTGCGCAGTTCGCCGCCGCGCGCCTCCAGCGCCTCGACGAGCGCCGCCACCAGCCCCTGGGCGCCGCCCACCGGGTAGTAGGCGCCGCGCAGGTAGTGGTCGAGCACCGAGACGTGGGTGAAGACGGAGGTGGTGCTGGGCGGCGAGCCGTAGTTGGCCGACTGCGCGGCCAGGACCGTACGGGCGCGGACCGACAGGCCGCAGTGCTCGAACAGGTCGTGCAGCGTACGGCGCCCCCAACGGCCGGTCAGCGGCATCAGCTTGAGCATCCGCGGGTCGTCGAGGTCCATGTCGGCGAGGAGCGCCTCGTGCTTCTCCTTGCCGATGGCCTCGCAGATCGCCGCGAACGCGTCGATGGCCTCGGCGTCCCCGGGCAGGGCCTCCTTCAGCCGGTCCCGGTAGCGGTCCCAGCCCGCCGGGACGCGGACGCCGAGGCCGGGCAGGGCGAGTACGTCGAAGCCGTCCGGGTCCAGGGCGCGGAACGCCACGCGGCCGGCGAGGCCGAGGCCGGAGAGGATGGCGGGCAGGATGCCGCCGGGCCCGCAGTCGCCGACGTAGTGCAGGCCGACGTCGAACTCGTAGGCCCGGCGGCGCCGGAAAGCGTGGGCGTTGCCGCCGGCCACGTCGTGCTGTTCCAGCACGAGCACCCGGCGTCCGCAGGCCGCCAGGTAGCCGGCGCAGACCAGGCCGCCGAAGCCGCTGCCGACGACGATCGCGTCCCACTGCTCCCCGGGCCGTTCCCCGGGCAGGTGCCCGTTGTCCCCCATGGTGGTCACTCCTTCGTCAGCCGGTCCGGGCCGGCAGACCGGTCAGTTCATCTGCGATCAGGTCGAGCAGCGCGTCCGCACGGGCCGCCATGCCGGGTTCGGCGCGGCAGGACATGCCGATCTCGGTGCGGCCCGGCGGCTGGTAGACGGTGAGGAAGGCCGGGGCGTACGGCACGTGCATGGGCAGCGAGTACGCGGTCGAGGCCGTGAAGCCGCCGCCGGAGAGCGTGTCCGGGTCGACCTTTCCGAGGTCGGAGACGACCAGCGTGCAGGGGTAGGTCTCGCGGTGCTCCCGGGTCGCCCGGGCCGCGCCCAGGGTGGGCGCCATGCCGGACGAGGTGACGGGGAACGCGCCGATCGAGGACAGTTCCTGCCGCTCGAACATGGCCCGCAGCAGGCGCCCCTGGATCTGCGCCCGGTCCGCGCCGGCCGGGACGTCCACGAACAGCGGCAGGCTGAGGTTGGCCGTGGAGGCGAGCGACGGATCGTGGCGGCGGATGTTGACCGGCACCATGAAGCGGCAGTCCTCGTCCGGCAGGAGCGCGCACAGCGCGGCGGCCGTCCTGGCCACCACGGCGTTGTGGTTGCCCTCGACGGTCCTGCGGCGCCACAGCCAGGGCACGGCGGGCCCGGTCCCGGCGTCCGGGCCGGCCGGCAGCCGGTCGAAGGGGTTGCGGCACTCGGGGGCCGGGCCCGGAGCGGGCGCTCCGGTGCCGAAGCGCTTGACGACGCCCGACTCGGTCTCCGTCGAGGGCGCGCCCACGGGCTCCTCGCCGCGCAGGGCTCGGAAGACCTCCTGCGCCCAGGTCATCACGCCCTTGCCGTCCATGACGGCGTGGAACGCGCGGAAGACGATCGTGGCGGGGTCGCCGGAGAGCAGCAGCACCTCGCAGTTGGGGCCCTTGACCGGGCTGAACGGCCGGTGCAGCACCTCGCTGCCGGCCGTGTCGAAGGTCCGGCGGTCGAGCGTGGAACCGTCCACCTCGAGGACGGGCGGGGTGATCCCGCTGTCCGCCCAGCGGTTGCCCCGCTTGACCAGACGGGCGCCGGGGCAGGCCTCGGACGCCACGGCGACGGCCCGGCGGAGCGCGTCGGCGGTGACGCCGCCCCGGCCCTCGACGAAGATCTGGATGGCCATCGGGGGTGTCACCAGCGCGCCGGCGAGGTACCCCCGTTCGGTGGGCGAGATCGGCCGGCTGTAGCCGGCGTCGGTGCGGCGTGCGCGGCTGACGGCGGTCATCGCTGCGTTCCTTTCGTTCTGCTGGGGCTTTCGGGGGCGGGGGCCGGGGCGGGGTACTCGGGGGCGTGCTCGACGCGGGGCCACGGCTCCCCCGGCCCGTCCGGTGGCAGCGGGCTGATGCCGAGCGGGACTCGCGCCGCCAGCGCGACGTACGTCTCGGGCCGCGAGGGACCGGCGCCGGCCAGGGTGTCGCTCCACAGCCACCACCCGTCTCCGGCGTCCCGCCAGCCCGGCCGCCAGTCGGGCAGCGGGTCCAGCCGCCCGGGGCGGGTGCCCGCCGTTCCCCGGGCCTTGAGCAGGGCCTCGACCTCGGTCCACTCGCGGACCGTGGCCGTCGACCCGGCGGGCCGGCCCAGGACCCGGGCGAGCCAGCGCAGGGCGGCCGGCCGTTCCCGGTGTTCCTGGACGTCGGCCCCGATCCAGACACCGCGGGCGAGGGCCGTGAGGCCGAGCGCCCCGGTGTGCGAGACGGAGCCGCGCCAGTCGGAGTCCGGCCAGTGCCAGCGGCCGTCCGGCAGTTGCTCCGGCGGCCCTTGAGGCCCTAGAGGTGCCGGAGGTGCTTGGTGTACTTGAGGTGCTTGGTGCGCTTGAGGTGCTTGGACCTCATGCGACCCGCGGGACCCGCAGCGGCCGACCACCGTCTCGGCCACCGCCTCGGCCACCTCCGCGGCCGCCGCCCGGAGCAGCACCCGCCCGGGCGGGCTGGAGCGGCGGCCGAAGGTGTCGCGTGGGAGCCGAGGGGCGGCGGTGAGGCGGACGTACAGCGTCCCGGTCCGCTCCTCGGCGGGGATCACTTGACGAACCGGAACCGCGGCACGGCCAGGACGAAGAACAGCGCGGCCAGGCCCAGCAGGAAGCCACTGGCCGGCAGCACCGACTGGAGGTCGGCGCCCTTGACCATGACCTCCTGGAAGGCGTTGAGCGCCTTGCCGTGCGGCGTGAACTCGGCGATGTTCCGCATGAATTCCGGCATGAAGATGCCGGGCACCATGCAGCCGCCGAGCGCGGCCAGCACCAGGATGACGATCGTGCCCATGCCGTTGACCTGGGACTCGCTCTTGGCGAACGAGGCCAGCAGCAGGCCGAGCGCCACCGCGCAGCAGCCCAGCGCCACGGTGACCGGTATCAGGGCGACCGGGTGGACGCCGAGGTCCATGCCGAAGACGACCTTGCCGAACGCCATCAGCAGGCCCACCTGCACCATCGCGACCAGCAGGTAGGGCACCACCTTGCCGAGCAGCAACTGCCAGCGCGGCACGGGTGCCGACAGCAGCCGGCGGAAGGTTCCCTCACGGCGCTCGACCATGATCGAGCCCGCCATGACGGTGACGATGAAGAAGACGTACATCACGGTGTAGCCGGGGACGTTCTGCTGGTACACCGAGGGGTACTTCACGCCGGCCATGCCCTTGGGGAAGGTGCTGGTCGACGTCACCCCGCTCCACGTCTCGTCGATCTTGTCGATCTGCTTCTTCAGTTGCGCCTTGCGCACCGGGTCGTGCTCGGCGGCGCGCTGCTTCTCCAGGGAGACCGCCGTGCGGGTGCTGGAGGTGACGGTCAGCACCGCGCTGCGGACGGCGGCCTGGAGCGGGTCGACGGCCTGGCGGGACGACGAGGGGTCCACCACGAAGGAGAAGTGCGGCTTCCGGCCGCTCTCCACCTCCTTCTCGAAGCCGGCCGGGATGACGACGGCGAACGAGTCCTTGCCGGAGCGCACCCGCTTGTCCGCGGCGTCGCCGGACAGACCGGTGGTGACCTTCAGTTCGTCGCTGCTCCCGAGCGCCTTGACGACGTTCCTGGCGGCGGTGCCGCCGTCCTGGTCGACGATCGAGATGTTCATCTTCGGCGCGGAGCCGAGCGTGTCGAAGGAGTTCGACAGGGCGAGGCTCATCACCGTGATGAAGAGCATCGGCGAGACGAACAGGGTGATCAGGGAGGCGCGGTCCCGGAGCAGGACCAGCAGCTCCTTACGGATCATGGCAAACATCAGGCACCGTCCCTGATCTGGCGGCCGGTCAGGTCGAGGAAGAGGGATTCGAGGTCGGGGCGGCCGAGACGGATGCCGCCCAGGCCCAGGCCGGTTCCGGCCGCGATGTCGGAGACCTCGCGCAGGGTGGCCGGCATGTCCTTGACCCGGATCCGCAGGACGGGTGTGCCGTCCCCGGCCGCGGCCACGGAGATCTGCCCGTGGCCCGCGAACCGCTTCTCCAGCCAGACCATGCCGCCCTGGAGCCGGTCGAGTTCCTCACGGGTGGGCGCCCATTCGAGGAGACCCGCGCCGAGCGGGCGGAGCAGCTCCTCCTGGGTGCCCTCGGCGAGGACCTTGCCGTGGTCGACGATGACGATGCGGTCGCAGAGCTGCTCGACCTCGGGCATGTAGTGGCTCGTGTAGACCACCGACATGCCGAACTCGGCGCGCAGCCGCAGCACCGTCTCGAAGATCTGGTTGCGGCTCTGCGCGTCCACGCCCACGGTGGGCTCGTCCAGGAAGAGCAGCCGCGGCATGTGCAGCAGCGCCGCCGCGATGTTGACGCGGCGCTGCATGCCGCCGGAGTAGGACGCGACCTTGTCGCCGGCGCGGTCGGTGAGCCCGACCACGTCGAGCGCCCAGTCGATCCGCTCGCGGCGCTCGGCGCGGGAGAGCTTGTAGGCGCCCGCGAAGAAGGTCAGGTTCTGCCGGGCGCTGAGCGTCGGGTAGAGCGCGATCTCCTGCGGGACGACGCCGATGAGGGCCTTGGCCCGCATCGGGCCGGACGCGAAGTCCGCGCCGTCCACCTGGATGGTGCCGCCGTCGGGCTTGAGGGCGCCGGTCAGCATGGCGATGGTCGTCGACTTGCCGGCGCCGTTGGGGCCGAGGAAGCCGAGGATCTCACCGGTGCCGACGCGCAGCGAGACACCGTCCACGACGGCGCGGTCACCGAACTTCTTGACGAGGCCGGTGGCGGTGAGGACGTCCTCCGTACGGACGCCGGCCGCCGGGGCCGTCACGGTGGCGGTCATCGGTTCTCCCCCTTCGAGACGACCAGCGACACATAGCTGCCGCCGTAGGCGAAGCTGGAGATCAGGGCGTGGTCGACGCTGCCCTGACGTCCGCCCTGCGGGACGAGCCCGGGCAGCTCGGCCGGCGCCTCCGGGACACCCGCGGTGCCCGGGAGCACGCCGTCGCCCATCGCGCGCAGCGCGGCGGCGAGGGCCAGGCCCGGGGCGGAGCCGTAGGTCTCGCCGAACACCGACTTGGTGGCGGTGACGGGACGTTCCGCCAGGCCGCCGGCGCGGAGCGCGGCGATCTCGACGGCGTCCACGGCCTCGCGGCCCATGGCCGCCGAGGCGACCAGGCCGATGTCCTCGGGCGTGAGGCCCGCGGCGCGGACCGCCTCGGTCATCGAACGGGCCCAGGCGGCGCCGTCCGGGCGCAGCCCGGCGATGCCGCTGTCGTCGCCGGTGAGCCCGAAGCCGGCGATGCGGCCCAGGACCGGGCGGCCGGACGCCTGGGCGGCGTCGGTGGACTCCAGCGCGATGGCGACCGCGCCGGCGGACAGCACCGTGCCGCCGCCCGCGAACGGACGCACATCCGAACTCCCCAGGAAACCCGGGACCTTGACGTGCCCGGCGACCAGGGCGTCGGGGCACTCGTCCGCGACGACCACGACGATGCGCTCGGCGGCACCGCGCGCGATCAGCCGGTAGGCGTAGTGCAGGGCGCTCAGGGCGCTGGTGCCGCCGCTGCAGACGGTGGCGGTGATGCCCTTGAACCGGTGCAGGATGGCGACGTGCCCGGCGGCGGCGTTCACCACGGTGTTCGGGAAGAACTTCGGGTTGGCGCCGGCGGGTCCGCCCGCGAGCACCACACCGCTGTCGAACTCCTGGACCGGGGTGATCGGGGCCAGGCCGGTGGCGAAGATCAACCCGGTCTGGGCGGCCTCCTGGCGGCTGGGCTTGCCGTACGCCCGGTGCAGCTCGGCGACGACGGCCGCGGCCAGCCGGCTGGTGGGGTCCATCCGGCGGAGCACGGCCGGGTTGATGCCGGCGGCGATGGCCTTGAAGTCGACCGTGCCGGCCCGGCGGGTGCCGTAGCCGTCGAGTTCGACCTCGCCCTGGTAGACGGGCGTGCCGTCGGTGAGCGCGGCGAACAGCTCGTCGTTGCCGGTGGCCGTGCCCGCGATGCCGGCGACGCCGGTGATGACGACGTCCCGGCCGGCCGCGGCCGCCGCGGCGGCGGGCGGCTCGGTGGTGACGCGCTCGGGGTGCCGGATCACCAGGGCGGCGTTGTTGCCGCCGAAGGCGAAGGAGTTGGAGACGACGACGTCCACGTCCTGCTCGCGCGCGGCCTCCGGGACGATGTCGAGGCCGCTGGGGGCCTCGGCGCCGCCGGTGTTGGCGGTGGGCGGGAGCACGCCGTCGCGGACGGCCAGGGCGCAGACCACGGCCTCGACCGCGCCGGCCGCGCCCAGGGTGTGGCCGATCATCGACTTGGTGGAGCTGACCGGCGGCGGCGTCTTGAACAGCGTCTTGATCGCCTTGGGCTCGACCTTGTCGTTGGTCGGGGTGCCGGTGCCGTGGCCGTTGATGTAGTCGACGTCCTCGACGGTGTGCCCGGCGCTGTGCAGGGCGGCGGCCATGGCGCGCTGGGCGCCCTCGCCGCCGGGGTCCGGCGCGGTCTGGTGGTAGGCGTCGGCGGACAGGCCGTAGCCGGCCACCTCGGCGATGGCGGACAGGCCGCGGGCCGCGGCGGCGTCCGCCTTCTCCAGGAGCAGGAAGCCCGCGCCCTCGCCGAGGTTGAGGCCCTCGGAGCGGGTGTACGGCGAGCAGCCGCCGGAGTCGAGCGCGCCCAGCGAGTTGAAGCCGTTGAAGGACAGCTCGGCCAGCGGGTCGACGCCGCCCACGAGCACGGCGTCGGCCTCGCCGCTCCACATGAGCTCCAGCGCGTAGCCGATGGCCACGGCGCCGGCGGCGCAGGCGTTGGAGAGCAGCGAACGGGGGCCGCCCAGGCCGAGCTTCTCGGCGACGGCGTCGGCGACGCTGTGCAGCGCGTAGCCCTTGAGCAGCCGGACGTCGGCCTTGCGCAGGCCGTCGCGGATCCACTGCTGGTGGAACGTGCCGACGCTGCGGCTGGTGCCGAGGCTGCTGCCGATGACGACGCCGACCCGCTCGGGGTCGTAGCCGGCCTCGGCGAGGCGGCCGTGCTCGACGGCCTCGGTGGCGGCGGTGAGGGCTAGCGTCAGACAGCGGTCGACGCCGGGCACCTCCTTGACGGGCGACTGTCCGCCCTGGGTGGTGATCAGGCCCGTGGTGTCGACCTCGGTGACCGTGCCGATGCCGCTGCGGGCGGCCCGGATGGCGGTCCAGCACTCGTCGGCGGTGGAGCCGACGGCCGAGATCATGCCCAGGCCGGTGATGACGATGCGCATGGTCAGGCTCCGAGCCGCTCGTTCCAGGACTGCGGGATGACGACCGGGGAGGCGGCGGTGCGCAGCGTGACGGCGGTGCCGTCGGCGGTGCGGCCGGTGAGCTCCAGGCCGGGGACGTCGAACGGCTTGTCCAGCAGGGCCAGGGCGATCTCCTGGTCGGTGCCGGCGAGCGGGGCGACCAGGTGGACGGTGCCGACCGCGCGGTCGCCGGCCTCGACGGGGCTGCCGGCGGCGGGCGCCTGGCCGGCCTCGGCGAGGACGGTGATCAGGCCGCGCCCGGCCTCCTCGGCGGCGGCCAGCGCCTCGCCGCCGCGGAACTCGTCCTCGCGGCCCCAGCTCACCAGCCACTCCAGGCCGGCCTCGCGGACGGTCAGGCCCTCGGACTGGGCGGGGATCTGCGGGTGGCGGACCTCGGTGCGGGCCCGCAGCAGGGCCTCGGCGCCGGCCGGTCCGCCGTCCAGCTCGGCGGCGCGGGCGGCGACCCACTCGGCGGCGCCGGAGTCGGCCGGGGCGAGCAGCAGGTAGCCGTACTCGCCGGTGGTGCCGATGCGGGCGAGGACGCCCTCGGCGCCGCTGTCACCGGGCAGGGTGACGGTGGTGGCGCCGTGCAGCACCAGGCTGGAGATCTCGAAGTCCAGCAGGTCGGCGGCGATCCGCCAGGACTTGGGGCCCTCGAAGGCGATGGCGACGTGGTCGGCGGCGTCGGTGATCTCGACGTCCTGGACGCCGGCGTCGGCGGCGGCCTTCTCCAGCAGGGCGGCCAGGTCGTCGCGGGAGTGGGCGAGCAGCCGGCTGGTGTCGTCCAGCTCGATGTGGGTGACGGCGTCCCAGACGGAGGCGTCCTCGTCGAGGATCAGGCTCTCGCGGGCGGTGTCGGGCTCGACGTACTCGCTGTCGCGGGCCAGGGCGCGGGAGAGGACCTCGCCGCGCTCCAGACCGCCGAGGGTCACCAGGGCGGCGCCCGGGGTGTAGACGCCGACGGTGGTGCGCAGGTACGCGTACTGCTCGGCGACGGTTTCCGGGGTGGCGCTGGTCATGTCGTCTCCTTGGGGTGGGTCGGGTGGTGTGGGTCGACGGGTGGTGCGAAGTCGGGGGCCGCCCCGGGCCCGGGGGTTCGGCCCGGGGCGGCGGTCTCAGTGGCCGGCGGCGCGGGTGCGGAGCAGCGCGTCGGCGGCGTCGGGACCGGGCAGGACGGCGAGCGACCAGCCGGCCGCGAGGGCCGTGCCGCGCGGCTGCCGGGCGACCAGGCCGAGCAACGGTCCCGCCTTGGTGTTGCGGTGCAGGATCTCGGTGCCGAGTCCGTCCCGCGGGGTGACGGCGAGCCAGCGGCCGTCGGCGAGCCGCAGGGCGAGCCGGTCGGTCCAGCGCTGCCAGGCGCCGGACTTGCCGATCCGCCAGAGGTCGCCGGGCCTGCCGGGCACCAGGACCTCGGGCTGCCGGGGCGCGGCCGGGGTCAGCCAGACGACGACCTCGCCGTCGTCGTCGCGCGCCTCGGCCCGCAGGTCGAGGTCCAGCCGGTCGGCCGGGCCGGCCGCGGGTGCCGCGACGGACCAGTCCAGGCCGGCCGCGCACAGCCGGCCCGTCGGCTCGTCGAAGCGCCACTCGTGCCGCTCGGCGCCCCAGCCGAGGCCGCGGTCGGGATCCTCGCGCGGTCCCTGCCGGACGGCCCAGAGGCCGGCCCGCCAGTGCGGGTTGCTGCCGAGGACCCGTTCCTTGGGGAACGGGGTGGCCAGCACGGACTTTCCCGCCGAGCGCCAGGCGGCGATCCCGCCGGCCTCGGCGCTGACCAGCAGTGTGTCCTCGCCCACGGCGGCCCGGTGGACCGGGCGGCGGGCCACGGTGGCGGCCGTCCACTCCGCCCGGCCCCCCGTGGGGGCGGGGGCCGGAACGGTCTCCGTGGCGGCCGGTGCGACCGGTGCGACCGGTGCGACCGGTTCCAGGCCGTCGACGGTCATGGGGGCACCGCCCGGCCACTCGGTGCGCACGGCGACCGCGTGACCGTGCCCGGGGGCGAAGTCCAGCAGCAGCAGCGCGTCGGTGACCAGCCGGGCCCGGGCGTCGCCGCCCCGGACGTCGAGGCCGACGGAGGCCGCCTCGTCCCACCAGCCGATCCGCGCGTCCGGGCCGAGGTCGGCACCGGCGGTGGCGAACTCGGTGGCGTCCACCGGGTGCAGCCCGCGGCCGGCCGGTACGTGGCCGTCCTCCGTCAGCAGCAGCCCCTTGCGCAGGCCGCCTTCGACGATGGTCCGCAGGATGCCGGCGGGCGGCTCGCCGCCCTCCCAGCGGAAACGATTCTCCAGGACGCCGCCGGCAAGCGTGGTCTCGCGGTACAGCACGCCGTCCGGGTGCCGCTCGGCGACCAGCCAGCCGTCGGCGAGCGGGGTGACCGTGAGGTCGTCCTCCCGCCGCAGCGCGCGGCGGAAGCCCGTGACGAAGGGCGGGCCGAAGACCGGCCAGGTCTCCCGCAGCAACGGGCCGAGGTGGCCCGCGCCGTGCAGCTCGATCCGGCCGTCGCCGTGGTGCAGTTCGAGGCGGAGGCCGTCCGCCTCGACGGTGCTCACGGCCGGCGGCCCGGGCACGGGCTTGGGCGCCAGGGCTGGCGCTTCCTCCGCGTCCGTGCCGACGTGCAGCACCTCGCCGTCCTCCGGATCGAGCAGGACGGTGAACACCGTGCCGTCGATGGCCAGTTCCGTACGCAGGACGGTCCGCCCGCCCAGCTCCTCGGTGTCGTCGCCGAGTGCCCGGTCCCCGCCGCCCACCATGTACCGCCAACTGGCGTTCAACTGAAGGGACTGCGGGATGAGGTGGGCGTGGTCGCGGCGCAGCCGGGCCATGACCCGCGGCATGTAGCTGACCAGCTCGATGTTGCCGTCCTCGGTGGCCTCCACCGGTCCGGTGACACTGCAGCCGACCTGCCGGTAGAGCGGGAAGGCCAGTTTGTTGCCGGGGTTGGCGGTGAGCCGGATGACCTCGACGCCGGACAGCCGCAGGGTGCGGATGGCCTGCGAGAAGATCCGGCCGGCCACCGAGCCGCCGCGCAGCGCGGGGCTCAGGAAGAACATGTCCCCGAACACCTCGCCCGGGGCGTACGCCCGGCGGACGCTGCCCTGGAAGAAGCCGATGGTGCCGTGGATCTCGCCGTCCGCCTCGACCACGAGGAACAGTCGCGTACCGCGCTCGGCCAGCTCGCCGCGGACGAGCTCCGCGTCGAGTTTCCGGTCCACCGGGTTGGGGACGTCGACGTACCGGTTGTAGAGCTCGGCGATCGCCGCCGCGTCCGACTCCTCGTAGGGCCGGATCACCAGCTCACTACTGGAGTCCACTCGGGTCCCCCGCGGTGCGCTCGCTGACGGTCAGCGAGCCCTTGGCGGCGAGCTCGCCGTCGACGCTCGCCTGCACGGTGACGGGCGTCAGCCGGTCGAACGGGCGGCCGAGCTCGACCTTCATGGTGAGCCGGTCGCCGGGGACGACGAGCCGGCTGAACTTCATCTGCCGGATCGCCCCGAGGTAGCCGACCCGGGCCGCGACCCCGGCCTCGCCGCCCTGCCCGCCCTCGGCGAGCCAGGCGGAGGCGTAGACGACGGCCGTCAACTGGGCCATCGCCTCGACGATGAGGACGCCCGGCATGATCGACTGGTCCGGGTAGTGACCGGCGAAGTACGGCTCCGAGATGGTGACGTTCTTGATGCCGTAGCCGGACTTGCCGGGGATGACGTCGTACGCGCGGTCGACGAGCAGCATCGGCCAGCGGTGCGGCAGCAGCGCCCGGATCGCGTTGGCGTCGAAGCTGAGGGGGGTGGTGGGGGCCGGGGTGGTCACGCCGCCTCCACCTGGGGGATCTCGCCGCGGTCGGCGACGACGAAGTCGATGAGGCGGTTGATCGAACCGAACGCGGAGCGGTCGTCGTCGCTGATCGTGACGTCGAGCTGCTCCTCGACCATGACGACGATCTCCAGGGTGTCGAGCGAGTCCAGCTCCAGGCCGCGGCCGAACAGCGGCTGGTCGTCGCCGATCAGCTCGGGGCGGATCTCCAGGCCGAGGCTCTCCACGAGCTGCGTCTTGACGTGGTTGTTGAGGGCGGTGCGCGCCTCGGCGGTGGCCAGCAGTTCCTCGTAGGTGGCGGTCATGGCAGTACTCCTGTCTGTGGTGGGTGGCTTGCGGGCCTCGAGGGCGACAGGCCCTCGGGGGTACGGGCCCTCGGGGTTACGGGACGAGTCCGCCGTCGACGACGAGGACCTTCCCCGTGATGTAGCTCGCGGCCGGCGAGGCCAGGAAGGTGACCGCCGAGGCCACCTCCTCGGGGGTGCCGGCGCGCTTCATGGGCACCGTGCCGATCAGCCGCTCGCGCACCGCGGGGGGCATGTCGCGCACCATGTCGGTGTCCGTGAACCCCGGGGCGACGATGTTGACGCGGATGCCGCGCTCGGCGACCTCACGGGCGAGGCCCTTGCCGAGGCTGATCAGACCGCCCTTGCTGGCGCTGTAGTTGGCCTGGCCGGGCTGGCCGGTGACGCCGCTGGTGGAGCCCATCAGGACGATCGAACCGCCGGTGCGGTGCATCATCTTGACCGACTCGCGGCAGGTGAGGAAGGCGCCGGTGAGGTTGGTGTCGATGACCCGCTGCCACTTGTCGAGGCTCATGGTGGCGAGGAAGCCGTCGGCCGTGATGCCGCCGTTGGCGACGACGACGTCGAGCCGCTTCCACTCGGCGCGGATGGTCTTGAACATCGCCTTGACCTCGGCCTCGACGCCGACGTCCGCGCGGACCACCAGCGCCTTGCGCCCCATCGCCCGGATCTCCGCCGCCACTTCCTCGGCGGCCTCGGTGCGGGAGACGTAGTGCACGACCACGTCGCAGCCGGCCTCGGCCAGGGCCAGGGCGCAGGCCCGGCCGATGCCCCGGGAGGCGCCGGTGACCAGGGCCACGGTGGACGGTTCGAACTGCATGGCTGTACTCACTGTTGTCAGGCCCCCAGGCGGCGCAGCAGCGCGGTGAGGGAGGTCGGCGTGTCCACCAGGGACACCTGCGGTGTGGCGGGTACGTGCTTGGCGAGGCCGACGAGGGCCTTGGCGGGCCCCACGGCCACCGGCGGCGCGGCGGGCTCCGGCCGTGCGCCGGCCGCCTCCATCAGCTCCCGCCAGCGGACGGGCGCGCACAGCGCGTCGGCGAGGTCCCGGCGCAGGTCGGCGTCGTCGGTGCCGAACGCGCCCGTGGTGATGAGGCCGACGGGGGCGGTGGCGGGCCGCAGTCGGACCTCGGCGACGGCCGCCTCCCAGTCGGCGGCGGCGGGTGCCATGAGCCGGCTGTGGAAGGCGTGGGAGACGTCCAGCGGCTTGGCGCGGGCGCCGACGGCCGCCGCGAAGTCCTCGATGGCGGCCAGGTCGCCGGAGGCGACGAACTGGCGGGGGCTGTTGTCGGCGGCGATGTCCAGTCCGCGCTCGGCGGCCGCGGCGAGGGCCTTCTCGCGCTCGGCGCCGGTGGCGAGGACGGCGCACATGCCGCCCTTGCCGGGCGCGGCGGCCATCAGCTCGCCGCGCAGCCGGACCAGGCGGACGGCGTCGGTGAACTCCAGCCGCCCGGTGGCGACCAGCGCGGTCACGGCGCCGACACTGTGGCCGGCGGCGGCGGTCGCGGTGACGCCGTGGGACTCCAGCGCCCGCCAGGCCGCGACGGAGGCGGTCAGCAGGGCGGGCTGGGCGTTGTCCGTCGAGGCGAGCTCGTGTGCGGGGGCGTCCCAGCACAGGGCGCGCATGTCGATGCCGAGCGCGTCCGAGGCGGCGTCGAAGACGTCCGCCGCCTCCGGGCGGGCGGTGGCGAAGGCCCGGCCCATGCCGGGTACCTGGCTGCCCTGGCCGGGGAAGAGGGCGAGGACGCCCGGGCCGCCGCTCATCGTCCGGATCCCGTCGCGCCGTCGCCGGAGCCCGTCATGCCGTGGCCGAGGAAGCCCTCGACCTGTACGCCCAGCCCGCGCTCGGCGGCCTGCGCGCGGACGTACTCGGCCAGCGCCATGTCCAGGATGCCCAGGCCGAACGGCGAGAAGACGGTGACCCGTTCCGGGTCGCGGGTGAACCGGGCGGTGCCGCGGACCAGGGCGCCGATGCTCGCGTCGATGAAGTCGCGGTGGCCGGCCTGCTGTTCGGCCAGGTGCAGCGAGGTGCGCTCGCGGCAGACGTGGTCGGCGTCGTCGACGATGTTCTGCGCGCCGAGGATGACCTCGGGGTGCAGGTCACGCAGCGAGACGTGCAACACGACGGTGCCGGGGCGGAGTTCGTCGGAGCCGAGGTGGGGGGTGCCGCTGGTGGTGGCCAGGGCGATCAGGCCGTGCCGGGCCAGCGCGGTGGGCCGGTCGGTGGCGACCTCGACGGTCAGGCGCGGCCCGAGCTCGCGGCAGCGGGCGGCGAAGGCCTCGGCGCGCTCGGTGTCGAGGTCGAAGACGGTGACCTCGCGGAGCGTGGGCAGGGCCACCAGGAGGAAGCGCAGCACCTCGGTGTTGATGACACCGCCGCCGACGAGGGTGACACCGGTGGGCTCGTCACCCTCGGTGAGTATCCGGGCGGCGAGGGCGGCGCTCGCGGCCGTGCGCTTGGCGGAGATCTGCGAGCCCTCCAGGAGGGCCACGGGGAAACCGTTCTCCAGGGAGTTCAGGACGATGGCGGCGCTGGCGCGCGGCAGGCCCTCGTCGATGTTCCCGGGGAAGGAGGCGATCCACTTCATCCCGGCGACCGGGCTGTCACCGCCGGCGAACGCGGGCAGTCCGATGATGCGGTTGCGGTCGTCGCCGGGGAAGCGGAGGAAGGTCGAGTGCGGGACGGCGGTGCGGCCGTCCTCGTGGACCCCGTAGGTCTCCTGGACGAGGGCGAGGATCTCCTCCTCGCGTCCGGCGAGCACCTCGTGGACGTCGGCGTGTCTGGCGATCAGCACGGAATTGCTCCTACGGTCTCGGGCACCGGGCCCGGGTTCTCTTGCCACAGATGGGAGACGTCACCGAATTTCCGGGCGACCCAGGAATCCGAATAGATGGTCTCCAGATAACGCTCGCCGCTGTCCGGGAAGACGACCGCGACCCGGGACCCGTCCGGTATCGCGTCACGCATCCGGTCGACGGCCGCGACGACCGCCCCGGACGAACCGCCGGCCAGAATGGCCTCGCGGTCCACCAGGCGCCGGCACATGCTCACGCATTCGAGGTCCGACACGTGCACCACGTGATCCGCCGCCCGCGGGTCGAACAGGGCGGGCCGGAGTGCGGCGCCATGTCCCGGCAGGAGCCGCGTGGTCGGCGGCTGGCCACCGAATATCGCGCTGCCCACGGCGTCGACCGCGACGATTTTCGTGGAAAGCCCCGACTTCCTCACGTAGTCGGCGCAGCCACGCAGTGTGCCACATGAACTCGTCGCGCAGAAAAGGTAGTCGACGCGCTCGTCCAGTGCGGTCACGATCTCCCGCATGGTCTGTTCGTGGGCCGCCGCGTTGAGCGGATTGCCGTACTGGTTGGGCCAGTAGGCGTCGGGCACGGACCGTACCAGTTCCCGCACCCGCCGGATGCGGCTCGGGAGGTATTCGCCGGTCGCCGGATCGGGTTCCGTGATGACCTCCACCTCCGCCCCGTAGGAGCGGATGATGGCGATGTTCTGTTCCGTCGTCTTGGCGTCCACGACACAGACGAACCGCAGCCCGAAATACCGGCAGACCTGGGCCAGCCCGATCGCCAGGTTACCCGAGCTGGACTCCACGACCGTGGACCGCCCGGGTACCAGCTCGCCCGAACCGACCTTGTCCAGCAGCATGTTGAGCGCGACCCGGTCCTTGACGCTGCCGCCCGGGTTGAACTTCTCCAGCTTGGCGAAGACGCGGAACACCCGGTCCGGAAAGATCCTGTCGAGTTCTATCAGAGGAGTGCCGCCGATCGTGTCGAGCACTCCCCCGATCCCTCGACTCGGCATCGCTTGCGTGAGCATGCGAAAGGTCCCCCTTGGCGCGGCGAATGACCGCATGACGTCGTGAATACGGGACGCCGGTCGGCCTGCGGGCAGCACGAATCGGCGCGGGATGAATCGGCGGCGCGGCCGGATCCGGGTACACCGGACCGCCACGGCACGGCCGAAAGAAAAGGCTTGGTCGATTCCGGGCGCGGCAGGGCGGCCTCAGGCAGCCCGACGGGCCCGGAAGTGAAAGTAAGTCAGTCAGCCCCTCGCGCCCGGCGCGAGGAGATCAGCGTGCGGCGGGCGCGTTGCCTGCAGCCCGCGAAAACGGTGAACACGAGAAGAACGGACGATTTCCGCGACCGGGGCACACCACCGGCCGGCTCCGTTCAGCCGTTCGTCGATCGAGACACATCCCCCGGGAATCCCTGTATGGACGGATTCCGGCCCGATACCCTTCAAGACTCTCCCCCGTATGCCCGACTCCGCACGCTTCCGTTGCTCCGGAACGCGGTGCGTCGAGCTGTTAACCCCACTTAACGCCGGTGAGCTTAGGCAGATCCGGCCGAGAATGCAAGATCGTCTCAACGCCATTGAACCGACTGGTCAGTAACTCTCGGAGGGCGGCCGCGGGAACCCTTCTCCGACAACGACGCATCCCGGGTGACGGCACCCTTCGGGCGACGCCGCCACTCCTCGCCGACGGACCGGCCCGACAGTCCGGGAGCCGCCACCCCACGAGGCCCACCACACGCCTGACGCATCGTCAACTGCGTTGTCACGCAATTGGAACATCGCCATCCGTTCACCCACACCCCCACCTCCCGCACACTCCCCGCAACCGGAACATCACACTCCAGGGGCGAATTGTCGGCATTTTCCGGTGACCATCCCCACAGCTTTGGACCAGACCTATAGGTAACCGTCGGCAACCGAGTAAAAAAGTGGTCATGAGAGACGCGAACTCAGCTTGCGCCGCAGCCTCGTTGACCCTTGCGCAAAAGCTGGAGTACCTGCGGTCGCGAGGCGGCCCCGGCGGCACGGAACCGCCGTCGGACCGCCACATCGCCGAAGCCGTCAACAAGGAGGCGGGCGAGACGGTCATCTCTCATGTGACGCTCGGCAAGCTCCGCAAGGGCGAGCAAGTCGTCACCACGGACGCCCGGTTGGCCGCGCTCGCGGACTACTTCGGGGTCGACCCGCTCTTCCTCCAGCGGAGCAGGGAGGAGATCGTCGACGAGATAGCCGTGCGACTGCGCTACCTCATCGCCCTGCACGCCGGCGACATCACCGGGACGGGGCGGCTCTCGAGCTCCCACGCGGAGCTGGTGGAGTTCGTCGAGAGGGCGGTACGCGCTTGCCGGACGGACGAGGGGCACTGACCGGGCACCCCGCCCGCCCCCTCATCCCCCACCCGCCCCAACCCCCCCTCCATCTCGGATCCCCCTCCGTCCCGGATCTGCCACCGGCTCCGGCCCCCTGCCTGCCCCGGATCCGCCACTGCCCCGGATCCACCGCCCGCTCCGGATCCACCTTTCGCCCCGATCCGCCACCTGCTCCTGCCCCACCGCCCGCCACCACGCCCGGCCGGCCGACGATGTGACCCACGTCGCACCGGAGCGGCCCGGTGCCCTCATGGCGGTGCCGCTCGCCGACGGCCGCAGCGGACGGCGCGCCCCCCATCGCAGGAGCTCACAGCGCCGCGCGACAAAACGTGCGACAAAAAATGCCGCACCCTCGAAGACCAATATCTGTGCCCGCGACGAGAGAAATAGACACAGGGCACGGCGAATATTCCTGGGCCACCGACACGGCCGCAATTTCCGTCCCTGCGGGGCCGATCCCACCGTGCTACTGTCGATCTCAGTTGCAGGTGTGGTTGCCAGAAGGTTCATTTCCTACGGGGTAATCACCACGGCGACACGGAATTCACACAGGGTGAATTCCTGACACCGCCTCCGAAGGAGAAATGACATGGCTACTGGCACCGTGAAGTGGTTCAACGCGGAAAAGGGCTTCGGCTTCATCGAGCAGGACGGCGGCGGCGCCGACGTCTTCGCCCACTACTCCAACATCTCGGCCCAGGGCTTCCGCGAGCTGCTGGAAGGCCAGAAGGTGTCGTTCGACGTGGCGCAGGGCCAGAAGGGCCCGACGGCCGAGAACATCGTTCTCGCCTGACACCGGCACCGACGCACACTTCGCAGCCGGGACCCGCACCTCCGGGGTGCGGGCCCCGGCTCGCCGCGTTTTCAGGACGCGTGTGTCCAGGGCGTGCGACGGCGACGCTCCACCGCATCACCGACGGTGGGACATTCCCCGCCGTCCCGGCCCGCCCCCATCGACCCAGGCCCGTCTCGAAAATTCTCTGCGCCGCTCATGTGCTGCGGAATGCCGTGGGAATTCCTTGTACGCGCCTTGTCGGCCTCGTCAAGGAAGGTTTCGCATGAAGCGAGCCCGTACATCCCGCGCATATGACCATTCCGGCGGTCCGCGCCGTTCCGAGGGTTCCGGAAATCGCCCGACGGGACGAACCGGACGGCCCGGACGCTCCGATCGGTCCGGCCGCTCCGGTCGCCCCGGCCGCTCCGTGCAAGGCGAATTCGCCCCGCCGGAGACGATCACCCCCTCCCTCCCGGCCGTCGCGACATTCGCCGAACTCGACATGCCCGAGCGGCTGTTGGCCACGCTCGGCCACGAGGGCGTGACCGTACCGTTCCCGATCCAGGCGGCGACCCTGCCGAACTCCCTGGCCGGGCGCGACGTACTCGGCCGGGGCCGCACCGGCTCCGGCAAGACCCTCGCCTTCGGCCTCGCCCTCCTGGCCCGTACCGCGGGGCGGCGCGCGGAACCCCGGCAGCCGATCGCCCTCGTCCTCGTCCCCACCCGTGAGCTCGCCCAGCAGGTCACCGACGCGCTCGCCCCGTACGCCCGCTCCGTGGGCCTGCGGCTGGCCACCGTCGTCGGCGGCATGTCCCTCGGCAGGCAGGCCGGCGCGCTGCGCGCCGGGGCCGAGGTGGTCGTCGCGACGCCCGGGCGGCTCAAGGACCTCATCGACCGGGGCGACTGCCGGCTGGGCGACGTCGGCATCACCGTCCTCGACGAAGCCGACCAGATGGCCGACATGGGCTTCATGCCCCAGGTCACCGCCTTGCTGGACCAAGTGCGCCCCGACGGGCAGCGGTTGCTCTTCTCGGCCACCCTGGACCGCAACGTCGACCTGCTGGTCCGCCGCTACCTGACGGACCCCGTCGTCCACTCCGTCGACCCGTCCGCGGGCGCGGTCACCACCATGGAGCACCACGTGCTCCACGTGCACGACGCGGACAAGCACCGGACGACCACCGAGATCGCGGCCCGCGACGGGCGGGTGATCATGTTCCTCGACACCAAGCACGCCGTGGACCGGCTGACCCGGCACCTGCTGAGCAGCGGCGTCCGCGCCGCGGCCCTGCACGGCGGCAAGTCCCAGCCGCAGCGCACCCGGACGCTCGCCCAGTTCAAGAGCGGGCACGTGACGGTACTGGTGGCGACCAACGTGGCGGCGCGCGGGATCCACGTCGACAACCTCGACCTCGTCGTCAACGTGGACCCGCCCAGCGACCACAAGGACTACCTGCACCGCGGCGGCCGTACGGCCCGCGCCGGCGAGTCCGGCAGCGTCGTCACCCTGGTGACCCCCGGCCAGCGCCGCGACATGAGCCGGCTGATGGCTTCGGCGGGCATCACCCCGCAGGTCGCCCAGGTCCGTTCGGGCGAAGCGGAACTGAGCCGCATCACCGGCGCCCAGGCGCCTTCCGGTGTCCCGGTCGTCGTCACCGCGCCGATCGTGGAACGCCCCGGTGGCGGGTCGGCGCAGGGCCGCAGGGGCCGCCGGGGTCGCCCCGGCCGGGGCCGGCCCTCCGGCGAGGCGGCGTCCCGCGGGGCCCAGCGGCGGACGGGCTTCGGCTCGGCCGCCTGACGACGCCGTGATCACCACCCCACCCCTGCCCGGTAGGAGGCACCCATGACGCCGTCCCGGCCCCACCACCCCGCGGCCCTCCCCTCTCCCCGCAGCACGACTCACACCACGGCCCACGCCACGACTCACACCGTGGCCCACGACGGGAACGCGTCCGGCCCTCGGGTCCGCGACGACATGACGGTGGAGGTGGCGCTGTCCCTCATGGCCGGTGCCCGGGTCGACCACCTCGTCCTGTGTGACGGTGACGACCAGGATTTGGGCCTGATCACCCTGGCGCGGCTCGCCGCCCTCCGCGAGGGCCCCGCCTACACGGACCGGGTCCGGCTGCGGGACATCCCCGACGGGCCGTTCCCCGCGCCCGGCGCCCGGCCCGCCGCCGGGTCCGACAGCCCCCGGCCCGACGTCGCCGGGGAGCACGGCCGGGCCCCGGACGCCCGCGCTGTCGCCGTCGTCCTCGCCCGCTGATCCGTCCCGCCCGGTCCCCCGTCGTCCCCCTCCCCCTCTGTGAGGCATCATGCGCTGTGTCATCGCCCGGTACCCGTTCGATCTGACCAAGAACGGGGTGCTGGCCCTGATGCAAGGCGTCGCACCCGAGCTCGTCACGGGCGAGTCCGTGACCATCGGCCGCCGTCGTTACCCGGTCAAGCAGGTGGGCCAGGTCATCACCCGACAGGACCGCCGCGACTTCACCGGTGAGGAAGTCGTCCGGGCCATGACCCGCCTCGGCTTCACCTGCCACCACCAGCCCGCCCCCGCGCCGGCGGTCCTCCCCACCTCGCTCGAGACCGCCTCGGCGCTGCTCGGCGGCGACGCGTCCCCGGGAGTGACCCCCCTGGGGGTGTGACAATCAGGCGGAAATCGCCACCCAGGACCCGGTGAGGGCCCTGCCGACGCGCGTCGGCAGGGCCCTCATCGTCGTATCCCGTCCCCCCGGCCGCCGTCAGGCCGCCCGGGCCGGGTAGCGCGGAAACAGGAGGTCGGCGCAGCACGAGGGCCGACGGATGGTGTTCAATCTCCTTCGGGGCCTGGTGCCGTACGGCGCGGGGCCCCTAGACGCGTTACACGACGAGGTGACATGGCAGCAGACACTCCACTCAGCGATCGCCTGGACGACGACGACTACCCCGCCTACACCATGGGCCGGGCGGCCGAGATGCTGGGCACCACCCCGGCATTCCTCCGTGCCATCGGCGAGGCGCGGCTGATCACGCCCCTGCGTTCGGAGGGCGGACACCGCAGGTACTCGCGCTACCAACTGCGGATCGCGGCCCGCGCGCGCGAGCTCGTCGACCAGGGCACCCCGATCGAGGCCGCCTGCCGGATCGTCATCCTCGAGGACCAGCTCGAAGAGGCTCAGCGCATCAACGCGGAATACCGCCGCGCCGCGGACGAGGCGTCCGACGGCCGCCGTCCCGGACCCGCCTGAGCCCCAGGGACCCGCCTGAGCCCGAGGGGCCCGCCGGCACACGCCGACAGGCCCCTCATCGCGTGATCCGTGTGGTGGGTGTGGTGGGGTGTCGGGTGGGTCAGTGGTCGGAGTAGTGGAAGTCGCCCATGGTCCAGGCCCTGACGTCCTCGATGGCCACGCGGTACATGCCG
>NZ_JBVJJR010000009.1:0-251182 GCF_055585605.1 Streptomyces sp. NPDC052910
TCAAGGAACGGACGCTTCCTTTGTACTCACCCGAGAGACTCTCTCAGGCTTTCCTCCGGGCGCTTCCCTTCGGTGTTTCCAACCTTACCAGATCCTTTTCCGTTCCGTTTCCGGCCCGGATTCGAAATCCGATCCCCGTTGGAGGGGGGTTCCCGCCGTGGTGCGGCTATTTGTTACTGCCGCGCCTTCCGGCGTGATCACTACTTTACCGGATTTCCCCCGCGGCTCCTAATCGGAGCCCCGGGCTCGAATGGAACCGAATTCCGGCATGCCGAAATCGATCCCGTTCAAGGGCCGTGCAGTAGAGGATCCCGCCGAGTGGCGTGAAGTGCCGCCTGAAACCGTATGGCTTCGCGGCAGCTCGGAGTACATTACGGATCCCCCGCACCCGTGTCAACCCTCGTCCCGCGCCGCGTGGCTGACGGGTCAGTCGAGGTCCCTGAGGCGTCCGCCGGCGTCCGGCTGGGCCGTTTCGACGCGGCGGAGCAGCCGGATCAGGAGCTCGCCGAGCTTGCCGCGGTCCTCGCCGGAGAGGTCCTGGAGGAGTTCCTCCTCGAAGACGGAGGCGAGCCGCATCGCCGCGAGCCACTTCTCCCGGCCGTCCTCCGTGATGCCGACGATGACGCGGACCCGGTTGCTGCCGTCACGCTCCCGGGTGACGAGGCCCTCCGCGACCATGCGGTCGATGCGGTGGGTCATGGCGGCGGGGGTCAGGCCCAGCCGCTTCGCCAGGTCGCCCGGACCGAGCCGGTAGGGATGGCCGGCGAGGACGAGTGCCTTGAGGACCTCCCACTCCGCGTTGCTGATGCCCAGCTCGGCGGTTTGCCGGCCATAGGCGACGTTCATGCGTCGGTTGAGCCGGCTGAGGGCCGAGACGACCTTCTCCACCTGGGGATCAAGGTCCTGGAACTCGCGCTGGTAAGCGGCGATCTGCTCTTCGAGGCTCGGCTCGGCGGAGCCGGGGGTGTCGGCCATGGGCCGCAGTATGACACGGCCCCTTGCCGCTAAAGCCCTTTGATGTGTACTCTTTAGCTTCGAAGTTTACGTCTGAAGTCTTCAGGCCTGGACTGTTGCCCCTTGGGTCATCAGGACCGTCCGGTCCCCGGCCCAAGGGGCTTGGTCTGGGCCCGTTTCACGTGATCAAGGAAAAGGAAGGTGAGTGTGACCACCGCGATGGGCGCGGCACTGCGCCGGATCCAGTTGGGCAACGCGCTGAGCGCGTTCGGCAACGGCTTCACGGTCCCGTTTCTCTTCATCTATGTGTCGCAGGTGAAGAACCTCGGTGCGAGTACGGCGGGTGTCGTGCTCGCGACGTTCGCCGTGGCCGCGTTGTTCGTGCTGCCCTTCGTCGGGCGGGTGATCGACCGACGGGGCCCCCTGCCCGTCGCCGTCGCGGGTACGGTGTCGGCCGCCATCGGCTCCATGGGGCTCGGTCTGGCCGACGGCGAGTTCCTCGTGGTCGCGGCCGCCGCCGCGCTCGGTGCCGGTATAGCGGTCGTCCAGCCGTCGCTGGCCACGATGATCGTCTGGTGCTCGACGACGACCACCCGTTCGCGGGCGTTCGCCACGCAGTTCTTCCTCAACAACCTCGGCCTCGGCGTCGGCGGTCTACTGGGCGGTCAGCTCGTGGACACCTCCGACCCGTCCAGCTTCGTGCGGCTGTTCGCCATCGAGGCCGTGATGTTCCTGGTGCTGGGCGCCACCGTGGCCACCGTGCGGCTGCCGAAGGCGCCGCGGGTGGAGGACGCGGTCCCGACGGACGGATCCGCGCGGAACGGCTGGCGGGCACTGCTCGCCGACCGGGCGATGGTGCAGCTTTGCGTGCTGGGCTTCGTGATGTTCTTCGCCTGCTACGGACAGTTCGAGTCGGGCCTGTCGGCGTTCGCCGTGGAGGTCACGCGGATCTCGCCCGCGACGCTCGGCATGGCCCTCGCGGCGAACACGATGGCGATCGTGCTGACGCAGTTCGTGGTGTTGCGCCTGGTCGAGCGGCGCCGGCGGAGCCGGGTCATCGCCCTGGTGGGTGTCATATGGACGGTGGCCTGGGTGGCCGCCGGGATCTCCGGTCTCGTACCGGGGGCGCACGCGGTCGCGATCACGCTGCTGATCTCGACGTACGCCCTCTTCGGCATCGGTGAGTCGATGCTGGCGCCGACGATGGCCCCGCTGGTCGCGGATCTGGCCGCGCCGGGGCTCGTGGGTCAGTACAACTCGGCCTTCGCCCTGGTGAAGCAGTTGGCGCTGGCCGCGGGGCCGGCCGCCGGCGGGTTGATGGCCGGCTCTGCCCTCTACGCGCCGTACATCGTGCTGCTGGTCGCCTGCTCGCTGGGCATCTCGGTGCTGGCACTGCGGCTGGGGCGGCGGCTCACGCCCGCGCAGGAGAACCCGCTGCGGGCCCACGAGCGGACGCTTGAGCAGCGCGCGGTGGCCGCGCGCGTCGTCCCGCAGGAAGAGCGGGCCACGGTCGGGGCCTGACGGCGGGCAAGGGGTACCGGCGGCGGAGCGGTGCGGCGGAGCGGTGAGCTCCGGCCGTGCCGCTCCGCCGTTGTGGTCGGGGCACCCGGCTCGTCGTGTGGCGGCGTGTGAGCCGGCCTTTCGTGGGTCGCCCTGGTGGTTCGTGAGTCGCCCTCGTTGATCGGCCGGCGGCCGGTCGCGGTCACACGTGCGCGTGCTTCGTGGGCAGCGCGAATTCGCACCAGACGGCCTTGCCGCCGCCGGGGGTGCGGCGGGAGCCCCAGGACGAGGCGATGGTGGCGATGATCGAGATGCCGCGGCCGGCCTCGTCGGCGGGTTCCGCGCGGCGGCGGCGCGGGAGGTGGTCGTCCCCGTCGGTGACCTCGATGATCAGGCGGCGGTCGGTACGGCGCAGTCTCAGCTTCATCGGGGGCGTGCCGTGCTGGAGGGAGTTGGCGACGAGCTCGCTCGCGGCGAGGACGCCCAGGTCACGCAGGTCCGGTGGGAAGCGCCAACTGGCGAGGACGCCGGAGGCGAAGGCGCGGGCGCGGGGGGCGGCCTCGACGCCGCCGAGGAGTTCGAGCGCCGCGTTGTGGAACAGCTCGGCGTCGTGGCCGGTGCGGGCGGGGTGCTGGAGGACGAGGACGGCGACGTCGTCGTCGTGTTCGTCCGTGATGCCGAGGGAGCGGATGAGGCGGTCGCACATGACCTGGGGCGTGCCGGTGGCGCCGGCGAAGGCGCGTTCCAGGGCGGCGACGCCGTCGTCGATGTCCTCGTCGCGGCGTTCGACCAGGCCGTCGGTGTAGAGGACGGCGCTGCAGCCGGGGCCGAGCGGGACGCTGCCCGAGGTGTGCACCCAGCCGCCGGTGCCGAGGGGTGGGCCGGTGGGTTCGGCGGCGCGGTGGACGGTGCCCTCGGGGTCGCGGACGAGGATGGGCAGGTGGCCGGCGGACGCGTAGACCAGGCGGCCCTCGTTGGGGTCGTGGACGGCGTAGACGCAGGTCGCGATCTGGGTGGCGTCGATCTCGGCGGCCAGGCCGTCGAGGAGCTGGAGGACCTCGTGGGGCGGCAGGTCGAGGCGGGCGTAGGCGCGGACGGCGGTGCGGAGCTGGCCCATGACGGCCGCGGCGCGCACCCCGCGTCCCATGACGTCGCCGATGACCAGGGCGGTACGGCCGGCGCCGAGGGTGATGACGTCGTACCAGTCGCCGCCGACGGCGGTGTCCTGGCCGCCCGGCTGGTAGGTGGCGGCGACGCGGAGGTCGTCCGGTTGTTCGAGCTCCTGGGGGAGCAGGCTGCGCTGGAGGGTGACGGCGGCCTCGCGCTGGCGGCGTTCGCTGGTGCGCAGGCGCTCGGCGGCTTCCACCTGGTCGGTGACGTCGGCGGCGAAGACGAGGACGCCCGGCTGGGTGGTGGCGGCCGGCTGCGGTCCGTCGTCACCGGGGGCGCCTGCGCCGGGGACGCCGACGCGGAGCGGGGTGCAGGTGAAGGTGTAGTAACCGTGCCGGGGGCGGGTGGCGGTGCCGGCCGGGTCCGCGGGGGCGTCGGGGGTGGTCACGCGACGGGACTTGACGGTGCGGGGTTTGCCGCTGCGCAGCACCTGGTCCATGAGGGCGAGGAGACCGAGCCCTTCCAGCTCGGTGAGGGCCTCACGGGCGGGGGCGCCGGGAGTGCGGGGGCCGAAGAGGGCGGCGTAGGCGTCGTTCACATACGCGATGCGGTGGTCGGGGCCGTAGACGACCGCGACGAGGGCCGGGAGCTGGCCGAGGACGTCGTGCACGGAGAGCCCGTCGAGGGTGGCGACCGGGCCGTCGGGCGCGGGAGGCATGCCGGAGCCGGCGCGCGCGGCGGGGACGGATCCCGTGGCGGGCGTCGCCGCGGCGGGGGCGGCCGGGGCGTTGCGGTCGGCGCGCGTCGCGGCCCGGCGCTGTGTGCCGGGGAGCCGGGCGCTCCAGCGGGTGAAGTTCACTGAGGATTACCTCGCGGAGTCGGTCCGGATCGGCTCGGCGACGCGTGGTGGCCGAGCCGCGCGCCCTGCGCGGGGGCGCGGTGGTCGGTGCGGGGGCCGGCCCCCGAGGGAATGCGACAAACGTCTGAATCCTTTGAATCCTCGCGATCGTTCGAATCCGCGCGATCGTCACTCTTCGGAAGTGCGAACCCACCCATGGTCACACGACCAGTGTGGCCGACCGGACTGACATCCGTGAGACGTCGGGGCCGGCGGCGGGAGTTCCCCGCTCCGGCACCGGCGTGGCGCGTGCGTCACCCGGCCTCCGGATGGCGTCCGGTGCCCGCGGCGAGTTCGAACTCGGCGCGCGGGTTCTCCAGCGAGCCGAGCGAGACGATCTCCCGCTTGAAGAGCCCGGCGAGGGTCCACTCGGCGAGGACGCGGGCCTTGCGGTTGAAGGTGGGGATGCGGCTCAGGTGGTAGGCGCGGTGCATGAGCCAGGCGGGGTAGCCCTTGAGCTTCTGCCCATAGACATGCGCGACGCCCTTGTGCAGCCCGAGCGAGGCCACCGAGCCGACGTATTTGTGCCGGTAGTCGGTGAGGGAGTGGCCGCGGAGGGAGCAGAGGACGTTGCCGGCGAGGACCTTGGCCTGGCGGACGGCGTGTTGCGCGTTGGGGGCGCATTCGACGCCCGGTTCGTGCGCCGTGAGGTCGGGGACGGCGGCGGCGTCGCCGGCGGCCCAGGCGTGGTCGACCCCTTCGACGCGCAGGTCGGGTCGGCACTTCAGCCGCCCGCGGGCGTTCAGCGGCAGGCCGGTGACGGCGAGGAACGGGTGCGGTTTGACGCCCGCGGTCCACACGAGGGTCCGGGCGGGGTGGCGGGAGCCGTCGCTGAGCACCACCACGCGGTTCTCGCAGGATTCGAGGCGGGTGTCGAGGCGGACGTCGATGTTCCGGCCGCGCAGCTCGCGGACGGCGTAGCGGCCCATCTCCGGGCCGACCTCGGGGAGGATGCGCCCGGTGGCCTCGACGAGGATGAAGCGCAGGTCGTCCTGGGTGATGTTGTGGTAGTAGCGGGCGGCGTAGCGGGCCATGTCCTCGAGCTCTGCCAGGGCCTCCACACCGGCGTAACCGCCGCCGACGAAGACGAAGGTGAGGGCGGCGTCGCGGACCTCCGGATCACGGGTGGAGGAGGCGATGTCCAGTTGCTCCAGGACGTGGTTCCGCAGGCCGATGGCCTCCTCGACGGTCTTGAAGCCGATGCCGTGCTCGGCGAGGCCGGGAACCGGGAGGGTGCGGGAGACGGAGCCCGGGGCGATGACCAGCTCGTCGTAGGGGACGGTGAGGGCACCCGCGCCGGACTCCTCGGTGGCGGCCGTCCGGACGGTGGCGGACCGGCCCGCGTGGTCGAGGGCGGTCACCTCGCCCACGAGGAGCCGGCAGCCCTTGAGGACGCTGCGGAGCGGGACGACGACGTGCCGGGGCGAGATGGAGCCGGCCGCGGCCTCGGGGAGGAAGGGCTGGTAGGTCATGTAGGGGTCGGGGCTGACGACCAGGACCTCGGCCTCGCCCTTCCGCAGCTTGCGCTGGAGGTGCAGTGCGGCGTACATGCCCACGTAGCCGCCCCCGACGACCAGAATGCGCGTCGCTTCCTTCACCGCCGGTTCTTTGGCCAAGGCTGTCCCTTCGCATCCTCGTGGTCACACGACTCTCTTCCATGACGCACCGGGACTCGGGGTTTGTCCACAGGGCCGGGCGAAACGTATGACCGGAGGCGTAGCCGGAAGGCGGACCTTCCGCTTGCCCCGCCTGGGCCGAGGTATGCAGGTCAGCGCGGATCCGCCGGGGTGGTGAGGTGGTGCGTAATCAACCGCGGACCGGCGCGTACTCCTATTGGGGGTGGGCTGTGCGGAACTACCCTCTTCTTTCTTGACCTGGGCTCAACTATGTTCGTACTTCGTCGGGGTTCAGGCAGCGGCCTGCTCCGGCAGTCAGGGCGGGGAGTCTCCGGGGGGAGACGTCATAACCGGGGGAACGTATGCACATTCAGGGCTCTCATTGGTCTACCGCTGTCGCGCCCTCCGACGGGAGCGGCGGCCGTAGTACGCCGCTGCGCGTGGACGCTCAGCGCAATCTCGAACATGTGCTGCGGGCGGCTCGCGAGGTCTTCGGCGAGCTGGGGTACGGAGCGCCGATGGAGGACGTGGCGCGCCGGGCCCGGGTCGGCGTGGGAACGGTCTACCGACGGTTCCCGAGCAAGGACGTGCTGGTCAGGCGGATAGCCGAGGAAGAGACGGCACGGCTGACCGAGCAGGCGCGGACGGCGCTGGGCCAGGAGGAGGAGCCGTGGTCGGCGCTCTCCCGGTTCCTCCGCACCTCGGTCGCCTCGGGCGCCGGGCGGCTGCTGCCGCCGCAGGTGCTGCGGGTCGGCGTCGAGGGCGAGTCGTCTCCGGAGCCGGTGGCGCCCGTGGCGCCCTCGCAGGCCCGGGTGCCGCAGCAGCGGCAGCCGGGAGCGGCCGGAGGCCAGCTCCACGAGCTGCGCCTCGTCGAGCAGCGGCCGGTACCGGGGTCCGAGGGACAGCGGGACGGCTCGGGCGCGGCGGCGCTGCTGGAGGTCGTCGGGCGCCTGGTGGACCGGGCCCGGGCGGCGGGCGAGCTGCGGCCGGACGTGACCGTGGCGGACGTACTGCTGGTCATCGCCACGGCGGCGCCTTCGCTGCCGGACGCGGCGCAGCAGGCGGCGGCGTCCTCGCGGCTGCTGGACATCCTGCTGGAAGGGCTGCGCTCGCGGCCGGCGGCCTGAGGGCGGACGGCTCGGTGCTCGCCTGAGGGCGGGGGCTCGGTGCCTGCTTGAGGGCGGGGGCTCGGTGTTCGTCTGAGGGCGGAGGCCCGGTGTTCGTCTGAGGCGAGGCCGGTGCTCGCCGAGACGGGGCCGGTGCCCGCCCTGCGGGTGGGGCGGCGGGGCCGGTGGGGGTGGTGCGCGAGAAGTCGTGCCTGCTCGGGTCGGCTCCGTCCACTCGGTCGGTTGCTGCGAGTTGGCCGGCTTCGGCGAGTTGGCCGGTTTCTGGGAGTCGGTCGGCTTCGGCGAGTCGGTCGGCTCCTTCGGACTCAACCGGCCCGTTCGGCTGGTGGCGGCTTGACCGGCCGGTGGCGGCTCGGCCGGCTCGGGTTTGATTCGGCCGACTCGTGGGCCGGCCGACTTCGAGCGGCCGTGGTGTGCCACTCCGCGTCGACTCCGAGTGCACCCGAACGGGGGGTGGGGCTTCGGGAGGTTGTTCCCGTTCACGTAGCCCCGAGGACGGCGAAAGCCGGTGCGGGGCCCGGGTTTTCCGGCGCTCCGGTGTGCGAAGGCTCCTCGGACGAGTGGTTGCCGTTCGTGCGTCTGCCAACGCCGTGCGCGTCTGTGCCACGCTGACCCCTGTTTTGTTCGGTGTCCGGCGTGCACGGGAGCTTCCGCTATGGGTCGTGACGGGCGGGAAGAGCCGTACGGGAACGAGGAGGCGGGCGCGGGGGCGTCGCACCGGACGCCGCCCGGGGTGCCCGGGCAGGGCGGGCCGCACGGTCGCGGCCGCGGGCGGCGCGGAGGGTCCAGGGCGAGCGTTCCCCAGCAGCGCGGTGGCGCGTGGGGCGGCGCGTTCGACGCGGCCATCGCGCATCCCACGGCCGGGAAGCCTCTCTCGCGGCCGTCGACTCCCGCCGCGCTGCCCGGGCCCGCCCGCCCCGTCGATCCCGTGGGCGCGCCTGACGCGGTCGACGCGACCGGTGGACCTGATGCCGGTGGGCCGGACGCCGGTGGACCTGACACATCCGCCGCGTCCGTCGGGGCGGGGGAAGCGGGAGGGCCCGCGGAGGGTTCCGGTGCCGCGCCGGGTGCGGACGTCGAGAGGACCGTCGAGCTTCCGGCCGTCCTCGCGGACGGCGGGGAGGCGGACGCTGCCGACGGCGCCGAAGACGGTTCGCCGCTCTCGGACACGGAGTTGGTGGCGCGGCTGCGGGACGGGGAGGACGCCGGCGGGGAGGCGTACGCCCTGCTGTACCGGCGGCACGCCGCCGCGGTCCGGGGCTACGCTCGGAGCTGCTGTCGCGACGTCCACACCGCCGAGGACCTTACCAACGAGGTCTTCGCCGCCACGCTGCAGGCGGTGCGTCGGGGCTCGGGGCCCGACACGGCCGTACGCGCCTACCTGCTCACCACCGTGCGGCGGGTGGCCGCGGCCTGGACGAAGACCGCGCGTCGGGAGCAACTGGTCGAGGACTTCGCGGTGTTCGCCGTGTCCGCGGCCGGGGCCGCCGTGGCGCCGGAGGACGCTCCGGTCGATCCGGGCGCGGACGTGCGCGCGATGCGGCAGGCCGAGACGTCCCTCGCCGTCCAGGCGTTCCGCAGCCTGCCCGAGCGCTGGCAGATGGTGCTCTGGCACACCACCGTCGAGGAGGAGTCGCCCAGTCAGGTCGCCCCGCTGCTGGGGCTGAGCCCGAACGCCACCGCCGTCCTGGCCCACCGGGCCCGCGAGGGGCTGCGCCAGGCGTATCTGCAGGCGCATGTCAGCGCGTCGCTGACGTCGGCCGGGAGCTGCGCACAGTACGCCGACCGGCTCGGGGCGTACGCGCGCGGCGGGTTGCGGACGCGGGCCGAGCGCGGGCTGCGCAAGCACCTGTCGGAGTGCGCCCGGTGTCGTACCGCGGCGCTGGAGCTGGCGGACGTCAACGCGCGACTGCGGGCGGTGCTGCCGGTGGCGGTCGTCGGGTGGTTCACCGCCGGCGCCTCGGTCAAGGCCGTCATCGGCCTGGCGGCCGGTACGGGGGCCGCCGCGGGCACCGGGGCGGCGGTGACCGGTGGAGCCGTGACCGGTGGAGCGGTGACCGGTGGCGGGGCGGCGGGTGGCGGCGGCGCGGCGGGAGCGGCCGGAGCCTCAGGGGCCGCCGGGTCGGCCGGAGCGTCCGGTTCCGGTGGGGGCGCCGCGGTGGGCGAGGGCCTGGGGGCGCCCGCGAAGGTGGCGCTCGGGGTGGGGGCGGCGGTCGTCGCCGCGGGAGTCGCCCTCGCCTGCGTCCTGTCGGGCGGTTCCGCCGAACCGCCTGCCACACCGCGGGCCATGCGTTCGGCGCCGCCTGTCGTCCCGTCCCATCCGGCCCGGTCGTCCCCGCCGGCCCACTCCCCCGCACCGCCCGTGGGGGCGAAGGTGGAGCACACCGCGAAGCGCGCGGTCGTGCCGACGTCGCACCCGCCGGCGTCGCCCACCCCCCGGCCGACGCCGTCGCCGGTCCGGCGGCCGACGCCTCCACCCACGTCCCGGCCCGCCCGGCCGCCCGCGCCCCCGTCGCGAAAGCCGTCGCCCGTCCCGCCGCCGGCGTCGCCGGTCCCCGCCGTCTACTCGCTCGACGCCCTGGACTTCGACGTGTTCGGGGACGCGCACGAGCCGCGCGTGCGGATCGACGAGGGCAGCCTGGTGTGGCAGCGGGACGGCCTGCGGATCGGTGGCGTCGCCTACCGCCACGGTGTGAGCGTCGGCCCGACGTCGTCCGTCGCCATCGATCTGAACCGCTCCTGTACCGCCTTCGACGCGGTGGTGGGCGTCGACGACCTGTCGCTCGGGCATCCGTCGCTGCGGTTCTCGGTGCTCGCGGACGGGCAGCCCGTATGGCGGTCGGGCGTGGTCCGCGGGGACGGTCCGGCCGTGCCCGTCCACGCGGCGCTGACCGGCCACCGGTCGCTGCGACTGGAGGTACGGACGGTGGCGCCGCCCGAGGACGCGGCGTGGACGCCGACGGAAGCGGCCGAGGCGGCCGGCCACGGGCCGAACCGGTGGTGGGGCCGCCGGCCGCTCGGACGGCCGGGGGGTGTGGGCCTGGTGCCCGCGGCCCGGCGGGCGGCGCTCGCACCGGTCGCGGAACTGGCGCTCGCGGACTGGGCCGCGACACGTATCACCTGCTAGCGGTCACCCGCCAACGGCCGGCGCTGTCGCCGGGCGGGCGTCGGTGACCGCCGGGCCGGCACGACCGCCGAGCCGCCGAGGCGTCGGGCTTGCGCGACCGGGCCGTCCCCACCCCACCGCCGAAGCGCCTCTCATGACACCGCGTCGCCGAACCGGCGCTCGCCGGGGGCCGTCGACAACCGGCCGCCCCCGCGGCGGTCGTGCCCGGACGGCCGGCCCGCGCGGGAAGGGCCCCTCACCGGCGGACCGGCTCTCGCCGCCCCCGGTGGCACACACCGGTCGAGCCGCCCACCCACCCGGGCAGCGGCGCCTCGGCCCGTCCGGACGGGCCGTGGACCAGCCCCGCTAAAGACTCGGCCGCGGCACCACTCCCCCCGCCACCGCCCGCATCCGCGGTGCCGCCGGGCCCGTCCAGCAGGTGCCGCGGCGGGCGAGCAGGCGGCGGAGCCACACCTCCGTGGCGATGAGTTCGGCGAGGCCGTCCAGGGGCAGGGCCGCGCCCTCGGCCGCGGACCGGACGGCGTCGCGGACGACGCCGGCCTCGATGAGGCCGGCGTCCGCGAGCAGGGGCGCGTCGAAGAGGCGGAGGAGGAGCGCGGCGTACCCGCGCAGGCCCGCGCGGGCCGCTGCCGCGTGGGCCGCGTGGGTGGGCGCGCCCCAGCCCGGCGGCAGTTCGCGGATGCCCGCTCCCGCGAGGACGGAGCACAGGACGGTGGCGCGCGCCCCGGGTTGGACGCGGAGCGCCTGGGGAAGCGCGCGGCAGGCCCGGACGACCTGGTTGTCGAGGAAGGGGGCGTGCAGGCGTTGGCCGCGGATCTCCGAGGCCTGTTCGAGGACGCGGTGGTCCGCCGCGTGCCGGGCGAGGGCGGCGGCGGCCCTGCGTTCCCCGGGGCGCTGTGGGGCCCCGGTCGGCCGGACGGCGGCGGCCTGGAGCCGGACGGAGACCTCCGCGAGCGCCGCTCCGGTGAGCCAGCGGGCGGCGGGGCCGGGCCGGCACCAGGTGAGGGCGGCGAGGGAGGCGTCCACGGCGCCGGTCGCGCCGGTGAGGTGCTCGGCCGTGACGAAGTCCGGGGCCAGGAAGCGCGCCGCCGCGCCTTCCAGGCCCTCCCGGTAGGAGGTGCGGGCGAGCCGGCGTGCCGCCCGGTAGACGGTGAAGGGGACGGAGGCCGAGAACCCGGCGAGTGCCGGCGTGCCGTCCGCGCGGGCCAGGGCGGAGACCGGACGGAGGAGGTGGCGGCGCCGCCGGCCCAGCAGGAGGTCGGCGAGGCGTGCCGGGTGGGCGTCGAGCACCTGGCGGGCGCCGTGTCCGGTGAAGTGGTCGGCGCTGCCCGCCGCGAGCCGGTGGCGGTGGCGGACGGCGGTGACGAGGGCGGGCGAGGGTTCGTCGGTGAGCGGTCCGTCGAGGAGGTCGGCGTAGGGCAGGGCCTCCTCGCCCGCGGCGACGACGACGTGGTGCAGGCGCGGGTCGGCGGCGAGCGCCCGGGCGCGTTCCAGCTCGGCCTCGCGGGCGCCGCCGCGGTCGGCCACCAGGTCGTTGAAGGTGACGACGAGCAGTCGTTCGCCGGCGCCGGTGCCGTGGCCGAGGGGGGTGCCCGGTGGGCCGGGGAGGCCGGCGGCGAGCAGCGCCAGGGTGGCGGAGGCGCTGCCTCCGGAGAGGTCGGCGCCGATGCCGGGGGCGGGGCCGCCGCGGGCGGCGCGCCGGAAGGCGGGACCCATGCCGGGTACGGGGCCCGGGTCGGGTTCCGGGGTGCGGGAGAAGCCGTTCGGGGCGTGGCGGGGGGCGGCGAAGCGGGTACGGACCGCCTCCACGAGAGCCTCGCGGATGCCGTCCACGGCTTGGGCGGGGTCCGGTTCGGGGGCGGCGACGACGAGCGAGGCCGTCGGCTCGTAGCTCGTCACGTCCCGCGCGCCGTCGCGCACCACCAACGCGTGCCCGGGCGGGACGCGCCGTACGCCGGTGTAGGGCGTGCTGTCGCCCAGTGCCTCCGGGGAGTCGGGGCAGGCGAGGAGGGCCGCGAGGTGACCGATGTCGAGCTCCGCCTCGACGAGGTCGGCGAGGGGCAGGGCGGCGGTGGCGTAGGCGGTGCCGCCGGCCCACGCGGCGTGGAAGACGGGCCGGGCGCCGGCCAGGTCTCCGGTGACGGTGATGCGGCGGCCGATCTGGGCGACGGCGGTGTAGCTGCCCGGCCAGGCGGTCAGGGGGCGCAGGGCGCCACCGCGGGTGGCGAGGAGGCCGGTGCGCAACTGCTGGTCGTCGGCGCCGCAGCGGCCGAGGACGGCGAGGCGGGCGACGGGCGGCGGCGCGGTGGTGTGCCGGGTGCCGCCGGAATGCGGGCCGGCGTGGGGTGACCCGCTGTGGTGCGGTCCGGCGTGATGCGGTCCGGCGTGGATGACGCGTACCTCGTCGGGGCGCCAGTCGCCGACCGCCCACAGCGGGTCCGGGTCCTCCCACAGAAGCCGGGCGCCGACGGGCTGGACCGCGGGCGCGGCGGGGACGCCGGGCCGGGAGCCGGCGCGGCTCCACCCCACCAACCAGCGCATCGCCGCCTCCACAGGCTGTGGACAACCATCGGGTAGCAGTCATCATGCACAGCGGGACGGGCGGTGTGACATCGATCGGGCCACTCGGGGCCGTCGACTTGGTCACCGAGAACCGCCGGCAGGCGGCTCAACCGACGGGAAAACAGGGCCTATAGGGCATTGGCGACGTCACACCGTGGCGCATGCGCACCCCATGCTGCCACGGCCCCACCGGACTTGGCCGTTCCGGGCGGCTCTCCGGCCATGCGGCACCTTCGCCCTACGGCGGGTTTCGGCCGTTTCCCGCACGCCCCGCGTGCGACCCCGGACGGCGCGCCCCGGCAGCGACGTTCCCGCTCGCGAACGCTTCGGAAGCCGGCCTCCGGCGCGATCCCGGCCGTCGCCAACGCCACCGGGCGGACGGGGCGTTCGGCTCCGAACGACCGGGAACCCGCCGCGGCCGGCCCCGTCGCGGCACCCCGATACGCGAGTTCGCGCAGCCCGGGAGGCACGAGCCGTGCCCCCCGGGCCGGTCCGCCGCCCGCGGGGAATGGGGCGACGGCTTCCCCCAGCCCACTGGATCCAGTACAGCGGGCCAACCCACGCAGAACCATGGAACCGCCCCGCCGATGGCGTGTACAAGGCGCACAGCAGGCGCACGGCCACACTCTGCCGGAGCACGTGCCCCTCCGTGCACGCGCATGCGGACCAGAATCCCGCCATCCGGGACAACGCCCCTTAACGGTCGGGATGTGGGGAACTACGCTGGGTTTACGAATGCCCCGCGCCTATGCCGGGGCGGGCATCGTTGTTGCCGAGGGGTGCGCATGTCCAGGGAGCCACGCGGACCGAACGAGAAGCTGGGCACGGTCCTCGCTCTCGCGGGGATCAGCAACGCCGGTCTGGCGCGGAGGGTCAACGACCTCGGTGCACAGCGGGGATTGACGCTTCGGTACGACAAGACGTCGGTCGCCCGGTGGGTCAGCAAGGGCATGGTGCCGCAGGGCGCCGCGCCCCACCTGATCGCCGCCGCGATAGCGGGCAAGCTGGGCCGGCCGGTGCCGTTGCACGAGATCGGCCTCGCCGAGTCGGATCCGGCGCCGGAGGTGGGCCTCGCGTTCCCGCGCGATGTCGGCCAGGCGGTGCGGTCGGCGACGGAGCTGTACCGGCTGGATTCCGCCGGTCGCCGCGGTGGCGGCGGGATCTGGCAGAGTCTCGCGGGGTCGTTTTCCGTCAGCGCGTACTCCACGCCCGCCTCGCGGTGGCTGATCACGCCCGCCGACAGCTCGGTGGCGCGCGAGCCGCAGCAGGCGGCCCGGGAACGCGAGGCCGGTGCGGTACCCGACTGCGGTTTACCGCAACGGGTCGGCCACAGCGACGTGGCCAAACTGCGGGAGGCGGCGGAGGACGCGCGCCGCTGGGACTCCAAGTACGGCGGCGGGGACTGGCGTTCGTCCATGGTGCCGGAGTGCCTGCGCGTCGACGCGGCGCCACTGCTGCTGGGGGCGTACAGCGACGAGGTGGGGCGCGCGCTGTTCGGCGCGACCGCCGAACTCACCCGGCTCGCCGGGTGGATGGCCTTCGACACCGGCCAACAGGAGGCGGCACAGCGCTACTACATCCAGGCGTTGCGTCTGGCCCGCGCGGCGGCCGACGTACCGCTGGGCGGCTACGTGCTCGCCTCGATGAGCCTCCAGGCCACCTACCGCGGCTACGCGGACGACGGCGTCGACCTCGCCCAGGCCGCGCTGGAGCGCAACCGCGGGCTGGCCACCGCGCGGACGATGAGCTTCTTCCGGCTCGTCGAGGCGCGAGCCCAGGCCAAGGCCGGCGACCAGCCGGCCTGCGGGGCGGCGCTCAAGGCCGCCGAAGGCTGGCTGGAGCGGGCACGGCCGGGCGACCCGGACCCGTCCTGGCTGGACTTCTACACCCAGGAGCGGTTCGCCGCCGACGCCGCCGAGTGCTACCGCGACCTGGGCATGCCGCGCCAGGTCCAGCGCTTCACCGAGCAGGCGCTGTCCCGGCCGACGGAGGAGTTCGTGCGCTCCCACGGGCTGCGGCTGGTGGTGTCGGCGGTCGCGGAGCTGGAGTCGGGCAACCTCGACGCGGCCTGCGCGGCCGGCGTGCGGGCGGTGGAGGTCGCGGGACGGATCTCGTCCGCGCGGACGACGGAGTACGTCCGCGACCTGCTGCACCGCCTGGAGCCGTACGGGAACGAGCCGCGAGTGGTGGAGCTGCGTGAGCGGGCGCGGCCGTTATTGGTGGCCACGACGGCGTGAGGGGGCGGGAGCGGACGACGGGCGCTTCGTCGTCCGCTCCCGCCGCGACGGGTGTGGCGGCTGCGTGGGGGCGGGCGGGGTGGCCGGGGTGAGGACGCCTGTCGCTCGTGCGGTGCGTCTTGTGCGGTGCGTCGCGGTGTTGTCTCGTGCGGTGTGTCTTCGGTGCGTCGCGGTGCGTACCGTGCGTGGGAGGGGTGCCGGACGGGTGCTGTCGCCGGGGTGTCCGTCACGGCGCTCGGCCGCCGTCCGCTGAGACTTTCCGGGGCGCTCGGCCGCCGACCTCCCGCTTTTCTCGCAACGCTCGGCCGGAGCCCTCCCGGCCTTCCCGCAACGCTCGGCCGCCGTCCTCCCGGCCTTCACGTGGCGTTCGCCCGTACTTCTCGCGCCGGTTTCCCGGCTCCTCGCGGCGCCCGCCCGGCCGCCCGCTCCGGCCGTCTCACGGGACGCGCCCGGCCGCGTCACCGGCTCGGTCCCCGGAGATCGTTCCGGCCTTTCCCCCTGGTCCGACGATGTTTCGGCCCATTGTCAGTGGCGCACGACATGATAGGAGCCGTTGAGCCGGCCGCAGCGGAGACGGCCGGTGGTGCGGGAGGGCGGGGAGGTGAGCCCATGGGGACGTACGACTGCGACGTGCTGGTGATCGGCGGCGGCATCGTGGGCCTGTCGACGGCCTACGCGGTCACGCGCGCCGCGCCGGGTACGAGCGTGGTCGTGCTGGAGAAGGAGCCCGGCCCCGCGCGGCACCAGACGGGACGCAACAGCGGAGTGATCCACAGCGGGATCTACTACCGACCTGGTTCGTTGAAGGCCGAGTTCGCGGTGCGGGGCGCGGCGGAGATGGTCAAGTTCTGCACGGAGCACGGCCTGCCGCACGAGGTCACCGGAAAGCTGATCGTCGCCACCGACCGGGCCGAACTGCCGCGGCTGCACGCCCTGGTGCAGCGCGGGCGGCAGCACGGCATTCCCGTTCGCGAACTGGGCCCGGCCCAGATAGCCGAGTTCGAGCCGGACGTACGGGGGGTGGGGGCGATCCACGTCGCCACCACGGGCGTCTGCGACTTCGGCGCGGTCGCCGCCCACCTGGCCCGGCTCGCCGAGGACGCGGGGGCGTCGGTGCGGTACGGCGCGGAGGTCCGGGTGGTGGGCCGGCGCGGCGAGGCCGTCGCCGTACGGACGGCGGACGGCACGGTCGTACGGGCCCGGGCCCTGGTCAACTGCGCGGGGCTGTACAGCGATCGGCTGGCCCGGCTCGCGGGGGACGACCCCGGCGTGCGGATCGTCCCCTTCCGCGGCGAGTACCACGCCCTGGCACCCACCGCCGGGGCGCGGGTACGCGGCCTGGTCTACCCGGTGCCGGACCCGGCCTTCCCGTTCCTGGGCGTCCACCTCACGCGAGGTGTCGACGGCACGGTGCACGTGGGCCCCAACGCGGTGCCGGCCCTGGCGCGCGAGGGGTACGCGTGGCGCACCGTACGGCCGTCGGAGCTCGCCGCCACGGCCGCGTTCCCCGGCACGTGGCGGCTGGCGCGCCGGCACTGGAGGTACGGGGTGGACGAGGCACGCCGCTCCCTGTCGAAGGCGGCTTTCACCGCGGCCGTCCGCCGTCTGCTGCCGGGCATCACGGAGGACGACCTGATACCCGCGCCGTCGGGCGTCCGCGCCCAGGCGGTGCTGCGTGACGGCACGCTGGCGGACGACTTCCTGTTCGCGAGCTCACGGCGGATGGTGCACGTCCTCAACGCGCCGTCGCCGGCGGCGACGGCCTCGCTGCCGATCGGACGGGAGGTGGCGCGGAGGGTGCTCGCGGAGTTGCGCTGAAGGCTCGGGGGCCGGGCCGGGCCGGGCCGTGGACGGGCGGGTGAGGGCGAGCGGGTGGTGGCCGAGCGGGTGAGGGCGGGCCGGACGGTGGGCGGACGGACACGTCCGCACCGCTCGGCTGACATGTACGGATCCAGCCGCCGCGGGCCTCGCCCGTACTATGGAAGAACTGTGTCCGAGAAGTCCGTGAACCCCGCACGCCACGCCGTCCCCGCCGCGCCCGCGGCCGAGGACGCCCTGGTCACCGAGCCCACCGCCGATCGAGCCGCCGAGCCGGCCACCGAGCCGATGGTCGGAGAAGCCGCCGCGCCGGTCCCGGCCGGGACGCGTGACCGCGTTCGTGCCCGGGACCGCCGGGAGCCGATGTTCCCTGACGGCCCCGCTCCGGACCCGGCGGGCTCGCACCACGAGCGGCGTATCCGCTCGTTCCAGCCGCGTCGCAGCCGCGTCACGACCGGGCAGGGCGAGGCGCTGCGCCGGCTGTGGCCGGTGTGGGGCCTCGACATCGACGGTCTGCGCCGGATCGATCTCGGTGAGCTCTTCGGCGATCCCGGGCTGCCGGTGGTCCTGGAGATCGGCTTCGGCATGGGCGAGGCCACGGCGGAGATGGCCGCCGCGGACCCGGGAACGGGCATCCTCGCGTGCGACGTGCACACCCCGGGCCAGGGCAACCTGCTCGCGCTGGCGGAGCGGAAGGGCCTGAAGAACGTCCGGGTCGCCAACGGGGACGCGATCATCCTGCTCCGCGAGATGCTGGCGCCCGACGCGCTGGCCGGCATGCGCGTGTACTTCCCGGACCCGTGGCCCAAGAAGCGGCATCACAAGCGGCGGCTGATCCAGCCCGAGTTCCTGTCCCTGGCGGCGACGCGGCTGGCGCCGGGCGCCGTGCTGCACTGCGCGACGGACTGGGAACCGTACGCGGAGCAGATGCTGGAGGTCCTGACCGCCAGCCCGGACTTCGAGAACACCCAGGCGGACGGCGGCTTCGCCCCGCGCCCCGACTTCCGCCCGCTGACCCGCTTCGAGGGCCAAGGGCTGGACAAGGGGCACGCGGTGCGCGACCTCCTCTTCCGCCGCCGCGGCTAGCGACACGGGACAGGGCGGGACGGAACGGGACGGCGGAAGCCGGCCCCCGCGCGCCCCTCCCCCGCTCCCCTCCTCGCCCGCGAGGCAAACCGCTCCGCCCACGCCGCCGGCTTGGCTAGGGTCGTCAAGTGCATGAGTCCCAGCCTCACTCGTCCCCGTCCGCCGACCCGGGCCCGATACCCGCTCCCGGGGCCCCTGGGGTGCCCGGGATCGCGCCGGGCTTCGGCGCCCTGTCCGCACCGGCCCGCCGGCACTACCGGCCGCGTCGCGCTCTCTGGGACAACAAGGTGGTCCGCGCGGGCACGGTCGTCCTCCTCCTGGCCCTCTGCGGCCTGCTGATCCTCGCCCTCGTCCGGGAGCAGACCGGCACCCAGGGCTTCCTGGTGGGCCTGGGGCTGGCGGTGCTGCCGGTGCCGCTGCTCATCGCCGCGTTCCGCTGGATGGACCGCGTCGAGCCGAAACCCTGGAAGGACTTGGTCTTCGCCTTCGCGTGGGGCGCCTGCGCGGCCACTCTGGTGGCGCTCGTCGCCAACAGCTACGCGACCGAGTGGATCATGAACAGCGTCGACACGGCCCACCGTGAGGACGCCGGCACCTTCGGCGCCGCGTTCGTCGCCCCGGTGGTCGAGGAGAGCGCCAAGGGGGTGGCCCTGCTGCTCCTCTTCCTCTTCCGGCGCCGGGACTTCAACGGCATCGTGGACGGCGTCGTCGTCGCGGGCATCACCGCCACCGGTTTCGCGTTCACGGAGAACATCCTCTACCTGGGCAACGCGTACGCCTCCGACCAGAGCTTCGGCGCCTCGGGCTTCTCGACGACGGCGGCCACGTTCTTCGTCCGCGTCCTGATGTCCCCGTTCGCCCACCCCCTCTTCACCTCCATGACGGGCCTGGGCTTCGGCATCGCCGCCAGCCTCCCCACCCGCCGCCGCGTCCTGCGCGCCCTGGTCCCCGTCGCGGGCCTGCTGACGGCGATGGTCCTGCACGGCGTCTGGAACGGCTCGGCGTCCCTGCCGGGCCTGGGGTTCCTGGCCGTCTACTCGCTCTTCATGCTCCCGGTCTTCGGCACCCTCACCTGGCTGACGATCTGGTCCCGCCAGACCGAGCTCCGCACCGTCCGCGCCCACCTCCCGGAGTACCAGGCGGCCGGCTGGCTCACCCCGCCGGAACCCCTCGCCCTCTCCTCCCTGCGCGCCCGCGCCATCGCCCGCGACGTGGCCAAACGCACCGGCGGCCGCCCCGCCGCCCGCACCGTCGCGGAGTACGTCTCCTTCGCCACCTCCCTCGCCTTCCTCCGCCAACGCGCCTACGCGGGCCGCCTCACCCCGGACTTCACCGCCCGCGAACAGGAACTCCTCCACCACCTCTGGCAACGCAAAGAAGTGGCGCAGCCAGCTCTGGAACGGGCGGCGTTGTCGGTCAACCAGCCGTCTGCGGGGACGTACGGCGGAGCGATGGTACCGAGGCCGTACAGCAGCTCAGCCACCCCTTGGTACGGCTCCCAGAGCTTGGGTCCACAGTCGCCAGGCCACCATGGAGCCGGGCCGGTATGGCCTCGATAGCAGTGTGGGTCAGGTCGGCAGCCCAGCCTCACAGGAAGGAGCACTACCCTCTCTAGCGTGGCTGATGAGACCGACTGGACACCGCCGGAAGGATCTTGGGCTTCCTCGGCTGCGCGTCGCCGCAACATGCAGGCGATCCGCAGCCGGGACACCAAGCCCGAACACCTGATCCGTCGTCTTGTGCACGCACAGGGACTGCGCTACCGGGTAGCAGCGAGACCTCTGCCGGAACTCCGCCGGACAGCAGATCTTGTCTTCGGGCCGGCCAAGGTGGCCGTGTTCATCGATGGCTGCTACTGGCATGGATGCCCTGAGCACTACGTACCGCCCAAGACCAACCCCGGTTACTGGTCGGACAAGGTCGCACGCAACATGGCGCGCGACCGTGACACGGACGAACGGCTCACTGAGGCAGGGTGGTGCGTGCTCCGCTTCTGGGAGCACGAACCCTCAGATGCTTGCACCCTCAAAATCATCGACACGGTCCGGAGCCGTCGGGATGAGTTCGGCCTCAAGGGCCGCAGCAGCCGGGATTAGCTTCCGCTCCGCCGGCTCGGCGGTCCTGGGGGTCGTCGACGCCAGCCTGTCATCCGGCTGAAGTACAGCGGCGATGGCCTCGCCCACCGCTTTGGCAACCGGTGGCGGGAATGCGTTACCGACCTGACGGTACTTAGCAGTCTTCCGCCCGCTAAATTTCCAGTCTTTGTCGAACCCCTGAATAATTGCCGCCTGCTCCACAGTGAGCATAGGGCCGTTCTTGAAAAGGTCGCGCTCCGGAACCACGTTCGTCGGGTCATCGGAGTCGTTAGCCACCCCCAAGGCGTTAACCCCCAGCGCAGCCCACGCTTTTTTTGCGCGCGTGGGCCCCAGGTCGGCCCCTCCGTGCTTCTTTGACCCACCGACAAGCGTAGGCGCCTCCGAGTTAGCCTCGCTCGCTTTCTCGTACCAGCGCCGGAAAGCCTCATCACCCCGGGCCCCATAGGGAGCAAAACGCTTCCGCATGGACTCCTCGAGCGCCTCCGCTACCGTCGTGACATCGTCACTTCCGGCCGGCCATTCGAACTCTGCATCCTTGAGAACATCCTCGCGGATCATCACAAGAATCGCACGGGGGCGAAGCTGGGGAACTCCAAACCTGCGAGCCTCGATCAGTTTCCAACCACAAAGCTTGTACCCAAGAAGATCGAGCTCCTCGACGATCTCTTCCCGGTAAGACTTGAATTTATCATCCAAAATCCCCTTGACGTTTTCGATCATAATCGCCTTGGGTTCCAGCTCCTTCGCGAGCCTGAGCACCTCGGGAAACAAGTCCCGCTCGTCTTCTGCTCCAAGCTGCCGCCCTGCCACCGAAAACGGCGGGCACGGAACTCCCCCGGCGAGAAGATCCAATTCGCGCGGCTTGAGACGGAATTTCGCCATCTGTGCGTGCCCGAAGGGGTCGAACTCCTTCAAGTCCGCTTCGATCACCTCACAGCCGGTCCAGTCAGGCAGTCGGCTCACGTTGTCGCGCAACGTCTGGCAAGCATGCTTGTCGATCTCAAGGAGAGCCAGATGCCGGAAGCCGGCATGATGCAAGCCGTAGGCCTGTCCGCCGGCTCCCGCGCAGATCTCGATCGAGGTCAACGGCCCAGTGACTGGCGCTGCTCCGCCGCCAACACTCATTGGTACACCCTCCCGTACGCCGAACACAGATGCTCAAGTTTCGCAGAGACACCAGTGTGCTGCCTCGCTCTCGTACCGGAGTCTCGCAGTAAGGGCTGGTGCCCGGGTCCTGAGACCCGGGCACCAGCCCCCGAGAACTTGCGTTCTAGTGCAGGTGATGAAGCAAGGCGGCTACATCGCTTGGCGCCAGACCGGCCGCTACCGAGGGCTCTTCCTCCAAGTCCCCCAGCCTCTGGACCGACGGATCGTCCAGAACGTGTCCCATGAAGGCCAGTTTTTGATCAAGGCGGTTCTCAACCACCCCATCAATTGTGCCCCTCACCGCAAGTACCGTGACCCTCGTCTCAGTCCCCGGCGCGAGTCCAAGCCGATGAATGCGGTCAAGGCTCTGCAGGTAGCGTCCCGCCATGAAGTCACGGTCCACGTACACAGCGTCGTGGCACACGTGATGCAAGCTAATCCCCTCGCCCAGGGTGGCCGGGTTGGAAATCAGGACCATACAGTCGGGATCCTCACGAAACCGTCTGATCTGCTCCTCTCGGTCAGGAGTACCCCCATGCACTACAGCCGGCCCGAACCCGCGCATCAGTCTTTCCAGCGTTGTGAGGCTGCGCACGAAGGTCGTCCAGACCAGCGTCTTGCGCCCCTTCGCCGCGTTGTCAGCGACGATGGCCACGGCTTCTTTGTACTTGGGTGACAGCTCATAATCAGGGAGTTTCTGCATCAGATGGAAGAGTGAATCACCCTGAGGCACCTCAAGCGGCGGCAACTGGTAAGCAAGCGGTTCGTAGCGACTAGCGCCTTCCAGCAGCAGCGCCGGACTCGTGGCAGCCATGAGCAGACGCAGGGCGGTCTTGCCGAGAGAGCTGAGGTCGTCTCGTGAAGCGTTTTCGCCGGCCTTCTTTGTCAGAGCGCTGTAGATCTGGCCGTGGAGGTCAGGCATGTCCAGATAACGCACCCGCGGTTCCATGGGGGGCAGCCCCAGTTCCTCCTTGGTTGTCCGGGTGAACAGCGGTCTGAGCACGGAGCTGGCGTGAGCGAGGTCCCCTCCGTCCACAGCCCTCGAGACCGTTCGCTGGCCGTGCCCCGGCCATACAAACCCGAGGAGATTCTCCAGGTCCTTGGCACCATTCGGTGCCGGCGTTCCGGTAAGGATCAAACGCCGGCGCGCGAGCGGCCCCAAGGCCATGCAGGCCGCCCCATAGGTACCGCGCACGCCGAGCTTCATCCGGTGGGCCTCATCCAGGATGATCACCGAAGGTACGGCCTTCAGCCAGGCCGCTAGCACCCCGAGCGAACGGTCTAGGCGCTCGTAGTTGACGATCAGCACCTCAGCGGCTGGGTCCAGAGCTCCCCCGTCAAGGACGTAGGTACGGAGCTTTTCCCTAAAGCACGCCCCCGCCTCGTAGTGCCACGATTCGTAGGCAGATTTCGGACAGACCACCAAGGCCCGGCGAACCTGGCCCGCAGCTTTCTCCGCCGCGTACACCGCCAGCGCCACGCGAGTCTTACCGGCGCCGGGGACACTGAAATTCGCCCCATGCCGCAGCGAAAGGAGTTTGGCGATGTCGCGTCGCTGGAACTCCCCCAGCTCGGCCGTCCAGTCCTCACCCAGCATCGCCTGGACATCATGAGGCTCCACTTCGCCATCGGCCGCCGGATCACTGAGACGGTTCCTGACAGTTTCGGCATCTCTGGCAACGCTGACCACCAGGTCGCGGAGTTCCGGAGCCCACTCCACACCCGCATGGTCCGGCCAGCCGCCGAGAAGGCTTAGCCCGGTCAGCAGATCCTCAAGCTCTACCGAAGCGGAAAGCCGGCCGAGCTGGCCGCCCGTACGGAAACGGGCAGCCAGATGGACAAGGTCTTCCCGGTACTGCTCGGTGGTCCGCAAGACGACCTTGGTCCGCGTTTCGTCGAAACCCAGCTTCAGGGACACGGTTTCCGCAGATGTCGTCATCAGGCACCCTCGGCAGCGGTGGCTTCGACGAGCCAGGCCACACCGTCGCCGGGGTGCGGAAGGCCTCGGCCCGCCTGTTTGGCGAGCTTGCGCAGACTGGACCTGAGCTTCAACACAGCTTCGTCGAAAGCCTCTTCGTCCAGGCTGCGGGAAGCACGAGCCTGGACCAGGTCCACTACACACTGCTCGATGTCCACACAGGCTTCCGCGAGGCGGGCGGGAGCCATCTGCTGGCGCTTACGGACGCGGGCGTTGGCTTCCTCCCGGTCGATCGCGGTCCCAAACGCTGCCTTCGCCTCTGCCACAAGGTCCTGGTTCTGGCTCTCGTCGCCCAGGTCAGACTGGCCGTTCAGGGCGGCCTTCGCCCGCAGGATCCGGTCGTTAAGGGCTCGTGCCGCGGCTACGGCAGGTACGGCTCCCGGCACGCTGACCCCCAGCCCCGGGATGGCAACGGACTCCTGCTCTTCCACGGCTCTCAAGTCTTGCCAGCTTGCCGGCAGTGCCTCCCCCAGATAGCCCTCTTTGAGGAAGTTCTCATTGATATTCCGGATGGCCGTTTTGGCGAAACCAAGCAATATGGCGGCCAGCCGCCATTCCTTCAGGATTTCAGCCGTGTCCTGGTCTGCCTTCTCCAGCTTCTCGTACAGCCGGTGGAGCTCCTTCAGCTTCTCCTGGTCGTTCTCGAAGTCCACCAGTCGCAGCGCAACGCCACTTCCGCTCTTGCTGCGGTCGATCAGTTCGCGGATCGTGCTCAGGATCCAGCGTTCCTGATGGTACGTCGCGGTCCGGACCCGGAATGCCTTCGCGATCTCATCCGGTGTGCGGCCAAGCTCAGCCTGTTCCTCCATGGCAAGGAGCCGGTTGATGTAGGAATAATCACGCCGGTGATCCTCGCGGAGCTGAAGCGACAGCTCTACTGCGTTGATATCGGCCCAGGTGAACGACTCCGGGAGGATGCCTACGCGCATCGTCTGCTTGCCCAGCTCGCGCAGAGCTGCTGCACGGGTATTCGCGTTGACGATCACTCCGTGGTGAGTGATCAGGCCGGGGTCGTTCTGGCCGAACTTCTGCAGGTCCTCCTTCAGCTTGTCGAATGCCGGGTCACGCCGGCCCGGATTCGCCGGGTCCGCCTGTAGCAGGAAGGCCAGGTAAGCCTGGCTCTCATCGCTCCACGCGTCCTTGTCAATCGCTTCATCGCGCACCGGGTCATGCGTTCGCTGAACCCGGATCCGGTGCGTCCCCGGGTTGTAGTACAGCCCGCTCAGGGGAAGGTCGATCACCTCGACATGCAGCGGCTGGCCGTTCCAGTCAACCGTTACCGTCTCGCGCGTCCCCCCGGAGCTGCGGACCTCCTCCAGTCGCTTCTTGACCAACTGGCTGAACTCCTCCGCACGCGGCGGGGGCGGAAACTCCTTCATGCTGCCCAGACCTCCCTCTCTGTTTACTCGCCGTTGCCGGTCTCAATGGCCTGCTTGACAGCCTCGCGGGCCTCTCCGGGCAGCGTCCGGTACACGCCCCAAAGCCGTTCCAGCTTCCCTGGCTTACGCTCGTCCGCCTCAACCCACGCAGCGAAGACCTTCTGCTCAAGTGGAGCCAGGTTCTTCCACTCGCCGACAATCGCGCCAAGATCGACCACTCGGCTTCGCCCGCCCACACGGCACCTGTTGCACTCGGTCACGAACAGGACCTGCTCGCTACCGTCCTCCAGCAGAACCTTGCGGCGCGCGATGTCGAGCTGAGAATCCTGCCCGCCGTCGCCGAAGGATTCACCAGCGCCAATGCCGCATGACCGGCAGAGGAAACTGTCGGCCATCATCACCTTTGTCCGCTGAGCAGCCGTCAGCAACGGCTTTGACTTATCAGTCTTGGCCTGCCCCGGGAGCCAGATCTCCGCTCCCTTCTTGACGTACCGCTGTTCCTCCTGCTTCAAGGAGGGGTCCTCACGCTTCGTGTGGATCGTCCACCCATGGTCACGAAGATCACGCATACGCCGGTCGATCTGAGCGACATCGGGGAACGCTTCCCGCAGCCGCGTCTTTGTGAAAACGTTCCCCTCCCCCACCTCGGTCTCCAGCCACAGGGCCGCACGGACCTTGCTTCCGAACTTCTTGTCCTGCCACGACGGCAGCGTCATCAAGTGCCTCCACTCAGTCATGCGCGCCGAACCAACCGGTGCCGCATGGATGCGGCCCGGCCTCCCCGGAACGGCGACGAATCCATTAACCCCCTCTGCGGAGCAGAAAATCCAGCGCAAATCCTGTTGCAGATGATCTGGCAACAAGCGGGTGTTGCAGACTGAAGAGGAACAGGACCGGCAGGGCAAAGGAGTGGGGGGCCTCGATGGCCGAACAACAGCGGCGCAGCATCACCATCTGGTCCGGTGCGGCACCTGGGAGGCGAGCGCTCGCTCTCGCCCTCGGTGAACTGCACGGGATGCTCAACCCGCCCCGGCCACCGGTGCGCCAGCTCACCGAGCGGCTCAACGAAGAAGGGGCACACGATGTCGGTCACACCGCCGTCTACCGCTACTTGAACGGCCGACTGACCGCTCCCATATGGTTCGTTGAACTGATGCACCGACTGGCCACAAAGGACTCGAGCGGCCCTGCAGGGCGGGTTGCCGCCCTCAAGCCGCTTGAATACTTCACTGACCTCCAACTGCAGGCGGAGCAGCGAGCGTGCACTGGTTGTATCGAGTTGCGACGCGAAGTCCACAGGCTGGAAGGGGATCTACAGGAGCTGCAGGGAGCGCGGAAGATGACGTTCCGCGATGCCTCGGCAGTGTCCAGAGCCGGCCTCACCGAGGCTCCGGCTGCCGCCATGGGGACACCGCCACACTTGCCGGTCCCCCCCGAAGCGGGTGACCGGCAGCAAGATGCGGCTGACGTCGCTGCCGCTATCCAGATCGCAAAAAGGGCGAAGCAGCTTCATTTCGACAAGGAAGATAAATCCGCTGATATCCTCGCTCTGCTTCGGGGAACATTTGAAATCCTCACTCCCCTGGAGAGCGCCGCTAGCCTGGTCCTCATCGGGGAACAAGCCCGGGGCCTGGCCGCGACAGCCCTTCAGATCTTCGGACGTGACCAGCCATCGTCAGCCGTGGTGGAGCTCGCCCTGCACTTGCATGAGTACGGCATGCCGGATTTCGCACGAGCGGTGCTGCAGGCTTCCGCCCGGTGACACGCACGTTCCCTGCGATCCGTTTGGGGCCTCGGCGTGTTTAAGCGACCGTGGGCTGCGCTGCCCTGCTGCCGTTCTCCGCGTCCACGGCGTCCGGTGCCGTGCGGCGGCTGATTGCCGGGCTCAGGGCGCCCACGCCGAGGGCCGCCGCTGTGCCCGCAACCGCGCTGAACCACCAGAGGGTGGCGGGGCCGGCGGTGGCGTAGGCGGTGGTGCCGAGGGAGAGGGCGGTGAAGCGGGCGGTGCCCCAGGTCCACTGGTAGGCGCCCTGGTAGCGGCCTCGGGCGTGGTCGGGGGCGAGGGCGGCGACGAGGGAGCCGGCCACGCCGCCGATGGTGGCCTCGCCGAGGGACCAGAGGACGACGGTGGCGGCGTAGGCCCAGGGGGTGTGGGCGACGCCGGTGAGGGCGACGCCGAGGGCGACGAGGATGCTGCCGGCCACGTAGACCGGGATCTGGCGGAAGCGGGCCAGGACGGTGATGGCGAGCGGCTGGAGGACGACGACCAGGGCCGCGTTGAGGGTGGACATCAGGCCGAGGGTGGTCGTGGAGAGGCCGTCGTCGCGGATGGCGAGGGGCAGGGCGACCTCGGTGAAGGTGTAGATCACGAGGGCGACGTAGAAGAGGGGGAGCAGGAGGCGCATCAGCGGGTCGCGGAAGACGACGCCGTAGCCCGCGCCGTCGGTCCGCGGGGTGGTGGGCCGGGTGCGGCCCGCCGGGAGGAAGGACGCGGCGATCAGCGCGTACGTGAGGGTGCTCACCACGTCGACGGCGAAGAGGAGCCAGTAACCGCGGGCCGCCAGGAAGCCGCCCAGCATGCCGGCGACCGCGGTGCCGATGTTGACGGCCCAGTGGAACAGGGAGAACGCCGCCCGGCGGCGGTCGGCGGTGACCGAGTCCGCGAGGAGCGCGCTCGCGGCCGGGCCGACCATGCTGCCGGCGCCGCTGAGCAGGATGGCGGCGAGCGCCAGGGTGACGGTGTCGGGGGCGGTGAAGAGGAGGCCCTGGCCCGCCGCGGTGCCGAGGAGGCCGGCGATCATCGTCGAGCGGCGGCCGACGCGGTCGGCCAGCAGGCCGCCGAGGGCGGGGCCGATCAGGTTGCCGGCGCCCAGCGCGCCGAGCACGTAGGGGATCTGTTCGGTGGGGATGCCCCGGGAGCCCAGGAAGAAGACGAGGAACGGGGTGACGAGGTAGCCGAGTCTGTTGACGACGGTCCCGGTGAAGACGATCCAGGCGGCGCGGGGGAGTCCGCTGAAGGTGGAGAGCATGCCCTGACTTTCGCCCGGTGACCGCGCGGCCACCATTGATTAAGCTCAGGCCGAATGCAACCGGACGACGGGGGTGTCCGTGCTCTCCGAACTCGCCTTTTCCGCTGACGATCTGGCGCTCACCCGCTTCGCGGTCTCACCGATGTGGGAGGTGGTCGCCGGCTTCCGGCTGCTCGTTTCGCGGGCCGCCCACCCCGTCCACCGGCCCTGGACCGACCAGGTGCGGAGCCGGGTGGACGACGCCGGGCTGACGGCCGGGTGGCTGGCCGAGCTCGTCCCGCCGCAGAACTACCTCTGCGACTTCCTCACGCCGTTCCCGGCCGAGCCCGCGCCGTCCCTCGACACCGAACTGGCGGCAGTCCGGGCCACGCCCGCCGCGTCCGTCCGTCTCGACATCGGCAAGCTCGGCCGGGACACCGCGCGGATCCGGGCGCTGCGCGCGGACCCGGAACGGTGGCTGCCGCAGATCACCGAGGAGATCGAGACCTTCTGGGAGCTCGCGCTCGCCCCCTACTGGGCGAAGATCCGCGCTGTCCTGGACGCGGAGGTCTTCCACCGCGCCCGCCAGGTCGCCGAGCACGGCGCCGCGCACCTCTTCAACGACCTGCACACCACGGTGAGCTGGGACGACAACACGCTCCGGCTGGTCCGCCGGTGCTGCGTGCTGTCGCGGCAGACCACCGGGCCCGGCCTGCTGCTCGTCCCGTCCGTGTTCGCCACCGGTGTGCTGACGTGGATGCGGCACCCGGCCCCGCCGCAGCTCGCCTACCCCGCCCGGGGGACCGGCACCCTGTGGGAGCGGCGGCCGCCGGCCCGGGCCGAGGCCATCGCCGCGGTCCTCGGCCGTTCCCGGACCCGGCTGCTGACCGAACTCGCGGCCCCCGCCTCCACGACCGAACTGGCCGGCCGCACCGGCATCTCCACCGCCGGCGTCTCCCAGCACCTCGCGGCGTTGCGCGGGGCGGGGATGGTCAGCGCGCACCGCGCCGGGCGGTCGGTGCTCTACGCCCGGACGGCCGTCGCCGAGACCCTGCTCACGGCGGCCGGCTGAGGCCGCATGCGGGGGCGGCTGAGGCCGCAGGCGGGGGCGGCTGAGGCCGCAGGCGGGGGGGTGGACGTCCACGAGAGGCGGAGGGACGGCTTCCGGGCGCTCGCCGGCCGGCCGCGCAACCGGGCGGGTTAGTGTCGGGACAGACGTACGCGTCTCTTGATGTCTTTGATGCGGAGGTTGCCGCTATGGCAGCGATGAGTGCAGTGACACGAGTTCCGGCGTCCGTGGTGGCCGCGGCCGGGCTCGTCGGCGGGTACGGCGTGGCCCGGCTGACCAAGAAGCGGCCCCTCGGCGGGCTCGCCCTCGGTGTGGCCGGTACCGTGGCGGCCCGCCAGTGGGCCGGCAAGGTGGGCTCCGGCAAGGCCGCCGCCCTGACCGGGCTGTACGTGGCCGCGTTCGCCGGCTCCCACCCGCTGGCCAAGAAGGTCGGCGCCTGGCCGTCCGTGCTGGGCGTGGCCGGCACCGTCGCGCTCGCCTCCTGGGGCGTGGAGCGCACGGCGGCCCGCGAGAGCTGAGCGGCGCGCGAGGGCTGAACAACGCGCGAGGAGTGCGCGGTGCGCGAGCAGTACGCGGTGCGCGAGGGCTGAGCGACGCGCGTGGGAGCTGCGACGCGCGAGTGGGGTCGTGGCGCCTACGGCGTGCGCGGAGCACGAGCTGTGCCGCGACGCCTGCGGGGCGCGCGGCGCGCGAAGGGTGCGCCCTCGGGTCGCACCTCTCGCGGGGACCGAGCGCCCGCCGGAACCGAGCACTCGCTGGAACCCAGCACTTGCCGGAACCGAGCACCCGCCGGAGCCCAGCACCCGCCGGGACCCAGCACTCGCTGGAACCCAGCACTTGCCGGAACCGAGCACCCGCCGGAGCCCAGCGCCCGCCGGGACCGAGCACCCCCCGAAACCGAGCACTCGCGGGGGCGCGGCCGGCCGTCCGGGAGCGCGCCCCCGCCAAGCCAGCCGCTACGCCGACGCCTCCGTCAGCCGCGTCAGCTCCTCCTCCGTCAGCCGCAGGTCCGCCAGCGCCAGCAGCGGCGGCAGTTGTTCGACGGTGCGGGCGCTGGCCAGTGGTGTGGCGACCGTCGGGCGGCTCGCCAGCCAGGCCAGGGCCACCGTCGCGATCTCCGCGTCGTGTGCGGCGGCGATCTCGTCGAGGGCGGCCAGCACGCGCGGGCCGCGTTCGGTCTTGAGGTGCTTGGCGGCACCTTCCGCGCGGGCGCTGTCGACGGTCGTGTCCGGCCGGTACTTGCCGGTCAGGAAGCCGGAGGCGAGGGCGTAGTACGGGACGGCGGCGAGGCCGTGCCGGGTGGCGACCTCGGCGAGCGGGCCCTCGTAGGTGTCGCGTGAGACCAGGTTGTACTCGGGCTGGATCGCCACGTACTTGGCGAGTCCGGCGGAGTCGCTGAACTCCAGTGCGCGGGCGAGCCGTTCGGGAGTGACGTTGGAGGCCGCGATCTCGCGGACCTTGCCCTCCTTCACCAGGCCGTCGAGCGTGGCGATGTAGTCCTCGACGGGCAGCGACGGGTCGTCGTAGTGCGTGTAGTAGAGGTCGATGTAGTCGGTGCGGAGCCGGCGCAGGGAGCCCTCGACGCCCTCCTTGATGACGGCCGCGGAGAGGCCCGGCCGGTCCGGGTAGCCCGCGCCCACCTTGGTGGCGACCACGATGTCGTCGCGGTTGCGGCGGGAGGCCATCCAGTCGCCGATGATGGTCTCGGACTCGCCGCCGGAGTTGCCGGGGACCCAGGCCGAGTAGGCGTCCGCGGTGTCGATGAAGTTGCCGCCGGCCTCGGTGTAGGCGTCCAGGACGGCGAACGACCGGGCCTCGTCGGCCGTCCAGCCGAAGACGTTGCCGCCGAGGGCGAGCGGGTGGACGGACAGACTGCCGATCTTCCGGGTGTGGTGACGGTGCTTGTCGGTCATGTCCTGTTCCAGCGTGCCGTGTCCGGAGCGTATTCCTCCGGACGTCGGCCGGCCCCTTCTCCCTCCCCTTGCCTGCTCCTCCGGCACCACGTCTTCCCTACTCCTCCGACACCGGCGCGGTCGCCGGTTCGCCGCCCGCCCCGGCCCGGAGGGTGCTGCTCCAGCGCGGGGCGGCCGGCAGCGGTTCGGGCTGGACGGAGAGCGGGGTGGCGATGTCCTCCAGGGAGCGCCCCTCGGCGCGTACCGCCAGGAAGGCGGCGGTCACACCGGCCACGCACATCAGTGCCGCGCCGATCCGGAAGGCCAGCACCGCGTCGCTCACCACGCCGGTGGACGTGAGCTGGGCGAACAACAGCGGCCCGCTGATGCCGCCGGCCGCCGTGCCCACCGCGTAGAAGAAGGCGATGGCCATCGCCCGCGTCTCCGTCGGAAAGACCTCGGACACCGTCAGGTAGGCGCTGCTCGCGCCCGCCGAGGCGAAGAAGAGGACGACGCACCAGCAGGCGGTCAGGGTGTTCGCGGTCAGGTGGCCCGCGTCGAAGAGCCACGCGGTGACGAAGAGCAGCGCTCCGGACAGCAGGAACGTGGACGAGATCATCACGCGCCGGCCGACGGTGTCGAACAGTTTGCCGAGGAAAAGCGGGCCCAGAAAATTGCCCAGCGCCATGACCGCGAAGAAGTAACCGGTGTGCGCGGTGGCGACACCGAAGAACTTGGTGAGAATCTCCCCGAAACCGAAGGTGATGGCGTTGTAGAGGAACGCCTGGCCGATGAAGAGGACGAGGCCGAGCACGGCGCGCCGCCGGTAGTCCGTGAAGACCGTGCGGGCGATGGCCCGGAATCCCGTGCGCTTGCGCTGGCGAATGGTGATCCGGCCGGCGGGCGGGGCCAGCTTGATGCCCCGGTCCGCCTCGATCCGCTGCTCGATGGCGTCGACCAGCCGTTCGGCCTCCTCCGCCTTCCCGTGGATGAACAGCCAGCGCGGGCTCTCCGGGACCTGGCGGCGGACGACCAGGATGACGAGGCCGAGCACCACGCCCAGCCCGAACGTGAGCCGCCAGCCGACGTCCTTGGGGAAGACGCGGGTGTCCAGGAGGACGATCGACAGCAGGGAGCCGGCGATGGCGCCCAGCCAGAAGCTGCCGTTGATCATGAGGTCGACGCGGCCCCGGTAGCGGGCCGGAATCAGCTCGTCCACGGCCGAGTTGATGGCCGCGTACTCGCCGCCGATGCCGAATCCGGTGAGGAACCGGAAGGCGAAGAACCACCAGGACGAGTACGAGAAGGCGGTGAGTGCCGTCGCCCCCAGGTAGACGACGAGGGTCACCATGAACAGCCTTTTACGGCCGAACCGGTCGGTCAGCCGGCCGAAGAACAGGGCTCCCAGACAGGCACCGGACACATAGAGCGCGGCAGCCACGCCGGTCACCTGCGCCCCGGTGATGGGCAGCCCGCTCCCGTGTTCGGAGAGGCGCCCCGCGATGTTCCCGACGACCGTGACCTCCAGGCCGTCCAGGATCCAGACCGTGCCCAGTCCGATCACCACAGTCCAGTGCCACCGGGACCAGGGCAGCCGGTCCAGGCGCGCGGGCACAGAAGTGCTGATGGTCGCGGTCGTCACACAATCTGAGTTCCCGATCGCACTCGGAACATTCGCGGCAAATTTCCGGATTGGGGTGCGGCGGACGATCACGGCGCGCGGCCGGCTCTTCGAGCCCCGGGCCCGCGCGGGCGGCTCCGGCCGTCGGCGAGCGGGGAGGCGGGGCGGGCGGAGGGAGTGGGGAGCGGCCTCCTGGGGGAGGGGTGGTACGGACCCGTAGAGGAGGAGGCGCGCCCACTCCCCTACGGGCGCGGGTCCTTACGGGCGCAGCCCCTTCGACCGCAGCCAGTGCAGCGGATCGACGGGGTGGCCGCCGTGCGGCCGGACCTCCAGGTGCAGGTGCGGCCCGGTGACGTTGCCCGTCGCCCCGACACGGCCGATGACCTGTCCCGCGGCCACCTTGCCCTTGGTGACGACCATCGAGGACAGGTGACAGAACCACAGCTCCGTCCCGTCGTCGAGGCGCAGGACGATGCGGTAGCCGTACGAGCCCGCCCAGCCGGCGTGGGTGATCCGGCCCCCGTGCACCGCCTTGACCGGGCTGCCGGTGGGAGCGGCGAAGTCCGTGCCGGTGTGCCGGTGCGACCACATGCCGCCGTGCTGGCCGAAGCGGGCGGTGATCCGGTACGAGGAGACCGGCATGACGTAGGTGCGCTTCGCGCGCGCGGTGTTGATCCGCTCGGCGGCGCGCCGCGCCTCGGCCTGGGCTTGGCCCGCGCCCTTGGTCACCGAGGTCTGCGCACCGGCCGCGGCCCCGGCCCGGGCCTTCGCCGTCTGCCCGGCGGCCTGCCCGGCGGCGTGCGGGTGCCCGGCGTGCGCCGCGCCGTCGGCACGCTGCGACGCCGTGGGGTGCGCGGCGGTGGAACGGCCGGTCGCGGCATGCGCCGTCTGCGCCGCGGCTCCGGCCTTCCGCTCCGCGGTGGCCCGCGCCGCGGCCATCCGCTGGGCGTCCGCCGCCGCCCGCTGCTGCGCCTCGTGCGCGGCCTCGGTGCGGGCGGTCTCGGTGTGGGCGGTCTCGGTGTGCGCGGCCTCGGTGTGCGCGGCCTCGGTGTGGGCGGTCTGCTGCCGGTGGTCGGCCTGTTGGAGGATCCGGGCGCGCAGGGCCTCCCCCGCGTCGGAGGAGTCCGACGCGTCGGCGGGGTCGGACGCGCCCTGGGGAGTGGCCGGCGCCGGTGCGGCGGAGGCCTGGGGCGCGACGGGTGCCGGTGCGGCGGGCCCGTCGGCCGTGGTGTGGTCGGCGGCGGACTCCGGAGCGCCGCCTTCGTCGTCGTCCCCGTCGTCGATCAGGTACGGGCCGACGCCCGGCAGGTGGGAGACGTCCGGCACGGATATCGCCGCGGGGCGCTCCTGCGCGCTGGCCATGCCGCCGGCGCCGACCGCGGCGATCACGCCGACGCCGAGCACCGCGCCGCTGCGCGCCATGGAACCGCCGCGCTGCTTGGGCACCCGGTGCCGGCCGCGGACGGGAGGCTCGTACTCCTCGCCCGGCCCGGATGGAGACGCGGATTCCGCGCTCGCTCCGGCCTCCGCCGCGGGTGCCGCCACGGGTTCCGTCACGGCCTCCGCCACGGGCCGGGTGGCGTCCCCTACGGTCCCGGCATGCCCGTACGCCCCCGGGGCGTCGAACGTCTCGTAGCCGCCATGGGCGTCGTAGGCGTCGGTGGTGTCGTATGAGCCGGTGGTGTCGTGGGCGCCGGTCGTGTCGTAAGAACCGGTGGTGTCGTAGGCGCCGGAAGCGCCGTAAGAGCCGTAAGAGCCGGTGGCGTCGAAGAAGTCGTACGCGCCAGGGGGATCGAGCGGGCCGTCGACACCACCGTGAGGGGGCGGGACGGGGGAGGAGCCGGGTTCGTCCCCGTAGGGGGACTCCGCCCAGGAGCCGTGCGAACCGTCTCCGCCTGCGGACCTGTTGGACGCCACGGGGGCGCTCTCCTTTCCTTCCCTCTCGCCTGCCGCGTCGGCGGTGGGAGTCCCCGGGTCGTTCGGGAACGGGGAGGGACAGGGCGGGAAGGCCCCTGCGGGCCGGGCGCGGCCCGGTGCGATCCCGAGGGCTGGTGGTTCCCCGGTCCCCTCTCGTGCCCACGGGCCCGTACCCACGGGATTCGGCGAAAGCGCGCGGTGCCGCTTTGTGCGGCGGTGTGAGGAACGCGCTGCGTTATCGAACGTTAATAGACAGGACAGGTTGTTTCCAAGCCGAAAGCGTGAATCCACGGGCCGGTTGGCAAGATCTGCGGACGATATCGACTGATGGTGTGTCACTCGTTATGCAGCGTGGCCGCAGTGCGGCGCGGTGCGGAGGGGTGGTGGTGCTCGGCGGTGCGCCGTACGGCCAGCAGGGCCATGTCGTCGTCGCCGTGTCCGCCCGTGTGCCGGTCGACGTCCGTCACGAGGTGATCGAGCAGGGCGTCCGGGCTCCGGAACCGCCGACCGGCGAGCCGCCGCAGCGGGTCGTAGAAGTCGCCCGCCGCGTTCCGGGCCTCCGTCACCCCGTCGGTGAACAGCAGCAGCGTCGCCCCCGGCGGGAACGGGCGTTCCTCCACCCGGTCCGGCCACTCCCCCAACTCCCCCATCCCCAGCGGCAGGGCGTGCGCGCTCGGCGGGGCCTCGGTCACCGTCCCGTCGGGGTGCACCAGCAGCGGGGGCGGATGGCCGCGGTTCACCAGGCGGACGACGGGGGCGTCGCCGTGCGGCACCTCCGCCATGACGGCGGTGGTGAACCCCTCGAACTGGTCGATGCCGGCCCGCCGGCCGCCCTCCCGCAGCAGCGCGCGCTCCAGTCGGAGCGCGACCCCGGCCAGCGTCGGTTCCCCCTCCGCCGCCTCACGGAACGCGCCGATCAGCACGGCCACGGCCTCCACCGCGCCCAGGCCCTTGCCGCGTACGTCGCCGACCAGCAGGCGGACGCCGTGCGGCGTGTCCTGGACGGCGTAGAGGTCGCCGCCAATCCGGGCGTCGGCCTGCGCCGCGACGTAGCGGGCCGCGACGCGCAGTCCGTCGAGCCGGGCCGGCGGGGCGGGCAGCACGGCCCGCTGCGCGGCCTCGGCGATGCCGCGGGCGGAGCGGAGGCGGCTGTCGCTGCGGCGCACCACGCGGTTGATGCCCAGGGCGAGCAGGGAGACGGTCAGCACCGTGACGTTCTCGGTGACCGACTCGCCGGTGCTCGCGGAACCGCGGTGCACGGTGATGTCCACGGACGCCACCACGGCGATCACCGCCGTCACGGCGGTGGCCCGGGCGGAGAGCAGGGAGGCGGCGACGAGCGGGGCGGCGGAGAAGAAGGGGGCGGAGTTGTAGTTGGGAGGGGTGAGGAAGGCGAAGACCTCGCCCGCGACGAGGAGCAGGGCGGGCAGCCAGCAGGCCGCGCGCCACAGCGCGTTCGGCGCGGTGTGCTCCGGGCGCTCCGACCCGTCTCGCTTCCCCACCGTGCGCTCCCTGACCCGGCCGACGCCCGACCCGGCCGGCCTCCGCTGCTCCCTCCCAGCCTCGGGGCGGGGAGGGGTGGCGTCCATCGGGGGTGGGCCGTGTGGGGCCCGTGGAGCCTTCTTCGCGAGGGGCGGCGGGCCCGTAAGGGAGCCTGCCCGTCAGGGGCGGGGCCGTAGGGGCTCCCCGTCAAGGGCAGGCCGATAGGGGTCTGCCCGTCAGGGACAGGCCCGTATGGCCTCCCTGCCAGGGGCAGGCCCGCAGTGTGCCTGCCCTTCAGGGGCGGGGCCGTAGGGGCTCCCCGTCAAGGACAGGCCGACAGGGGTCTGCCCGTCAGAGACAGGCACGTACAGCCTCTCTGCCAGGGACAGGCCCGCAGTAGCGCCTCCCCGGCGGGGACAGCCGGTGCGGCCGTCAGCCCGCCGACGGGCGTCGGCTGCGGCCTCCGCCACGGGACGCCGCCGGGGCGGCACCGTCCGGGCGGGGGCGCCGGCGCGGTCCGCGTGCGCCGGTGGTGCCCGGCTCGGTGCCCGCCTCCGGGTTCGCGCCGGAGCGTCCGCGGCCACGCCCGCGCCGGGAGCGCGAGGCCCCGGAGGACGAGCCGGACGAGCCGGACGAGGGGGAGGGGCCGGACGAGCCGGAGGACGCCTTGCGGGCCGGAGCCGGCTGCGGCGGCGGAGCGATCACCACGGGCACACCGCTGGGCTCACGCGCCCCGGTGATCCGGGTGACCTCGGCGTCCGCGGGCTGCACCCGGGACACCTGCGGCGAGATCTTGGCGTCCACCATCATGCGGGTCATCTCGCGCCGCTGCTCCGGCAGCACCAGGGTGACCACCGTGCCGGACTCCCCCGCGCGGGCCGTCCGGCCACCGCGGTGCAGGTAGTCCTTGTGGTCCACGGGCGGATCGATGTTGACGACGAGGTCCAGGCCGTCGATGTGGATGCCACGGGCCGCGACGTTGGTCGCGATCAGCGCGGTGACCTGGTCGGTCCGGAACTGCTCCAGCGTCCGGTTGCGCTGCGGCTGGCTCTTGCCGCCGTGCAGCGCCGCCGCGCGGACGCCCTGCGACAGCAGCCGCTTGGTCAGCCGGTCGGCCCCGCGCTTGGTGTCCACGAACATGATCACCCGGCCCTCGCGGGCGGCGATCCGCGTCACCGTGTCCTTCTTCGTCGTCTCGTCCGCGAGGTGGAACAGGTGGTGCTCCATCGTCACCACCGCGCCCGCCGACGGGTCCACCGAGTGGGTGACGGGGTCGGTGAGGAAGCGGCGGACGAGCCGGTCGACGTTGCGGTCGAGCGTCGCGGAGAAGAGCATGCGCTGACCACCCGGGGCGACCTGCTCCAGCAGCCGGGTGACCTGGGGCAGGAAGCCCATGTCGGCCATCTGGTCGGCCTCGTCGAGGACGGTGATCGCCACGTCGGCCAGGGAGCAGTCGCCCCGCTGGATCAGGTCGGCCAGCCGGCCCGGCGTGGCCACGAGCACCTCGGCGCCGCGGGCCAACTGGTTGGCCTGGCGGCCGATGGACATGCCGCCGACCACGGTGGCCGTCCGCAGGTTCACGGCGGTGGCGTACGGGGCGAGCGAGTCGGTGACCTGCTGCGCCAGCTCACGGGTGGGGACGAGGACGAGCGCGAGCGGCCGACGGGATTCGGCGCGCCGGCCGGCGGTACGGGCCAGCAGGGCCAGTCCGAAGGCCAGCGTCTTGCCGGAGCCGGTGCGGCCGCGGCCGAGGACGTCGCGGCCCGCGAGCGAGTTCGGGAGGGTGGCGGCCTGGATCGGGAAGGGCGCGGTGACGCCCTCGCGGGTCAGGGTCGCCAGCAGCCCGCCGGGCAGGCCGAGGTCCTCGAAGGACTCCACCGGCGGCAGCGCGGGCGTCGTGCTCACCGGGGTCTCGAACTCCGCCGGGCCGTCGGCGGACGGGGCCGGCCTGCGGCGCGCCGACTGGCCGCCGCGCGTACCGGTGGAGCGGGGCGGACGGGCGGGGCGGGCGGAGCGAGGCATTCAGGACCTTCCCAGGTGGTGGCGTGAGGTAAAGCGGGTGCGGATGGGGCGCGGCGGGCCGGAGCCGGGCGGGCCGGCTCACGGCGCGCCGTGCGGCCGTAGCGACAATGGGGCCCGCACCCAGTGGTGCGGGCCCCATGGCCTCGTGCGTCGGGCCGCGTCCCGCGCGACGAGGGCCGCCCGCCACCAGGACGGGGCCGTTCGTCACGCGGGCGTCGCCCGTGCGTCGAGAATCGTCCGCCGGCGGCCGGAGCCGCCGGACGGTGACGAGAGTCGTCAGATGTTGACGATGTTCTCCGCCTGCAGGCCCTTCTGGCCCTGCGTGACGTCGAAGGACACCTTCTGGCCCTCGAGGAGCTCACGGAAGCCGGTGGAGGCGATGTTCGAGTAGTGGGCGAAGACGTCCGGGCCGCCGCCGTCCTGCTCGATGAAGCCGAAGCCCTTTTCCGAGTTGAACCACTTCACGGTGCCAGTAGCCATGTCTATCTCCTTAGGAATGGGATGGGCCCCACGCCGGAATAGACCGGCAAAACAAAAATGCGCCTTCGGCTACATGGCCGAGGCGCACACGAGTTCATGGGTACCACAACTGCAACTTCGTTGACAGTAGCACACGGGAAGGGAACCGTGCTGTGACCCCCGTCTCACCCGCACCGACGAGCGGGCGAGGGGGCGGCCGACACGGACCCGCCCACCCCGCCTCACCCTGCCCGAGCCCTGCACGAGCCCCGCGACGAGCCCCCTGGCGAGCCCCGTGACGAGCCCCGGCGCAAGGCCCTATAACTCCACCCCCAGCGCCCGCGCGTGCCGGTCCGCCGCCACCTCCGCGTCCGCCTCGTCCAGGTACACCTCGCACACCAGCCGCCCGTCGGACGTCATGTTGTGCTCCAGCTCCCACAGCGACACCTCGCCGCCGCCCTCCAGCAGGAACGCGTGCTCGTAGAACCGGCACCAGGTGGCGTCCCGGCCGGGCCCGCGCCGGCGCGGCTTGGTGATCAGAGCGATGTGGTGGCCCAGGGCGCCCCGGAGGATCTCGCCGACGACCTCGCCGGGTCCGTCCGTGTTCTCGGCGCGCCGCAGCAGCCGCCGGGCGTGGTCGGGGGACGCCTCGGAGACGTACTCCCGGCGGGGCCGCACCGGGCCCATGGCGAGCAGCAGCTCCTCGGCCAGCCAGGCCGGCAGCTCCTCGTCCTCGGCGCCGGGGCCGATGCCGCCGCCGATCCGCTCGTGGACCCGGCTCTCGGCCTCGTCGAGGGCGTCCTCGCGGGCGTACAGCTCGTAGAGCAGGTCCTCGCTCGGCCCGGTGTCGTGCTCCAGCTCGTACAGCAGCAGGCTGCTGCCGTCCGCGAGGAGGAAGACGTGCCGGTACGTGTTGCACCGGAGCGGACGGTCGCCGTCGTTGCGCTGCCGGTACGAGCGGAGCTCCGCCTGGTGCATCAGCGCGGTGCGCAGCCGCTCCAGCAGCGGCTCGCCGATCTCGAACCCGTTCTGCGCGCGTGCGAGCAGCTCGGCGACGTGTTCGGCGGGCGTCGGGCCCCCGCCCCGGTTCTCTCCCCCGCCCGTGCGCATCTGCTCCATGCCCCTCGACCTCCCGGCCTTCTCCTGCCCACCCCGCGCACTTACGGTAGCGGCGCGAACACGGGGCAGGGGCGGGTTCGCCGCATCCGCCGGGGCGCCCGTCTGCCCGTCGAACGCGCGCCCCTCGGGACCCCGGCCTACAGTCGAAGGCGTGTGCCGGGTGCCGTACGGGCCCACTGGCACGCCCCACCGGGACCCGACGCGCAGGAGGCCGCCGTGACCGCCGCCCCGCCCCCCGAGGAACTCAGCGAGCCGGTCGTCCGCGCGCTCGTCGTCGCCATGCGCGACGGCGACCGGGACACCTTCTACGCCGCCTTCGCCGAGGGCGCCGAGCTCACCGACGACGGCGCCCTCCAGGACCTGCGCTCCTGGGCGGAACGCGAGGTGTTCGAGGCACGCGGACGACTGGAGGTCGCGGAGGAACGGCAGCACGGGCGGTACCTGCTCGGCCGGTTCCGCTCGGACCGCGCGGACCTCCACGGCACGTACTGGCACTTCCAGATCGCCGACGGGCGGGTCACCCGGCTGGACGTCGGCCAGGGCTGACCGGGCCCCGGCCCGCGCCGCGGGAGGGCACAGGAGCCGCCAAGCGTGAGGATGTTGTGCACACGGCCGGCGCCGGGCAACCCGCGCGCCGGCCGCCTCTTCTTACCGCCGGTGGGAGGCGACCGCCTCCCCGGGGTCAGAGGAGGATCGAGATGTCCCCGCACGAGATGCCCCTGCGCTCCCCGCGGACCCTCAGTCGTCCGCCGCGCTCCGCCGTGCTCACCGGCCGGCATCCGGCACCCGCCCGGGTCGCCCTCGACTACCGGCGGCGCGCGGCCGTCGTCGACGGCCGGGAAGTCCGGCTCACCGGGCGTGAGTTCGAGCTCCTCGCCCACCTGGTCGGCCGCCCGCACCAGGTGCACACCCGCCGTCAGCTCCTGGTGTCGGTGTGGGGCCCGACCTCCGTCGGCGGCGGGCGCACCGTGGACGTCCACATCGCCAGGCTCCGCCGCAAGCTGGGCCCGGACCACCGCGGGACCATCGTGACCGTGCGGCACGTCGGCTACGCGTACGAGCCCTCGTACGCAGCGGCGTGACCCCGCGGGCACCCCGGCCGCGCGGCGGCCGGCGCGGAGGGCCCCGCGCCGGTGGACGTCATCACCCGCACCTCCCGCCTCTTTCCGCGCCCGGCGAGTGACCAAGCTCACGGCCGTTCCATAGGGCCTCGCACATCCACCCGGCGGGAAAGCCGCGTCATCCCGGCCAATCGGCGTGAATGCGGAGGCCACAACTCCGAGACCCGCACCGGGCGGGCGCGGGTGTTCCGCGCCCGCAAGCGGCGGGCGCTCCGGCCCGGGCCGCGCGCGATTCGGCGGAGAGGAGGCCGGGGTAAGGGGCCGGGTAATGGCCCGGGAAGCGGTCCGGGCATGCGAAAGGGCCCTACCCGGCGGTGTTTCCGCAGGTAGGGCCCTTGCTGTCGCGTAGGCCGTGTGGGACTCGAACCCACAACCAATGGATTAAAAGTCCACTGCTCTGCCAATTGAGCTAACGGCCCGCACCCCGCAGCATAGCCCGGCAGAGCGCCGGATCCCGAGTCGTTATCCCCGGCACTTTTCCGGAAGGGCTCCAGGAAGGAGCCCTTCCGCTACTGACGCGCCGTACGGACCCTCAGTTCCGCTGGTGGGAAGGGTGCTTGCCGTACTGCCGAATGATCAGCCGTTGCGCTTCCAACGCGGCTTCTCGGCACGGCGGTCGAACGTCGAGCCGGCGCCGCGGTGGTCGTCACGACGGCCGTAGGGGCGGTCGCTCGCACCACCGGAGCGGTAACCGCCGGAGGGGCGGTCGTCGCGGCGGTCGCGGTTGAACGGACGGTCGCCGCCACCCGAGCGGTAGCCGCCCGACGGACGGTCGTCACGGCGGAAGCCGGAGGACGGACGGTCGTCGCGGCGGAAGCCACCGGACGGGCGGTCGTCGCGACGGAACCCGCCACGGTCGCCACCGCGGTCGCCGCCGCGGTCGTCACGGCGCTCGTCACGGCGGAAGTCGCCGCGGTCACCGCGGTCGTCGCGGCGGAAGCCACCCGACGGACGGTCGTCGCGACGGAACCCACCGCGGTCGCCGCCACGGTCACCGCCACGGTCGTCACGACGCTCGTCACGGCGGAAGCCACCCGACGGACGGTCGTCGCGACGGAAACCGCCACGGTCACCGCCACGGTCGTCACGACGCTCGTCACGGCGGAAGCCACCCGACGGACGGTCGTCACGGCGGAAACCGCCACGGTCGCCACCTCGGTCGCCACCGCGGTCGTCACGACGCTCGCGGTCGTCGCGGCGGAACCCGCCGGACGGACGGCGCTCGAAGTTGCCCCGCTCGTCACGGCGCTCGGTCTGCGCGGGCACCGCGGCGGCGGCAGCGGCCTGCTCCGCGATCCGGGCGGCCTCGGCGGCGGCCTCCTCCGCGGCGGCGGCCACGGCGGCCTCCGGGTCCTCGCCGCGCTCACGGGCGGCGCGGGCCAGCAGGCGGTCGGCCTCCTCGCGCAGCTCGGTGGCACGGCGCTGGGCACGCTCGAGCTGGCGGTTGAGGTCCGCCAGGTCGCGCTCGGCCTGCTTGGCGGCGTTCGCCGCCGAGTCGGCCTGCACCTCGGTGAGGGAGCGGGCGCCGGTGATCTCGGCGACCTCGGGGTCGAAGGCGCCGGCGCCGCCGACGATGTGGCGCGAGGCGTCCACGCCCGCGTCCTCCATCAGGCGGAAGATCTGCCGGCGCTGGTGCGGCAGGGCCAGCGAGACGACCGTGCCGGACTGGCCGGCGCGGGCCGTACGGCCGGAGCGGTGCAGGTAGTCCTTGTGGTCGCCGGCCGGGTCCACGTTGAGGACCAGGTCGATGCCGTCCACGTGGATGCCTCGGGCGGCCACGTCGGTGGCGACCAGGACGTTGACGCGGCCGGCCTTGAAGTCCTCCAGGACGCGGGTGCGGGCGCCCTGGGTCATGCCGCCGTGCAGCGCGTCCGCGCGGACCCCGGCGTCGAGCAACTGCTCGGCGACGCGGTCGGCGCCCATCTGGGTGCGGACGAAGATGATGGTGCGGCCCTTGCGGGCGGCGATGGCGGCCGTGACCGGCGCCTTGTCCTTCGGCTTCACGACGAGGACGTGGTGGGTCATGGTGGTGACCGCGCCCTGTGCCGCGTCCACCTCGTGGGTGACCGGGTCCACCAGGTAGCGCTTGACCAGGGTGTCGATCTCGTTCTCCAGCGTCGCGGAGAACAGCAGGCGCTGACCGCCGGCCGGCACCAGGTCGAGGATCTCGGTGACCTCGGGCAGGAAGCCCATGTCGGCCATCTGGTCGGCCTCGTCCAGGACGGCGACCTGGACCTTGTCGAGCGAGGCGGCACCACGGTTGATGATGTCGCGCAGGCGGCCCGGGGTGGCGACGAGGATGTCGACGCCGCGCTCCAGGGCGTAGATCTGGTTGCCCATGGACGTACCGCCGCAGACGACCTTCATCTTCAGGCCGAGGACGTCGCCGTAGGGCTGGAGGGCGTCGGCGACCTGCATCGCCAGCTCGCGGGTCGGGGTGAGGATCAGACCGCGCGGACGCTTCTTCTCCGTGCGGCCCTCCGCGAGGATCGACAGCAGCGGCAGACCGAACGAGAGGGTCTTGCCGGAGCCGGTGCGGCCGCGGCCCAGGATGTCCTTGCCGGCCAGGGCGTCCGGGATGGTCGCCGCCTGGATCGGGAAGGGGGTGGTGACACCGTTCTGGGCGAGCTTGCGGACGATCGCGTCGTCCAGGCCCAGGTCGGCGAAGGTGATCGTCGGCTCGGCGGGCTCGGCGGGCTCGGTGGCCTCGACGGCTTCGGGGGCCTCGGTGGCGACGTCGGTCGTGATGGCCTCGACGGCCTCGACGATCGTCTCGTCAACCTCGGGCATAACGGTCTGGTCAGTGGAAATGGACATGCGAAATGCGAAACCTTCCGGAGTTTCGGCACGCGCCCAAGCTCCGTGTCGGCTTCACAAATGACCGCCTCGATGCGGTCAGCCACGGCAAGGTAAGGAACGCGCCACACGGCGCGCATCTGACAGGCGCCGGGCAAATGGGATCAAACGATCTACCACCATACGCACTCCACCCCGCCGAGCGCAACCCCGCCTTCTCCCCCCACCCCTGTGGCCCGCCCCACAGCCCCCGACGGCATCGCCTTTTCCGTGCGCCCGCCCGCCTAGGCGACCGGCCCGGCCTGCGGCGTCGGGTGCGGGGCGGGGGCGTCGGTGGTGGGTGCGGGCGGTGACGGTGGAGGCGTCGGCTCCGGGTCGGGGGCCTGCCGGGTGGGCGGCGCGGGGGAGGCGGGCGGCTTCGCGGGGGCGGGGGACGCGCCCGGCGCGGGCGGCTTCTTCCGGTCCCCCGGCTTGGCGGGCTTCCCCGGCGGCGAGGGCGCGGACGAACCCGGGTCCGCACCGGTGGACGGAGCGGCGCTCGACGACCCGTCGCGCGCCTCCTTGGTCCCGGGACTCCCGGTGACGCCCCGCGCCCCCTTGGCGTCCGCCCGTTCCGGCCGCCCGTCCGGCGCCGTCTTGCCGCCGTCGGGGCGGGCCCCGGCCTCGCGCTGCCGGCCGGACGCGGCGGGGGCCGGCCGTCCCGGCTCGCTCACGCTCATGCAGCCGCCGAGGGCCAGAGTCGCGACGGCCACCGCCGCGAGGCGGGCGGCCACCGGACGCAGCCGGGTGGACGCGGGGTGCACCCGGCCCGCGGGGGGTTCGGGGTGCACGGGGATCGCGTGCATGGGAGGGACCGCCTTAGGGACTCGCGGGGACAGGCTCCCTGCCCAACTGGCCCCGCGCCGCGCAGGACACGCGCCCCGCGCCACCGGCCCGAGACGGAACGCACGCCTCCGGCGATGCGCGCGCCGCGCGGCCCTCCGGCCTCAGCCGTACCCGAGCGCGTGCAGCCGCTCGTCGTCGATGCCGAAGTGGTGCGCGACCTCGTGCACCACGGTGACCTCCACCTCCGCCACGACCTCCTCGCGCGTCGCGCACATGCGCAGCGTGGGACCGCGGTAGACGGTGATCCGGTCGGGCAGCACCCCCGCGTACCACTCGCCGCGCTCCGTGAGCGGCGTCCCCTCGTAGAGCCCGAGCAGCTCCGGGTCGTCCGCCGGGGGCTCGTCCTCGACGAACACGGCCACGTTGTCCATCAGCCGCGTCAGCTCCGGCGGGATCCGGTCCAGCCCCTCGGCGACCAGTTCCTCGAACTCCTCGCGCGTCATCTCCAGCACCCGGCCATTGTCCGCCACGGCGGGCCCCGGCGCGGGGCCGCGAACGGGACCTTCCCCGGCCGCCCACCGGCCTCCCACGGGCCGGCCGCCGGCCGCCGCGAGCCCCGCCGCCGCCGACCTCGGCAAACCGTTTTGGCGTTCCCTCCCGACATCCCATATGCTTCTCACGTCCCCGAGGCGCCGCAAAGCGCCCAGGTGGGCCATTCAGCCCTCATCGTCTAGTGGCCCAGGACGCCGCCCTTTCAAGGCGGTAGCACGGGTTCGAATCCCGTTGGGGGCACGCTGTACCGTGTGCGAGACTAGTGCTCGCACATAGCAAGGTCCTGTGGAGCAGTTTGGAGTGCTCGCCACCCTGTCAAGGTGGAGGCCGCGGGTTCAAATCCCGTCAGGACCGCTGCAGGCATTTCGGTGCCTGCGTGGCTGGGTAGCTCAGTTGGTACGAGCGTCCGCCTGAAAAGCGGAAGGTCGCCGGTTCGACCCCGGCCCCAGCCACCGTCAGAAGGCCCCGATCCCCGGATCGGGGCCTTCTTCGTGTGCGTGGGGCGCCGGCCGCCCGGGGAAATGCGTTCGCCGCTTCGTCCCGCCTGGTGCGATCCTGGGGTCCGTATGTCTACGCAGCCTGCCCTCACCCCTGCCGGCCTCGCCGCGCGTCTGTCCGAGCTGTCCCTGCGCGACGCCCAGCGGCTGGGCCGCAGGCTGGACGGCGCCCGCCGGATCCGCAAGCCCGAGGCCCGGGAGGCCGTCCTCGCCGAGATCGACGCCGAGATCGGCCAGGCCGAGGAGCGCGTGGCGCGCCGCGCGGCCCGGGTGCCGGCCGTCACCTATCCCGAGCAGCTCCCGGTCAGCCAGAAGAAGGACGACATCCTGGAGGCGATACGCGACCACCAGGTCGTGATCGTCGCGGGTGAGACGGGTTCCGGCAAGACCACCCAGATCCCGAAGATCTGTCTGGAGCTCGGCCGGGGCGTCCGGGGTCTGATCGGGCACACCCAGCCCCGCCGGATCGCCGCCCGTACGGTGGCGGAGCGGGTCGCGGAGGAGCTGCGGACGCCGCTGGGCGAGGCCGTCGGCTGGAAGGTCCGCTTCACCGACCAGGTGGGGCCGGACACCATGGTCAAGCTGATGACCGACGGCATCCTGCTGGCGGAGATCCAGACCGACCGCGAGCTGCGCCAGTACGACACGATCATCATCGACGAGGCCCACGAGCGCAGCCTCAACATCGACTTCATCCTGGGCTACCTCGCCCAGTTGCTCCCCCGCCGCCCCGACCTCAAGGTCGTGATCACCTCGGCGACGATCGACCCGGAGCGCTTTTCCCGGCACTTCGGCGACGCCCCGATCATCGAGGTCAGCGGGCGGACGTATCCGGTGGAGGTGCGCTACCGGCCGCTGCTGGAGGAGCAGTCCGAGGACTCCGACCGCGACCAGATCACGGCGATCTGCGACGCGGTGGACGAGCTGCAGCGGGAGGGCGACGGCGACATCCTGGTCTTCCTCTCCGGCGAACGCGAGATCCGTGACACGGCGGACGCGCTGGAGAAGAAGAAGCTCAGGTCGACCGAGATCCTGCCGCTCTACGCGCGCCTCTCCCACGCCGAGCAGCACCGCGTCTTCCAGCGCCACACCGGCCGTCGCATCGTCCTCGCGACGAACGTGGCCGAGACGTCGCTCACCGTGCCCGGCATCAAGTACGTCATCGACCCCGGTTTCGCCCGGATCTCGCGCTACAGCCACCGCACCAAGGTGCAGCGGCTGCCGATCGAGCCGGTCTCGCAGGCCAGCGCCAACCAGCGCAAGGGCCGCTGCGGACGCACGAGCGACGGCATCTGCGTCCGGCTGTACTCGGAGGACGACTTCCTCTCCCGGCCGGAGTTCACGGACGCGGAGATCCTGCGGACGAACCTCGCCTCCGTCATCCTCCAGATGACCGCCGCCGGGCTCGGGGACATCGAGAAGTTCCCGTTCATCGACCCGCCGGACCGGCGCAACATCAAGGACGGCGTCGACCTGCTCCAGGAGCTGGGCGCGCTCGACCCGCAGCAGAACGATCCCAAGAAGCGGCTCACCCCTCTGGGCCGCAAGCTGGCGCAGCTCCCCGTGGACCCCCGCCTCGCCCGCATGGTGCTGGAGGCGGACCGCAACGGCTGTGTCCGCGAGGTGATGGTGATCGCCGCCGCGCTGTCCATCCAGGACCCGCGCGAGCGGCCGTCGGAGAAGCAGCAGCAGGCCGACCAGCAGCACGCCCGGTTCAAGGACGAGACGAGCGACTTCCTCGCCTTCCTCAACCTGTGGCGCTATGTGCGCGAGCAGCAGAAGGCGCTGTCGTCCTCGGCCTTCCGGCGCATGTGCAAGTCGGAGTTCCTGAACTACCTGCGGATACGCGAGTGGCAGGACATCTACACGCAGTTGCGTACGGTCGCGAAGTCGATGGGCGTGCACCTGAACGACGAGGACGCGGCCCCGGAGCGCGTCCACCAGTCGCTGCTGGCGGGTCTGCTCTCGCACCTCGGACTCAAGGACACCGAGAAGAACGAGTACCTGGGCGCCCGCAGCGCCAAGTTCGCGATCTTCCCCGGCTCCGCCCTCTTCAAGAAGCCGCCGCGCTGGATCATGTCGGCGGAGCTGGTGGAGACCTCCCGGCTGTGGGCCCGGGTGAACGCCCGGATCGAGCCGGAGTGGATCGAACCGCTCGCGCAGCACCTGGTGAAGCGCACCTACAGCGAGCCGCACTGGGAGCAGAAGCAGGCGGCCGTCATGGCGTACGAGCGGGTGACGCTCTACGGCGTGCCGATCGTGGCGCAGCGCAAGGTCAACTACGGCCGGATCGACCCGGAGACCAGCCGCGAGCTGTTCATCCGCAACGCCCTGGTCGAGGGCGACTGGAAGACGCACCACCAGTTCTTCCACGACAACCGCAAGCTCCTGGGCGAGGTCGAGGAGCTGGAGCACCGGGCGCGCCGCCGGGACATCCTGGTGGACGACGAGACGCTGTTCGACTTCTACGACCGGCGGCTGCCCGAACACGTCGTTTCGGGCGCGCACTTCGACTCGTGGTGGAAGCACAAGCGGCGCGAAGAGCCGGAGCTGCTGAACTTCGAGCACTCCATGCTCATCAACGAGAACGCCGAGGCGGTCACCAAGGACGACTATCCGGACTCCTGGCGGCAGGGCCGGCTGAAGTTCCGGGTGACGTACCAGTTCGAGCCGGGGGCGGACGCGGACGGCGTGACCGTTCACATCCCGCTCCAGGTGCTCAACCAGGTCACGCCGGAGGGCTTCGACTGGCAGATCCCGGGTCTGCGCGCGGACCTGGTGACGGAGCTGATCCGCTCGCTGCCGAAGCCGCTGCGCCGCAACTGCGTGCCGGCGCCGGACTACGCGCGGCGCTTCCTCGACAGCACGGTTCCGGTCCAGGAGCCGCTGACGACCGCGCTCGCCCGCGAGCTGCACCGGATGACGGCGGTCCGGATCGAGCCGGACGACTTCGACCCGAGCCGCGTCCCCGACCACCTGAAGATCACCTTCCGGATCGTCGACGAGCGCAAGCGCAAGATCGCCGAGGACAAGGACCTGGAGGCGCTGCGCACCCGGCTGAAGCCGAAGACGCAGGCGGCCATCACCAGGGCCTTCGAGAAGGCCGCCACAGCCCCCGGGAGCAGCGCGGGGCCCGAGCAGCGGTCCGGGCTCACCCAGTGGACGATCGGGGCCCTGCCGCGCGTCTTCGAGACCCGGCGCGCGGGGCAGCCCGTCAAGGCGTACCCGGCGCTGGTCGACGAGGGCGCCTCGGTCGCCGTCCGCCTCTTCGACACCGAGGAGGAGCAGCGGCAGGCCATGTGGCGCGGCACCCGCCGCCTCATCCTGCTCAACCTGCCCTCCAACCCCGCCAAGTTCGCCCAGGACAAGCTGAGCAACCAGCAGAAGCTCGCCCTGTCCCGGAACCCGCACGGCTCCATCCCGGCCCTCTTCGAGGACTGCGTGGCGGGCGCGGCGGACAAGCTGATCGCCGGCCGCGGTGGTCCCGCCTGGGACGAGGAGGGCTTCCGGAAGCTGTTCGACGCGGTGCGGGCGGACATCGTGGACGTGACGCTGGACACCATCCGCAAGGTCCAGGAGGTGCTGGCCGCCTGGCAGGCGTGCGAGCGCCGGCTGAAGGCCACCACCAGCCCCGTGCTGCTCACCTCCCTCACGGACGTCAAACAGCAGCTCGCCGAGCTCGTCAAACCCGGCTTCGTGACCGAACACGGTGTGCGCCGGCTGCCCGACCTGCTGCGCTATCTGGTGGCGGTGGACCGGCGGCTGACCCAACTGCCCACCAACGCGGAGCGGGACCGCGCCCGGCTGGCCAAGGTCAAGGAGATGCAGGACGAGCACGCCTGGCTGCTGGAGCAGTTCCCGAAGGGGCGCCCGGTGCCACAGGAGGCCCTGGACATCCGCTGGATGATCGAGGAGCTGCGGGTGAGCTACTTCGCGCACGCGCTCGGTACGGCGTTCCCGGTGTCGGACAAGCGCATCGTGAAGGCCATCGACGCCCTCGCGCCCTGACCTCGACCGGCTCTCGGACGGCTCCCGGCCGTCTCCGGCGAGCCCCTCGGGAAGGCGAGTTCGACCGCACCCCCTGACCTGCTGTAGAGTCTTGCCACGCAGCACCGCGAAGGCGGGAAAGCAGCAAGGTCCTGTGGAGCAGTTTGGAGTGCTCGCCACCCTGTCAAGGTGGAGGCCGCGGGTTCAAATCCCGTCAGGACCGCATCGGAAGAGGCCCGTTCTCCGCGAGGAGAGCGGGCCTCTTCGTGTCGATGGCGACGCGGCCCGGTCCGTGGGGACGCGGGCGGGACGGTCCGGCCCCGGTCCACCGTGGCCGAAAAACATCCACGCGGTCGCGGGCCGGCGGGTGGCCGACGCCGCCCTCCCGCCCCGCACCGCTCCTTGACGGCGACACGTGCCAGGGGTACCCAGTCAGTGGGAGGTGTGCGCCCGATGACGACGACCGGCCCCACCGCGAGGCCCCGGCACGAGACCGGGGCGCTGCTGCGAGCCCACCTCTCGGCGTCCGTCCGCTACCGCCATCTGACGCGCCACTGCGCGGTCTGCCACCGGCTCCTGCGGCTGGCGCTGGAGGCCGCGCCCACGGCCGTCCAGGGCGGTCCGGGAGCCCCGGGCGGCCCCGCGGAGGGTTCGACGGCATGAGGGACGGCGTGGGTCCCCGAAACGGCGGACGCCCGGCCGTACGGTACGGACGTACGACCGGCCGCGGCGCACCGCGACCGGCCTTTCCCGGGAACAGACGGGATGGTCGGCTTCTCTATCGCAGCCTGACGACGGGCGGCAAGCTCGGGATGCTGTGACGGGAGTCACCGAAAGAGTTACGGAGACGGGGGAACCCGCGCCCCGGTCATCACCGGTCAATTTAATATGTGCAATTGCACCGACTGCTCAACCATTCCGGAATGGGAGACCGCGGTACATCCGGGGGGTTCGTCACGCGAAGGGCCCCGTCGGCGGGGCCGGACCGGCCGGCGCGACGCGCGGCGCGCAGCACCGGAAAAGGCGGTGCGGGCACAAAAAAAGACCGCGCTGGACCCGGCGGAGCCCAGCGCGATCGACGACGTCACCCGTTCCGGGTGCGGATTCCTGTTGGGGGCAGGTTTCCGCAGTCGTGTGGTGCCTGGTGGAACGTGTGGAGCTGAGGGTGGGCGGTCACCGGGTTGGGGGCCCCGGAAAACGCCCGGTCATACGGTGGTTCAGGACTCGCTGCGCTGCTGCGGGATGCCTGCCAGCAGCGCCCGGACCTCCGCCTCGCGGTAACGGCGGTGGCCTCCGAGCGTACGGATGGACGTGAGCTTGCCTGCCTTGGCCCACCGCGTGACCGTCTTCGGGTCCACGCGGAACATCGTGGCAACCTCAGCCGGGGTCAACAGCGGCTCGGCATCAGGGGTGCGAGCGGTCATGAGCGGCCTCCTCGGGAGAACCGAGTTCAGGATCGGTTCTTTCCTCTAAATTCTGCACCTTGACCCGCGTTGCCCGAAATGGCGGACGCGGGCCGAGTCGGTTATAGGACGAACGGCTTGTCCTCGGCACTACAACTACACCATCTGTCCAGCCACGTCGGCCAAACCGATGGAATTGCCCTCTCAGGTGTTCAACCTCGACGGAAGCCGATGGACCATGCCATAGCGGACAGTCACGCCACCGTGACGATCAGTCACAGCGGGATCAGGGGTCACCAGACCCGCCAAGGAGTGCAATACCGATCCATCCACCCTTACTCGGACGGAAGGAGTCCTTCCCGGACTCCTTGTCCTATTTTGCCACGAGGGTGGGTGATGGGCGCAAGACCTGACGTAAGTGCGTTAGATCACGGTTGTGGCAATTGGCCGGATCAGGACCTAGGTCCTGGGACCCCCAACGCCGCGCTGCCCTGGCTCAGTTGGCGAACTGCCGGTCCCGTACCGCGCGCCAACGCTCCGTCAGCCGCTCGTACGCCTCCCCCGCCCGGACGCCGTCGCCGGCCCGGAGGGCGGCCAGCCCCTCCGCCGTGTCCGCCGCGGAGCGGTCGTCGGCGAGCCGCGCCTCCGGCACCATATGCACCAGCCCGCCGTAATCCAGCTCCACCAGCGACCGCGGATGGAACTCTTCCAGCCACCGGCCCACGTCGACCAGGCCGTCGATCAGCGGCCCCTCCTCGATGGCGTCCCGCAGCGTGCGCAGCCCGCGGGCCACCCGCCGCCGGGCCTCCACCATGGCCGTCCGGTAGCGCAGCACCAGCCCCTCCCGCACCGGGCCGCCGGGGCCGCCGGCCGTCTCCGACCCCTTGCCGTACTCGCGCTCCTCGTCGGAGAAGAGTACGAACCAGCGCAGCGGCACCTGCCAGGTGGCCGTCCTGATCCACGGCCGGGCGTCCGGGTTGCCCTCCAGCCACCGGGCGTAGTCCGCCTCCGCCTGGCGCCGCACCACCGGCGGCAGCACCGCGTCGAGCACCGGCGCCGGGAACCGCTCGGCGAGCTCCTCCAGGGCCAGCCAGCCGCGCAGCCGGGTGCGCCAGGGGCAGACGCAGACCACGCCGTCCCGGACGGCCACGAAGGCGTCGCCGCTCTCGTGCACAGGCACCGCCACCGGCGGGGTGGGCAGCAAGTCGGCGAGCGACCGCCGGAGTTCGTCCTGGGCCGTGGGGAGCGTCGCGCGCCGGGCGTACTCCTCCCAGTGCCGCCGCTCCGCCCGCGGGAACGCGCTCAGCGGCTCGTAGACCCGCAGATAGGCCGCGTACGGGACGGTCACCGACGACGCCAGACCCACGCTCGCTCCCTCAAGCAGCAGGACACCTCGGGGAGCCGTGCGGACCTCCCCGTACGGAGCGAATCGTCCCACGGGACGGGGGCCCGGGAGAGTGATCCTCGGCACCGGACCCGTACACCGGGCCGTCAGGCCCTACCCTCGTGCCAACCGGCCCTCCTCCACCCCCGGGAGGGCGACACCGCGAGACATATGGAGTCACCACCGTGACTGACGTACGTCCCACCTCCCCGGCCGAGTCCGAGAGCGTGCTGCACACCCTGTTCGGCTCCGAACTCGGCGGACACGAGCAGGTCGTGCTCTGCCAGGACCGCGAGACCGGCCTCAAGGCCGTCATCGCCCTCCACTCCACCGCCCTGGGCCCGGCGCTCGGGGGCACCCGCTTCCACGCCTACGCCTCCGAGGAGGAGGCGGTCCGTGACGCCCTCAACCTCTCGCGCGGCATGTCGTACAAGAACGCGCTGGCGGGTCTGGAACACGGCGGCGGGAAAGCCGTGATCATCGGCGACCCCGACACGATCAAGAGCGAGCAACTCCTGCTGGCCTACGGTCGATTCGTGGCCTCCCTCGGCGGACGCTATGTCACCGCGTGCGACGTCGGCACGTACGTGCGGGACATGGACGTGGTCGCCCGCGAGTGCCGCTGGACCACCGGCCGTTCCCCCGAGAACGGCGGCGCCGGCGACTCGTCCGTGCTCACCGCGTTCGGCGTCTTCCAGGGCATGCGGGCCGCCGCGCGCGTCCAGTGGGGCGAGCCCACGCTGCGCGGCCGGCGGGTCGGCGTCGCCGGGGTCGGCAAGGTCGGGCGCTACCTGGTGCAGCACCTGGTCGAGGACGGCGCGGAGGTCGTCGTCACCGATGTGAAGCAGGCCGCCGTCGAGGCGATCATCGAGAAGTTCCCGCAGGTGACGGCGGTTTCGGATGTCGACGTTCTCGTGCGCTCCCCGCTCGACGTCTACGCTCCGTGCGCCCTCGGCGGGGCCCTCGACGACGAGACGGTGGCCGCCCTCACGGCGACCGTCGTCTGCGGCGCGGCCAACAACCAGCTCGCCCACCCCGGGGTGGAGAAGGACCTCGCCGACCGCGGCATCCTCTACGCCCCGGACTACGTGGTGAACGCCGGCGGCGTCATCCAGGTCGCGGAGGAGCTCAAGGGCTTCGACTTCGACCGGGCGAAGGCCAAGGCGGCGAAGATCTACGACACCACACTGGCCATATTCGAACGGGCGGCCGCGGACGGCATCCCGCCCGCGGCGGCGGCCGACCGGCTCGCCGAACAGCGGATGGCGGAGGCGCGCGGAACCGGGACGGCCGGGGTGCCGCGTCAGGTACGGCAGTGACGGCCGGGACGGCAGGGAGGTAACCGGCGATCGGCCGACCCGCTCTGGTGGTCGGGGCCCGTACAGCGGTCCTTCACCGACCCGACAGAGCGGCCGCCGGGGGTGACAAGGGAGACATCCCTCACCACCCCTCGGCGGGTCGCCGCTCTTTAGGGGTTAAAATCGCTGCTGACCAGCGGGGACGGGGCGCCTCGCGGGTTGTGCTCCGTGGCACGTCATGCGGGCGACGTACCGTATGGCCGCGGAAGCAGGTACCGTTGAAGTCCTACAGGCCGGATTCCCCTGCGGGAATCCGCTCTGACTCATGACAGTGAACGCGTGTCAAGACTCTGGGGCCGTCGAGCCCCGTAATTGAGGGGGTCGAGCCATGGGGCGCGGCCGGGCCAAGGCCAAGCAGACGAAGGTCGCCCGCCAGCTGAAGTACAACAGCGGTGGGACCGACCTCTCACGCCTGGCCAATGAGCTGGGCGCATCGCCGACGAAGCAGCCGCCGAATGGTGAGCCGCTCGACGATGAGCTGGACGACGACCCGTACGCTCAGTACGCGGCGCGTTATAACGACGAGGACGACGACGACGAGCAGCAGCCGTCAGGTCAGTCCGCCTACCGTCGCCGCGCTTGACGCGATAGCTTTATAGCTTTCTCCGACCCGGTCCGGGGCCCCGCCCCGGACCGGGTTCTGTGCTGCCCGGGACCGTTCAGGCCGCCGTGCCGTCACCGTAGTCACCGGACAGCAGGACGGTCTCGGCGCGGTCGCCCCGCTCGACGATCTCACCGGCCACCCAGGAGTCGACACCCCGGTCGGCCAGCGTGGTCAGCGCGGCGTCGACCGACTCCGCGGGCACGACGGCCATCATGCCGACGCCCATGTTGAGGGTCTTCTCCAGTTCCGCCCGCTCGACCGAGCCGACCTCGCCGACCAGGCCGAAGACCGGGTCCGGCGTCCAGGTCGCGCGGTCGACGTCCGCGTGCAGGTGGTCGGGGATCACCCGGGCGAGGTTGTTGGCGAGCCCGCCGCCGGTGATGTGCGAGAACGCGTGCACCTCGGTCGTCCGGGTGAGCGCCAGGCAGTCCAGCGAGTAGATCCGGGTCGGCTCCAGCAGCTCCTCGCCGAGGGTGCGGCCGAGCTCCGGGACCTCGCGGTCCAGCGTCCAGCCGGCCCGGTCCAGGAGCACATGGCGTACCAGCGAGTACCCGTTCGAGTGAAGTCCGGAGGAGGCCATCGCGATGACGACGTCACCCGCCCGGACCCGGTCGGCGCCGAGCAGCCGGTCGGCCTCGACCACGCCGGTGCCCGCACCGGCCACGTCGAACTCGTCGGCACCGAGCAGTCCCGGGTGCTCGGCGGTCTCGCCGCCGACCAGGGCGCAGCCCGCGAGGGTGCAGCCCTCGGCGATGCCCTTCACGATCGCGGCGACCCGCTCGGGGTGGACCTTGCCGACGCAGATGTAGTCGGTCATGAACAGCGGCTCGGCGCCGCAGACCACGAGGTCGTCGACGACCATGCCGACCAGGTCGTGGCCGATGGTGTCGTAGACGCCCATGCGGCGGGCGATGTCCACCTTGGTGCCGACGCCGTCGGTGGCGGAGGCGAGGAGCGGTCGCTCGTAGCGCTTGAGGGCGCTCGCGTCGAAGAGGCCGGCGAAGCCGCCGAGGCCGCCGACGACCTCGGGGCGGCCGGCCTTCTTCACCCATTCCTTCATGAGTTCGACGGCGCGGTCGCCCGCCTCGATGTCGACGCCCGCGCTTGCGTAGCTGGCACCGGTGGTCTCTGCAGACATGTGGGTCTCGAGATCTTTCGTGTCGTTCTTACGGGCGGCGCAGGGCGTCCGCGGCGTCGTGGCCGCCTGCGAGCTCGGTCTCCAGCAGATGCTTGCCGAGCAGCTCGGGGTCGGGCAGGTCCATCGGGTACTCGCCGTCGAAGCAGGCGCGGCAGAGGTTCGACTTGGGGATGGCGGTCGCCTCGATCATGCCGTCGATGGAGATGTACGCCAGGGAGTCGGCGCCGAGGGACTTGCCGATCTCGTCGACCGTCATCCCGTTGGCGATCAGCTCGGCGCGGGTGGCGAAGTCGATGCCGAAGAAGCAGGGCCACTTGATCGGCGGGGACGAGATCCGGATGTGGACCTCGGCGGCGCCGGCCTCGCGGAGCATCCGGACGAGGGCGCGCTGGGTGTTCCCGCGGACGATGGAGTCGTCCACGACGACCAGGCGCTTGCCGCGGATGACCTCCTTCAGCGGGTTGAGCTTCAGCCGGATGCCGAGCTGGCGGATGGTCTGGCTGGGCTGGATGAAGGTCCGGCCGACGTAGCTGTTCTTGACCAGGCCCGCGCTGTAGGGGATCCCGCTGGCCTCGGCGTAGCCGACGGCTGCCGGGGTGCCGGACTCCGGGGTCGCTATCACGAGGTCGGCCTCGGCCGGGGCCTCGGCGGCGAGCCTGCGGCCCATCTCGACCCGGGAGAGGTAGACGTTGCGGCCCGCGATGTCGGTGTCGGGGCGGGCCAGGTAGACGTACTCGAAGACGCAGCCCTTGGGGCGGGCCTCGGCGAACCGGCTGGTCCGGACGCCGTTCTCGTCGATGGCGACGAGCTCGCCGGGCTCGACCTCGCGGACGAACGCCGCGCCGACGATGTCCAGGGCGGCGGTCTCGGAGGCGACCACCCAGCCGCGCTCCAGCCGGCCGAGGACCAGCGGGCGGATGCCCTGCGGGTCGCGGGCGGCGTAGAGGGTGTGCTCGTCCATGAAGACGAGCGAGAAGGCGCCCTGGACGGCGGGGAGGACCTTGGCGGCCGACTCCTCGACGGTCAGCGGCTTGCCGTCGTCGTCGGTCTGGCCGGCGAGCAGGGCGGTGACCAGGTCCGTGTCGTTGGTCGCGGCGACCTGGGTGGCCCGGCCGCCGTCGCGCGGCAGCGCGGCGACCATCTCGGCCAGCTCGGCCGTGTTGACCAGGTTGCCGTTGTGACCGAGGGCGATGGAGCCGTGGGCGGTCGCGCGGAAGGTCGGCTGGGCGTTCTCCCACACCGAGGCCCCGGTGGTGGAGTACCGGGCGTGGCCCACGGCGATGTGGCCGCTCAGTGAGCCGAGGGAGGTCTCGTCGAAGACCTGGGAGACCAGGCCCATGTCCTTGAAGACCAGGATCTGGGAGCCGTTGCTCACCGCGATGCCCGCGGACTCCTGTCCACGGTGCTGCAGCGCATACAGCCCGAAATAGGTGAGTTTGGCGACCTCTTCACCCGGAGCCCAGACACCGAAGACGCCGCAAGCGTCCTGGGGGCCCTTCTCGCCGGGGAGCAGGTCGTGGTTGAGTCGTCCGTCACCACGAGGCACACCTCGAGTCTATGGCAGGGACGAGGTTCATCCGAACCGGGGACGGCCGGGGATGGCTCACACCACGGACAGCCACGCCCCGTCACACAACGGGCGGCCGAACGCCCGGGCGCTCAGCCGAACAAAGGGAGTTGTCCGGACAGATCGGCCCGTTCGCCGCTCGCGGTGACCAGCGCGTCCTCGACCGCGTCCGCCCAGCCCGCACGGCCGGAGGCCAGCCGGATCCAGGTCAGCGGGTCGGTCTCGACGACGTTCGGCGGGGTGCCGCGGGTGTGCCGGGGGCCCTCGACGCACTGGACGACGGCGAACGGCGGGATCCGGACCTCCACCGAGCCGCCGGGCGCCGCGGCGGCCAGCGCGTCGGCCAGCATCCGGGTGACCGCGGCCAGGGCCTGCCGGTCGTGGGTGAAGGGGACTCCGGTGGCCGCGGCCAGGTCGTCGGCGTGGACGACCGCCTCCAGGAGCCGGGTGAGCGTGTAGTCCCCGACGGTCATGGGGCCGAGCACGGTGGCGAGCGGCGCGGCGGGGTCGGCGGCCGCGACGGCGGCGGAGAGCCGGCCGGCCGCTTCGTCCAACCGTGCCGCCACGGCGCCCGGTTCGTCGCCCAGGGCGCGGGCGGCGGCCGGCGCGGCGGCCGCGACGGGCTCGGCCCCGGACCGCATGGCGGACAGGTAGCCGCGCAGGTCCACCCGGGATGCGGCGGGGCCGGGCGCGGGCTCGGCGAGGCGGACGGGCAGGGACTCCAGGGCGAGGGCGATATGCGCGATCAGGTCGCGGACCGTCCAGTCGCCCAGGGGGGTGGCCGCCGCCAGGGACGCGGCGGCGTCCGGGCCCGCGCAGAGTGCGGTCACCGCCCCGCGCAGGGAGGTCAACTGCCCGTCCAGGGCGGCCCGGACCTTGGCGGGGTCGTAGGTGCGGGGCTTCGGCTTGCGCTGCGCGGCGGTCATGGGGTGAGCGTAACCAGCACGGGCGGGCGGACCGATGACGTGGTCAGCCCGCCGTGGCCGGCCGCTCCACTCCATAGTCGCCGAGGCCGAACTCCAGCATGTCGAAGGCCCGTTCCGCCAGCTCCCGGGCCTCGCCGGCGAAGGAAGCGGCGGTCTCCCCGGCCAGCATCCGCCGCTGGTTGAGGGCCACGAGGCCGTACCGCAGCCCGATGATCTGGCCGGCGACGACGCGGGCCATGGCCGGGTCGCCGAAAGCGGCCAGTTCGTCGGCGAGCAGCCACTCGCTGCGGTGGGCGATCTCCCGGGCGCGGGCCAGCAGGACGGGGGTCTCGACGATGATCCGGCGCAGCCGGAGGGCGAAGGGGGCGTCGGACATGCCGACCGCCGGGTCGGAGGCGTCGAAGGCGTCGAGGTACTGCCGGCGGACCGCGCGCACCACGGACTCGCCGGGGGCGCGTTCGCGGACGGCACGGGCGACGTCGTCGACGTGGTCCTCCAGGGCGCCGACGAGGATGTCCTCTTTGCTGCCGCAGTAGTTGAAGACCGTCATCTTCGAGACCTCCGCGGCGGCGGCGATCTCGGCGACGGAGACCTTGTCGTAGCCGCGTTCCTCGAAGAGTTCGACGGCGACCCGCATCAGCTTCTGGCGGGTCTGGAGCTTCTTGCGTTCCCGCAGCCCCGGCTGCCCTTGCGTCATACCGGAACTGTACCAGGATGAATTTTGAGCCGAACCAAAGTATTGACTGAGTACACATTCTTGCTCCAGGCTGTCCCCCATGACCACACCCATGACCGCCGCCCGGCGGCGCATCGGCTTCGTCGTCTGCCTGGTGACGATGCTGCTGGCCGTGCTCGACCAGAACATCGTCTCGGCCGTCACCGTCCCCATCGCCGAGGACCTCGACCCGGCCCACGGCATCGACCGCATCCCCTGGCTGATCACGGCGTTCGCCCTCGCGGCCACCGCCGCCCTGCCGCTGTACGGCAAGCTCTGCGACACCCTGGGGGCCAAGCGCGTCTTCCTGGGCGCGGTGACGGTCTTCCTCGTCGGATCGGCGCTCTGCGGCATGGCCGGCTCGATGGAGCAGCTCATCGCCTTCCGGGCCGTGCAGGGCATCGGCGGCGGTGGGCTGATGAGCGTCACCATGGTCGTCATCGCCCAGTTGAAGGACCCCGCGAAGCAGGGCGCCGGCAAGGGCTCCGCCGTCGGCGGTCTCGTCGCCGGCGCCGGCATGGCCGTCGGCCCGCTGCTCGGCGCGTACCTCGCCGCCCACGCCGACTGGCGCTGGATCTTCTACGTCAACCTGCCCCTGGGCATCGCCGTGCTCACCGTCTCCGCGGTGGTCCTCCGCCTCCCCGCGCCCGGCACCCGGCACCGCCTCGACTACCTCGGTGCCGCGCTGGCCGCCGCCTTCTCCACCACGCTGCTGCTGGTCACCGAGTGGGGCGGCCGGAAGTACGCGTGGGGCTCGCCGTTGGTGCTCGGACTGATCGGCGGGGCGGTGGTCCTGCTGGCCCTCTTCGTATGGCGGCAGGCCACGGCGGCCGAACCGGTGCTGCCGCTCGGGCTGTTCCGCGTCCGGACGGTGCGGCTCGCCTTCGCCGTGCAGGCCCTCTCGGGGGTGGCCTTCATGGGCTCGATCGTCTACGTGATGCTCTACCTGCAGATCGCCCGGGGCGTCACACCGACCGACGCCGGCCTCTTCATGCTCCCCCTGGCCTTCGGCATGACCGGCGTCGGACTGCTGGTCGCCCGGTTCGGCCGGGCGCCGCGGACCACCGTGCTCTCCGGCACGGTCTGCGCCGGCGTCGCCGTGGGGCTGCTCGCACTGTCCGGCACGGGCACCGACCTGTGGGCCGTGCGCGGCGAGATGCTGCTGCTGGGCGTCGGGTTCGGGCAGCTTCTGGGGCAGCTCATCGTCATGGTGCAGCAGGCCGTGCCCCGGCACCGGCTCGGGGTCGCCACCACGGGAATCCGCTTCTTCCAGACGCTGGGCAGTGCGCTGGGGACCGCTTTGTTCGGGACGGTGCTGGCGCGGGTGTACGCGGCGGAGGGGCCGGGTGGGTCGGCGAGCGGGATCGCGTCCCTGCGTGGCGGCGAACGCGTCGATGCGGTCGCGGCGTTCACGTCCGCGGTGGACGTGGTGTTCCTCTGCGCGGCGGGGGCGATGGTGCTCGCGCTGGTTCTGGCGGTGCGGCTGCCGCGGGGTGCGGCCACCGAGGAGTCGAGCCCCGGTCCCTCCCCCAGAGGGGGGACCCCCACTTCGCCGATTCCTGGGGCTGAGCCCCAGACCCCCTTGTCGCGGCTCCGCCGCTCGTCCTCAAACGCCGGACGGGCTTGATAGCGCGCCCGGGCGCACCACTCAGCCTGTCCGGCGTTTGAGGACAACCGCGCGGAGCGCGGTTTGGGAGACCTCCTACCCGAACAGCCCCGGCAGCGTCGCCTCGTGCGCCTCGCGCAGCTCCGCCAGCGGCAGCGTGAAGTGACCCTGGACCTCGACGGAATCACCGTCCACGACACCGATCCGCGTCGCGGGCAGGCCCCGCGCCCCGCACATGTCCGTGAACCGGAGCTCCTCGCTGCGCGGCACGGAGACGACCGCCCGTCCCGCCGACTCCGAGAACAGGAAGGTGAACGCGTCCAGGCCGTCCGGGACGACGAGCCGCGCGCCCTTCCCGCCGCGCAGGCAGGACTCCACGACCGCCTGGACGAGGCCGCCGTCCGACAGGTCGTGCGCCGCGTCCACCATCCCGTCGCGGGAGGCCGAGATGAGGATCTCGGCGAGGAGCTTCTCCCGGGCCAGGTCCACGGCCGGCGGCAGGCCGCCGAGGTGGTCGTGGATCACCTGGGACCAGGCGGAGCCGCCCAGTTCGTCCTTGGTGTCGCCCAGGAGGTAGAGGAGCTGGCCCTCCTCGGCGAAGGCCATCGGCGTACGGCGGGCGACGTCGTCGATGACGCCCAGCACGGCGACGACGGGCGTCGGGTGGATGGCGGTCTCACCGGTCTGGTTGTACAGCGAGACGTTGCCGCCGGTGACGGGCGTGCCGAGCTCCAGGCAGCCGTCCGCCAGGCCGCGGGTGGCCTCGGCGAACTGCCACATGACGCCCGGGTCCTCCGGGGAGCCGAAGTTGAGGCAGTTGGAGATCGCCAGCGGGCGGGCGCCGGTGGCGGCCACGTTGCGGTACGACTCGGCCAGCGCGAGCTGCGCGCCCGCGTACGGGTCGAGCTTGGCGTAGCGGCCGTTGCCGTCGGTGGCGACGGCGACGCCGAGGCCGGTCTCCTCGTCGATCCGGACCATGCCGGAGTCCTCGGGCTGGGCGAGCACCGTGTTGCCCTGGACGAAGCGGTCGTACTGGCCGGTGATCCAGGACTTGGACGCCTGGTTCGGGGAGGAGACGACCTTCAGGACCTGGGCGCGCAGCTCCTCGGCCGTCTCCGGCCGGGGCAGCTTGTCGGCGCCGTCGGCCTGGAGGGCGTCCTGCCACGCGGGGCGGGCGTACGGGCGCTCGTAGACCGGGCCCTCGTGGGCGACGGTGCGCGGCGGGACGTCGACGATCTGCTCGCCGTGCCAGAAGATCTCCAGCCGCTCGCCGTCGGTGACCTCACCGATGACGGTGGCGATGACGTCCCACTTCTCGCAGATCTCCAGGAAGCGGTCGATCTTGCCGGGTTCGACGATCGCGCACATGCGCTCCTGCGACTCGCTCATGAGGATTTCCTCGGGCGAGAGCGTGGCGTCGCGCAGCGGGACGGTGTCCAGCTCGACGCGCATGCCGCCGGAACCGGCCGAGGCCAGCTCGCTGGTGGCGCAGGAGAGGCCGGCGCCGCCGAGGTCCTGGATGCCCTCGACGAGGTCCTCGCGGAAGAGCTCCAGGGTGCACTCGATGAGGAGCTTCTCCTGGAAGGGGTCGCCGACCTGGACGGCCGGGCGCTTGGCGGGGCCGGTCGAGTCGAAGGTCTCGGACGCGAGGACGGAGACGCCGCCGATGCCGTCGCCGCCGGTGCGGGCGCCGTAGAGGACGACCTTGTTGCCGGTGCCGGAGGCCTTGGCGAGGTGGATGTCCTCGTGCTTCATCACGCCCACGCAGAGCGCGTTGACCAGCGGGTTGCCCTGGTAGCAGGGATCGAAGACGACCTCGCCGCCGATGTTGGGCAGGCCCAGGCAGTTGCCGTAGCCGCCGATGCCCGCGACGACGCCCGGCAGGACGCGCTTGGTGTCGGGGTGGTCGGCGGCACCGAAGCGCAGCGGGTCCATCACGGCGACCGGGCGGGCGCCCATCGCGAGGATGTCGCGGACGATGCCGCCGACGCCGGTGGCCGCGCCCTGGTAGGGCTCGATGTACGACGGGTGGTTGTGCGACTCGACCTTGAAGGTGACCGCGTAGCCCTGGCCGACGTCCACGACGCCGGCGTTCTCGCCGATGCCGACGAGGAGGGCATCGTTCTCCGGGGCCTTCTCACCGAACTGGCGGAGGTGGACCTTGCTGGACTTGTACGAGCAGTGCTCGGACCACATCACCGAGTACATGGCGAGCTCGGCGCCGGTGGGGCGACGGCCGAGGATGGCACGGATGCGCTCGTACTCGTCCTGCTTGAGACCGAGTTCGGCCCAGGGCTGCTCGGTGTCGGGAGTCTCGGCGGCGTGCTTGACGGTGTCGAGAGTCATCAGGCGTTGACCAGCTTCTTGAGGAGCGAGGTGAAGAATCCGAGCCCGTCCGTGCCGCCCGTGCCGATCAGCGGCTCGACCGCGTGCTCGGGGTGCGGCATCAGGCCGACGACGTTGCCCGCGGCGTTGGTGATGCCGGCGATGTCGCGGAGCGAGCCGTTGGGGTTGCCGCCCAGGTAGCGGAAGACCACCCGGCCCTCGGCCTCCAGCTCGTCCAGGGTCCGCTCGTCGGCCACATAGCGGCCGTCGATGTTCTTCAGCGGGACGGAGATCTCCTGGCCGGCCTCGTAGTCGGCCGTCCAGGCGGTGTCCGCGTTCTCGACGCGGAGCCTCTGGTCGCGGCAGATGAAGTGCAGGTGGTTGTTGCGGAGCATCGCACCGGGCAGCAGGTGGGTCTCGGTGAGGACCTGGAAGCCGTTGCAGATGCCGAGGACCGGCATGCCGGCCTTCGCCTGCTCGATGACGGTCTCCATCACCGGCGAGAAGCGGGAGATGGCACCGGCCCGCAGGTAGTCGCCGTAGGAGAAGCCGCCGGGCAGGACGACCGCGTCGACCTGCCTGAGGTCCTTGTCGCGGTGCCAGAGGGGTACGGGCTCCAGGCCGGCGATGCGGACGGCGCGCTGGGTGTCGCGGTCGTCGAGGGTGCCGGGGAAGGTGACGACCCCTACTCGGATGTTGCCGCGGCCCGAAGGGCCTCCGTGAAGGGTGGCGGTGGGCGACGGGCGGGACGTCACGAGTCGACCCGCACGGTGAAGTCCTCGATCACGGTGTTGGCGAGAAACGTTTCCGCCATCTCGTGGATCCGGGCGAGGGCGGCGTCGTCGACCGGGCCCTCCACCTCGAGTTCAAATCGCTTGCCCTGACGGACATCGGCGATCCCCTCGAAGCCCAGGCGTGGCAGCGCGCGCTGCACCGCCTGCCCCTGCGGGTCGAGGATCTCCGGCTTGAGCATGACGTCGACTACGACGCGTGCCACTGGCACTCCCGGTGGTGTGGTGCGTGAGCTGAAGCGGTGAAGCCAGCGTACCTGGCTCGAAAATCTACGCGGGTAGATATCACGGACGGTCCGGGCGCTTTACCCCGCCCTCTCCACCGGCCTCCGTCGAAAAAATCCGGGAAAAACACCGGAAGACCACACGGTTCCCATTGCACCCGGGCGGGCTGACGGAATTAACTGGGCCCCGTCGGGCAATATCCTTTGCGCAACGCCGGAAAAGGCATTGCCCGAGAACCACCTAAACCCATGCATCGCCGCAGGTCAGCGTGGCGATACAGGCTGAAAGGACCCATTCCGTGGCGCAGCGTGTGGTAGTGACGCTCTTTGATGACATCGACGGGGGCGAGGCCGCGGAGACCGTCACCTTCGGCATCGACGGCAAGTCGTACGAGATCGACCTCAGCACCGCCAATGCGAAGAAACTCCGGCACGCCCTGGAGCCTTACCTGGAGGCCGGCCGGAAGCGCTCCCGTTCCGGGAAGGCGTACCGCCGGACCTCCGTCGAGCCGGACCCGGCGGCCGTCCGGGCCTGGGCCCGTTCGCACGGCATGGAGGTGCCGCCGCGCGGGCGGATCCCCAAGAAGGTCTACGAGGCGTTCGAATCGGCGAACTGAGCCGCCCACCGGCTCCCGGGGCGGGAGGGGCAGGAGGGGCGGAGAGGCCGGCCGCGCCGGCTCAGCCCCCCTCCGGCCCCTGAGGGGCGCCCCCCTCAGGAGTGAACCGCGCCCCCCTCCCCCGGAGCGGGGCGGACGGATCCGGCCACCCCTCAGATTCCGGCCCCCGCACCGGATTTGCATTCCCCCCCACATGATCCGCTAGAGTCTGGAACACGCCGAGGGGCGAGGCCGAAAGGCCGAAGCCCACGAGACGCGCGGGTGTAGCTCAGTAGTAGAGCGCCCCCTTTCCAAGGGGGAGGCGCAGTGTGCGATCCCTGTCACCCGCTCTCGCCGTTCGTCGGCCGCTTCGGTGGCCGGACGAGTGGACGCGCGGGTGTAGCTCAGTAGCAGAGCGCCCTCTTTCCAAGAGGGAGACGCAGTGTGCGATTCCTGTCACCCGCTCCAGCCGTTCACCGGCCACGTTCGTGGCCCGGGGAATGGTCGCGCGGGTGTAGCTCAGTAGTAGAGCGCCCCCTTTCCAAGGGGGAGGCGCAGTGTGCGATCCCTGTCACCCGCTCTCATCGCTCGTCCCGACCACCTTGGTGGATCAGGTAGAGTGGTGTTCGCACCGCACGGAAGCGCGGAGCACATGCGGACGTAGCTCAGTTGGTAGAGCGCAACCTTGCCAAGGTTGAGGTCGCGAGTTCGAGCCTCGTCGTCCGCTCCATGAAAAGACCCCGGTCCCCGTGACCGGGGTCTTTTTCGTGTCCGACGACCAAGGGGATGATCATGGGGGCCGGGGGGGCCAAGGGCGTCACAGGGGTACGGACGCGCGTCGGCGGCTGGCGGGGACGGAGCAGGATCGCCCAGGTCGACAGCTACATGCGCTGGACGCTGTACCTGCTGCCGGGTGTCTTCCCGCTCACTCCCACGCTCGCCCTCTTCGGCGACTCCGACGACTTCCGCACCGGTGACATCGTCCTGCTGCTGCTCGGCTGGGCGCAGTGCGGCGTGGGCGCGGTGCTGTTCCGGCGGGCGCTGGAGCACTACCGGATGCGGCACCCCGCGCCCTGGCGGTGGATGGCGTTCTCCGGCGTGCTCCTCTTCCTCTCCGTCGTGCAGTTGGTCGCCCTGGTGCGGACGGACGGGCCGGAGCACCTCACCTCGCGCCCTATGGCGCTGATGGGCGGGGAACTGGTCTTCTTCGGCTCGCTCAGCCTGCTGGCGCCCCGGGTGCGGACGTACCTGTGGTGGTGCCTGCTGGGCGGCGTCGCGGCGGCCCTCACCATCCTGCCGTTCGGCGGCCGGCCCGTCGGCGCGGCGATCACCATGGTGATGGTCTGGTTCGCCGCCCTGTGGGCGCTGGCCACCGTGCGCAGCACGGGCTGGATGCTGGCGGTGATGTGGGAGGCGGAGAACGCCCGGACCGTCCAGGCGCGGCTGGCCGTCGCGGAGGAACGGCTGCGCTTCGGCCGGGACATGCACGACGTCCTCGGACGCAACCTCACCGTGATCGCCCTCAAGAGCGAGCTCGCGGCCGAGCTCGCCCGCCGGGGTTCGCCGGCCGCGCTGGAGCAGATGGCCGAGGTGCAGCGCGTGGCGCGGGACGCGCAGCGCGACATGCGCGAGCTGGTGCGCGGCTACCGGCGGGCGGACCTGCACACGGAACTGGTCGGGGCGCGCGGGGTGCTGGGCGCGGCGGGGATCGTCTGCCGCATCGACGACGGCTCCCAGGGCACGCTGCCGGACGCGGTGCAGTCCGTCCTGGCGTGGGTGGTGCGCGAGGGCACGACGAACGTGCTGCGGCACGCGGACGCCCGGCGCTGCGCGGTACGGCTGCGGGTCGTCGGGGCGTCGGCGGTGCTGGTGATGGAGAACGACGGGGCCTCCGGCGACCGGAGCGGCTCGGGCCGTGCGGAGGATGCCGACGGTTCGGGCGGCTCGGGGTTGGCGGGACTGCGCGAGCGGGTGACGGCGCTTGGGGGCACGCTGGCGGCCGGGCACCGGGGCCGGGGGGCGTTCCGGCTGACGGTGGAGGTGCCGCTGACGGCGGTGGAGGTGCCGCCGGTGGTGGAGGAGAGCCCTGCGGCGGGTGTGACGGAGGTAGGTGCTCCGGTGGCCGGCGGTGTGGAACGGGGCATTTCGGTGACCGGAGGTCCGGTGACCGACGGGCCGGCGGCGGGCGATCCCAAGGCCGGGGCCCCGGCGGCCGGCCGCTCGGCGGCGGACCTTCCCCCGACCGACGTCCCGGCGGCCGGGGACGGCGGGCGGGGCGTGCCGGCCGTCGGGAAACCCGGGGCCGAACGGGCCGCCGACGGGGAGGCCGGGGAGCCGGGTGCCCCGCCGGAGCCCGCCGGACTCACCCGGGACCGTGGAGGAAACGCGTGATCACCCTGCTGCTCGCCGACGACGAACACCTCATCCGGGGCGCGCTCGCCGCCCTGCTGGGGCTGGAGGACGACCTCCGGGTGGTCGCGGAGGCCGCCTCGGGGACGGAGGCGATCGCCATGGCCCGGGCGTACCGGCCCGACGTGGCGGTTCTGGACCTCCAGATGCCGGGAGCGGACGGTGTGACAGTGGCCACAGCCCTGCGGGCCGAAGTACCGGACTGCCGCACCATGATCGTGACCGGTCACGGGCGGCCCGGGCACCTGAAGCGGGCCCTGGAGGCGGGCGTCCGGGGGTTCGTCCCGAAGACCGTCTCGGCCCGGCGGCTCGCCGAGATCATCCGTACCGTGCACGCGGGAAGCCGTTATGTCGACCCGGAGTTGGCGGCCGACGCGATCAGCGCGGGCGACTCGCCGCTGACCGCCCGGGAGGCCGAACTGCTGGAACTGGCGGAGGACGGGGCGCCGATCGCGGAGATCGCGGAGCGGGCCCGGCTGACGCCGGGGACGGTCCGGAACTACCTCTCCGCGGCGGCCGCGAAGCTCGGTGCGGAGAACCGGCACGCGGCGGCGCGCATCGCACGGGCTCAGGGTTGGCTATAGTGGTACCCGCGCCGCCCGGTGAAGCCGGTCGGAAGCACGCGGACGTAGCTCAGTTGGTAGAGCGCAACCTTGCCAAGGTTGAGGTCGCGAGTTCGAGCCTCGTCGTCCGCTCAGTGTGAAGGCCCCGGTCCTGTGACCGGGGCCTTCGTCGTGTCCCGGTTGCCGGGGGCATGCGGCCGGTGGTCCCCTGCCCATGCCGGCGGTTCACTCCCTATGCCGGTGGTTCACTCCCCGTCCGGGAAGCGCAGGCGGAAGAGGGCGCCCGGCCCGTTCTCCGGCCGTTCCGCCGTGAGGTCCGCGCCGTGCGCGCGGGCGATCTGCCGGGCCATGGCCAGGCCGAGCCCCGAGCCGGGCAGGGCGCGGGCCTGCCGGGACCGGTAGAAGCGGTCGAAGACGTGCGGCCGGTCCTCGTCCGAGATGCCGGGCCCGTGGTCCCGGACGGTGAGCTCCACCGCGTCCGGGCGCCGGTCCAGGCGCACCTCGACGGCGGCGCCGGGCGGACTGAACTTGGCCGCGTTGTCCAGGAGGTTGGCCAGCAGCCGGGCGAGGCGGGCGGGGACGCCCGGCACGGTGACGTCCGCCGCTCCCCCGGCGTCCAGGGCGAACGGTGTGGCCGGCCAGTGACCGCGCGCGGCGGCCACACAGCGTTCCGTGAGCAGGTCGAGCCGTACCCGCTCGACGAGTTGGCGCGGCTCCTCGTCGCGGGCCAGCTCGATCAGGTCGTTGACGAGGCCGGTCACCTCGCGGAGCTGGCGGCCCAGGGCGCCGGCCGCCCGGTCGCGCTGGGCGGGAGTGAGCCGTTCGGCGCGGGCGAGGAGTTCGGCGTTGGTACGGAGGGCGGTGAGCGGGGTGCGCAGTTCGTGCGAGGCGTCGGCGACGAGCCGGCGCTGGGCGGCGACCGCGTCCTCCAGCTCGGCCAGCATGGTGTTGAAGCTGGTGGCGAGCCGGGTGATCTCGTCCCGGGAGCGCTCCTCGTCCGGTGGCAGGGTGATCCGGTGGGCCGGGTCGCGGGTGGCGGCGATGCGCTCGGCGGTGGCGGTGAGCCGGGAGACCGGGCGCAGGGCGGTCCGCGACGCGGCGTAGCCGAGCCCGGCCGCCAGCAGCACTCCTCCGCCGCCGACCGCGCCGAGCAGCAGCCCGGCCTGTTCGACGCCCTTGTCGACGGTGTCCGAGCGGACCGCGACCTGCAGGGCCCGGCCCTGACCGAGTGGGGTGGTGAGCATCCGCAGCGAGCGGCCGTCGCGGACGATGTCGCTGTAGTGGGCGCCGAGCGTGCCGGCGGCGACGCGGCGGGTGGCGCCGGTGACGGGCAGCACCAGGCCGCGCTGCCCGGGCGCGGCCGGATCGGCGGGGACGACCTGGGCGCAGGCGGGCGCGGCCAGCCAGGCGCACTCGGCGTAGAGCACGCCGGTGCCGCCGGCGCGCGCCTGCTGGACGAGGGTGCCGGCCTGCTGCTTGAGCTGGAGGTCCAACTGGTTCCGGATCTCGTAGCGGATCACCACGTACGCGGCGGCCAGCACGCCCAGCGCGACGAGCGCCACGGCGGCGGAGGTGACGACGGCCAGCCGGGTGCGCAGCGGGCGGCGGCGGAGGCGGGTGAGGGGGCCGGGGGTCACTGCGCGGCCAGCCGGTAGCCGACGCCGTGCACGGTGTGCAGCAGGCGGGGCGCGCCGCCCGCCTCCAGCTTGCGGCGCAGGTAACCGATGTAGACCGAGAGCGAGTTGGACTCGGGGCCGAAGTCGGCGCCCCACACGTGCTGCTGGATGGTGTCGCGGGGCAGTACCTGGCCCGGGTTGCGGAGGAACAGCTCCAGCAGGGTGAACTCGGTGCGGGTGAACTCCAGGGGCACTCCGCCGCGGTCACCGGTCCGGGTGACGGGGTCCACGGTGAGGTCGGCGTACCGCAGGCGCTCCGCCGCGCCGTGGTGGGCGTCGGCGCCGCCGGCCGGACCGGGGGCGGCACGGCGCAGCAGGGCGCGCAGCCGGGCCAGCAGCTCGTCCAGGGCGAACGGTTTGACGAGGTAGTCGTCGGCCCCGGCGTCGAGGCCCGCGACCCGGTCGGAGACGGCGTCCCGGGCGGTGAGGACGAGGATCGGCGTGCGGTCGCCGAGATCGCGCAGCCGGCGGCAGACGGCGAGGCCGTCGAGGACGGGCATGGCGAGGTCGAGGACGATCACGGCGGGCTGGGCGGCCGCCACCGCGGAGAGGGCCGCGAGCCCGTCGGCGGCGGACCGGACGTCGTACCCCTCGACGGCGAGACCGTCGACGACGGCGGCGCGGACCTCGGGGTCGTCGTCGACGACGAGCACGGCGGGGCTGACGGGCGGGACAGGAGCGGCCATGGTGTCCCACTGTGGCAGAGGGAGTCTGAGAGATCTCTTAGGACTGCGCCGTGGGGGCCGGGTCCGCGCCGTGAGCGCCGGGACCGCGCCGCGGCCAGGGGGCTCCCTTGTGGGCGTCGGGTGCGCTGTGGGTGCCGGACTGCACTGTGCTCACCCCGGGTTCCACCGTGAGCTGCCGGTTCCGCTGCGAGCACCGAGCCCGCCGTGAGCACCCGGGTCCACCGTGAGCTGCCGGTTCCGCTGCGAGCACCGGTTCCGCCGCGAGCACCGGTTCCACCGCCAGCGCCGGGCCCGCTGCGAGCACCGGTTCCACCGCGAGCGCCGGGGCGGGCGGGCCCCGAGGGGCCCGCCCGGGGGCGTCACGTCCAGCGGGTGAGCGTCAGCCGCTCGTACGCCTCCACGTAGCGGGCGCGCGTCTGCTCGACGACGTCCTCCGGCAGCGGGGGCGGCGGGAGTTGGCCGTGCCGGTCCCAGCCGGCGGCGGGCGAGGTGAGCCAGTCGCGGATGTACTGCTTGTCGAACGACGGCTGCGGGCGGCCCGGCTGCCACTGGTCGGCGGGCCAGAAGCGGGAGGAGTCGGGGGTGAGGACCTCGTCCGCGAGGACCAGCTCGCCGTCCTCCGCGCGGCCGAACTCGAACTTGGTGTCGGCGAGGACGATGCCCCGGTCGCGGGCGATGGCGCGGGCGCGGTCGTAGACGGCGAGGGTGATCTGGCGGAGTTCGGCGGCCGTCTCCGCGCCGACGCGCCGGGCCACCTCCTCGTACGAGACGTTCTCGTCGTGCTCGCCGACCTCCGCCTTGGTGGCGGGGGTGAAGATCGGGGAGGGGAGTTCGGCGCCGTCGGTCAGGCCCTCGGGCAGGGCGAGTCCGCAGACGGTGCGGTTCTCCTCGTACTCCCGCAGCCCGGAGCCGGCCAGGTGGCCGCGGGCCACGCACTCGACCGGGAGCATGTCGAGGGAGCGGCAGACGAGCGTCCGGCCCGCCCAGTCGGCGGGGGCGCCGGGCGGCAGCTCGGTGGAGAGGACGTGGTGCGGGACGAGGTCGGTGAGGCGGTCGAACCACCACAGGGACAGTTGGGTGAGGATGCGGCCCTTGTCCGGGATCTCGGTGGGCAGCACCCAGTCGTAGGCGGACATGCGGTCGCTGGCGACCATCACCAGTCGGCCTTCCGCGTCGCGGTAGAGGTCGCGCACCTTGCCGGTGTGCAGATGCACAAGGCCCGGCACCTCGACCGGTTCGGGCTTCTCGACGAATCCGGACACGCGTCCTCCTGGTGGTTTGTCCAAACGCCTTGATTCTGCCGTATGCGCCTGCCCGCTCGGAGTGGGGGTCAGGCCCGTTTGCAGATGTGGTCCAAGAGGTTGGCGGTGGCGCGCTGGACGCGTGGGTCGGTGTGGCCGGGCCGGTCCAGGGCGGGTGCCCAGCCGGAGGTGCCCGAGGCGAAGACCAGGGCGCCGCCGGGCGCCCGGTAGAGCGAGGTCTCCTGGTGGCGGCGGACCCCGTCGGCGTCGCGGTACGGGGAGTGGGCGAGCAGGATCCGTTCGGTGTGCGGGGGGAGGGCGGTGCGCGGGTGGTAGCGGTCGGCGTCGCCCGCGACCAGGCCGGGCAGCTCGTCGCCCTCGGCGGCGCCGGTGCACTCCCACAGCCAGTGATCGGTGTTGCGGACCACGAGGGGGGCGGGACGGGGGACGTGGCCGGCGTGCTGGATGCCGAGGAGCTGCTGCTCGGGGGCGGTGTCCCGCCAGGGGACGGCACGGCCGCCGGCGCGCTGCCTGCGGCAGGTCAGCAGCCGGTCGGGGCCGGCCGGCGAGGGCGCGGTCCCGATCTGCCGGGCCAGGGCGCCGGCGCCGAGGAAGACGAGTGAGGTACCGGCGTCGCGGGCGGCCTCGACGGCGCGGCGCAGGGGGGCGGACCAGTACCGGTCCGGGCCGGGGAAGACCAGGCCGCGGTAGCGGGTGGGGTCGACGCGGCCGGCGTGCAGGTCGGTGGCGTGGGCGTAGCCGAGGTCGTAGCCGTAGCGCTCGGCCCAGCGGATGACGTCGTAGACGTGCCCGACGTCGGGCGGCAGGCCCGTGCCCGCGTACGGGCGGTCGGCGCTGACGGTGACGGCCGCGCCCTCCTCGCCGAGCAGCCGTCCGCGCTCGTCCCAGGCATGCCGGAGCCCGGCGCCGGTGCGGCCGTCCTCCGGGTAGACGTTGTGCGCCTGCCAGGTGAGGTCGGGGAGGACCACCAGCAGGTCGGCGGCGGTGCCGTCGCGGACGGTGAACGGCACGTGCGCCCGCTGCCCGTCGCCCGTGGCCAGCACGGCGACGTAGGCGCCCGGCGGCCAGTGCGGGGGCACGTCCAGCCGCCAGGAGATCCACCAGTGGTGACACGACACGGCCCGCTCCGCGACCAGCGGCGGGGGCTGCACCAGCCCGTCCAGCGGCGGACTGGCCGCCATCCGCGCGGCCCCGTGGCCCGCGTAGTGGCCGACCCGGTACACCTCGACGGTGAACGGCCTCGGAGGCTCCACGGTGACCCGGAAGGCCACGGACTCGCCGGGCGCGACGGCCGCGTCGGACGTGAAGCCGCGGATCGGGCGGTGGACGTCGTCGGCCGTGGCGTACCAGGGGCGGCCGCCGGCGGTGGCGGTCAGCCAGGTGAGCGGGGGTTGGGGGAAGGGGTCGGAGGCGGCCCGCGCCATGGCGGCGGACTCCCAGGGATGCCGGGGGGCGCGATCCGCGGGGGCCTGGCCGGGCCCGGACGGCTCGCGGGCGCCCGGGACGCGCGGGCCGTGTGGGGCACGGCCGGGCACGGGGGACCCGGCGCCCGGGCCGGCCGCCGTGCCGGGACGGACGGCGTCCGCCCCGGCCGGGCGGGGGGCACGCGGTGTCCGGTCTTCCGGACGCCGGCCGGCACGGTCGGCCGCGGCAGGGCCGTCCGAGCCGCCCCGAGGCGACGGACGCCGGTCCGCACGGCCTTCCCGGCCCCGCCGCCCGGGCTCCTCCGCGTCGTACCGGCCGCCCCGGTCACGCCGGGCGCGGTCGGCGCCGGACCCGGCCGTCCCTCCCCGGTCGGTCTCATCCGTCAGGTCGCGGCGTCTCCCGGCCGGAGGGGGCGGGGGCGGGTCCCGGTCGGTCCGGCCGGGGGTGGTGGGCGGTGCGCCCCGGGGACGTCGCCGGGCATTCCCGGGCGCCGGATCGTCCGGCCGGCGGGTCGCTTCCCCCTGGTCCACGCGGTTGTCCCCCAGCGTCCTCAGCCCAGCCGTACGGGTTTCTCCGGGCGCACCCCGACCTCGCCCAGCCAGGCGCGCAGGGGCTCGCCGTCACCGTCCTCGACCAGGCTGAGGACGGTGCGGGCCAGGTCGGCGCGGCGGGCGCCGCCGACCAGGAGGGCGGGGCCGTCCAGCCAGTCCAGGCCCGGGGTGGCGCCCGCCGTGTCGACGGCGGCGCAGCAGATCATGGCCGTCACGTGGTCGGTGAGCAGCTCCCGGCCGCTGCGCGGGGGCTGGAGCGGGAACAGCGGGGCGAGCCCGTCGAGCCCCGGCTCGCAGGCCGCCGGCGGGCCCTCGGGGCCGGCCGGGCGGGACCCGTCACGGCCGGCCTCCCGGGCGATCTCGGCGCTGAGCCGCAGGCCCAGTCGCTCCCCCACGCCCGGGCCCGCCGGTCCGGTGAGGCGTTCCAGGACCCGGTCCACGGTGGGCGGGACGGGGGTGGCGGCGCTGCCGGGGGCGGGCGGGCCGGCGGTCGGGGCGCCGGCCGGGGCGGGTTCCGTGACGTCGTCGAGGACGTCCTCCAGGACGCGGTGCAGCCGGGCGGCCTCCACCCGCCATTTGCGGTCCACGACCTCCTCCGGGTACTGGCTCCAGCTCACCGGCGACCAGTCGGGCCCGGGCTCCGGCGGCCCACCGTGGAACAGCCGGGCGGCCAGCAGGGAGGCGGCCTCGTCGATGACGCCCGGTTCTTCCAGGAGGTCGCAGGCGGGCCGTTCGCCGAGGCGGGAGGCGAAGCCCTCCGCGAGCCGGTCCCGGCGGGACAGCTCGGTCAGCGCCGAGACGACACCCGCGTCCAGCCGGGACGGCCAGCGGCCCATCCGCCAGGCGGGCAGGGCGACCCGGTTGAGCAGCCGGTCCCAGCCCGCGTAGGCCAGGCCGACCTGTTCCTGGGCGACGACCCGCAGGCCGTAGTCGACCGTCTGGGCGCGCTCGGAGGCCGCCGCGGCGACGCCGCGCTCCATCTCGGCGGCGTGCTCGCGGCAGGAGCGCAGCAGGATCCGCGCCGTCCAGCCCACGAAGGCCAGCAGGGGGCGGCCGGCGGCCACCGCGACGGCCGCGTCGAGCCCGCGGACGAAGCGGCGGGCCGCCGCTATGTCCGGCTGCGCGGCCGGGCCGGTGCCCGCGACCACCGGGGCCAGCAGGGCACGCAGCTCGGCGACGCGCATCCACCACAGGAACGGCGAGCCGATCACCAGGACCGGCGCGGCACCCGTCCTGCGGCGGGGCAGCGGGCCGGTGCGGCCGGGCCCCGGGCCGGCGGTGCGGTGCGCCGGGTGGGTGCGGTCCTCCAGCCAACTGTCGCAGTCCGGGGTGAGCGCTATGGCCGAGGGGGCCGGCACGTCCATCCGGTCCGCCAGGTCGCGCACCAGGCGGTAGAGGTCCGGGGCGGTCTCCTCGGGGATGGGGACGGTGGGGCTGAGCGCGGGCCGGGCCCGGGCCACCACCGCGGCGACGACCCCGGCGAAGGCCAGCGCGGCCAGGGCCGCGGCGACGACGGCGGGACGGGCCACGTCCCCGACGCCGCCGTCCGGGATCCGGCCCATGAGCGTGCCGGCCAGCAGCACCACGGCGGCCGCCGCGGGCAGCAGGGCGACGGCGAGCGCGGTGCTGCGGACGCGCAGAACCGCCAGGGCGCGCAGGCGCGCGGCGTGCGCGCCGGCTTCCGTTCCTGCCACGAGACCGATCACCCCCAGTCGCCTGTAGTGCTCCGGCCGCCAGTTACCACCCCCCACTGTGGCACCGGCCTCTGACATCGCAATGCCGGTGGGCCAGTTGCCGGACGTTCGGCGGTCGGCCTGCGCGGCACCCTAGTGGGGCGTGGGGCGTTCGTCAGCCGGTTGGCGGATCGGTCACTCGATGGAATGGCTTTGCCCAAGGGTTCGGGCGCGGACCGGTTCGCGGTGGGCGGGGGGCACCCCCAACGGGCTGATTCAGCCCGTTGGGGGTGCCCCCTCTGGGGGAGTTTGAGGACTGGGGGTACCCCCTCTGGGGGAGCCCGAAGGGCGCTTCGGGGGTGCGGGGGCTCGCCCCCGCAAGAAACGGTGAAAGGGCGGGGCCGGGGCCTACTCCTTGCCCGCCGCGATGTCCGTCCGGTACTGCGCCCCGCGCATCCGCACCCGGGCCACCGCCTCGTACGCCCGCTCCCGCGCCTCGGGGATCCCGGCCCCCGTGGCCGTCACGGACAGCACCCGCCCCCCGGCGCTGACGACAGCGCCCGAAGCGTCGTGGGCCGTGCCCGCGTGCAGGACATACGCGTCGGAGACCGCGTCCGCCTCGTCCAGGCCCTCGATGACGTCTCCGGTACGCGGCGTCCCGGGGTAGTTGTGCGAGGCGACGACGACGGTGACGGCCGCGTCCTCGCTCCAGCGCAGAGGCGGGAAGGTCCCAAGAGCCCCCGTCGCGGCAGCGTGCAGCAGCCCCGACAGGGGCGTCCGCAGCCGAGCGAGAACCACCTGCGTCTCCGGATCCCCGAAGCGCGCGTTGAACTCGATCACGCGCACCCCCCGCGAGGTGATCGCCAGCCCGGCGTAGAGCAGGCCGGAGAACGGCGTCCCGCGCCGCCGCAGCTCGTCGACGGTCGGCTGGAGCACGGTCCGGAGGACCTCGTCCACCAGGCCGGGCTCGGCCCAGGGCAGCGGCGAGTAGGCGCCCATGCCGCCGGTGTTCGGGCCCTGGTCGCCGTCGAGGGCGCGCTTGAAGTCCTGTGCGGGCTGGAGCGGGACGACCGTCTCGCCGTCGGTGACGGCGAACAGGGAGACCTCGGGGCCGTCCAGGAACTCCTCGATCACCACCTGGTCGCAGGCGAGCGCGTGGGCGCGGGCCACGTCGAGGTCCGAGGTGACGACGACGCCCTTGCCGGCCGCGAGGCCGTCCTCCTTGACGACGTAGGGGGCACCGAAGGCGTCGAGCGCGGCGTCGATCTCGGCGGGGGTGGTGCAGACGTAGCTACGGGCGGTGGGCACGTTCGCCGAGGCCATCACGGACTTGGCGAACGCCTTGGAGCCCTCCAGCCGCGCCGCCTCGGCGGACGGCCCGAAGGCGGGGATGCCGCGGGCGCGGACCGCGTCGGCGACACCGGCGACCAGCGGGGCCTCCGGGCCGACGACGACGAGGTCGGCGTCGAGGGAGGCGGCCAGTTCCGCCACCGCCGAGCCGTCGAGGGCGTCGACCGGGTGCACCTGGGCGGTCTCGGCGATGCCGGCGTTGCCGGGAGCGCAGTGCAGGGCGGTGACGTCGGGGTCGAGGGACAGGGAGCGGCACAGGGCGTGTTCGCGGGCGCCGCCGCCGATGACGAGGACCTTCACGGGTGTCACCCTATTGCCTTCCGGAACGATCAACGCCGTGCGTCCCGGCTCCCCCACCTCTCCCGTCAGGCCTCGTCAGAACGTTTCGCCGCACCTGCCCCGTCACGTCCACACAGGCCACCCACTCTTTCGGGTGAGGGGGATATCGCCCCCTATACCCGATTCCCTGGCACTTACGGGCGGCAAAGGAGCGATCCGGCACACAAGGCCAACCGTTCGGCGGTAGGAAAGAGGCGGTGACAGGGGTACGGAGCAGCAGCGGTGAAGAGGGAGTGCAGGGGTGAGCCAGCCTGAGATGCAGCCCGAGGGGCTCCCCAAGGAGCAGGACGGGAGGCACCGGGGAGACCTGCGCGGCCGGACCTTCCCGCTCGGCGACTGGGGGGAGCCCGCTCAGCGGCTCGACGAGCTGTACCGGTGGGTGGAGAGCGGCGCGCTCCTCCTCGCCGACTGGTATCTCGCGGACCGCGCCTGGAAACGCCGTTGGGCCCGCGCCCTGCGGGTGGCCGCCGCGGTGTTCGCCGTCGTCGGCGCGGCGCTGCCGCTGCTGGAGCTGACGAAGGCCATCCGCACCGGCTCCACCTGGGCGTTCCTCGCCCTGCTGGGGGCGGTCGCGTGTGTCGCCTGCGACCGGTACTTCGGGCTGACGACGGGCTGGATGCGCGCGGTGTCGACGGCGCAGGCGGTGCAACGGCGGCTGGAGGCGCTCCAGTTCGACTGGGCGTCGGAGTGTGTGCGCGAGGTGCTGGGCCCCACGGAGGGCACGGCGAGCGAGGCGGCCGAGCGGTGTCTGACGGTGCTGCGCCGCTTCTCCGAGGACGTCTCGGAGCTCGTCCGGGCCGAAACGGCCGACTGGATGGTGGAGTTCCGTGCCGGGCCCGCTCCTCTGCTGACGCAGTCGCTGGTCGCGTGGGGGCCGCGGGGGGAGAACGGCGGGCCCGTCGGCCGGTTCCCGCTGCCGCCCGGCTCGCGGCCGAACATGCCGCGGCAGCGCCCGCCGGAGTCCCCGCGCTGACGACGGACGGCGGGTCCGGCCCGGTACGGCACAGCCGCCCGTACCGGGCCGGACCCGTTCCCGAAAGCTTTCCGCACCCGGCCGGGACGGCCCCGGCCGACCGAACCCCGGCCCCGGCTGCGGCTCCGGCTCCGGCTCCGGCTCCGGCTCCGGCTCCGGCTCCGGCTCCGGTCAGCTAAACACGATCATCGAGCCCTGCCCCAGGCTGCGCGTGACCGCCGCGTGCAGCCCCAGCCACACGTGCCGCTCGCGCGCGAACGGGCCGTCGTCCGCCGGCCCCGGCGCGGCCCGTTCGTCCAGGGCCGTGGGCTGCCGCGGTGCGGCGGGGGCCGCGGGCGGATTGGCCGGATCGATACCCAGCACCGGCGCCACGGACAGCAGTTCGCGCAGCAGGCCATGGCTCGACCCCAAGGGGCCCCCGCCCTCCAGGAGTTCGTCGCTCGTCAGCGGGTGGGCGAAGTCCACGGGAACGTAGGCGCCCGCGTGGTCGTAGTGCCACACCAGGTGCGACCGCTGGGCCGTGTCCTCGAACATCTCCAGCAACTGCTCGTAGTCGCCGCCCAGTTCGTCGACGGGCGTGACCGTCAGCCCGCACAGGTTCAGCAGGTGGGCGCGGCGGAGGAAGTGGAGCGCGTCGTAGTCGAAGCCCGCGACCGGGGCCACGTCCCCGGAGAGGCCCGGCATGTAGCCGAAGACGGGGACGGGGGGCAGACCGGCCGCGCCGAGGGCCCGGTCGTAGACGGCGATCTCTTCGGCGAAGGGGTTGTCGGGGCTGTGGCACAGCACGTCGACGAGGGGGACAAGCCAGAGGTCACATGCCACGTGAGCTCACTCTCTGTTCGCCTTCGGTGCGATGGTCGGGCCAGGGTAGTGCCGCCGAGCTGGTTGTCACACAGGGGCGACGGACATGGACGTGGGGATTCCGTCCGGTTTCGGGCACGCCCGTGATCCCCCCGGCACGTCCGCCACCCCACGCCTGCGATCCCCTGTCACACGCCCGCCGTCCCGCGGGCGTGCCCGCGTTCACACCCCGCGGCGCACGTCCCACACCCAGACTCCCCCGACCCACCGCGGCGGGGTCCCGGTCAGCCGCTCGACGGTCTGCCGCAGCGGATCCGCCCGGTCCTGCGGCGGCAGGACGATGGCGTCGGCCCGCCAGTCGGCCAGGTCCCGGCCGAACGCGCGGCGCGTCCCGGCGTCGACGTCCGCGGCCCGGCCGGTCTCGCGCACCTTCTTCAGCAGCTCGGCGGTGACGGTGGGCACGGGCCCGTAGATCCCGCGCCGGTCCTTTCCGTAGGGACCGTTGAAGTAACCCCCGGGCAGCGTGAAGCCGAAATCCGCCCGCACCTGCCAGCCCAGCGCCGTGACCTGCCCCGGGTCCGGCACGGGCACCGGCACCAGCGACCGTCCGGGCCGTACGTACTCCCGCCAGTGCCCGTCCGCGACGAACGCCGGCACCGGCGCCCGCTCGACGGTCGGGTACGGCGTGGGCAGCAGCGGCACCAGCGCCACGGCCAGCGCGGCACCCGCCGCGAGCCGCCGGCCGTCCGCCCGCTCACCGCGCGGGCGGCGGGCCGCGAGCCGGTCGCAGGCGAGGGCGAGGAGGACGCCGAGGGCCGGGGCGCAGACCATGGCCGTACGGGACTCGATGACGGACTCGAACAGCGGCAGCTCGCCCACGACCCGCCACGGGCCGGGCAGCGTGTGGACCGTGCCCGGCAGCGGGATGTCCCGCCCGAGCGAGAGCACGGCGGCGGCCAGGGCGGTGAACCCCAGGGCGCGCACCAGCGGGCGCCGCCACATCCGCACGACGAGGACGGTTGCGAGCAGCACCAGCGGCCAGCCGAAGAACGCGTTCTCCTCGGTCCGGTTGAGGGACAGGGACGCCGCCTTCCGTTCGTCCCCGGCCAGTGACCGGGTCGGGAACTCCAGCAGGGCCATCGGGTTGTTGCCGACCGGCCCGTGCAGCACGCTGTGGTAGCTCTGCGCCCCGAAGAACTGCCGGTACAGCGGCACGGCCAGCAGCACCACCGCCACCAGCGCCGCCACGCCCAGCCCGCGCAGCAGCGGCCGGGCGGCCTCCCGCGCCGTGCCGGGCGCGGCGACGGCGTACGCGAAGGCGAAGAGGAGCAGCCCGGTCACGGCCAGCAGCAACACCTCCTCGCCGAGGAACACCTGGTAGACGAGGAGCAGGCCGAGCACCACGCCGTCCCGGACGGTCCGCCCGCCCTCGCACAGCCGCAGCGCCCGCTCGATGATCAGCGGGATGACGAAGAGCACGGCGAAGTTGGGGTGCGCGGTGCCGTGCGAGATCATCGGCGGCGCGAAGGCGCAGAACCCGCCGCCCACGGCCGCCGCCCACCGGGCGCGGACGAAGCGTTTCGCCAGCAGCCGGTACCAGGCCCAGGCGGTTCCGGCCAGTCCGCCGGTGAGCACCACCGCCCAGGTGACGTGCGGGCCCAGGGCCAGCGTCAGGGGCGCGAGGGGGACGGAGACACCCATCATGGTCGTGTTGGCCATGAGGTTGACGCCGTAGGGGTGGTTCTGGAGATCGGTGAAGAACGGGTCCCGCAGGTGCGCGACGTTGTCCGCGGTGACCGCGAAGAACCACTCCCACTGCTGCTGGTCCGAGGCCGAGTCGACGAGGTACGCGGTGCCGGGCGCCGCCCACAGCCCGCCGTACAGGAAGAAGGCGAGCAGCAGGAAGCAGGCGGCCGTGACCGGCCCGGCCGGACCGGCGGCCCGGATCCGCAGCCGGACCAGGTCGCCGAGGACGGCGGCGTACGCCGGCGGGCGCAGCTTGGAGCCCGGCCGGTGGTCCCAGCGGACCGGCACCTCCGCGACCTCCCAGCCGTTGCGGCGGAAGAGGCTCAGGATCTCGACGTCGAACGCCCAGCCGTTCAGCCGGGAAGCGGCGAACGCCGTCCGGGCCCGCTCGCCCTCGAAGAGCTTGAACCCGCACTGGGTGTCCCGCACCCCGGGCGCGGCCAGCGCCCGGATCACCCCGGCACCCGCCCGTCCCAGGGCCTCGCGCAGGGCGTGCTGGCGGATGCCTATCCGAGACCCGGGCAGTGCCCGCGAGCCGACGGCCGCGGCGGCACCGGCGTCCAACCGAGCAATCAGGAGCGGCAGTTCGGCCATGGGGGTGGCCAGGTCGGCGTCGGTGACCAGGACGCGCCTGCCGCGCGAGGCCAGGACGCCGGTGCGGACGGCGTGGCCCTTGCCGCGGTTGGCGGGCGAGCCGAGCAGCCGGACGCGGGGGTCCTCGGCGGCGGCGGCACGGACCACGTCGGCCGTGCCGTCCGTCGACCCGTCGTCGACGACGATCAGCTCCCAGGTGTCCGTCCCCTCCTCGTCGAGGTGGGCCCGGATCGCCTTGAGGCTGGGGGCGAGGCGGTCCTCCTCGTTGTAGGCCGGAACGACCACGGACAGGCCTACGGTGCCGGCGTGCCGCCCCTCTGCGGGCGGCCACGGCGGTTTCTCGGACGTCATGTCCTCAAGACGGTCCGGCTGATCGTTGGGTTGCACATCCAGTCTCCGATTCCCGGGCGGAGTGACCGGGATTACCCGCGCCGGCCCCTCCGCCCGCGCCTTCGGACCGGCGGCCCCCGTCAGCCGGTCAGCGACCTGATCAGCGTCAGCGCGTGCGTGTTGTACCCGGTGATGATCCGCTGCACCGCGCCGCCCTCGCGGCGGGCCAGCGCCTCCACCATCTCCACGTGGCCGCACCACAGCCGCCCGCGCAGGTCGCCGACGCGGCGCAGCAGCGGGACCATGAAGACCCAGCACTGCACCCGGACCCGGTCCAGGAAGTCGGAGATGTACGGGTTGCCGACGAGACCCGCGAACTCGCGCCAGAAGCGCAGGTCGTAGCCGATGAGGATGTCGAGGTCACCGGCGTTGGCGGCCCGGGCGGCCTCCTCGGCGCGCCGCCGGACGGAGGCCAGGACGGCCGGCGTGGCGGCGCCCAGCGCCTGTTCGGTGGCGTGCCGGTACATCCCCTCCAGCATCATCGTCCGCGCCTCGACCATGGCCAGGAAGTCCGCGTACGAGAACTCCCGCACCCGGTAGCCCTTGTGCAGCTCGACGTGGAGCAGCCCCTGGGAGCACAGGTCGAGCAGCGCCTCGCGGACGGGGGTGGCCGAGACGCCGTAGCTCTCGGCTATCTCCTTGACGGTGAACTGGCGTCCCGCCGGGAGCCGGCCCGCGATGACCTCCTCGCGCAGGGCGTCGGCGATCTGTGAGCGCAGCGTCGTGCGCTTGACAGCGTCGCTGCCGGGCATTGGTGTCCGTCTCCCCTTCCGTGACCGCGCGCCGGCGCGCGAACGGCCCTCGCAACAAGATAGGCGAGGGCCGTCGGGGAGCGTACCGGCCGTCGGCGCGGGGGCGGGGCGGCGGGCCCGGTCAGACGGTGTGCGCGTCGGCCGCGGTGAGCGCCTCGTCCAGCAGGGCGAGGCCGTCCTTGGCCTCGGCCTCGGTGATGGTGCAGGGCGGGACGGCGTGCGTCCGGTTCATGTTGACGAAGGGCCACAGGCCGGCGGCGCGGCAGGCCGCGGTGAAGGCGGCCATCGGGGCGTTGTCCTCCCCGGAGGCGTTGTACGGCACCAGGGGCTCCCGGGTGGCGCGGTCGCGGACCAGCTCCAGCGCCCAGAAGACGCCGGTGCCGCGCACCTCGCCCACCGACGGGTGGCGGTCGGCGAGCTCCCGCAGCCCGGGGCCGAGGACCTCCTCGCCGATGCGGGCGGCGTTCTCGACGATGCCCTCCTCGGCCATCGTCCCGATGGTCGCGACCGCGGCGGCGCAGGCGAGCGGATGCCCGGAGTATGTCAGTCCGCCCGGGTAGGGGCGCCGGTCGAAGGTCGCGGCGATCTCCGCCGAGATGGCCACGCCGCCGAGCGGGACGTAACCGGAGTTGACGCCCTTGGCGAAGGTCAGCAGGTCGGGGACGACGTCCCAGTGGTCGGCGGCGAACCAGCGGCCGGTGCGGCCGAAGCCCGCCATCACCTCGTCCAGGACCAGGACCACGCCGTACTTGTCGCACAGCTTCCGCACCCCGGGCAGGTAGCCGGGCGGCGGCAGCATGATGCCCGCGGTGCCGGGGACGGTCTCCAGGACGATCGCCGCGACGGTCGCCGGGCCCTCGAAGACCAGCACGTCCTCCAGGTGGCGCAGGGCGCGCTCGCACTCCTGCTCCTCGGTCTCCGCGTGGAACGGGGAGCGGTAGCGGAAGGGCGTCCAGAAGTGCACCACGCCGGCGGCGCCGGTGTCGGACGCCCAGCGGCGCGGGTCGCCGGTGAGGTTGATCGCGGCGGCGGTGGCGCCGTGGTACGAGCGGTAGGCGGCGAGCACCTTGGGCCGGCCGGTGTGCAGCCGGGCCATGCGGACGGCGTTCTCGACGGCCTCCGCGCCGCCGTTGGTGAAGAAGATCTTGTCGAGGTCGCCGGGCGTCCGCTCGGCGATCAGCCGGGCCGCCTCCGCGCGCACGTCCACGGCGAAGCCGGGCGCGATCGTGCAGAGCCGCCCGGCCTGCTCCCGGATCGCCGCGACGACCTTGGGGTGCTGGTGGCCGATGTTGGTGTTGACGAGTTGGGAGGAGAAGTCGAGGTAGCGGTTGCCGTCGTGGTCCCAGAAGTAGGAGCCCTCGGCCCCCGCGACGGCGAGTGGGTCGATAAGGGCCTGGGCGGACCAGGAGTGGAAGACGTGGGCGCGGTCGGTGGCCTTGACGGCGGCACCACGGGACGGATCGGGCTGCGTACTCACGGCGGCGACCTCGGCGGTTCGACGGTTCGGCGGGCCGTCGGCCGGCGGTGCCCCGGCCGTCGCGGCCACGGAACCGTCCTGCGCCGACGCGGCCCCAGCGTACGGCGGCCGGCCGGCCGGAGGCACCGGCACACTGTCCGGAACCCGGCGCGCACGGCGACACAGTGCCGGACCGGCGGGCGCCCCGGGGCCCGCGAATCACCGCGGCGGAAATCCCGATTCGCCTCGGTTTCGCATGCTACGTTCTTCGCCAGTTGCAGTGGTGGTACCCATATGACATGTGCGCCCGACGGTCTGTGACCTCGGGCGCACTTCTCTTTCCGGGCCTCGGGAACACCCTCCCGGCCCCCGTCCTCCCACACATTCCGCACCGCGCGGGGAATCCCCGCGCACCCGCCTATCGAGGAGTCACCTTGGCTACTGGCACCGTGAAATGGTTCAACTCGGAGAAGGGCTTCGGCTTCATCCAGCAGGACGGCGGCGGCGCCGACGTCTTCGCGCACTACTCCAATATCGCGACCACCGGCTTCCGCGAACTGACGGAAGGCCAGAAGGTCACCTTCGACATCACCCAGGGGCACAAGGGCCCGCAGGCGGAGAACATCCTCCCCGCCTGAACCGGGCGCACCGCATCCGGAGGGCCGGAGCCCCCGCACTTTCCCGCGGGGGCTCCGGCCCTCTTGCCGTCCGGATATCCTCCCGCTCTGGAACAACGGGGGAAATACGGGGGGAAGGAGTGCTGACGGCATGGATGCCCTGTCGCCCGAAGACCCACGCACACTCGGCGCCTACCGGCTGCTCGGCCGGCTCGGCGCGGGCGGCATGGGCCGGGTCTATCTGGCCCGCTCGGACCGCGGCCGTACGGTCGCGGTCAAACTGGTGCAGCCGGAACTGGCCGGGCAGGAGGAGTTCCGCCGCCGCTTCCGGCGCGAGGTGCAGGCGGCCCGGAAGGTCGGCGGCGAGTGGACCGCCCCCGTACTGGACGCCGACACCGAGGCGGAGGTGCCCTGGGTCGCCACCGGCTACATCGCCGGGCCCTCCCTGCGCCAGGTGGTCGGACGCGACTTCGGCCCGCTGCCCGAACGTTCCGTCACGATCCTCGCGGCCGGGCTGGCCCGAGCCCTCCAGGCCGTCCACGCCGCGGGCATCGTCCACCGCGACCTCAAGCCGTCGAACGTCCTGATCACGCTCGACGGCCCGCGCGTCATCGACTTCGGCATCGCGCGCGCCCTGGAGGGCGTGACCGAGGGCGACCTCACCCGCACCGGGGCGGCCGTCGGCTCCCCCGGCTTCATGTCGCCCGAGCAGGTGCGCGGCCGGGAGGTCACGCCCGCGAGCGACGTGTTCTGCGTGGGTTCGGTGCTCGCCTACGCGGCCACCGGCCGGATGCCCTTCGGAACCAACGACAGCGGCGCCCACGCCCTGATGTTCCGCGTCGCCGAGGAGGAACCGGACCTCACCGGCGTTCCGGAGCCGCTGCTCCCGCTGATCACCGACTGCCTGGCCAAGGACCCCGCCGCCCGGCCCACCACCGACCAGGTGCTGGAGCGCACCGGTGCCCGCGAGGAGCTGACCGACCTGCGGTCCGCCGAGCCGTGGCTGCCCGCCGGGCTCGTCGCCCAGTTGGGCCGGCACGCCGTGCGGCTGCTCGACACCGAGGACCCGGCCGAGACCGAGCCGCCGTCGGGCTCCGTACCGGCGTCCGAGCGGCCCACGGACGTCGTCCCGCGGCACACCCCCGGGAACACCCCGCCGCCCCCGGTCGCGGACCCGCCGACGATGACGGCCGTCACCACCTCCAGCGGCTCCCACACCCCTCACATATCCACCGGCTCCTTCGGCCATCCGCCCCCGCCGCCGCCCGGCTACGGCTACCCGCAGCACCCCGTCGCGTACGGCCCGCCGCCCACGGGATACCCGCCGCAGCCGGCGTCCCGGTCCCGCAAGCCGCTGCTCCTCGTCGCCATCGCGGCGGCCGGGCTGCTGGCCGGCGCCGGAGCCGTCTACCTGTTCAACCTCCGGACGGACGGCGGGCCGGATCGCGTCAAGACCGCCGCGACTCCGCGGCCCGGCCCCTCCGGCGCCGCCGCTCCCACGCCCAGCCGGAAGCCGACCGGCTCCCCCAGCACGGCCGCCCCCTCACCCGCCGGCGGATTCGACGACTACCGCGGCGTCTGGACGACGAGTTTCGGCACCAACGAACGCAAACTCTTCCTCTACCCGGGCATCGGCGGCGACCAGGCCGAGATCACCGGCACGGGCACGCTGGACGACGGCACCCGCTACAAGTGCGTCTGGCGGGCCTACGTGGAGGACAGCAAGTCGTCCCCGCTGCGCCTCGGCCCGTCCAAGGTCATGCAGGCCGAACCCACCAGCGCCTGCCAGCCCGGGGGCGCGTCCACGCTGGTCATGCTGGAGGACGGGCGGATGCGCCGCGACTTCGCCGACTCCGGGACGAAGGACGCGTCGCTGACCTACAGCAGGACGCGCTGAACGACGGGCGCCCCGGAGGTCCATGACCTCCGGGGCGCCCGCGCGTACCTGTGGCGTCCTACGACAGGAACGAGTTGATCTCGATCGTCTCGGTGCGGCCCGGGCCGACGCCGATGGCGGAGATCGGCGCGCCGGACATCTCCTCCAGCGCCTTCACGTACGCCTGGGCGTTCTTCGGCAGGTCGGAGAAGGTCTTGGCCTTGCTGATGTCCTCGGACCAGCCCGGCAGCATCTCGTAGACCGGCTTCGCGTGGTGGAAGTCGGTCTGGCTGTAGGGCAGCTCCTCGACGCGCTTGCCGTCGATCTCGTACGCGACGCAGACCGGGATCTGCTCCCAGCCGGTGAGCACGTCGAGCTTGGTGAGGAAGAAGTCCGTGAGGCCGTTGACGCGGGTCGCGTAGCGGGCGATCACCGCGTCGAACCAGCCGCAGCGGCGGTCGCGGCCGGTGGTGACACCGCGCTCGCCGCCGATGGTGCGGAGCTTCTCGCCGTCCTCGTCGAACAGCTCGGTCGGGAACGGACCGGCGCCCACGCGGGTGGTGTACGCCTTGAGGATGCCGATCACCCGGTTGATCTTCGTGGGGCCCACGCCCGCACCCGTGCAGGCGCCGCCCGCGGTCGGGTTCGAGGAGGTCACGAAGGGGTACGTGCCGTGGTCCACGTCCAGGAGGGTGCCCTGGCCGCCCTCGAAGAGGACGACCTTGCCCTCGTCGATGGCGTTGTTCAGGATCAGCGTGGTGTCGGCGACGAACGGCTTGATCTGCTCGGCGTAGCCGAGCATCTCCTCGACGATGCGGGCCGGCTCGATCGCGCGGCGGTTGTAGAGCTTCGCCAGGATCTGGTTCTTGAAGTCGAGGGCCGCCTCGACCTTCTGGGTCAGGATCGACTCGTCGTAGAGGTCCTGGACCCGGATGCCCACGCGGTTGATCTTGTCGGCGTAGGTCGGGCCGATGCCCCGTCCGGTGGTGCCGATCTTGCGCTTCCCGAGGAAGCGTTCCGTCACCTTGTCGACCGTGGTGTGGTACGGCGTGATCAGGTGCGCGTTACCGCTGACCAGGAGCTTCGACGTGTCGACGCCGCGCTCGTTCAGCCCGCTCAGCTCGGAGAGCAGGACCGCCGGGTCGACGACGACACCGTTGCCGATGACCGGGGTACACCCCGGCGAGAGGATCCCGGAAGGGAGGAGATGCAGCGCGTATTTCTGGTCACCGACGACCACCGTGTGACCGGCGTTGTTGCCGCCTTGGTAACGCACCACATAGTCCACGGAGCCACCGAGCAGGTCGGTGGCCTTTCCCTTGCCCTCGTCACCCCACTGAGCACCGAGCAGCACAAGTGCGGGCACAGGCGTACACCCCTTCCGGGCGGGGCATGTCCAACGTGCGCGCGGGTGGCGTGAGCCCGGGATACAGGGCGTCCACCACCGCTAGAGCCGTCGAACCGGTGCCCCGGATAGACGAAGCCCCTGGCGCAACAGCGACAGGGGCTCTTGCACCGAGAGGTTACCTGAGGAAGGACGAACGTGTCGGCTCCAGACCCGACCGGACAGCCGCTGCTGATCGTCGTCGACCCGGTCGCACGGCGTGTGGACGGTGAATCCGTGCGGATCGCCAAGGACGTGCTGACGGCCGGGTCGATGGCCAGAATCTGTCTCCCGGACGGCCCCGGCGAGGTCGCGCGGGCGGTGGCCCGGCGCGGCCGGCGGCGGACGGTCGTCGTCGGGGACGACCGCGCCCTGCTGCGGGTCGTCGGGCTGCTGCACCGGCAGCGGGAGCTCGCGGACGCCCCCCTCGCCTGGGTGCCGGTCGGCCCGCTGCCCGCCGTCTCGGTGGCCCGCGCCCTCGGGGTGCCCCTGGGGACCGTGGCGGCGGCCCGGGCCGTGCTGGACGGCGTGGAACGGCGGCTGGGCCTGCTGGCGGACGAGGACGACGGCGTGGTGCTCGGCGGGCTCTGGGCGCCCGCCCGGCGCCCCCGCGACCGGGCCGGCTACGTGGCGGCCGCCCGCCCGGCGTACCGCCCGTGGTGGTCCCCCGCGGCCCGGACGGCCCGCACCGCCCTGGCCCTGCTCTCCCGCCCGGCGGCCCGGCCCGGGGTGGGCACCCGGCTGCGGGTGGAGGCGGACGGGGTGCTGCTGGCCGACGAGGAGCACCCGCTGGAGCGGGTGGCCGTCACGGCGGCGGACGGCCTGGCGGAGGTCTCCGTCCTCCCCCAGGGCGCTGCCGCCGCGCTGCGCTGCCGCGCCCGGTCCGTGACCCTTTCCGGACCCGACTTCCGCTACCGGGCCGACGAGCGGCTGCGGGGGCCGGTGGCGGAGCGGACGTGGACGGCGGTGGGGGAGGCGTGGCGGCTGACGCTGCCGGGGTAGGGGTAGGGATGCCCCGGTCCCTCCCCCAGAGGGGGCACCCCCACTTCGCCGATTCCTGGGGCTGCGCCCCAGACCCCCTTGTCGCGGCTCCGCCGCTCGTCCTCAAACGCCGGACGGGCTGGATTCGGGCTGAGCCCGCACTTCAGCCCGTCCGGCGCTTGAGGACAACCGCGCGGAGCGCGGTTTCAGGGGTGCGGGCCCTCCCGCGGAAACGGTGAAAGGGCGGGGCCGGGGCACAGCCCGCCGCAGGCGCCCCCGCCCGCTACCCGCCCGGCGTGATCAACCCCGCCTCGTAGGCGAACACCGCGGCCTGCGTCCGGTCCCGCAACCCCAGCTTCACCAGGATCCGGCTCACATGCGTCTTGACCGTCGACTCGGCCACCACCAGATACGCAGCGATCTCCGCGTTCGACCGCCCCTGGGCGACCAGCACCAGCACCTCCGTCTCCCGCTCCGTGAGCTCCCCGATCCGCTCCTGCGTCGGCTGACGCGGCGTGCCGAGCCGCGAGAACTCGTGGATGAGCCGCTTGGTGACGGTCGGGGCGAGCAGCGCCTCGCCGGCGGCGACGACCCGGACGCCGTCGGCGAGCTGCCGGGCGGACGCGTCCTTGAGCAGGAAGCCGCTCGCCCCGGCGCGCAGCGCCTGGTAGACGTACTCGTCGAGGTCGAAGGTGGTGAGTACGAGCACCTTCGCGTCCGCGTCCGCGGCGACGATCTCCCGGGTGGCGTCGATCCCGTTGAGCCCGGGCATCCGGATGTCCATGAGGACGACGTCGGGGCGCAGCTCCGTGACCCTCTCCAGCGCCTGGCGTCCGTCCACCGCCTCGCCGACGACCTCGATGTCGGGCTGGGCGTTGAGCAGGACGGAGAAGCCCTCGCGGACCATCATCTGATCGTCGACGATCAGCACCCGGATGCTCACGCGGCGGCCTCCGCCCGGATGTCGACGGGCAGGAAGGCGCTGACCTCGTAGCCGCCGTCGGCGGTGGGCTCGGCGGTCATCTCGCCGCCGAGCATGCCGACGCGTTCGCGCATGCCGAGGACGCCGTGGCCGGCGCCGGGCGACGGCTTGGCGGTCCGGTCGGGCGGGCCGTTGACGACGCGCAGGCCGAGCCCGCCGAGGACGTAGGCGATCTCGACGCGCGCCGTGGCGCCGGGCGCGTGCCGCAGGACGTTGCTCAGCGCCTCCTGGACGATCCGGTAGGCGGAGAGCTCCACGCCCTGCGGCAGCGGGCGCACGGAGCCCGTGACGACGTGCTCGACGGTGAGACCGGCCTGCCGGACGTTGGCGAGCAGCCCGTCCAGCGCGTCCAGGGTGGGCTGCGGGGCCTCCGGGGCGTCGAAGACGTCGGAGCTGTCGGAGCGGATGACACCGAGGACGCGGCGCAGCTCGGTGAGGGCGGCCACGGCGTTCTCCCGGATGGTGGCGAACGCGGCGGCCAGCTCGGGCGGCGTCTCCTGGACCCGGTAGGGGGCCGCCTCGGCCTGGATGGCGACGACGGACATGTGGTGGGCGACGACGTCGTGCAGCTCGCGGGCGATGGTCGTCCGCTCCTCCAGGACGGTCCGCCGGGACCGCTCGACCTCGGTGACGGCCGCCTGGACGGCCACCTGCTGCCGGGAGTCGCGCAGTACGCGCAGCGCGAGGACCGCGAAGAGCAGGACACCGGAGACGACCAGGTACTGGAAGAGCGAGGAGCCGGCGAGGATCGGGTGGACCACGGTGAGGAAGAGCGCGATGCCCGCGGTCAGCAGCCACATCTCGCCGGCGACCCGCGGCCGGCTGCGCATCGCGACGAGCAGCATGACCAGGACGTGGACGCCGAACGGGACCGACATCGACAGGTCCGGCCACGCGAAGCCGGACAGGAAGATCACGCCGACCGAGCACCACCACGCGCCGATGGGCCGGACCAGGGTCATGAGCAGGGGGACCCCGACGAGCAGCGACGTCGCCGGCGACCCGCCCTGGATCAGCGCCTGCCACATCAGGAACAGGGTGAACGTCACCAGCGCGGTGTGCGGCAGCCACCGGACGTAGCGGCGGGTCGCGCGCGGCACCACGGCGAGGAACCGGCTGTCGTCCGCGAGCGGTGCCAGCGGCCGGAAGGCGAAGGCGTCGGTGAAGAGGTCGCGGTGGATGCCGTCGAGGGCACTCTTCAGCATGAGCAGCTCACTGCGGAGGGTCGTCCCGGGGGAATGGTTCACGCGTTCCACCGTAAGCATCCGGACGGCGTACGTCGTCCTCGTTCATGGGGATCCGTCGGCGTCCGTCTCAAGTACTACGCGGAGTACCGAGCGGCCCCTGCCCGGGCCCGGCGCCGGGCGGGTGGCGTCGGCCACGAGGGTCAGCAACGTGTCGCACGCCGGGGTGCCGGGCGTGACGGGCGCGTAGTGCCCGGTTCCGGGCAGGACGCGCAGCCCGGCGGAGCCGAGCAGCCGGGCGGCGACGACGTAGCGGTGGGACAGCTCCACCGGCACCTCGGGGTCGGCCGAGCCGTGCAGCAGGGTGACGGGGACGCGGGGACGCAGCAGCGCCGGGTCGGCCTCCGCCGCCGGCCGGTCGCCGAGCAGCGCGTCGACGGCCCCGCCGCCGGTGCCCAGGGCCCGGGCGCGGGCCAGGTCGGCGACGGGGGCGACGGCCACGACCGCGTCCACGCCCGTGTCCTCCCGCGCCGCGGCGCACAGCGCGAGGTGGCCGCCGGCCGAGTGCCCGACGAGCACGTGCGGCCTGGCCGGACCGCCGACGGTGACGGCGAGGGCCGCCCGCACGTCCTCGAACGTGGCGGGCCAGCCGCCCCCGCCGCCGACCCGCCGGTACTCCGCGAGGACGGTGTCGTACCCGCGCGTGGCCAGCGCGGCCGCCAGCGGGGCGAGGTGCCGCCGGTCGTACGCGGCGCGCCAGAAGCCCCCGTGCAGCAGGGTGACGCGGACGCCGTTGGGCATGCCGGTGGGCAGGTAGTGGTCGACGAGCTGGTCGGGGTGCGGCCCGTAGGCGGTGGTGGCGTCGGGCGGGACGTACGGGAGCCCGAACAGTGCCGCCTCCTCGTCGTGCGCGCCGCTCACAGCACCTCCGCCAGTGTCCGCGCCGCCCGCTCGGCGTCCGCGAACGTGGTGTACAGCGGCGCGAAGCCGAACCGGAGGACGTCCGGGCGGCGGAAGTCGCCGACGACACCGCGCCGCACCAGCGCGGCCATGACGTCCTCCGCTCCCGAGGGGCAGCGCAGCGACACCTGGCTGCCGCGCTCGGCGTGGGCGGCGGGCGTGACCGGCTCCACCCGGCCCGCCGGCACCAGGGCGGCCACGCGGCGCAGGAAGAAGTCGGTGAGGGCGAGGCTCTTGGCCCGGACGGCGTCCAGGCCGACGTCGTCCCACACGTCCAGCGCGGCGTCCAGGGCCAGCAGGGAGAGGATGTCCGGGGTCCCGGTCCGGCCGCGGGACGCGCCGTCGGCGGGGGTGTACGCGGGGTCCAGGCCGAACGGGTCCGCGTGCGAGTTCCAGCCGGGCAGCGGCGAGTCGAAACGGGCCTGGTGGTCGCGGCGGACGTAGAGGAACGCGGGTGAACCGGGGCCGCCGTTCAAGTACTTGTACGTGCAGCCGACCGCGAGGTCCACGCCGTGCTCGTCCAGCCCCACGGGCAGCGCGCCCGCGCTGTGGCACACGTCCCAGACGGCGAGCGCGCCGGCCGCGTGCAGGGCGGCGGTGGTGCCGGGCAGGTCGTGGAGCCGTCCGGTGCGGTAGTCGACGTGGTTGGCGAGGGCGACGGCGGTGCGCGGGCCCGCCGCCGCGCCGAGGTCCGGCGCCGGGACGGCAAGAATCCGGCAGCCCGTCAGCCGGGCCGCCGAGGCCGCGATGTAGCCGTCCGTCGGGAACGTCGCGGCGTCGACGAGGATCTCGTCGCGGCCGTCCCCCGCGAGGCGGACGGCCGCGACCACGGCCTTGAAGACGTTGACGCTGGTCGAGTCGCCCACGACGACCTGCCCGGGCGCGGCGCCGACCAGCCGTCCGACCCGGTCGCCGACCCGCTCGGGCGCGGCCCACCAGCCGGACTCCTCCCAGGAGCGGATCAGCAGCCGCCCCCACTCCCGGCCGACGACGTCGGCGAGGCGGGGGGCGACGGCGCGCGGCAGGGCGCCGAGCGAGTTGCCGTCGAGGTAGACGGTGTCGTCGTCCAGGTCGAACGCGGCGCGCTTGGCGCGCAGTTCGTCGGCGGCATCCAGGCGGGCGGCCTCGGCGGCGGCACCGTCGGCGGCCTCGGCGGGGGTGGAGGCAGGGGCGTCAGACACGGCCGCGTGCCGTCCACAGCTCCGGGAACACCGTCTTCCGGGCCCGCTTCTCCAGCCAGGCGACACCCGCCGAGCCACCCGAGCCGGGTTTGGCGCCCATCGCCCGCCGGGTGGCCACCAGATGGTCGTTGCGCCAGCGCCACACCTGTTCGGCGATATCGGTCAACTGCTCACCGAGCCGGCACTCGTCGCTGTCCTGGTCACCGGCGTAGACGCGCTGCCACACGTCCTCGACGCCCGGGTCCGGCTCGTGGCGCGCCGTCACGTCCCGTTCGAGCACCGCCCGGGGCACCGGATGGCCGCGCCGGGCCAGCCAGCGCAACGCCTCGTCGTACAGGGAGGGTTCGTGCAGCGCCTTCTCCAGCCGGGAGTGGACGTGCGGCACGTTGCGGTAGGGCGCCAGCAGGGACACGGACTTCTCGCCGAGCAGGAACTCCACCCGGCGGTACATGGCCGACTGGAAGCCGGACGCCTCGCCGAGCGCCGGGCGGAACCGGTTGAACTGGGCGGGCGTCATCCGGGCGATGGGCTCCCAGGAGGCGTTGAGCGACCCCAGCTCGTGCACCGACCGTTCGAGCGCGGCGAGGGCCGCGGGCAGGTCGTCGCGGCGCAGCGCGCCGGCGGCGGTCTCCCACTCGTGGACGAGGAGGGTGAACCAGAGCTCCATCACCTGGGTGGTGACGAGGAACGCGAGCTCTCCCGGGTCGTCGGTGACCGGTTGCTGGAGGCTGGAGAGGACCTCGGCGCGGACGTAGTCCTCGTAGGGCGTCGTGGCCTCGAACTCGAGGTGGGGGGGTGTGGGCGGCTGCGGCATCGTGGCTCCTCGGCACCGAACGCGGCTTCCGGGTAGCGGTCCGCCCCTTTCCGTCGCGTGGAGCCCCGGTCCCCTGTTCGCATCATGCGTCCCTCGGGACGCGCCCGCAAGAGGCAGGCGCCGGACGGGCAGTTCAGCCCGTCCGGCGTTTGAGGACAACCGCGCGGAGCGCGGTTTCAGGGGGTCCGGGGGCTCGCCCCCGGGAATCGGCGAAGTGGGGGCGCCCCCTCTGGGGGAGGGGCCGGGGCACAGCCCGCCGCGGGCGACTCAGCCCAGCGTGCTGGCCGCCGTGGGCGAGCTCTCCCGCAGGAACGCCGAGCACCGCTCGTACTCCTCCTGCTCCCCGATCGCCTGCGCGGCCCGCGCGAGCGCGTGCAGCGCCCGGAGGAACCCCCGGTTGGGCTCGTGCTCGAACGGCACCGGCCCGTGCCCCTTCCAGCCGCTGCGGCGCAGGGCGTCGAGGCCGCGGTGGTAGCCGGTGCGGGCGTAGGCGTACGACTCGACGACCCGGCCGGCTTCGAACGCCTCGTCGGCGAGCTGCGCCCAGGCGAGCGAGGAGGCGGGGTACTTGGCCGCGACCTCGGAGGGCGCGGCGCCGGAGGCGAGCAGTTCGCGCGGCTCGGGGTCGTCGGGCAGGTGGGTCGGGGGCGGTCCCCCGAGCAGGTTCTCGTGAATGGCCATGAGCTCCAGTCTGCCCTGTCGCCGCACGGGCGCCAGGAGAGGACCGGCCCGGGAGCCCGCGGCCGGCCGGGTCAGCGTTCGCCGGGGTCCAGCGGGGGCGCGGTCACCCCGCAGTGGTAGTCGCACTCGGGGTGGCAGCCGCCGCGCCGGGATGCCCGGATCGTCGTCCAGGCCAGGACCGCGCCCACCACGAGTGACCCGGCGCACCAGGCCATGGCCCGCCGGAAGGCGCCGCCGAACGCGCCGGGGTCGCGGTACGCCTCGGGGCCCATCCCGGCGAGCAGCGGCAGCGCCGCCACCGCGACCAGGCCGGCGGCCCGGGCGGCGGCGTTGTTGATGCCGCTGGCGAGACCGGCCCGGCCGACGTCGACCGAGGCCAGGACGGTGGCGGTGAGGGGGGCGACCAGGAGGGTCATGCCGAGGCCCAGGACGACGAGGGCGGGCAGCACGTCCCGCCAGTAGACGGCGCCCGCCCCGGCGCGGGTCATCAGCAGCATGCCCGCAGCGCACAGCAGCGGTCCGACGGTGAGCGGCAGCCGGGGGCCCACGGCCTGCCCGAACCGGCCCGCGCGGGAGGAGAGCAGCAGCATCAGGACGGTGGTGGGCAGCAGCGCGGTGCCGGCGGCCAGCGCGGACCAGCCGGCGACGATCTGGAGCTGGAGCACGGACAGGAAGAAGAAACCGCTGAACGCCGCGTAGACACAGACGGTGACCGCGTTGACCGCCGAGAACGTCCGGATCGCGAAGATGGCGGGCGGCAGCATCGGGTCGGCGAGGCGCCCCTCGACGTACACGAAGAGGACGCCGAGCAGCACACCGGCGACGGCCGGGCCGATCACCCAGGGGGACGCTCCCTTGTCGGGCGCGGCGATCAGGGCGTAGGTGACCAGGGCGAGGGCCAAGGCGCCGAGGGCGGCGCCGGTCGCGTCGAAGCGTCCGTGGGCCGTGGGGTCGCGGGTCTCGGGGACGTGGCGCAGGGCCACCGGGACGCAGAGGGCCGCGACCGGCAGGTTGATCAGGAAGACCCAGCGCCAGCCGGGCCCGTCCACCAGCCAGCCGCCCACGAACGGACCGATCGCGGAGGCCACCCCGCCCAGCCCCGACCAGGCGCCCACGGCGGCGGCCCGGTCGTCGGGCCGGAAGACGGACTGGAGCAGGGCGAGGGAGCCGGGGGTGAGCAGGGCGCCGCCGACGCCCTGGAGCGCGCGGGCGGCGATGAGGACCCCGGCGTTCGGGGCGATCCCGCAGAGCAGGGAGGCGAGCGCGAACCACACCACGCCGACGACGAACACCCGCCGCCGCCCGAACCGGTCGCCGAGCGAGCCGCCGAGCAGGATCAGCCCGGCGAGGGTGAGCATGTAGGCGTTCACCGTCCACTGGAGGACGGCCAGGTCCGCGCCCAGGTCGGCGCCGATGTGCGGCAGGGCGACGTTGACGACGGTGCTGTCCAGCATCGCCATGCCGGACCCGAGGACGGCCGTGAGCAGCACGAACCGTCCGGTGGCGGTGCCCATCCGGATCCCGGGGCCGACATCGGCGTCCGGCACCCCGGGCGCGGTGGTCGCGCGCTCGCGCTCGGACTCGCTCATGTTCCGATGGTCCCCCGGGGCACCTGAGGAGGCCACGCGAAAAGGGCCCGGCATGGAACGCCGGGCCCTTCCTGTGGTTCGCCGTACGACTACTTGAGCTTGGTGCCCGTCGAACGCAGGTCGGCGCAGGCCTTGGTGACGCGCTCGGCCATGCTCGCCTCGGCCAGCTTGCCCCAGGTGCGCGGGTCGTAGGTCTTCTTGTTGCCGACCTCGCCGTCGACCTTCAGGACGCCGTCGTAGTTCTTGAACATGTGCGCCGCCACCGGGCGGGTGAAGGCGTACTGGGTGTCGGTGTCGAGGTTCATCTTCACGACGCCGTTCTCCAGCGCGGTGCGGATCTCCTCCTCGGTGGAGCCGGAGCCGCCGTGGAAGACGAAGTCGAACGGGTCCTGCTTGCCGTGCTTGGCGGCGATGCCGTCCTGGAGCTCGCGGAGCAGCTCGGGGCGGAGGACGACGTTGCCCGGCTTGTAGACGCCGTGGACGTTGCCGAAGGAGGCGGCCAGCAGGTAGCGGCCCTTCTCGCCCAGGCCCAGCGCCTCCGCGGTCTTCTCGACGTCGGCGACGGTGGTGTAGAGCTCGTCGTTGATCTCGTGGGTGACGCCGTCCTCCTCGCCACCGGTCGGGGTGATCTCGACCTCGAGGATGATCTTCGCCTTCACGGCCTCGGCGAGCAGCTCCTTGGCGATGGCCAGGTTCTCGTCGAGCTTCTCGGCGGAGCCGTCCCACATGTGGGACTGGAACAGCGGGTTCTGCCCGGCGGCCACGCGCTCCTGGGAGATCTTCAGCAGCGGGCGGACGTAGCCGTCCAGCTTGTCCTTGGGGCAGTGGTCGGTGTGCAGGGCGATGTTGACCGGGTACTTCTTGGCCACGACGTGCGCGAACTCGGCCAGCGCGACGGCACCGGAGACCATGTCCTTGCTGTACTGGCCGCCCAGGAACTCCGCACCACCGGTGGAGATCTGGATGATGCCGTCGCTCTCCGCCTCGGCGAAACCGCGCAGCGCGGCGTGCAGCGTCTGCGTCGAGGTCACGTTGATGGCCGGGTAGGCGAACTTGCCTGCCTTCGCCCGGTCGAGCATCTCGTTGTAGACCTCGGGGGTTGCGATGGGCATCTGTCCGCTCCTTGTGATGTGCGGTTGAAGCTACGGATGGGCCCTGACCTAGGGGCGACGTTCATCGTCGTCCCCATCTTCCCAGACTCCCCGATTCGCTCCACACGGTGCGTCCCGGCCGGACGGGGGCGGACATGCGTCGGCGGGTGCGAGGTTTCACGTGAAACCTCGCACCCGCCGTCGACGCCCGATGGGAAACCGCAGGTCAGGCCAGGTCAAGGTCCCCGAGCTGGTAACCGGTGACATAGCGCAGGCCGGCGTCGGCGATGGCCTGGGCGGCGCCGCGGTCGACGATCGTCGCCACGGCGACGACCTCGGCGCCCGCCTCGCGGGCCGCCTCCACGGCGGTCAGCGGCGAACCGCCGGTGGTGGAGGTGTCCTCGACGACGAGCACCCGGCGGCCCGCGATGTCCGGGCCCTCGATGCGGCGCTGCATGCCGTGCGTCTTCTGCGCCTTGCGGACGACGAAGGCGTCGAGCTTCCGGCCGCGCGCGGCGGCGGCGTGCAGCATCGAGGTGGCGACCGGGTCGGCGCCCAGGGTCAGCCCGCCCACGGCGTCGTACTCCAGATCGGCGGTGGCGTCCAGCATCACCTGGCCGACCAGCGGGGCGGCCTCGGCGTCGAGGGTGATCCGGCGCAGGTCGATGTAGTAGTCGGCCTCCTTGCCGGAGGAGAGGGTCACCTTGCCGTGGACCACGGCCTTGTCCTTGATCTGCTGCAGCAGGGCGTCACGCGCGTTCATGGGCATGAGCCTATGCCAGGCTCCGCCAGCTCCACGTGGTGGAGATCTCCAGCGGGTCGATGGGGGTGACGAGGCGCGGCAGGGTGTTCAGCCCGTTGGGCGGGCCGGACTGCGGCTCGACGCAGACGGCCTCGTCCTGCTCGTCGTAGACGACGACCCACTCGGCGCGGCTGGTGACCTTGAGTTCCAGGGCTCCGGGCCAGGTCAGCGTCACCGCGACGCCGTCCGGCATGCCGAAGCAGTCGTCCCACGGGCCGGGAAGCGGGTCGATCCGCCGGCCGGTCGGCAGGTGGTCGTCACCGCGCTCCTCCTGCCAGGCGGGGGCGAAGTCCAGCTCGACGTCGCCGCCGGTGCCGAGGTTGCGCAGGAACCAGGGGTGCCAGCCGGCCTGGGCCGGGAAGGAGTCCGAGGCCGCCTCGACACCCAGGGTGAGCGTCAGCGAGTCCTCGGACAGCTCCGCCAACTGGGTGACGCGGCCCGGGTACGGCCAGGGGTCGGTGAGGTCGTAGGTGAACGCGGCGAAGGAGTCCTCGGCCCGGGAGACCCGCCAGGCGGCGTCGCGGCCGGTGCCGTGGATCGCGTGCGGAGGGTGGTTCACCGGCATCTGGTGCGTCGTGCCGCCGTCGCGGAAGCGGCCTTCGGCGATCCGCCCGCACCAGGGGACCATGGGGAAGGACCCGTACTTCGGGCCTTGGCGGAGGAGTTCGGTCCCGTCGATCCGGAGGCTGGAGAGGCGGCAGCCGTTCTCCGCGTCCACGGTCGCCTCGGCCTTGCCTGCGGTCAGTGTCGTCTGAGCGTTGGTCACCCTCCCGACGATAGGCGGGCCCCGGCGCGGGCACGCGGCGGCGTCCCGCCGCGGGGCGGACGGGGGAAGGCGGCGCGGTACCCGTCGTCAGCGCCTGCGGCGCAGTACCCGCCCGACGACCACCGCGGAGGCGAGGGCCACGGCCGCGGCGGGCGCCGCCCAGCGCAGGGCCGCCCGGCCGGAGGTGGTCTCCGGCGCGGGGATCGGCGCGTACCGGCCGCGCGGCGGGGCGTGGTCGACCTCCTCGGCGCTGCGGCCGATCATCGTCCGGCGGGCGTGGGCCGCCTCGGCCGGCGGCTCGTCGTCCGGCAGGACCTCGGAGGGCAGCGCCTCGGGAGGCAGCACCTCGGAGGCGGCGGCGAACGCCTCGTCGTCCAGGGGCGGCAGTTCGTCGCGGAGCGCCGCGTCCCGGACGTCCTGGGCCAGTTCCTCGGCGAGCGCCGTGGCGAAGCGGTCCAGCAGTCTGCGGGCCGTGCCCTCCGCCGTCCGGGTGTCGAACTCGGCCAGCCGGCCGGCCCGGGAGACCGTCCCCGAGCAGGCCACCCGGGTGCCGCCGGGGGCTTCCTCGGGCAGGGCGCTCAGAGTGAGCGACACGGTGGCCGAGCCGCGTGCCTCGGTGCCCTCGGCCGACAGCTCGTACGCGCCGTCGTGCTCGGTCAGCCGCAGCGATCCCCGGTAGGTGATCGTCGACCCGCCGATGCGCAGGCGCAGCCGGCCGGCCACCGTGATGCCGGTGCCCGCCGGCGTGCCAACCGCGTCGTCCGCGCCGTCCGTCCCGCCCTCGTCCGGCTGGAGGCCCGGAACGCACCGGGCCACCCGTGCGGGGTCGGCCAGCGCCCGCCGGACGTCGCCGACGGGGAACGGAACGAAAACCTCGTGCTCCATGGCAAGCGAGCCTACCCACCGGGTCCTTCACCAGGGACTCCCCGGTCGAATCCGATCGAACTTTCCGATGAGCGTGCCCTGGGTGGTGTCAGTCGGCGACCGTGAAGCGCTCGCCGATGTGCTGCGGCTTCTCGATCTCGTCGACGAGGGCGACGGCGTAGTCCTCGGCGGAGATGCGGCTCTTGCCGTTCTCGTCCACGACCAGGTCGTCCAGGCCGGTGCGGTAGGCGCCGGTGCGCTCGCCGGGTTCGATCAGGCCGGCCGGGCTGAGGTTGGTCCAGCGGACGTCGGTGACCGTGCGGTAGAAGTCCAGCGCGTCGCCGTGGGCGTGCATGATCTGGAGCAGGAACTCGGGCAGTCCCTCGGCGTCCCAGACCCGCTTGCCGTCCGGCGTGCGCAGCGAGCCCGCGCCGCCGACCGCGATCAGCCGCGGGGCCGCGTCGCCGAGCGAACGCAGACCCTCCACCAGGGACTTCGCGGCGGGAGCGATGGTGGCCACGTGCCCCGGCCCGTCGCCGCCGCCGACCGCGCTGACGACGACGTCCTGGCCCTGGGCCGCGGCGGCGACGGACCGCGGGTCGAGTACGTCACCGGTGGTGACCGTGAGGTTGTCGTGCCGCTCGGTGAGCTTGGCGGGGTCGCGGACGACGGCCGTCACCTGGTGTCCGCGGTCGAGGGCCTCGCGCAGCACGCGGCTGCCGATGGTGCCGTTGGCGCCGAAAAGGGCGATCTTCGCCATGAGGTTCTCCTGGACTTTCGTAGGGACTTTCGTAGGGAAGTGGGGGGTCATGCGCCGGTTCCATGCTCATCGAGGGCACGGGTGAGCGCCTGCGCGGAGGCCGTGGGGCCGCCGAGCCGCCGGACCCCGCCGTCGGCGGTGTGCAGCAACAGGGTGGGAAAGCTGTCCACACCGAGCCGCCGGACCTCGCGGAAGCCGGCCAGCGCCTCCTGGCGGACCTCGGGCCGGGCGTAGGCGGCGGCCGCCTCGTCCGCGTCCAGGCCGGCCTCGGCGGCGACGGCCTTGAGGGTGGCCGGGTCGGAGAGGCCGCGCCCGTCGCGGTACCAGGCGCCCTGGAGCGCGCCCGCCAGCTCGAGCGTCCGCTCGGGCGCCTGCCGGGCGAGCGCGACCAGCGCCGTCGCCGCGTCGGCGGAGTCGAGCACGGTGGTGCCCTCGGCCACCGCGCGGGAGTACGCCGCGCCGAAGACCGCACCCGTCAGTTCGGCGATCCGGGCGTCCGACCGCGGGATGTACGAGGCGTACGCGCCCACCGGCTGGGCCCGGGCGCCGGTGAACAGGCCGCCGCTCAGCACCCGGAGGTCGAGCCGGTCGGCGTTCACTGCCGCGAACTCGCGGACGGTGGGGCCGTAGCCGTAGCACCAGCCGCAGTAGGCGTCGAATGCGTAGGTGACGGTCTGCCGGGGCCGTGCCATGGCGTTCACCTCGTTCTCCTTCAATAGTTGCCTGCGAAATCACTGTGGTGACTGATGTCAACGCTACGAGGGAGGGACGGACGCGACCAGGTACGCTCGGGTCCCGTCATGGTGAAAAAGCGACACGAGTGCACGGAGACCGTCGGCAGCGCCAGTGCCCCCGACGGCATCGTCGAGCTCACCTACCGGCCGCCGCCGGGCACACCCCGGGGCGTCGAGGTGATGACCGTCGCCGAACTGCGGTCCCGGGCTCCCGAGGGGCTGCTGCCCCGGCCGCAGCGGCTGGACTTCCACCAGCTCGTGGTCGTCGACTCGGGCGCCACCTCGCACACCGTGGACTTCACGGGCTACTGGCTGACCGAGGGATCGGTGCTCTGGGTGCGCCCCGGCCAGGTGCAGAGCTTCGGGGACGCGGACCGGATCGAGGGCACGGTGATCCTCGCCCAGCCGGGCTTCCTGCCCTCCGGCTCACCCGTCGCGGCGCTGGCCGACGATCCGTTCCGTCCCGTCCTGTGGCAGCCGGTCGGTACCGACCGCGAGGCGGTGACCTGCGCGGTACGCCACCTCGCGGCCGACTTCCGCACCGGCGAGGGCCTGCCCTCGGACGTCCACGCCGACGTCCTGCGCCACCTGCTGTCCGTGCTCGTCCTCCGCCTGGCGCACCTCACCGCGCCGGTCGGCAGCCGCGTCCCGGCGCCGACGGACGCGTTCCTCCGCTTCCGCGCCGCGGTGGAACGCGACTTCGCGACCACCCACCGGGTCGCCGACTACGCCCGCGCCCTCGGCTACGCGCCCCGCACCCTCTCCCGCGCGACCCTGGCGGCGGCCGGGGTGGGCGCCAAGGAGTTCATCGACCGGCGGGTGGTGCTGGAGGCCAAGCGGCTGCTGGTCCACAGCGACCTGGCGGTCGTCCGGGTCGGGGAGCGCCTGGGCTTCGAGGACGCCGCGAACTTCTCGAAGTTCTTCCAGCAGCGGGCCGGGGTGACGCCGGGGGCCTTCCGCGAGGAGGCCCGGGGGCCGGAGCGGCAGGGGCGGGGCGGCAGGGCCGGAGGCGCGGGGTGAGGGGTGCGCACGGGTGCGGGGTCGCGCACCGGGTGTGGGGGTGTGCGCGGCGGCCTGGCGCGCGGGTGGGTCGCGGGTGGGATGCGCGCGGGGTGCGGTGCGCGTCCGGCGTCCCGGTGCGCGAGTACGCCGCGGGGGCGGCGTCGAGGACTGGCCCGTGCGGCCGTCGCCGGGCGCCCGCGCCTCACTCCCCGTACCGCGGACGCATCAGCGTCGACGGCGGCTCGGCCGCGCCCTGGGGCCGCGGTACGCTCCGGGCGCCCACGCCGGACGCCTCGGGCAGGCCCGAAAGCGGACCGCCCGCGGCCCCGGACCGGCCCGATTCCGGCGCCTGGTCCCGCGACCGCTCCGTTCCGAGTCCGCGGGCGGCCAGCAGAAATCCCCACTCCTCCCCCGACGCCCCCACCCGGTACGCCTCGGTCGTGAGGCCGACGGAGCGCAGGCTCGCGTCCACCGTCCAGAAGTCGTGCGCGTTCCCGGACACGCGCCCCGCGTGCACCACCAGGCGCCCGTCGGCCGTGAGGCGCCGGGCGGCCAGTCCGTAGAACTCCTGCGAGTACAGCTTGGTCCCCCCGGGCCCGTCCGGCCCGGGCAGGTCGCAGATCTCCACGTCGTAGGGGCGCGCGTCGGCCGCCGCGCGCCGCAGCCAGGTGAAGGGGTCGGCGTGCGCGACGGTCACCCGGGGGTCCGCGTAGGCGTCCCGGTTGAGGCGGCGCAGGCCGGGGTCGGTACGGGCGAGCCGCACCACCGCCGCGTCCGGCTCGACGACCGTCACCTCCGCCACCCCGGGCCGGCGCAGCACCTCGCGCAGGGCGATGCCGTCACCGCCGCCGAGCACCAGGACGCGGCGGTGCGGGCCGGCCGTCGCGGGCCGCACCAGGGCCTCGTGGTAGCGGGAGGGCTCACCGGTGACACGCAGCCGTCCGTTGAGGAAGAGCGTGAGCGGACGGCCGCCGCTGCCGCCCCCGGTGAGGACGAGCTCCTGGAGCTCGGTGTGGACGGCGATCCGTACGTCCTCGCCGTAGACCGCGTTCCGGGCGGCCCGCTCGAACGGACCGGTGAGCGCCGAGCAGAGCGCGAGCAGGGCGAGGACCAGCACGTTGGCCGCCGTCACGGCCCGGCGGGCGCGGGCGCTCAGGTCACCCCGGAACACCCAGAGCACCAGCGCACCACCCGCCACGGCGTTGATCGCGCCGGTCACCAGGGCGCCGGTCAGTTGGCCGAGCATCGGCAGCAGCAGGAACGGAAAAGCGAGCCCGCCGACGAGGGCGCCCACGTAGTCGGCGGCGAAGAGGTCGGCGACGGCGCAGCCTGCGTCCTGCCGCCGCACGCGCTGGATGAGGATCATCAGCAGCGGCACTTCGGCCCCGATGAGCACCCCGATGACCAGCGAGAACACCACCAGGGCGGGCCACGCCCGGCCGTACCAGGCGAAGCAGGCGTAGAGCGCCATCGCCGACAGCCCGCCGACCAGGGCCAGCACCGCCTCCACGGCCGCGAAGCCGAGCGCGGCACGCCGCCGCAGCCGTTTGGCCAGCAGCGATCCCACGCCCATGGCGAAGACCATCACGGACAGGACGACGGACGCCTGGGTGACGGAATCGCCGATGAGGTACGAGGCCAGGGCGACCAGTTCCAGCTCGTACACCAGGCCGCAGGCGGCGCAGACGAAGACCGTGATCAGCACGAGCAGACGGCCGAGCCCGGCCGGTACGGGCAAGCGTGCGGGTACCGGTCGGTAGATCATGCCGGAACGCTACGTCACGATCCGGCCACGTCATGTCACCCACACGAGTTCAATGCGGGTGACGCAGGAGCTAGTTGAGGGACGGCCCGTTCGCCAGGGGGCTCGCGCCAGGGCGGAGGGCGGCGCTCCGCGCGCCCGCCGGCGCGCAGTCGGCGCGCACGCCCACCCGCGTGCGGGTGACGACCAGCCGCCCCTCCTGGGGATACGCGTGCCAGGTACGCCAGCTCACCTGCCCCTCCCGGCGCTGGGCGAGCAGGGCGGTGAAGGCGAGCGGGTCGCCCGGAAACGTTCCGGCGAGCCCCTGGGGGTGCTCGGCGACCAGGGCCAGCAACTCCTGTGCCCGCCCGGCGAAGGAGCACCGGGACAAGGTCTCGACACGGGCCGCGAATTCGTACTCCCAGCAGCCGACGCGCTTGGCGACGCCCAGGGGCAGCGGGGTGCTGCTGCCGGGTATGCAGGCGACCGTCTCCGAACAGCTTCCGCTGTCCTCCTCCAGAAGGACCTGGTGGGAGGCGCCGAGCAGCCGCAACTGTACGAACGCCGCGTCGAGTTGGAGATCCAGTACGGCCAGTGCCGGCAGCGGCTCCCGGCCCAGGCACCAGGCGAGGTCGGCCGCGCGGGTGTCGGTGTAGCTGGTCTTGAGGGTGGTGAGCATGGGTGGGCTCCGCGAGCGAACAGTGGGGGGATGGCCGGCCCGCCCGAGGAGGACCAGGTCTTCGGGGCACCGGCTCATGCCCACTTTGGAGGCTCCCGGATCCGGCGGAGTCGATTCCGAGGAATCCCAGGAGTTTTCTCTGAACGTGGCTCTGATCGAGAGGAAATCATGAAGCCAGGGGCGCCCACAGCATTTTTACCCATCATCGTCGATTTTCCATCCACGCGTGGGCCGGACAGTTCACATGTTCAACGAAACAACGCCCGGCGGTAGTTGGCACCGCCGGGCGCATATGCGGTCAAGCATGGGCCACTTGCAAATCCCCAGATCAAACGGCCATTGCCAGGGGTTTCCCGGCCTGTTCGCCGGGGGCCAGGCGACGGTTTCGCCGGGAAAGACAGGAGCCGGGCGGGGGCGCCCCGGCGCCCGCCGGGCGCGCGTCAGCGCTCGTCAGAGCGCTGACGCGGCCTGCCGAGCCCGGCACTCCGGGGGTCAGCGCGGGCCTTCCGCCGCCCGTTCCAGCCGTTTCACGGCGTCGCGCACCGCCTCCTCGGTCTTGCAGAACGAGAATCGCACCAGATGGGACGGGGCGCCCGGGCGCACAAAGAAGGCGGATGTCGGAATGGCCACCACCCCGGCGCACAAAGGGAGTTCACGGCAGAATCGCACGCCGTCCTCATACCCCCATGCGCGGATGTCCACCTGAACGAAATACCCGGCGTCCGCCCGGTAGGGGCGCAACCCGGCGCGCACCAGTCCGTCGCTCAACAGATCGCGATGGCGCCCCAGCGTCCGCCGCAGCTCCGCCGCCCACTCCTCCACGCCCCCCAGCGCCCGCGCCAGCGCGTCCTGGAAGGGCGCGCCCGAGGTATAGGTGAGAAACTGCTTCACTCCCGCCACCGCCGCCACCAACGACGCGGGCCCGCAGACCCAGCCGACCTTCCAGCCGGTCACCCCGAACGTCTTGCCGGCCGACGAGATGATCAGCGTCCGCTCCCGCATGCCCGGCAGCGTGGCGATCGGCCGGTGCACGGGCCCGCCTGCGCGCCGGCCGCCCTCCGGCTCCCCGCCCGCCCCTCCGCCCGGCTCCTCGCCCGACCGCGCGCCCGGCTCCTCGCCGAACACCAGGTGCTCGTACACCTCGTCCGTCACCACTGTCAGCCCGTGCTCCCGGCACACCTCGGCGACGGCCGCCAGCTCCTCCGGTGTGAACACCTTGCCCGTCGGATTGTGCGGCGTGTTCAGGACCAGGACCCGGGTCCGCGGCGTGACGGCGGCCCGCAGCGCGTCCGCGTCCAGGACGAAGGCGTCTCCTTCCGTGACCAGCGGCACGGGCACGAGCTTCGCACCCGCGAAGCGGGCCACCGCCGCGTAGGCGTCGTAGCAGGGATCGAAGGCCAGCACCTCGTCGCCGGGGTCGCACAGTCCCAGCAGCGCCCCGGCGAGCGCCTCGGTGGCGCCCGTGGTCACCAGCACCTCGTCCCGGGGGTCGTACTCCAGCCCGTACCGCCGCCGCTGGTGCGCGGCCACCGCCTCGCGCAACGCGGGCGTGCCGTGTGCCGGCGGGTACTGGTTGGCGCCGGCCAGCACCGCCGCCGCCACGTCCTCCAGCAACGCGCGCGGACTGCCCAGCTCCGGCACACCCTGCCCCAGGTTCACCGACCCCGTGCTCCGGGCCAGCTCGGTCATCTCCGTGAACACCGATGTGCCCAGCCCCGCGAGCCGCGCCGCGGGTTCCCACGCCCCGTTCCGCCCTCCGCCCGGCACCCCACCCGGCACCGCGTCCGCCGCTCCGCTCGCCGCCACCCTCGGCGCCCCGCCGTGTTCCGCGCTCATCCGCGCCCCCTCCGGTCGTCCTCCGGACTGTCCGTGACCCGGCCCACCCTAGGCCGACGCGAACACCCGTGCCCGGATGGCGCCGCGCGTACCGGCCGGAGCGCTCCGGCGCGCCGTCCGGGTGCGCCAGCCGGGTGGAAGCCACGCCCCGTACGGGCGTGACGCGCCATGCGCGCGAGGCCCCCGACGCATGGTCGGTATGCCGCACGTCCAAGCACCGTCCGTACCGGCGCCGTCCCCGGCGCTCCGACCGGTCCCGCCGCCCGGCCCGTCCCCGCGGGGCCCGGCCGCACCGTCCCCGGCCGGCCCGGGAGGTGCCCCGAGGAGGTCCCGTGTCCGCCGACACCGCCGTGCCCGTCCGCGCCCCGGAGCCGCGCCGCGCCCCCGCCGGCGGCCCGGCCCGCCGCGCGGAACGGGTGCGCGAGGCCCTGCGCCGCGCCCTGCCCGCACTCACGCTCTACGCCGCGGCCCGGCTGGCCGGCGTGGCCGTGATGGCCACCTGGGCCTGGTCGACCGGCCGCCACCCACGCACCCTGCTCGGCCACTCCTGGGACGCGATCTGGTACGCGGGCATTGCCGAGGACGGCTACGGGCTGATCGTCCCCTCCCCCACCAGCCACACGGTGATCTACAGCGACTACGCCTTCTTCCCGCTCTTCCCCGGCCTGGTACACGCGCTCACCCTGCTGACCCCGTTCTCGGTCGTCTCCGCCCAGCTCGTCGTCGCCTGGACCGCCGCGGCCTGCGCGGCCTGGGGGATCTACGCGGTCGGCGAGCGGCTCTACGGACGGCGGGCGGCCACCTGGCTGGTGCTCCTCTGGGGACTGCTGCCGCACTCCATCGTGCAGACGATGGGCTACACGGAATCCCTGATGACCGCCCTCGCCGCGTGGGCGCTCTACGCCGTCGTCACCCGCCGGCACCTCTGGGCGGGCGCTCTCGCGCTGGCCGCCGGGCTGTCCCGGCCCAACGCCATCGCCGTCGCCGCCGCCGTCGGCTGCGCCACGCTGGTCGTCCTGCGCCGCGAACCGCGCTCCCGCGCCGACTGGCGGCTGTGGACCGGTCTCGCGCTCGCCCCGCTGGGATGGGCCGGCTACGTACTGTGGGCCGGCTACCGCTCGGGATTCGGCCCGCTGGGCTACTTCACCGTGCAGCGACGGTGGGGGTCTCGGTTCGACTTCGGCGCGGACGCGTTCCGGTTCGTCCGCCACCTGTTCACCGGCCGCGACGGCATGGCCTACTACGGCTCCCTGGGCGTCCTGGTCGTCGCGCTGGTCGCGCTGGCCTTCCTCGTGCTGGAGCGCCCACCCGCCCCGCTGCTGGCCTACACCCTCGTCCTGTGCGTGATCGCCCTCGGCGGCTCCAGCTACTTCGCCTCCAAACCGCGCTTCCTGCTGCCCGCCTTCCCGCTGCTGATCCCCCTGGCCCTGGGCATGACGAGAGCCCGGTCGCGCACCGTCGTGGTGACGGTCGGCGCGCTGGCCGGGCTCTCGTTCGTGTACGGGACCTACCTGGTGACGGCGGCCCGGCTGCCCATGTAGGCCCCGGGGCCGGCGCCCTCCGGAGGATCAGGCCTCGGCGTCGGGCTTGTCGTCGCCCTCGCCGTCGCCGGACTCGAGGTCCTCCTCCAGGCCCAACTGCTCCACCAGCCAGCGGTCGAACTCGACCGAGGCGCGGACCCAACTGACGGTGCTGGACACGAAGTGCTCCAGCGACACCCCGACGCCGATCAGCATCTGGGCCTCGCCGATGAGGCGGACCGTGCCGTCGTCGTTGGTGTGGGTGTAGACCTTCGGCCACAGGGTGCGGCGGTTCCAGTCGTCGATGACCTCGAGCAGCTTGCCCTTGTCGTCGATGCCGTGCGGCCGGTCGTAGAACGTCCGCACCGAGAAGACCTGCTGCTCCTCCTCACCGCGGAACATGAAGTACGTACGGAACTGCTCCCACGGAGCCGCGAGGTCACCCTCGTCGTCCACGAGGTACTTCAGCTCCATCTGCTCCAGGAGCTGCTTGACCAGGTCCTGGTCGGGGATGACGGGACCGGCCGGGCCCGTCTCTTCGGGCTGCGGCTCGGGCTGGCCCCCGAAATTCGGAATCGAGGACGGGTCGATGCTCACCGTGGATTTCCCTTCGTACGGTTGCGGCCATCCTCCCCCACACCAGCCCCTGCCCCGCAACCCCTGGCGCATGCGTCGCCCACCGACCACGCCCCAGGAGGTGCGGTCACGGCCCGTTCGGCCCGATCCGCCCCACTCCGGGCGGCTCGGGGCGGGGCGGGCCGGGCCGGGTCAGGCCTGATCTGGTCAGGCCGGGTCAGGCCGGGGCGAGTCAGGTCGGGCCGGGTCGGGTCAGCCGATCCCGGCCCCGTGAGCTTTCCGCAGAGGGGTCGGTGGACGTCAGCCCCGGGCGGCCGCCCGTACCGACAGCCCTTCCTCGCCCGGAACCCGTTCGACGCGGACCGTGTCGCCGTCCCGCACCTCTCCGGCCAGGATGGCGCGCGCCAGCCGGTCGCCGATCGCGGTCTGCACCAGCCGGCGCAGCGGCCGGGCGCCGTAGGTGAGGTCGGTCGTCTCCTCCGGGCCGTCGTGGCCGAGCGTGGCCAGCCAGCGCAGCGCGGACTCGTCGACGTCCAGGGCGAGCCGCCGGTCGGCGAGCCGCCGCTGGAGCTGATCGATCTGGATCCGGGCGATCCGCTCCAACTGGCCGGTGCCCAGCGGGTGGAACACCACGATGTCGTCGAGCCGGTTGAGGAACTCCGGCCGGAAGGCGGTCCTGACCGTCTCCAGCACCTTCTCCCGCTTCTGCTCCTCCTTCAGCAGCGGGTCGACCAGGAAGGTCGAACCCAGGTTGGAGGTCAGGATGAGGATGGTGTTGCGGAAGTCGACCGTCCGCCCCTGACCGTCGGTGAGCCGCCCGTCGTCCAGCACCTGGAGCAGGATGTCGAAGACCTCGTGGTGGGCCTTCTCCACCTCGTCCAGCAGCACCACGGTGTACGGCCGGCGCCGCACCGCCTCCGTGAGCTGGCCGCCCTCCTCATAGCCGACGTAGCCGGGAGGCGCGCCCACCAGCCGGGCGACGGAGTGCTTCTCGCCGTACTCGCTCATGTCGATGCGGACCATCGCCCGCTCGTCGTCGAAGAGGAAGTCCGCCAGCGCCTTGGCCAGCTCGGTCTTGCCGACGCCGGTCGGGCCCAGGAAGAGGAACGAACCGGTGGGCCGGTCGGGATCGGCGATCCCGGCGCGCGAGCGGCGTACCGCGTCGGAGACGGCCCGGACGGCCTCCTCCTGTCCGATCAGCCGCTTGCCCAGCTCCTCCTCCATGCGCAGCAGCTTCTGCGTCTCGCCCTCCAGCAGGCGGCCCGCCGGGATGCCCGTCCAGGCGGCCACGACCTCGGCGATGTCGTCGGGGCCGACCTCCTCCTTGACCATGAGGTCGCGTGACGCCGCCTCCTGCTCGGCCTCCGCCTCCGCGGCCTCCTCCAGCTCCCGCTCGACGGCCGGGATCTCGCCGTAGAGCAGCTTGGACGCGGTGTCGAAGTCGCCGTCGCGCTGGGCGCGCTCGGCCTGCCCGCGCAGGTCGTCGAGGCGTTCCTTCAGCTCACCGACGCGGTTGAGGGACTGCTTCTCCTTCTCCCAGCGCGCGGTGAGCCCGCGCAGCTCCTCCTCCTTGTCGGCCAGGTCGCGGCGGAGCTTGTCCAGCCGCTCCTTGCTCGCCTCGTCCGTCTCGTTGCGGAGCGCCAGCTCCTCCATCTTCAGCCGGTCCACGGCCCGCTGGAGCTCGTCGATCTCCAGCGGCGAGGAGTCGATCTCCATCCGCAGCCGGGAGGCGGCCTCGTCGACCAGGTCGATCGCCTTGTCCGGCAGGAACCGGGAGGTGATGTAGCGGTCGGAGAGGGTGGCGGCGGCGACCAGCGCCGCGTCCGCGATCTGCACCTTGTGGTGCGCCTCGTAGCGGCCCTTGAGCCCGCGCAGGATCGCGATGGAGTCCTCCACCGACGGCTCGGCGACCAGCACCTGCTGGAAGCGCCGCTCCAGGGCCGGGTCCTTCTCGATCCGCTCCCGGTACTCGTCCAGCGTCGTCGCGCCCACCATGCGGAGCTCGCCGCGGGCGAGCATCGGCTTGAGCATGTTGCCCGCGTCCATCGCCGAGTCCCCGCCGGCGCCCGCGCCGACGACGGTGTGCAGCTCGTCGATGAAGGTGATGATCCGCCCCTCGCTGGCCTTGATCTCGGCCAGGACGGTCTTCAGCCGCTCCTCGAACTCGCCGCGGTACTTGGCGCCGGCCACCATCGCGCCCAGGTCCAGCGAGACCAGCCGCTTGTTCTTCAGCGACTCGGGGACGTCGCCCTTCACTATCCGCTGCGCCAGCCCCTCGACGACGGCCGTCTTGCCGACGCCCGGCTCGCCGATGAGCACCGGGTTGTTCTTGGTGCGGCGGGAGAGGACCTGCACCACGCGGCGGATCTCGTGGTCCCGCCCGATGACCGGGTCGAGCTTGCCGTCCCGCGCGGCCGCGGTGAAGTCCGTGCCGAACTTCTCCAGCGCCTTGTAGGTGCCCTCGGGGTCCGCGGTCGTCACCCGCTGCCCGCCGCGCGCCTTCTCGAACGCGTCGAGCAGCCGCTTGGCGGAGGCCCGCTGCTGCTCCAGCAGCTCGGCGATCCGGCCGCCCTTCGCGGCGAGTCCGATCAGCAGGTGCTCGGTGGAGACGTACTCGTCCCCCAGGTCCCGGGCCCGCTCCCCGGCGTCCACCAGTACGGCCTGCAACTCTCGGGTGGGCTGAGGCGGCGCCACGGTCGACCCCTGCACGCTCGGCAACCCGGCCAGCACCCGCTCGGCACCGCCACGCAGCACGGCGGCGTCCGCCTCCACGGCGGCCAGCAGGTCGAGCAGGTTCTCGTTCTCCTGCCCGGCCAGCAGGGCCAGCAGCAGGTGGGCGGGGGTCATATCGGCATGCCCGGCCGACACGGCCCGCTCATGGGCGGCGCTCAGCGCCTCACGGCTCTTGTTGGTCAGCTCGGCATCCACGACGGGGAGCTCCTCCTCGGGTTCGCTGCTACGTCCTGCTTCCATCAACGTGCGATAAGTTGAGTCTATTCCACTCAACCCTTGCCCCGGTAGTCCGCCCGGACTCCCCCTCTTGCGAGTGAACCGGTACGACGAAACGGCCCGCCACCGGTGGGAGGGGGCGATGCTGGCGTTCGACCACGGGGAGGTGCAGCATGACGGCCATGGCACAAGAGCCAGGGCTTATGACGCCGGAAGAGACCCTCCTGGACTACTTCCTGAACCTGGAGACCCCTGAGGGGTTCCGGGCACAGCTCATCGAGGGGGAGATCGTTGTGTCACCGGCACCGGATGGCAATCACGAGCATGCCTTCAGCCGTCTCGTCAGGCAGATCCTGCGCAAGTCGGCCACAGAGATGGACGTCTCCGGCAACAAGGGACTGAAGCTCCCTCGCGGTGGCCTGTGCCCCAAGAACTACGCGATCCCCGACGCGACGTTCACACCCGAGGAGCTCAACCTCTTCCGCGGCGCCCCCGACTGGATGCCTCCCGACGGCGTCGCTCTTGTCGTGGAGGTGACCAGCACCAGGTCCGAGCGCGACCGCACCGCCAAGCGCCACTGCTACGCCCGCGCAGCCATTCCCCTCTACCTCCTCGTGGACCGCGACGAGAGCACGGTGACCCTCTTCGCCGAGCCGGCGCGGGAGGACTACGCGGAAGTGCACAGCGTCCCCTTCGGCAAGTCGCTCCCCCTCCCCGCTCCCTTCGACTTCGATCTCGACACCACCGATTTCCTCTGAGCCCCGGCCCACTACCCTGGCGGCCATGGCCTACGACCTCCACAACCTGCCGGACGCCTATGTCGCGTTCTGGCGCGAGCGCCATTTCCCGACCCTCACCACCCTCCGCCGCAACGGCACACCGCACGTCGTGCCGGTGGGTGCCACGTTCGACCCGGAGGCACGCATAGCCCGGGTGATCACCCGCAAGCAGAGCGTCAAGGTCGGCAACATCCTCGCCGCCGGCCCGGACGGCCTCCGCGTCGCGCTCTGCCAGGTCGCTCCGGGCGGGCAGTGGGCCACCCTGGAAGGCACGGCCGTCGTCCGCACGGAGCCGGACGCCATCGCCGACGCGGTCGCCCGGTACGCCGAACGCTATGAGCGGACCCCGGAGCCCAACCCCGACCGCGTCCTGATCGAGATCGCGGTCAGCCGCGCGATGGGTTCCCAGCGCATCTCCTGAAGGCCCGCAATTCCGCACCCTCTCCCCGGAGTTGAACATCGCCCGATATCGCCGCCGCGCCACGCCGGCCCGCGATTTAGGATGCCCCGCATGGTTCCCGTGCACTGCGAGCCCGTCACCGCCGACACCTACGAGGCGGTGATAGCCCTCGACGTCCTGCCCGGCCAGCGCGACTACGTCGCCCCGAACGTCCGCTCGCTGGCGGACGCGTGGGCCTGCCCGGCGGCGGAGCCGCTCGCGCTCCGCCAGGGCTCGGAGCTGATCGGGTTCGCCCTCCTGAAGCCGGTGGACGAGGCTCCCGGGACCGTCACGCTCTGCCGGTACATGATCGACCACCGCTTCCAGGGCCGTCGACTCGGCCACGCCGGCCTCGCCGCCGTCCTCGGCCGCGTCCGGGCGGCCGGCCACACCCGCGTCCGGCTGACCGTCGTCCCCGGCAACCACGTCGCCTTCCGCCTCTACCGCGCGGCGGGCTTCGGCGAGACGGGCGACCTGGAGGACGGCGAGATCGTCCTGACTCTGGACCTCACCCGGGGCGCCGCCCCTCGGCTCCCCCGAAGCGCCGCCTCTCGGCCCGGGCGAGGTGCCACCCCGCCGCCCGAGTAGTCGTCGCACCCGGTGGCTCCACCGCCTCACGAAGCCGGCCCCCATCCCACCGTCACCCCGCTCCCCACATGCGCCGCACTCCCAACGCCTCCAGCGCCTCCAGCGCCTCCAGCGGTTTCCAAGGCCCGCCGGACGGTCCGGACCATCGTCACCGGTCGGAGGAAGACGTCGTCGGCCGTGAACCGGAGGACCCGCCGTACCTCGGGGCAGCGCACCAGCTCGTTGTACCGGGTGGTGTCCCGCTGGTGCCGGGCCCGGTCGCCGTGCCAGGCGTAACCCTCGATCTCCACCACCAGGCCCCGGCCCCTGAAGAAGAAGTCCGGATACACCCTGCGCCCGCCGGGAAGCGCCAACTCGGCCTGCGATTCCGGGTGCAGTCCCGCGTCGTGCATCCGCAGCCGGGCGATCGTCTCCGCCGGGGAGCCCGCCCGCTCGTCGGCGAGGGCCAGCCAGTCCAGGGCCCGTCTCCCCCCGCGCATCCCCGCACCGTCCCGCACCGCGTCCCGGACGGCGTCGAGGACGGTGAGCGGCCCGCGCGAACCCCCGTCGCCGTCGGGCCGGCGGCTCACCGCGGACTCCACCGCCACCAGCGCGTCATCCCGCGGCCCGGCCCGTAAGAGGTCGGCCAGGGTGCGCGGGACCGTCGTCACGGCCAGCCCGTCCCGGAGCGTCACCTCGTCCGGCCGGAGCCGCAGCCGGTGCAGCGCTCCCCGGCCGGCGGGCAGGCCGCCCCCGCCCGGTCCGATGAACTCCGGCCGCGCCGCCCGCCGCTCGATCCCGTGCACCACCGCCGCCGCCCAGTGGCTGACCACCAGCTCGGGCCGGGCCAGTTGATACGCCCACAACCGCTCCCACAGCCCGATCGTCCGCCCCGGCTCGGCGAACACCCCGGGGCACACGGTCCGCCAGCCGTCCCTCCGCAGCCGGCTCCGCAGCCCGGACCGGGACCAGCCCAGTCGTTCCGCCTGGGCCAGCGCCACCACACCCCGCTGCTCTCCCGCCAACGCCCCCACCGCCGCCACCGCCGCCCGCTTCCGTGACTCTCCGCACTTTTTCGCACTCATACTCACTGAGTGTGACGGTCTTCGAGAGCGGCCACCAGCCCTGTGGAAAACCCCCTGTGGGAGAAACGTTCACGCAGCCCCGGGAAATCGCCCCACGCCAAGCGCCCGCCCCCGCAAGCAGCCCAACCCCCCGAAAACACCGGCGGAACACCGGCGGACACAGCGAAGAGGCCCACCTCCCTCACGGGCGGTGGGCCTCTCACGGGCTCCCGGGGAACGGACGGATCAGCGCTCCCGCTTCGGCGGATGCCAGACGACCAGCGCACTCGTCTGCTGCATCTCCTGGTACGGGACCAGGTCCCGCCGGTACGAGGCGTGCACCGCCGCCTCGCGCTGCCGCATCGCGGCGGCGGCGCCGTCGACGACGGACTGGAGCTCGGCGACCCGCGCCGACAGCGCGGCCACCTGGTTCTCCAGCTCGATGATGCGCTTGATGCCGGCCAGGTTGATGCCCTCGTCCTGCGACAACTGCTGCACCTGCCGGAGCAGTTGGATGTCACGGGCCGAGTAGCGGCGGCCGCGCCCGGCCGTGCGGTCGGGCGAGACCAGGCCGAGGCGGTCGTACTGGCGCAGGGTCTGCGGGTGCAGGCCCGAGAGCTGAGCCGCGACCGAGATGACGTACACGGGCGACTCATCGGTCAGCTCGTACGGCTGAGCGGGTTCGAAGCGCCGACGGGTGCGGCCGTCGCCGTTCATCACGGTCACTCTCCCTTCGCCGCCCGGAACAGCTCCGCGCGCGGGTCCTCACCCGCCGTGGCGTCGCGGAAGGTCTCCAGGGCGTCCCTGGCCTTGTCGTCGAGATCCTTGGGAACCACGACCTCCACGGTGACCAGCAGGTCGCCGCGGGTGCCGTCCTTGCGGACCGCGCCCTTGCCGCGGGCCCGCATGGTGCGTCCGTTGGGCGTGCCCGGCGGGATCCGCAGGGTGACCGGCGGTCCGCCGAGGGTGGGCACCTTCACCTCGCCGCCGAGCGCCGCCTCCGGGAAGGTGACGGGCACGGTGACCGTGAGGTTGTCGCCCTTGCGTCCGAAGACCGGGTGCGTGCCGACGTGCACCACGACGTACAGGTCGCCGTTGGGCCCGCCGCGCTCGCCCGGTGCTCCCTTGCCGCGCAGCCGGATCCGCTGGCCGTCGGAGACGCCCGCCGGGATCCGGACCTGCATGGTGCGGGAGGAGGTGGCCCGGCCGCTGCCCTTGCAGACGTCACAGGGGTTCTCGGGGATCAGCCCGCGGCCCTTGCAGTCCGGGCAGGGGTCGGTGAGCGAGAAGCCGCCGCCGGCGCCGCGCGACACCTGGCCGGTGCCCACGCAGGTCGGGCAGACCCGCGGGGTGCCGGCCTTGTCGCCGGTGCCGGAGCACGCCTTGCAGGCCGCCGAGGAGGACATCCGCAGCGGGACCGTGGCCCCGTCCACCGCCTCGGTGAAGCTGAGCGTCACCTCGGACTCGATGTCCTGCCCGCGGCGCGGCTGGGTGCGCGTGGTGCCGCCGCGGTTGAACAGGCCGCCGAAGACATCGCCCAGTCCGCCGCCGAAGCCACCGGCCCCCGCCCCGCCCTGGGCGCCCCCGAAGAGGTCGCCCAGGTCGAAGTTGAAGGAGCCGCCGGCACCACCCGGACCGGGCCGGAAGCCACCATTGCCGAAGAGCGCCCGCGCCTCGTCGTATTCCTTGCGGCGCTTGGGATCCGCGAGGACGTCGTACGCCTCGGAGATCTCCTTGAACCGCTCCTCGGCCGAGGCGTCGCCCTTGTTGGCGTCCGGGTGGAACTCGCGGGCGAGCTTCCGGTACGCCTTCTTGATGTCGGCCTCGGCCGCGTCCTTGGGCACGCCGAGGACCTTGTAGTAGTCCTTCTCCACGAAGTCCTTGGTGCTCATCCCCGGCGTCCCTCCTCCCGGTGCGTGCGGTCAGTGCCGTGCGTCATCGCGTCAGCCCTCGTCCGGGCCACCGCTCTCCTCGTCCGACTCGCCCTCGGCCTTGCCCTGGGCGCCCGGCTGCGGCTCGGCGACGGCGACCCGCGCGGGGCGGATCGTGCGCTCGCCGATGCGATACCCCGGCTGCAGGATCTGCACGCACGTCGTCTCGGTGACGTCCGGCGCGTAGCTGTGCATCAGGGCTTCGTGGATCAGCGGGTCGAAGGGCTCGCCCTCCTTGCCGAACTGCTGGAGGCCCATCTTCGCCACGACCGTCTCCAGGGACTCGGCGACGGACTTGAAGCCGCCGACGAGCTCGCCGTGGTCACGGGCGCGGCCGATGTCGTCGAGCGTGGGGAGCAGTTCCGACAGGAGGTTCGCCACGGCGACCTCCTTGACCTGCACCCGGTCGCGCTCGACGCGCCGGCGGTAGTTCTGGTACTCCGCCTGGAGCCGCTGGAGGTCGGCGGTGCGCTCGTTGAGCGCGGCCTGCGCCTGGTCCAGTTGCGCCTGGAGGCCTACCTCGACCAGCTCCTCCCCGGCCGGGGCCGGGCCCGCCTTGTCGGCGGGACCGGCGCCCTTCTCGTCGGCCGAGTCGTCGGAGGGAGTGCCTTCAGGCTTTTCGTCGAAGCCCGGGGTCTCCTCCGTCACGCCGACGCACCGCCCTTCGGCTTGTCCTCGTCGACGATCTCGGCGTCGACGACGTCGTCGTCGGCCTTGGCCTGCTGGCCCGCACCGGCGCCGGCGGCACCCTCGGCGCCCGGGGCACCCTGGGCGGCCTGCGCGTCGGCGTAGAGGGCCTGGCCGAGCTTCTGGCTGACGGCGGCGACCTTCTCGGACGCGGTGCGGATCTCGGCGGAATCCTCGCCCTTGAGCTTCTCCTTCAGCTCGGCGACGGCGGTCTCGACCTCGGTCTTGACGTCACCGGGGACCTTGTCCGCGTTGTCCTTGAGGAACTTCTCCGTCTGGTAGACGAGCTGCTCGGCCTGGTTGCGGGTCTCGGCGGCCTCGCGGCGCTTGTGGTCCTCCTCCGCGTACTTCTCGGCCTCCTCGCGCATCCGGTCGACCTCGTCCTTCGGCAGCGAGGAGCCGCCGGTGACGGTCATCTTCTGCTCCTTGCCCGTGCCGAGGTCCTTCGCGGCCACGTGCATGATGCCGTTGGCGTCGATGTCGAAGGTGACCTCGATCTGCGGGACGCCGCGCGGGGCCGGGGGCAGACCGGTCAGCTCGAACATGCCGAGCTTCTTGTTGTACGCCGCGATCTCGCGCTCGCCCTGGTAGACCTGGATCTGCACGGACGGCTGGTTGTCCTCGGCCGTCGTGAAGATCTCGGAGCGCTTGGTCGGAATCGTGGTGTTGCGCTCGATCAGCTTGGTCATGATGCCGCCCTTGGTCTCGATGCCGAGGGACAGCGGGGTGACGTCGAGCAGCAGGACGTCCTTGACCTCGCCCTTGAGGACACCGGCCTGGAGCGAGGCGCCGATGGCGACGACCTCGTCCGGGTTGACGCCCTTGTTGGCCTCGCGGCCGCCGGTCAGCTCCTTGACGAGCTCGGCGACGGCGGGCATGCGGGTGGAGCCGCCGACGAGGACCACGTGGTCGATCTCGGAGAGGGCGATGCCCGCGTCCTTGATGACGTTGTGGAACGGGGTCTTGCAGCGCTCCAGGAGGTCCGCGGTGAGCTGCTGGAACTGGGCGCGGGTGAGCTTCTCGTCCAGGTGCAGCGGGCCCTCGGCGGAGGCCGTGATGTAGGGCAGGTTGATCGTGGTCTCGGTGGACGAGGACAGCTCGATCTTGGCCTTCTCGGCGGCCTCGCGGAGGCGCTGGAGGGCCATCTTGTCCTTGGACAGGTCGACGCCGTGACCGTTCTGGAACTGCTTGACCAGGTAGTCGACGACGCGCTGGTCCCAGTCGTCACCACCGAGGTGGTTGTCACCGTTGGTGGCCTTCACCTCGACGACGCCGTCACCGATCTCCAGCAGCGACACGTCGAAGGTGCCGCCACCGAGGTCGAAGACGAGAATGGTCTGGTCGTCCTTGTCGAGGCCGTAGGCCAGGGCGGCCGCGGTGGGCTCGTTGACGATGCGCAGGACGTTGAGGCCCGCGATCTCACCGGCCTCCTTGGTGGCCTGACGCTCGGAGTCGTTGAAGTACGCCGGGACGGTGATGACCGCGTCCGTGACCTTCTCGCCCAGGTACGCCTCGGCGTCCCGCTTCAGCTTCTGCAGGATGAAGGCGCTCATCTGCTGCGGGTTGAAGTCCTTGCCGTCCAGGTTGATCTTCCAGTCGGTGCCCATGTGGCGCTTGACCGACCGGACGGTCCTGTCGACGTTGGTGACGGCCTGGCGCTTGGCGACCTCGCCGACCAGGACCTCGCCGTTCTTCGCGAAGGCGACGACGGACGGCGTGGTCCTGGCGCCCTCGGCGTTGGTGATGACGGTGGGCTCACCGCCCTCGAGAACACTGACGACGGAGTTCGTCGTACCCAGGTCGATGCCGACCGCACGTGCCATGTCGATTCCTCCAACTGACTTGAGTGGAACAGACTCAAGAGTGCAACACGGATGGCGGACTGTCAACGGAGCTGAGTCAGGGCGACTCAAGTCTTATGCGGGCCTTATCCGCAAGGCGGCCCCCCGAGCGCGTCGCGTGCGGGCCGGACGACGCGCGCGCGACGCAGATCACCGGCGCTGCGGGTATATCGCGGGCGCGGGAGTGAGTAGTCTCGTACGGACTGGATAAGTTACCGAGTAGTAATCCCGCTCTCGCAGGCCCGAGGAGCCTTCCATGCAACTCGCCGCGATCATTGTGTCGCTGGTCCTCATCGCGGTCGGTGTCGCGCTGTTCGGCCGTGCCATCCTGCAGATCTACCGCTTCGTACGGATCGGCCAGCCCGTACCCGCCGGCACCCGCACCGACGACCCGGCCGGGCGCACGGTCACGGTGGTCAAGGAGTTCCTCGGCCACACCCGCATGAACAAGTGGGGCGTCGTCGGCGTCGCCCACTGGTTCGTGGCGGTGGGCTTCTTCTCCCTGCTGCTGACGATCGTCAACGCCATCGGCCAGCTCTTCAAGGCCGACTGGATCCTGCCCGTCATCGGCGACTGGGCCCCGTACAACGTCTTCGTCGAGTTCCTCGGCACCATGACCGCGCTGGGCATCCTGACGCTCATCGTCATCCGGCAGCTCAACCGGCCGGACAAGCCGGGCCGCAAGTCCCGCTTCGCCGGTTCCAACACCGGTCAGGCGTACTTCGTCGAGTCCGTCATCCTCATCGTCGGCGTCTGCATCTTCATGCTGCACGCGCTGGAGGGCGCCCAGCACCACGTGGACGGCTACGAGGCCTCGTTCTTCGTCTCGTACCCGGTCGTCTCGTGGCTGGAGGGCATGGACGTCTCCACGCTCCAGAACCTCACCTACTTCTTCGCGGGCCTGAAGATCGCGACGTCCTTCATCTGGATGATCACGGTCTCCCTGAAGACGGACATGGGTGTGGCCTGGCACCGCTTCCTGGCCTTCCCGAACATCTGGTTCAAGCGTGAGGCGAGCGGCGACGTCGCCCTGGGCGCGCTGCAGCCGATGACGAGCGGCGGCAAGCCGATCGACTTCGAGGACCCGGGCGAGGACGACGTCTTCGGCGTCTCCAAGGTCGAGGAGTTCTCCTGGAAGGGCATCCTCGACTTCTCCACCTGCACCGAGTGCGGCCGCTGCCAGTCGCAGTGCCCCGCCTGGAACACCGGCAAGCCGCTCTCCCCGAAGCTGCTGATCATGGCGCTGCGCGACCACGCGCACGCCAAGGCGCCGTACCTGCTCGCGGGCGGTGGCAAGGACATGGAGGGCAACGAGAAGGCCACCGAGGAGCAGCTCAAGGACGTTCCGGCCGCCGCCCTCGCCGAGGCCGAGCGCCCGCTCATCGGCACCCTCGAAGAGAACGGCGTCATCGACCCGGACGTCCTGTGGTCCTGCACCACCTGTGGCGCCTGCGTCGAGCAGTGCCCGGTGGACATCGAGCACGTCGACCACATCGTCGACATGCGCCGCTACCAGGTGATGATCGAGTCCGCGTTCCCGTCCGAGGCGGGCACGATGCTCAAGAACCTGGAGAAGAAGGGCAACCCCTGGGGCCTCGCCAAGAAGCAGCGCCTGGCGTGGACCAAGGAGGTCGACTTCGAGGTCCCGGTCGTCGGCAAGGACATCGAGGACCTCACCGAGGTCGACTACCTCTACTGGGTCGGCTGCGCCGGCGCCCTGGAGGACCGCGCCAAGAAGACCACCAAGGCGTTCGCGGAACTGCTGCACATGGCGGGCGTGAAGTTCGCGATCATGGGCGGCGACGAGGCGTGCACCGGTGACTCCGCGCGCCGCCTGGGCAACGAGTTCCTCTTCCAGCAGCTCGGCCAGCAGAACGTCGAGATGCTCAACATGGCCTTCGGCGAGGATGCGGAGGAGGGCGTCAAGGTCGAGAAGTCGAAGAAGAAGATCGTCGCGACCTGCCCGCACTGCTTCAACACCATCGCCAACGAGTACCCGCAGCTCGGCGGCGAGTACGAGGTCATCCACCACACGCAGTTGCTCCAGCACCTCGTCGACGAGGGGAAGCTGATCCCGGTCACCCCGGTCGAGGGCCTGATCACCTACCACGACCCGTGCTACCTGGGCCGGCACAACAAGGTGTACACGCCGCCGCGCGAGATCATCGCCAAGGTGCCGGGCCTGCGGAACGAGGAGATGCACCGCCACAAGGAGCGTGGCTTCTGCTGTGGCGCCGGCGGCGCGCGCATGTGGATGGAGGAGCGCATCGGCAAGCGCATCAACAACGAGCGCGTGGACGAGGCGCTGTCCCTCAACCCGGACATCGTCTCCACCGCCTGCCCCTTCTGCCTCGTCATGCTGACCGACTCGGTCAACGGCAAGAAGAACGACGGCAAGGCGAAGGAGTCCATCCAGGTCGTGGATGTCGCCCAGTTGCTGCTGGAGTCGGTGAAGACGCCGGTGGAGCCGGAGGGCGACGGCGCGACGGCCGCCGCGCCGGAACCCGACCCGGAGCCGGTGAAGTAGCGCCACCCGTGCGGTGACGACGGCCGGGCCCCGCGGACTCCGCGGGCCCGGCCGCTGTCGTTCCCGGGCCCGGCCGCTGTCGTTCCCGGGCCCGGCGGTCGTCGTTTTCAGGCCCGGCCGCTGTCGTTCCCGGGTCCGACCGCTGTCGTTCCGGGTCTGGCCGTCGTCGTTTTCAGGCCCGGCCGTTGTCGGTGGCGCGTGGGACGATGAACGCGACAGCGCCCGCAGCACGCTCGGCAGGGAGCCGGTTCATGGATTACGCACGCATGCGCGCCATCGCGGAGGAGCTGTTGGAGCACGCTCCCGACCCGATCGTGGGGGCCGAGATCACCGGTGACGGCATTTTCATGATGATGTCGCCGTCCCGCCCGCACGAGCTCATCGCGATGCGCCTGCGCCGTCAGTTGGACCGCCAGCTCGTGGAAGGGCTGGTGGCGCATCCGGGAGGCGAGGTGGAGGACGCCTCCATCGGCAGGCTCCGTCGCCCGGATCTGATCGTGGTCCCCGAGGAGATCTTCGCGGAGGACACCATGGACCCGTTCCACCCACGGGACCTGTCCCTGGTCGCCGAGATCGTGTCCCCCACGAACCACGGCAACGACTACGTCGACAAGATGCGCGACTACCCGCTCATGGGCATCCCGCTCTACCTGCTGATCGACCCGCGGAAGGGCACGCTCTCCGTGATGTCGGATCCGCACGGCACCGACGGCGAGGGCCATCGGAGCTACCGCCGGCGGGCGGACTACGTCTTCGGGGACACGGTCCCCGTGGGGCCCTGGACGGTCGACAGCTCGGAGTTCCGCCGGTATCCCGAGTGAAGCGGGCATGCGACGAAACGAACACCTGTTTCGACTTGATCTCAACCTCGATCGAGGTTCTAGCGTCGCGTTCATGACGACACATCAGCCCGTCAGCCCGCGCCCCGCCGACCCCGCCGTACCCGACGACTTCGCCGCCCTCGCCGCCCAGCCCATCGGCTACTGGAGCGGCGTGGCCCACGACGCCGTCATCCGGCACATCCGGGACGGGATGGCGGGCGTCGACCTCACCCAGCCGCAGTGGTGGATCCTCAACCAGGTGGCGGGCACCGGTCCCGCCGGGCGGAGCCGGTCCGAGCTGGTCGAGCGCCTCGGCGGCACGATCGGCGTCGCACCGGAGGAGATCGGCCGGGCGGCCGACAGCCTGCTCGCCCGCGGCTGGCTGGCGGCCGGCGACGGCCGGGGCACGCTCCGGCTGACGGACGCCGGGCGGGCCGCCAAGGCCCGGACCAAGGAGCTGGTCGACCGGATGCGGGCGGAGATCCACGACGGCATCACGGACGAGGAGTACGTGGGGGCGCTGCGGGTGCTCCGCCGGATGATCCGCAACGTCGAGGCGGCACGCGGCGCGGTGTAGCCGGGTAGGCGACGGGGGCCGGCCCGTTTCCGACCGTCTCCGCCGCCTTCGGAGTGCGCGTACTCAGGACACGGGCACCCTCGGGAAGGAACACTCGTTCCCATGGCCATTGATCCGTACCTCCGCCGCGTCGCACCGTCCCTGGCGGTCCTGCTGTGCGCGGCCGGCGCCCTCACGGCATGCGGCGGCGACCGCGCGGACGGCGCGGCGGACGTGCCCGAACCGGCGCCCCCGTCGGCGACCTCGGCACCGTCCACGCCGTCGGCGCCGCCCACCGGCGGTCCGGCGGTTCCCCCGTCTCCGGCGGACGACCCGGCCGCGCCGCGCGACGGCGTTCCCGGCGACACCCCTCCGCACTACGCCGAGAACCACGCCTACCGGGCCACCGCCCCGCTCTCCGCCGCACAACGGCGCGAGGGGGACGCCCAGGCGGGGCGGGTCCGGGACGCCCTGGAGAAGCTGCGGGCCGCGGGGACCACCGGGCCGGGGGCCGTCGAACCGGCGCTGCGGCGCCTCGGGTACCGGCCGGACGCCCTGACGCTCACCCCGGACGGCGAGGGGACCGCGTACACGGTGGCCCTCCCCGAGAGCTGTGTGGAGGGGGCGGTCGACCGGGCCCGGGTCCGGACGGAGGTCCACGGCCACTACGTGGAGGGCGACGGGAACGGCTGCGTGGAACCGCGCGGCGGACACTGAGCGGGCGCCCGGGGACGCTCGCCGTGCCCCGGAGATACTCGCCGTGCCCCCGGGGATGCCCGCCGTACCCCGGGCCGAACACTCCTGTGTCACCCACCCCGAAACCGTCCCCCAGCCCCGTAAACCCTTACTTTCCCCGGGCCTCCCCCCTAGGGGATGTCACAGCTCAGCAGCAAGGAAGCCCCTGCGCCCCCACCCCCGCACCACCGCTCCCCGGGAGCGGGTACGTTCGAAGGCGTGGCTGGATTCAGGATGGGACGCGGACGGGACTCGGAAGAGGACAACGCCGCACGACGAGCACGACAACCCGGGCAGCAGGCCCCTTACGGGGGCGCCCCGTACGGCGGTCCGGGCGGCGGCGCCCCGTACGGCGGGAGCCCGGCCGGGGCGCCCGGCGGCGACTGGGACGGACGGCAGTGGCAGGGCGGACCGGCCGCCGGCCGGGACGAGCCCGAGTACTTCGGCGGCGAGCCGTCGCACCACCGGCCCCCGCAGGGCCCGGGGCCGTCCTACGGCGGTCAGCAGGGCTACGGCGGTCAGCCGTACCCGGGCCAGAGCCACGGACAGGGGCAGGGCTACGGACAGGGCCACGGGCCCGGGCAGCCGTACCCCGGGCAGGGCGCCCACGGGCAGCACCCCGGCCCGTCGTACGCCCCCTACGACCCCTACGGCCCCGCGAGCCCGGCCCCCGGCCCCGGCAGCGCCGGCCAGGGCGGCCGTCCGGGCGACCGGCAGGGCAGCACCCAGCAGTTCGGCCTCGGGGACGCCCCGGACGCGTACCCCCACCAGGGCGCTCGCGCCCCTTACGGAGGCGGCCCCCACGACGACGGGTACGGGCACGACGGTGACGACGGGTACGGGGACGACGGCTACGACGACCCCCAGCCGTACAACGGCCCCCCGCCCGGCCCCAAGCTGCACTGGAAGGAGCTCCTGACCGGCCTGGTCCTGCGCCCGTCCGCCACCTTCTGGCGGATGCGCGACCACCCGATGTGGGTCCCCGCGCTGCTGGTCACCTTCGTCTACGGCCTGCTCGCGGTCTTCGGGTTCGACAAGGCCCGCGAGGACGTGCTGAACGCGACGTTCGCCGACAGCATCCCCCTGGTCCTGATCGCCGGCGTGATCGTCCTCGTCTCCGGGCTGATCCTCGGCGCGGTGACGCACACCCTGGCCAGGCAACTGGGCGGGGACGGCCTGTGGCAGCCGACCATAGGCCTCTCCCTGCTCATCATGTCGATCACGGACGCCCCGCGCCTGGTCCTCGCGGTCTTCCTGGGCGGCGACAACCCGGTCGTCCAGCTCCTCGGCTGGGCCACCTGGCTGCTGGCGGGCTACCTGTTCACCTCGATGGTGAGCAAGTCGCACGACATCCCCTGGCCGAAGGCGCTGGGCGCGTCGGCGATCCAGTTGGCCGCGCTGCTGTCGATCATCAAGCTGGGCACGCTGTAGAGCCGAGCACCCCGGAGAACGCCAGGGCCCCGGACGCACGGCGTCCGGGGCCCTGGCGTTCTCCCCGGGAAAGATCCGTGGCACGATCACCTCGGCGTCCCCCCACACTCCTTGCGCCACCGGTTTTCTCGGCAAGGACCTCAAACCGCATGCTCCGACGCACTGCCCGACGCACGTCACGACGCACGTCCGTCACGGCGCTCGCGCTCAGCTCCGTCGCCCTCGGGCTCACCGTCCCGGCCGGCACCGCCCACGCGGCGCCCGCCACCACCTGCGCCCCCGGCGTCTGGAAGGCCGAGTTCTTCCCGAACACCACCTTCCGCGGCGCCCCCAAGAAGACCGCCTGCGACGACGCCATCGCCGAGAACTACGGCACGGGCGCCCCCGCCGGCACCGGCCTGCCGCGCGACGGCTTCGGCGTCCGCTGGACGACCACCCGCGACTTCGGCTCCGGCGGCCCGTTCACCTTCACCGCGGAGGCCGCCGACGGCATCCGGGTCTACCTGGACGACAAGATCAAGGTGGACCTCTGGAAGGACGTCCCGAAGACCCAGAAGAAGGCCGTCCGGGTCGCGGTCCCCAAGGGGAAGCACACGCTCCGGGTCAACTACGCGGCCTTCACCGGCCCGGCGAACGTGAAGTTCACGTACACGCCCGTCACCGGCAAGGCCGACGACAAGGTCAAGCCCCTCGCCCCGGCCGGCCTGAAGGCGGCCTTCGACGCCCCGTCCGGCAAGGCGACCCTGCGCTGGGCGCGCAACAACGAGCTCGACCTGGCCGGCTACACGGTCCACCGCCGCGTCCTGCCCGCCCACGGCAAGCCCGGCGCCTGGACCGTCGTCAGCGGGAAGAAGCCGCTGACCGCCACCTCGTTCTCCGACCGCCCGAAGGCGAACGGGGACGGTTACGCCTACGCCGTCACCGCCGTCGACAAGACCGGCAACGACTCCGGCCGCTCGGCCGAGGCGCGGATCACCACGCCGGCCCCGGCGCCCACGACGCCGGCCGCCCCGGCCCGGCTCACGGTGTCGGCCGACGGCCTCCAGGCCAAGCTGACCTGGGCGAAGAACACGGAACCCGACCTGGACGGGTACAGGGTCTGGCGCCGGTACGGCGGAAGCGACTGGATCCTCGTCGCCACCACCCGCGAGAACGCGGCCGCCGACGCCCCCTGGTCCGACGGCATGACCTACGAGTACGCCGTCTCCGCCTTCACCACCCACGGGAAGGAGTCGCCGCGAAGCGCGCCCGTCTCCTTCCGCTCGGCACACCACCGCCCCCAGCCCCCGACCGGGCTCAGGGCCGCCGACGTCCGCGGCGCCGGGGTCCTCCTGAGCTGGCAGTCCCCGGACCGCACCGCCACGTCCTTCCACGTCTACGCCCGCGACCTGCGCGACGGTCCCGACGCGGGCTTCCGCCTGATCGGGACCGCGAAGGGGACGTCGTTCCTGGACCAGAAGATCAGGACCGTCACGACCCGCTTCTACTACGTCCGGGCCGTGAACGCCGAGAACAGGGAGTCGCTGCCCAGCGGTACGGTCCGGGCCACCCACTGACGCACGAAGGCCCCGGCTCCCGTCGTACGGGGAGCCGGGGCCTTCGCGGCGGAACGTCCGGATCAGGCGTCGAGGACCTGGCCCTCGCGCCGCACCACCGGCGGCTCGACGCTCCACGGGAAGTTGATCCACTCGTCGGTGCGCTTCCACACGTACTCGCACTTGACCAGCGAGTGCGACTTCTCGTAGATCACCGCGCTGCGCACCTCGGCGACGTGCTCCAGGCAGAAGTCGTGGACGAGCTTGAGCGTCTTGCCGGTGTCCGCGACGTCGTCCGCGATGAGGACCTTCTTGTTGGAGAAGTCGATCGCGTTCGGGACGGGCGACAGCATGACCGGCATCTCGAGCGTCGACCCCACGCCGGTGTAGAACTCGACGTTCACCAGGTGGATGTTCTTGCAGTCCAGCGCGTAGGCGAGACCGCCGGCGACGAAGACGCCGCCGCGTGCGATGGACAGGATGATGTCGGGCTCGTAGCCGTCGTCCGCGACGGTCTGGGCCAGCTCCCGGATGGCCTGCCCGAAGATCGGGTAGGTCAGGTTCTCGCGGATGTCACTCACTTGCTCTTCGCCCTGTTCCCTGGTCGTCGGACCTGCGCGCCCTGCGCGGTCAGACCTGCGTGCGATGGAAATTCTGGAAGGACCGCGACGGCGTCGGCCCGCGCTGGCCCTGGTACCGGGAACCGTGCTTCGCGGACCCGTACGGGTGCTCGACCGGTGACGTGAGCCGGAACATGCAGAGCTGCCCGATCTTCATGCCCGGCCAGAGCTTGATCGGGAGCGTCGCCATGTTCGACAGCTCCAGCGTCACGTGACCCGAGAACCCCGGGTCGATGAAACCCGCGGTCGAGTGCGTCAACAGGCCGAGCCGGCCCAGGCTGGACTTGCCCTCCAGCCGCGAGGCGATGTCCCCGGGCAGCGTGATGACCTCGTACGTCGAGGCCAGCACGAACTCGCCCGGATGCAGGATGAACGCCTCGTCGCCCTCCGGCACCACCTCACGCGTGAGGTCCGCCTGCTCCACGGCGGGGTCGATGTGCGGGTACCGGTGGTTCTCGAACACCCGGAAGTAGCGGTCGAGGCGCACATCGATGCTCGACGGCTGCACCATCGATGCGTCGTACGGGTCGATCCGCACCCGGCCGGCGTCGATCTCGGTCCGGATGTCCTTGTCTGAGAGAAGCACGGGTCGAGGATACGCGGAGAAGAAGGACAGCGCGGGCCCGGTCCTGACCGGACCGGGCCCGCGCTGCCGCTCACCGCGCAGTGATCACCGCCTCTGCGGCCCCACCGGCACCGAGTGCCGCAGCCGCGCACAGCGCGGACAGCGCAGCAGACGGCCGGGACCGATCCGGCCGGGACCGAGGTTCTGCATCGGGAACGAAGCGGTGCTGAACACGTGCCCCTCGGCACAACGGACGACGGTGCGCTCCATCGAGTCCCTTTCCCCATGACGTGAAAGACAAAAGCCACATTAGGGGATGTATGGGACACGCTTGCGCGCGGCACTCCCATCACCCCCCGGGCCGGCCACCCCGCCCCACGGTACGCCCCAACTCCCGCGCCCCACGCCCGCGTCCCCACCCCTTCCACACCACCCCCGCAAACGAGAAAGCCCCCTGCGTCACGTGCGCCGGGGGCCTCGAATGGGGTAGAGTGTGCGACGATGCGACGCCCTGATGGGGCGTCCTCGCGGGCGTAGTTTAATGGTAGAACATGAGCTTCCCAAGCTCAGAGCGCGAGTTCGATTCTCGTCGCCCGCTCTCTTGTGCAGAGGCCCCAGGTCGGATGACTTGGGGCCTCTTGCTGTTCGGGGGGCGGCGGTGCCTCCCCAGGATGACGGCCGGTCCGCTCAGGGCAGGAGCCGTTGTTCCTTGGCCACCGCCACCGCGCCGGCCCGGGTGTCGACGCCGAGCTTGTCGTAGATGCGTCCGAGGTGGGTCTTCACGGTCGCCTGGCTGATGAACAGGGCACGGGCGATCTCGCGGTTGCCCAGCCCCTCGGCGAGGCGGGCGAGGATGTCGAGCTCGCGGGGCGTCAGCGCCGGGCGGCCGGCGCCGCGCATCCGGTCCAGGACGCGGCCCGCCACGGGCGGGGAGAGCGCGGGCCGGCCCTGGGCGGCGGCGCGGATCGCCGTGAAGAGTTCCTCGGGGCGTTCGGCCTTGAGCAGGTAACCGGTGGCCCCCGCGGTGACGGCCCGGGTGATGTCGGCGTCGGTGTCGTAGGTGGTGAGGACGAGCACGTGGACGCCGGTCGAGGCGATCAGGCGGGTGGCTTCCACGCCGTCGAGTCCCGGGCCGAGTTGGAGGTCCATCAGGACGACGTCGGGGCGGAGCCGCGCGGCGGTGGCCACGGCTTCCTCGCCGCTGCCGGTCTCGCCCACGACCTCGATGTCGGGTTCGCTTCCGAGCAGGGCGAGCAGTCCGGCGCGGACGACCGCGTGGTCGTCGCAGAGCAGGATGCGCACGGGGGCGGCGGGGACTCCGCGGGGCCCCGGGGCTCGGGTCATGGCAGGGGTTCCAGGGGGACGGCGACGGACAGGACGGTGCCCTCGCCCGGCGCGGACTCGACGGTCAGGGTGCCGCCGACCCGCCCGGCGCGGGCCCGCATCGCGGGCAGGCCGTGACCCCGCGGCCCGGGGGCGGACGCCGCAGCGGACCGGGCGTCGAAACCCCGGCCGTCATCGGCGACGTCCAGCAGCACCTGGTCGTCGAGGCAGGTCAGGGTGAGGGTGGCGGTGGTCGCACCGGCGTGCTCACGGACGTTCGCCAGCGCGCCCTGCGCGATGCGCAGCAGCGCGGACCCGACGGCCTCGGGCAACGGCCGGGGCGGGGCGCCTTCGACGTGGCAGCGGACGGCGAGCCCGCCGGCTTCCTCCGTCACACGCGCCGCCAGCGCATGCAGGGCCTCCGGCAGGCTGCCGTCGGCGAGGTCCGCGGGCGCGAGGTCGTGGACGAAGCGACGGGCCTCGGCCAGGTTCCGTCCGGCGATCGACGCGGCGGTGCGCACATGGCGACGGGCGGCCGACGGGTCGGCGGCCCACACCCGGTCGGCGGCCTGGAGCAGCATCTGCTGGCTGGACAGGCCCTGCGCCAGCGTGTCGTGGATCTCCATCGACAGCCGCTGCCGCTCCGCCAGGGTGCCCTCCCGGCGTTCGGTCGCCGCGAGTTCCCGTCGGGTGCGGATGAGGTCGTCGATCAACTGCCGCTGGCGGTCGGCCTGGTGCCGCATCCGTACGAACACCGCGGCCGCGATCGCCGCCACCGCGGGCGGTGCGAGGACGAGGTTGGGGTCGAAGCCGCCCGTGGACAGCTTGAGCTGCGCCGCCACCACGAACGCGGTGAGCATCGTCACCAGGGCGAGCGCCGCCCTCGGCGGCAGTGTGCGCAGTCCCGTGAAGAACAGCGGCACCGCACACCACGCGAAACTCGGCGCCAGCACCACCAGCACCATCCAGACCGTCACCACCGCTCCGAGCCAGACGAACCGGCGCGGTACGGGACGGGCGAGCGGCCCCTGGCCCAGCAGGTGCAGCAGCGCCAGCGCGGCGCTCAGGGCGATGATCCACGGGGTGCGCGGGTCGCCGGGGTGGCGGATGAGGAAGCGGGACAGGGAGGCGCCGAGGAGCAGGAAGAACGCGGCGTGGAGGACGAGGGCGAGCCACCGCTCGCCGACGGGGGCCGGACCTCGTGGGCGGGCCGGGGCTGCCTCATCGGCCTCGCCAGCCCCGTCGGCCCTGTCGGCCCCGTCGGCCCTGTCGGCCCTGTCGGCCCTGTCGGCCACTGCCGCCGGTCCCGTACGCCGTCGCATCCCGATCCACCTCCTCGTTCTCTCCGCGGCTCCCGCACCGCCCGCGCGCCTCGTCCCGCGCGGCACTCTCGTCCCGCGCGTCCGCGCCCATCCTCGCCGCGCGCGGCGGTTCCCGCATCAACCGATCGGTCGACCCCGGCGTCGGCCGGACCGCTCGTACGGGCAGCCCTCCGGCCGACGCGCGCGACACGGCGCCGGCCGGAGGATCGGGGCATGACCAAGGCCAAGAAGCTCCTCACCACCGCCTCCACCGTCGTCGTCGCGGGGGTGGTCGGCGTCGTCGCCGCCAACGCCGCCACTCCCGCCGCCGAGGCGGAGGGCACCGCCCTGCGGTCCACCCGGCACCTGACGGTCGCCGGCGCCACGAAGGCGGCGCAGGCCGCCCTTGACGCCGCCGCCAAGGAGGGTCAGGCGGTCTCCGTGGCCGTCGTGGACCGCGACGGCACCACCCTCGTCACCCTTCGCGGCGACGGCGCGGGCCCGCAGTCGTACGGCAGTGCCGAGAAGAAGGCGTTCACCGCCGTCTCCTGGAACGCACCGACCTCCACCCTCATGGACCGCCTCACCAAGACCCCCACCCTCAAGGACATTCCCGGCACCCTCTTCCTGCCGGGTGGCGCGCCCGTCCGGGCGAAGGGCGCGCCGATCGCCGCCATCGGGGTGGCTGGGGCACCCAGTGGTGACCTCGACGAGAAGTTCGCCCGGGCCGGCGTCGCGGCGCTGGGTGACTGACCCGGGCGTGGAGGTCCCCCCGGCACCCGGCCCGGGCCGCGAGTTGCCCTGCCGGGCCGCCCGAACGCGGTCTGGTTCCGTCCGCGGTGCGCCCCGATCGTGGTGCCCATGGACGAGAACACACCTGTGGACACGGAGTCGGGCGGCGACGAGCGTGTGAAACGCGTGAACCGCGTGAACGAGGACACGCAGGAGGACGGTGGCAACGGCCGGCACAGGCTGGTGGTCGTCCTCGGCAGCGTCCGGGAGGGGCGGTTCGGCCCGGTCGTCGGCTCGTGGTTCGCCGAACAGGCCCGCCTGCACGGCGGGTTCGACGTGGAAGTCGTCGACCTGGCCGAGATCGACGTCCCCCTCTCCCTGCCCGCGGCGCCGCCGAAGTACGCCGGTGCCGCCTACCCCCGCCCGGCCGGCATGGCGGCCCTGACGTCGGCACTGGACCGCGCGGACGCGTTCGCCATCGTCACCCCGGAGTACAACCACAGCTATCCCGCGTCCCTGAAGGCCGCCATCGACTGGCACTTCACCCAGTGGACGGCCAAGCCCGTCGCCTTCGTCAGCTACGGCGGCGCGGCGGGCGGCCGGCACGCGGTGCTGCACCTGGAGAACGTGCTCACCGAACTGCACGCGGTGCCCATCCGCGACAGGCTGGCCTTCTCCGACTACTTCGCCCGCTGGCGGGACGGCCGTCCACTGGATCCGGAAGCTCCCCGGTACGCCGGGAAGTTGCTGGAGCAGTTGGCCTGGTGGGCGGCGGCCCTCCGCGCGGCACGCGCCGCCGCGCCCTATCCGGCGTGAGAGGGACAGACGGCGGCGAGGCCGTGGCCGTCCGGGTGCGAAACGGTGGGAAGCGGCAGGGAACGACGGGGAACGGCAGGGAGCGATGAAAGGCAGTGGACCGGGACGCACCGGGAATCCCGGGAAAAGCGCCCCCAATGCGGCGGATCTTCAAACCCGCGGCCGCTTGCCGGCGGCTCCGCGAACGTCGCGTGATCCGTGAACGTCGCGTGAAATTCCGGCGAACGCCGCCCGGCCGCCACCGAATACGCGGCCGATGAACGCGAGCGCGATCCCCGCACCGACCGGAGCAGTGACGAAAAGCTCAGGGGAAAACAAGAACGCCGGGCCCCGCATCGGATGATGCGGAGCCCGGCGTCACAAGTGCTTGATCAGGCGGGAACGATGTTCTCGGCCTGGGGGCCCTTCTGGCCCTGGGTCACGTCGAAGGAAACCTTCTGACCCTCCTGCAGCTCACGGAAGCCCTGGGTGGCGATGTTCGAGTAGTGGGCGAACACGTCAGCGCCGCCACCGTCCTGCTCGATGAAGCCGAAGCCCTTTTCCGCGTTGAACCACTTGACAACACCGGTGGCCATAATTTTCTCCCTCGGGGAATGCTTTGGACCCGCACCGCGCGAGCCTCGCGTCGCCGCGATGATTTCCCCATACGGAGAGACCCGTTCACACCGAGCGCCTCACCCGGCTCCAAAGCCGGAGAACGCACATGGGTTTTCGGGAACCACAACTGCAACTGACAACGACGGTAGCACGGCCCGACCCACCCTGTGGGAGGGAATTTTCATCCCGTTCTGAATGACTCGGATAAGCCCACCCAGGCGTTTCCAAAATTCTGCACCGGCGGGGGCAGGAATGTGAAGCGCCCGCTCTCGCCGCCCTGCCGCCCCACCCGGACAACCGGGCACCGGGCCGCCCGGGGCACCGCTCCACCCCGTGGCTTTCGCCCGGAAGTCCACCGAAAACTATCGTGGCCACGACAGAATACCTCCCGGCCGCGGTTCACAAGGCCCCCACGCGTCCCGAAGCGGCCCTGCAGGCGGGTTTGCCGAGAGGACATCGGCCGCACCGTACCCCTGGACCGGGCGGGCGGCGGCACCCCACCCGTGGGGCCGGCCCGCACATGCCTGACGCCCCTCCCTCGCCCATGAAGCTCCGCCCCTCCCCAGCCCTTCCCCGGCCGCACCGATCGACGGCCGGGGCGGGCGAACCCCGGGGGAGCCGGAGCCGGCAGGGGCCCCTACGGAGAGCGGCGGATCACCACGCGACCGGCCCCTCAGGGGGAGAGGTACGGCCCCTCAGGGGGAGGGGTACGCGACCTCGCGCGGCCGGAATCCCCAGGAGCCCGGCCCCCCGGGAGGCTCACCCCCGTCCGTCCCTCCCTCCCGGCCCCTCCTCGACCCCCAGCTTCTCCTCGATCCACCGGACCCCGAAGCGGACGACGTCCGGCGCCTCGAAGAGGTGGCACTCCGCCGCTCCGACCGTGCCCCGGACGCCGAGCCCGGCGGCGAGCATGTCGCGCGCGATGACGGCGAACGGCCACTCGCCCTCCGGCACCACGGACGCGTAGTCGAAGGCGCCGTCCTCGGAGTCGATGTCCCGGAAACGGCGCCAGGTCCGTACGCCGTCGACGAGGACCGGCTGCTCGTACTCGACGAACCGTTTGCCGGGCGCCTCCGCCAGGGCCTCGGCGTGGTGCAGGAGGGTGATGCTGTCGAGGGGTGCGCCCAGCAGCAGGACGCGACCGCCCACCGCCGTGAGCCGGGCCAGCGGGGTGCCGGGACCGTGGGGGTCGTCCCAGGGATGGTCGGCCACCAGGGCCTCCGCCCGCGCCCCGACGGCCGCGAAACTGACGTCCGGGTGCCGGCTGCGCACGGCGCCCGGACGGTGCCGGAGGGCTTCCGGGAGGCGGCCGTTGCTGTGATCCGCCTCGCTGAGGAGCGGGTCGTAGGCCGGACACTCGGCCCGCATCGCCGCCTGCCACTCCTCGGGCCACGAGGGGAGGTCGTAGGGCGGCGCGTCGTTCCACCCGCAGTACGCCATCAGGGTGCCGGACGCGCCCACGGCCTCGGTCAACGCGTCGATGACGGTCGTCGTGCCTCCCGGGACGTACCCGAGGGCGGACAGGCTCGTATGGAACATGACGGTGTCGCCTTCGGCGAGACCGAGCGACCGCAACTCCCGCACCAGGCGGCTGCGCGTCACCGGCCCGCCGGCCCGGGCCAGCAGTTCTCCCTCATCCACGAGGGGAAGCTAGCCGCAGGGGACAGCGACCCGCACGGCATTTCCGCCCCAACCCTCCTCCCCCGTGGGCGGATTGACGCGAGCATGCCCTACCAGCCGCTCCCGTTCCGCTCCCCGTTCCGTCACCAGACGAGGGCGTCGGCCGGGTTCGACTCCCAGTAGGTGACGGCGACCGAGTCGTCGATCCACGTGCCCCGGGGCAGCGTGACCCGCACGGGCTGCCCGGCGGAACCCGACTCGTCACGGAGGGAGACCTGGACGACGCGCGCCCAGCGACCGTGGCCGGCGCTGCCGTCGGCCGCGGAGAGCGCGATCCCGGCGTACGCGGACTCGCCCGGCGCGAGGGTGACCACCGCCTGCGGCTTGCTGTCCTCTATGACAGTGCTCGCCGACTGGTCGTCATCGAAGCCGAGGTAAGGGTGAAGCAGGGCGTTGCACTTGGTGCTGCCGGTGTTGGTGAGAGTGAGGAGCTGGTGGTTGATCGGGCGGCTCACGTTCTGCACGGTCAGCTTGGTGTGCGCCGCCGAACAGGCGGCCGTCTTCGGCGCCGCGGCCGGACCGGCCGCCGGCGCGGCCTGGCTCTGTCCGGCGGCGAGCGCGAGGGTACCGACCGCGAGGAGGGCGGAAGCGGCGAGACGCGGTATACGCATGGTGAGCTCCTGTGGTTGGTGAGTTGATCGTGCTCGGCGTTGACGAGTCATCACGCCAAGGACGGACAGTGTGAGGACGGGGAGTGCGAGGACGGTGCGGCACTACGGCAGTGCACTTACAGGTGGTGCAGGAGCGCCACGACCGCCAGGACGGACGCGACCAACACTCCCAGGGCCACGGCGTCGACGAGTTCGAGACGGAGGCGGAACCTGATCCGCACGGCAGCTCCTGTTCCGACCATGCCCGGCGGATCGTGCCCGGGCCGCGGTCTGTGCCGACAGCCTGTGCCGTGGCGCGTTCCGGCGGCAAGGCGTGTCGTGTCCTTGGGGAAGCGGGAATGGCTGCATATAGTCCGACCTGGGATGATGCCGCGCCCTGGAACGCGGATCCGGGACGGGAAGAGCCTGTATGTCCGAGGGGATAGCCGAGTTCGCAGCCCGGCTTCGGGAGCTGAAGGACCGTTCGGGGCACAGTTACGGAGTCCTGGCCAAGCGGCTGCACATGAGCACGTCCACGCTGCACCGGTACTGCCACGGCGCCGCCGTGCCCACGGAGTACGCCCCTGTGGAGCGCTTCGCCCGGCTGTGCGGCGCGGGGCGCGACGAACTCGTCGACCTGCACCGTCGCTGGATCATCGCGGACGACGCCCGCCGCCGGAAGACGCAGACGACCACCGACGCGGTCGCCCGGCCCGAGACAGGGGGACGGCCCGAGACGGGGGGACGGCCCAAGACGGGGGGACGGCCCAAGACGGGGGGACGGGCCAAGACGGGGGGACGGGCCGGCGCGGGCGGGGCACGGGGGATAGGCGCGCTTCCTTCTGCGGGCCCACACTCCGACACCGACGCGGCCACAGAGACCGACGCGGGGGCCGGCGCGGACGCACAGGCCGACGAGAACCCGGCCTCCGCTGCGGGCACGCGGACCGCCGGGAGCACGCGAGCCGCCGGGGGCACGCGGACCGCCGGAGAAGGGGTACCTGCCCAGCGTGGGATACCCGGCGCCCGTCGGGCCCCCGCCGCCACGCACGAACGGTCCGGCGCCGCCGGAGCATCCGGCCCGGCAGGAAGCACGACCGCTTCCGGACCAGCGACCACGCACGAGGCGCCCGAAGCGCCGCCCGAAAACGACGCGACCTCCGGCACGGGCGCGGACCCGGCCGCCGCCGGGCGCACCGACGGCGACGAAGCGACCGGTACGGGCCGGCAGCCTCGCGTCGCCGGAGGTCTCGGGGACGGCCGGATCCATTCCGCGACGTCGGAGTCCCACCCGGGCGAACCGTCCCCTGCGAGGGGAACCTCCGGCGCGAACCCTCCGCATCCCCTCGCTGCGGCAGAGGACCTTCCCGACACACGCCCCGGCCGGAGCGGTACCGGACCGGTCGCGTCCACCGACCCGGTGACGACCGCCCGAGACTCCGGTGCGCGCGCCGGCGCGCCCGCCCGGCCGGCTTCCGCCGAGGCCGCGAACGGGAACGGGAACGGGAACGGGAACGCGACCACGAACGCACCCTCGGAGGGACCGAAACCGGCCGTTTCCGGAACGGCGCCCGCCCCCGCGCGGAGCGGTGAGGCGAAAGACGGGCCGAAGGGCGACGCCGTCCCCGACTCCAGTGCGCCTCCTAAAGAAGAGGCTCGGGAAGAAGCGCGGGAAGAAGCGCGGAAAATCGCGTCGGACACGGCGGCAGTCCCCGCCTCGGCCGTGCCGGAACGTTCCGCCCAGGGCCGCGCACGAAAGGGAAGCGGACTCCGCCGGCCGGGAACGGCCTCCGCCCCGCCGAACCCCGCCCCGCATGGCACACGCAAGCGGGGTGTCCGGCGCGCGCTGCTCGCCGCCGCCGTGGCCGTCGCGATCCCGGCGGCCGTCGTCGCCAGCTACGCCGCCACCAAACCCGACTCCCGCGCGGACGCGAGCGCCGAGCGTCCGCCGACAAGCAGCGCCGGCCCAGGCCTGTCCACCGACCGGCAACCCGGAGCGTCCGGCTCCCTCCCCACCGCACCGGCCCCGACCCTCCCCGGGCTGCCCAGCCCAAACACCACAGCCGTCCCGTCCGCTCCTTCCTTCCCGAGCGGCCCGTCCGCACCGAACGGCCCGCGGAGCAACCCGTCGGAGGCCGCACGCGGACCGGGGTTCCCCGGCGCGACGTCCGCTCCGCCCGGCGCGCCCGCCCCTGACACGCGCTCCAGGACGCCCCTGACGGTGAACACCCGCCCGTACACCGTGATCGACCGTTGCGATCAGGTATTCGTGTCCGGCCGCACCCCGGCCGAAGTCCCCCCGCCCCCGGCCGGGATGAACGCACGCGGCTGGGTGAGAGCGGTGCGCGCGGTGCCCGGCGGGCGGTTGCAGCTCGAACTGGCCGTCCAGGGCACGTCACGCCAGTCGGTCGTGCTGCACGCGCTGCACGTACGGGTGGTGGGACGGACCGCGCCCCTGGACTGGTCCGCCTATGTGATGGCGGACGGCTGCGGCGGCGGTGTCACGCCGGCCACCCTGGACATCGACCTGGACCGCGACAGCCCGATCGCCCGGCCGGTGGCCGGTCAGCAGGGGGACATCCGGATCCCGGCGACGGACTTCCCCTACAAGACCTCCGCCACCGACCCTCAGGTCCTGGACGTGGTCGCCCACACCGACGGCCATGACGTGCAGTGGTACCTGGAGCTGGAGTGGAGCAGCGGCGGCCGGCACGGCATCCTGCGCATCGACGACGAGGGCCGGCCCTTCCGCACCTCCGCGATCACGAAACGCCCCCAGTACCTCTACCGGTCCGACCTCAACGTCTGGGAGCTCCTGCCCGACTACGCGCGGAGGTGACGGGCGGGGGGAAGCGACGGGCGCCCCCTACGGGTGTCCCCTGGCCGGGGCTCCCTCCACGGGTCTCCACAGGTCTCCCCTGACCGGGCCCCCACAGGTCTCCCCTGACCGGGGCTCCCCCCACGGATCTCCCCTGACCGGGATTCCTTCCAGGGGTCCCCCTTACCTGTCTCCCTCCGGGACCCCGCCCCCCGGCTCCTCCCCTTCCGCCTCCCGCCCTTCCGGCTCCTCCTCGTACGGCGCCTCCTCGGCGAGCCGCTCGCCGATGTCGTCGGCCCAGAACTGGGCCCAGCGCCGGAGCTCCTCCGTGTCCGCCTCGCCGAGCCCGCAGGCGGCGAAGTCGGCGTCCCCGAGCCAGTCCAGTCCCTCCAGCCGGGCCTTGAGATCGGCCAGGTCGAAGGAGTCGCGGGCGTGCCGGCGGCCGAGTTCCTCCAGTTCGAGGCGCGACCAGCGGTCCGACGCGGCGTGGACGTCGATGAGGTCACGCGGCAGGCCCCGGTCGGCCAGGGCCCTGACCTTGGTCCCGACGACGTCCTCGACCGCGAGCACGAGAACGGATCCGCTGCGGGCCGGCGCGCGCCACAGCGTCTCCTTGGCGATCTCGACCTCGCACTGCTCTTCGGTCAGGGAGTCGGTGACGACGAACCGCGCGGCGAGCGGTTCCGCCGCCGCCTCCCGTACTCGCCAGCCCCGCGCCTCCAGCCCGGCTCGCGCCGTCGCCAGCACCTCGGCCATGGGCGTCTGGGTATCGGTGGCGAAATCGAGGTCGAGACCGGTGACGGGTCCGGAGCGGAAAGGGGAGCCGGAGCCGGAGCCCACGACAGGGGCGGGGGCACGACCGGACTCCCGCGGCAGGCCGTGGAAGCGCACGGCGTGCCCGCCGGCGAGGACGAGCGGGAACGCGGCTCCCACGTCGGAGAGGTCGTCGAGCAGCCGCCGCTGCGTCCCGGACAGCATCGCGGCGAGGCGGGGGTCCTCCGCCCGGTCGGACGGCGTGGACGGCACCGGCGCGACGGACGGCACGGGCGGTGCGGACGGCACGGGCGGTGCGGACGGCACGGGTGGCCCGGGCGGCTTCGGGGGCGTGGGCGGCGAGTTGGTCATCACCCGGATTATCCGGCCGCTCGCTCCACGCGGCGAGCCGCGAGCGGGAACAGCGGAAAGGACGGCGGAAGGACGGCGGTGGGGTGCCGCGCTCGCACGAAACCGCCCCCGGGCAGAGCCGGGGGCGGCTTCGGTGGCGTCGTCCGACCGTCAGTGGTAGCGGTTGGCCGAACCGTTGCCCGACAGGATCGGGAGCTTGTCCAGGATGTGCGACAGCGGGTCGTCGCCGTCGTTGATCGTCGAGTTCTCGGTGCACTGCTGCATCTGCTGCGAGGACAGGATCGGAATGTCCTGCAGACCGATGTTCACCAGTCCGACGATGTTCTGGAGGTTCAGCCTTCCGACGGCGATACACGGCTTGTTGAACGAGCCGTTGATGAGACCCATCTGGGGGCTCATGTAACCGCCGGTGTAAGTGTTTCCGTACATCTGGACGGCCTGGTTGCCATTGGCGACGTCCTGGCTGTCGTGTCCGTTCGCCAGGGCGGGGCCGACGGATCCGCCGACCGCCGACGCCGTCAGGGCGGCCGTGGCCACTACCTTCTTGATCACGATGGTTCCTTCGCTCTGGGGGGTTTACGAGCGCTACTTGCCTAACTCGGCACGGTGGGGGAAGTTATCGGGCTTCATTCATTCGGGCTTCCTTCATTCGGCCCACGGCCCGCTCCGCGGTACGCGGTTTTTTCGCACCCGGCTCCGGTTTTCACCGGCGCCGCGAAACAGGAACCTCGAGTCGTCGGCCTCGGACCACGGCCCTCGGATCGCCGGTCGTACCGTCGTCCGGAAAACGGAAACCCCCTGCCGCGGGGCCCGCACACCCGCCGCAGGGGGATTCCCGTGCTCGTCGCCTGGATCAGCCGTTGGCCGAACCGTTGCCCGAGATGATCGGGATGTCGTCGAGCAGGTGCGACAGCGGGTCATCGCCGTCGTTGATGGAGGAGTTGTCGGTGCACTGCTGCTCCTGCTGCGAGGACAGGATCGGAATGTCCTGCAGGCCGATGTTGACCAGGGCCACGATGTTCTGGATGTTCACCCGGCCCAACGCGATGCACGGCTTGTTCAGCGTGCCCTGGATCAGGCTCATCTGCGGGCTTTCCTTGCCCCCGGTCTTGGTGTTGCCGTAACCGGTCTTCGCGCCGTTCGCGTTGGCGATGTCCTGCGAGTCGTGACCTACGGCCAGCGCGGGGCCGCTGACGGCTCCGACCGTGGAGACCGTCAGAGCGGTCGTGGCGAGTACCTTCTTGAGCACGTCCATAGCCTTTCGATCGTGTAGCGCCCCCACTGAGAAAGCGATCTGGATAACTTCGACCGGAAGGAGAGGTTCCGGGCTTTCACTCATTCGAGCCAGTGAGTGCCGGACGCCGGAAGGGTAAGAAGCGCGGCACTGCCGGTACGAAAAGAGGCCCGCCGTCGAGGGTTTTTCCGGATATCACGTCGGGGCCGGAATGATTTTCGGAGATTCGACGGAGTTATTCCCACACCCCGTCATGTGACGAAGCGGCGCGACGCGTCCACGGGCAATCGGTGGCGCCGCACCGGTCCGGCGCCGCACCGTTTCTCCGCCGCACCGCCCCGGCGCCACACCGCCCTCGCGCCGCACCGTCCCGTGTGTACGGGCCTGGCGCCGCCCGCCCGGCCGGCGGTGTGTCCTCAGGCCCAGCCCCGCCAGCTCGTGGGGGCGGTGAATCCCGTCGGCCGCCAGCGGGCCGGGGTGCACGACAGCCCGTACTCGGAGATCTCGGGCCCGGGGCCGGCCCCGAGGACGGCTTCGGGCTCGGGGCCCGCGTCGCAGCCCGTGGCGGCGCAGGCGAGGAGCACGGTGGTCACGGCGGCGAGCTCCTCCTCGCCCGCGACACCCTTCTCGACCCTCACGAACATGTCGGTCATAGCCGTTCCACTCCCTCGGCGCACCGGACGTCCGTGCGGCGGCGCCGCGAGTGTCCGGTTCCTCCACCGTGCTCCCCCCGTCGGCGCGGAGGAACCCCGATACCTCCGAACGGGTGACGGTCGGTGCTCCGGGCCGTTCGCGCATCCGGATGAACCGTTCCGCCACCACCCCGCCGGAGGGCGCGCCACCGGCCTGCCGCCCGGTCACCGAGGGTCCGGCGGCGGGCCGGGCAGCGGGGTCGGGCAGCCGGCCGGGCGCCGGTCGGGGAGAGGCGGCCCGGAGACCGGCCGATGAACGGGTCCTGAGGGCTCGGCGGCGGGCCGGGACGCGCGCCGGGGACAAATCCGGGCGAGGGCGTGCCCGGGTGGACCCGGGTGAAGGGGCCACGCGGACGCGCGCCCTCCCGCCGGGTACGGCTCGGGGGCACCCATGGGGGGCCGTCCGCAGGGTAGGAGGCCCGGGAGCCGATGGTTACCTGGGCCATGATCTCTCTCCCCACGGCAGCGGACGGCCCACCGGCCGGTGGCGGGCACGGCCGGCCGCGGCCGCGGGGGGACGCTGCGACGACGGCAGTACGGGCACAGCGGAACGAAGGAGAGCAGGGACCACATGGGCAGTACCCCCCACACGCGCAGGAGCGACACCCGCGAGCGCATCCAGCGGACCGCGCTCGATCTCTTCGTCACCCGGGGCTACGAGAAAACCTCCCTGCGGGAGATCGCCGAACGCCTCGGAGTCACCAAAGCGGCGCTGTACTACCACTTCAAGACGAAGGAGGACATCCTCGTCGCCATCTCGGACCAGGTGGGGGCGCCCGTCGACGAGCTGATCGCCTGGGGTGAGAGCCGGCCGCCCACACTGGAGACGAAGCGCGAACTCCTGTGCCGGTACAGCGACAAGCTGCGGGAGGCGGTCCCGGTGTTCCGCATCCTTCAGGAGAACCAGGCGTCGCTGCGGTCCCTGGACATCGGCGCCCGGCTCAGGGAACGGGTCGTCCGGCTCTCCCGGCTCGTCCACTCGGGCGCCGACGACCTGGCCACCCGGGTGCGCTGTGCGAGCGCGCTCCTCACCGTCCACTTCGGGGCTCTCGCCCTCGACGACCTGGCGGGAGATCCCGAGGAACGGCGGCTCGCCGCGCTGACCGTCGCCCTGGAGATCCTGGACACCACGGCTCCCGGCCCGGCGCCCGCGGGCGCGGCCGGCGCCTGACGTCATGGTCTGACGCCACCGCCCGGCACGGCCGTCCGAGGCCGCCGCCCGGCTTCCACCGCCCGGCGTCCGTCCGGCGCCGCCCCGCCCCGTACGGCCCGGGATGGCCGGGCCGTACGGGGCGGGTGGACCCGTGGGGGACGTGCGCCCCGTACGGGTCCGGGATCCGGGTCCCGGTCAGCCGACCCCGACGGGGGCAGGGGTCGGCGCCGGCCCGGTGGTCTCGTCCGCGCGCAGCCGTTCGGCCTCGGCCAGGGCCCGGGCGCCCCGGCCGGGGGCCATGTCGAGGCGGGCCAGCACGGAGGGCACGGCGACGCTCGGCATCACGTGCTCGTACAGCGAGATGGCGCGGCGTTCCAGGTCGGCGCGGCCGGTCACGACCTGGGACATGATGTTGATGCCGGCGTACGCGCCGACGATGAGCTCCGCCGTGTCGGCCGGGACCACGTGCGGCAGCACCTCGCCGCGTTCCTTGCCCTCGGTGAGGACGCGGGTGTGTACCTTGCTCCAGCCGTGGAACGGTCCGCTGCGGTTGAGGGCGGTCGAACCGTGTTCCAGGGTGAGCCGGACGCTGCCGCGCAGCAGCGGGTCCGTGCGCAGCCGGTAGGCGAAGATCAGCCCCATGTCGACGAGTTGCTGCATCCGCGAGGCCGCCGGCGGCTCCAGGTCGGCCGGCGCGTCCGTCAACTGGGCGTCTATGACCGCCAGGGCGAGATCTTCCTTGGAGGCGAAGTGGAAGTAGAGGGCGCCCTTGGTCACTTCGGCCCGCGCCAGGATTTCCGTGATGGTCGCCGCGTCGTAACCCCGTTCGTCGAACACCGCCGCGGCCGCTTCCAGGATGGCCCGGCGCGTTCTGATCGCGCGGTCCTGCTTTGCCACGGTCTGCCTCCGAATCGATAGCCCGCCACAGCCCGCCCACCGCACGGCCGGCGACGGGGCACCGCACGGCCGTGTCGTCCGACGCCTTGACGCGTACTCCCCCGAAGCAAACCGACGCGTACGTATCGTAGGACGCCCCGCAAGGGCAGGGTCTTCGGGGGACGCCGGGGCCGTCCCGCAAGGGCCCCGGCCCGGCAGCTCCCCCAGGGGAAACGGACCGGGACCTCGCGGGACGAGCCTACGCAGCGGCGGTGTTCCGGCGCAGACGGCGAACCGGCCATGTACGTCCGCCCGTCCTGTCCGCACCGCGGCGCCCCCTCCGCACCGGCCACCGCGGTGGGCACGGCGGCGGCGACGCGGTCGGGGCGTCGCTCGGAAGGTGCGGGACGGGCACTTCCGCGCGTCCGGAAGTGATCCGTGGCCGACGGGTGGAGGGGGCCGGGACGCGGACCGGTCGGTATGGGTGGGCGTCCCGGCCGGTCGGCATCGCCCGTATGCCCGTGCCGCGTTCCGCACGGTGTAGGCCCGGCACTGCCTCACCAGGGGTGACACCAAGTGCGGGCAGGCACCGCCGGGTTGCGTCAGGCCGTGCGGGATTCGGCTTCCACGTACGCAAGTTCGGGTGGTCGGTGACACGCGCGCGGCCGGAGCCGCGGAGTGGCGGCCCGCGCACGGTCGGTCCGACGATCGGACCGGGTGGCGGCCCGATCGGCTCACGCCCCCAGGCCGGGGCCGAAGCACGGCAACCGGCTGTCGGGGCCACGGACTCAGGGCTGAATGTTGCCGATCATGTAGCAGACGATCGCGATCACTATGAGGGCCAGAACGACAACGGTCTTTCTTTCCTTGCGCGTCATGGATTCCATCACGCCTCCCAGACAACAGCCGGTGATTCGGACCGCCCTGACCAGGAAACTACTCGTGATGGGAGGGCGACACTACGGATGCATCGAAAGTCTGAGCAGGACTTGAGGTTGTTCCTCCGGTTGCTCCCACGCCGGACATATGACCGTTTGGGCCGCCGGACCCATCCGGGTTCTCGTCCTCCGTTCCGCCCGATACCCGCGTGTTTCGTCGTTATGGTCTGCCGTGCCGTCGCCTGCGGGCGGCCCGACCGAGGGAGATCACAGCGGGATGACTCTCAGCCTCACCGGAACCGCCTTCTTCGCCCTGCTCGTCGCCTTCACGGCGCTGGCCGTCCTGGCCACGCTGCTGTGCTGGGCGAGGATCCCGGGCCCCGGGCCGGTGCGCTGGGCGGCTCGCGTGCTGCTGATCGCCCTGTGCCAGCTCACCGCGATCTGCACCGTGGCCACATGGATCAACACCAGTTACGGCCTCTACGCCTCCTGGGACGACCTGCTGGGCCGCACCGACGGTGCCGGGCCCGTGGCCATGCAGGGGCCGCCGGCCGAGCGCGCCCAGTTCGCCGAGGACGACCACGGCATGCGGGAGACGTACTTCCACGGCACCCGGTCCGCCCTGTCGGGGCAGGTCCTGGTGTGGACCCCGCCGCAGTACGACGATCCGCGCTACCGGCACACCACGTTCCCCGTCGTGATGCTGCTGCACGGCGTGCCGGGGACGCCGCAGTCGTGGATCGACCAGGGCCGGATGCCCCGGTCCTACCGGAAGCTGCTGGCCGAAGGGCGCACCCGCCCGTTCATCCTCGCCGTGCCGGTCATCAACCCCGGGGGGCGGGACACCGACTGCTCCGACGTGGGCGGGCGCAAGGTCGCGACCTGGCTCGCCCGGGACGTCCCGGAGCTGGTCCGGCGGCACTTCCGGGCCGCGCCGCAGCCCAGGTCGTGGGGGCTGCTGGGGATCTCCACCGGAGGCTTCTGCGCGGCGAAGCTGCCCCTGCAGTTCCCGCGGGTCTTCTCCGCCGGCGCGGCCCTCGACCCCGACCCGCTCAACGGTGACGGCGGCGCCCTCGCCGACCCCGCCCTCCGGCAGCGCAACAGCCCCACCTGGCTCGTCGGCCACACGAAAGCCGACGTCGCCCTCTTCCTCGCGACCTCCCGCCAGGACCGTGACAGCCCGCCCTCCTACATCGAGGAGTTCCAGCGCGAGGCGGCGAGCAGCCGGGTGCGGCTGAAGACCATGCTGCTCGACAAGGGCGGCCACAACTACCGCACCTGGTCGGCCCTCTACCCGGAGGCCTTCACCTGGCTCGCCCACCAACTGCCGGGGGGCCCGCCGTCGGGCTGAGGCTCATGGCGCACGGCCGGACACGGCCCGGTGGCGCCGTGCGTCCCGGAGCGAAGGACGCCGCGTCCCACCATCGCTCACGCTCGGGTAGGGCGCGCTTCCCGCGCACGTCCCCGGGGGCCCCTCAATGCCGCTCCGCCACGTGCGCGCGCGCCACATGGATGATCTCCTCGAACACGGCGGCGGAAGCCCACGGGATTCCCGGCCGGAGCCGCTCGGACAGGGAGTCCGCGCCGGGGAAGAGCAGGAGCGCCTGCTGCAGTTCGGCGACCAGTCCGGGGAGTTCCTCCAGGCATCCGCCGGGATGCTCTCTTTCCACCCCTTCCCGGATGCCTTCCGAGGTGCTCGCGTGATCACCTCCGACGACCCAGTAGCCGAAGTCGTAGGTCCTCGGGAACATCACGCGCACTTCCCAGTCCGCGGGTGGCAGCTCGTCGAAGCCGGGAAGCACCTCGCGGTCCAGGGCCCGGATCATTCCGGCCGCCGTTCGCAGGAACTCGGGACCGCTCCGGCCGTCGGCGGCACGGGTCAGGCGTTCGGTGAATCCGTACGGGGTGGCGCTGTCACCGTTCTCCAGGAGTTCCGCGGCGACGTCCAGTGTCGCGGCGGCCGCCGCCGGTGGCATGACCCAGCTCGCTCCGCGCGAGGCGCGCAGCAGACGGCAGAAGCCGGTGAGGTCGTCTTCGAGGGACCGGCGGCCGGGTTCCCGGGAGCGCAGGACGAGTTCGAGAACGCGGGCCAGGGGGCCGCTGTTGTGGAAAGCCCCTGTGTAGGGGCCCGGGAAGGATTTGGGCGGCATCAGTCCTTCTCCGCCTGCTCCTCTTCGTCGGGGTCGGCCGGGGCCTCGTCCGCCTGCCGGTGCTTGTGCTCGGCGTCCTCCTGTTTCTTCTCCTCCTCCCGCTTGTTCTCCTCGTCCGGTTTCTTGTCCTCGTCCGGCCGCTTTCCGTTCTGGGTGTCCTGGGGGAAGGTGAGTTCCCTGCTCATCCACTCCATCACCGGGCCGATCTCGCGGCGCCAGGTGGCGAACTGGTGGCTTCCCTCGGGGAGGACGATCGTCGCCGTGCGGAGCTTCTTCTCGGCGGCCAGGCGCAGGAACTCCTCGGTGTCGTGGAAGTTCTTCTCGCCCTTGCGGCTGGTCGCGAGGAGCAGGGAGACGGGTGGAGTGGGGAGGTTGTGGAGGCGCCAGATGAGGTCGTGTTCGCGCTTGCGCTGCTTCCCCTTCTCGCCGCCGCCGAAGAGGTCGCCCGTGGCCATGTCGTTCTTGACCGAGAGGTCCCCGGAGAGGGAGGCCGCGACCGGGTAGACGTCGGGGGCGCGCATGGCGAGCTGGAGGGCGCAGGTACCGCCGGTGGAGTAGCCCATGATCCCCCAGGCGGTGGCGTCCTGGCCGACCCGGTAGGTGCTGCGCAGCGCGTCGGGGAGGTCCTTGGTCAGGAAGGTCTCGGCCTGCGGGCCGTCCGGGACGTCCACGCACTCGGTGTCGCGCGGCTGGGCGATCGTGGGGCTGATCATCACGATGACCGTGGGGGCCATCTTCTTCTCCTCCAGGAGCCGGGCCGCGTTCAGCGGGACCTGGAGGTTGCGGGCGAGGCTGACCCGGCCGCCCGGGTAGCCGCTGACGACGACCATGACGGGGAAGCGGGCGCGCTCGTACTGCTTCTGGAAGTACTCGGGGGGCAGGTAGACGTAGGCGGAGTTGACGGCCAGGGTCCGTTTGCCGATGACGCGGACCGAGCGGACGGCGCCCACCTTGTCCTCGGGTCCCTTGGGGTAGCCGGCGAACTTCTCGACGTGTTCGCCGCCGGTGGGCTGGATCAGGCCGCCCCTGGTCTCGTCGACCGAGGCGCGGGGGCCGGTCCCGCTGTTCATCTGCGTCACGTTGACCGGGGCCTTGTCGACGCGTCCCAGCAGTTGGTTCCAGGTGCCGAAGAAGCCGACGCTGGAATTGACCACCAACAGCACCGCGGCCATGATCGACAGTTGCGTCAGCAGGATGGCGCCGAGCCGGCCGAACACGGGCAGCGGTCCCCGCCCCGAGAGCCGCGGCCAGATCCACACCATGAGAGCCACACACAACACGGCGCCGAACGCCACCGTGTACATCAGCGACCTGCTGGTCAGGCCCATGCGGTTCTCACTCCCTGCCTCCGGCTGCCGTGGGTACTCACGTTCGGTTCCGTCGTGCTCGACGGATAAGAGGCGATAAAGGGCCGACAGGGTTGCCCTGCCACCGTCTCTTCCTCGGTCCTTGCCCTGCCCGTCCCCTGTCCGACTCCACGACTTTTCCGGGGGTTCCCCTGGGGACGGGGGCGGCCCACCGCCTTCGAACAGTTGGCGCGGTCTGGCCGAACGTCCCCTTCCGCCGGATGGTGGTGAGAGGCTCCGCGGGGGCGGGCCAGGACACCGGGGGAGGTGGAGGGCATGCCGGACGATGCCGCCAGGGCGGTCACCTCGGGGGCGAACCCCTGGCTCAGCGGCTTGTTCGAGCCGGTGCGCGAGGAGCTCACGGCCGTCGACCTCCCGGTGACCGGGCGCGTACCGGACGCGCTGCGCGGCCGCTACCTCCGGAACGGGCCGAATCCGCTCCGGGTGGACGATCCGGCCGGCCACCACTGGCTCGCCGGCGAGGGCATGGTGCACGGCGTCCGGCTGCGGGACGGGCGGGCCGCCTGGTACCGCAACCGCTGGGTGCGCTCCGACGCGGTGGCCCGGCGGCTGGGCGAGAAGGTGCTGCACGGCCCCCGGCATCTGGTGGACTTCGCCCCCAACACCCACGTCCGGCGCTTCGCCGGGCATCTGCTCACCCTGGTCGAGGGCGGGGCGCTCCCCTACGAGCTGGACTCCGAGCTCGACACGGTGGGGCCGTTCGACTTCCACGGGACGCTGCCCGGCGGGCTGGCCGCCCACACCGTCCTCGATCCGGCCACCGGCGAGCTGCACGCCGTCGCCTACTGCCCGGCCTGGCCGTATGTGCAGTACCTGGTCGCCGGGGTGGACGGCCGGATCCGCCGGCACGTCGAGGTCCCGGTCACGGGACGGCCGATGATGCACGACTTCTCGCTCACCGAACACCATGTGCTGCTGTACGACCTGCCGGTCTCCTTCACGCTCGGCCGCGATCTGTCGGTGGCCGCGTTCGGCTGGGATCCCGACCGGCCGGCCCGGCTCGGGGTGCTCCCCCGGGAGGGGGCCGCCCGGGACGTGCGCTGGCTGGAGGTCGAACCGTGTTTCGTCTACCACGCCATGAACGCCTACGAGCGGGACGGGCTGATCACCGTCCACCTCGCCCGCTACGAGCGGCTCTTCGACGGAACCCGCAAGGGGCTGGACAAGCAGCCCGCCCACCTGGAGCGCTGGACCGTCGACCCGGCCGCGCGGACGGTCCGGCGGCTCCGGCTGGACGACCGCGCCGTGGAGTTCCCGCGGATCGACCCGCGCCGGGCGACCCGGGCCCACCGCTACGGGTACGCGGTGCGGGAGCCGCTGGGCGAGGACCGGGCCGGGTTCGGCGTCGGCCTGCTCAAGTACGACCTGTGGCACGGCACGTGCGACACGTACCCCGTGCCGCCGGGCGGCGACGTCGGGGAGGGCGTGTTCGTGCCGGCGGCGCCCGGGGCGGCGGAGGACGACGGCTGGGTCCTGGCCTACGCGTTCGACCCGGACCGCGGCGCCACCGACCTGCTGGTGCTGGCCGCCCAGGACTTCGCGGCGGGACCGGTCGCCCGTGTCCACCTGCCGGTGCGGGTGCCGGTCGGGGCGCACGGCGATTGGATCCCGGATCCGGGGTAGGCGGAGGAGCAGCGCTCCGGTGGGCGGATCCGGACCGGGCCCGGCCCGGGCAGGGGCGAGAACCCGGGGCAGACGGGACCAGCGAGGAGCACGTTACTGACGAGACGTTAGAGCTAGCCTTACCGGAGTCGCACAGTACGTACATTCCAGACAAAGGTAAGGATTTCTCCTCATGGGAATTCGCAGCCTGCTGCGGAACGCGTTCGGTCGGTCGAGGACGGGCGGCGACGGACGGCCCGGCCTCCCCCAGCAGAGCACCGCACCCGCAACGACGACGGTCCAGGACCGGGGACAGGACCAAGCCCCGGCCTCGTCCCTCACTCCGTCCCCGGCCCCGGGCGCCGCCACGTCGGCCGCGACCGCGACGGCGCCCAAGGCCGCCGAGACCGCCAAGGCCCCGGTGGCCGTCCCGGCCCAGGCCGTCACCGACCGGGTGCCCGACCCCGGCCCCCTGCACCCCGTCCCCGGGCCGCCCACCCCGGGGCCCCGCCCCGGGCCCGACCCGCGCCCCGAGCCCGTCCCCGACCCGGAGCCGGCCCCGACGCCGATGCCCGCGCCCAAACCCGTGCCGCAGCCGGAGCCCGTCCCCACGCCGGACCCCAACCCGGTGCCCGAGCCGGCGCCGGGCCCCGAGCCGGAGCCGTCGCCGGCGATGACGGCGGCGGCCGTGGCCCCGGCGGCGGTGGCGGCGCCGGTCGCCCCTCCGGAGCCGGCAGCTCCTGCCCCTGCCGACGCCCCTGCCGACGCTCCCGTCAGCACCCCCGTCGGCAGCCCCGACGCCCCGGCCGCCGCCGGCGCGCAGCCGGAAGGGGCGGAGGAGGGCGGCCGCGGCTCCGCCATCAGCCTGGAGAAGGTGCGGAGCTCCGCCCCCGGCCTCGTCAGCCTCTACAAGTCGGCGGGCGTCTCCCTGCGCAAGCGGGGCCTCGCCGGGCAGCGGGCCGCCGTCTACCTGGTGCTCGACCGCTCGGGATCGATGCGCGAGTACTACAAGGACGGCAGCGTCCAGCACCTCGCCGAGCAGGTGCTCGGCCTCTCGGCGCACCTCGACGACGACGGGACCGTCCCCGTCGTCTTCTTCTCCACCGAGGTCGACGGCGTCGCCGAGCTCGACCTCACCGACTACGCGGGCCGCGTCCAGGAACTGCACGCCTCCTACGGACACATGGGGCGCACCAACTACCACCTGGCCATGCGCGAAGTGATCAAGCACTACAAGAAGTCCGGCGCCACGGACCCGGCGTTCGTCGTCTTCCAGACGGACGGTGGCCCTTACAGCAAGCCGGCCGCCGAGAAGGCCCTCTGCGAGGCCGCCAAGCTGCCGATCTACTGGCAGTTCGTCGCCTTCGGAGACCCGGAGGGGAAGGGCTTCGACTTCCTGCGCAAGCTGGACGCCCTGCCGGTGCCGGAGCGCCGCGCGGTGGACAACGCCGGTTTCTTCCACGCCGGCCGCGACCCCAAGGGCCTCTCCGACGACCTCCTCTACGAGGAGCTGACGGCCGGGTTCCCCGCCTGGCTGGAGGAGGCCCGCGCCGCCCGGGTCATCCGGCAGCGCGCCCGCTGACCACCACGGGCCGGCCGCCCGCCCGCCGGGAAGCACCCACCGGGAAGCCGGCCCGCGACGCCCCCGGGACGGCCCGGAGGAAGGTCGGGAGGCCGGCCCGGAGGAAGGCCCGAGGAGCGGCCGGCGTCCCCGCCCCGCCTCCGGAAGCCGGGAATCCGGCAATTGGGGCGACAGAGAGTGACCGCCTCACCGATCGCACCGCGTAAGCACGACGCCCTCACAGATCACCCTCCGTATCCTGCCTCTCGCCGATCAGAAGCCGCTGAAGTGGGCATCGTAGGGATGTGAACGATGAATTCCCCCTCGGCAGCTACGTCGTCGACACCCGCACCGGCCGGCTCGGGCAGGTCATGGACACCCATGCCGGTTACATTCAGCTACGGCCGCCGCGCGGCGGGATCGAGTGGTCCTGCCCGCCGTCGGCCATCCGCTTCCCCTCCGAGACCGAAGCGGAGGCCGAGGCCGGTACGGCGAGCGGCGGCCGGCCAGGAGGCCGGTCCGGCAGCGGGGCGGACGCGGGTGGCAACGGCGGGGAGCGGGGGTGGAGTCGGTGAGCCCGCGCAGCGTCTTCCGGTTCGGCACCTGGACGTTGCAGCCCGACCACGAGCCCGACGCGGAGCCGGTGACGTACGCGATGCGGTGCGTGGTGTGCGGGGCGGCGTCGGAGGTGGTCGAGGACTTCCTGGACGCCCAGCACTGGACGTTCCGGCACGCGGGCCGCAACCCGTCGCACCACACGTACCGCGAGACGGTCAACAGGCCGTGGCGCGCGTGGATGGGCCACCCCCGGGGCGTCCTCCCGGGGCCCTCCACCCCGTCCCCGCCCGCCCCCGCGCCCCCTCCGCTCACGCCCTCCGCCGGCACCTCCGCCGGCACTTCCGCCGCCCCGGCCGACGGTGCGCGGCCCGCACCGGCCGACACCGGGCCGTCATGAACGCCGCGCTGCCGCCGCCCGGTACTCGGATACGCTAAAGGGGCCTGTGGACACAGGGTCACAGGCTCCGTACCCGAGCACCGACCAGGGAGCAGCCGGCATGGCTCGACACCTCATCACCAGCGCCCTTCCGTACATCAACGGGATCAAGCACCTGGGCAACATGGTGGGGTCCATGCTCCCGGCGGACGTCTACGCGCGCTACCTGCGCCAGACCGGGCGCGAGACGCTCTACATCTGCGCCACCGACGAGCACGGCACCCCGGCCGAACTGGCCGCCAAGGAGGCCGGTCTGCCGGTGGACGCGTACTGCGCCCAGCAGCACGACGCGCAGAAGGCGGTCTACGAGGGCTTCGGCCTCTCCTTCGACTACTTCGGCCGCAGCTCGTCCGCGCAGAACCGCGAGATCACCCAGCACTTCGCGCGGCAGCTCAAGGCGAACGGGTTCATCGAGGAGCGCGCGATCCGCCAGGTGTACTCCCTGGCGGACGAGCGCTTCCTGCCCGACCGCTACATCGTCGGCACCTGCCCGCACTGCGGCTACGACAAGGCGCGCGGCGACCAGTGCGAGAACTGCACGCGCGTGCTGGACCCCACGGACCTGATCGACGCGCGTTCGGCGATCAGCGGCAGCAGCGACCTGGAGGTGCGGGAGACCAAGCACCTGTTCCTGCTCCAGTCCAAGCTCCAGGGCGAGGTCGAGGCCTGGATCGACGAGCACGGCAAGGACTGGCCGGTCCTCGCGTCGTCGATCGCCCGCAAGTGGCTGACCGAGGGCCTGCACGACCGCGCGATCACCCGTGACCTGGAGTGGGGCGTTCCGGTCCCGGCCGACACCTGGCCGGAGCTGGCGGCCGAGGGCAAGGTCTTCTACGTCTGGTTCGACGCCCCGGTCGAGTACATCGGTGCCACCAAGGAGTGGGCCGACGAGCGGCCGGAGGAGCGCGACTGGAAGTCGTGGTGGTACGAGGCGGCGGACGTCCGCTACACGCAGTTCATGGGCAAGGACAACGTCCCGTTCCACACGGTGATGTTCCCCGCGACGCAGCTCGGCACCCGTGAGCCGTGGAAGCGGGTCGACTACGTCAAGGCCTTCAACTGGCTGAACTACTACGGCGGCAAGTTCTCCACCTCGCAGCGGCGCGGCGTCTTCACGCACGACGCGCTGGAGATCCTGCCCGCCGACTACTGGCGCTACTTCATGATGGCCAACGCCCCCGAGTCGGACGACACCTCGTTCAGTTGGGAGCTGTTCTCCGCGACGGTCAACAAGGACCTCGCCGACGTGCTGGGCAACTTCGTCAACCGGGTCCTGTCGTTCTCCCGCAAGCGGTTCGGCGACGAGGTGCCGGCCGGCAGCGAGGCGGGCGCGGCCGAGACGGAGCTGGGCCGGGAGGTCGCGCGGCTGCTCGCCGAGTACGAGGGCCACATGGAGGAGATGCAGTTCCGCAAGGCGGCGCAGGCGCTGCGCGCCCTGTGGAGCGCGGGCAACTCCTACCTGGAGACCAAGGCCCCCTGGCTGGAGATCAAGACCGACCCGGACGCGGCGGCGCTGACGCTGCGCACGGCGATGAACCTGATCCACCTCTACTCGGTGGTCTCCGAGCCGTTCATCCCGGCGACGGCCGCCGCGATGCGGTCGGCGTTCGCACTCGACGGGGACGACCGCACCTGGGTGACGCGGGACGAGGCGTGCTCGCTGTCGTCCGTCCCGGCCGGTACGCCGTTCACCGTGCCGCCGGTGCTCTTCGCGAAGATCACGGAGGAGGACCTGGAGTCCTACCGTGAGCGCTTCGGCGGGGGCGACGAGGCCGCCTGACGCGCCGCTCGAACCCGTCTGCGCACAGGGCCCGGAACCTCAGGTTCCGGGCCCTGTGCCGTATCCGCTCATCCCCCGTTGATCGTTCGGCAATCGTTCGTTGAGCGGGTCGCGGCAGGCTGTCCGGTGTTGGCCGTGGGGGACACCGAAGGAAGACCGGACCAGTGTTGGATGACCGAATCACCCGTATCACCGTGAGCGTGCACGCCACCGACGAGGTGGGCCGGGCCCGGCTCGTCCGCGGGCTGCGCACCCTGCCCGGCATCCGGGTGGTGAGGAACGGCGCGGCGGTACGGGTCCTGTTGCTGGGACAGCACGACCACGACGCCGCCGGCGAGCTGCGGCGGCGGAGCCGGGGGAGCCGGGCGCCGCTGCTGGTGGTGGCCGACGGACTCGGCGACGCGGAGCTGATGGCGGTGTGGGAGTACGGCGCGCGGACCGTCCTCCCGGCGCACCGGGTCACCCCGCGCCGGCTGGGGCGGGCGGTGCACGCCGCGGCCGGCTGCTGTCCGCCGGAACCGCTGCCGGAGATCGGTGTGCCGGTGTGAACCGGCCGACGGCTCCCCACGGGGGTGGGGGCCGCCCCGGACACCGGGCCGCGGGTACCGAAGCACACGGAAGGGCCCGGCACATCGGCGCCGGGCCCCTCGTCGTCGTCCTGCGGTTACCTCACCGCCCGGTCACTTCACCGTCGGCGGCTTGCGCAGCGACAGGTGCAGCTCCTTCAGCCGGGACTCGTCGACCTCGCTCGGGGCGCCCATCAGCAGGTCCTGGGCGTTGCCGTTGAGCGGGAAGGCGATGGTCTCGCGGATGTTCGGCTCGTCGGCCAGCAGCATCACGATGCGGTCGACGCCCGGGGCGATGCCGCCGTGCGGCGGGGCGCCGAACTTGAACGCGCGGAGCATGCCGCCGAACTCGCGCTCGACCTCCTCCTCCGAGTAACCGGCGATCCCGAACGCCTTGTACATGACCTCGGGCTCGTGGTTCCGGATGGCGCCGGAGGACAGCTCGACGCCGTTGCAGACGATGTCGTACTGCCAGGCGAGGATGTCCAGCGGGTCCATCGTCTCCAGGGCCTCAAGGCCGCCCTGCGGCATGGAGAACGGGTTGTGGGAGAACTCGATCTTCCCGGTGTCCTCGTTCTTCTCGAACATCGGGAAGTCGACGATCCAGCAGAACCGGAAGACGTTCTCCTCGAACTGGCCGGCGCGCTTGGCGGCCTCGACGCGGACCGCGCCCATGATCTTGCCGACCTCGTCGAACTCGCCGGCGCCGAAGAAGACGGCGTGGCCGGCGGCCAGGCCGAGGCGCTCGGTGAGGACCTTGACGTTGTCCTCGGCGAGGAACTTGGCGATCGGGCCGGACAGCGTCCCGTCCTCGCCGACGCGGACCCAGGCCAGGCCCTTGGCGCCCTGCTCGACGGCGAACTCGCCGAGGCCGTCGAAGAACTTGCGCGGCTGGTCCTGCACGGACGGCACCGCGAGGGCGCGCACGTGCTTGCCGGCGAAGGCCTTGAACTCGGAGCCCTCGAAGACGTCGGAGATGTCGACGAGCTCCAGCTTGGCGCGCAGGTCCGGCTTGTCGGAGCCGTACTTGAGCATCGCCTCGCGGAACGGGATGCGCGGGAACGGCGAGGTGACGTGGCGGCCGTTGCCGAACTCCTCGAAGAGGTCGGTCATGACCTTCTCGATCACCTGGAAGACGTCCTCCTGCTCGACGAAGGACATCTCCATGTCGAGCTGGTAGAACTCGCCGGGCGAGCGGTCGGCGCGGGCGTCCTCGTCGCGGAAGCAGGGCGCGATCTGGAAGTAGCGGTCGAAGCCCGCGATCATCAGCAACTGCTTGAACTGCTGCGGCGCCTGCGGCAGCGCGTAGAACTTGCCGGCGTGCAGACGGGACGGCACCAGGAAGTCGCGCGCGCCCTCGGGGGAGGTGGCGGACAGGATCGGGGTGGCCAGCTCGTTGAAGCCGAGCGCGGTCATCTTCTCGCGGATGGAGCGGATGACGGCACCGCGCAGCATGATGTTGCGGTGCATGCGCTCGCGGCGCAGGTCGAGGAAGCGGTACTCCAGGCGGCGCTCCTCGTTGACGCCGTCCTCGGTGTTGATCGTGAAGGGCAGCGGGTCGGCGGCGCCGAGCACCTCGACCTCGGTGACCTCGACCTCGATCTCGCCGGTGGGGAGCTCCGGGTTGACGTTCTCGGCGCCACGGCTCATGACCCGGCCGTCCACGCGGACGACGGTCTCCTTGGTGAGCCGGCCCAGCGCCTCGTTGGCGGGGGTGCCGGGACGGGCGACGAGCTGGACGAGACCGTGGTGGTCGCGGAGATCGATGAAGAGGATGCCGCCCAGGTCGCGCCGATTGTGCAGCCAGCCACTCAGGCGCACGTCGGTGTCGACGTCAGCCGCACGGAGCTCGCCGCAGGTGTGGGACCGGTAACGATGCATCGTTCATCCAAGTCGTGGTCGAAGGCGTGGTTCGAGAGGCGCGCTGCACTGGCCCGCCGCACTGGGTTAGCGTGCATACAGCACTGAGCAAGGGTACTGCCCCACCCGCCATCGGTGGTCTGCACCGAGCGAACCCACATAAAGTGGGGCAATGCGCACCGAGGACGTGCTGGCCGCCGTCGCGACCGGCCTGTGGCACTGGGACCGGGCCACGGGACGCGTCACCTTCGACGCCGAGGCCGCCCGGCTGCTGGGACTGCCCGCCGAACGGACGGAGCTGTCCGAGTCGGCCGCACGGGCCCGCTTCCACGCGGTGGACTGGGTGGAGTTCCAGGGCCTGCTCAGCGTGGCGATCTCGGAGGACGCGCTCGCCGAGGCCCGCATCCGGGTGGTGGACGAGGCCGGCCGGGTACGCCGGACGGTCCGCGCCCGCACCCGGCAGCCGGCCCACGGCGGCGCCCAGGCGCTCGTCGGCACCCTGGAGGAGGTCCCGGCGCCGCACCCGGGCACCTCGCCCGCCCGCTCCACCGTCACCGGCGACTGGCGCCGCAACCGGGAGGCGTTCCTGCTGGACGCGGGCCGGGCGCTGGCCGAGGCCCGGTCCACCGCCGAGGTGCTGCGCGTCGCGGCGGGCCTGTCGATGCCGGGCTTCGAGCCGTCGGCGCTGGCGGTCTTCGGCACGGACGGCGGCCGGGTCACGCTGATCGGCCACCACGGGTACGCGCTGGAGGACGTGGACGCGTTCCTGGAGATACCGCTGGACGGCAACCACCCCGCGCCCGAGGTCGTCCGCACCGGCCGCGCCATCTACATCCCGTCCCCCGAGGACTACGCGCGCCGGTTCCCCGCCGTCTGGCCGCTGGTGGCCGGGTTCGGCCGCCGGTCCTGGGCCTTCCTGCCGCTGATCAACGCCGGGCGGACGATCGGCGCCTGGATGGCCGGCTTCAGCGTCCCGGTGGCGTTCACCCCCGACGAGCGGTCGGTGCTCACCACGGTCGCCCGGATGCTGGCGCAGGCGCTGAGCCGGGCGAGCGTCCACGAGTCGGAGAAGGAACTCTCGGTCGGCCTCCAGCGCACCATGATGCCGACCGTCCAGCCGGACATCCCCGGCATGTCGGTGGCGGCCCGCTACGTGCCCACCGGCGGCGGCCTGGAGGTGGGCGGCGACTGGTACGACATGATCCCGCTGCCCTCCGGCCGGCTCGCGCTGGTCATCGGGGACGTCCAGGGGCACGACGTACGGGCCGCCGGGCTGATGGGCCAGTTGCGGATCGCCCTGCGCGCCTACGCCTCGGAGGGGCACCACCCGGACGCCGTGCTCTCCCGGGCCTCCCGCTTCCTGTCCGGCATCAACGAGAGCGGCCTGTCCGGCGTCGACGACGGCGTCCCCCCGGACCCCCGCTTCGCCACCTGCCTCTACATCGAGGTGGACCCGGCGACCGGGCTGCTGGTGATCGCCCGGGCGGGCCACCCGGACCCGGCGATCCGGCTGAGCGACGGGACGATGCTGGTCCGCGCCACGGCCGGCGGACTGCCGCTCGGCATCGACCCGGACACCGACTACCCCACCACCCGGCTGGTCCTGGAACCCGGCGAGACGATGCTGGTCTGCACCGACGGCCTGATCGAGACCGGCGGACACGACCTGGAGACCGGCTGGTCGCGGCTGCGGGAGGTCATCGAGGGCGAGCCGGCGGCGGACGACCCGGCGTTCCTGGAGACTCTGGCCGACGACCTCGTCCAGGCCGTCCACGGACCGTCCTCGCACTACACGACCGGCCCGCTGGTGGACCGGCGGGAGGACGACATCGCGCTGCTCCTGCTCCGCCGCGAGCCGCCCGCCGCCACGGCGGCGCGGACCACCGGTCCGCCGCCGCGCCGGACGGTGATGAACATCGCCCAGGCCGAGCCGGAACGCATCGCCGAGGCCCGGCAGCAGGTACGGGACCTGATGCACGACTGGCCGGACGCCGACCAGACCGACTCGGCCGTGCTCATGGTCTCCGAGATGCTCACCAACGTCCTGGTGCACACGGACGGGGACGCGCTGCTGCGGGCGTCGGTGTCCGGGGAACCGGGGCACCGGCGGGTGCGCGTGGACGTCGCGGACACCAGCGACGAGCTGCCGCACCGCCGCCACCCCGGCGAGATGGCCTCGTCGGGGCGGGGTCTGGTGCTGATGGAGCTGCTGGCGGGGGCCTGGGGGGTCGATCCGCAGGGCGAGGGCAAGAACATCTGGTTCGAGCTGTACGAGGCGGACCGGCCGTCGCCGGACGATCTGGCGGCGATCACCTGAGCCCGGCACCGGGCCTCAGGGCAGGGCGGTGGACCACAGGACACGGCGGTGAGCCTCAGGGCAGGGCGCCGGGCCTCAGGGCAGGGCGGTGGGGGCTCACCCCCTGAACCGGGCGAGCCCCCACCGCGTCCGGGCGCCTCCCCTGACGGGCCCGGAGCGGCCGGGTCCGGCGTGGGAGGGGCGGGCCCGATTCCTTCCCCCGCGCCGGGTGAGGGGAACACCGACCACCTTCACTCGTTGGAGTGATTCACCGGATGAATGGACCAGCCCCGGGCCCGGCGGAACCGGTCCTGCCGGCTCAGGACGCCGGGACCGTCCCCAGCCGGCCGGCCTTGAAGTCGTCGAAGGCCTGGGCGAGTTCGGCGTGGGTGTTCATGACGAACGGGCCATAGTGCATCATCGGCTCACGCAGCGGCCGGCCGCCGAGCAGCACCACCTCGAACCGCTCGCTGCGGGAGTCCTGGACGTCCCCGGCCTGGACCACCAGCGCGTCCCCGGTGCCGAAGACCACCGACTGCCCGCTGCGGAACGGCCGCCGCTCCGTACCGGCCGTGCCGTGCCCGGCCAGCCCGTACGCCAGCGCGTTGAAGTCGGTCCGCCAGGGCAGCACCAGTCGGGCGCCGGGACTGAGCGAGGCGTGGATCATCGTGATCGGGGTGTGCGTGGCGCCGGGGCCGACGTGGCCCGCGACGTCCCCGGCGATCAGCCGGACGAGCGCGCCGCCGTCCTCCGAGGCGAGCAGCTTCACGTTGCCGCCGCGGATGTCCTGGTACTTGGGCGCGATCATCTTGGCCTCGCGCGGCAGGTTGACCCACAACTGGAGACCGTGGAACAGGCCGCCGCTGACGACCAGTTCCTCGGGCGGCGCCTCGATGTGCAGCAGCCCGGAGCCGGCGGTCATCCACTGGGTGTCGCCGTCGGTGATCACACCGCCGCCGCCGTGCGAGTCCTGGTGCACGAAGGTGCCGTCGATGAGGTACGTGACGGTCTCGAAGCCGCGGTGCGGGTGCCAGGGGGTGCCCTTCGGCTCCCCGGCCGCGTAGTCCACCTCACCCATCTGGTCCATCATGATGAACGGGTCGAGGTGCCGGTAGTCGATGCCGGCGAAGGCCCGGCGGACCGGGAACCCCTCGCCCTCGAGACCCGCGGGTGCCGTCGACACCGCCAGCACCGGACGGGCCGCCGGGCCCACCGGTGCCGTCACACGCGGCAGGGTCAGCGGGTTCTCCACAGTTACAGCAGGCATGTCGCCCTCCTCGGACGTTCCGTCCCCCGGGTCGCCTCCAATTTAGTTGAAGAATGAACAACCTGCAAGGAGCGGCTGTTCCCCGCCGGTCTCCTGGGACAATCGATCAATGCGTGCCAGATCCGCCGGCCCCGGCAAGGCCGGGTACACCGTCCTCTTCGCCACCGTGCTGGCCCTGGCCCTGCTCGGCGTGCTGGTGGCGACCCGGGGCGTGGCCATCGACGGTCCCCTGGCCGAAGGCGAGTCCTCCGGCCACTACGCGGAGCCGGAGGGAGTGGGGGACGAGGCCGCGGACGCGATGGCCTCCGCCGTGCGGACCGAGCCCGGAGTACCGCGGCGGGCGGACCGCCGGCCGGACCGGGCGGCGGACCGCGGGGCGCGCACCGACCCGCTGCCGCCCTCCCGGCCCCTGGAGGCGGCCCCCGCGCACCCCTCCCCGGCGGTCGGCCCGCTCTTCTACACCGACCAGGACGAACCCGCCCACGGCTGCACCGCCGGCGTCGTCCACAGCCCCAAGGGCGATCTGCTGGTCACCGCCGCGCACTGCGTGTACACCGACGGCTTCCGCACCGACATCGCCTTCGCCCCCGGCTACCACGACGGCGAGGCGCCGTACGGCGTCTGGGTCCCCACGTCGATCGACGTCGACCCCGAGTGGATGAAGAACCGGGACGAGGACCACGACGTCGCGTTCCTGCGGGTACGGCAGGTGGGCACCGACGTACGCGTGGAGGACGTGACGGGCGCCGAGCGAATCGCCTTCCACCCGGCGGTGGACCGGCCCGCCCGGGTCCTCGGCTACCCCGGAGAGGGGGAGCGGCCGCTGGCGTGCCAGAGCGTGGTGCGGCGGGAGAGCGCTTCGCAGGTGCGGTTCGCCTGCGCGGGGCTGCCCGGGGGGACGAGCGGGAGTCCGTTGCTCACGGACGTGGACGCGGCGTCGGGGCTGGGGACGGTGGTGGGCGTCCTGGGCGGCAAGGACGAGGGCGGCGACGACGAGGTGTCGTACAGCTCGTACTTCGGGGACGCGGTGGAGCGGCTGTACCGGCGGGCGACCGCCGGGTGACCGCGCTCCGCGCGCTCGTCCTCAGGCGCCGGGCGGGCTGCGGAATCAGCCCGCCCGGCGTTTGAGGACGAGCGGCGGGGCCGCGACAGGGGGCTGGGGCGCAGCCCCGGGAAACGGCGAAGGGGAGAGACCGGGGCGAACCCCTACCCGTACATCCGCCGCATCGCGAAGTCCACCATCTGCTCGACCGCCTTCGCGTCGAACACCATCCGGTGATCCCCCTCCATGTCGAGCACGAACCCGTACCCCGTCGGCAGCAGGTCGATCACCTCCGCCCCGGTGATCACGAAGTACTTCGACTCCTTGCCCGCGTAGCGCCGCAGCTCCTTCAGCGAGGTGAACATCGGGATCACCGGGTGCTGGGTGTTGTGCAGGGCGAGGAAGCCGGGGTTGTCGCCGCGGGGGCAGTAGACCTTGGAGTTGGCGAAGATCACCTGGAAGTCCTCGGCGGACATCGAGCCGGTGGTGAAGGCCCGTACCGCGTCGGCGAGCGACGGCGGCGACGGCTCGGGGTAGAGCGGCTGCTCGCCGTAGCCGCCGGGCTGCTGCGGCGGCGCGTAGCCCTGTTGTCCCACGTTCTGGTCGTAGCCGTACATGGGCCAAAGCGTAACCAGTCACAGTTGGCCCAACAGGGGTTGCTTCTTATTACCGGTGGGTAGCATCATGCAGATTACCGATCGGTACGCACTCGGTAAGCACGAGGAACGCCCTCCCGTCACCCCTTACGGAGCCGTTGTCATGGGCCACTACAAGTCGAATCTCCGCGACATCGAGTTCAACCTCTTCGAGGTGCTCGGCCGCGACAAGCTGTACGGCACCGGCCCGTTCGCGGAGATGGACGTCGAGACCGCCAAGGACATCCTGTCGGAGATCGCGCGCCTCTCGGAGAACGAGCTGGCCGCCTCCTACGCCGACACCGACCGGAACCCGCCGGTCTTCGACCCCGAGACGAACACCGCCCCGATCCCGGACACCTTCAAGAAGAGCTACCAGGCGTACATGGACGCCGAGTGGTGGCGTCTCGGCATCCCGGAGGAGATCGGCGGCACCGTCGCGCCGCGCAGCCTCCTGTGGGGCTTCGCGGAGACGATCCTCGGCTCCAACCCCGCCGTCTGGATGTACTCGTCCGGCCCGGCCTTCGCCGGCGTCCTGTACGCCGAGGGCACCGAGCAGCAGAAGCACATCGCGAAGATCGCGGTCGAGAAGCAGTGGGGCTCGACCATGGTCCTCACCGAGCCGGACGCCGGTTCGGACGTGGGCGCCGGCCGCACCAAGGCCGTGCGGCAGGAGGACGGCTCCTGGCACATCGAGGGCGTGAAGCGGTTCATCACCTCGGGTGAGCACGACATGGCGGAGAACATCCTCCACTACGTCCTCGCGCGCCCCGAGGGCGCCGGCCCGGGCACCAAGGGCCTGTCGCTCTTCCTCGTCCCGAAGTACGAGTTCGACTTCGAGACCGGTGAGCTCGGCGCCCGCAACGGTGTCTACGCCACCAACGTCGAGCACAAGATGGGCCTCAAGGCCTCCAACACCTGCGAGATGACCTTCGGCGACAAGCACCCCGCCAAGGGCTGGCTCGTCGGCGAGAAGCACGACGGCATCCGCCAGATGTTCATGATCATCGAGTTCGCGCGGATGATGGTCGGCACGAAGGCCATCGCCACCCTCTCCACGGGCTACCTCAACGCCCTGGAGTACGCCAAGGAGCGCGTGCAGGGCCCCGACCTGGCCAACTTCATGGACAAGACGGCCCCCAAGGTCACCATCACGCACCACCCGGACGTGCGCCGCGCGCTGATGACGCAGAAGGCGTACGCGGAGGGCATGCGTGCCCTCGTCCTCCACACGGCCGCCGTCCAGGACGAGATCATGGTCAAGGAGGCCGCGGGCGAGGACACCAAGGCGCTGAACGGCCTCAACGACCTGCTGCTGCCGATCGTCAAGGGCTACGGCTCCGAGAAGTCGTACGAGCAGCTCGCGCAGTCGCTCCAGACGTTCGGCGGCTCCGGGTACCTCCAGGAGTACCCGATCGAGCAGTACATCCGCGACGCCAAGATCGACACCCTGTACGAGGGCACCACCGCCATCCAGGGCCAGGACTTCTTCTTCCGGAAGATCGTCCGCGACCAGGGCCAGGCGCTGACCACCCTCTCCGAGGAGATCAAGAAGTTCCTCGCCGAGGCCGCCGGCGGCGAGGAGCTGGCCGCCGCCCGCGAGCAGCTCGCCAAGGCCGCCGGGGAGCTGGAGGCCATCGTCGGCACCATGCTGACCGACCTCGCCGCCACCGAGAAGGACGTCAAGTCCATCTACAAGGTCGGCCTCAACACCACCCGCCTGCTGATGGCCTCCGGTGACGTCGTCGTCGGCTACCTCCTCCTCCGCGGCGCGGCCGTGGCGGCGGAGAAGCTGCCGACCGCCTCCGCCAAGGACAAGGCGTTCTACACCGGCAAGATCGCCGCCGCGAAGTTCTTCGCCGCGAACGTGCTGCCCGGCGTGTCCGTCGAGCGCAAGCTCGCCGAGAACGTCGACCAGTCGCTGATGGAGCTGGACGAGGCCGCGTTCTGACGACCCCGGTCCGCCGGTGTGCGAGGCCCGCTCCCGTAAGGGAGTGGGCCTCGTGCCCGTAGGGGGGCGACTGCGGCGGGCCTGTTATCCGTAAGGGGCGCCCCCAGCGCGCTTCTTCCCCCTTTGAGGCGCCCCGAGCAGGCTTCACACCCCCGAGACGCGCCCCCGCCGGCGCCCCGCACGCCCCTTGCCCCGCTCCTTATCCTGAGGCCATGAGCACTGCGCACCGCTTCGACCGCGGCCACACCGACGACCTCATGTCCTTCCTGGCGGCGAGCCCCTCGCCGTACCACGCGGTGGCCAACGCCGCGGCCAAGCTGGAGAAGGCGGGTTTCCGGCAGCTCGCGGAGACGGACGCGTGGGACGCGTCGGCGGGCGGCAAGTTCGTCCTCCGCGGCGGTGCGATCATCGCCTGGTACGTGCCCGAGGGCGCGACGGCCGCCACCCCCTTCCGCATCGTCGGCGCGCACACCGACTCCCCCAACCTGCGCGTCAAGCCGCTGCCCGACACCGGTGCGCACGGCTGGCGCCAGATCGCCGTGGAGATCTACGGCGGCACGCTCCTCAACACCTGGCTCGACCGCGACCTGGGCCTCTCCGGACGGATCACCCTGCGCGGCGGCGAACACCGGCTCGTCCACGTGGACCGCGCGCTGATGCGCGTCCCCCAGCTCGCCATCCACCTGGACCGCTCCGTCAACGACGGTCTGACGCTGGACAGACAGCGCCACATGACGCCGCTGTGGGGCCTGGGCGACGTCCGCGAAGGCGACCTGATCCGCTTCGTCGCCGGGGAGGCGGGCGTCGACGCCGACGAGATCACCGGCTGGGACCTGATGACGCACAGCGTCGAGCCGCCCGCCTACCTCGGCCGCGACCGCGAACTCCTCGCCGGGCCCCGGATGGACAACCTGGTCTCCGTGCACGCCGGCACCGCCGCCCTGGCCGCCGCCGTGACCTCCGAGTCCCTGCCGTACATCCCCGTCCTCGCCGCCTTCGACCACGAGGAGAACGGCAGCCAGTCCGACACCGGCGCCGAGGGCCCGCTGCTCGGAAACGTCCTGGAACGCTCGGTGTTCGCACGCGGCGGGTCGTACGAGGACCGGGCGCGCGCCTTCGCCGGCACCGTCTGCTTCTCCTCCGACACCGGCCACGCGGTGCACCCCAACTACGCGGAGCGGCACGAGCCCGGCCACCACCCGGTGGCCAACGGCGGCCCGATCCTGAAGACCAACGTCAACCAGCGCTACGCCACGGACGGCGGCGGCCGGGCCGTGTTCACGGAGGCGTGCGAACGGGCCGGTGTGCCCTGGCAGCACTTCGTCTCCAACAACTCGGTGCCCTGCGGCGCCACCATCGGCCCGATCACGGCCGCGCGGCACGGCATCACCACCGTCGACATCGGCATCGCTATCCTCTCCATGCACTCCGCACGTGAACTCTGCGGCGCGGAGGACCCGTATCTGCTCGCCTCGGTGCTCGCCGCCTTCCTGGCCGGCTGACACTCCGTCGGACGTCGCCGACCGGCGCTTCCCACGGGCGGGATGAGCGCGCCGCACCTTCGATCCACCGACATCCCACCCGGGGGAACCCATGACCCACCGCCTCCTGCGCACCACCGCCGTCGCGTTCACCGCCGCGGCCGCCCTGACGCTCACCGCCTGCGGCGGGGGCGGCGGCGACGGCAAGAGCGACGGGAACGGGGAGGGCAAGGGCGACCGTTCCGCGCCGACGGCGTCCGATGCGCCCGGTGCGGCGGGGGAGGACAGCGCGGCCAAGGGTGCCAAGAAGGGCGACGCCTGCGCCCCGTCCGACGTGACCATCGAGGCCCGGCCCGCGAAGAAGCCGGCCGGCGCGCTGCTGCTGGTCGCCACGGCGAAGAAGGAGTGCACCGCGTACGGTTTCCCGTTCCTGCGCTTCGACAAGGACCAGGCGACCGCCGACGTGGACGCGGCCGGCAAGCCGAAGGAGCCGGTACGGCTGGGGGCCGGGAAGGCGGCGTACGCGGGGATCCGGCCCACGTCGTCCGACGGGGGGTCGGCGCGGGAGGCCAAGGAGCTGTCCGTCTCGCTCCAGGCCGCGAACGGGGATCCGGTGGAGGGCGGCGAGGTCCGGACCGCCCTGCCCGGCGGGAAGCTGCGGATCGACGATTCCGTGCGGACGACGTACTGGGTGGCGGACGAGGGCGCGGCACTCGGCAAGTGAGGCGTCGGGCCCCGGTTCCTCCCCCGGGGCCCGACAGGCGGTTGTCGCGGGGCCCGGGGACCCGCCCTCGCACAAACCCGGGGACCCGCCTTCGCACGAAACGGTGAAAGGGCGGGGGCGGGGCACATCCCCCTCCGGACCGGGGGTAGGCGCGTCGATGAACGACCGACCCCACCCGGAAGGAGTCATGCCATGGGCATGGGATGGTGCATCGGTCTCATCGCCACCGGCGCGATCCTCACCTTCGCAGTCGACTGGCACATGCAAGGCGTCAACCTCACCCTCGCCGGCCTGATCCTCATGGCCGCCGGCCTCATCGGGCTCAACGCGTACGTCGCCATCTTCAAGCGCCGCCGCACCCAGCCGCCGCCGCCCGCGGCCCCGGTGGTCGAGGAGGACCACCGGTTCGTCCGCTGAACCCCGTGGCCGCTGCGCCCTGGAACCGGGATCAGGCGTCCGCGTCGAACCCGGCCAGGACCAGCGGCAGCCGGTCCGCGCCGCCGGGGACGACCCGGACCGGAACGCCCCAGTCCTGCTGGTGTACATGGCAGGCGGGGTACTCGTTGGCAGGGTCGTCGTCACACGACGCGGCCATCGCCGAGACATGCAGCACGCCCTCCCCGATCCCGTCCGCGAGAACGACGCGGCGGGCGAGGTCGGTGCCCGCGCCGGCGCCCTCGGCGAGCAGTTCCGGCGGCGTGGCGCTGACCAGCAGCCGGGTCGACGGCCCGTAGCGGGTGTCCAGCTTCTGGCCCGCGGGCGCCTGGAAGACGACGTCGAGCAGCAGTTCGCCGGGGGCGACCTCGGTCGCCTCCCGCCGGGTGCGGTGCGCCACGGACTCGACCCGTACCGCCTCCTCCGGCAGCCGCAGCCGCGTCAGCCGGTGCCGGGCCGACTCCACGACGACGATGTCGTCACCGTCGAGGACCGCGTCGGACGGCTCGCGCAGATCGGTCGCCAGGGTCGTGACCTGTCCGGTCGCGGGATCGTAGCGGCGGAGCGCGTGGTTGTAGGTGTCCGCGACGGCCACCGAGCCGTCGGGCAGCGCGGTGACGCCCAGCGGGTGCTGGAAGAGGGCCTGCGCGGCGTCGCCGTCCCGGTGCCCGAAGTCGAACAGGCCGGTGCCGACGGCGGTACGGACGACGAAACCGCCCCCGCCCTCGCTCCCGCCCTCGTCCCCGTCTCCGTCCTCGGCGCGTTCGACGTAACGCAGCGCGGACGTCTCCGAGTCGGCGACCCAGAGCCGGTCGCCGGCGGCGGCCAGACCGGACGGCTGGGCGAACCACGCCTCCGCCGCGGGCCCGTCCACCAGGCCCTCGTTGGTGGTGCCGGCCGCGACCCCCACGGTGCCGGCGACCGGGTCGTAACTCCACAGTTGGTGGACGCCGGCCATGGCGATCCAGAGCCGGTCCGCGAACCAGGCCAGGTCCCACGGCGACGACAGGTCGACCTCGCGCGCCGGACCGTCGGTGGCCGACCCCTGCCACCACTGACGGCCGGTACCGGCCAGCGTGCCGACCTCGTGGGTCTCCGGGTCGTACACACGCAGCGCGTGGTTGACGGTGTCCGCGACGGCCACCCGGCCGTCCGGCAGCAGCGCGAGCCCCTGCGGCTCGCTGAACCGCGCCGGGCTGTCACCGAACCCCCGCTCGCCCGTCCCGATCCGGCGGACGACGGTCTCGCCGTCCGCGGCGAGCTCGACGAGCTGGTGCCGGGTGGTGTCCGACACCAGGTACGTGCCCCCGGGCAGCGCCAGGGCCTTCCCCGGGAACCGCAGCCCGCCCGCGACCGGCTCCGGCGCCACATAGGGGGTGTCCCCACGCCGCAGCGTCCCCTTCGCCTCGTGCTCCGCCTCCAGCTCGCCGACCAGCGCCTCCAGGGCATGCGCGTGCCCCTCACCCGCGTGCTGCGCCACCACGTACCCCTCGGGGTCGATGACGACCAGCGTGGGCCAGGCGCGGACGGCGTACTGCTTCCAGGTGGCGAGCTCCGGGTCGTCCACTACGGGGTGGTGGACCCCGTACCGCTCGACGGCGTCGACCACGGCCTGGTGCTCGGCCTCGTGCACGAACTTCGGGGAGTGCACCCCGATGATCACCGTGGTGTCCCGGTGCTTCTCCTCCAGCTCCCGGAGCTCGTCCAGGACGTGCAGGCAGTTCACACAGCAGAACGTCCAGAAATCGAGAATCACGATCCGGCCGCGCAGCGCGGCCAGGGACAGCTCCTCCCCTCCGGTGTTCAGCCAGCCGCCCCCACCGACGAGCTCGGGGGCGCGGACACGGGGGCGGCGGGGGGCGGGGGCGGCATCGTTCATGGTTCAAGGGTGCCATTCGTGTGTGAACGCACGATCACGAACACCTGACCGGGTCAGACGGACGGCCCTGCCCGCGCGGCCCGGGCGGGAGTACGCGCGGGCCTCGCCGCCCGCACTCGGACGAGACCGATCCCGGGCTGGACCTTGATGGTGTCCACGGCGTCACTGCTGAGCCACCGGAGCGGCACGACGGTCCGGCGATCGCCCTTCCGCCTGATCACGGCGTTGCCGTCCTTGGCGCGCCCGATGCGCACGAAACCGTGGTCGCGCCGCAGGTCTTCCGCCTGGTGCTCGCCGTGGATCACCCCCTACTTCCTTCCCTTCGCCGTCCTCTGCGGACGCGAGGTCGCGGGAATGCCGCCGCACGGTGCCTCGTGAGGGGAATGTCGGCCGGTGTCATCGCTGCATCCCGTGGGTGTCCCGCAGGTGGGTGTCCCGCCCGGCGGCGTACTGTGCCAGGCACGCGCGCAGTTTCGCGTCCTCCTCTCGGGTGCGAGACCGACCGAGCAGAGCTCGCGTGCGCTGAATCAGGTCGTCCCACCACTCGCACGCTTCGCAGAATGCCCTCATCGTGGCTCCCGGTTCAGCTCGATCACGCGAGCGCGAAGCTTGTCGGTTGGGGTGGCGCGGCGGTATCGCACCGGCTGCCAGGTCCGTCCGTCTTCCACGGGCCGCAGGGTGATCCGGCCCGTGCCGCCGTCCCAGCCGACCACTTTGCCGATGCGGTCGCGATCGGTGTCCACGATCAGCTCAAGCGGCTGGGGGAGCCATCCGTCAACCACGGTGCGCCACCTCCGCGTGCGCCCATCCGGAACGGCGAAGCCGCTCGGCGCGCGCCCAGTCACCGGCCCGCTGAGCGGCGTACCGGGCGTTTGCCAGTCGGGTGCACTCGCGGCACGGTGTGTATGGGTTCGGGACGAAGGCGCTTCCGATGGACATGTGCGTCACGTGACGCCCCCTCGGGTGATCGAATGCAGCTTGGTCATGGCGGCCCGCCTCTTCGGGTGGTTCACGCCCCCACCCCTCGCCGGGATGCGGTCCTGCTTCCGGTCCCTCAAGATCCCGCCCCGAGCGCCGGTCGTATAGGGGCATGGGTGGGGGCAAGTCGCGGTCGAACCGGGGCTTTTGGCTCGGCCGTGGGCATTCGTAGGGGCAAGATGGGCCTATGACCATCGGGGCTTTGATCAGGGATCTGCGCGAGGCGCGCGGATGGTCCCAGGGGCGACTGGCGGACGAGGTCAACGACATCTTCGGGACGACCTTGAGCCGGGAGTACGTCAGCCGTTGGGAGCGTTCCAAGGTGACCCCCGGAGCGTTCTACCTCCGCTGTCTGTCGGCCGTCCTGGACGTTCCCCTGGCGGTTCTTGAAGGCGAAATGAATCGTCGTACGTTCCTGTCCGATGCGGCGGCCACCGCCGTAGCCCCGGTCGTGGCCGCTGACTTGTTGAGTACCGGATTCGCAGCCAGGCTGCGGGGCGGGCCCACCGTCGAGGAGTGGGAAAGCAGGCTGGGCACCTACGGTGCGGACTACATGAGCCTGGGCGCGGCGGACGTGCAACGGCGGGTGGCCGGCGCACTGGTCGCGTTGCAGCAGCAGTTGGACCGTCCGAGGATGTGGGCCGTGGCCGCGCGGCTCATGACGCTCTACGCCAAGACCTTCCCCGGCTCCGACGGGACCAGGACGGTTCAGTGGTACCGCATGGCAGCGGAGGCAGCGGACCGGTCGGGTGACGACGACTCCCGGGTCTGGGTCCGGGGGCGTGCCGCCATCGCCTTGGGGTACGAGGGCGCGTCCCTCGGAGTCGCCGACATACTGGCCGACCAGGCCATGGCGGTATCGGACCGGCCTTCGCTCGGTCTCCTCAACGCTGTCATGGGCAAGGCGCACGCGGCGGCGATCCGAGGGGACCGGGCAACGGCACTCAGCTTGGCGGACCGGGGCCGGCGCATCTTCGACACGGCGGGATCACATGAGCAGACCAGCGATTACGCCGTGCCCTGGTGGCGTATGAACGTATTCCTGTCTCTTCTTCTGGCCCGTCTGGGAGACGAACGGGGAGCCGTGGAGGCTCAGGAAGCGGCACGCCGGGAACTCCCCGCGGAACTCCCCCGGTTCGCCACCCACCTCGAGATGCACCGAGGACTCATGCTCGCGCGGTCCGGGGATCCCTCAGGCGGGGCTTCCTACGCCCGGGCGGCCCTGGAGGCCCTGCCGCCGGAGAAGCACTCCTTGACGCTGCGGCTGCTCATGGCGGAGATCGAACAGGCGTGACGTCCGTCGCTGGGCGAGCTCCTCGTTCGGGGACATGGTCCGTCGCGCGGGGACCGGTGAGCGGCTCCCCGCGACCTGTGGTCGACGGTCCGCATCCCGTCGGCCCGCCCCCGCAGCGCGGGCCCGCTACCGCCCCAGCACCCGGTTCCGCAGGGCCGGGAACTCCTCGCGGGTGCGGGTGACCCGGGTCATGTCCAGGTCGGCGGTGAGGATCTGCTCGTCCGGGCCCGCCTCGGCGAGGGTCTCGCCCCAGGGGTCGACGACGAGGCTGTGGCCCGCCTGCGGCACGCCCGCGTGGGTGCCGGCCGTGCCGCAGGCGAGGACGTACGCCTGGTTTTCGACGGCGCGGGCGCGGGTGAGGAGGGACCAGTGGGGGCGGCGGCGTTCGGGCCAGCCGGCGGGGATGACGAGGGTCTGGGCGCCGGCGTCGATCTGGGCGCGGAAGAGTTCGGGGAAGCGGAGGTCGTAGCAGGTGGCGAGGCCGAGGACGGTGTCCGGGAGGGGGGCGGTGACGATGTCGTGGCCCGCGCTCAGCAGGACGGCCTCGCCCTGGTCGAAGCCGAAGAGGTGGATCTTGCGGTAGGTGCGGGTGAGGGTGCCGTCGGGGGCGAAGAGGAGGGAGGTGTTGAACAGGGCGCCGTCCTCGGCCCGTTCGACGATCGAGCCCGCGTGCAGCCAGACGCCGGCGTCCCGCGCGGCGGCCGACATCGCCGCCGCGGTGGGGCCGTGCACGGGCTCGGCGCCGGCGGCGAAGGAGTCGAACGCGAAGGCGCCGACGGTCCAGAGCTCGGGAAGGACGACCAGGTCACGGCCGTGCTGGGCGCGGATGAGACCGGCCGCGCGCTCGCGGCGGGCCTCCGTGGTCTCCGCCGGGTCCACGGCGAGCTGGATCAGCGAGACGCGCACACTACCACCGCTACCACCACTCTCGGCCCGGGAAACCTCTGCCGTGCTGCTCGTGCGCAGCGTAACTTAACTGGTGAGACCCAGACAGCACTTGCCCCGTACCCATGCCGCCGAACGCACGCACCGCACGAGGGATCACGTGACCGTCCACCCCAGCCTGCAGCCCGCCATCGACGCCTGGACCCATTCCATCGAAGCGATCAACGAGTTGGTGAAACCACTGGCAGAGGGTGACTGGAACCGGCCCACGGACTGCCCGGGCTGGTCGGTGCGGGACGTCGTCTCGCATGTCATCGGGGTGGAGAGCGAGATGCTGGGCGAGCCACGGCCGATCCACACCCTGCCGCGCGACCTCTTCCACGTCACCGACGAGTTCTCGCGCTACGTGGAGGTCCAGGTCGACGTGCGGCGCTGTCACACGGCCCTGGAGATGACCTCCGAACTGGAGTTGACGATCATCCGGCGGTCGCGGCAGTTGCGCAACGAGACGCGGCCTCCGCACGCCCCGGTCCGCTGGCCGCTCGGCAGCGGCCCCGATCGGCCGCTCGAACAGCAGTTGCGGCTGCGGGCCTTCGACGTGTGGGTGCACGAGCAGGACCTGCGGCGCGCCCTGGGCGCACCGGGCAACCTGGACGCGCCGGCCGCGCCGCTGGCCCGGGACATCCTGCTCGCCGGGCTGCCCAGGGTGGTGGCCAAGGAGGCGGGGGCGCCGCCGGGCAGCGCGGTGGTGGTGGACGTCCACGGTCCGGTGGAGTTCCTGCGGACCGTCCGGGTCGACGCGGCGGGGCAGGGCACGCTCGACTCCAGCGTGTCGCTCGGGCCCGCGGTGACGCTCGCCATGGACTGGGAGACGTACCTCCGGCTCGCCTGCGGGCGGGTACGGCCGGAAGGGGTGGCGGACCGGGTCACGATGGAGGGCGACCGGCGGCTGGCGGAGGCGATCCTGCGGGCTTTCGCCGTGACTCCGTAGGTGACTCCGTAGGTGCCTCGCGGGTGACTTCGGTGTGAGTCCGGATGGGCTTCCCCGGGTGAATGCCCGGCGGGGGTGCCCGCCGCCTGATGCGGCGCTATGCCGCTCCCGCCGGCGGCGGCCGGACCGGCGGTGGCAGCGGCGGGCCGGCCGGGTCGGCCCGCATGCCCTGGATCAGCAGCGCGGCGAAGCGCCGTGAGGCGGTCACCGCGGCGGCCGGCGAGGCGGTCCGGATGCCGCCGTTGGCCATGAGCACCATGATCAGGTCGTCCGGGACGAAGTCCGGTCGCAGTTCGCCACTCGCCTTGGCCCGGCGGGCGAGTTCGGCGACCTTGCCCAGGGCCCGCTCCCGGTCGGCGGCGAAGTCGATCGCGTGGGGGAACGCCGAGACGAACGCCGCGGTGAACCCCCGGTCCCGCGCCTGCATTTCACATACCGTCTCGATCACCAGGCGGAAGCCGCGCCATGGGTCGGGATCGGCCAGTCCTTCGTCGACGATGGCCGTGCACGCCGTCATCTGCTCGCGGAAGGCCTCGGTGACCAGCGCCTCCTTGGTCGGAAAGTGCCGGTAGAGGGTGGCGGGTCCGACCTCGGCGCGCCGTGCGATCTCGCGCATCGCCACGTCCGGTCCCCGCTCGGCGAAGGTCGTACGGGCCACGGCGAGGATGCGCTCGCGGTTGTCCCGGGCGTCGGAGCGCGGGGAGTGAGACAAAGGGGCGGCCACCGCTCTCACTTTAGTTATACGGACGGGGTGTTCCGTTAGCGTCCGTCGCCATGCGAGCACTGATGTTCTCCGAATACGGCCCCCCAAGCGTCCTGGAAGTCGCCGACGTACCGGAACCACACGCGGGACCGGGCCGGATCCGGGTGAGCGTACGGGCCTCGGGCCTCACTCCCGCCGACTGCCGCCTCCGTTCGGGCCGGTTCCGCGACGTGGTGCCGCTGCGCCTGCCCCACGTGCTCGGCATGGACGCCGCGGGTGTGGTCGACGAGGTCGGGCCGGGGGTGACCGGAGTCCGGCCGGGCGACGAGGTCTTCGGCATCGTCGACGTCGCGGAACTGGGCGGTGCGAACGCCGAGTACGCCGTCCTGGCGGCCTGGGCGCCGAAGCCGGGCGCGCTGGGCTGGGAGCGGGCGGGCGGCGCGGCCGGGAACGTCGAGACCGCCACGCGGGCCCTCGACCGGCTGAAGGCCGGCGCCGGTACCACCTTGCTGATCGAGGGCGCGGCCGGTGGGGTCGGCACGGTCGCCGTGCAGCTCGCGGCGGCCCGCGGCGCGACCGTCATCGGGACGGCCGGCGCGCACAACCACCGGTTCGTCGCGGGGCTGGGGGCGACGCCGACCACCTACGGGCCCGGGCTGGTCGAGCGGGTCGCCGCCCTGGCACCGGACGGCGTCGACGCCGTCCTGGACTGCGCCGGTTCCGGCTCGCTGCCCGATCTGGTGGACCTCGCCGGAAGCCCGGACCGGGTGGTGACCATCGCCGACATGAACGCCGCGGAGTACGGAGTCCACCACACACGCTCGGCCGGCCCGGGGGCGGACCCGCCGGCGGTCGGGGGGCTCGCCGTGGCCGCCGCCCTCGCCGGTCAGGGCCGCTTCACCGTGCCGGTCGCGGCCGTCTTCGGCCTCGACGACGCGGCCGCGGCCCACCGGTTGAGCGAGACCGGCCACGCCAGGGGAAAGATCGTGCTCATCCCCTGACGCCCTGGTGCGGCGGCGGGGCAGCGTTCGCCCTGTCGCGGTGACGCGCCACCCGGGCAGGGGCCCGGGGCGGCGGGCCACCAGGCGTTCACCGGGCACACGTGGCCGGCGCGGCACAGGGCGGCACTGGGCGGCTCCCTGGGGGGCCGACGCCGGGCGCCGCCGCCCCACCCGCGTCACACCGGTACGTGCACCGTCTCCACCCGCGACGCGACCACCCGTTCGCGCTCCCGCCGCCGGGCCCGTTCGCGCAGCCGCAGGATCTGCGTCAGGCCCACCGCCTGGACGGCGAAGAGGGTGGCGAAGGCGGTCCGGTAGTCGTCCCCGGTGGCGTCGAGGATGACGCCGATGGCCAGCAGGGTGGTGATGGACGCGGTGAAGCCGCCCATGTTGACGATGCCGGACGCCGTGCCCTGCCGCTCCGGCGGGTTGGCGGGCCGGGCGAAATCGAAGCCGATCATGGAGGCCGGGCCGCAGGCGCCGAGCGTCGCGCAGAGGGCGATCAGCAGCCCCATCGGGGCGTGCGGTCCCGGCCAGGTCAGGGTGGCCGCCCAGAGCAGCGCGGTGGCGCTGATGGTGCCGAGGACGAGCGGCAGCCGGGCCGCGTGGTGCCGGGCGACGATCTGGCCGTAGACCAGGCCGACGGCCATGTTCACCAGGACGACGAGGGTGAGCAGCCGGCCCGCGGTCCCCCGGTCCAGCCCCTCCGCCTCGACGAGGAAGGGCATGCCCCAGAGCAGCAGGAAGACGATGGCCGGGAACTGGGTGGTGAAGTGCACCCACATGCCCAGCCGGGTGCCGGGCTCCCGCCAGGCGCGGGTGATCTGCTGCCGGACGTAGCCGGCGGCCGGGTGTCCGGCGGGCTCCGGTTCGTACCCCTCCGGGTGGTCCCGGAGGAAGACCAGGAGCACGACGAGGACGACGACACCGGCCGCCGCGCTGCCGCCGAACGTCGTGGTCCAGCCGCGGGAGTGCAGCAGCGGGGCGAGGACGAGGGTCGAGACGAGGTTGCCCGCCATCCCGAACAGGGCGGCCACCTGGGCGACCATCGGCCCGTGCCGGGCGGGGAACCAGCGGGCGCCGAGTCGCAGGACGCTGATGAACGTCATCGCGTCGCCGCAGCCGAGGAGGGCGCGGGCGGTCAGGGCCGTCCCGTAGGAGTGGGAGAGCGCGAAGCAGAGCTGTCCCGCGGTGAACAGGACGGTGCCGAGGGCGAGCACCTTCTTGGTGCCCATGCGGTCGACCAGCAGGCCGACGGGTATCTGCATGCCCGCGTAGACGAGCAGTTGGAGTATGGAGAACGTCGACAGGGCCGAGGCGTTGATGTGGAACCGCTCGGCCGCGTCGATGCCGGCCACGCCGAGGCTGGTGCGGAAGACGATGGCGACGAAGTAGACGCCGACCCCGACGCCCCAGACCGCCGCCGCCCGCCGGCCGCCCGGCGGGTCCCCGGGCAGGCCGGGACAGGGGGCGGTCATCGGTCGTTCCCCTGGGCGAGCGTGCGGACCCAACTGACGTGCCGGTCGACGACGGCGATGGCCGCCGGCGCGTCCCCGGCCCGCAGGGCCTCCAGGATCTCGGCGTGCTCGGCGATGTTCTTGGCGATGCGGTCCGGGTGGGCGTGCATCGCGGCGACGCCCATCCGGAGCTGGCGGTCGCGCAACTGGTCGTAGAGGCGGGACAGGATCTGGTTGCCGGCGTTGCGGACGATCTCCGCGTGGAAGGCGCGGTCGCTGACCGAGACGGCGGCCAGGTCGCCCTCGGCGGCCTGCCGGCGCATGTCCGCGAGCAGTTCCTCCAACCGGGTGACGAGGGCCGGCGGCGCGGGGACGGCCTTGGCCGCCGCGTGCTTCTCCACCAGCAGCCGGGTCTCCACCACGTCCGCGATCTCCTGGGCGGACACGGCCAGCACGAGCGCCCCCTTCTTCGGGTACAGCTTGAGCAGCCCCTCACCCTCCAGCCGCAGCAGTGCCTCGCGGACGGGCGTCCGGGACACCCCTACGGCCTCCGCCAGCCCGCCCTCCGTGAGGAGCGTCCCCCCGGCGTACCGCCGGTGCAGGACGCCGTCCTTGACGTGGGCGTAGACGCGGTCGGCCGCGGCCGGCCGCCCCGGGGTCGTCGCGGGCGTCGCGGGGGAGGAGGACGTCAGGGACACGGCGGGGGTGGGAGGCATGCACACAGCATAGATACAAGACAGATGCCTGGTGAGGGCATGTCCGCGATCCGGACGGGACGTGGTACGTACCGCGGCGGAGCCGGTCCGGCCGGTTACGGCGGGACCGCGCCCGGGGCCGTTCGGGACCGTTCGGGACCGTTCGGGACCGTTCGGGGGCCTGTCCGGGACCGCGCCCGGTCCGCTGCCGGAATGGTTCAGTCCGGCACCGGGGTGATGAAGACGAAGCGCAGGTCCGGACGCTGTATCGGCAGCAGCACATGGCTGGCCACCCGGATTTCGGCGTAGTCGTGGTACGGCAGCCGGAGCCGGAAGAAGTGGCCGTCGCGGTGCTCGACGACGTCGTGTTCCTCGGCCCAGATGCGGCGGCAGTCCGCGTCGGATTCCAGGACCTCGCGGACGAGGGCCCGCAGTTCGGCGTCGCCCGGGTTGCTGTTGGCGGCGACGCGGAGCATGGCGAGGTAGGCGCGGGCGCAGTTGTCCTCCCAGTCGAGCATCTGCTCGCGGGCCTCGGGGTGCAGCAGGGCCCACCGCATGAGGTTGGCCCCCGGCCGGAGCACCCAGGGGAACCACTCGCCCATCAGACGGTTGGAGGCGACGACGTTCCAGGCGGTGTCGGAGAGGTAGGCGGGGTACGTCGTCTGCTGGACGAGCAGGTCCCGGACGCCCTGCGGGAGTTCGCCGGGCGGGCACGGTGAACCAGGCGGGCGGCGGCCGCAGACGGCGAGGAAGAGTGTCAGCGTCTCGGCGTCGCTCAGCCGCAGCGCGGCGGCGACCCGGAGCAGAAAGCTTTCGGAGAAGTCCTGGCGGCGGCCGGCCTCCAGGGCGCGGTACCAGCCCTCGCTCACCCCGGTGAGCCGGGCGACGTGCCGCTGCGACAGCAGGCGGCCCGGCCGGGGCTGGACGCGGCGCAGCTCGGGAACGGTCCGCGCGTCGACCCGGGCCCGCCAGGCCCGGAGCAGACGGCTGATGGACTCCCCGTCCCCCGCGGGGTCCGGAACACCCCCGTCCCCATGCGCGCCCGCCAAAGGGAGCCTCCTGTCCCGACGCCCGTTCCGACACTGCAAGTGTCGGTCAATCTTAAGTAAATTGCCCTACACGGGCCATTCCACCCTGCCGTCGGAATGGCTCCAGGCCGCTCTGCCATGAACGGAGGGCCCGGACGCCGCCCGCTCCTCACTGGAGGGGGGTGAGGAGTAGGCGCGTCCGGGCCCTCCGTCATGCCGGGCGGCGGAAACCGCACGAAGGCCGGTCCCCGGTACGGACAGCGGCGTGGCAGCCGCCGCCCGCCCCGGGGACCGCTCCCCGTCAGCCCCAGGTCAGCAGCCGCTTCGGGTGCTCCAGGACGGCCGCGATGTCGGCGAGCACCCGCGAGCCCAGCTCCCCGTCCACCAGGCGGTGGTCGAAGGAGAGCGCCAGCGTCGTCACGTGCCGGGGCTTGACCTTGCCCTTGTGCACCCAGGGCTGGAGCTTGATCGCGCCGAAGGCCAGGATCGCGGCCTCGCCCGGGTTGAGGATGGGCGTCCCGGTGTCCACGCCGAACACGCCGACGTTGGTGATGGTGACCGTGCCGCCGGACATGTCCGCCGGGCTGGTCTTCCCCTCGCGCGCCGTGCTCACCAGGTCGGAGAGCGCCCGCGACAGCTCGGGGAGCGTCTTCGCCTGCGCCTCCTTGATGTTGGGCACGATCAGCCCGCGCGGCGTCGCCGCGGCGATGCCCAGGTTGACGTAGTCCTTGCGGACGATCTCCTGGTTCTCCTCGTCCCAGGACGCGTTGATGTCCGGGTTCCGCCGGATGGCCACCAGGAACGCCTTGGCCACCAGCAGCAGCGGGTTGACCCGCAGCCCGGCCATGTCCGGGTCGTCCTTCAGCCGCTGCACGAGCTTCATCGTGCGGGTGACGTCGACGGTGACGAACTCCGTGACGTGCGGCGCGGTGAAGGCACTGGCCACCATCGCCTGCGCGGTCGCCTTGCGGACGCCCTTGACCGGGATCCGGGTCTCCCGCGCGGCCCACACCCCGGCGGAGGACTCGGCCGGGGCGGCGACGCCCGGAACGGCGGCGGCCGGCTCGGGAACCGGCGGGGCGACGCTCGCCTGGTGGGCGGCGTGGACGTCCTCGCGGGTCACGATCCCGTCCGGGCCGCTCGGGCTGACGGACGCGAGGTCGATGCCCAGGTCCTTGGCCAGCTTGCGGACGGGCGGCTTGGCCAGCGGACGGGCGCTGCCCGCGACGGCGGGGGCACCGGTGACCGCAGGGGTGGCGGTGACGGCAGGGGCCGCGGAGGGCTCGGGGACGGCAGCGGGTGCCGCGTGCCCGTTCAGCTCCGCCTGGACGGCCGCGCCGACCGCCGGCGCCTCCGGACGGGCCGCCTTGCGGGGCCGCCGCTTGGTGGACGACGGCGCGGCGCCGTACCCCACCAGGACGGCCTGCCGGCCCTGCCCCTGGCCCTCGCCCTCCGGCGCGGCGGCCGTCTCGGCGTGCGCGGCGGGCTCGGCCGGGGCGCCGGCGACGGTCGGGTCGATCACGCCGGCGGGGGCGGCGGGACCGTCCCCCGGCCGGGTGTCGACCGAGATGATCGCCGTGCCGACGTCGACCGTCACGCCCTCCTCGAAGCGCAGCTCGTGCACCACGCCGTCGAAGGGGATGGGCAGTTCGACGGCGGCCTTGGCCGTCTCGACCTCACAGACCACCTGGCCGTCGGAGACGGTGTCCCCCACCGCCACGTACCACTTGAGGATCTCGGCCTCGGTGAGGCCCTCGCCCACGTCGGGCATCTTGAACTCGCGGAAGCGCTGGTCGCTCGCTGTGCTCGCAGTCATCGTCACGACTCTCCTCAGCCCTCAGTACGCAAGCGCGCGGTCTACGGCGTCGAGCACCCGGTCCAGTCCCGGAAGGTACTCGTCCTCCAGCCGCGACGGGGGGTAGGGGGCGTGGTAGCCGCCGACCCGCAGGACAGGGGCCTCCAGGTGGTAGAAGCAGCGCTCGGTGATCCGGGCCGCGATCTCGGCACCCGAGCCGAAGAAGACCGGGGCCTCGTGCACGACGACGAGCCGGCGGGTGCGCTCCACGGACGCCTGGATGGCGTCGAAGTCGATCGGGGAGACCGAGCGCAGGTCGAGCACCTCCAGGTTCCTGCCCTCCTCGGCGGCGGCCGCGGCCGCCTCCAGACAGGTCTTGACCATGGGCCCGTAGGCGACCAGCGTCAGGTCCGTGCCCTGGCGCACCGTACGGGCGGTGTGCAGCGGGCCCGGGATCGCCTCCTTGTCGACCTCGGACCGGTCGTGGTAGCGGCGCTTGGGCTCGAAGTAGATGACCGGGTCGTCGCTCTGGATGGCCTGCTGGAGCATCCAGTACGCGTCGGACGCGTTCGACGGCGAGACGATCTTCAGACCGGCGACGTGCGCGAACAGTGACTCCGGGGACTCGCTGTGGTGCTCCACGGCCCCGATGGCGCCCCCGTAGGGGATCCGTACGACGACCGGCAGCTTGATCTTGCCGAGCGCGCGGGCGTGCATCTTGGCGAGCTGGGTGACGATCTGGTCGTACGCCGGGAATACGAACCCGTCGAACTGGATCTCCACGACCGGCCGGTAACCGCGCAGGGCCAGGCCGATGGCCGTGCCGACGATGCCGGACTCGGCGAGCGGGGTGTCGATGACCCGGTCCTCGCCGAAGTCCTTCTGCAGCCCGTCGGTGACACGGAAGACGCCGCCGAGCTTGCCCACGTCCTCGCCCATGACGAGGACCTTGGGGTCGTTCTCCAGGGCGGTGCGCAGGGAGGCGTTGATCGCCTTGACGATGGAGAGCTTCTCGGTGGCCATTACTTGCTCTCCTCGTCGGCGAACGAAGCCTGGTAGGCGATGAATTGTTCGCGTTCCTCGTCGACCAGCGCGTGGCCGTCCGCGTAGATGTTCTCGAAGATGGCCGTGCTCTCCGGGTCGGGCATGGTGCGCACGGTGTCGCGGACGCGCTTGGCCAGCGCGTCGCTCTCGGTCTCCAGGGCGGCGAAGAACTCGTCGTCGGCGAGGCCCTCGCGCTCCAGGTGGCGACGGAGGCGGAGGATCGGGTCCTTGGCCTCCCACAGCTCCCGCTCCTCGTCCCGCCGGTAGCGGGTGGGGTCGTCGGAGGTGGTGTGGGCGCCCATCCGGTAGGTGAACGCCTCGACGAAGGTGGGGCCCTGGCCGGTGCGGGCGCGCTCCAGCGCCGCCCGGGTGACGGCGAGGCAGGCCAGCACGTCGTTGCCGTCGACGCGGACGCCCGGGAAGCCGTAGCCCTGGGCGCGGCGGTAGAGGGGCACGCGGGTCTGCTTCTCGGTGGGCTCGGAGATGGCCCACTGGTTGTTCTGGCAGAAGAAGACCACGGGGGCGTTGTAGACGGCGGCGAAGGTGAACGCCTCGGCGACGTCGCCCTGGCTGGTCGCACCGTCGCCGAAGTAGGCGACGACGGCGGAGTCGGCGCCGTCCTTGGTGATGCCCATGGCGTAACCGGTGGCGTGCAGCGCCTGCGAGCCGATGACGATCGTGTAGAGGTGGAAGTTGTTCTCGTTGGGGTCCCAGCCGCCGTTGTTGACGCCGCGGAACATCCCCAGGAGGTTGGTCGGGTCCACGCCCCGGCACCAGGCGACACCGTGCTCGCGGTAGGTCGGGAAGACGTAGTCGTCGTCGCGGGTGGCCCGGCCGGAACCGATCTGGGCGGCCTCCTGGCCCAGCAGGGAGGCCCACAGACCCAGTTCGCCCTGGCGCTGGAGGGTGGTCGCCTCGGCGTCGAAGCGGCGGGTCAGCACCATGTCGCGGTACAGGCCGCGCAGTTCCTCGGGCGACACGTCGATGGCGTAGTCCGGGTGCTCGACCCGCTCGCCCTCGGGCGTCAGCAACTGTACGAGCTCCGGCTCGCCCGCCCCGGCGGCCGGCTTCTTCGCTCCGGCGCGTTTGCCGCCCCGCGGCTTGCGCGCGGCGGTGCTGTCCACGGTCACGTGTGCTCCTCCGTCTGTCCGGCCCCCGGGGTCGCCGGTGGCCGTAGGGGGTCCCCCCCGCCGTGGGGCTGGGGGATGCTCGCCCGCTTCCCGACGGCACACGGGGTGGGTGTGCCGAGGCCGAACCGGGCGTGACAGGTGTCCCGCCGAATGGCCTGCAATATGCACGTTACCCAGTACCCCGCATTCCTGCGAAACCCTCTCTGACCTGCGATTTTGCTTGGATTTCCAAGTAAATCGAGAAAGGGCCGACAAAGCACTGGTCACAGCGTTGCGGGCCGCCCCCGCCGAAGCAGGGTTACCGCCGGAACGACGGCACGTTATCCCGGAGGACAAGAGCAGGGGAAGACTCGATGTGTGAGACTGACACTGTGCGCGAACAAGGAAAAATCACGGTATTTCTGCTCGACGACCACGAAGTCGTGCGGCGTGGCGTTCACGAGATGCTCGCGACGGACGAGGACATCGAGGTCGTCGGAGAGGCCGGTACCGCCGCGGACGCGCTGGTGCGCATTCCCGCCACCCGGCCCGACGTCGCCGTTCTGGACGTTCGCCTTCCGGATGGCAGCGGGGTCGAGGTCTGCCGTGAGATCCGTTCGCACGACCCGGGAATCAAGTGCCTGATGCTCACGTCGTTCGCCGACGACGAGGCGCTATTCGACGCGATCATGGCCGGGGCCTCGGGATATGTACTGAAGGCGATTCGCGGCAATGAGCTGCTGTCCGCCGTCCGGGACGTGGCGGCCGGCAAATCCCTGCTCGACCCCGTGGCGACCGCCCGGGTACTGGAGCGGCTGCGCGACGGCAAGAGCCCGCGCGGCGACGACCGGCTGGCCTCGCTGACGGAACAGGAACGGCGGATCCTCGACCTGATCGGGGAGGGGCTGACGAACCGCGTGATCGGCGAGCGGCTGCACCTCGCGGAGAAGACCATCAAGAATTACGTTTCCAGCCTGCTCTCCAAGCTGGGGATGGAACGGCGTTCGCAGGCCGCGGCCTACGTCGCGCGTCTGCAGGCGGAGAGGCGCTGAGGGGAGCGGGGCCGGCGACACGGTCCACCCGGGGTCCCGTACGGGTGCCCGTTTAGGGACCAACGTCCCGGCCGCGACGGGGCGGGTGGCTCTACGTACACCGGACGTGACGGTGCAGAGTAAGGCGCATGCCCGCACCGGTACCGCCGGCCGCCCCGCCGGCCACAGACGAACACCGAGCACTCGAGCTGCTCGGACGCGCCCCCTATGGGCACCTCTCGGTGACCCTGCGCGCGCTCCCGTTCGTCATCACCACCCGGCACATCGTGTCCGACGGACGGGTGCTGGTGCGACTGCACGGCGGTTACGGCTACAGCCGGGCCTGCGACGGCAGCGTCATCGCGTACAACGCCGACAACTTCGGCGGGCGGGAAGAGGGTGACGAGAACGTCTGGCACGTCCAATTCGTCGGCACCGCGCGGCGTTTCACCCCCGGGCCCGCGGAACTGCTGCGCTTCGGACCGGCGCCGCGGGCGGCGGACAACGCCCCCTTCCTCCCCGAATACCTGTGCATAGAACCGCAGTTCATCACCCTGCACCACCTCGAAGGCGTACCCGCGCGACAGGTCGCACACTCGTCGTGAACTAACATTTGGGACGTGCCGCGCTCACTTGTCCCCCCTGTCGCACCTCCCGACGGCGGCACGCTGCGCACCCTGCTGGGCCGCTACCGGCACGCCGGTGAGCCCCTCGCCTGCGAACCGCTCACCGAGGGCCTCCTCAACCACGGCTACCGGCTCTCCACCAGCCGCGGTCACTTCTTCCTCAAGCACCACCTCGACGGCGACCGGGCCGCCATCGCCCGGCAGCACGCCGCGACCCAGCGGCTCGGCGCCCTCGGCCTGCCGGTCGCCCCGCCGGTGGCGGCGGAGGACGGTTCGACCGTCGCCGTACTCGGCGGCCGCTGCTACGCCCTGCACCCCTGGGTCGAGGGCCGGCACCGCGACGGTGGCGAGCTCACCGCCGCCCAGTCGCGCGGCCTCGGCGCGCTGCTCGGCACGGTCCACGTCAGCCTGGAGACGGTGATGAGGGAGGTCGCCGGGCCGGAGGGAGCGGGGGCCGGGACGGGGGCGTGGGACGCCGTCGCGCCGTCCGGCCGTACGACGGGTGGGGGCGGCGGCGCCCGGGCGGCGGGAGCCGGGACGGCGGGGGGCGCGGGCGCGGGTCCGTGGCCGGGCGCCGGGGCGGGCGCACGGCAGGGGACGCTGACGGCGGTACGGCGGGCGGGGGCCGGGCCGGGGCTCGGGGACGGCTACGGGCCAGGCCCCGGAACGCGTTCCGGGGCGAGGGCGGTGCTCGCGCCCGGCGTCGTCGGGGAAGCGGTGGACGCCGTGCTCCTCGGCGCCCCCGGACGGCGCTCCACGGGCCTCAGGAGCGCGGGACCCGGGGCAGGGGCGTGCCGGGCCCCCGAGAGCGCCCCTGAGGGGTCTCAGGGCGCCCCTGAGAGCGCGGCGCACGCCCCTGACGCACTGGGCAGGACGCCGGACACCCTGGACGTGGCGGCCGACCCCGAGGACACCTACGCGCTCATCGAGGAACTGCTGGTCCTGGTCCGCCGCCGCCCCCGCGACTCCTTCGACGAACTGGCCGAGCACCGCCTCGTCGAACGCCGGGCCCTGCTCGAACGGCACGCGCACCGCCGTCCGCCCCCCGCCGCGACCCCGGCGCGCGGCTGGGTGCACGGCGACTTCCACCCGCTCAACCTGCTGTACCGGGACGCCGAGCCCGCCGCCATCGTCGACTGGGACCGCCTCGGCGTCCGCCCCCGCGCGGAGGAGGCCGTCCGCGCCGCCGTGATCTTCTTCCTGCGCCCCGACGGCACCCTCGACTTCGCGAAGATACGGCCGTACGCCCGCGCCTACCGGCGCACCACCGGCGCCGGCCCCGAGGAGCTCGCGGCGGCGGTGCACCGCGTGTGGTGGGAGCGCCTCAACGACTTCTGGATGCTCCGCTGGCGCTACCAGCTCGGCGACCACCGCGCCGACCCCGGCTTCCCGGCGTCGGCGGCGCTGGCGGTGTGGTGGACGGGCGCGTACGAGGACGTACGGGACGCGTTCACGGACTGAGAGGCCGCCCTGATACGCCACGAGCGGGGACCCGGACAGGCGAAGAGGCGGGGCCGGAGCCCCGCCTCGTGGCGTCAGGGGGTCGTGCCGCCCTCTGTGGTGTTGCTTCCCTGGGACGCGCCCTGGCTGGTCCCCTGCGAGGTGCCCTGGGTCGTTCCCTCGGTGGTGTTCCCCTGGCTGGTCCCCTGGGACGTGCCCTGCGAGGTGCCCTGGCTGGTCCCCTGGCTCGTGCCCTGCGACGTGCCCTGGCTGGTCCCCTGGCTCGTGCCCTGGGACGTGCCCGGCTTGTTGTCCCCGGTCGGCTTGTTGCCGGTCGGTTCGCCCGACGGCTCCTTGGTCGGATCCGTGGTCGGCGGGTTCGTGTAGCGATGCCGCGAACCACCGGTGCTGCTGGAGCTGTCGTTCTCGTCGGAGGTGTCACCCGTCGTGCCGGTCCCCGTGTCGGGTTCGGACGACTTCTCGCGCTTGGGGGTCGAGGAGGAGCCGGTGGGCTCGGGGGTCTTCGACGCGGAGTGGCTCGGCTTCTTGGTCGGGGTCGTCTTCTCGCCCTGCCCGCCCTTGTCGAGCCCCGACAGCGCGTACGCCGCCGCGCCGATCACCACCGCCGCCACCAGCGCCACGATGGCGATGAGCTTGCCGCGGTTGCTCCCGCCGCCGCCCCGCCCGTGCCCGCCCGGCTCGTAGTCGTCGTCGCCGTTGCCGCCCATGCCCTGGGGCAGGATGCGCTGCGGCGAGGTGTCGCCGTGCTGCGGCTGCGCCATGGCCGTGGTCTGGCCCAGGCCGACGCCGCCCAGGACCTGGGTGGCCGCGGCGGCCGGGATCTGGCCGGTGTCCCAGGCGCCGGTGTGACCGCCGGCCTCGTGCAGCATCTGGAGGCTGTACTGGACGAGCGAGCGCATCTCCTCGGCGCTCTGGAACCGGTCGTCCGGGTCCTTGGCCAGGGAGCGCATGACGAGCCCGTCGAGCTCCGGCGGGACGGAGTCCAGCACCTGGGACGGCGGGACCGGATTGTCCTGAACGTGCTGGTAGACGACGGAAAGCGGGGTTTCGCCGGTGAACGGCGGGCGCAGCGCCAGCAGTTCGTACAGCATGCAGCCGGTCGCGTAGAGGTCGGAGCGGGCGTCGACGGTCTTGCCGAGGGCCTGCTCGGGCGACAGGTACTGCGGGGTGCCCATGACCATGCCGGTCTGGGTCATGGTGGACGCGGCACCGTGCAGGGCACGGGCGATGCCGAAGTCCATCACCTTGACGGCGCCGTTGTTGGTGATGATGACGTTGGCGGGCTTGATGTCGCGGTGCACGATGCCGTGCTGGTGGCTGTAGGCCAGCGCGTCGAGCACGCCGGAGACGATGATGAGCGCCTGCTCGGGCGGCGGCGCCTCCGCGTTGAGCAACAGGTCGCGGATCGTGCGGCCTTCAACCAGTTCCATGACGATGTACGGCACGGTCTGGCGACCGACGATGTCCTCGCCGGAGTCGTACACGGCCACGACGGCGTGGTGGTTCAGTCCGGCGACGGACTGTGCCTCGCGGGTGAAGCGGGCCTTGGAGACCGGGTCCTCGGCCAGGTCGGCGCGGAGCAGCTTGACCGCCACGGTGCGGCCGAGGCGCACGTCCTCGGCTGCGAAGACCTCGGCCATGCCGCCGCGGCCCAGCCGGTGGGTGAGACGGTAGCGGCCGTCGCCGACCACGCCGCCGTTACCCCACATTTCCGGCACATCGGGCATTCCGCCCCCGTTGGCGTCAGGGTCGGACGGACCCTGGGCGCTCTGCGTCTGTGCCATCAGTCCTCGCCGTCGTGTCTGGCCGCTCGCGGGGGCCAAGCCTTGGGGCAGTGCTCACGCTGCTGAGCCGTACGCGGAGCAATGCAGTCTTCCGATAAGGCACGCTACAGGTTCCGCGACGCGCGCCGGTCGGGGATGGACGGGCAATCAAACCCGCAGCGGCCCGGGCAAGGCAAATTCCGTGACGGCTTGTCGCGCATCCGGTCACGGAACGGGCACGCGGCTTGACGTGCCCCTGGCCTGCGGCACACTTGGCCGGGATACGTGTCCGGCCGGTTGGATCCGGCCGGATCCAACCTATGAGCCGGGCCCGGCCCGGGTGTCGCGTCACCGACCGACGCCGGTCGGCGCCGAGGGGGAAGCAAGAGCATGAGCCAGGACGGCGCACAGGGCCGCTACGCGGGACGGGCCGTCGGCGGCGGCCGCTACCAGTTGCGCGACCTGCTCGGCGAGGGCGGCATGGCCTCCGTACACCTCGCGTACGACTCGGTGCTCGACCGCCAGGTCGCCGTCAAGACCCTCCACACGGAACTCGGCCGGGAGTCGTCCTTCCGCGAGCGCTTCCGCCGCGAGGCCCAGGCCGTGGCCAAGCTCACGCACACCAACATCGTCTCCGTCTTCGACACCGGCGAGGACGCGCTCGACGGCTCGACGGTGCCGTACATCGTCATGGAGTACATCGAGGGCAAGCCGCTGCGCTCCGTCCTCGACGCGGACGTGGCGCGGTACGGCGCCATGCCCACGGAGAAGGCACTGAAGATCACGGCCGACGTGCTGGCCGCGCTCGAGGTCAGCCACGAGATGGGCCTGGTCCACCGGGACATCAAGCCCGGCAACGTGATGATGACCAAGCGTGATGTGGTCAAGGTCATGGACTTCGGCATCGCCCGTGCCATGCAGTCGGGGGTCACCTCGATGACGCAGACGGGCATGGTCGTCGGCACCCCGCAGTACCTCTCCCCCGAGCAGGCCCTGGGCCGCGGCGTGGACGCGCGCTCCGACCTGTATTCGGTCGGCATCATGCTCTTCGAGCTGCTGACCGGCCGGCTGCCCTTCGACGCGGACTCGCCGCTGGCCATCGCGTACGCGCACGTCCAGGAGGAGCCGGTCGCGCCCTCCACGATCAACCGCTCGATCCCGCCGGCGGTGGACGCCCTGGTGGCCCGGGCGCTGAAGAAGAACCCGAACGAGCGCTTCCCCAGCGCCGCCGCCATGCGGGACGAGTGCGCGCGGGTGGCCGGCACGGCCCGGACGGCCGGCTCGCCGGTGATCTCCGGCGACGCGCCCGCCCCGGGCAGCGGCGCGGGGGTCTCCTCGGCGGTCTTCCCGCCGGTGGACCAGCAGGCGGTGCCGGGTCCGGGCATCCAGTCCGTGCAGACGCCGTACCAGGCACCGCACCAGCAGAACCCCTACGGGGGATACGCCTCCGGATACCCGACGCCGGCTCCGGGGCCGGGCGCCGGGCCCGTACCCGCTCCGGGGTACCAGACGCCGCCGCCGTACCAGACCGTCCCGTCGTCCCCGCCCGCCGGCGCGCCCTCGTCCGGCTCGGGGGGCGGCGGCAAGGGCAACAAGCCGGTCATCATCGGGTCGGCGATCGTCGCCGTGCTGGCGGTCGTCGCCGTGGTCGCCGTCGTCACCCTCAAGAACAAGGACGACGAGCCGGCCAAGGCGGACGGCCCGGTCGTCCGGGTCTCCAACTCCGCCAACCCGGCGGGCGGCTCCGCCGGAGGTTCGTCCGGCGGATCTTCCGGCGGCTCGGCCGGCGGCGGCACCGGCGGGACGACGACGGAGTCCACCGGCGGCGGGGGGACGAACACCGCGAAGCAGCACAAGGAAGGCGACAAGTCGCGGGGCATCGAGCCCGAGAAGTGCACCCAGGCGCGCGACAGCTTCCTGGACAAGACGAAGAAGAGCATGCCGGACGTCAGCTTCCTCAACGTCGAGTCGGTGAAGAAGTGCTTCAACGACGCCGGTTGGAAGTACCGCGAGGACAAGCAGAACGAGAACGTCTTCGGCAAGGGCACCGTCGTGATGCAGAGCCCGCAGAAGTACGACGCGTTCGACCCGAAGACGACGACGATCGTCATCACGGTCTCGACGGGCGACCCGGCGTCCTGACGGGGGCGGTCCGGGCGGACCGCCGCGGGTCCGCCCGGACCGCGAACCGCCGGACTGCGGTGGGACGCCGGAGGCCGGCTGCCGCGCGTGGCGGTGACCGGCCTCGACTGTCTTCCGCGCCCCCTACGGGTGACGCGCCCCTTACGGGGGTTACGGGCCCCTTACGGGGTGAGGGGCACCCACAGGATGGAGGCGCCTCCAGGGCGGAGGGCCCTCAGCCAGGCCGGGCCCCTTACGGGTCACAGGTAAGGGTTACAGATACGGACCCGAGCGCGCCCCCTGCTGGGAACGGCCGCCGCCGTCGCCCTCGTCGTCGCCCAGACCGGCCGGGAGGGCGCGGCGCATCTGCTCCAACTGCGCCCGGGCCGCCATCTGCTGGGCGAACAGCGCCGTCTGGATACCGTGGAAGAGCCCTTCCAGCCAGCCGACCAACTGGGCCTGGGCGATGCGGAGTTCGGCCTCGGTGGGGATGTTGTCGTCGGTGAAGGGGAGCGACAGGCGCTCCAGCTCCTCCACGAGCTCGGGGGCGAGCCCGTCTTCCAGCTCCTTGACGGAGCTGTGGTGGATCTCCTTGAGCCGGACCCGGCTCGCCTCGTCCAGAGGCGCGGCGCGTACTTCCTCCAGCAACTGCTTGATCATGCTTCCGATACGCATGACCTTCGCGGGCTGTTCGACCTGCTCCGTCACGGGGACCTCGCGCGACTCGTCGTCACCCGCCCCGCCGCCGGGGCTGGTGCTGCCGAGAGCCATGCCGTCCGGGCCTACGACCAGGATGTGCGGGCTCTCCTGCGACCGTTCGTTCCTCGGCATATCCATGCCGCCATTCTCTCGCACAGATGATTTCCCCCTGGTGATGCCCCCGTACGCGTCTGATCCACCGGAGCTCGTCGGCGCGCCGTCGCGGTCGCGCACCCCCGCGCGCCCGCACGGACGCACGGACGGGCAGGCGGACGGGCGGACGGGCAAGCGGGCAGGCGGACGAGGGCATTCGGTCAGCGCCGGCGGAGGCGCAGGGCGAGGAAGCCCAGGCCCAGGCCGGTGAGGGTCATGCCGGTGCCCAGGGGCAGCACGCGCATCACGGGCTCCTCGTCCGGGGTGGTCCGCCCGCCGCCGCCTTCGGCCCGGGCGGGCACGGGCCCCGGCGGGCGTTCCGGGACAAGCTGCGCCGGGGTCCAGGCGGGCTCGGGTTCGAGGCCGGCGTCAGGGTCGGCGGCGCCGGTCCCGTAGGGGTCGGGCTCCGCCCCGGAAGGGTTCTCGGTGGTCTCAGGGGCGCGTCCGGGATGCGCGCGCCCCTGACCCGCGACCGTCCCGGCGAGGCGTCCCGCATCGGTGGCCGAGGCGCCCGCCGAAGGCGGTGAGGGGGCGGGCTGCGCGAGGGCCGGGGGCGAGGCGAGGGGCGCGGACGGGCCGAGCGGCCGGGGTGCCCCCGCCGGGGGCGGCAGCGGGGCCTGGGGGGCGAGAGGCACGGACGGAGCCAGGGGCGTCGACGCTTCGGGAGACAGCGGCGCCAGAGGCGTCAGGGGTGGCACCGGCGACGCGAGTGGTCCAGGAGGCGCCAAGGACACGGACGGCACGGGTGGGCCGACCTCGGCCCGTGCCGCGGCCGCCGGGCCGGCGAGAACGCCCGTCAGCGCCACGCCGGCCAAGGCCGCCACGACGGCCCGGCGCCCGGCCGCCCGAAACGACGCCAGGAGCGCCCGGAGTGCCCGGGGCGCCCCGGGCACTCCGGGCGCGCAAGGCGGCGGGAGCGACGGAAGCCGCAGAAGCCGCGGAAGCGCCGAAAGCCCCCAGGGCAGCCGCGCCCGGACGACGGGAGGCGTGTCGGCGATCGAATCGATCACCCGTCCACCGTCACACGCCCGCACCACCCGGGCACGCCGGGCGGCCGGACGGGTGACGGCGGCACCGACGACGACACCGGCGGCGCCGCGACCGTGCCGGCGCTCACCGGCCGCACAGAGGCCGCTTAGAGGCCACGCACAGGCCCCTGATCGCCCTGGCCCGCCGGCCGCTGCGCCTCAGCCGGTGGTGAGCAGCACCTTCCCCACGTGGGAGCTGTCCTCGACGACCCGGTGCGCCTCGGCCGCGTCCCGCAGCGGCATCGTCCGGTCGACGACGGGACGGACCCGGCCGCCCGAGACAAGGGGCCAGACGTGCTCCCGCACGGCCGCGATGATCGCCGCCTTCTCGGCGAGCGGCCGGGAGCGGAGGGTGGTCCCCATGACGGCGGCCCGCTTGGTCAGCAGCTTGCCCAGGTCGAGTTCGGCCTTCCGGCCGCCCTGCAGACCGATGATGGCGAGACGGCCGTTGACGGCCAGGACGTCGATGTTCCGGTCCAGGTACTTGGCGCCCATGATGTCGAGGACGACGTCGGCGCCGGCGCCGCCCGTCACCTTGTGGATCTCCTCGACGAAGTCCTGCTCCCGGTAGTCGACGAGGATGTCGGCGCCGAGCTCGCGGCAGCGCTCCAGCTTCTCCCGGCTCCCGGCGGTGACCGCGACCCGCGCCCCGACCGCCTTGGCGAGCTGGACGGCCATGGTGCCGATGCCGCTGCCGCCGCCGTGCACGAGCAGCGTCTCGCCGGGCCGCAGGTGGGCGAGCATGAACACGTTCGACCAGACCGTGGCGGTGACCTCGGGCAGGGCTGCGGCGGTCACGACGTCCAACCCGTCGGGCACGGGCAGCAACTGGCCGACGGGAACGGCGACCTTCTCCGCGTAACCGCCGCCGGAGAGCAGCGCGCAGACCTCGTCGCCGACCGCCCAGCCGCTCACCCCGGGGCCGAGGGCCGTGATCCGGCCGGAGCACTCCAGGCCCGGGTACGGGGAGGCGCCGGGCGGCGGGTCGTAGTACCCCTGACGCTGCACCACGTCGGCGCGGTTCACGGCCGTCGCGACGACCTCGACCAGCACTTCCCCCTCACCGGGCACGGGATCGGGGACCTCGGACCAGACGAGCGCGTCGGGTCCGCCGGGCTCGGGAATGGTGATCGCATACATGACGCGAGGCTACTCCCCACAGGCCGGGCCCCCCAGGGGACGGCCGCGCGTATGCCACACGCCGGGCCCCCATCAGGGATCATGGGCGGGTGCCGAACCCACCGTCCTCCGCGCCCCGGAACCGGATGACCGGCGGCAGCCGCCTCCAGGAGCCCCCGGACATCCCGGACCACCACAGGGGCGGCAGGCTGCTCCTCAAATCGCTCTGGCGCCGCACCCGGGCCGAGGCCGAGGACGCGGAGGCGGGCCGCTCCATCGTGCTGCCCGTCCAACGCGTCACCGCGCCGCTGCAACAGGTGCTGCGGCGACTGGTGATGGCCCTGGTGGTGCTGGTGCTGACCACCCTCGTGGTGTGGCTGGACAGCGACGGCTACCACGACAACGCGGGCGGCCCGGTCGGCTTCGTCGACGCCGCGTACTACGCCACCGTCACCCTGTCGACCACCGGATACGGCGACATCACGCCGGTGAGCGACGCGGCCCGGCTGACCAACATCTTCGTCGTCACCCCCCTGCGGGTGCTGTTCCTGATCATCCTGGTCGGCACCACGCTGGAAGTGCTGACCGAGCGGACGCGCCACCAGGTCCGCATACACCGTTGGAGGTCCCGGATGCGCGACCACACCGTCGTCATCGGCTACGGCACCAAAGGCCGGCACACGATCGAGACGCTGATCGGCCAGGGCCGGCCGAAGGACCGGATCGTCGTCGTCGACCCGCAGAAGAAGGCCGTGGACGCCGCCGCCTGCGACGGGATCGTGGGCGTCGTCGGCGACGGCACCCGCTCCGACACCCTCCTCCGCGCCGAACTCCAGAACGCCTCCCACGTGGTGATCACCACCGAACGGGACGACACCGCCGCCCTCGTCACCCTGACGGCCCGTCAGCTCAACAAGCGCGCCACGATCGTCGTCGCCGTCCGCGAGGACGAGAACGTCCCGCTGCTGCGGCAGAGCGGCGCGAACACGGTGGTGACCAGCTCCAGTTCCGCCGGGCGCATGCTCGGCATGTCGATGGTCAGCCCGTACGTCGGCACCGTCATGGAGGACCTGCTGACCTACGGCACCGGCCTGGACGTGGTCGACCGCCCGGTCACCAAGGCGGAGGCGGGCCGCTCCCCCCGCGACTGCGCCGACCTCGTCGTCGCCGTCGTCCGCGGCCACCGCCTCCTGAACTTCACCGACCCGGAGGCGAACCCCCTCCGCCTCACCGACCGCGTCATCACCATCCGCCAGGCGGCGGGGGCCGCCGAGTAGCGGAGCGGGGGTACGGGAGCGCGACTCGCCCGGGGGTCAGTCGGCGAAGTCTTTCAACTCCTCGGTCTCCAGCGTGAAAGCCACCGGCTCGGGGAGCCCGACGGGCGCACCGTACGGCCGGGAGACCGAGCTGAGGTACGTGCCGTCCTCGGGATCCGAGTACACGGTGACCATGCGGCGCTCACGATCGACGAGGAGGTAGACGGGAATGCCCGCGGACGCGTAACCGACGGGCTTTTCCATCCGGTCGCGCCGGTTGGTGTCCGCGTCGTCGGAGGTCACCTCGACCACCATCAGCACACCCTTCGGATCGGACCAGTCCCCGTGGCCGGCGAAGTGCTTCCGGGGAGCGAGGGCGGCGTCGGCGATGGCACGGCCTTTCCGGTAGTTCTCCACCTTCAGGCTCGCCTCGGCGTAGAGGCGCATGTCCGGTCGCCGGTCCCGGCATACGTCCTGCAGCCACATCACGATCTCGCGGTGGTCCCCGTCCGGCACCGGCTTGACCTCGATCCTTCCGTTGATGAACTCCAGGCGCACGGTCTCGGGCGCCGATCGGGCCAGTTCCTCGAACTCGTCGACACCGAGCAGGGGTCGTGCGGCGGGGACCGGGGTCATGTGATCGCCTCCTCGCCTCCATGGTGCCCCGGCGAGCGACAGCATGTCGTGTATGGCGGTCATGGCTGCCTTCCTCTTGGCCGGCGATCGTGCGCGCCGCAGGCTACGCACCGGCTACGGACCGCGGCAAACCCGATACCAAGCGTCAGGGCTCTGTGGTATGCACGCGCCCACCGGGGCGCCCGGGCAGCCCCGGCTCCGCCCCGCGAACACTCCGCAGCCACGCGTCCAGAGCGGCGAGATCCCCGTCGGTCAGGCCCCTCACGGGATCGACCCGGTGAAGGAGAGCCTCTGCGGGGTGGCGGGCCCGTACCCAACGGCGGTCGGCGTCGGCGATCTCGTCGTCGACCCAGGCGAACGGGCGTCCGGCCGCCCAGGCGACGAGGGCTCGGGTCTTCCAGTGGACACCGCTCCGCTGTTCGGCTCCGTCCGGCGCGTCGTGCTCGCCCACCGGGCCGGGCCAGTCCACTACGGGGAGGGCGGGCAGGCCGAGCCAAGGCGAGACACAGTCATTGGCGTCGGACATCCACGTGGTCGCCCACACGAGTTCACACGGCAGGGCCGAGAGCCGGGGGCCGAGAGCGGGGTCGATCCGGGTGATCAAAGGGTTGCCGCCGTCGTCTCCGCGGGCTCCCGGGCCGAGCCAGGGGCTGCGGTAGGTCGGGTAACCGTCCGGAAGCTGTCCGCTCGTAGCGCCGAAGGGGATGAGGGGGCCGTCCACGTCGAGGAAGAGGAGGGGCGGCGCCGAACCTGTCGTGCCTGTCATGTCCGGACCGTATCGGGCGGGCGGGCGCGACCGTCCACACCCGCCCCTCAGCCCACGCCGCCCCCGGTCGCCGTCCAGGGCAGGTCGAGGAGGGCCACCCGGCCCCGGGCGGTGTTGCCGCCCGGCGGGATCACCGCCATGGCGTCGGCGGCGGCCAGCCCGCGCAGCATCGCCGGGCCGTGGAAGCGCAGGGGGCGCGCGCCGTCGCCGCCGCGCAGTACGACCGGCACCAGGCGGGTGTCGGACGGGTGGCTCGGCACGGGCCCGGTGAGCAGGGCGCGGCGGAGCGAGGGCGCGGCGCGGCCGGAGAGGCCGCGGAGCAGGGGTTCGGCGAGGGTGATCAGTCCCGCGACGGCCGCCAGCGGGTTGCCGGGCAGGCCGACGAGGTGCCGCTCGGGGGTGAGCCGGGCCAGCAGCATCGGGTGTCCGGGGCGGACGGCGACTCCGTCGACCAGCAGTTCGGCGTCCAGGCGGCGCAGGGTGGGGTGCAATTGGTCCCGCGGTCCTGAGGCCGTGCCGCCGGTGGTGATCACCAGGTCGGCGTCGGCGGCGGCCAGCGCGTCGTGCAGCGCGTCGGCATCGTCCCCCAGCCGCAGCGTGCCGGCCGTCTCGGCCCCCAGGGAGCGCAGCCAGGGTTCGAGCATCGGTCCGAGGGCGTCCCTGATGCGACCGTCCTGGGGGAGCCCCTCGTGGACGAGTTCGTCGCCGAGGACGACGACGAGCACGCGCGGGCGCGCGGTCACGGGCAGCCCGTCGTGGCCGGCGGCGGCGGCGAGGCCGAGGACGGCCGGGGTGACCAGCGTGCCCGCGGGCAGCAGTTCGTCGTCCCGGCGGCACTCCTGGCCGCGCGGGCGGATGTCCTGGCCCTGGGCGGTCCTGCGGGTCGGGTGCAGCTCGTTTCCGCTGGTACGGCCGTGTTCGGAGCGCAGGACGGCCGTGGCGCCGGCCGGTATCCGGGCGCCCGTCGCGATCGGCACGGCGTGCCCGTCACGCAGCGGTTCCGCACCCGAGTGACCGGCGAGGATGCCGAGGCCGGCGTCCTCCGGCAGGCGCCAGGGGCCCGGGCCCGCCACCGCCCAGCCGTCCATCGCCGAGGTGTCGAACGACGGCAGGTCGGTCAGCGCGGCGAGCGGCGCGGCGAGCGTCCGTCCGACCGCCTCGGCCAGGGGCAGGGTGCGGGCGGGCAGGGGCTCGGCGGCCCCGGCCGCGATGCCGCCGGCCATGGCCCAGGGCATGGGGCGTCGGGGCGCCCCCGACGACGGGGGCCGGACGTGGCCGGAGTGCCGGGGGGCGTCCGGCGCGGGGGCGTCTTCGTCCGCGCGCCCGTTCCCGCTCCCGTCCTCATTTCCGCCCCCGTCCTCTATTCCGTTCCCGTCGACGTTTCCGTGCCCGTTCCCGCCCTGGGTTCCGTTCGCGGCCCGGTCTTCGGCGGCGGCGTTCTTCCTGCCGGTCTCGGTGTCGTCCCCGCTTGCGCTTCCGTCCCCCTCGCCGTCGCCGTCGCCGCTCGTGGGCGTCACGGTGACGGGCTCGGGACGGCCGGGCGCACCCGTCGTCGCTTCCTCTCCGGTGGCGGAAGCGGCGGCCTTTCGGGTAGTCCGTTTCCCCTTGGGGGACTTGGCACCCTTGGGGGGCTTGGAGTGCTTGGGCGGCTTGGGGGCCGGCCCAGGAGGCACAGCGGTGGCGTCAGCGGCATCAGCGGCGTCAGCGGCCTCGGCCCGGGGGCCGGGCTCCTCCCTGGCGACGTCGTTGTCGGCGGTGCCGTCGTCCGAGTACCGACCGCCGTCGTCCGTGCCGACGGTGACGTCGCAGACCGACCGCCAGATGTCGGTCAACTCCCCGTCGTCGTCCAGACGATGTCGCTCTCCGCTCCGCCGCGTCCCGCCGTCCCGTCCCCCGGGCCCGGGGTCCGCCGCGTGCGCCGGAGCCTCCGGGCGGCGCTCGCGCCCGTCACCACCGCGCGCGCGGGCGTGCGCGTCGGGGGCGGCCACGTCCCGTACGGACCGCCAGACGTCCGTCAGCCCCTCGCCGGCGGCGGTATCCGCACCCGGTGCGGGGGCGGATGCGGGCGCGGGCGCGTGCGCGGGCGCCGTCCCGGAACGCGAGCCCCCGTCGTCCACGCCACCGGTCATGTCGCGGATCGACCGCCACACGTCCGCCAGTGCCCCACCGCCCCGCGGCCCCCTGCCGGGCGCGCCGCCGGCCGGCACGCCCGGCGCCTCTCCGGCCGGACGCGGGCCTCCCCTTACGGCATCCCGTACGCGGGAGGGCTCGTCCGCGCCGGCCACCTCGCGGATCGACCGCCAGACATCCGTCAGCACCTCGTCGGCGCCCGGCGGTTCCCCTCGCCCCGCCTGATCGGACCGGCCTCCGGGGACGCGGGCGTCCCGGGCTCCCGGCACGGCCGGTGTCCGGGCTCCGGCAGCGGTGGCGGTTCGTTCGGCACTTCCTCGGCCCCGGCTCGGCGGACGCTTCCCCGCCGGGCGCCCCCCGGAAGCGGAGCGCCCCCCGGAAGGGGCACCGGGAAGGCCCCCGGGAGAATCCCCGGGCGAGGCGGCTCCTCCCGTCGTCCGCTCCTCGATCGAGTCCCCTGGGGCGTCGTCCTCGTGGTCCTCGAACGACAGGAACCCGCCCTCCACCGGCGCCACCTGCCGTTCGGGCCCGCCGTGGTCGCCGGAGAGCAGGGCCAGGGCCTCGTCCGTGGCGCGCTCCAGCGCCGCCGCGTCCGCGTCGCGGTCCCTCATGAGGAAGGTCCCGCGGGGGTGCCGGCCGGCGAGTCGCCCTGCTCCGCCGCCCACCGTTCGGCGAGGGCGGCGGCCTCCCGGGCGGCCTGGGCGACCGCTTCGGGCCCGCCGCCGCGCAGAGCGGCCGCGTAGCCGACGAGGAAGGTGGTCAAGGGGGCGGCCGGGCGGGCCACGCCGTGCGCGGCGTCACGGGCCAGGTCGAGCAGGAGGGTTCTGTCGACCTCGAGTTCCATGCCGAGTTCGGCTTTGACCGCGGCGATCCATTCATCCAGCACGGTCCCATCGTCCCTGATCCTGGCGCGGGCCGCCGCGATGTCCTCCCAGGTGTCGCAGTCGAACGACGCTTCGTGGCGGGGCAGCCGGGTCAGGGACAGGGCCTGGGTGAGCATCCGTACGGGAAGGCCCGTAAGGGTCCCGTGTTCGGTCGCGAGCAGGGCCAGTTCACGGCGGGCGGGTTCCGCGCGGTACGCGGCGACGAGGGGTTGGTCGCGTCCGTCGGCGTCGGTGAGGACGGCGCCCTCGGTGCCGTCGAGCGCGGCCTTCCGCAGAGCCCGCAGCGTCCCGGCGTCGAGGAAGGGCAGGTCGGCGGAGAGGACGAGGACGACCTCCGCCGAGGTGTGCCGCAGTCCGGCGGACAGGGCCGCCAGCGGCCCGCCCCCGGGCGGCTGTTCACGAGTCCAGGTGACCGGGCGGACCGTGGCCCGCCGCGGCCCGACGACCACGGTGGTCCGCGCGCCGGCGCACGCGCCGAGCACACGGTCGAGCAGGGACCGCCCACCGACCCTCAGGCCGGGCTTGTCCGCCCCGCCCAGCCGCCGGGCCGCTCCTCCGGCGAGTACGACCGCGTCGAAAACCGTGTCCGTCACCCCCGCAGTATGCGCCCGCCGGGAGGGAAGCATTCCGCCCGCCTCCCACCGGACCGCCCCACCTGCGGGCGGCCACGCCCCCACGTCGGCGCACGCCCCCACGCCCTCACATCGGCACACCCCCGCGCCCGCACACCCTCACATCGGCACACCCCCACGCCCGCACACCACCGGACCACCACACCGCCGGACCCCACCCCACCCCACCCCGTCACATCACCGCATGACCAGGCCGCCTTTGTCCCTCCCGAGAAAGCATCCCCCTGCCTCAGAGGGACCTGAGGAGCACCACCGGCCGCTCGACGCAGTCGGCGACGTACCGGAGGAACCCGCCGGCCGTCCCCCCGTCGCACACGCGGTGGTCGAAGGTGAAGGACAGTTGCACCACGTGGCGCACGGCCAGTTCTCCCTCGTGGACCCAGGGTTTGGGGACGATCCGGCCGACACCCAGCATGGCCGCCTCGGGATGGTTGAGGATGGGCGTGGAGCCGTCGACGCCGAAGACCCCGTAGTTGTTGAGGGTGAACGTGCCGCCGGTGAGCTCGGCCGGGCTCAGCCGGCCCTCGCGGGCGGCCTCGGTGAGGCGGGTGATCTCCGCCTGGAGGGCGACCGTGTCGCGCGTGTGCGCGTCCTTGACGACCGGGACGACCAGGCCGCGTCCGGTCTGGGCGGCGAACCCCAGGTGCACGGCGGGGAGCCGGACGATCTCCCGGGCCTCGGTGTCCACCGTCGCGTTGAGCTCCGGGAACTCGGCGAGCGCGGCCGTGCAGATCCGGGCCAGGAGGGCGAGCAGGGAGATCTTGGTGCGGCCCGGCCCGTCGTTCATGGCCCGGCGTGCGGCGAGCAGTTCGGTCGCGTCGGCGTCCACCCAGCAGGTGGCGTCCGGGATCTCGCGCCGGCTGCGGCTCAGCTTCTCGGCGACGGTGCCGCGCAGCCCGCGCAGGGGGACGCGCTCCCCGCTCAGGGGGGCCGGTCCGGGCGCCGCCGGTGCGGTGGCGCGTTCCACGTCGGCACGGAGGATGAGCCCGTCGGGACCGGTGCCCCGCAGGCCGGCGAGGTCGATGCCGCGCTCCCGGGCCAGCCGCCGTACGAGCGGTGAGATGACGGCCAGGGCCCGGACGGGCGGCTCCTCAGGCGCCACACCGCCGTCCGCGGCCATGCCGTCCACGGCCATGCCCTTCACGGCGACCCGGTCCACAGCCACGCCGTCCACGGCCGTCTCCCCGGCCGCCGACGGGGCGAAGCGGCCCTGCGGCCGGACCCGCGCCCGGCGGGCGGCGGGCGCCTGCGTCCCGTACCCGACGAGGACATTGCCCGAACCCTCGCCGTCCCCCTGACGCCCCCGGTCCGTGCCAGGGGCATCGTCAACGGCACCGGCCTCGGCACCGGCACCGTCCGACTCCCCCACCGCCACCGTCAACAGCGGCGCTCCGACCGGCAGTTCCGCGCCCTCCTCGCCGAAGCGTGCCGTGACGACGCCCCCGTAGGGGCAGGGCACCTCGACCATCGCCTTGGCCGTCTCGACCTCCACCACCGGCTGGTCCACGGCGACGACGTCACCGACGTCGACGAGCCAGCGGACCACCTGCGCCTCGGTGAGCCCTTCACCGAGATCCGGCAGCGCGAACTCCCGTACGGCGGCCATCAGCGCACACCCCCCTGCGCCCCCGACGCGCCCCGCGCCCCCAGGGCGCTCCCCTGAGAGACTCCGGGGCCGCTCCCCGGATCGGTCCAGTCCGCCTCCCACTGCAGGCGGGCGACCGCGTCCAGCACCCGGTCCACGCCCGGCAGATGGTGCTTCTCCAGCATCGGCGGCGGGTACGGGATGTCGAAACCGGTCACCCGCAGCACCGGCGCCTCCAGGTGGTGGAAGCAGCGTTCGGTGATCCGGGCGGCCAGCTCTCCGCCGGGACCGCCGAACCCGGTCGCCTCGTGCACCACGACCGCCCGGCCGGTGCGCCGGACGGAGGCGCAGACGGTCTCCTCGTCGAGCGGGACCAGCGAGCGCAGATCGACGACCTCCAGGTCCCAGCCCTCCGCCGTGGCGGCCTCGGCGGCCTCCAGGCAGACCGGCAGGGACGGCCCGTAGGTGACCAGCGTCGCCGAGGTGCCGCGCCGGCGGACGACGGCGGTGCCTATGCCGGGGACCGCCTCGGGCCGGTCCGGCTCCCAGTCGGCCTTGGACCAGTACAGCCGCTTGGGCTCCAGGAAGATCACCGGGTCGTCGGAGGCGATGGCCTCACGCAGCAGCCCGTACGCGTCGGCGACGGTGGCGGGGGTGACGACGTGCAGGCCGGGGGTGGCCATGTACAGCGCCTCGGACGAGTCGCTGTGGTGCTCGACGCCCCCGATGCCACCCCCGTAGGGGATGCGGACGGTGATCGGCATGGGGACGGCGCCGCGCGTGCGGTTGCGCATCCGGGAGACATGGCTGATGAGCTGTTCGAGCGCCGGGTAGGCGAACGCGTCGAACTGCATCTCGACCACCGGGCGCAGCCCGTACATCGCCATGCCGACGGCCGTGCCCAGGATGCCGGCCTCGGCCAGCGGCGTGTCGGTACAGCGGTCCTCGCCGAACTCCTTCGCCAGCCCGTCGGTGATCCGGAAGACGCCGCCCAGGGTGCCGACGTCCTCGCCGAGGACGTGCACCGCCGGGTCGGCGGCCATGGCGTCGCGCAGGGCCCGGTTGAGGGCCTGGCTCATCGTCGCGGGCTTGCGGCCCGTCGTGGCGACCGCGGTGGTCATCGGTCCGTTCCTTCCCGCTCGCCGCCGTGCGCGGATCCGTCGGCCGCACCGGCCGCCGCGAGCTCGGCGCGCAACTGCTCGGCCTGTTCCCGCAGGCGCGCGGTCCGCCGGACGTAGACGTGGTCGAAGAGCTCCATCGGATCCAGGACGGGATCCTCGTTCATGCGTTCCCGCAGGTCGGCGGCCATGCGCTCGGCAGACTCCCGGACGGCGGCGAGACCGTCCGCGTCCACCAGATCACGCCGGACGAGTTCTCGCTCGACCAGCTCGACGGGGTCGTGCGAGCGCCAGGCGGCCACTTCGGCGTCGCTGCGGTACCGCGTGGCGTCGTCGGCGTTGGTATGGGCGTCGAGACGGTAGGTGACGGCCTCGACGAGGGTGGGGCCGCCACCCGCGCGGGCCCGCCGGACGGCCTCGGTGAGCACCTCCAGCACGGCGGGCGCGTCGTTGCCGTCGACCAGGCGACCGGGTATGCCGTAGCCGACGGCCTTGTGGGCGAGGGAGGGCGCGGCGGTCTGCTTGGCGAGCGGCACGGAGATCGCGAACCCGTTGTTCTGTACCAGGAAGACGACCGGTGCCCGCCAGACCGCGGCGAAGTTCAGTGCCTCGTGGAAGTCGCCCTCGCTGGTGCCGCCGTCGCCGACCATCGCGAGGGCGACGACGTCATCGCCCTTGAGCCGGGCGGCGTGCGCCAGCCCGACGGCGTGCGGGAGCTGGGTGGCGAGTGGGGTGGCCAGCGGGGCGACGCGGTGCTCGTGGGGGTCGTAGCCGGTGTGCCAGTCGCCGCGCAGCAGGGTGAGGGCCTGCACGGGGTCGAGGCCGCGGGCGACTGCGGCGAGGGTGTCGCGGTAGCTGGGAAAGAGCCAGTCGCGGTCCTCCAGGGCGAGGGCCGCGGCGACCTCGCACGCCTCCTGCCCCGTCGAGGACGGGTAGACGGCCAGCCGGCCCTGCCGGGTAAGGGCGGTGGCCTGGGTGTTGTAGCGACGCCCGCGCACCAGGTGGCCATGGAGCAGCCGGAGCAGCTCGGGGTCCACGGTGTCCGCGGCGGGGGTGCCCAGCAGCCGGTACGGCTCCCCGTCGGGCAGCAGCGGGGCGGGGTCCGTGCGGGGCTCCCAGGCGGGGGGCGGGGTCGGCCGGTAGGCACCGGGCTGCTCAAGGACCGTCATGACGAGCACCTCCTCTGGGGGCAGGTGTGAAGCGGGCGTGAGGCAGGGGTGAGGCAGGCGTGACCGGAAAGCGCCCTGCGCTCTCCCTACCGATTGTTCGGTTGCCGGTGCATTTTGGCTACAGGCGACCCGGGCCTGTGGACAAACGGTTCTCCACAGCCTGAGATATGCACAGCGCGTCCACTCAGGGGAGGCATGGCGGTATGCCGGACGAACAGATGGCCAAAACGAGCCCCAGAACGCCCGCCCGACCGCTCGACGAGATCGACCGCTCGATCCTGCACATGCTCCAGACCGACGGACGGGCCTCGATACGGTCCGTGGCCGAGCGGGTGCACGTCTCCCGCGCCAACGCCTACGCGCGGATCAACCGGCTCATCGACGACGGGGTGATCCGGGGCTTCGGCGCCCGCATCGACCAGGAGCGGGCCGGGCAGGGCGCGTCCGCGTACATCACGCTGAAGATCGTGCAGAACTCCTGGCGCACCGTGCGCGAGAAGCTCAGCGTGCTGCCGGGGGCCTCGCACATCGCCCTGGTCAGCGGGGACTTCGACGTCCTGCTGCTGGTGCACACCAAGGACAACCGGGCCCTCCGCGAGCTCGTGCTCACCCGGATCCAGGCCATGGAGGAGGTGCTGAGCACCCGCACCCTGCTGGTCTTCGAGGAGCAGGACCTGAAGGAGGGCCTGAACGGACAGGAGGTGTGAGGCGGCGCGGGGCGCGCGGGACGGGCGCGGGGCGCGCGGGACAGGACGAGGCGCGTCCGGCGCCCGCCCGCCCGTCGGCCGGTGCGCGGAGCTCGATCCACCCGCTCGTCGGCGCGCCGCCCGCTCAGTGTCCCGCAAGCCCGCCCAGCGTGCCCGCCACCCCGCTCAGTGCGACCGCAACCCCGCGAACGCCGTGTTGATCACCGCGTCGGCGACCTCCTCGCTGGTGGCGGCGTTGTCCCGCTGCGGCCGGTACCACTCCACCACGGAGTTGATCATTCCGAAGAGGAGGCGGGTCGCCAGCCGGACGTCCACGTCGGCCCGCAGGTCACCATCGGCGGCGGCCTCCTTGAGAAGGGCCGCGACCCGGTGGTCGAACTCCCGCCGGCGCTCCATCGCCCAGCGCTCGGTGTCCGTGTTGCCGCGCACGCGCAGCAGCAGCGTGACGTACGGGAGTTCGGCGATCAGCACCTCGACGGTGCGGCGGGTGACGTACTCCAGCCGGTCCACGGCGGCCCCCGTGGTGGCGCCCGGCTCGTCCAGGACGGCGAACAGCCCGTCCAGCGCACGGCTTATGGCCCGCCGCAGCAGTTCCTCCTTGCTCCTGACGTGGTGGTAGATCGAGGACTTCGAGATCCCCGCGGCGCGCGACAAGTGCTCCATGGAGGTGCCGTCGTAGCCGCGCTCGTTGAACACCTCGACGGCGACCGCGAGCAGCGATTCCGGCGTGTAGGTGTCACGCTTGGCCATGGTCATGATGGAAACAGGCTCTCCTTGACGGCCGCTCGGCGGCGCAGCGACTGGGACGGGGCGTAGCGCCCGCCCGGGTACTCGGACTCCATGTTCGCCAGGAAGCGGCGGACCCACGCGGCCCCGAGCTCCCGGCCCCACTCCAGCGGTCCGCGCGGGTAGTTCACGCCGAGCCGCATGGCGGTGTCGATGCCCTCCCGGCCGGCGACGCCCCGGCCGGCGGCGTCCTCGGCGAGGTCGACGAGGAGGGCGACGGTCCGCGCGACGACCAGGCCGGGCGCGTCCGCCACGACGCTGACCTTCTTGCCGAGCGCCTGGAACAGGCCGACGGCGGCCCGCAGGTCGGCCGGGGAGGTGCCGGGGGAAGCGGCGAGGGCCACACGGGCGCAGGAGCGGTAGTCCAGGGCCAGGTCGAAGCGGACGGCCGGTTCCCCGGTCTCCCCCGTGGCGGACCGGCCGTCGGTCAGGGCCAGCCGGGCGCCGCCGGGCAGCGCGAAGTACCCCTCGCCGTCGGAGTCCGCCCGCCTCAGCGTTATGCCCGCCGCCTCGACCAGTTCCGGCAGGACGGCCGCGGCGGGGGGCAGAGTGCCGTGCAGGACGAGTGCCTCGGGCGCCTTCTCGGGAGCCGCGGTGTGCGGTTCCGACCGCGCGGCGCCCTCGGCGTGGTCGTACCAGCCCCGCCCACTCTTGCGTCCCAGCAGCCCCGCCTCCACCAGGCGCCGCTGGGCGAGCGACGGGGTGAACTTCGGGTGGTGGAAGAACGCCTCGTACACCGAGCGCGTGACGGCCTCGTTCACGTCCTGGCCGATGAGGTCGGTGAGTTCGAACGGACCCATGGCGAAGCCGCCGCTCTCGCGCAGCACCGCGTCGATGGTGGCGGGGTCCGCGGCCCGCTCCTCCAGGAGCCGGAAGGCCTCGGCGTAGAACGGCCGGGCGAGCCGGTTGACGAGGAAGCCGGGGGTGTCGGCGCAGCGTACGGGCGTCTTCCCCCAGGCCGCGGCGGTGGCGTACGCGCGGTCGGCGGCGGCCTGCTCGGTGGCGTGCCCCCGGACGACCTCGACCAGCGGCAGCAGCGGCGCGGGGTTGAAGAAGTGCAGGCCGACGAGGCGTCCGGGGCGGCGCAGCGGTCCGGCGACCGCCGTCACGGGCAGGGACGAGGTGTTGGTGGCGAGCAGGCAGTCGTCGGCCACGACCTCCTCCAGCTCACGGAACAGCCCCTGCTTGACGTCCAGTCGCTCGACGACGGCCTCGGCGACGAGCGCGCAGTCCGCGAGCCCGGCGAGCTCCGCGACGGGACGCAGCCGTGCGACGGCCGCGTCCCGGGCGTCCGCCGGCATCCGGCCCTTGGCCACGAGGCGGTCCAGCCGGGCGGCGACGGCCCGCGCGGCGTCCTCCGCGCGGCCCGGGAGCGCGTCGTACAGCCGCACGGGGTGGCCCGCGACCAGGGCGACCTGGGCGATGCCCTGGCCCATGGTGCCCGCGCCCACGACGGCCACGGTGTGCTCCGGCTCGATTGCGGTCATGGCAGTGATCCTCCCCGATGAGGTGGTGCCGGATTCGCCGGGCCCCCTTGTCCCGACCGATCGTTCGGTTAATGTATCTGGCGGGTACGACAACGGCACGCGGCCGGGTGAATCCGGCACCACCGTTTCACCTGGTTCCACTGCTTTCACTGCACTTTCGCTGCGTTACTTGAGGTTCACCACCACCGCATCCACGCCCGTCCGACGAGGAGTTGGTCAACCGTGACCGCCGGACTCACCATCGACCAGTTGGCCGAGAAGCACTCCGCCACGCTCGACACGGCCCTCGACGTCATCCGCACCCGCGCCTACTGGTCCCCGCATCCCGAGCACCCCAAGGCGTACGGGCCCGACCAGGACGGCGGCCTGGACGCCGCCGCGGGCCAGGCGGCCTTCGAGGCCCTCCGGGACCGGCGCTTCGAGCTCGACCAGCCCGGCACAGACGACTGGACGGGCTCCGAGGTCTCCCCCTACGGCCCGCGGCTCGGCATCGAGTACCCCCACCCCGACCTCGCCGTGCTGCTGCCGGCCATGCGGTCCGCGATGCGCCCGTGGCGCGAGGCGGGCCCGCGCGCCCGGGCCCTGGTGTGTCTGGAGATCCTCAAGCGGATCAGCGCCAGGACGCACGAGATGGCACACGCGGTCATGCACACCAGCGGCCAGGCGTTCATGATGGCGTTCCAGGCCGGCGGCCCGCACGCGCAGGACCGCGGCCTGGAGGCCGTCGCCTATGCGTACGCCGCGCAGGCCGAGGCCGAGCGGACGGCCGAGTGGGTCAAGCCGCAGGGCAAACGCGACCCGCTGAAACTGGCCAAGGAGTTCACCGCGGTGCCGCGCGGCATCGCCCTCGTCATCGGCTGCAACACCTTCCCCACCTGGAACGGTTACCCCGGCCTCTTCGCCTCGCTGGCGACCGGCAACCCCGTCCTGGTCAAGCCCCACCCGCGCGCGGTCCTGCCGCTCGCGCTGACCGTGCGCATCGCGCGCGAGGTGCTGCGCGAGGCCGGCTTCTCCCCCGACCTCGTCGCCCTGGCCGCCGAGCGGGACGGCGAGGGCATCGCCAAGTCGCTGGCCGTCCACCCGGACGTCCGGATCATCGACTACACCGGTTCCACCGCGTTCGGCGACTGGCTGGAGACGAACGCCCGGCAGGCCCAGGTCTTCACCGAGAAGGCCGGCGTCAACACCGTGATCATCGACTCCACCGGCGACTACCGGGGGATGCTGTCCAACCTGGCCTTCTCGCTCTCCCTCTACAGCGGCCAGATGTGCACCACTCCGCAGAACCTGCTGATCCCGCGCGGCGGCATCGGCACGGACGCCGGCCACAAGACGTACGACGAGGTGGTGGCCGATCTGGCGGAGGCCGTCCGGAGCCTGCTGGGCGACGACGCCCGGGCCAACGCCCTGCTGGGCGCCATCGTCAACGGCCAGGTCAAGGAGCGGATCGAGGCGGCCGGCCGGCTCGGCGAGGTGGCGCTCGCCTCCCGTACGGTGGCCAACCCCGACTTCCCCGACGCGACCGTCCGCACCCCGGTGATCGTCAAACTCGACGGCGCCAAGCCGGACGCCGAGGCCGCGTACTTCTCCGAGTGCTTCGGCCCGGTGTCGTTCGCCGTGGCCGTGGACTCCACGGCGGAGGCGGTGGAACTGCTGCGGCGCACGGTGCGGGAGAAGGGCGCGATGACCGTCGGGGCGTACACCACCTCGGCGGAGGCCGAGGAAGCGATCGAGCAGGCGTGTCTGGAGGAGTGCGCACAGCTCTCGCTGAACCTGACCGGGGGCGTCTACGTCAACCAGACCGCCGCGTTCTCCGACTACCACGGCTCGGGCGGCAACCCCGCGGCCAACGCGGCGCTCTGCGACGCGGCGTTCGTGGCGAGCCGGTTCCGCACGGTGGAGGTGCGGCGGCAGGCGTAAGGGCCGGCCGCCGAGGCCCCGGCGGCGGTGTCAGGCCGCCGCGGGCCCACCCCAGTGGAACAGCGCCATCGCCACGCTCGTGGCGAGGTTGTAGCTGGACACCTGCGGGCGCATCGGCAGCGAGACCAGCCGGTCCGCCCGGCCCCGCACCTCGTCCGAGATGCCGTGCCGCTCGGATCCGAAGGCGAGCACGGCGTCGTCCGGGAGGCTGACGGACCGGATGTCGTCCCCCTCCGGGTCCAGCGCGAACAGCGGCCCGTGCGGCAGGCCGTCGGCCGTCACCCGTTCGACGGCCGTCGCGTAGTGCAGCCCCGCGCCCGCCCGCACGGCGTTCTGGTGCCACGGGTCGAGGTCCCCGGTGGTGACGACACCGGTCGCCCCGAAGCCGGCGGCCAGCCGGACGACCGCCCCGACGTTGCCGAGGTTGCGCGGGTTGTCGAGGAGGACGACGGGCGCGGGCCGGGGGCGGCGGGCCAGCGCGGCGAGGTTGTCCTCGCGGGTGGGCCGGGCGGCCAGGGCGGCGACCTCGGTGGTGTGTCCCCGGGGCACCAGCTCACGCAGAACGGCCCGGTCCACCTCCGTGAGCAGTCCGCGCAGGGACTCGGTCACGTCGTCGGCGAGCCGGTCGGCCAGCGCCAGGACGGCGGCACCGTCGGTGGTGAGCACGGGCCCGATCCGGGCCCCGAAGCGCAGGGCGTGCTTGATGGCGTGGAATCCGTCGAGCAGCACGGCGCCGGGGGCGGTCTCGCCCCACTGCCGCACGGCGATACCGGTCGCGTCCTCGGTCATGGGCCCAGCCTACGGCGCTGACCTGGGGCGACGCGGGGCGCCGGGCTCCGGTGGCGTTGCGCGCTCACCCCGACGCGGAACGGGCCGGGTCCGTCTCGGCCCCGGCCGACCGCCCGGCGCCCTGCCCCTCGTCGTCCGCCGCCGCGGTCCCGGAGGGCCGGTCCGGCGCCCGCCGGGCCGGGACCTCCCGTCGGTCGAAGCGGACCAGTGCGTCCCAGGCGCGCGCCGCCGTCCGTCCCACCGCGCCGCCGGCGCGCACCAGGAACGCCGTCGGCAGGAACACGGCGTCCGCGCAGATCATCACCAGGGAGAAGAAGGGCAGCCCGAGCAGGACGGCGATCCCGATGTGCTCCGCGATCATCACCACCACCAGGGCGTTCTTCACCCTGCGGTTGATCAGCGTGAAGGGGAAGGCCGCCTGGACCGCGACCGTTCCGTAGCTGAGCAGCAGCACGACGACACCGCTGGCGGCGAGGGCGTGCGACAGGCCCGGCCAGGGGGAGAAGTAGTCGAGGTGCAAGGGGTAGTAGAGCGCGCTGCCGTCCTGCCAGAGCGTGCCCTGCACCTTGTACCAGCCGGCCGCGCCGTAGATCAGGCAGATCTCGGCGAGTATCACCAGCAGGGCGGCGTTGTGCATCAGGTGCCCGAACGCGGCCGCCACCGCCCGCGGTTCCGTGCCGCCGTGGCGCCGCACGGCCCACCAGAGCCCGTGCCCGCTCCACAGGGCCCACAGCAGCATGGCCCAGCCGATGCCCGGGACCGGACCGTGCGCGGTCCAGGCGAGCCGGGTGTCGGTGTCGGTCGTCGCCAGGAACAGCGCGAGGCCGCAGAGCGCCCACAGCACCATGCCGGTGAGGTCCCGGTCCCTGCCGGGGTCCGCGGCGGCGTCCGGGGAGGCCGCCGCTCGGCGCCGCGCGCGCCGGGCGTCGAGCGACCACACCTGCCCGCAGCGGGTGAACACCGTGTAGATCGCCATCAGGTGCAGGACGTTGTCCCCGCCGTCGCCGACGAAGACGCTGCGGTTCTGCAGCGACAGCATGCCGATCATGTAGAGGACGGACATGGTCCTGGTCCGCCAGCCCAGCATCAGCAACAGGGCCGAGACCATCGCCAGGAGGTAGACCAGCTCGAACCACCAGCCGCTGTCGGACCACATGAGCACCGTGAAGGCGCCGTTGTCGTCCGTCAGCCGGTGGGCGAGGTCCCAGCTCCAGGGGGCGTTCGGGCCGTACAGCTCATGACGGTTGGCCCACTCGCGGACCAGGAAGAACAGCCAGGTGAAGGAGAACCCGATCCGGATCAGGGCGGTCTGGTACGGGCCGAGGGAACTGCCGGTGACCCGGGCGTAGGCATGTGACCAGGCGGTGCGTACGGAGGAGACGTTCACAGGGAACGCACCGCCTTCAGGTCGTCGGGGGTGACCTGCCACCAGGCCAGCTCACGTTGGACCGGCTCGCCGGTCTGCCCCTTGTTCCAGGGCGGCGGCGCGACGTTCGAGGTCACCGAACGGAGCTGGACGCGTTCGAGGCTGTTCCCCTCGCGATCGAGGTCCAGCCGGGAGACGGCGATCCGACGCAGGTACTCCTCGGCGAGCGGGCTCCGCTTGCCCAGCGGCCGGCCCTGGTCGTCGTGCCAGGCGAGGTAGAAGTCCCAGGCGCGACGGAGCTGGTTCTGTCGCGCGTGGCTGGGGAGGGGGTTGTGGTGGATGGCGGCACCGTCCTGGGCGGAGAGGTCGGTCCACGGGGTGACCGTGACCTTGCCGTCCGGGGCGCGCACCCGGGCACGGACCTGGACGTGGATGTTCTGCTGGAGCGGGTTGGGCGCGAAGAACTTCCAGTTCTGCTCGAACTCGGGCAGGACGTAGTTCGCGATGGTCGAGGAGTGCTGCTTGCTGACCGTGTTCGGCGGTGCCACGTGGAAGAACATCATGCCCAGATGCACCGCCGTCACCAGGGTGACGGTCAGGGCGCCGAGTGCGATGACACAGCGGGCGGTCCGGGACAGCTTGGCGGGCGCGGCCGGAGCCGCCCGCTCACCGGCGCCGTCCTTCCGCTCGCGTCCGTCGTCCGTGTCCATGTACGCCCCGATTTCGCTCGTCGATCGCGTTCGCCCGCCGATCGCGCGCGGACGCCTTCCGCGCACCCGAACGGTACCGACCCGGCGGCGGGGGACGCAGCGGCCATAAGACCTCGATCCCGCCGCCCGGCCCCCGGGCCGGGTTCGCCGGCCCCTTCCCGTACCGGCCATCGTGCCGTCCCCGAGACGCTCCGGCACCGTTGTCCACAGCCGACCCCGGGCGGTTATCCACAGCCTTGACACCGCTCCTGGGCCACCTCACCATTGAACCGAACGATCGGTCGGTAGGGTGCCGGGCTTCCCTCCCCGCACCGCCCGGCCGGCGTTCACGCGTTCACATCGGACGAGGGGGCATCGGCATGACGACGACGGCACCGGAAACGCCGGAAACGGTGGACACAGCGGCTCTGGAAGCGGTGTTCGACGCCACGGTGGCGGCGGACGAGCGCATCGAGCCGCGGGACTGGATGCCCGACGCCTACCGCGCCACCCTGATCCGGCAGATAGCCCAGCACGCCCACTCCGAGATCATCGGCATGCAGCCCGAGGCCAACTGGATCACCCGGGCGCCCTCGCTGCGGCGCAAGGCCATCCTCATGGCCAAGGTCCAGGACGAGGCGGGCCACGGCCTCTACCTCTACAGCGCCGCCGAGACCCTGGGCGTCGGCCGCGACGAGCTGCTGGACAAGCTGCACGCCGGCCGCCAGCGGTACTCGTCGATCTTCAACTACCCCACCCTGACCTGGGCCGACGTCGGTGCCATCGGCTGGCTCGTGGACGGCGCGGCCATCACCAACCAGGTCCCCCTGTGCCGCTGCTCCTACGGCCCGTACGCACGGGCCATGATCCGCGTCTGCAAAGAGGAGTCGTTCCACCAGCGGCAGGGGTACGAGCTGCTGCTCGCCCTCAGCCGCGGCACCGAGGCCCAGCACGCCATGGCCCAGGACGCGGTGAACCGCTGGTGGTGGCCGTCGCTGATGATGTTCGGCCCGCCGGACGGGGAATCCCCGCACTCCGCCCAGTCCACGGCCTGGAAGATCAAGCGGCACTCCAACGACGAACTGCGCCGGCGCTTCGTCGACATCTGCGTCCCGCAGGCCGAGTCCCTCGGCCTCACCCTCCCCGACCCCGACCTGCGGTGGAACGAGGAGACCGGGCACTACGACTTCGGCCCGATCGACTGGGACGAGTTCACCGAGGTCCTGCGCGGCAACGGCCCCTGCAACGAGCAGCGGCTGGCCCGCCGCCGTGAGGCCCACGAGGACGGCGCCTGGGTACGGGAGGCCGCCGCCGCGTACGCGGCCAAGCACGTCCCCGGCCCCCGCCGCGGCGGCACCCGGCCCGAGACCCCCGAGCGCGGGACCGCCGCGTCCGGTCCCACCGAGCACCCGGAGGCGATGGCATGACCGGCACCGACTGGCCGCTGTGGGAGGTGTTCGTGCGCAGCAGGCGTGGCCTCGCGCACACCCACGCCGGCAGCCTGCACGCCCCGGACGCGCGGATGGCCCTGCGCAACGCCCGGGACCTGTACACCCGCCGGTCCGAGGGCGTGTCCATCTGGGTGGTGCCCTCCGACGCCGTCACCGCCTCCTCGCCGGACGAGAAGGACCCCTTCTTCGAGCCGGCCGGCGACAAGGCGTACCGCCACCCGACGTTCTACGAGATCCCCGAAGGGGTGCGGCACCTGTGACCCCTGCCTCCACCGACTCCGCCACCGGCGCCCCCGCCACCCCGGCCGGCCCGCCGGCAGCCGTACCCGTCGCGGCCGCCCTCGCGCTCGGCGACGACGCCCTGGTCCTCTCGCACCGGCTGGGGGAGTGGGCGGGCCGCGCCCCCGTCCTGGAAGAGGAGGTCGCGCTCGCCAACATCGCCCTCGACCTGCTCGGCCAGGCCCGCACCCTGTACTCGCTCGTCGGCGACGAGGACGAACTGGCGTACCTCCGCGAGGAGCGCGCCTTCCGCAACGTCCAGCTCGTCGAGCGGCCCAACGGGGACTTCGCCCACACGATCGCCCGGCAGCTCTTCTTCTCCGCCTACCAGTACCTGCTCTACGCCCGGCTCGCCGAGGGCGACGGCCCGTTCGCCCCGCTGGCGGCGAAGGCCGTCAAGGAGGTCGCCTACCACCTCGACCACGCCGAGCACTGGACCCTGCGGCTCGGCGACGGGACGGCCGAGAGCCACGAGCGCATGCGCCGGGCCCTGGACGCCCTGTGGCGGTACACGGGCGAGCTGTTCCGGCCCGTGGAGGGCCTGGACGGCGTCGACCCGGACGCCCTGCGCGAGGCGTGGACGGAGCGCGTCGGGCGGACCGTGCGCCGGGCCACGCTGGAGCTCCCCACCGGCCCCACGGCGGTCGCCTGGGCCGCGGGTGGCGGACGCCAGGGCATCCACACCGAGCCCTTCGGCCGCATGCTCGCCGAGATGCAGCACCTCCACCGCAGCCACCCGGGGGCGTCATGGTGACCGGATCCGTGCCCCCGCCCCGGGCGGCCGAGGACCTGACGCCCGTGGAGGAGCGGCTGCGCGCGCTGGCCGGTGCCGTCCCCGACCCGGAGCTGCCCGTCGTCTCCCTGGAGGAGCTCGGTGTCCTGCGCGGTCTGCGCGTCACCGCGCCCGGCCGGGTGGAGGTGGACCTCACCCCCACCTACACCGGCTGCCCCGCCGTGGAGGCCATGTCCGCCGACATAGAGCGCGTCCTGCACGCCGAGGGGATCGCCGACGTCGAGGTCCGCACCGTGCTCTCGCCGCCCTGGACCACCGACGCGATCAGCGCCGAAGGCCGCCGCAAGCTCGCCGAGTACGGAGTCGCCCCGCCCCGGCCCTCCGGCCCCGTACCCCTCCGGCTCGCCATCCGCTGCCCGCACTGCGGTTCCACGGACACCACACTGCTCAGCCGCTTCTCCTCCACCGCCTGCAAGGCCCTGCGCCGCTGCGACACGTGCCGTGAGCCGTTCGACCACTTCAAGGAGTTGCACTGATGGCAGCGGCCCGCCACGGCACCTTCCACCGCCTGCGAGTGGCCTGCGTCGAACCGCTCACCGACGACGCGGTCGCCGTGACCTTCGCCGTCCCCGCCGAGCTCCGCGACGCCTTCCGCCATGCCCCCGGCCAGCACCTGACCGTGCGCCACACCGTCGAGGGCGCCGAGATACGCCGCACCTACTCTGTCTGCGGACCGGCCCCCGGTCCCGAGGGGCCGCGCACCCTGCGGGTCGGCGTCCGGCTCGTCGACGGGGGCGCGTTCTCGACGTACGCGTTCAAGGAGCTGCGGGCGGGGGACGAGCTGGAGGTGATGACGCCGGCGGGCCGGTTCGTCCTGGAACCACGGCCCGGACACTTCGCCGCGGTCGTCGGCGGGAGCGGGATCACCCCCGTCCTGTCCATCGCGACGACCCTGCTCGCCCGCGAGCCGGCGGCCCGTTTCACCCTCGTGCGCAGCGACCGCACCACGGCCTCCACGATGTTCCTGGAGGAGGTCGCCGACCTCAAGGACCGCCATCCCGGCCGGTTCCAGGTCGTCCAGACCCTCTCCCGGGAGGAGCGACAGGCCGGCCCGGCCTCGGGCCGGCTCGACGAGCGGCGGCTCGCCGGCCTGCTGCCGGCACTGCTCCAGGTCGGTTCGGTGGACGGCTGGTTCCTGTGCGGTCCGCACGGGCTGGTGCTGGCCGCCGAGCGGGCCCTGCACGGCCTCGGGGTCCCCCGGGACCGTGTCCACCAGGAGATCTTCCACGTCGAGGACAGCCCGGCCGCCCCGGTCCCGCCCCGGTCCGCCGACGCGGCCGCCGGCGGGACGGTCACGGCCACACTCGACGGCCACGGTGGCCGCTGGCCCGTCCGCGAGGGCGAGTCCCTGCTGGAGGCCGTGCTGCGCAACCGCCCCGACGCGCCGTACGCCTGCAAGGGCGGCGTCTGTGGAACGTGCCGGGCGTTCCTGGTCTCCGGCGAGGTACGCATGGACCGCAACTTCGCCCTGGAGGACGACGAGCTGTCGGCGGGATACGTCCTGGCCTGCCAGTCACGGCCGGTGACGGAGGAGGTGGAACTGGACTTCGACCGCTGACGGGGCGCCGACGTCCGCCGCACCGGCCGACCCCGCGGCTCACAGCAACGCGCGCCCACGGCAACGCGACCGCCGCGACACCGGGTACACGCACGGCCCGTGGCGGGCGGGGCCCCGCCGTCGGGCAGCCGCCGGCTCGCCCGTCCCCAGCAGTCGTGACCCCGCCCACGGCCGGGCAGCGCGCCTGGTCGGGTCTCAGATCACCGAACCCGGAGCCCCGCCCGCCGCCACCACGGGACGGCCCGCGGCGGCCCAGGCCTGCATGCCGCCGTCGACGTTCACCGCGTCCAGGCCCTGCTGGACCAGGTAGGCGGTCACCTGGGCCGAGCGGCCGCCCGAGCGGCAGATCACGTTGATCCGCCCGCCGTCGGGGGCCCGTTCCGTGAGCTCGCCGAAGCGCGCGGCGAACTCGCTCATCGGGATGTGCAGGGCGGTCTCGGCGTGCCCGGCCTCCCACTCGTCGGCCTCGCGCACGTCCAGCAGGAAGTCGTCCGCCGCGAGCGCGCCGACCTCGACCGTGGGAACTCCGGAACCAAACATCATGCGCCCGACGCTACCCGACCCCGCGAGCCCGCCGAACCTCGCCGGCCCGCCGGACCTCGTGAAGCATGGCCCGGCCGCCGGGCACTGCCGAATCGCGCGCCGCTGCCCGCCCGGGCGCCATCCGGCCCGGCGGGGCCGCCGCACCCTCCGAGCGCTTCCCGACCGCCGCGGCGCCACCGAATCCCGCGACGTCGCGTGATCGCCCGAGCGCTACCGACGCCGTCACGCCGCCCGACCACCCGGTGTCGTCCCACCCACAGGACTGCGGAGTCAGGACCACAGAGCCGCCCGAGCGCCACCGGACCGCGCGATGCGACCGACCGACCCGCCGCCGACCCGCCGCCACTCGGCCCCCGCTCGCACCCGTCCCCCGGCACCCCCGGCCCCGCTCCTGCCCGCCTCCCGCGTCCCGCAGCCCCTCTACCCGCCCAGCGAAGCCAGCCGGGTCTCACGCTCCGCGATCTGTGCCAGCAGCCCGCCCGCGATCTCGTCGAGCAGTCCGTCGGGGTCCTCCGGCGCCATCTTGATCATGGAGCCGATCGCCGAGGACTCCAGTTCCGCGGCCAGCTCGGCCAGCAGTTCCTTGCGCCGGGCGAGCCACTCAAGCCGGGCGTAGAGCTCCTCGGCGCGGTCCGGGCGCCGCTGTCCGGGGACGGGCCCGGCGGCCCATTCCTCGGCCAGTTCGCGCAGCCGCTGCTCGTCGCCCGCCGCGTAGGCCTCGTTGACGCGGACGACGAACTCCTCTCGCCGCCTCCGCTCCGCCTCGTCCGTGGCCAGGTCGGGGTGGGCCCGGCGGACGAGTTCGCGGTAGGCCTTGCGGCAGGCGTCGCTGGGGCGGACCCGCTCGGGGGGCCGGACCCGCTGCCCGGTGAGCATGGCGCCCGCCTCGGGCGACAGCCCGTCGGAGTCCATCCACCCGCCGAGCAGCTCCTCGACGCCGGGCATCGGCTGCACCAGCGCCCGCGCCTCGCGTGCCCGCTTCAGGTCGTCCGGGTCGCCGGAACGGGCGGCGACGGCCTCGGCGATGCGTGCCTCCAGCTCGTCCAGCCGCCCGTAGAGCGGGCCGAGCCGCTGGTGGTGCAGCCGGGAGAAGTTCTCCACCTCCACCCGGAACGTCTCCACCGCGATCTCGAACTCGATCAGCGCCTGCTCGGCCGCCCGCACGGCGCGTTCCAGCCGCTCGGTGCCCGGTCCGGCCGGTACGTCGGTCTCCGGATTCATCACCCGCCCAGCCTACGAGCTCGGGGCCCCCTCCCGCCTCAGACGCCGACGGCTTCCTCCATCTCCTCCTCGGTCTCCGGGCCGGTCCCGGCCCGGTCCCCGGAGGTCACGGCGGTCCGCGCCCCGCGTCGGTGCTCCACCGCCCAGGCGGCGCCCAGCACGGCGAGTCCCACGGCCAGCCAGGCCAGCAGCGTGGTCACGTGGCCGCCCAGCCCGGAGTGGCCGAAGTAGACGAGGCTGCGGGTGCCCTCGACGAAGCCGGCGCCGTTCCAGAAGCCGTGCAGGCCGGCGAAGAAGCCGTTCTGCAGTTCGGGCCGGAAGACACCGCCGGCGCTGGTGAAGTTGAGCATGACGAACAGCACCATCACGCCGAGCGTGGTCCACCGCTTGAGGAAGGTGTGCAGGCCGGTACCGACGAAGAGGACGCCCGCCGAGTACAGCCACGACAGGCCCCACAGCCCCCACAGCCCGTGATCCACCAGGTTGAAGACGGGTCCCGCCAGCACCACGCCGATGACGCTCACCACGAGCGACGTCGCGGCGGCCAGCAGCGCCCGGATCCGCAGTGCCAGCGCGCCGCCGGCCCCGCCGATCACCGCCACCGAGGCGTAGGAACCGATGCTCAGCGCGACGAGCAGGAAGAAGATGCCCTGCCCGGTCGGGTCGCCCTCGGAAGGCGGCACCACGTCGGTCACCTTCAGCGGGGCGCCCTGCCGGGCGGCGATCGGGGTGAACACCTTCTGCACCGCCGAGGCGGTGGTGTCCGAGCCGGCCGAGGCGATCAGCAGCTCCGGCGCCCGCCGGTCGGGCACGTAGGCGCCGAAGACGTCCTGGTCCTTCAGCTCGCGCACGGCGTCCGCGCGGTCGGCGACGGTGTGGACGGACAGTTTGTCGCCGGTCCGCTGCTCGATCGCGTGGACGAGCCGCTCGGCACCGGGGCCGGAACCGACCACCGCCACCGGCAGTTCGTGCGGCGACGGGTCGGCGAAGGCGCCGAGGTAGGCGAGCCCCATGCCGACGCACATCAGCAGCGGCGTGAGCAGGTGGGTCAGTACATGCCGGAGCGCGGCGCGCGTCGCGGGCCTCATGGGCACCCCTCTCCAGGTGATCCAAAACTAGTTGGCTTATACAACTCCAACTTCAGTTGTACTATACAACCAAATGGAAAGGAAGAGGCCCCCGTGTCACATCGAGCCGATCACCTCGACACCATCCAGCGCGAGCTGACCGCCTTCGCCCGCCGCGCCCGCGCCACGGCGGCCCGGCTCCACCCCGAGCTGTCCCTGGTCTCGTACACCCTGCTCGCCCACCTCCAGGACCGCCGGGGCTGCCGGGCCACCGACCTCGCCACGCACTACCTGCTCGACAAGTCCACGGTCAGCCGGCAGGTGGCGGGCCTGGAGCGGCTGGGGCTCGTCGAACGCCGCGCCGACCCCGAGGACCAGCGGGTCCAGGTCCTGCACCTCACCGACCGGGGCACCGAGGTCCTGGACCAGGTCGCGGCCAGCCGCCGCGTCGCCTTCGAACACCGCCTCGCCGACTGGGACGAGACGGACCTCGCCCGCTTCGCCGACTACCTGCTGCGCTACAACGCCTCCGGAGAGGAAGCGGATTGATCACCCCGCCCGCCCGGGCGGCCACCACCGAGAGAGCCCGGGCGGCCCCGGCCGAGAGACGATCCCACCGGCAGACGGCCCCGCTGAGAGATACGGCACAGGGCCGCCCCACCCCGGCCGGACATCGCCGGGCAAACAGAAGAACGGGCCCCGTCGTTTTCACGACGAGGCCCGTTCTCACGGTGCGCGAGGGGGGAGTTGAACCCCCACGCCCTTTCGGGCACTGGAACCTGAATCCAGCGCGTCTGCCTATTCCGCCACCCGCGCATTGGGTGTGTCTTCCGACTTCCGCTCTCTTACCGGACTTCCGTCCGGTTCGCGGTGCGTCCGCCTTCCGACATGCAGAACATTAGCACGCTCCGGGGGGCGTCTTCACACCCGTTGTCCGCCGGCCGCCCCCCGGCCGCTCCCCGGTGACCCCCGCCGGTGCCCGGGGGTACCGGCGGGGACCCCGCCGGTTGCGGGACACTGGCCTCCGGGCGCCTCTACGATCCCCCGTGGAGGATCCCGCGGGGCCCGGAAGGTCCCGCGGGAACGCACGGAACGCACGCACAGCGCGCACGGCACGCACAGCACAGACGAAACGCACCGGACGCACGGAACATGAGGGAACGCGAAGGGAACGCGGCACGGACGCGGGGGCGACACTCGTCACTCCTGGCGCCGAAGGGGAACCAGCCGTTTTCCCGGCGCGTGGATACGATCAGTAAGCAGTATCAGGAACGACACCGGGCATCACAGGCGTCACCGAGGGAAGGAGGTGCCCCGTGGGAGTACTGAAGCGCTTCGAGCAGCGACTCGAAGGTCTCGTGAACGGCACCTTTGCCAAGGTGTTCAAGTCCGAGGTCCAGCCCGTGGAGATCGCGGGTGCGCTCCAGCGGGAGTGCGACAACAACGCCACCATCTGGAACCGTGACCGCACGGTCGTTCCCAACGACTTCATCGTGGAGCTGAGCGGTCCGGACTACGAGCGGCTCAGCCCCTACTCCGGCCAGTTGGGCGACGAGCTGGCCGGCATGGTCCGCGACTACGCGAAGCAGCAGCGGTACACCTTCATGGGGACCATCCAGGTCCACCTGGAGAAGGCGGACGATCTCGACACCGGGCTCTACCGGGTGCGCAGCCGCACCCTGGCGTCCAGCGAGTCGCAGGAGCCCCCCGCGGCCCACGGCCGGCCGCCCCACCAGGCGCCGTCCTACGGCGGCGCCCCCTCTCCCGCCACCCAGGGCGGCGGCTACCCGGCGCAGCCCGCCGGCGCCCCGCCGATGCCGTCGTCCCCGCCGCCCGGCGCGGCCCGTCCCCAGCCCCGCGCGGGCGGGCCGGGAGCCGGCGCGGCGGAGCGGACACGGCGCTGGATCGAGATCAACGGCGCCCGGCACCAGATCTCCCGTCCGACCCTGGTGCTGGGCCGCAGCACCGAGGCGGACGTACGCATCGACGACCCCGGCGTCTCCCGCAGGCACTGCGAGATCCGGGTCGGCACCCCCGCGACCATCCAGGACCTGGGGTCGACCAACGGCATCGTCGTGGACGGGCAGCACACCACGCGCGCTACGCTCCGCGACGGCTCACGGATCGTCGTGGGCAGCACCACCATCGTTTATCGGCAAGCCGAAGGGTGAAGCGGGGGCAATGTCAGAGCTGACCCTCACGGTCATGCGGTTGGGTTTCCTCGCCGTACTGTGGCTGTTCGTCATCGTGGCCGTGCAGGTCATTCGCAGTGATCTGTTCGGCACGCGGGTGACCGCGCGCGGCTCGCGCCGCGGCGGCGACGGACGTCCGGCGCAGCGGGCGGCCCAGCAGGCCACCCCGCCGCCGCAGCGCCAGCAGTCCGGCGGACGCCGGGGGGCGGGCCGTGCGGAGAGCCGCGGGCGCCGCGGCGCGCCCACCAAGCTGGTGATCTCGGAGGGTTCGCTCACCGGCACCACGGTGGCCCTGCAGGGCCAGACCATCACCCTCGGCCGTGCCCACGACTCGACGATCGTGCTGGATGACGACTACGCCTCCAGCCGGCATGCCAGGATCTATCCCGACCGCGACGGCCGCTGGATCGTCGAGGACCTCGGGTCGACCAACGGCACCTATCTCGACCGGACCCGGTTGACCACCCCGACCCCGATCCCGCTCGGCGCGCCGATCCGCATCGGCAAGACCGTCATCGAGCTGCGGAAGTAGTAGGACCATGACGACCGGAGGGTGGGCAGCGAGGTGGGCAAGGGGCTGTACCCGGAGCCGACGGGCGAGGTGCGCATGAGTCTGACACTGCGTTTCGCCGCCGGATCGCACAAGGGCATGATCCGGGAAGGCAACGAGGACTCCGGTTACGCCGGCCCCCGCCTGCTCGCCATCGCCGACGGCATGGGCGGCCAGGCCGCGGGCGAGGTGGCCAGCTCCGAGGTGATCTCCACCCTGGTGACGCTGGACGACGACGTCCCGGGTTCGGACCTCCTCACCTCGCTCGGCACCGCCGTCCACCGCGCCAACGAGCAGTTGCGCGTGATGGTCGAGGAGGACCCGCAGTTGGAGGGCATGGGCACCACGCTCACCGCCCTGCTGTGGACGGGCCAGCGGCTCGGCCTCGTCCACGTCGGCGACTCCCGCGCGTACCTGCTGCGCGACGGTGTCCTCACGCAGATCACCCAGGACCACACCTGGGTGCAGCGGCTGGTGGACGAGGGCCGGATCACCGAGGAGGAGGCCACCACCCACCCGCAGCGCTCCCTGCTGATGCGCGCGCTGGGCAGTGGCGACCACGTCGAGCCGGACCTGTCCATCCGCGAGGTACGGGCCGGCGACCGCTACCTGATCTGCTCCGACGGCCTCTCCGGTGTCGTCAGCCACGAGACGATCGAGGAGCGGCTGGCCAGCTACCAGGGCCCGCAGGAGACGGTCCAGGAGCTGATCGAGCTGGCCCTGCGCGGCGGCGGTCCGGACAACGTGACGGTGATCGTCGCGGACGTCCTGGACGTCGACGGCGGGGACACCCTCGTCGGCCGGCAGCACAGCGACACCCCGGTGGTCGTCGGCGCGGTCGCCGAGAACCAGTTCCCCACGGGGGACCACGGCGCCATGCAGACCCCGGCCGGCCGCGCGTCCGAGCTGGGCCGCACCCCGCCGCCGGACCCGGCGGGCGGCGGCTTCGGCCCGCCCGGCAGCGGTCCGGGCGGCGACGCAGCGCCGGCCGGCGAGTTCGGCGCCTTCCACGACGAGTACGACGAAAGCGGCGTGGAGCTCGGCAAGCCTCGCCGGCGCGGGGGCTGGGTCAAGCGGTCCCTGATCATCGCGGTGGTGCTCGGCGTCGTCGGCGGCGGTCTGTACGGCGGCTACCAGTGGACGCAGACGCAGTACTACCTGGCGGCCAAGGACAGCGACCACGTCGCCCTCTACCAGGGCATCGACCAGGACCTCGCCTGGATCAGCCTCAGCAGGCTGTACCAGGACCACCCCGAGATCGAACTCAAGTACCTGCCCGTCGACCAGCGCGGCCGGGTGGAGGACACGATCGCGGTGAGCAGCCGCGCGCAGGCGGAGCAGAAGGTCAAGGACCTCGGCACGCTGGCGAGCGCCTGCAAGAAGAAGGACGAGCAGCAGAAGGCCGAGCGCCGGCAGCGCGAGAGCCAGAAGCCCGAGACGGCCAAGCCCGACGCGGGGAAGCCGACCCCGGGCAAGCAGCCCACGCCCACGCCGACCGGCGCGGCGTCGGGCCTCACCCTCCAGGCCGCACCCACTCCGGCGCCCGGCCCCACCCTCAGCGAGGAAGAGCAGAAAGTGGCAGCGCAGTGCAACGGCTCCCAGCAGTAAGGCTGTAGGGGGTCAGCGACGTGTCAGCCATCTCACCCATGCCGAACACCAACACCACCACCGTCAGCACGGCGGGCCAGCCGAGCCGGCGCAACACCGAGTTGCTGCTGCTCGCCTTCGCCGTGATCCTCCCCTGTTTCGCGTACGCCAACGTGGGCCTGGCGCTGGACGGCGAGATGCCCTCCGGCATGCTCGGCTACGGCATGGGCCTCGGCCTGCTGGCCGGCGTCGGCCACCTGGTGGTGCGGAAGTTCGCCCCGTACGCCGACCCGCTGCTGCTGCCGCTGGCCACGGTCCTGAACGGGCTGGGGCTGGTCGTCATCTGGCGGCTGGACCAGTCGCCGCGTTTCCAGCAGGTGCGGACGTTCGCGCCGGCGGCGACCAACCAGTTGCTGTTCTCGGCGCTGGGCATCGCGCTGTTCGTCGGGCTGATCGTTTTTCTCAAGGACCACCGGGTCCTCCAGCGCTACACCTACATCTCCATGGCGCTGTCGCTGGTGCTGCTGATCGCCCCGATGTTCTTCCCGTCGGTCAACGGCGCCCGGATCTGGATCAAGATTCCCGGTCTGGGCACCATCCAGCCCGGTGAGTTCGCCAAGATCGTGCTGGCGGTGTTCTTCGCCGGTTATCTGATGGTCAAGCGGGACGCGCTCGCCCTGGCCAGCCGCCGCTTCATGGGCATGTACCTGCCGCGCGGCCGGGACCTGGGACCGATCCTGGCCGTCTGGGCCGTCAGCATCCTGATCCTCGTCTTCGAGACCGACCTCGGTACCTCGCTGCTGTTCTTCGGCATGTTCGTCGTGATGCTCTACGTCGCGACCGAGCGCACGAGCTGGATCGTCTTCGGTCTGCTGATGTCGGCGGCCGGCGCGGTGGGCGTGGCCTCGTTCGAGTCCCATGTGCAGCAGCGCGTCCAGGCGTGGCTCGATCCCATGCGCGAGTACACCCTGAGCTTCCAGAAGGGCGTGGGCATCCACTCCGGGCAGTCGATGCAGGCCCTGTGGGCCTTCGGCTCCGGAGGGGTGTCCGGTACCGGCTGGGGCCAGGGCCACTCCGACCTGATCGGCTTCGCCGCCAACTCCGACTTCATCCTCGCCACCGTCGGCGAGGAGCTGGGCCTGGCGGGCCTGATGGCCGTCCTGCTGATCTACGGTCTGATCGTGGAGCGCGGCGTGCGCACCTCGCTGGCCGCCCGCGACCCGTTCGGCAAGCTGCTGGCCATCGGGCTCGCCGGGGCGTTCGCCATCCAGGTGTTCGTGGTGGCCGGCGGTGTCACCGGCCTCATCCCGCTGACCGGTATGACGATGCCCTTCATGGCACAGGGCGGCTCCTCGGTGATCGCCAACTGGGCCCTCATCGCCATCCTGATGAAGATCAGTGACGCGGCACGCCGGCCCGCGCCCGCTCCCGTGACCAACCCAGACGCCGAAATGACCCAGGTGGTCCGACCGTGAACAAGCCCGTGCGCCGGATCGCGATCTTCTGCGGACTCCTCGTCCTCGCACTGATGATCCGCGGCAACTGGCTCCAGTTCGTCAAGGCCGACGAGCTCAAGAACGACAAGCACAACATGCGGGTGAACATCGCCCGTTACAGCCAGCCGCGCGGCAACATCATCGTGGACGGCCAGGAGATCACCGGCTCCAAAGAAGTCAACGGCATCAACTACAAGTACCGGCGCACCTACAAGAACGGTGAGATGTGGGCGCCGGTCACCGGCCTGAGCTCGCAGGTCTACAAGCCCACCATGCTGGAGGGCGTCGAGGACAAGATCCTCACCGGTGACGACGACCGGCTGTTCTTCAACCGGACGATCGACATGATCACCGGCAAGGGCAAGAAGGGCGGTGACGTCATCACCACCCTCAACGCCAAGGCGCAGGAAGCCGCGTTCAAGGGGCTGGGCAACAAGAAGGGCGCCGTGGCCGCCCTCGACCCGCGCACCGGCAAGGTCCTGGCGCTGGCCTCCACCCCCTCGTACGACCCGTCGACGGTCGCCGGGGCCAACGACGGCGCCGCCTGGGAGAAGCTCAGCAAGGACGAGAAGAACAAGCCGATGCTCAACCGGGCGCTGCGGGAGACCTACCCGCCCGGTTCGACGTTCAAGGTCGTCACGGCCGCCGCCGCGCTGGAGAACAACCTCTACAAGGACGTCGACGAGAAGACGAACTCGCCCAAGGGCTGGACGCTGCCCGACACGCGGAACTTGCCGCTGCCCAACGAGACGCGGATGCCCTGCGACAACGTCTCGATGCGCGCGGCCCTCCAGTGGTCCTGCAACAGCGTCTTCGGCAAGATCAGCGCCGATCTGGGCAACCAGAAGATGATCGACCAGGCGAACAAGTTCGGCTTCAACAGCGACGACCTGGAAATCCCGATCGGCGTCTCCAAGAGCGTCTACCCCAAGGACAACCGCCCGCAGAACGCCATGGCCGGCATCGGCCAGGCCTCCAACCGCGCCACGCCGCTCCAGATGGCCATGGTGGCCGCCGCCATCGCCAACAACGGCAAGCTCATGGAGCCGTACATGGTGGACAAGCTGCGCGCGCCGAACCTGAACGTCATCGAGACGCACCAGCCGAAGGAACTGAGCCGGCCGCTCAGCCCGGAGCACGCCCAGACGCTGCAGAGCGCGATGGAGACGGTCGTCGAGGAGGGCACCGGCACCTCGGCGAAGATCGACGGCGTCAAGGTCGGCGGCAAGACGGGCACCGCCCAGCACGGCGTGGACAACAGCGGCAACCCCTACGCGTGGTTCATCTCCTACGCGAAGAAGGGGGACGGCTCCCCGGTGGCCGTCGCCGTCGTCATCGAGGGGTCGAACACCATGCGGGACGACATCGCCGGCGGCAAGCTGGCCGCGCCCATCGCCAAGGGCGTCATGGAGGCGGTGCTCAAGACCTCGAAGTGAGTCCCGGCACGCACCGGCGTCGCGCGCCGGTACCAGGTACGTATCGGGTGCCGGTCACGCCCGGGTGACGTGCGGGACGCCGGGTACGGTAAGCGCGGACAGCACACCGCCGGACCCACGTCGGTGCGGTCGGGAAGAACGGAAGGGCTGGAGCTATGGAAGAGCCGCGTCGCCTCGGCGGCCGGTACGAGCTGGGCTCGGTGCTCGGCCGTGGTGGCATGGCCGAGGTCTACCTCGCCCACGACACCCGGCTCGGCCGCACCGTCGCCGTGAAGACGCTCCGGGTGGACCTCGCCCGGGACCCGTCCTTCCAGGCCCGGTTCCGCCGTGAGGCCCAGTCGGCCGCCTCGCTGAACCACCCGTCCATCGTCGCCGTCTACGACACCGGCGAGGACTACGTGGACGGGGTCTCGATCCCGTACATCGTCATGGAGTACGTGGACGGGTCCACCCTCCGCGAGCTGCTCCACTCCGGCCGCAAGCTGCTCCCCGAGCGCTCGCTCGAAATGACGATCGGGGTGCTCCAGGCACTGGAGTACTCCCACCGGGCGGGCATCGTCCACCGGGACATCAAGCCCGCCAACGTCATGCTGACCCGCACCGGCCAGGTCAAGGTCATGGACTTCGGCATCGCCCGCGCGATGGGCGACGCCGGCATGACGATGACGCAGACGGCCGCCGTGATCGGCACCGCCCAGTACCTCTCCCCCGAGCAGGCCAAGGGCGAGCAGGTGGACGCCCGTTCCGACCTGTACTCGACGGGCTGTCTGCTGTACGAACTCCTGACCGTGCGGCCGCCGTTCATCGGCGACTCCCCGGTGGCGGTGGCGTACCAGCACGTCCGCGAGGAGCCCAACCCGCCGAGCGTCTTCGACCCCGAGATCACCCCCGAGATGGACGCCATCGTCCTGAAGGCGCTGGTCAAGGACCCGGACTACCGCTACCAGTCCGCCGACGAGATGCGCGCCGACATCGAGGCCGCCCTGGAGGGCCGCCCGGTGGCCGCCGCGGCGGGCTACAGCGCCATGGGCTCGGTCGGCTACGGCGGCGAGGACCAGCCGACCGCCATGATCGGCCGGCACGACCCCAACGCCGCCGGGCAGACGTCCATGCTGCCGCCGGTGCGGGACGGCGGCGGCTACGGGGGCGGGTACGGCGGCTACGACGACGGCGGAGCGGACGGGCCCGGCCACGGCGGCGGCCGGAAGAAGGGCAACCTGTCGACGATCCTGCTGGTGATCGCGGGCATCCTGGTGCTCGTCGGCGCGATCTTCATCGGCAAGTCGCTGTTCTCCGGTGACGGCAAGAGCGGTGAGGTCACCGTGCCCAACCTGATCGGCGAGAAGCTGGACTCCGCCCAGCGGCAGGGCGAGAACGTCGAGCTCAAGGTCGTCGACAGCGGCAAGGCGGTCAACTGCGACGCGGACAAGGGCAAGGTCTGCGAACAGGACCCCAAGGCCGGCACCAAGGTCGAGCGGAACAGCGAGGTGAAGGTCTCGCTGTCCAAGGGCCCCGCCAAGGTCGAGGTCCCCAACGTCCTGCACACCCCGTTCGACGAGGCGCAGAAGACGCTGGAGGACAAGGGCTTCACCGTCCGCCGCAAGGACGAGCAGACCGACGGGGTCGACCCCAACACCGTCATCAAGCAGAACCCGAAGGCGAACTCCGAGGCCGAGAAGGGCGCGGAGATCACCCTCACCGTCGCCACGGCCGTCCCCAACAAGACCGTTCCGCCGGTGGTCGGCCAGCAGTTCGACGCGGCCGAGAAGCAACTGACGGACAACGGCTTCAAGGTCACGCGGAAGGACGTCGACTCCGACGCCCCGGCCAACCAGGTGACCGCCCAGGACCCGCAGGGCAGCACGTCGGCCGCGCCCGGCTCGACGGTCGAACTGTCGGTATCCAAGGGCCCGCAGGAGGTCGAGGTCCCGACCTTGACCAACCTGACCGTCAAGGACGCCAGGAAGGCCTTGGAGGACGTGGGTCTCAAGCTCGGCAACATCGCGGGCCCGACCGACGACAAGGCCGTCGTGTCATCGTCCGTGCCCTTCCCCACTCAGAAGGTGAAGAAGGGAACCGCGGTCAACGTCGTGACCCATGCACCGCTCCCCGACGGTGCCATCGGCGGCGCCAACCAGGGCGGTGACGACCGGGGCAACCCCGGCGGCAACGACCAGGGCGGCCCCTTCGGCGGCTTCCTCGGCGGACGGCACTGACGTACGGACGGAGCCCCGGCACCGGCCTCCTTGGGAGGGCGGTGCCGGGGCTCTCGTGCGCGTATCGCCGGCGTGTGCGTGCCGCCGGCCCGAGATCAGCCCCGGAGTTCCTTCGGCGGTGTGCGCTTCTCGTCGACCTTCTCCGTCCGCGCCAGCTCCGCCCAGACGACGTAGCGGTAGTCGGAGGTGTAGATCGGCGTACAGGTCGTCAGCGTCAGGTAGCGGCCCGGCACGGTCTTCCCGGACTCCCGGGGCACCTGCTCCAGGACCTTCACGTTGAACCGTGAGGTCTGCTTGAGCTCCTTGTAGACCGTGTAGACGTACCAGGTGTCCCGCGTCTCGAAGACGATCGGGTCGCCGTCCTTGATCTTGTGGATGTTGTGGAACTTGGCGCCGTGTCCGTCCCGGTGGGCCGCCAGCGTGAGGTTGCCCTGCCCCTCCCAGGGCAGCGTGGCCTTCACCGGCTTGCGGTAGTAGCCGGCGACGCCCTCGTTGAGCACCGAGCTGCCCGTGCCGGGCTTCACCAGCACCTCGCCCTTGCCCATCGCGGGCACGTGCAGGAAGCCGACCCCGTCCTTGGTGTCCAGCGCGCCCGGCCCCTTCCGCGCCCAGTTCTCGCGCACCTGCGCGCCCTGCCGCTTGGCCTCGCGGTCGGCTATCACGTTCGTCCACCACAGCGAGTAGACGACGAACAGCGCCAGCAGCACGCCCGCCGTGATCAGCAGTTCGCCCACCACGCCGACGGTGGCGGCTATCCGGCCCCGGGTACGGCTCCGCCGCCGTGGGGCGCCGTCGGTCTGCTCCTCGGTTGCTGCCACAGCCCGCCCGTACCCCGCTCCCCTGCCGTCCGTCAGTCGACGAGCGCGTCCGGCTTGCCCTTCTCGCGCGGGCGCTCGTCCACCATCTTGCCCCACACGATCATCCGGTACGTACTGGTGAATTCGGGGGTGCAGGTGGTCAGGGTGATGTAGCGGCCCGGTCCCGTGAAGCCCGAACCCTGGGGTATCGGGCGGATGACCCCGACATTCGCCGGTGACGTCTGGTCCAGACGGCTTGTCATCTCATAGGTGTAGAAGGCGCTCTTGGTTTCCACCACGATCTTGTCACCCGGCCGCAGCCGGTTGACGTAGCGGAACGGTTCGCCATGGGTGTTGCGGTGGCCCGCCAGCGCGAAGTTGCCCTGCCGGTCCCAGGGCATCGCGGTCTTCAGCGGTCCCTTGCCGTAGTGCCCGACCATGCCGCGGTCCAGGACCTTGTGCTTCCCCGTCCCCTCGGCGATCGGGGCCTTCACGTCGAGCTTGGGGATGTAGATGATGGCGAAGCCCTCGCCGGGCGAGAACGCACCCGCGTCCCGGTCCTTGCCGCCGTCCCGGGCCCAGCTCCTGCGGAGGTCCTTCGCCGCGCCGCCGGCCTGCTGCTGGGCTATCACGTTCGTCCACCACAGTTGGTAGGCGACGAACAGCAGCATCACCACCCCTATGGTGATGAACACTTCACCGAGCAGCCGGCTGATGACCACCCCGAGGCCGTCCCCGCGCGCCCGTTCCGCCCGCCGGGCCGCCTTGCGGCGCTCGGCGCGCCCGCCGGTGGACGCGGGCGGCACGCGGGGGGCCGCCACCCGGCGCAGCGGCATCGTCGCGGCGTCCTCGGGGGGCAGGGGCAGAGCGCCGCCGGGTGACTGCGGCGGGACGCCCACCGGGGCCCCTGCGGGGGCCTCCGGAGGCAGCGGCCGGGAGACGGTCTCGGGCGGCAACGGCTGCGCGACGAGCCGCCCGGGGCTCTCGGGCGGCAGCGGCCGGGAGACGCCCGGGGACCAGGCGGCGGGCCCGGGCGCGGGAGCCGGCGGCAACGGCCCGGCGGCCCGCTCGCCCCGCACGTACTCGTACGGGTCGTCGACCGGTCCGGCGTGCCCGTACCCGTACGGATCGTCGGCCGCCCCGGTCCGGCCGCGTCCGTACGGGTCGGCGGCCGCCTCACCCGGCCGTCCGTGCCCGTACGGGTCCGCGGGGGGCCGGTCTTCCGGTGGCGGGGGCGCGTACCGCTCCGGTGCCGGCGCCCCCCAGGGGTCCCGCTCGGGGCGGAGCCCGTTCACTCTCCGGCCTTGCCCACCACCGGGGCGAGCCCGGCCGACCGTTCCACCGCCCCCGTGTCGCCGCAGGAGACGAGCCAGTTGGCCAGCATCCGGTGTCCCCACTCGGTGAGTACCGACTCCGGGTGGAACTGCACGCCCTCGACGGGAAGGTCACGGTGGCGCAGGCCCATGGCGACGCCGCTCTCCGTCCAGGCGGTCATCTCCAGCTCGTCGGGCCAGCTCTCCCGCGCGACGGCGAGCGAGTGGTAGCGGGTGGCCGTGAACGGCGAGGGCAGGCCCTGGAAGACGCCCGCGCCCTGGTGGACCACCGACGAGGTCTTTCCGTGCAGCAGTTCGGGCGCCCGGCCGACCACCCCGCCGTACGCGACGGCCATCGACTGCATGCCCAGGCAGACGCCGAACACCGGCACCCCGGTGGCCGCGCAGTGCCGCACCATGTCGACGCACACCCCGGCCTGTTCGGGCGCCCCGGGACCGGGGGAGAGCAGCACCCCGTCGAAACCGTCCTGCGCGTGCGCGGTCTCGACCTCGTCGTTCCGGCGCACCTCGCACTCGGCGCCGAGCTGGTAGAGGTACTGGACGAGGTTGAAGACGAAGCTGTCGTAGTTGTCCACGACGAGGATGCGCGCGCTCATCGCGTCACCGCCATTCCGTTGCCGGTGTCGGCAGGCTGTCGTCGACCGTCACGTCGTTGAACGGCAGCAGCGGCTCGGCCCAGGGAAAGACGTACTGGAAGAGGACGTAGACGACGGCCAGCACGAGGACCACGGAGACCAGGGCCTTCACCCACGCGTTGCCCGGCAGATGACGCCAGATCCAGACGTACATGCTGTCCCTACTTGCCGACGGGGATGGTCTTTGCCGCACCAGAGTAAGGGGCCGCACCCGCGCGCGGGGCGCAGCCGGGCAAACCCCGGCGCGGAGTCCGCGCGGGGCGCGCCGGGTCCGTCAGCCGGCCGGCCGGGCGTAGTGCAGGTCCACCGCGCCGGTGTAGCCGGGGAGGGTCACCGCGTCGTGCTGGTCGACCTTCCAGCCGAGGCCGTAGGCGGCGACGTACTGGAGGTAGTTGCGGATGGTCGGCGAGGCGTCCAGGGCCTTGCGCAGCCTGCCGCGGTCACCGACGGCGGTGATCTTGTAGGGCGGGGAGTAGACGCGGCCCTGGAGGATGAGGGTGTTGCCGACGCAGCGGACGGCGCTGGTGGAGATCAGCCGCTGGTCCATCACCTCGATGCCCCGGGCGCCGCCCTGCCAGAGGGCGTTCACGACGGCCTGGAGGTCCTGCTGATGGATCACCAGGTCGTTGGGCTGGGGCTGGGGCACGCCGGGGATCTTGGCGGTGGCGTTGGGCGGGGCGTCGGTCAGGGTGACCGTGAGGCCGGTGCCGGCGAGCTCCCGGGTGCCCGCGGCGTCGCCCAGGGCGGCCAGCCTGCGGGCCTCCGCGGTGCCGGCGCCGGAGTCGCGGCCGGCGAGGGAGTCGACCTCGGTGCGCAGGGCCGCGGCGCTCCGCTCCAGGTCGCCGTTGCCCTTGCTGCGTTCCTGGATGAGGTCGGACAGCCGGAGCATGGAGGCGTCGGTGCGGATGTCGGTGCCCTTGGCGGTGTTGAAGCTCATCCAGAAGATGAGGCCGGCGAGGGCGAAGACCGCGGCCGTCAGCAGCCGTACCGGCCGGAACCGGCGGGGAGGACGGTGGCCGGGCGTTGCGTCGCTGGTGGAGACGGCAGAATTGCTCAACGTACCCTTGTCCTCTCCGACGCCGCTGAAGCACTACGCTAACGGACGCCCGGGGGGAGGAAGCGCTCCCCGACGCGGCCGACCAGCCCTTGTACCCCCAGCGCGGTTACGCAGCGCATCGACAGGAGAGTTCCTCGTGCCGAAGTCACGGATCCGCAAGAAGGAAGACTTCACGCCTCCGCCGGCGAAGCAGCAGAGCATCAAGCTCACCAGCGGGCGGCGCTGGGTGGCTCCGCTCATGCTGGCACTGTTCCTGATCGGGCTGGCGTGGATCGTGGTCTTCTACGTGACGGGCAGCGACATGCCCATCGAGTCCCTGCACAACTGGAACATCGTGGTCGGCTTCGGCTTCATCGCGGCGGGGTTCGTGGTCTCCACCCAGTGGAAGTAGCGGCCGGCCGCGCTTGCCCCGGCCGAGGTTATCCACACCCTCATCCACAGTGGGGAAAAACTCAGAAGATCTGTGGATAACTTCCCCGATGTTGACGCCGGTGTGACTGTTCGCGATCCCCGTGGATCGCCGTCCACACCGGCGTTCGTCGTCGTATCCGCAGGTCGGAGCGGGTTCCGCCGGTGCGGGAAGCGGCTTTCCCCCGGTCCTGCACACCGGCCGGGGGATGCTGTGGACAACTTCGGGCGCACTGATGTGGGTGACGGGCCGGGGCCGGGGCTCGGAGCCGTGTCCGGCCGGGCCGGCCGACCCGGGGCCCCGGCCGGCTGAACCGGTCGGACCGGCTCGCCCGGCTAGACCAGCTCGGCCGTGCGGACGGCCACGGTCACCACGATCGCCAGCAGCGCGACCCCACAGGTCGCCCACTGCACCAGCGCGCGGCGCGCGCGGGGCGCGTGCACCATGCCGTACGCCACCAGAGCACCCACCACCAGGCCGCCGATGTGCGCTTCCTTGGCGATGTTGTTCCAGGTGAAGGTGAAGATCAGGTTGAGCACGAGCAGCGCCATCACCGGGCGCATGTCGTACTTCAGCCGGCGCATCAGCACGGCGGTGGCGCCGAGCAGGCCGAAGATCGCGCCCGAGGCGCCGTACGACCGGCCGCCGGGGTCGACCATCAGATAGGTGAGCGCGCTGCCGCCGAGCCCCGACAGCAGGTAGAGCGCCAGGTACCGGGCCCGGCCGAAGGCGGCCTCCAGCGGCGGCCCCAGCCACCACAGCGACAGCATGTTGAAGCCGATGTGCATCACCGACTCGTGCAGGAAGAGCGAGGTCAGCAGCCGGTACCACTGGCCCTCGGCGACGCCTTCGCCGTCCTGGAACGGGTCGCGGCCGATCAGCTCCAGGGTGCCCACCAGGTCCTGCCCCCGGACCATCACCGCGATCCAGAGCGCGAGGTTGATCCCCAGCAGCACCTTGGTCACCAGGAAGGGGTCGCCCGGCCGGTCGACGGCGCCCCCGGCCGTACGGGGGGAGGCGTCCTGCCGGGTGCTCCCCCGGTCGGTGCCGGAACCGCCCGAGCACTCGGGGCAGTGGAAGCCGACCGAGGCGTTGACCATGCAGTCGGGACAGATCGGCCGTTCACAGCGCGTACAGCGGATACCCGTCTCACGTTCCGGATGCCGGTAACAGCAGACGGCCTGGTCGTTCATGCTCTCCCCTCGCCCCTGTGGCGGACCCGGGCGCCGCCGATGTCGAGCAGGGCCCCGCCCGTCTTACGGACGGGCGGGGCGCCGGGTTCCCGGAAACGGTGCGGTCAGCCCTCGCGGGACTCGATCACAACGCTCTCGATGACGACGTCCTGCACCGGACGGTCGGTGCGCGGGTTGGTCTGCGTGCCCGCGATCGCGTCCACGACCTTCTTGCCCGCGTCGGTGCTGACCTCACCGAAGATGGTGTGCTTGCCGGTCAGCCACGTGGTCGGGGACACGGTGATGAAGAACTGCGAACCGTTGGTGCCCGGGCCGGCGTTGGCCATGGCCAGCAGGTAGGGCTTGTTGAAGGACAGGTCGGGGTGGAACTCGTCCTTGAACTCGTACCCCGGGCCGCCGGTGCCGTTGCCCAGCGGGTCACCGCCCTGGATCATGAAGCCGCTGATGACACGGTGGAACACCGTGCCGTCGTACAGCTTGTCCGTGGACTTCTTGCCGGTCGCCGGGTGGACCCACTCGCGCTCGCCCTGCGCGAGCTCGACGAAGTTCTTGACCGTCGTCGGGGCGTGATTCGGCAGGAGCCGGATCTCGATGTCCCCCTGGTTGGTCTTAAGGGTGGCGTAGAGCTGCTCGGCCACGATCTACCTTCCATAGTCTGCACTGACAGCCACCGATCCTCGCACGGACCGGCGTCCGGCGAGTAACGCCCAAAGCCCCGCGCGCGGCGGCGAACCATGGCATTGTCGAGCCGGAGGCCCGTTGACCCGGATGCCCTTCCGAACCTGCCGGACCGCCCCTGGGCAGGCATGATTTCCCACTGGGTGGAAAGGCGACAGTCCAGTACGCCACCGAGGAGGAGGTTCTCGTGACCCGCAAGGACAGCGTGCGCGCCGCGACCAGCACCGCCAAGGACAGCGTGCGCCACGCGGCGGAAGTGGTGGCGCCCTACGCCGGCACGGCCAAGGACGCCGCCGTGCACTATGCGCACGAAGCCCGCGTCCGGCTCGCTCCCAAGGTGGCGGGCGCCGCCCACCAGGCGCGTTCCCAGTACGACGCGCACCTGCAGCCCCGGATCGATCACGCCAGGGAAGTCCTGCCCCCCAAGGTCAACCAGGCCGCCGCCCGCGCCCGCGCCGCCGCGGAACCCGTCCGTGACGAGGCGGTCTCCCGCTCCACCGCGGCCCTCGCCGTCCTGCGGGGCCAGGTGCCCGCCCAGGACGTGGAGCGTCTGAGCCGCAAGCGCGCCCGCCGCGGCCGGGCCGGCCGGGCCGTCAAGCGGCTGGCCTTCGCGGGCCTGCTGGTGGGCGGTGCCGTCGCGGCCTGGAGGTGGTGGGACAAGCAGGCCAACCCGGACTGGCTGGTCGAGCCCCCGGCCGCCACCGAGGTCGCCGACCGCCCGCACCTCTCCTCCGTGGACGGCAGCGGCGAACGCGCCCCCCTCGACCCGGAGGTCCAGGCCAAGCAGGCCGAGGCGGAGGCCACCGAGGACGGCGAGGGCACCGGGAAGAAGAAGGACGACGACCACTCCTGACGCCGCCCGGCCCACGGGCCGCCCCCGGACGTCAAAAAATCCCCTCCGACCGCGTCGACGCAGGTCGGAGGGGATTTTGCGTGGAGCCTAGGGGAGTCGAACCCCTGACATCTGCCATGCAAAGACAGCGCTCTACCAACTGAGCTAAGGCCCCTCGGAGCACCAGGGTACCCGGTGCCGGGAGCGGGGCCGACCAGGTATCGCCGCGACCCACCACTCTCCGTAGGATGCACCGCAAGATTCGCGGCAGCGAAGCGAAGGGGAGAGCGAGATGGACGCAGCACAGCAGGAAGCCACCGCCCGCGCACGAGAGCTGCAGCGGAGCTGGTACGGGGAGCCGCTGGGGGCGCTCTTCCGCCGGCTGATCGACGATCTCGGTCTCAACCAGGCCCGTCTCGCCTCCGTCCTGGGCCTTTCGGCGCCCATGCTCTCGCAGTTGATGAGCGGTCAGCGGGCGAAGATCGGCAACCCGGCGGTGGTACAGCGCGTCCAGGCCCTCCAGGAGCTCTCCCACCAGGTGGCCGACGGCAGCGTGAGCGCCGCGGAGGCCGCGGAGCGGATGGAGGAGGTCAAGCGGAGCTCCGGCGGCTCGGTCCTCAACTCCACGCAGACCACGGCGAGCAGCGGCGCCCCGACGGTCAAGCGGGTCGTCCGCGAGATCCAGTCGCTGCTGCGCTCGGTGGCCGCCGCCGGCGACATCATCGAGGCGGCCGGCACGCTCGCCCCGACCCACCCCGAACTGGCCGAGTTCCTGCGCGTCTACGGCGCCGGCCGGACCGCGGAGGCGGTCGCCCACTACGAGGCCCACCAGAGCTGACCCGCCGCGATGGGGGAGGTGTTCGCCGGGCGCTACGAGCTGGTGGACCCCATCGGGCGCGGTGGGGTGGGGGAGGTCTGGCGGGTCTGGGACCGGGCGCGCCGGCGGTACGCGGCGGCGAAGGTGCTCAAGCAGAGCCACGCCCACACCTTGCTGCTGCGTTTCGTCCGCGAGCAGGCGCTGCGCATCGACCACCCACACGTGCTGGCCCCGGTCAGTTGGGCCGCCGACGACGACCGGGTGCTGTTCACCATGGACGTGGTGCACGGCGGCTCGGTCGCCCATCTCATCGGCGACTACGGGCCGTTGCCCGCGCGTTTCGTCTGCGTCCTGCTGGACCAGTTGCTGGACGCGCTCGGCGCGGTGCACGCGGAAGGCGTGGTGCACCGGGACATCAAACCGGCGAATCTGCTTTTGGAGGCGACCGGCACCGGGCCCCCGCATTTACGCCTCTCGGATTTCGGTTGTGCGATGCGGAAGGGTGAACCGCGGCTGACCGAGACCAACTATGTGATGGGTACACCCGGTTACTTCGCGCCCGAGCAAATGGCGGGTGAGGAACCCGACTTCCCCGCCGACCTGTTCGCCGTGGGGCTGGTCGGGCTGTATCTGCTGGCCGGGCGGAAACCGGACGCCGACGCCCTGGTGGCGCGGCTGGCCGCCAACCCGGCTCCGCCGGCGCCGGATGAGGTCCCCGCGGCCCTGTGGGCCGTCCTGGCCCACCTGCTGGCCCCCGATCCGGCGCTGCGCTTCCGGAGCGCCGCCGAGGCCCGCGCGGCCCTGGCCGCGGCCGTGCCGCTGCTGCCCCCGCCCGCCGCCGGGGAGGAACGGATCGAGGTCTTCGACCAGATCGGTCCGCTGCCGCCGGGTTTCGGGCCGGACGGACCGGTGGCCCCGCACGGCCCTCTGGGCGCCCCGCCACGGCCCGTACCGCCCCCGATGCCGCCCACACCCCCGCAGCCGGTCGCACTGCCCCTGGCGACGCCCTCCGGCGCTCGTCGGCACCGCCGCCCGGGCGTCCGGCGGCCGCCGCCCCCGGCTCGCTCCACAGCGGTGGTGGTGCTGGTGCTGGCGTTGCTGTGTCTGACGGTGGGGGTCTGGGCCCTCGCCGCCGCCTGAATCCCTTACTTCACTATTGCAATCATTTTATTCGCAGTAGCGAAGACTTGGGTCCGGCGGGAAACAGCCGGAACGAACAACGGAGCCCCGGCCGTCGTTCCGGCCGGGGCTCCGCGTAGAACTCGTCGTCTCACACACCCGAACCTGCGGGCACGGAGTCGGTCGCCTCCGTCCACAGATCCTGCTCGGCGCGATCCGCCTGGATCTGGCGGTACACGAGGAGCCCGCCGATGGCGGCCAGTGCGACCAGGAGCAGCTTCTTCACCGCGCGACCTCGTCTTTCCTTGACGTAAGGGGACTCTGGTGGCCGATGATACACACCGGCCGATACCGATCGGTGACCTGTATCGGACCTTTCCCGACGCCCTCCGGCCCGTCCGGGCCGGCCGGGGCCGCCCGCGGCCCGTTCGCACCGGCCCGGAAAAGCCGATCGGCCCGGCCGGAGATTTCTCTCCGTCCGGGCCGATCGGGCCGGTGGGGCTAACAGGACTTGAACCTGTGGCCTCTTCCTTATCAGGGAAGCGCTCTAACCGTCTGAGCTATAGCCCCGCGCTGCACCGAAAGATTAGCGCACTTGGGGCCCAGTCCCAAAATCGCCCGCCCTTCCCCCTCGGGCGGGCTCCCCGGCGGCCTTTTCCGAGCGGGTTACTCGTCCTCGGCGAGGGTGAGCTCGACCCCGCCCACGAAGGACGCCGAGAGGTTGTAGACGAACGCGATCAAGGTCGCCAGGGCGGTCGCCAGGACGACCTCGATGACCGCGATGACGACGGTGAACATCAGCACCCGCGGCAGCGACAGGAACGACTGGAGGTCGAACCCGCCGCCCTCCCCCGAGGTGGCGTCGCTGATGGTCCCGCCGACGGCGGAGAAGACGCCCATGGCGTCCAGGACCAGCCACAGCACCGTGACCGCCACGATCGTGCAGACGGCCAGGGCGAGGGACAGCAGGAAGCTGACCTTCATCACCGACCACGGGTCGGCCTTGGCCACCCGCAGCCGGGCGGAGCGGGTGCGGGGCGCCGCGGCGTCCGGCGCCTTGGCGGCCGCCGGGGCGGCCCCCTGGGCCGGGACGCCCGGTACGGCCCGGGACGCGGCCGGGGCCTTGGCGGCCCCCGCGGACTTGCTCATGCTCTTGGTGCCCCCCTTGGCGGCGCCGGCGGCGCCCTTGCCCGCCTTGGACGCGGTGCGGTCGGCCGGCGGCTCGTAGGCCTTCGGCGGGTGGTACGGCTTCGGACCCTTGGTCTCCGTCATGGAGTCCCCCCTGTTCGCGGCGGCGGTGTCGCTCCCACCCGGGGAGTCTGCCCCGTCCGCGTCGGCGCCACGGGCACCGTCCTTGCCGACCGCGGTGCTCGACGAAGCACCGGCACCGCGTCGTCCGGCGTCCGCACCGCTTGCGGTGCCCGTGGCTCGACTCACGAACTACTCCTCGGTGTCCTCGACCGCAGGCTCCGTGCCTCCGGCCACCTCGGGCCCCCCGCCCCCGGCCTCGGCCGACGTGTCCTCGTCGACCTCCTCGGCCTCTCGGCCGGCCTCGGCGTTCCTCGCGATGCCCACGACGGCGTCGCGCTTGCCCAAATTGATCAGTTGGACGCCCATGGTGTCACGCCCGGTTTCCCGCACTTCGTTGACCCGGGTCCGGATGACACCCCCGCTGAGGGTGATCGCGAGGATCTCGTCCGTCGCCTCGACGACCAGCGCGCCGACCAGCGAACCCCGGTCCTCGACGATCTTCGCGGCCTTGATGCCGAGGCCGCCGCGGCCCTGCACGCGGTACTCGTCCACGGCCGTGCGCTTGGCGTAGCCGCCGTCGGTCGCGGTGAAGACGAACGTGCCCGGACGGACGACGTTCATCGACAGCAGCTCGTCACCCTCGCGGAAGCTCATGCCCTTGACGCCGGAGGTGGCCCGGCCCATCGGGCGGAGCGAGTCGTCCGTGGCGGTGAACCGGATGGACTGCGCCTTCTTGCTGATCAGCAGCAGGTCGTCGTCGGCCGACACCAGCTCGGCGCCGATCAGCTCGTCCTCGCGGCCGTCGTCCATCGCCCGCAGGTTGATGGCGATGACACCGCCGGAGCGCGGGGAGTCGTAGTCCTTCAGCGGGGTCTTCTTCACCAGGCCCGACTTGGTGGCGAGCACCAGGTAGGGCGCCGCCTCGTAGTCGCGGATGGCGAGGATCTGGGCGATCTGCTCGTCCGGCTGGAAGGCGAGCAGGTTGGCCACGTGCTGGCCGCGCGCGTCCCGGCCGGCGTCCGGCAGCTCGTACGCCTTGGCCCGGTAGACCCGGCCCTTGTTGGTGAAGAAGAGCAGCCAGTGGTGGGTGGTGGAGACGAAGAAGTGGTCGACGATGTCGTCCTGCTTCAGCTTGGTGCCCCGCACGCCCTTGCCGCCGCGCTTCTGCGAACGGTAGTCCTCGGTCTTGGTGCGCTTGACGTAGCCACCGTTGGTGATGGTGACGACGATGTCCTCCTCGGCGATCAGGTCCTCGATGGACATGTCACCTTCGAAGGGCACCAGCTTGGAGCGCCGGTCGTCGCCGAACTTCTCCACGATCGCGGTCAGTTCGTCACTGATGATGCCGCGCTGGCGCTCCGGGGAGGCCAGGATCCCGTTGTACTCGTTGATCTTCGCCTGGAGTTCGTCGTGCTCCGCGACGATCTTCTGCCGCTCCAGGGCCGCGAGCCGGCGGAGCTGCATCTCCAGGATCGCGTTGGCCTGGATCTCGTCGATCGACAGCAGGCCCATCAGGCCCTCGCGGGCCACGTCGACCGTGTCGCTGCGCCGGATCAGGGCGATGACCTCGTCGATCGCGTCCAGCGCCTTGAGCAGACCGCGCAGGATGTGGGCGCGCTCCTCGGCCTTGCGCAGCCGGAAGCGGGTGCGCCGGACGATGACCTCGATCTGGTGGGCGACCCAGTTGCGGATGAACGCGTCCAGCGACAGGGTCCGCGGCACGCCGTCGACCAGCGCGAGCATGTTCGCGCCGAAGTTGGTCTGGAGGTCGGTGTGCTTGTAGAGGTTGTTGAGGACGACCTTGGCGACCGCGTCCCGCTTGAGGACGATCACCAGGCGCTGACCGGTCCGGGACGAGGTCTCGTCGCGGACGTCCGCGATGCCGCCGATCTTGCCGTCCTTCACCAGGTCGGCGATCTTCTGGGCGAGGTTGTCCGGGTTGACCTGGTAGGGCAGCTCGGTGACCACCAGGCACTGGCGGTTGTGGATCTCCTCGACCTCGACCACCGCGCGCATGGTGATCGAGCCGCGGCCGGTGCGGTACGCCTCCTCGATGCCCTTGCGGCCCACCACCAGGGCGCCGGTCGGGAAGTCGGGGCCCTTGATCCGGTCGATGAGCGCGTCGAGCAGCTCCTCGGGGGTGGCCTCCGGGTTGGCCAGGTACCACTGGGCGCCCTCGGCGACCTCGCGCAGGTTGTGCGGCGGGATGTTGGTCGCCATGCCGACCGCGATGCCGGCGGAGCCGTTCACCAGCAGGTTGGGGAAGCGCGACGGCAGGACCGTCGGCTCCTGGTTCCGGCCGTCGTAGTTGTCCTGGAAGTCGACGGTCTCCTCGTCGATGTCCCGGACCATCTCCATGGACAGCGGCGCCATCTTGCACTCGGTGTACCGCATGGCCGCCGCCGGGTCGTTGCCCGGCGAGCCGAAGTTGCCGTTGGAGTCGACCAGCGGCATCCGCATCGACCAGTGCTGCGCGAGGCGCACCAGGGCGTCGTAGATGGAGGCGTCACCGTGCGGGTGGTACGTACCCATGACGTCGCCGACGACGCGGGCGCACTTGTAGAAGCCCTTCTCGGGGCGGTACCCGCCGTCGTACATCGCGTAGAGCACGCGCCGGTGCACCGGCTTGAGGCCGTCCCGCACGTCGGGCAGCGCACGCGAGACGATGACGCTCATCGCGTAGTCGAGGTAGGAGCGCTGCATCTCCGTCTCGAGCCCGACGGGCTCGACGCGCATCCCGACGCCCTCGATGGTGGCGGGCTGGCCCTCCGGCGTGGTGCCGTCCGGCGTCACGGGCGTTTCAGGCATGTTCTCGTCGGCCATTGGTGTTCAAAATCCTTTCGAGCCGCGGCTGTTCGTGCAGGCCGACTCAGATGTCGAGGAAGCGGACGTCCTTGGCGTTGCGCTGGATGAACGAGCGCCGTGCCTCGACGTCCTCGCCCATGAGCACCGAGAACAGGTCGTCCGCCTGTGCCGCGTCGTCCAGGGTGACCTGGCCGAGCACCCGGTGGTCGATGTCCATCGTGGTGATGCGCAGCTCCTCGGCGTTCATCTCGCCGAGACCCTTGAAGCGCTGGACCGAGTCGTCCCTGATGCGCTTGCCGTTCTCGCGGCCGAGCTGGATCAGCGCGTCGCGCTCGCGGTCCGAGTACGCGTACTCGAAGTCGTCCCGACCCCACTTGATCTTGTACAGCGGGGGGCGCGACAGGTAGACGTGCCCGGCCTCGACCAGCGGGCGCATGAAGCGGAAGAGGAACGTCAGCAGCAGGGTGTTGATGTGCTGACCGTCGACGTCGGCGTCCGCCATCAAGATGATCTTGTGATAGCGGAGCTTGTCGATGTCGAAGTCCTCGTGCACGCCGGTGCCGAACGCGGAGATCAGCGCCTGGATCTCCTGGTTCTGGAGGATCTTGTCGATCCGGGCCTTCTCGACGTTGAGGATCTTGCCGCGGATCGGGAGGATCGCCTGGTACTCGGGGTTCCGGCCGGACTTGGCCGAACCGCCGGCGGAGTCACCCTCGACGATGAAGATCTCGCACTTGGCCGGATCGTTCGACTGGCAGTCCGACAGCTTGCCCGGCAGCGAGGCGGTCTCCAGCAGGCCCTTGCGGCGGGTCAGGTCGCGCGCCTTGCGGGCGGCGACCCGGGCCGTGGCGGCCTGGATCGACTTGCGGACGATGTCCGCGGCCTCGATCGGGTTGCGGTCCAGCCAGTCGGTGAGGTGCTCGTAGACCGCCTTCTGGACGAAGGTCTTGGCCTCCGTGTTGCCCAGCTTGGTCTTGGTCTGGCCCTCGAACTGCGGCTCGCTCAGCTTGACCGAGATGATCGCGGTCAGACCCTCGCGGATGTCGTCGCCCGTGAGGTTGTCGTCCTTCTCGCGGAGCAGCTTCTTGTCGCGCGCGTACTTGTTGATCAGCGAGGTCAGCGCGGCGCGGAAGCCCTCCTCGTGGGTACCGCCCTCATGGGTGTGGATGATGTTGGCGAAGCTGTAGACGCCCTCGGTGTACTGGCTGTTCCACTGCATCGCGATCTCGACCGAGAGCATCCGCTCCTTGTCCTCGGCCTCCAGGGCGATCACCGTGGGGTGGATCAGTTCGCCCTTGCGCGAGTTGAGGTAGCGGACGAAGTCCGAGATGCCGCCCTCGTAGTGGTAGCGGACGGAGAGCGGCTTGCCCTCCTCGTCCACGTGGTCCGGGCGCTCGTCGGTCAGGGCGATGGTCAGGCCCTTGTTGAGGAACGCCATCTCCTGGAAGCGCCGCGAGAGCGTCTCGAAGGAGTAGTCGGTGGTCTCGAAGATGTCGCCGTCGGCCCAGAAGGTGACGGAGGTGCCGGTCTCGTCCGTCGCCTCGTTCTTCTGCAGCGGGGCGGTGGGGACGCCGAGCTTGTACTCCTGGGTCCAGCGGTAGCCGTCGGTCTTGACCTCGACGGCGACGCGCGTCGACAGCGCGTTGACGACGGAGACGCCGACGCCGTGCAGACCGCCGGAGACCGCGTAACCGCCGCCGCCGAACTTGCCGCCCGCGTGCAGGACGGTCAGCACGACCTCCACGGCCGGCTTGCCCTCGGAGGGGACGATGCCGACGGGGATGCCACGGCCGTTGTCGACCACGCGGACGCCGCCGTCGGGGAGGATCGTCACGTCGATGGTGTCGGCGTGGCCGGCCAGGGCCTCGTCGACCGAGTTGTCGACGACCTCCTGCACCAGGTGGTGCAGGCCCCGCTCACCGGTGGAGCCGATGTACATGCCCGGCCGCTTGCGGACCGCGTCCAGACCCTCCAGCACGGTGATCGCGCTGGCGTCGTACGACGCACCTCCGCCCGGGGTGCCGGACGAGGCGTCCTCCGGCACAGGAGTGGCGCCTTCCTCGGGGGAAGGGGTGGTGTTCTCGTTGGGGTTGCCGGAATCGGCCACGAAGCGCCCTTTCTGGCACAGCACAGACCTTCTCCTGCCTGTGCGGCGGGGCGCCGTCGTCGGTCGGGAGACCGGGAGGGCAGGCGGGAGCGACTGCGTCGTTCGACTTGTTTCCGCGAAACGCGCGGGATTACCACCAGTCTACCGGTAGCGCCGACATGAATGGGGGTTTGGCGGTGTCTGAGTCCGCATGTGCCGCCCTGAACCGGCATCAGCCGACTCCCTATATGCGCCCCGGGGCTCCAAGAGGCTCACAGCGGCACTCAGCGCTTCGGGTTGTCAACCGCCCGCTACCACGCTCGGGGGACACCCGCGGTCTCCCTTTGTCCGGTGCGCCCCGGAACCCTCCCGAGTACGGAATCGCCGCGGCTCACCCGTAGGTGTCGCCCGGTCCCGTGCTCCCCGGCGCGCGCAGCGCTCCGTACCGGCGCGACGGCCCGCCCGGGCCCAGCACCTTGATCAGCTTGACGGTGCCCTGGCCCAGATCGTCGTTGAGCCGGGCCACCAGCGTCGGGGCGAGCAGCCGAAGCTGGGTCGCCCACGTCGTCGAGTCACACCGCACGGTCAGCACCCGGGCGTCCTCGTCGTAGCCCTGCGGCTCGCAGTGCAGCGCCACGTTCTCGCCGACGATCTGCGGCCAGCGGCCGGTCACCCCGCCGACCGCCGCGGGCGTCTCCCAGCCGCGCTCGGTGATCAGCCGGTTGATGGCCGCGCCCAGCGGCAGCGGATCGCGGCCGTCCGCGCGCGCGCCGGAGCGCAGGCCGCCTCGGCGCGCCTGCTTCTTCTGCTGCACGGCCGCGCCCCGCGCCCGCGCCTGCTCCTTCGCCGCGCGCAGCGCGACCCGCGCCAGGTCCACGCCGGACGGCTCGGGGACCCTGCGCGCCGAGGACTGCTGCGCCGGGGAACGCTCGGTCATGCGCGCTCGACCGTTCCCTCGGAGACCGCGTACCGGGCGCCCGACAGGACGTCCGGGACGTCGTCGTCCACCGCGGCCGTCACCAGCACCTGCTCGCCGTCGGCGACCAGCTCCGCCAGCCGCTCCCGGCGGCGGGCGTCCAGCTCGGCGAAGACGTCGTCGAGGACCAGGACCGGCTCGCCGCCCTCCGCCTTGAGCAACTCGTACGAGGCCAGCCGCAGCGCCAGCGCGTACGACCAGGACTCGCCGTGGCTCGCGTACCCCTTGGCGGGCAACTGCCCCAGCCGCAGCACCAGGTCGTCGCGGTGCGGGCCGACGAGCGTCACCCCGCGCTCCATCTCCTGCTTGCGCGCCTCGCCCAGCGCCGTGATCAGCACCTCGTACAGCTCCTCGCGGGTGCGCGCGCCCTCCGGACCGCCGACGCCGACCGGGCCGCGGTAGTCGAAGGCGACCGGGCCGCCACCGGGTGCCAGCCGCTCGTACGCGGCGTCGGCCAGCGGCAGCAGGGCGGCGATCACGTCCAGCCGGTGCGCGAGCAGCTCGGCGCCGGCGCGGGCCAGGTGCTGGTCCCAGATGTCCAGGGTGGAGACGTCCATCGACCGGCCGGCGTGCCGGCGGGCCATGACCGCGGACTTCAGCAGGGTGTTGCGCTGCTTCAGGACGCGCTCGTAATCCGAGCGCACGCCCGCCATCCGCGGGGAACGGGCGGTGACCAGCTCGTCGAGGAACTTGCGGCGCTCCCCGGGGTCGCCCTTGACCAGGGCCAGGTCCTCGGGGGCGAACAGCACCGTGCGCACGATGCCCAGCACGTCCCGGGGCCTGACCTGGGACGAGCGGTTGATCCGGGCCCGGTTGGCCTTGCCGGGGTTGAGTTCCAGCTCGATGAGCTGCTGCCGCTCGCCCTGGACGACGGCGGCCCGGATGAACGCCCGGTCCGCGCCGAGGCGGACCAGCGGCGCGTCGGAGGAGACGCGGTGGCTGCCGAGGCTCGCCAGATAGCCGACCGCCTCGACGAGGTTGGTCTTGCCTTGGCCGTTGGGACCCACGAAAGCCGTGACGCCCGGGTCGAGCGGGACCTCGACCCGGGCGTACGAGCGGAAGTCGGCGAGCGAGAGATGCGAAACGTGCATGGGTGCGCGCCGAGCCTCCTGATTCGCGTGGTCTGTTACGCGTCGGGTGTTACTTGCTCTCGACCGCGTGGCCGCCGAACTGGTTGCGCAGCGCGGCGATCATCTTCATCTGCGGCGAGTCGTCCTGGCGGGACGCGAAGCGGGCGAACAGGGACGCGGTGATCGCCGGGAGCGGGACCGCGTTGTCGATGGCGGCCTCGACCGTCCAGCGGCCCTCGCCCGAGTCGGACGCGTAACCGCGCAGCTTGTCGAGGTGCTCGTCGTCGTCCAGGGCCTTGACCGCGAGGTCGAGCAGCCAGGAGCGGATGACCGTCCCCTCCTGCCAGGAACGGAAGATCTCGCGCACGTCGGTGACGGAATCGACCGCCTCCAGCAGCTCCCAGCCCTCGGCGAACGCCTGCATCATGGCGTACTCGATGCCGTTGTGGACCATCTTCGCGAAGTGGCCCGCGCCGACCTTGCCGGCGTGCACGGAACCGAACTCGCCCTCGGGCTTCAGCGCGTCGAAGACCGGCTGCACCCGGGCGACGTGCTCGGCGTCGCCGCCGTACATCAGGGCGTAACCGTTCTCCAGGCCCCAGACACCGCCGGAGACACCGCAGTCCACGAAGCCGATGCCCTTGGCGGCCAGCTCCTCGGCGTGCTTCTCGTCGTCCGTCCAGCGGGAGTTGCCGCCGTCCACGACGACGTCACCGGGCGACAGCAGCTCGCCCAGCTCGTCGATGGTGGACTGGGTCGCCGCGCCCGCGGGGACCATGACCCACACGACCCGGGGGCCCTTCAGGGAATCCACAAGCTCCTGGAGGCTGTGGACGTCCGCGAGGTCCGCATTGCGGTCGTATCCGATGACGGTGTGGCCTGCGCGGCGGATGCGCTCGCGCATGTTGCCGCCCATCTTGCCGAGACCGACGAGACCGAGCTCCATCAGTGATCCTCTATGCCGTAGTCGTAGCGGTTTACCCGGATCCGAGCCTACGCCCGGGGGTCCGTGCACACCTGTCGGGACCGAGCGCTCAAACGGTGGGGCGGGTACCCGCCCGCCGTCCGTCCATGCGCCGCTCCGTCCCCCGCCGGTGCTCCGCGCGGGGGACGGCGGGACCCGTCGGTCACGCGTCGGCCCGACGGCCGCAGCGGCTCGCGGGGCCGGTGCGAGGGACGGCCCTCGCGCACCGGCCGCCGGGGAGTGCCGCGCCGAGGCGTCAGCCCGACAGGCGCACCGGCATGATCAGGTACTTGTACGCCTCGTCCGCCTCCGCGTCGACCGCGGGCTTGCCGCTGAGCAGCGCCGGCTTGGTGGAGGTGGTGAAGGAGAGCTGGGCGACCGGGGAGTCGATCGCGGAGAGGCCCTCCAGCAGGAAGCCGGGGTTGAAGGCGATCGAGATGTCGTCGCCCTCCAGCCGGGCGTCGACCCTTTCCACAGCCTGTGCGTCGTCGCTGGAGCCGGCCTCCAGGATCAGCACGCCCTGCTCGAAGCTCAGGCGGACCGGGGTGTTGCGCTCGGCGACCAGGGCCACACGCTTGACGGCCTCGACGAAGGGGGCCGTCTCGATCACGGCGATCGAGTTGAACTCGGTCGGGAACAGCGTGCGGTACTTCGGCAGGTCGCCTTCCAGCAGCCGCGTCGTGGTGCGGCGGCCCGCGCCCTCGAAGCCGATCAGGCCCTCGCCCGCGCCGGAGCCGGAGAGCGCCAGCGAGACGGTGTCACCGCCGCTGAGCGACTTGGCGGTGTCCAGCAGCGTCTTGGCGGGGACCAGGGCGACGGCGGAGACGTCGGGGGTCTCCGGCTTCCACATGAACTCGCGGACGGCGAAGCGGTAGCGGTCGGTGGAGGCCAGGGTGACGGTGTCGCCCTCGATCTCGATGCGCACACCGGTGAGCACCGGGAGGGTGTCGTCACGGCCGGCGGCGATGGCGACCTGGGCGGCGGCGGAGGCGAAGACCTCGGCCGGGACGGTGCCGGTGGCGGTGGGCATCTGGGGCAGCGCCGGGTACTCCTCCACAGGCAGGGTGTGGAGTGTGAATCGCGAGGAGCCGCAGACCACGGTGGCGCGGACGCCGTCGGTGGAGATCTCCACAGGCCTGTTGGGAAGTGCGCGGCAGATGTCGGCGAGGAGCCGGCCGGAGACGAGGACGGTGCCGTCCTCCTCCACGTCGGCCTCGACGGAGACCCGGGCCGAGACCTCGTAGTCGAAGCCGGAGAGGCTGAGCGAGCCGTCCTCGGCCTTCAGCAGCAGTCCCGCGAGGACCGGCACCGGCGGACGGGCCGGGAGGCTGCGGGCCGCCCAGGCCACTGCCTCCGCGAGTACATCGCGCTCCACCCGGATCTTCACCGGAACCGCCTCCTGCTTGTTGCTGGCTGGCCCTGCTGGGCTGTCTTCGTCGCCGGCTTCGTCGGGCTCCGTCGGCTGCGACGGCTACGAAACCGGAGACCAGTCTGACGTACGCCGCTGACAGCCGGCGCTGCTCGGGGTCAAGTCGCACCCGGCGGCGTGGCGCAGCCTCGGGCCGAGTTGTGCACAGGACCCACTTCGAAGCGAGTTTCCCGGTTGATCTCAGTGGTCGTAGTAGTAGGGCCTGTGGAAACCGTGGAAAACTTCCTTTTCCCTGGTCAGACCCAATTTTTTGTCCACTGCCCCTGTGGGCGGCACCGGTGGAAAACAGGGGGTCGCTGTGGAGAAACAAAAGTTCTGCACAGGCGGTGCACAGGCAGGGCGCACTTCTCCCCAGGCTCGTCCCCAGCTTTACCCAGGTTCCCCACAGCCCAACCCGGCAGCTTCGTGTGACGCCTTTCACTCGGCGCGGTGAGCTCGGGCGTTTCGTTGCCGAACAGTGGACAACCCTGGGGAAAGGCTGTGCACAACGTCGATCTTCCTGTGGGCGGCCGGTGGACAACCGGCGCGCCCGTCGCGGGCCGCTCCGTCATCCACAGGCTGTGGACTTCGGTTCCCCACACTTCCACACCCCTCTGACCTCCACTGATGAGCTGTCAACAGGCCCGGCTGTGGACATCATCTGGATAACTTCCCGGTCCCCAGGATGTGGACGGGTCCCGAGGGCGGATTCTGTGGAGAACGGGGTGACGGGGGTCCCTATTCGAACGACGTGGCCGCGAGGCGACGCCTTCCGGAACGGCGAAGGGCGCTCCGGGAACCGTCCCGGAGCGCCCTGGGAGGCGTCCGCCGCGCGCTCGGCGCGGTCCTGTCAGCCGTTCTTGATGCGGTTCGTCAGCTCGGTCACCTGGTTGTAGATGGACCGCCGCTCGGCCATCAGGGCACGGATCTTGCGGTCGGCGTGCATCACGGTCGTGTGGTCACGGCCGCCGAACTGCGCGCCGATCTTCGGCAGGGACAGGTCCGTGAGCTCGCGGCAGAGGTACATGGCGATCTGGCGCGCCGTCACCAGCACCCGGCTGCGCGAGGCGCCGCACAGGTCCTCCACGGTGTGCCCGAAGTAGTCGGCCGTCGCGGCCATGATGGCCGGCGCCGTGATCTCCGGCGAGGCGTCCTCGCCGCCCGGGATCAGATCCTTGAGGACGATCTCGGTGAGGCCCAGGTCCACGGGCTGCCGGTTGAGGCTGGCGAACGCCGTGACGCGGATGAGGGCGCCCTCCAGCTCGCGGATGTTGCGCGAGATCCGGGAGGCGATGAACTCCAGCACCTCCGGCGGCGCGTTGAGCTGCTCCTGGACCGCCTTCTTGCGGAGGATCGCGATCCGGGTCTCCAGCTCGGGCGGCTGGACGTCGGTGATCAGACCCCACTCGAAGCGGTTGCGCAGCCGGTCCTCGAGGGTCACCAGTTGCTTGGGCGGCCGGTCCGAGGAGAGCACGATCTGCTTGTTGGCGTTGTGCAGGGTGTTGAAGGTGTGGAAGAACTCCTCCTGCGTCGACTCCTTGCTCGCGAGGAACTGGATGTCGTCGACCAGCAGGATGTCCATGTCGCGGTAGCGCTTGCGGAACGCGTCCGCCTTGCCGTCGCGGATGGAGTTGATGAACTCGTTGGTGAACTCCTCGGAGCTCACGTACCGCACCCGCGTCCCCGGGTAGAGGCTGCGCGCGTAGTGCCCGATCGCGTGCAGCAGGTGCGTCTTGCCGAGCCCCGACTCCCCGTAGATGAAGAGGGGGTTGTACGCCTTCGCCGGCGCCTCGGCGACCGCCACGGCCGCCGCGTGCGCGAAGCGGTTGGACGCGCCGATGACGAAGGTGTCGAAGAGGTACTTGGGGTTCAGCCGGGCGGTGGGCTCACCGGGGCCGGAGGCGCCGGACTTCCCCGTGCCCGACGCGCCGGAGCCGCCGGGCACCGGGCGGTCGCCCTGGCCGGCCCCACGGCCGCGGGCGTCCGGCAGCTCGCGCTGCTGCTCGTAGGACCGCTCGCCGCCGCCCGGCCGGTAACCGCCGGAGTCGCGCTGCTGCTCGTAGCCGGACGACGAGTGCTGCGGCGAGGCATAGGGGTCACGGTCGTTCTCGGCGAAGCCGAGCCGCGGCTGCTGCCAGCCGTAGTCGCCCCGGTCCTGGCCGCGGCCCCCCGGACCGCCGGGGCCCGTGTGCCGTGGCCAGGAGCCGGGCTCGGCGCGGGACTGCTGGTAGTCGGGGTAGGCGGGGCGGACGGTCGGCAGGTCGTCGCCGCCACCGCGGCCATAGCCGTCCCGGCCGTCCCGGCCGTCGTAGCCGGAGCGCCCGTCGTACCCCTCGTACGTGTCACGGCCCTGGCCGTTGTGCGAACGCTCTTCGTGCGCGGGCTGCTGGGGCGCGGCCGGCTCGCCGACGGAGTTGTCGACGGTGATCGCGATACGGATGGGCCGGCCGCATTCCCGGCTCAGGGCGTCGCTGACCACCGGGGCCAGCCGCCCTTCCAGTACGCCCTTGGCGAACTCGTTGGGGACGGCGAGCAGCGCGGTGTCCGCGACCAGGGCCAGCGGCTGGCAGCGCTTGATCCAGTGCTCGTCCTTGCTCTCGACTCTTCCCTCGCCCAGGAGCTGCTCCAGCACGCGCGGCCACACTGCGGCAAGATCGGCAGGCAGGTCAGCCACAGGGCACGCTCTCTCGGTCAGCGGGGGCGCCCTCCGGTCCCACGAATGTGTGGTTCTCGGGACGGGCGGGAAGGATTCGGAGTTCAGCCACGGTAGTCAGGCCGTGGCACGTCGTTCAAGTCGTTGTCCACAGGGTGTGTACAAATGTGCCATGGGGCGGTCCATGGCGCCTCACCCGGGCACGGCTGGCACGTCCGGAGCCCCCGGGAGGCTACGGTTGATGCTGGTGCGCTGCCGGTTTGACCGGATGGCGTAACGGCGCGTACCGTGACCAGGTCGAGTTGTCGATGGCTGCTGCCGCCTGCCTCCGATGGGCAAGGGTCGCACTTCTCCAAGCCGGAGTGTGATCGTGAAGCGGTGCCTTGCGTATTGCGAGCTTCCTCGTGGGCGCACGGTGACAGCCAGGCGATGTCCCGCCATCACACGATTCATTTCTGGAGCCCCCGAGTGAGCAAGCGCACCTTCCAGCCGAACAACCGCCGTCGTGCGAAGACCCACGGCTTCCGTCTGCGCATGCGCACCCGTGCCGGCCGCGCGATTCTCGCGTCCCGCCGTGGCAAGGGTCGCGCCCGCCTGTCGGCCTGAGCAGCCTGACTCAAGGTCCATGACGTGCTGCCTTCCGAGTCTCGGCTGAGGCGGCGCGAGGACTTCGCGACCGCGGTTCGACGAGGACGCAGGGCCGGGCGCCCACTCCTCGTCGTCCACCTCCGCAGTGAAACGGACCCGCACGCGCCTGGGGGAAGTGTCCCCCCGGCACGTGCGGGTTTCGTCGTGAGCAAGGCGGTGGGCGGCGCGGTCGTCCGCAACCGTGTCAAACGCCGGCTGCGCCACCTCGTGCGTGACCGGCTTGACACGCTGCCCGCCGGTAGCCTGGTGGTGGTGCGAGCCCTGCCGGGCGCGGGCGAAGCGGACTTCGGTCAGCTCGCCCGCGATCTCGATACCGCGCTGCAGCGGCTGTTGGGAGGGGCGCCGCGAAGCTGCAATCCCCCGGGTACCGATACCTCGGTTCCCCGGAATCCCGGCCATGACCCGGGAGGGAGTGCACGGTGAAGTACCCGCTGCTGTGGTTGATCAAGCTGTACCAGTGGACCATCAGTCCCCTGCTCGGTCCGGTCTGCAAGTACTACCCGTCGTGCTCGCACTACGGCTACACGGCCATCCGGGTGCATGGCGCGATCAAGGGGACGGTGCTGACGGCCTGGCGCGTCCTGCGCTGTAACCCGTGGTCGCCCGGTGGCGTCGACCACGTACCTCCCCGGAAGCGTCCGGTCTGGCACCAGCGGCTGAGGAGCCGACTGGGCGGACACCCCGTAGCCGGGGCCGCCGCACAGCCCGAGACTCAGCCCAACGCCCAAGGAGCCTGATACGTGGACACGGTCCTCAAGCCCCTTTATTACGCAGTTTCCTGGATCATCGTCCAGTTCCACTCGTTCTTCAGTCTGATCTTCGACAAGAACAGCGGCTGGGCGTGGGGTCTGTCGATCGTCTCGCTGGTGGTCCTGATCCGCATCTGCCTGATCCCGCTCTTCGTGAAGCAGATCAAGGCGACCCGGAACATGCAGGCGCTCCAGCCGAAGATGAAGGCGATCCAGGAGCGCTACAAGAGCGACCGGCAGCGCCAGTCCGAAGAGATGATGAAGCTCTACAAGGAGACGGGCACCAACCCGCTCTCGAGCTGTCTCCCGATCCTGGCCCAGTCGCCGTTCTTCATCTCGCTGTACCAGGTCCTCAACCACATCGCCCAGGGCAAGACGGTCGGTGTCATCAACCACGACCTGCTGTCCAGCGCCCGTCAGGCCCACATCTTCGGTGCCCCGCTGTCCGTGAAGTTCCTGGACAGCGCGACCAAGATCGAGAAGCTCGGTTCCACCGTCACCGACGTCCGCGTCGTCACGGTGGTCATGATCGTTCTGATGTCGCTGTCGCAGTTCTACACGCAGCGCCAGTTGATGACGAAGAACGTCGACCTCACGGTCAAGACGCCCTTCATGCAGCAGCAGAAGATGCTGATGTACGTCTTCCCGATCATGTTCGCCGTCTTCGGTATCAACTTCCCGGTCGGTGTCCTCGTCTACTGGCTGACCACGAACGTGTGGACCATGGGCCAGCAGATGTTCATCATCCGTCGCAACCCCACCCCGGGCAGCCTCGCCTACCAGCAGCGCCAGGAGCGGCTGCGGGCCAAGGGCAAGCTCAAGGAGGACCCGGCGGAGGTCGAGGCCAAGCAGGCCGCCGAGGCCGCCCGCGCCGCCCGCCAGCAGCCCAAGCGGCAGCCGAAGGCCAAGCGCACCGCGACTCCCGCCACCGGTCAGCAGCCGGCCGGCCGCCCGCAGGCCCGCACCAAGGCCTCCTCGGGGAACGGCGCCAAGGAGCAGCCGGAGGACGCCAAGTCCAAGCAGGGCGGAGGCTCGTCCCGCGGTGCCAAGTCCGGGCAGCGCAAGGGCGGCCCCCAGCGGCCCAAGCACCCGTCGTCCAAGAAGTAACGAAGGAGTCCCACCGTGACGGACACCCAGCACCAGACCCGTGCGGACGCCGCCGAGGGCACCGACCTGCTGACCCGCCTGGAGCAGGAGGGCGAGATCGCGGCCGACTACCTGGAGGGGCTGCTCGACATCGCCGACCTGGACGGTGACATCGACATGGACGTCGAGGCCGACCGGGCGTCCGTGTCGATCATCAGCGACTCCACCAGCCGGGATCTGCAGAAGCTGGTGGGCCGTGACGGCGAGGTGCTGGAGGCGCTCCAGGAGCTCACCCGGCTCGCGGTCAACCGGGAGACCGGTGACCGTAGCCGGCTGATGCTCGACATCGCCGGCTTCCGGGCCCGCAAGCGCGAGGAGCTCGCCAAGCTGGGTGCCCAGGCCGTCGCGGACGCCAAGCAGAGCGGCAAGCCGGTCAAGCTCGACCCGATGACGCCGTTCGAGCGCAAGGTCGTCCACGACGCGGTGGCCGCCGCCGGTCTGCGCAGCGAGTCCGAGGGCGAGGAGCCCCAGCGCCGCGTGGTCGTCCTGCCGGTGTGACCCGCTCCCGATTCCCGGTAGCTTCGGCCCCGTCTGTCCGCAGACGGGGCCGAACCTTGTCAGCCTGACATCGGACTCCGAGGTTCGGGGTCCCACAGATTCGTCGCATTCGTCGATACGCAGAGTCGTCGATACAACGTGGTACGGAAGGACGGTTCACTGTGGAAGAGGCAGCGGAGCTCCCCCCGGCGCCCCCGGAGGCTCGGGCGGTTTTCGGTGACCGCTTTCAGGACGCCGTCCGCTACGCCGAGCTGCTCGCGGACGCGGGCGTCCGGCGCGGTCTGATCGGCCCCCGGGAGGTCCCCCGGCTCTGGGAGCGGCACCTGCTGAACTGCGCCGTGCTCTCCGAGGCCGTCGCCCAGGACGTCTCCGTGTGCGACGTCGGTTCGGGCGCCGGCCTGCCGGGCATCCCGCTGGCGCTGGTCCGTCCCGACCTCCAGATCACCCTGCTAGAGCCGCTGCTGCGGCGGACGACCTTCCTGTCCGAGGTCGTCGAGCTGCTCGGCTTGGACCACGTCACGGTCGTCCGCGGCCGTGCCGAGGAGGTCCTGGGCAAGCTGCCGCCCGTGCACGTGGTGACGGCGCGTGCGGTGGCTCCGCTGGACCGGCTGGCCGGCTGGGGCGTTCCCCTGCTGCGGCCGTACGGCGAGATGCTGGCCCTCAAGGGCGACACCGCCGAGGAAGAGCTGAAGGGGGCCCGCGCCGCGCTCAGCAGGCTCGGCGTGGAGCGGACCTCCGTGTTGCAGGTCGGCGAGGGCGTGGTGGATCCGCCGTCCACGCTGGTGCGGGTCGAGGTCGGGGAGAGCCCCGGCGGCGTCCGCTTCGCGGCGAAGCGGGCCAAGGCCGCCCGGACGAGCCGGTCGCGCCGGCGCCGCTGATCATCCGCCGCTGATTACTCCGGCCGGCGGTACCGGGAGTGCTCCATACAAGCTGCCTAAAGTATGCGTCACGGAGTGTCGTGACAAGGTAGCCGAGGGTCGCGGGCATCGTGTTTCACGTGAAACATCGCTCGTTGCTGCAAGGGATCATCGGGCGCGGTCGTGCAGCCGCCGCCCGCGACCGCCGGCCGGCCGACACTGTGGAGCCTCCCCCGGTATCCACAGGCACGGTGGATTCATCCACAGGAGAGTGGGCCTCACTGGTTCGTACCCGGCGAACCATGGCAGGCTCTCCCCATCGCGAGCCTGATGTCGAGGAGAGTGAATCCTTGCGGTCCGACGCCAATATCGCGGGGCCGATGGCCGACCCGGTCCCCGGCCCCCGCCCCGCCGACTCCGAACCGGTCCCCGGCCCCGGCCTTCCGGATGCCGCAGAGGTCGTTTCACGTGAAACCCGGATGCCACGTCCCGACCAGACCCGGGTCATGGTGGTGGCCAACCAGAAGGGTGGCGTCGGCAAAACGACGACCACGGTGAACCTGGCGGCCTCCTTGGCGCTGCACGGAAACCGGGTGCTCGTCGTGGACCTGGACCCGCAGGGCAATGCCTCGACGGCGCTGGGCATCGACCACCATGCCGACGTGCCGTCCATCTACGACGTCCTCGTGGATCAGCGCAAGCTCTCCGACGTGGTGCAGCCGGTCCGGGACGTGGAAGGGCTCTTCTGCGCACCGGCCACCATCGACCTGGCCGGTGCCGAGATCGAGCTCGTCTCCCTGGTGGCCCGGGAGAGCCGGCTGGACCGGGCCATCAAGGCCTACGAGCAGCCGCTGGACTACATCCTCATCGACTGCCCGCCCTCGCTGGGGCTGCTGACGGTCAACGCGCTGGTCGCCGGTGCGGAGGTGCTCATCCCGATCCAGTGCGAGTACTACGCGCTCGAGGGCCTGGGGCAGCTTCTGCGCAACGTGGAGCTGGTACGCGGCCACCTCAACCCGAAGCTGCATGTGTCGACGATCCTGCTGACCATGTACGACGGACGGACCCGCCTCGCCTCCCAGGTGGCCGACGAGGTGCGGAGCCACTTCGGCCGGGAGGTGCTGAGAACCAGCATCCCGCGCTCGGTGAGAATCTCCGAAGCCCCCAGCTACGGCCAGACGGTGCTCACATATGACCCGGGATCCAGTGGAGCGTTGTCGTACATGGAGGCGGCCCGCGAGATCGCGCTGCGGGGCGTCTCCGTGCACTACGACGCCGACGAGACCCATACGGTGGGCTATCAGCCGGTGGGCCACCAGCAACAGCAGGACCAGCACAGCATGTCGGAGGGGCTGCAGTGAGTGAACGACGTAGAGGCCTGGGCCGTGGGCTCGGGGCCCTGATCCCGGCGGCACCGAAGGGGGCGGAGATCGGCACCCCCACGGTGGGGCCCGGTGCCACGTCTCCCACTGCGGTGCCGCTGCTGACCGCCGACCGGGGGATCGCGCCGACCGGCGTGACGCCTCCCGAGAGCGGGGTACCCGCGGCGGAGCCGGCGGATGTCCGGCGGCCCGACCCTGAGCCCGAGCCCACCGAGACGGTGGCTGGGGCGCACTTCGCCGAGCTGCCGCTGGACTCCATCACCCCCAACCCCCGGCAGCCGCGCGAGGTGTTCGACGAGGACGCCCTGGCGGAGCTGGTCACCTCGATCCGCGAGGTGGGCCTGCTCCAGCCGGTGGTGGTCCGGCAGTTGGCTCCGGAGCGCTACGAGCTCATCATGGGAGAGCGCCGCTGGCGTGCCTGCCGTGAGGCCGGGCTGGAGAGCATCCCGGCGATCGTCCGGGCGACGGAGGACGAGAAGCTCCTCCTGGATGCCCTCCTGGAGAACCTCCACCGTGCGCAGTTGAACCCGCTGGAGGAAGCGGCGGCCTACGACCAACTGCTCAAGGACTTCGCCTGCACGCACGACGAGCTGGCGGACCGTATCGGGCGCTCCCGCTCGCAGGTCTCCAACACGTTGCGGCTGCTCAAGCTCTCACCCGAGGTGCAGCTCCGGCTGGCGTCGGGCGTGCTGTCCGCCGGGCACGGTCGGGCTCTGCTCGCCGTGGACGACGTCGAGGAGCAGGAGAAGCTCGCCCGCCGCATTGTGCAGGAGGGCCTGTCGGTACGGTCGGTGGAAGAGATCGTCCAGTTGATGGGCTCCCGGACGAAGAAGTCGGCGAAGGCCAAGGGGCCGCGGGCCGGCGCTCGGGTGTCCCCGGCGCTGAGTGATCTGGCGTCCAGGCTGTCCGACCGCTTCGAAACCCGGGTCAAGGTCGACCTCGGGCAGAAGAAGGGCAAGATCGTGGTCGAGTTCGCCTCGATCGAAGACCTCGAGCGGATCCTCAGCACGCTGGCCCCGGGCGAGGGCGGTGTGCTGGAGCAGAAGCTGTCGGCCACGGATACCGAGGACGCGGACGGCTAGGCCGTTTCTTTCGGATCATCTGATCGTTGATCCGGTGTGCCGTTGACAGACGCGCAGTGGGCGCGGATTGAGCCGCTGCTGCCGGACCGG
>NZ_JBVJJR010000010.1:0-232103 GCF_055585605.1 Streptomyces sp. NPDC052910
GCGCGCGCTTCGCTCCGCGAAGACGACGCGCCGTCGCTACGCGACGGATACGTCGCGATGCTCCGCATCGCTGACGCTGCGTCACTCCGTGACGCAGGCCGGCCGCTTCGCGACCGGAACTCAGATCGCTCCGCGATCCGAGCCAGCGAGATCCCGCTCCGCGGTCTCTCGCTGAACGGAGTCCGCTCCGCGAACTCCTAAAAGCGGCTGGCTAGGCGACTGGTGTCGTCCGGGGTTCGGGCCTGCCGGGTTCACCAAGCTGACAGGTACCGCTCTTGCAAAAAGTGTGCGCTCTCAGGCTCGGCGGCTTCCTTCAGGTTCTCAACTGTAGCGTTTCGAGGGTGCTTCCTCAGCGATTTCATGGGCAAAAAATTTACGAGATCTCTGAGAGTTCGGAGCGCTCCTTTTCAGCGGTGACCCCGCCGACTTCGCGGAGGATGCTCTGGATCAACTGGCTTCTTTTCTCGGAGAGTTGGCTGTTCTTCTGGCTGGTGCGGATCTTGCAGAGCCAGGGCCCGATCATGACGCGTTCCCCGTCGACCTCGATTCCCTCCCGGGCGCCAGGAGGACGGCCGTGCCGCTCCACGAAGGCGCGCAGCAGTAGGGCTGTCTGTTCGAAGGACCGGCGTCTCCTGGTCTGGGGAGTGCTGGGTGCGGCGGGGGCGGGGGTGGTTTTCTTCGTCCGCAGGGTGATCTGGTCCGGAGTAAGGCCGAGGCGGGTCAAGAGGTGGCGCTGACCGTCGTTGAGGCTGCCCCAGGTGGTGAGCTGACGCTGCAGCCAAGCGCCGGCCTTCACGCCGTCGATCACCGTGTCGCGGCGCAGCGTGGCGGGGTCGTGTCCGTCTTGAATGTGGTGAGCCAGGAGGTGGTACTTGCGGTGCCAGTCGGGTCCGTATGGGAGGAGCCAGTCGGGATCGAGGCCTGTGAGGCGCGCGCGGCGGGCTTCGGAGAGCTGGCCTTTGCGGGCAAGGCCGCGTTGGTCGACGAGGAACTGGCCACCGGGGGCATGGGCGGGGATGGCGAGGTGGCCGTGTTCGGTGTGGAAGGCCTCGATGAGGGTCATGTTGCCTTCGAAGGCGGCTTCGTTCTCGTCCCAGATCATGCCGAGGGTTTCGAGCTCGGCGATCCAGTCGGCGGTCAGGGTGCCGCGGCGGCGGGCGGTGCGCTGGCCGGCGATGAAGGCTCCCAGGCGGTAGCCGTAGGCGTCGGTGTAGTCGACCGGGACCTTCAGGTGCCCGTGTTCGACGTGGTAGCGGATGGCGGCGGCCAGGCCGGCGCGACGGGGTGCCGAGAGCACCGCGCCGGTAGAGGGCCAGGCCAACAGGTCCATGGCGCGGGCGATCGTGTCGGGGTCGAGGGTGAAGTCGAAGCGGAACCGGCGGGTGATCAGGCGGTGGGTGATCTCGTCCAGGCGGTGCGCGGTGGTCTTGCGGGGGGCGCGGGCGGCGATGGTCTGGTCGTGGTGGCGCAGTGCTGCGGTGATCAGCCAGAGGGCTTCGTAGGGGGTGTCGAGAAGGTCGGTGGGGTCGGCGTCGGGTGGGATGTAGGCGGGGATGACCAGGCTCGCGGTCTTCACGTCGACGGTGGGGGGTTTGCGTAGGGCGCGGCCCAGGGCCTGGACGATCCGGCGCACGCTCTCGGTGCGGGAGGCGAAGACGATCGCGTCGACGGCTGGCAGGTCGATGCCCTCGGACAGCACCTGGGCGTTGGTGATCACAGCGCGATCAGCGTTCGCGAACCGGTCGAGGAGCTTCGCGCGCTGGTCGGGGGTGTGGTTGCCGTTGATCGAGGAGACGGACAGGGTGCTGGCCCAGGAGGGACGCTGCTCAGGAGGGAGGGTGCGCAGGGTGTGGGGGAACTGGCGGGCGAAGTCGGCGGCGTCCGCGACCTGCTGGAAGTAGACGATCACATGCTTGAGGTCGTGCTCGGTCATCGCTTTGAGGACCGCCAGGTGTAGAGCGGTCGTCCGGCGCGCGGTCGGGGCGAAACCTGTGTGCGCGCCATCGGGGTCGGTCAGGACCGTGCGCAGGTCGGTGTCGGTGATGGTGGGGACGAGGAGCTGGTAGTCGGCCAGGACACCGTCCTCGATCGCGGCCGCGTGGGTGTAGGTGTGCAGGCGGGGGCCGAACACTTTCGGATCGTCCATCGAGGCGACCAGGGACGGGGACTCCCACGCGGGTGCAGCCTGGGGACTGCGCTTGGGGCGCGGGCGAGTGTCCGGGACTTCGCCCAGGCGCGGCGCCTCCCACTCGTACGGCGTCGCCGTGAGGTAGAGGCGGCGGTCGGCCCGGACGTGCTGGTTGTCGTGGAGCATCGTCCACTGTTTGTCCCAGCTGCCTGCGGTTCGGTGCGCCTCGTCCACAATCATGAGGTCGAAGACGGGGGCGGTGAAGACCGAGTGCAGGGCCTCCTCGATCCTGGGGAGGGAATCGAGCGTGACGAACACCGTCGCCTTTTTGTGGCGGGCGAGCCAGTACGCCAGGTACTCCCCCGAACCCGTGGACACCGCTCCGGCCTCGGCGAGCAGCGGATGCTTCTCGGCCCGGAGCGAGGAGACAGCCATCAGCGGTTCGGTACGGCCATCCGCACGGGCGACTTGGGCCCACTGGCCGATCAGGTCCCGAGACGGTACGGCGATGAGGAGGTGATCGGCGTTCAATGCCTCGGCGGTACGCAGCGCGATCAGCGTCTTGCCCGTCCCGCACGCCGACACCATGTGCCCCCGGGTGCCGGGCTTCTTCAGGCCGCGTACTCCACGGTCCACCGCCGCCTGCTGATCCGGGCGCAGCACACGGCGGGGTGCAGAGGGGGCGGAGACGGCGGGCGGCGCGGTGGTGGGCTCGGAGGCAGGGGGCGTCACGGACAACCTCGACTCACGGCGGCAACGGGCATGCATCATCCTCCCGCAGGGCACAGGCCAGTACGGACTGGGACGGGGTAGGTCAGGCGGTGCCGAGGCGGCTGAAGGCCCAGCGGAGGACTTCTTGGTCGACTCGGGTGCGTCCGGTGCGGTGCAGAGCGGTGTGGGTGTGGGCGGTGAGACGGGCCCAGTTGCGGAAGTTGCCATGGGCGGCGCGGCTGTCGGCGAAGGCGATGTCTTCAGGGTCGGCGTCGGCCCAGATGGGGTGGTAGAGCGGGATGGCTTCGAGGACTTCGGCGGGGGTGAGGCGGGTGAAGTGCTGCCAGATGAAGATGCGGGAGGACAGCATCGGCTCTTTGCGTAGCGCGTGGTAGCAGCCTTCACCGCCGACGAAGACGACGGCGAGCTGGGTGTGGGGGTCGTCCCAGAGGTATCGGACGTATTCCAGCAGGGGACCGCTCAGCCACTGTGCCTCGTCCAGGACCAGGGTGCGTGGATGCGAGGCAAGCGCGGTCTTGAGGAGCTGGTCGAATTCACTGGCGTAGCGCGGGGGCTGGCCCGGCAGTTCGAGGGCGGTGAACAGCTCCTGGCGGATCGTGCGGGTGGTGGGGCGGGTGTGGAAGGTGATGCGGCGGATGTCCTCGCTGGCTTCGAGGGCGCGCAGGCAGCTGGTGGCGGCGACGGTCTTGCCGAAGCCGGCGCCGCCGTAGAGGCACGTCATGGCGCGGGCCTCGATCGTGTCGGTGAGGTTCTCCCGGGCGGTGAGCAGGGCGCGGGTACTCACGAGACGTGCGTCGGGCAGGGACACGTACTGGTCGGTGGGGGCGGGCGGCAGGCGGCTCATGGGGTGTCCTCGTCGTCGCGGTGGTCGGGGGTGGGAGCGGGAGTGGCGGGCCGGGTGAGGGCTTTGAGGCTGGTGGGGGTGGCCCAGTCATCGCACGGTGGCGGGAGCGGGATCAGATCGGGCAGCGCCAGCGCCGTGAGATCGGCTTTCTCGTAGCGGGCCAGCTCCCGGGTGGCTTCGGTGGTGGTGATCGCGTCCAGGCGCTGCGCCGGGGCGGGTGTGGTGGCGGGAGCGAAGCGTTCGTGGCGGAGGCGTTCGGCGGCTTTCGCGTCAGCGCGCAGGCGGCGGGCGCGCTGGTTGCGGGCACGGCGCAGGGCGGTGCGTTGTTCGTCGGTGGCCTGATCGGCCAGGTGGGCGGTGCCGAGGTGGCGGCCTTGGAAGTCGCAGACTCCGATCTCGTGGGTGTGGTGGGGCATGAAGCGCACGGTGACCTTGCGGCCGGCTTGTCCGGTCATCCAGTCGGCGAGGTAGTCGCGGTTCTTGAAGCGGATGCCGTGGCTGGTGACGGTGCGGGTGCGGCCGTCGTCTTCGAGGGTGAAGGACCATAGGTCCTCGGCGGGAACGTCGCGCAGCGGCGTCGGGTCGGCCTGCCATGCCTCAAGCGGGGTGGTGCCGTGCAGTTCGGCGGGGCGATGCCCGGTGTTCCACCAGGTCACCCAGGACAGGAGTTGTTCGGTGAAGTCCTGGAAGGTCATGAGCGGGCCGGCGGACTTGGGGTCGGGGTGCTTACGCGGGGGGCTGGTGGGGGGCTTGCGGGGTTTGGGGGTGTAGTCGGGCAGGGCGGCGAAGAGCATCACGGTGGCGCTGTGGTTGAGGTTCTCGATGCTGCCTTTCAGGTGCGGGCTGTACGGGGGCAGGACGGTGAGGTCGGCGTTGAGGGTGGTCAGGGCGGTGGTGACGGTGCGGGAGAGGAAGTCACGGCCGCGGTCGAACCGCAGATGCTCGGGCAGCCCGCCGAACGGCCCGTACGGGTCGGTCCGCACGATCGCGGAGCGCAGCGCGGCCAGGACCGAGGCTCGGGTGGGGAAGCCCGGGGTGACGGCGGCACCGGTGACGGCTTTGGTGGCGCAGTCGATGAACCAGGTGACGTAGGGGTGGAGCAAGGTGCCGTCGGCGTCCACGCGCAGCGGGGCCTGGACATGGTCGGCCTCCCACACCTCGTTGCGCCAGGTGCGGGGGCGTTTGGCGAAGACGTCGTGGGCGCGGGCGGCCTCGGGCCCGTGGCGGTAACCGGCCCGCTCCCCCGCCGTCAGATCCCGGCGCACCGCGCGCAGGAACGTCGCCAGCGACGGCACCGGCTCCAGCAGCGGGACCGCGGCCGGTGGCGCGCCGCCCGGAACGGGTGCGGGCGGCCGTGGCAGGCCGGAGTCGGCACTCGTCGCGGTGCCGGTCGTTTCGGATGGCGCCGTGCTGGCGGTACGGGCGCGGGCGAGGAGCTCGCGGTGGACCGCGGAGGCGTTGCCGTGCCAGTACGCCAGCAGCACCCGCAGCTCAGGGGTGATCTCGAAGCGGTTGGTGCGGCGGGCGCCCGGAGAAGCAGCCGTGGTGGGGGCGGTGGTGGCATCCGCCAGCCAGCGCCAGACCGTGCGGTCGGAGACGTTCAGGCACTGTGCCGTGGTGTGGACGTGACCGCGGGTGAGCCGGCCCTCCGCGCGCAGAGCGAGCAGGCGCCGGACCGCAGGGCCGTGCAGGGCAGTCAGCGACACGGCGTCGAGGGCCAGGTGCGGTGAGGGCACCCGCCCGGCGTCGTCGGGGGTGGTTGCGTTCATGGGGCTCCTCCGTGCCTCTACGGAAACGGCCGCATCAAAGGCTGGGGCCGAGGCGGGAGCAGGCCCACGTCAGCAACGCACGATCCACCGCGGTACCGGAGCCGCGGTCCAGGGCCGCGTACACGTGGGAGGTGATCTTCGCCCAGGTACGGAAGTTCCCCCGCGCGCACGTCTTGTCCGCATGGAGCAGATCCTCGTCGGCCGCGGTGTGCCACAGCGGGTGGAACAGGCGCAGCACGCCGGGAACCTGCGCGGGGCCCAGGCGTGGCGTGTGCTGCCAGGTCAGTACCCGTGAAGCCAGCGCGGGAGCACGGGCCAGGGTGCGCTCGGCGCCGGCTCCGCACAGCACCACAGACGTCTGGGTAGCAGGCGTGTCGACCAGCAGACGCAGGTAGTCCAGCTCGGGGGCGGCAATGCGCTGAACGTCATCGACGACCAGCACCCCCGGATCCTTCAGAGCGCCCAGGAGCGCGCGATCAGCCGCATCCGTACGGTTCGTCAAGGACGTGGCGGGCAAGCCGAAGGCGGTGAGCAGCGCAGCGCGCAGCTGCGGCAGGGCCGGCTTCACCGCCACCAGCGCATGACGGACCGGAACACGGCGCGGCAGCCGTCTCAGGGCCTGATGAAAGGCAACCGTCTTCCCCTGCCCGGTGTCCCCGTACACGCACAGCACACCCCGTGCGGCGACGGTATGCGCGAGCGCTTCAGTGACCTCGCCGAGCTGGAGGGTGGAGACCATGCGGGCGCCCGGGGCGTAGAGCCGTACCCCCTGGCCGAACGAGGAGGGGCCTGGCTGCTCCCGCGTGCTGTCATCCCCGCCGGGCTCGGTAGCGGGCGGGGCAGGCCGGCCTGACTCATCGACGGTACCCGGCAGGGCGAGCTCGGCCAGCGCGCGGTCGTAACGCTCGGGGATACGGCGGGCATGAGCGGGACGGGAGACCGCCAGGGTACGGCCGGCCTGCTTCTCGCGGCGGATCGCGTCATGCAGCGTCGTCAGCGCCGGAACCCGGTCCGCGCCCGGCACATCCCGTTCAGGATCCGCGGCTTCGGCCTGTTCCCGCATCCAGCGGTGCAGCGCCTTGACGTTCCCGCCCAGGTTCGACAGCCGGGCCCACACCTCGTCCGTGACCGTGTACGCCGCACGCCGCCGCTCCCCTTCCACTTGTCCCGTGTCCTGTGCTCGGGCCAGCCAGTTCCACACCGTCCGCAGATGCACCCCGGCCGTCTCCGCAGCGATCCGCACATGGACCGTCTGAAGCGTGCCCGCCTCACGAAGGGCCAGCAGGCGCCGCACCACCACCTGGCGGATCAACGCCCGGTCCTGCACGGGCGAGCGAAGCTGCGGGGAAGCGGCAGACGACGAGCTTGTCCCCTCCCCCAAGACCGGGGCAGAGGCAGCACGTGGCGAAGACCGTGGAGTCATACCCACCAGCACACCGGGACGGCGGCACCAGGTGTACAGGAATGGGCATCCCTACGTCAGCCACCCATCAGGTGTGCTACGCCCAACTCGCAGAGCACGACAGCCATTTCCTCGCTCTGCGACAGCCACCATGCCTGCGACCGGCAGTCGAAAAGAGCAGGCCAACACCCGTTCAGTGAGACTCAGGCACGCTGACACCCAACCCGCTGACACCACACCACACAATCACAAACGGGAAGTCCGTGCTTCGGGTGATCTTTCGATCCTCACACGACCACTGCGGCGGCTGATCCTCCCGTTGGGTTGTGCCCGTCGGGCAGTACTTGGGAGCCGCACACAACCAGCCGCTACTCCCGCATCCGACGCCACGATCCGGCATGGAGGCCTCGCCTTCACCACGCCGACTGGTCAACCCTCGACCCAGCCGACCTCACCAGACGCTTTCGCTAGGTCCTCAACCGGCCGGACTCCGCCGCCTCCCCAGCCTCCCCCACCGGACTGCAACCTGCTCTTGGAGCAAGGCGTCGATCGCATCCTCTGGACAGCATTTTCGGCACAGCCGCCATCTGCTGACGTTGCCTCAGCATCGCGCTCAAAAATCTCAGGAGCCCCACCGAAGACCTACTGCGGTGGGGCTCCTGGATCACTTACCGGCTCAGCAGGCCAATCGCCCCTGAATCGCTTTCAGGCGCTCGCGGCTAACGGCCCGATCGTCGTCCCTCAGCTGCGAAAGAATATTCGCACTCACTTCATCCAACGGGCACGTGGAAGTAGCAAGCCGCTGAAGTCGAGCCTCTTGGGCAAAGAATCCGGCGCCAGGAACGTTCCGATCCAGTTGTCCCATAGCCGTCAAGCTTGCATGCGCACACTTGAGTGCATCTTCGACATCGGCGCTGAAGCGATAGAGAGCCGCATAGCGCAGCACGAGCACCGAGTAGAAGGAATAGGTACCTACCACATCGGTGATCCCCTCATCGGAGGGCTCGAGTTCCTGGAACCCGTCCAATGACGTCACGTATTCCCGGAAAGCAGTAACCGAGATTGTAGGGCCCCAAAGGTCCTCCATGAGCCGGATGATGACATCGGCGTCATCGCCCCGGGCAGAGTCACTTCCGGACAACCCGGTGAATACTTGCGCCATCCGCTCCGCGCAACCTGCTACGAAGGTTGCGACCTGAGTCTGTGATTGCCCGCGGAGGGCCGCCACAACAGCCTCATCAACTACCACTCAAAGCTCCTCTGACGAGTTGTACTTTTCCCATTTCCGGGGTACACCTCGCCCATCATCTTACCGCCGGTGCCGCGGATGAGCGGGGCACACCTCCCCAGACACACGTTGCGGGAAGTGCCCCCTGCAATGGGAGTCCAACCCATTGCATTAATGAAGAGCAGGGCGTTCTGCTCTGCGTGAGTATCAGGAATGTTGTCGGCGACGATCTCTCCCTTGCCGACTGCCGACATCTGCGCAGGCGTCAATCCGTCTCCAGACCCGGCAACTACATTGACCGGCCCATGAGGAGTGTCCGCCCTGATCACAGCCACCGTACTCACGTTCTTGCGAACGAACTTATCTGGCTCAGCCGCGTGAATTTCACTTGCTCGTGCCGAAAGATTGCAGTTGTGGACGAGTGCCGGTGTGGCCCCCGCCAGCACATAGTACGTGTGGATCCCGTCCACAGTGAGGTTGTGTACAGTCGCCTGTTCAGTCCGTGCCTGGACCGCCGTGACCTGGACCCACGTGCCAGACGAAGTCCGCAGCCACTGCCCCGGCTTGACCTCATCCGCGTTCATCCACTTCTTCAGCTCAGGAAGCCAGAAGGGGTGGTTGGCAGTCGCCGTGATGGTATCCGTCGCCGTACCGCGGTCGCCGTCCGTGTCGACGGTCAGCTCCACCAACTGCTTGGTGCCATGGCCCTCGATGGTTGCGGACACGGGCTTTGGCTCGGTGATGCCCTTCTCCGGGTCGGTGGACAGGACCTTGTCACCGATCTCCAGCTTCTCGATCGGCTTCGCCGTGCCGTCCGCGAGAACGACCTCAGTACCGGGAACGAAGCTGTTGTCACTGCAGGACGAAGCCTTGCCACCGCCCTCGCTCTTGCCCGGGCTCTTGCCACCCCCATCCGGTGCCTTGCCGCTCGAGACAGGATCGGCCTTCTCCGCCGCCGGCGCCGGCTTCGGCTTGGGCTCGGCCGGGGCCTCAGGCTTCGGTTCGGGCTTGGGCTTCGGAGCAGGCGGCGGCGTCGCCTCCTCCACGGCCTTGGCCACGTCCTTCGAGGCTTCCTCGGTCTTGGTGGCCGCCTTCGCCGTGTCCTCAACCGCCGCCTCGGTCTTCTCGACCGCCTTGGCCGCGTCGGCACCTTCCTCGACATACTTCGCACCCTTGGCCGCCGTCGCGGCGTACCCGGCGATCGGTACCGCCGACGCGAAGGAGAGCGTCGCATTGAGGGAGTCGCCCTCACCCAGGTACCACAGGCCGTTCAATCCGTCGGCCCACTCGCCGACCACCGGCGCCATGCCGATCACGTCCAGCGTCTCATGACCATAGTCCGAGACGACGTCCTTGACGTCGTCCCAGCTGATGCCGAAGAGCATTCCGGACGGGTCCGGGAATCCTAGCGGGTTGTTTCGGCCATACGCGTAGGCGTGCAGCTGCTGGGGGTCGGAGAGATCTGCGACGGGGTCGACCGAAATGAAACGACCGGAGTTGGGGTCGTACTCCCGGGCCCCCAGATGCGTCAGGCCCGTGGAGGAGTCCATCGTGCCACCCAGGAAACCCTTGTCGTTCGGCCAGGCGACCGGCTTGGCATCACGTGGTCCGCCGAACGGCAAGGTCCGCCGCTGGGTGATTCCCTGCGTCTTGGCGTTCACGGCGAGTTCTGCCGTGCCGTTCTGGCCGCCGCCGAGCCAGTGGACGCCCTTGGGCGTACGGACCGCGACCTGCTGGCCACCGTGTGCGTAGTAACGCGTGCCTGTGACGGACTGTTTGGCCGGGTCGGACTCCTTCGTGTCGAGGGCGAGCTCCATCGAACCCAGGTACAGAGTCACGGTGTTGCTCGTGGCATCCCGCCGCAGCAACCGGTTGCCGCCGGCGTCATAGACGAACGAAGTCGCCTTGCCGCCCTCCGGGGTCAGCTGGCTCAGGCGTCCTTCGACGTCCCAGACCAGGTTCTGCTTCGGACTGGTTCCCAGCTTCCGTGAGGTCGTGTTGCCGACCGCGTCGTACTCGTAGGTGTCCTTCGTCTCGATCGTCTTACCGCCGGTGGTCTCCGTGACGTCGACCGACTCGAGGGCGTGCGAGGACGCATTGCCCTTGCCTCGAGGGTGGTATACCCGGGTGGTCTGCGTACCGCCCGGCGCTGTGGCGTAGTTGACCTCCTTGGTGCGGTTGCCCGCGACGTCGTACTCGAAGGACTGCCGATAGGGGGCCGGGCCGCCCAGGGCCGCCTTCGCCGGGTCCGTCGCGCAGTCGTTCGTGCCCTGGGCCCACGCGTCCGTCAGACGGCGCAGGTAGTCGTAGCGGAAGCACTGCACATCGGCTGGATGATTGGTCGGCGTATCAGCGATCTTCGTCGTATTGCCGGCCGGGTCGTAGGTGTAGTCGACGTCGGAGTCGGCGTCTTTGACGGTCTCCCGGTCCAGTCGAGCGCGTTGGAGCCGCCGTGTGCCCTCCTCGTAGAAGCTGGTCCGCCAGGTGTACTTGTCGCCGCTCGAGAGGCCCATCCCCAGCTGGAGCGTCTCGCCGTAGTTGGAGTACTTGGTCTCCCGGACGTAGTCGCTCAGCCCGAGCATGTGCAGTGGCAGGCCGACCAGGTTGTATCCGATGTTGATCGTCTCGGCGGGCAGGCCGCCACCGCCCGGGAGCGTCGCGGACTTGATGGAGCCGTCCGGGTTGTACGCCGTGCTCGTCGTGTAGTCGCCGGCGAGTTTGCCCTCCACCTTGGGGATCTTGATCGTGCTCTTTGTCGGACGGCCTGCGGTGTCGTAGGCGTCGATCACCGTGGTGTACGCCTGCGGTTCGGCAGCACGCGCGTCCTTCACGAAGCGCGTGGTGGTAGCCGGCCGCCCGATGCCGTTGGGAGCGCTGTCGTACGTCCACCCTGTCAGCTGCGTCTTGCCGTCGTAGACGGCCGTCGGCCGACCGATCAGGTCGTACTGGTAGTTCAGGGTCTTCTTGCGGGCGTCGGTGGAGGAGACGACCTGATCGAGGTCGTTGTAGGTGAGCTCTGTGCGACCCTTGTCGGGGTCTTCGGAAGCGACCTTCCGGCCCCGGACGTCGTACTCGAACGACCAGCGGTCGCCGCTTGGGCTTTCGGCGGAGGTCAGCTGCCCGGTGCGGTCGTAGGTGTAGGAAGTGGAGTCCGCCTCACCGGTGGGCGTGGATCCCTTGTATTCCAGGAGCTTGGTGGTCAGCCCCTGGGCGTTGGTGTACGTGGTGCGGGGCGTCTCCCCGGACGGCGGGGTGACGTCGGTGTGGTCACCGTGGTACGTCGTGGTGGTGCGCCACTTCTCCCTGTTCTTGACCTTGAGGATCGCGTCGGTCTTCCGACCTGCGGCGTCGAAGACGGTCTCGGTCTCCGTCGGGGCGCCGTCCGCCGAGGCCGACGGGTCCACGACCGAGGTGTCGGGGTTTTTGGCGTTGTAGTACGGGCCGACGGCCTTCACGCTCAGGCCGCGCGAGTCGTACACCGTGTCCGAGATGATCCGACCGCCATTGGGGCTGGGGCCCTGGGTCTGCACGGGCCTCAGCAGACCGTCGTGCAGTTGGTGGCTGATCTTGATGTCACCGTTCGGAAGCAGCGACTTGGTGGTGATGATGTTCGGTGCGTCGTTACGAATGAGGTAGACGTACTCGGAGTTGGGCAGATCGCTGCCCTTGCTGCGGCCCGGCAGCCAGACCTTGAGGCGGCGCCCCAGGCTGTCGTAGACCATATCGGTGCGCAGCCGGTTGGCGTCGACGCTGCCGGTGACCAGACCCCAGGCGGGGTCGACGGTGGAGGTGATCTTTCGCTTGAGCGCGTCTGTCACCGCCATGCCGGTAACAGGCCCACCGATGGCCGGGGTGTATTCGGTCGTCGTGGTGCGCTTACCCACATCCGTCGATGAGGTCACACGGCCATGGGCGTCGTAGTCGCTCTCGGTGACGGTGATGAATTGCGGGGTATCGCCGTCGAATCCTTTGAGTTCCTCGGTCCGGGTGACGTCTCCCTTCGAGGGGGTGCCACCGTAGGGGCCGTGGTCGTAGCTCGTACGTACCTCGGATATCGCGTCGGACGGACCATTGGACCGGCCGCACGCCTTGGAGAAAGTAGCCGTGCGCTTGACGAGTGTCAGCAGGTTGGCATCGGTGTTACGGACGTATTCGTAAACCGTGCAGGTGTCGTCTTTGGCGTCGTCACCGTCGTTCTTCCCATCGGTGCCCATGTCACCGAGGTCGTAGGAAGACGCGAGCATGCCGTAGGCGTCGTAGGTGTGCTCGACACCCGTACGACGCACGCCCTTGTCCAACGTGGTCCGATTGACCGTCCTGGCGGTGCCGGCAAGAGTGGCCTTGTCTTCACCCTCCACGGCGGTTGGTTCGGAAACCCAGGGCGTGTTGACCTTTCCCGCCACCTCGGCGGAGTCGTCGTACGAGCCGTTGAACTGCCGTTGTTCCAGGATGAAGGTCTGCGTACGGTCCAGGTCCTTGACCTCGGTGCCGTCGCTGGCCCGGACCGTGACGGACCGCGTTCCCCCATCCTTGTTCTTGCGGTCGCCGTCCATGCCCCGCAGGTAGGTGGTCTCCGTGCGGAGCTGCTTGGTACCAGTGTCGCCGACAGTGGCCCGGATTTTCTGGAAACCGCGCCACTGGCTCCAGGTCTTGTTCTTGCTCTTGACGATCTCGCTCTCGTCGTAGTGCCAGGCCGCGCCGCCCAGGTAGTCGTAGCGGGTCACCTTGTTGGTGCCGTTGGCCAGTCGCCCGTCCTCGACGACGTTGTCGACGACGTACTTGTGGAACCAGTCCTCCTTCTCACCGATCGAGCCCGATTTGGACCAGAAGGACGGGAAGCACCGCTTGGAGTTGTCGGCGGGATCAGGCAAATTGGACGGAGTGCACTCCGGCGCCTTGTAGTTCACCGAGACCGTGCCACCGGACTCCGACTGGATGGCCCGTATCCGCCACTTCACCATGGCGGGGCGGTCGTCGTACGACTTGTCCACCCGGCCGGTGAGCTGAGTTCCGTAGAAGATGGTCTTCGGCAGCGAGATGGTGGAGCCCTGCGCCTTGCCGTTGTGGGCAATGGACTTCAGCCAGAGGCCGCCGGTAAGTCCGTCGCCCGGGACGGGGAAGTAGTGGTCGAGTAGCCACTCGTCGACGTCCTGGTAAGCATTGCCCTTGAGCACCTGAGTGGTGATGGAGGACAGGCGCTTGCGAGTGAAGAAGGTGGGCGCCCACTGGTCCTTGCAGTGCTTGTCGTCGGTGCAGATCTGGTCGTAAGGGACGTCCGGCCAGCGCTTGGCCGTCTCCTCCTTCAGATCTCCCGGCTCACAGTCGGAAGCAGTTCCCGTGCACCGTTCGGCGACGCTGAAGACCACCTGCGCCGGCGCCTTGCCGGAACGCTCGGAACCTTCCCGCGTGCCGTATTCGATGCGCTTGAGGTAACCGCCGCGGTCGTAGGAGACAGAAGTGTCATCCCGGTCGGCACCGTAACGGTTCTTCTCGGTCTCCCAGTAGTACGTCATGGAGTTGCCGTGCACGTCCACGACGTAGTCGAGGTTCCAGCGCCAGGCCTGCTGACACCGGGAGTCCTTGAAGGAGTCCCCGTGGCACGGCTCGTCCTTGTCGTCTCCATAGACCGGTGTGGTCCAGGCGGACTTGGTGCTCTCCTTGTCGTCGGATGTCCGCTTGCCCTTGCCGAAGTAGTAGCGAGTGCCGTCGGTTGTGGTGACGACCCAGTACTCACCTTTGTCGTCGTCGTTGGCACCCCCGGTCTTGCGCTCGATCCGGGTACCGTCGTCCGACTTGAGACGCCAGGTCCCGTCGGACTTCTTGACCAGCTCCCCGTTGCGCCCGCCGAAGTTCATGGTGGCGTTGTCGGAGTGCCAGCACTGGTCGTACTTCTCCTCGCCCTCGGTGTCGTGCCCGTCTTCCTTGCACGACTGGTAGGAGCGCTCGATGAAACCCACGGAGAGGTCGAAGCCCTCACCGGCCCAGGACGGCTGATTGTTCGTGGAGCCGACGCGGCCGTCGATGCTTCCGGAGTTGTAATTGATCGCCAGCTTGGGCGAGGGGCCCGCAACCGCAGGCGGGACGCGCAGAGGGTACTGCCATGAAAAACTGCCGGTGTTGCCGGCCATCTGCCAGCTGCCGGACGGGGCGAGCGAAGTTGCTCCGTAACTGCCTGCCGCGCCGGATGCACCGGCCGTGACCGCCAGCAGTTGGGGCGCCGCAGCCGCAACCGCGTTCTTCGGCGCGACCGGCTGTGCCGCGACATCCGCGGTCAGCGTTCCCCCGCGCACGCTGTTGTGGGTCTTCAGTGCCTTCCGGTCGCTGCACCCGGCTGCCGTGCCGTCGAGGGCGCACCCGGGAAGTGAGGCGAGGGTCAGGCGCGACGCCCAGTCCCCGCCATAAGCCCCTGCGAACTTCGAGTAGTCGACTTCCAGGTTCACTGGGGCAGCGGCCTTGCCGCCGTCCGCCCGGGTGACCTTCAGCAGGATTCCGTCGACGCCCGCCTTGCGAGCGACCGAGCGATCCAGGATGTCGACGCGTACCTTGGCGGGGGCGGCCGCCTGCTTGTCAGGGGCGGCGCCGAAAGCGCGGGCCGAGCGCTCCAGCTGAGTCGAGGCCGCTGCCCCGACGCGTATGGGAAGCGAACCGACCCGTACCTTCTTCGCGCCCGTCTTCGGCGCCACCGAGCGGGTGGCTCCCGCGTCGATGATCGGCGCCTCGGCGGAAGCGGGGGCCGGCCACTGAACCGTGGGCAGGGGCTTCTTGGCGGCCGCGACCGTCTCGTCCTCCGGCAGCGGCTTCATGCCGACATCGGTGACGGGTATGGAGGGGGTGCTCTGCGTCTCGGGGCGCCGCTCGTCCCGGGACTGCTCGTCGGCCCAGGACATCGGTGCTCCTTGCAGGAGCGTGACGATCAGGCCGGCAGCGGTCGTGGCGGACAGGGCTGTCCGCAATCTTCGGTTGCGTTGTCTCCGTCGTTGGAATCGGCCGGGTAGACCGAATGAGCCGTTTTGCACGGCTGATCCCTTCTTAGGGGTATATCGGGACATGCCGGGATGGCGCGCCGGAGGCGGGGTCTCCGGCGCGGTCCGGTCGTGTGGATGAGGTCGCGTCAGCGATTGGCGAGATGGGTGATGTCGCTGCTGTTCAGCAGTCCAGCGTGCACACGCACGTCGTCGATGTCACCGGCGAAGTTACTGTCGAAGCGGTTGTCCCAGAGGGAACGGCCCACTTCGAGACCCTTAGTGGCGTTCCAGTTCGCCGTGGAGGACGCCTCGCCCTCGAGAACGCCATTGACGTACAGGCGGATCTTCCTCGCTTGCGGGTCATAAGTTCCCGCGAGGTGCGTCCACTCCCCCGGGCGCTGTTGCTGTTCTGCCTTGGGCATGGCCCGCGCCAAGTCGTCCGTGTCCGTGGGCGCTTTGTCCTCTCCGAGTCGGCCGAAGACCCAACGCTTGAAGGTGGACGAGTAGTACAGCGCGTAGTTGTAGGCGTGCTCGCCGGACTGGCTCACCACCATGAGGTTGCGGTCGAGGGCCGTGGGACGGACCCACGCGCTCACGGTGAAGGCCTGCCGGGTGTCCACCGGCGAGGACGCGGAAGCGTAGTCGCTGGTGCCGTTGAAGCGCAGAGCCTTGTCGGAGGGCTGGCCCGGGGCCTTGTGACCGGCCACCGGGTCGGCACCTGACACGGTCAGCGTGCGGTTCTTGCCGCTGCTGTCCGGACTGGTGCCCGAGGTGGTCTGATCGAGGTGGTACGTGGCGGCGGAGCAGGCGTCGGTGAGCTCGTCCGGGCAGGGGCGCACGGCCTTAAAGACGTACTGCGTGAGGGGGCCGCGGTTGCCCGCTCGGTCGACACTGCGCGCGTAGAGGACGCTGGGACCGAAGGTCGTCGGCGTGATCCTGATGGTGGCGTCGCCACCCGTGCGGTCCGGCGTCGCCCTGTTGCCCGGCTCGTCGTCGCCGATGGCCCACTCGTAGTAGGCGATGTCGTTGCCGTAGGCCGAGTCCTTGGCACCGTTGGTCCGGAAGGTGAAGCTACCGGGTTGGCCCGCGGCCTTGCCCTCCTGTTCAGCCGGGAAATCGGTCGAGGAGACGGTCGGTTTGGTGTCCGGTGCCTCGGTGTCGACCCCGACCTCACAGTAGTCCGACCACTCCGTGCTGTCGTCGATCCCGTCGGTGGTGCCGGCGTGCCATTTGTAGGCCTGGCCATGCTTGAGCTTGCCGTGCGGGATGGCCTCCTTGAAGTCACCCTGAGCGTGGAATCCGTCGGTGCCCTCATAGACCATGGGCTTCTCCGGAACGGCGTTCCACACCCGGAAGGTGGCCTTCAGGTTCTGATGGTCGTCGTCCTTTGCGTTCACGACCATGGTCGGATTATCCGTACGGATCCAGGGGCGGTCGCTGCCACGTCTGCAGGACGCGGCCGGGTTGGCCGTGCGCTCGTCGGTGGGCTTCTCCGGCGGGGTGTTGTACTCGATGGAGAGCTTGGCGTCGCTTCCCCGGAAGCGCTTCCACGAATATGGGTCGCTCTCGTCCTTCGCCGTCAGGGAGAAGGCGAGGGGGTTGCCGGAGGCGGCGTACTTCCTCACCGTGGGAGTGAGGTTCTCATTCTTCTCATCCGGGTTGTCGTAGAACTCGACCCTGGCGGCCGGGCAGCGGTCTCCGCGGCCGTAGGCGACCTTGCGGTCCACCATCAAATCGCCGTCAACGGGTTTGTTGTTCCAGGTCGTTCCCTTGCCGATCTTCTTCGCATCGACGAGCGCCAAGTCGACCCAGGTCGGGGTGCAGGAGAAGGTGTAGGTTTCCTGGGCCGAGAACGTGGCCTTCCTGATCTTGCGCTTCTTCCAGCCGCTCGTGTTGAACTTGAAGTACATGCGGTCGGTGTAGGGAGAATCGCTGCAGAAGGCCCGGCCCTCGCTGGTATCGGCGTAGGAACACCGCCCGACGCCTCTGCCATTCCGGTCGTCCTTGAGGAAGGATGTGTCCGGGTAACTGCTGCTCACGTAGAGCCACTCGACCTGCGTCATGTCATCGGTCGGAGGGTCGATGTACACGGGGTATGTGGTGGCGCTGCCGGTCAGAAGAGCTGGGTCCGGAGTGACGGCCACGACTCCTTCCTCGACCGTCGTGGTCATCTTGGCAAGCTTGTCACCGGGTGAAGGGGTGTCGACGGATTCCTGGCCCGCCGCGCCGGGTTCCGGCTTGCCTGAGGAATCCCACATCTGAGCGCCTGGTCCGGCGAAGACCTCGGCTCCCGAGTCGTCAAGGGCACGCAAACCGCCGACGTCATTGGTGGTCAGACGGACGCCTTTGATGTCCGTCTTTAGCTCGACGCGCTTCAAAGCCGGGTTCTTCGCGGCCTCGGCCGTCTTGACGACCAGGGCGTAGGAGTAGCCCGTCACGGAGGCGTTGACACGCAGATCGACATCCGGCATGACGTCTGCGTATACGGCCGATGTCCCGATCAGTCTGGGCTCGGGCAGTCTCTGCGGCCAGCGCAGTGACAGGGCCTTGCTGTCCTTGGCGATCGTGACCAGTGGCTGGTCCGACCCGCCTCCGGGAAAGGCGAGTTGGACGACCGAGGCACGGGGGCCGATCGAACCATCGGGGCGTTTGACGAGCGTCGCATCGACAGGCTGCCATGACCCGTCGGGCTGCCGCACCCGCTGCGGTTGTGCCGTCTGTTCAGCGGTGAACGTGCCGTCCGGATTGGCGAAGACCTCTTCGACCTCGGTCCGTTCCTCGACAACTTCAACCCGTTCCCCCGTGGCCCTGGCCCGGTCCGAGGCTATTTGGGCCGGTGACCGTAATGCTGGGAGCGAAACAGCCTTGCCCTCACCCCCGGATCGCTGCCCGGTATCGGCCAAGACTTCGGCCTGGCCCCACGGCCCCAGGCTTCCCGTCAACGCTAGGGCGAGGATGGCCCCAGCCCCCCGTCCCAAGATTGTCCTACCAAGTGGTCTTCGGCGTCTCAAGTCCCCACCCACTTTGAAAAATTGAGAGAAAACTCAGTGCGGAGGATTCTAAAAGCGAGCTTTCCCGGGCGTCGATGCACACAGAAGCGACACAAGCGATCACACTGTGCATACATGAACCTTCATCACCAGTGGCCTGTGTCACACCCCTCCAATGTTCCAGCAGCGGCTCGCTATTTGGCCTGGTCAAAGGGTGTCTTGGGGAGGGCAGTGGTCTGGTCGTGGGTCAGGGGTGGTTCGGCCGGAAAGCCCCTCCAACGCTGGATGTGCCCCTGCACGAGCGCGCCCTGGTCCACGTGGCCGGGCCCGGGGCGGAGCGCTGCACGTCGCAGGGAGCAGGAGCCGGGCCCGGCAGGGGGCCTGGCGATGACACAGCGCGCTGCGGGGCCGTGGTAGGCCGGGTTGGGGAGGCTCAGTGAGCGAGGCGCGGCGGGGCGGGCGGCCGGTGGTCGCGGTCGGTGCGCATGTCCGTTTTCGTGGGGTGCGGTGGCAGGTCGTTGCCCTGGCCGGGCAGCGTTTCCACCTGGCCGGCGAGGACGGGGCGGATGAGGTGGTGCTGGCCGGGCACCTGTTCGCCGACGCCAGCTTCGCGGTCGTGGGCGCAGAGCCGGTGCAGGCGGTGCCGCAGTGGGGGCTGTTCGAGACCGCTCCGGCCGCATCGAGGGAGAAGGCGCTGGCCTGGCAGCGGCACATCCGGGAAGTCGAGTGCGGCCTGCCTGGCGGGGTGGGCAGCGGTGGGGCGGTGCGGGTGGAGTACGACCCGGACCGGTGGACCCTGGCCCAGCGGGAGCAGGCCAAGGCGCAGGAGCTGACGGCGCTGGGCTTCGGGCGGGTCTCCAGGACAACGGTGCAGCGCATGCGGTTGGCCTACCGCAAGCAGGGACTGTGGGGGCTGGTCGACCACCGCACCACCCGCAGCCCGAGCGGTGTCGGGCGGCAGGACGAGCGGGTCGTCGCTGCGGTCAAGGACGTACTGCGCGGGCAGCGGGGGCGCTCCAAGGGCACCGTCAAAGCGCTGATGCCGCTGGTCGCGCAGCTCCTCAAAGACCGCCACGGGGATACGGTGCCCATGCCCGCGCAGGCCTCCTTCTACCGGCTGGTTCACCAGCTCGCCCACCCCGCCGACCATCCCGGACGCCGGGTCCGTAATCCGCCGTTCATGGAAGACGGGCGCGGGGGTTCACCCCGACCGTGGCCCTGCGGCCCGGGGAGCAGGTCCAGATCGACACCACCCGCCTGGACGTTCTCGCGCTCTTCGAGGACGGCAGCCTGGGGCGGCCCGAACTCACCATCGCCGTCGACGTCGCCACCCGGGCGATCCTGGCGGCGGTGCTGTGCCCGGGCGGGACCCAGGCCGTGGACGCGGCTTTGCTGCTGGCGGAGATGGCCGTCCCGCACCCGGCGAGGCCGTCGTGGCCCGACGCCCTGCGCTTCGCCCACAGCACGGTACTGCCCCGGGAACGGCTGCTGCCGCTGGACGAGCGCCTCGAGGGCGCGGCCGCCCGCCCGGTGGCCGTACCGGAGACGATCGTCGTGGGCCGGGGGAAGGTCTACCTGTCCAGGGCCTTCACGGGGGCGTGTGAAGCCCTCGGGATCAGCGTGCAGGCCGCCCCGCCGTTCACGCCAACCGCCAAGAGCATCGTGGAGCGGACCTTCGGGTCGGTCAACACCCTGTTCTGCCAGCACCTGCCCGGCTACACCGGCTCCGACGTCACCCGCCGAGGCAAGGACGTCGCACGCGACGCGTGCTACAGCGTCGCCCAGCTCCAGGACCTCCTCGACGAATGGCTCGTGCACTGGCACCACCGCCCCCACGAAGGCCTGCGCCACCCAATCCTCCCGAAAATCGCGCTGACCCCGAACCAGATGTGGGCCGCCCTCGTCGCGGTCGCCGGACACGTACCGGTCCCGCTGACCGGGAGCGACTACCTGGAACTGCTGCCGGTGCGGTGGCAGGCCATCACCGAACGCGGGATCCGCCTGCATCACCGCACCTACGACCACGACCTCCTCGGCCCCTACCGAGGCCAGGACTCCGAAGTGGCGGCCCGCGGCGGGAAATGGGAAGTCCACACCAACCCCCACGACGTCCGCCAGATCTGGGTCCGCCTGCCCGGGCTCGGCCTGGCAGAGATCCCGTGGATCCACCGCGACCACGCCCACCAGCCGTTGAGCGACCGCACCTGGCAGTACCTGAAGACCATCACCACACACGAGGCGGACCACGACACGTACGAGGGCCGCCTCGCCGAAGCCCTCGATGAGCTCATGCGCCGCGCCCGTACCGGATCTGCCACCCGTACCGAGCAGCACCTCCTCGCCCGCACCACAACCGTCCGCACTCCCCCACCACCGCATCCCGAGCCCGAGGTACCGGCGCGGGAACCGGGCGCGCCGGCCACGGAGACGGGACAAGACAGCCTCGACGACCTCGACCAAGAATCTCAGAACATACGAGAACGAGGACGAGACCCTGCACGGCCCGGCCGCGCCACTGGCCGGGTACGGGCTGTATGACGCCCGGGAGGAGGCCCTCAAGTGGTGACGGGCCACGGCACCGGTACGAAAGGCACCGAGGCAAAGGCAGGCGTGACCACACGGGGCGGGGCGGGTGGGAACACGCCTGTCGGCCAGGCCCAGGCCGGCGGGGCATGGCCGGTGACGACCTGGCAGGGCTGGCAGCACTTCGCTACCACCCCTCCCCCGGCACCGCCCGCACCCGGCGGGCCGGCGCGCAGCGAGGAGGAACGCCTCGCCTACCACTCCGCGTTCGTCACCGTCCGCACCCCCGCCATCGACACCCTGACCACCAGCGTGCGCACCCTGATGATCCTGGGACGCCACCAGAGCGTCACCGCACGGCCGTCCCTGATCGTCACCGGGCCAGCGGCGGCCGGGAAGACCACCACCCTGCTCCACGTCGGCCGGGCCTGCCACCTCGCCCACACCCAGCGCACCCAGCCACCGCCCGGACCGGCACACGCCCCCGTGCCCGTCGCCTATGTGCTGGTCCCGCCCGCCGCGAGCGCGAAAGCCCCTCGCCACGGAGTTCGCCCGCTACCTCGGCATCCCCCTCACGTCCAGGATGACGCAGGCTCAGATCACCGACGCCGTCTGCCACACCTACAACCAGGCCGGCGTCCGCCTGTTGATGATCGACGAGATCCATCGCCTGAACCCCCGCACCACCACCGGCGCCGAAACCGCCGACCTCCTCAAAGACCTCACCGAACGCATCCACGCGACATTCGTCTACGCGGGCATTGACGTCACCGGCACCGCCCTGTTCTCCGGGGTCCGCGGAGCACAACTCGCCGCCCGCGCGTCCCTCGTGGAATGCGGGGCGTTCCCCGCACGATCCGGGAAACACGAACCCTTCCGCGAGCTGATCGCGGGAGTGGAAGCCGCCCTCGACCTCCGCGCGCACCGGCCCGGAACCCTCCCCCGCCACGCCCAGTATCTCCACCAACGGACCGCGGGCCGGATCGGGAGCCTGACCCGTCTCATCCGGCAAGCAGCCATCACCGCGATCCTCGACGGCACCGAACACATCACCAAAACCAGCCTCGAAGCCATCCGCATCGACCACCTCGCCGAAACCCACCACCGCCTCACCACCAGCCGGACCCGCATCACATCACGCTGACCAGGAAAAACACCCCTGACCAGCAAAAACACGGACAGTGCCATTAGACACAGAAGATAAATACAACAACCCCGAGACGCTCTCAACGAACCTGCAACACCCACAGGTCAGCCCACACACCATCCCGGCAGAGACCACCCCCACCGGTTCTCACCCGATCCACAACACCCCAGCACACACCCCACCCAGCCCACCAACCAACACCCCCACCAGCGTTAGCGGCCTCCAACGGCTGCAACGGCAACCTGCACGACGCCGAGTACGACCACCTCGTGAGCTTCGAGCTCGGCGGCGATCCCAACGACCCGCGCAACCTCTGGGTAGAGCCGCCTTCACCCAGGCACCACCCCGGCGGCGGGCCGAACAACCCGAAAGACCAGGTCGAGACGCGGCCACACACCGCGATCTGCTCCGGCCGGGTACAGCTCCGCGATACTCAACAGGCCATCGCCGCCGACTGGACCACAGCCCTCACCAAGCCCAAGATCAGATAACATCCAAGCGGGCTTCATGTACAGGTGGTCGGCGCTGAAGGCGCCCCTAGCCTGCGAGCAGAGAGGAGCCGGCGGCGCTCCTCACTCTTCAGCCTGCGGCCGGCCAGAACTGCGCGAGGTACTTCTCGACGCCTTCCGGAACTCCGGTCTGGGCCAGCGAGTAAACCTCTTCGCGGCCGGCGCAGTACATCCTTACGTGCCACCACTCAGCGGTACCGCCGAGGACGATGGTGTCCTCCGGGCTGCCGGCCACGGTCCCGAACGCCAGCTCCCCCGACGCCGAGTCGAGCACTCCCTCGGCCCGTATCTCCCACGGCCTGCCGTCGTCGATGCCCGGATCACCGTCCCACACCTCAGCCACGAAGTGAATCTCGTGGGTGTGGCCGGCGCTGCGGACATCGATCCGCCCCTCACGGAAGATCAGAAACGGCCCGCCCACCCCGGCATGCACCTCGTCCGGGTACGGGACGGGCACGCTGGAGTCGTCGATGTCCTGAAGGGTGAAGCCGTAGAAGTCGATGAGGACATCCATCGACTGCCGTCTGATCAGTTCGGACAACAAGAACCCCTCTTCTGCGCAATGGCCAGGACATGCCGGACGTTACCCACCCTGCCTGCCGCTCCGAAGACGGCAACGGAGACGCTTCGAGTGAACCGGCCACGCTCCCTCTCCCTGCGCCACGTCGGCTTGCCCGGGTATCGGCAGCGCATCGCTGCAGCGCCCGGCGGCTGCGCTCGTCGAGCTGTCCTGACTGGGACAGCCACAGAGCTCCACCGGAGGGGTGGTCCCGAACGGCAGTGAGCGGTGGTACAGCTCGGCGTGGAAGCGGATTCCGTGCTCGTAAGCCAGTACGCGCCAGGAGCATCTGCGGCTGGGTCCGTCCGTTGCGGGAAGGGGTGGGAGATACGGGGACAGGCGTCGGAGCTCCCTGGTACCAGCTCGGACACCACACGCCCCGGCCCGTTATCGGGCCTGCCGAGGCGGCTGTTGACGCACGCCGGCTCCGTGTCTTCATAGTTCCACACACGCGTCTGCGTCATGAGGGCATGGTCCCTGTTCGGCATCGTGTGGGTTCCGGCAGCCACCTCGTGATCGCGGAGGCTCCGTCGGCGGTTTCGTCCTGACCGCACCGTCCCCGGGCCTTCGCTGCCGTGGGCACGCCGCCCGCCCCCTGCGCCGTTCGACTTGGCCGTCGGCGCCGATCGGCGACGCCGGATGGGCGAAGCCGTCGAGCGAGTCGGTCGCCCCGGTGCGCCTTCTTCCCCAGATACCGGCAAGTCGTCCGTCCGGCTCTGCCCACGCAGGAGTTCCTCGCCGCCTATGCGGCGGGGTGAGGCGCCGTCGACCGGTGACGGTGTGATGCCGCGTCATCGGCCGACGGGCCTCCTGTTCAGTCTTCCCAGGGCCAGCGGGCGTTCCGGCCTGCCTCCAGCAGCGGCACCAGGCGGAACGCCGCGTCGGTGAGCCCGCCGAAGGTGTGCCGGTTGGCGGAGCCGGACGGGCCGTGGCCGGGCTGGTAGCCGGCGAGGTTCCAGGTGTAGACCGGGAGGCCGGCCGGGACCTGCTCGGTGGGGTCACCCGCGTAGTGGTAGGACGCCTGCTCGTCAGTGACGATCAGGACCCGGTCGTGCCCCCGGTAGTGCCGGCGCACCGCCTCGGTCGTGTCGGTTCCGCCCAGGCTCCCGAACCGCTCCAGCACCTTCAGGACCGACTCGCCCCGGCGGTAGGGCACGGGCGCGCTGGTAGTGCCGAACTCGACGAGGTCGGCGTCGGCGGCGCGCATGGCAACGGCCGTACCGAAGACGGCTGCGGCGTCCGCGCGGCTGAGCTGGGAGCGGTCGGACAGCGGGGACCACATGGAGCCGGAGCGGTCGACCAGGATCAGGGTGCGGCCCGGGAGCCGGGGCACGTTTGCCAGGGAGTGGCCCAAGGCCTGCTCAAGCGGGTAGGCCCAGCGCAGCGAGGGTGCGTGCTGGTACGCGGCCAGGTACCGGAAGGGAAACTGGCGGGACCGGGCGACCTCCGCCGGATCGGCGATGCGGGCGGCCACCTGCCGGGCGGCCTCGTCGCAGACGCCGGCTTCGTCGAAGTTCCGCAGGTTGCGGACCAGCGCCATGGTGCCCATCGAGGGGATGACGGCTTCCCAGGCCGCAGCGTCCATCGGTCCCTGCAGCCAGCCCGCCAGCGCCTCCCAGGTCATGCCCGCCTCGGCGAGCCGCTCAGCGCCACCCGGCCCGGTGACCAGGGCCCGCCGTTCCGCGACGGGCACGGCCATCAGCGCGCGGTGCGCGGTGAGGGTCCGGTCCGTGGTCGGCGGGGTGGCGGTGTCGGGGTTGTGGCGCCGGTCGAGGGCGTACTGGAACAGCGCGCCCTGCCACGGCTTGTCCGGGGCGGGCGTGGGGTGGACGAGATTGAGGACGTCACCGAAGCGGTAGCCCTTGGAGGCCGTGTCGTACTTCAGCAGGTTACGGCCGGTGTACAGGCGCCGTACGGCGTCGGCGATGCCGCGCTTGACGGGCTTGGGCACGTTCCGCCCGTGCGCGGAGGCCCAGTAGGCCAGCATCTCGCCGGGCTCGTCAGCGCGGCGCAGCACGGAGTCGATGACCTGGCGGTTGGGCAGGCCGTCGGTGGCGCCGACGTCGAGGCGCGCCTTGACGTACTCGGCGGCACCGACCAGGGAGGCGGTGCGCATCTGCCCGTCACCGCGCAGCCAGCCCAGCAGACCCGCGGTCCACGCGGCATCCTCGATGGCGAGCTTGCGCACGAGCGCGGTGAACCGGTTGTCTCGCGCCGTGCCGTCCTCGTGGAAGGTCTGCTGGGAGACGAAGTTGGCGACCGCGAGCAGGAACAGCTCCGAGCGATCGTCGCGCACGTACCCCTTGCCACCGAGATGGGTGCGGGTCCGCCCGGTCGTGGTCACGGGCGAGGCGGCCTGGGCCGTCTTGAGCGCTCGGACGTTGAAACGTGCCATATGAATTCCCCCGAATTCGTTTCGGGGAAGCACGGCGATGGGCGTCCGAGGTCAAGAAGGTCGGTGACGGTACAAAGACAGCTGCTCTACCCGACTGAGCTACACCAGCCCGAAGCTGGGACGGGATTTGAACCCGCGGCCGGCTGTTCCGAGAAGTAACCGTCACCTGCGCACCGGACGCCCCGGTGCCGCGCCTCCCGAGTTCAAAGGTGGCCACGGCATGGGATTCGATGCGACGAAGGAGCCGTGGCCCGCGCACCGGGAGGTGCGTGAAGTTTGGTGTCCAGAGATCGAGGCGGCGGAACCGACAAGGTGCTCTGCCAACTGAGCTACACCGGCCTGTGTGCCGGCGGCGGGACTCGAACCCGCGGCCTCCCCATTAAGAGTGGAAGTAGGTCCTGCCTTCGCACCTGGACGCTGATCACTGTAGAGGACCGATGAAGCAGAGCGCCAAGGGTTTTTCGACTCCCCCGCGCACACTCACTCTCACTCATGCAACAGCGCTCCGCTGGACACGGCCAGTCAGAAGTCTGCAGCTCCCTACCCGCCGAGCTGCCGCACTGTCCGAGCCAGAGCGTAGGTTCCCCGTATGGGAATCTACCTGTGCAGCGTCGACGCCGAGGACTGGTCGGACGAGGATGTTCTCCGGCCCGCCGCCCAGGCCCTCGGCGCCGAACTGTCCAAGCGCGGCCTCGCGTCCCACACCCCGCCCGCTGCAGTGGAGTTCGTCCCGCAGTCCGGAATGGCATTCGAGGAGAAGCTGTACCGGCCGATCCAGACCTTCGAGGATCTGTGCCGTGACCAGCCGGACCGGCAGGACACCTACGACGCACTGCTCGGATGGGACCTGCTGGTCCCCGTCGGCTTCGAGAGGCCCTTGACCCTCCCCGTACCGGCTCCCTACAGCGAGACCACGACCGTCCACAGCGCCCATCGCACGCTCAGGGCAGCGAAGTGTCTCGCCGACCAGATCGCTCTGCCACCGCAGGTCCCGCACCACTGCGACAACCTCGACCTCGGCAACTGGTTCGACAGTCCGGCCACGGCCCAGGCCGCCGTCAGCCATCCCGGCCCCTGGGCCCAGGACCTGGACGCCGCCTACTACACGGCGCTGTACCTCCGCGCTGCCGAACACGCCCTCCGACGGCAATGCCCCCTCACCTACGTGTGATCCCGCGAGGAGGAGTTCTGCCTGGCGGGCGTTCACTTGTGGACTGTCCGTCCGATGTGGTCGGCGGGTAGCCGTACCTCGCCCGGATCTCGGCGTCGTACTGCGCGTGGGGCCCCAGACCCATCGTGGCGCGGCGCTCATCCAGCCGGGTTGGGTCGACGACCGGCCGAGGCCCGAAGCGGCCCTTGTTGTCGTCGAAATATTGCGTTCCGTACGTCTGCTGGCGCTGCTGGGCGACCTGGCAGCGATCAGTCAGGTAGGCGAGATGCCGCGGCAACGCCTCGCCGGCTTCCACGGCTGCGGTCAGGAGCTGGAGCCCGTGCAGTTGGAAAGGCAGGTCCCGGTCGGCGTGCTGGATCAGCAGCCACGCCGCATTCGCAGCTTCTTCTCCTACGAGGGTGTGTCCGGGCCAGCCGTGTTCGGCCACCACAGTCTTGAGCCACGCGGTGTTGTCCGCATCCACCGCGCGCATCGCCTCGAAGTCCGACTCGACATCGTCCTGGCCCTCGCGAACCCCGCGGGCGTGCTGGTCGACAGCGACACGCCGCATGAGCTCGGCAGCCAGCTCGGGGTTGAGCGGATTCGTCATCGCGTCTCCTTCTCCCGCGCGTACATCAGCACCGCGAGCGAGGCGCCGGACAGGACCATCCGCCCGTCCATGGCGGCCAGGACCGCGTCGGGCAGCGGCCACCACTCCAGCGTCATTCCGGACTCCGTGCCGTTCAGCTTCTGCCGGCCGATGGTCAGGCCCGAGGCGGCGTACATGTGGAGGCGGCAGGTGTTCTTGGTCATCAGCGCGGTCTCGCCCAGGCGCCGCCAGATGGTGGCGGTGATACCGGCCTCCTCGGCCAGCTCCCGCCGGGCCGCCGCCTCCGGGGTCTCGCCCGGCTCGATCGTGCCGCCGGGCGGGGTCAGCACCTCGCCGTGCACGTACGAGGCGTACCGCACCAGGGCGATCCTTCCCGCGTCGTCCTCCGCGACCGCAAGTGCCCCGTCGGGGACTTCGACAACCCGGAATCCGCTGCGTGCTCCGTCCGGCTGGATCACCTTGTCCTCGTGTACCTGAAGCCGGCCCTGGGCGTAGGCAGTGCGGCGGGACAACTGCTCCCACCTCGGCATGATCGCGGTCAACGGTGATTCCCCTCCCTGGTAGTGCAACGGTCTTTGTTCTGATGGTTTGCCGGGCTCTGGGGCTGTGTGGCCGCGTCGTTTGTAATGGCTGACGCGGGCTTGGTGTCGGCGCCGTCGACGCCAGTATGACCAGTGCAGAACGTGTCCGATGTCCGCGCGGGGACCGGGTGAGCCGGCTGATCAGGCGTCGGAGTTCAGGGGGTCAGGGGTATGAGCCGGGAGGACCCGTGTCTGCTTCCCGCTGCCGAGTTTGCGGGCCCGCAGGACGGTGAGACACGCGTGGGCTGCCCTGGCCAGGGTCATGTGGCGGTGCCAGCCGTCGTAGCGGCGAACCTGGTGCAATCGGCGAGGCGCGCATGCGCCAGGACGATCCCCCGGCGTGTCGTGGACGCGCGCCACGCGAACGTACTCGACCTCCCGCACGCCGACGGCTCCTTCGATGCGGGGCGGGGCGGGGCGGGGCGCCGACGTCCTCGGGCACTTGGATGGTGGCAGTTCGGCCGAGTCCTTCGGGGGTTGCGCCGGGGCGTACGGTCGTGTCGCGTGGCGGCCGTTCAGGTGCCGGGTGCCACGGCGTTCGCAGTACAGCCCGGCCAGCCGTTTCTCCTCACCGACTTCTTCCGCACGGAGACCCCGCCCTGCCCGTACGCCCGGCAGTTCCTGCGCAGTCGTGCACCGCACCGCCGGCTGCGCGAGGCCAACCTGGCCCCGGTGCGCCGGCACACCACGGTGATCGAACACATCGCGCTCCCAGAGCTCGGGGCAGCGGGGCCTCTTTCGGCGGCGGGTCACAACACCGGCCCTCTGCCCGGGCGAGCGGTAGCGTTCCGCGTTCGAGGACCGCGTCCGTACGGCGGCGGCATCTCGTCGTCCTACCGTTTCCGGACGGGTCGGTCTACGTCCGGCCGCTGTCCGGTCGCCCCTCATGGGGAGTAGTTGGGACTCGGGTCATGGCCTTGGTGACGGGGCGGAGTGGCTGTCCGGTCGTCCGACTTCCGGGGGAGGGGCCGCTCCGACCTGGTGCTGTAAAACGAACATCAGTCATATCAGCCGATGGTCATGCAATTACCTGTCATGAATGTTACCCGGGTTGGCGTTTGCCGTGCTGGGCATCTCTGCCAGCGTGCGCGCCGGCACGCCGACCGAATGCCGACGTCATCGAATACCGGAGGGGAAATGCGCTACGGAACCGCCCTGCGTGATGAGATCGGGCTGCCCGGCACCACGCCGCTCATCGGAATCTACGACATGTACTCGGCTTCCCTCGCCGCCCGGTATTACAACGGATTCTTCGTTTCCGGGTTCGGGTTCGCCGCCTCGTACTACGGGCTTCCCGACATCGGGTTCGTCGCCTGGCCGGATATGGTCGGCTTCGTGGAACGGCTGCGCCCGGCCTTCCCGGAGCACCACCTGCTGGTCGACATCGATGACGGCTACGTCGATCACGAGGTGGCCTGTCACGTGGTGCGCAGACTGGAACGGGCGGGTGCCTCCGGCGTCGTCCTGGAGGACCAGCAGCGCCCGCGCCGCTGCGGACACGCGGACGGGAAGACGGTTCTGCCGCTGGACGATTACCTGGCCAAACTCGAACTCGTGCTGGCCGCTCGTGACGACCTCGTCGTCATGGCCCGCACGGACGCCACCGAGGAAGGGGAGATCCTGCGCCGTGCGGAAGCCCTGGCGAAAACGACGGCGGATGTCGTCCTCGTCGACGGCGTCCGCAGTGCCGAACTCGTGCGTGAAGTACGGGCCGTCCTCGGGAACAAACCGCTGCTGTTCAACCAGATCGCCGGCGGGAAATCCCCCCGCCTTTCCCTCACCGAACTCGCCGCACTGGGCGTGGACGTGGCCGTCTACAGCACCCCGTGCCTGTTCGCCGCTCACCACGCGATCGACCGGGCGCTGGCCGAGCTGAAGGAGGAGGACGGGCGGCTGCCGAGTGCCGCGGCGGCGGGTGGCGTCGGGGTCCAGGTGTCCACCCGGCTGCTGGAACGCAACCTCGGCGGGCGCCGGCCGTCCCGGCCCGAGGTCCCCGCGTGATGTCCCGCCCCGTCCGCGACGCGTGTCCGGGCCACGCCGAAACCGCCCTGCCCGCCGATGTCGGTGCGGGAGGGGCCGGTGGAGGAGGCATCGGGAGCCCTGAGGGTGCCGGCCCTGCCGGTGAGCGTCCTGGGGGCCGTTGTGCTCCCGGACGTTCAGCTCAGCGCCAGCGTCGCGCAGAGGCGTCGTTCGGCCTCTTCGGCCCACGCTCCCTCGAAGCCGCTGATGAGATAGCTCCACCCACCACACACGACCGGGTCGTTGACGACGATCACGCCCCGGCCGCGGCCGTGGTCGTACGCGAGCCCCTCACGCCGCAGCAGGGCAAGCCCTTCCTCCAGTCCCCGAGGAGACGCCGGGGTAGAGGCTCGAGTGTCGGCGATCCACACGGCCTCCGGCGCGCCGGCCGTGTGCGAGCGGGAGGAAGCGGCCAGCCGCTGTACCAGGGAGTGCAGGGTGGTCGTTCCCGTGCGTCGCACGTTGCTTTCCACCGCGTACACACGTCCGTGCGGAGTGAGCAGCGCGTCGATCGAGAACGGCCCCCGGTACCCGTGCCCGGCCAGGTACTCCCCCAGCGACAAGGCCATGCCGGCCAACTCCGCACGGGCGGACGCCGGGCAGCGCGCCGGCGACCGGTAGCCGCGGAAGGAGGAACCGCTCACACGCATCTCACCGTCGTAGAGAACCCGGGCACCACCCGGTTCCGCCACCGCCTGCACGCTGACGTCACGTGCCGGGCCGATGCGCTCCTCCACGACCCACCCGCCGGGCTGGGCGACCGTCCGGGCCAGATGTTCGGCGATACGGCGTCCCGTATCCTCCTCCCCCGCACCACGCCGCAGCCGGAGAATGCCGTGGCCGCTGGCCGAGCGGGCCGGTTTGACCAGCACCTCATGGCGCGCGACCAGCCGCCCGGCGCAAGCTGGCAGCTCCTGGTCACCGACGTGGTCGTACCCGGCGGGCACGGTGATGCCGAGGCTCCGCGCCACGGTACGGAACCCGCTCTTGGTGTTCAGCCGGTAGACGGCCTCCAGTGCCCCGTCCCCCACGCCCGCGGGACCGTACGGGTTGACGGGAATCCCCAGCGAGGCGGCGAACCGGACGACCGGCCCGTCCAAGGCGTAGGGCAGCAGGCGGGCGCCGGGCCTGCGGGCGAACGGCACGACCTGCCGGCCGACGGCTGCCGAGCGCCGGATCGCCGCCGTCATCTCCTCCTCGGTCGCGTTCGGCACGGTCAGCGTCCGGACGTCCGACGGGGAGAAGCCGAGCGACTCGGCCGCGTAGGCCAGGAACGGGCCCGGTACGGGCACAGCGGTGACCAGCAGGTCGCCGGGCCGCAGGAGCCAGACCTTGCGTGGTGACTGGGCGACGGCCTTCGCCGCGAGGGACGCCGGCCAGGTGTCGGCCACGACCTCGCTGAGGCGGTTGGCGAGGATGAGGGTCGGTCTGCCCTGTGCGTCCCGTCCGTCCTGCCCGTCCCGTTCGCGCCGGCCGCTCTGTCCGTCCGCTCCGCCCCGACCGACCCGCCCGTCCGCGACCCCGCCGGCCGTGGATCCGGGCATCACGCGCTCTCGACGGCTTCGGGGCCACGCCCCTCGACATCCCCGGCAGTTGGGCCGTCGCGGTCCTGTCGGCTTCGTCGGTCGCCGAAGCGTGCCACCCGGCCGGCCACATCCTCGCTGTGCAAACGCAACACCTGCTCCAGGGCGTACTCGGCCATGTACTCGCGGAACGCGCCGACGGGCTCCTCCGCCAGGCAGAGCATGCGGCGGTTGGCGGCGACGGCGCGGTCGTCGAGTCTGGCGACGGCGCGTGCCGCCGCCGCGTCGAGTTCCCGCGACTCCACGACCTCGTCGAAGAACGTCCGGGCGTCGTCCTCGCGCGCCTCGATGCGGCGACCATGGAGGATGAGCTGCCGGGCGAGACGGCTTCCGGTCTTCCGGCCGAGCCGCAGATTGGACGCGCCCGGCACGATGCCCTCCTGTGCGGCGGGCAGGCTCAAGTAGCTGTCGGCACCGGCGAGCACGTAGTCGAACAGGGGCAGGATCTGTGCCCCGCCGCCGATGGCGAACGCGTCCACGACCGCCACCCAGGGCTTGGCGACCATACCTTCCGGCCAGACCCGTCCCGGCCAATCCTGCCCCGCGCCGGGTGGCGCGCCCGGACGTGCCGTCCGCTCGTCCACCGCGATGCCGCGCATCAACTTGTGCACATAGCCCAGTTCCCTGCGGAGGAAGAAGGAGAGGAGCGAGATGCGGCCCCGGTGCAGGTCCTTGAGATCGATTCCGGCACTGAACACGCGCCGCCCCAGATAGCGGGGGTGCGTCATCGGCGCGCCGCGCAGGAGCCCCACCCGGATGTCGTCGTCCAGGAGCGCGAGGTCGACGGCGGTCTCCATGGCCTCGACGCAGGCGCTGTTCTCCGCGTTCAGGCAGTGCGTCCGGGCGGCCGTCACGTGGGCGACGGAGTCCCGGCGCTCGATCGTCACCGGGCCCAGGTCCAGGCGGCCGGTGCGCCGGAACTCCGGGAGCAGCGCCGTGGCCCGTGCCGTGGGGCTCAGTGCCGCTTCGAGCAGCCGCGGTCCGCCGCGTGGGGAGCGCAGCAGCGCGCGGAAGAGGACGCCGTGGGCGATCTCCAGGCCTTCCTTGTGTTGCAGTGGCAGTGCCTGTTCCCCGGCGAGCCGCGCGGGGGTCGGTACGAGGCCGGGGAAGCGGTGGGCGGCGGTGTCCGCCAGGTCTTCCGGATCCGCGGGCACGGTCCGCCCGTCATCGGTGAGGTCCTGGTGGACGCGCTCGGCGTGCAGGTCGAGGAAGCGGGCTCGCAGACGGTGGCAGTCGTGATGGACCGTTCGGGCGAGCCGGCGCTGTTCGCCGGTCCGCTCGGGGGGCGGGGGCAGCGCGGTGAGGAGTTCGTCGGCCGCCGTGGTGTGGCGGGCCAGGGCCGCGCCGTCCGGCCCGGGAGCGTCCCGTAGGGCCGGCTCCGCGCGCCGCCATCGATCGATATCGGACATCAGCATGCGGAACCCCCTGACGAGACTCTCCGGTCATTCAATCGCATTCCGGGCGGACCGCATCTTCACGGCGGTGTGCTGCGAAGACGGCGGTCGGGAGTGATGAACGCGGGTCGGATGACCGCGGGTCGGATGTTCGCCTTCTTCGCTGCGGGGTTCGAGCCGCAGTGTGAGGGTGACGTGGGCCTGGGCCGGGCCCGGCTCGGGTGGCCGATACCCGCGCTTCGGGGGGCGACCGGGACAGCACGTGGGGGAAGGAGTTGTTTGTGTTCTGGGCCTGTGGCGGGGGGCGCGGCGGGCGGCGATGCGTCATGTGCGGTCGAGGCAGCCGGGAGGAGCCGAGGTTTCTGGGGGCGGTGGGGAAGACGGCGCCGAACCGTCCGGCGGCGAGGGAGGGAGGGGTCGCCGCCGGGGCGCCACGCTACGAGGCGTCCGGCGCGCTGCCTGGCGTGGGATCCGTCTCGCCGAGGACGATGCCGCGGCCGGCGTAGAAGCGGTCCAGTCTGTCCCAGGCGACCGGGACATCCCGTTGGGATGAGCCCTGGAAGCCGGACGGGTTGTGGATCAGCACGCAGTCCTCGGTGGCTGCGACGGCGAGCACCAAGTGTCCGCCCTTGGCAGGGGGCTCGCTGTCCGGCCTGCGGATGGCCGGATGCACCGACAGGATCGCTAGTCCGCCGGCGGCGAGGACGCCGGGGATCTCGGCGGCGGGCAGTTCGGGGCGCGACTCGGCCGCCAGGCCGAACCGGTCCCGTACCCAGGAGGCGAACGGTGCGTACAGCAGTCCGTGCAGCCCTTCCTCGTGCCGGACGTATCCGCCGGCGGCGGTGCACTCCTCGGCCAGTTCCATCGCCTTCGGCACGGTCCGCCCGAAGTGTGCGAGTGCCATGCGCAGGCAGGCGATACCGCAGAGCCGCCAGGACCACCACTCGTACTCTTCCGGACTGGACGCCCCGTAGTCCGCCCAGGCCGGATCCTCTCTCGCCCGTATGCGACCGGTCACGATGTCCTCGACGAGGTGGGGCGACGCCCACTGGGCGTGGTACGGCACCGGCACCGGGCGCCCGGTGGTGTTCGTGTTTCCCATGGGGGTGGAGCCTAGTGGAGCCCATCCGGGTGACCGGTGAGGCTGTCGGCGTCGTGACCGGTGAGACTTGTTGAGGTCGTCGTCCGGGCCGGTGCGGTGCGCACGGCTGGTGTGTCCGGGCGGCAGGTGTCAGCTCGTCGCGCGGTCTCCCCGGCGAGTGGGAAGGCGTGCGGCTCTACGCGGGCCGTTCTCTCAGGTGGTGTGCCACTGCTGGTGTGAGCCGAGGTCGCAGTCCCAGAGGATGACGGAGGCGCCGTTCCCCCAGTTGGCGTTGCCGATGGTCAGGCACCTGTTGTACACCGGGTTGCGCAGCCGGGCGCCGTCCCAGACCCACTGCTGCGGGGCTCCGCCGTGGCAGTCCCACATGTTGAGCGCGGCGCCGTTCTCGCTGTTCCCGGTGACGACGTCGAGGCACTTGCCGTTCAGGTCGCTGCGGATGGTGGAGCCGTTCCAGTACCAGCGTTCGTTCGAGCCGCCGTGGCAGTCCCACATGTCGACCAGCGCGCCGATGCCGGTGTTGGCCGCCCTGACCTCCAGGCATCTGTTGTTCATGTTGGAGGCGATCATGAAGCCGACGTTGACGGGCGCCGTGCCGTCCGCGGCGGCCGGGTCGGGGCGTGCCGGGGTCGAGCGCGGGGACAGGGGTGGGGCGGGAGTCGCGGCCGCGGCCGTGGCCGGTGCCGGTGCCATGAAGAGGACGGCCAGACCCAGCGCGACGGCCGCCGCCAACGCGCCCGACCGACGATGTGAAGTGTTCACAGGTGCCTCCAAGTGAGTGCACGAGCGTTCGTCGGCGTCGACCCTATGAGCCGGGTCCTGACGCTGATGAGAGGAAATCCCGCCGCCTCGGGGCGTGCGCTGGGTCCCGACCGTCTTGTCAGACCCCGGCCGCATGATGGAACCCGGTCGGGGCGCGATCGGTGCTGCGCCGCGTCCCGGCCGTACGTCCGTGTGTGAGGGGAGGTTGGGTGGACATGGCCGACGACACGGCCGGTTTCCGTGCGGCTACGGGTGATGAGGGCCCGCCCCCGCCCGGCCTGAGCGCCGAGGGCCGCGCGGCCGACGTGCGGCAGGCGATGGACGGGCTGCGGCAGATCCGGAAGGTGGTGAACCCGCCCGTCGGCAGGCCGGTGACCGCGCCCGCCGACTGGGAGCGCCTCCGGCCCGTGCGCGCCGTCGCCCTGGCGCTGGAGGCGGCCGGCGTACCGCCCTCCGCCGTCGACGCCGACGGCCGGCGCGTGGCGACGGGTTATCGCCTGCGCGTGCACGAAGGGGTCGTACGCGTCGAGTGGGCCGGTCCGGCCGGCAGCCGTGCCCGGTACGAGCAGCAGGACGCGCTGCGACGGTGCGCGGAGGTACTTCGGGAAGTGGGCTGGCAGGCGTTGGAATACCGCGGGGCACGGGGGATTCGCTGGTTGGAGGTCGAGCCGCTGTGAGCATTGGCGCGGCATTTTTCCGTGCCGAACCCGACGGTGTCGGCCTTCAGGCAGCCGCCCGTGGTTTTGTGCGGATCGCCGCCCGGCCTCTGCGGGGGCTGTGAGAGACCGTCCAAACCTCCGGGAGCCGGTCCTCCTGCGCCTTCTTGACTCGGTCCCTGACCTGCTCCAGCGTTTACCAGCAGCCATCCGGTGCGGTGACTCCGCCGGGCAGTCGACTGCCCACCGCATCGTGGTCGCCACCGCGTCATCCGGTGATCCGGTGATCCGGCGCGTTCTCCCGGGCGGTCGGCGGTGTAGCAAGGCGGCGCTCGAGCAGTTCACCCGCATCGCCTCCAGGGAACTCGGGCATCGCGGCATCAGGGTCAACGCCGTCTCTCCCGGCCCGACTGACACAGATATGCTCCGGGCAGCCGTATCAGCCGAAACCCTCAACGGTACGGCCCGGATGACAACACTCGGCAGACTCGGCCGCCCGGCTGACATCGCAAACGTCGTCGCATTCCTGGCCGGCCCGGACGCGGGATGGCTGACCGGCCAGAACATACATGCCGACGGCGGTCTGACCCGATTCCCTGAGGCCGGCTCCTTCACGAGGCCGCCGCATTCTCGGCTCCGTTCCTCCTGCTGCCCTGACCCGCGCCGCGTGGCTGCACTACAGGACGGCGATCCGTTCCCTTCAAGCACTTCCAACGAAATGATCTTCGACGTGGTCGGATCACTCCCGGACTGGTGATCAGGGGGTGCGAGGTGGCGCGGCCGAAGCTGTGGAAGATCGACGACGAGCTGTGGGCGGTGATCGAGCCGCTGCTTCCCAGGGTCGAGCGCCGGACCCAGTATCCCGGGCGCAAGCGGCACCCTGACCGGCGGCAACCGCAACGACGTCACCCAGCTCATGCCGCTGCTCCAAGCCGTGTCACCCGTGCGCGGCAAGCGTGGCCGACCGCGCCGGCGCCCAGACGTTGTCCTTGGAGACCGCGGTTACGACCACGACAAGTACCGCCGACTCGTCTGGGACCTCGGCGTGAAGCCGGTCATCGCCCGCCGGGGCACCGAGCACGGCTCCGGCCTCGGAACCCGACGCTGGGTCGTAGAGCGCGCGTTCGCCCACCTGCACCGGTTTCGCCGCCTGCGGATCCGCTGGGAGATACGGGACGACATCCACGAGGCGTTCCTCACCCTCGCGTGCGCACTGATGTGCTGGAGACGCCTGCGCTCACTCTGCTGACTCGTTGAGTGGGCATGAGGAGGGGAGCGCCGGGCCCGGCGCCGACATGACTACTTGAGGTCATCGAGGAGCGCGTCGAGTGCCTGGGTCAGGGCCTCGGTATTGGCCGGGTCGAACCACGTGGTGCGAAGGCGCTCGTTGAGTCCCTTCGGCGTCTCGTGGTCGCCCGCGAGTTGCTGCAACGAGCGCGTGTCGTCGCCCAGCGCGCGCCCGACGCCCTGAAAGAGGCCACGGAGGTAGCGGTCCGCGCTCTCAGCAGGAATACCCTGCCGGGCGGCCCAGTCGGCGAGCGTGGCCAGGTACCGGTAGTGGGTGGTCAGCGTGCCCGTCAGTACCTGGAAAGTGTTGAGGGTCGCCTCGTCCTTGACGGGGAGGGCCCCTCCGAGGCCGCCGAAGAGGTCGTCCACGGCCGGGTGGGAGGGGCAGGTCACAGTGACGGATCGGCGCTCGCGCGCCGAGGGGAGCGGGATGGCGCGCACCACGGGGGCGTCCGTGCCCAGCGTGCGGCGTAGCTCGCTGATGGCGACGCCGGTCAGGACGCTGACCACGACCCTGTCGCCGCCGACCCGGAGCCCGGCGAGGGCCTCGGCCCGGTCCTGGGGGCGGACGGCGAGGATCACCAACTCGGAGCGGTTCACCACGTCTTCATTGTCGGCGCACACCCGCACGTTCTTCGGATACCGCTGGGACAGTTCGGCGGCAGTACGGGCGCCTCGTGGCGAGAGGTAGATCTCCGGCGGCTCCTCGACACCGTCGCACAGGCCATCCACGATGGCCCGGCCGATCTCCCCCACACCGATGATCCCGATGCGCCGCACTGTGTCTTCCCGTCCCCTCGCCAAGCAGTGACCCTCGCTTCGATACGAGGGCTACCGCCGAGTCTAGGTGCGAACAGCGCGCGCAAAGGCAGCGCATACCCCGGCGAAGAGGCACCCCGAATCATCAGGCCCAGAGTGAGCCAACCAGCTCGGAGACCATTTCGTCAGGAGTTCTCAAGGACCCGCACCCGACTCAGTTTGGGTCGCGATGGTGCTGCGGCGTTGGGCAACGCCATACGTCGGCGGTGGTCTGAGGTCGGCAGTCGGCATGGGCTTCACGAACCGCAGATTGCCGGCCGCCGACCTGAGGCCGGCCCGCGCCGGCAACGCCGTCCGTTCGGCGGCACCCGGCCCCGGCTTCACCCGGCCCGGACGGGTCGCCAGGGCAAAGCTGACGCCGCATCCCGGAGCCGCGCCGGGACACGCGCTGTTGGGCGTCGACGGTGGCGACGCTCCGGGGCTCGCCTCAGTTGGTGAGGGTGACGCAGGGCAGCCCCACGCTCTCGCCGCCCCTGAAGCCTTCCGCGCAGAGCCGGGTGCCAGGCGGGAAGTGGCGTTGGGGGTATGCCTGGTCCCGGTACGTCCTGAACTTCCCGACGTCTTCGACCTTGGTGCGGGCGCTCCAGCCGTTTGTGGTCCAGACACGGGCGCTGATGCGGTTCGGCTGGTTGGTGTTGACGACCGACACCTCGACGCGGCCGAGGTAGGTCCCCGTGTCGTAGGTTTCGATGCAGACGGAGTGGTTGCACCACTTGCCCGACGCCGCGGCGGGCGGTCCCGTGACCAGGACGCAGCCGAGCGCCGCGGTCACGGCCGCGATCCCGGAGAACACCTTGTTGGTCATGCCGTGCATGGCGGATGGACCTCCTGTACTCGTCGACCGTGTCGTCGATGCTGCCGACAGTGTGATAGTCGACGGCGAGCGCGAGAGGTCTCTTCCTCGACCGTCACTCGGACGGGTAAGCGCAGCGTGAGGCTCAGCAGATGAACCTTGGCGTGGGAAGGAGTGGCTACCGGCCCGCGTCCCCCGGCGGCGAGCCGCACGTCGGCGGCTCAGGGGGAAGGGAGTGCCGGGTGCAGGGTCCGGCCGTCGGTCTCGGACAGCCTGGCAGCCTGACGGCTTGCCAAGCGCTTTGCAACATAGCACTCTTTGCAAAGTGAGTGATCAAAATCGTCAACCTCCGGCCGCCGCGGCTCCCCTGTCGGACCGCGCCCCGCGGTCTCTGCCCGACCATCCGGTACGGATCGCCCTACTGGACCTCCTCGCCGAAACCGGCACCGTCACTTCCAGCGAGGCCGCCGCCCGTCTCGGTCACAGCTCCGGTCTCTGCTCTTTCCATCTGCGTCAGTTGGCCCGGCACGGTCTCGTCGAGGAAGCCCCGCATCAGGGAGGTCGTGCGAGGCCGTGGCGCCTGCGCTGGGGCTCGCCCGAACAGCCCGGTCAGCCTGAACAGCCCGAGCAGCCCGCTCGGGGCCGACGCACCGGGCTTGAGGAATCGGTGGGACTCCCCGCCGGTGTCCACGACCCGAGGGGCGGGAGTGCGCGGCACCGGGCCGTCCACCCGGATCCGGCGCCGGCCGAGTGGCAGCAGGACGAGTCCTTCAGCGCCGTGCTCCACCTCACGTCGGCGGATGCGGCCGAACTGACCGCTTCCATCCGTCGCTTGATCACCAGCTACCGTGATCGCGCCGACCGCGCGGGCCGGCACCCTCGCGACGTTGTGGCCGTGGCCGCCGTGACGCGGCTGCTTCCGCTCCCGGCTGCCGAGCTGCCTACGCCTTCGCCCGAGGGGGCGGTCGATTAGGAGCTGCCAGGTGATGATGCAGCCATCATCGGCGAGCACCCGGGCGGCGGCGCGGATGCCGGCCACGACGCCGCCGACGTCGGCCTCGTACTCACGGTCCCGCGCGCGACGATGCCCACGGCCGGGTCGCCGGCCGTTCTCGGGGCGATCACTCCGGCGTTGTTCACCGGGGCGTTCAGCCGTGCGAAGTCCTCGATGACCTTGATGGCCGGCCGCGCGACCCGGACGGGGTCCGCCCGGTCGGCGCGGTAGGGCGGCGGCCCGGACACCGAGGGTGGTCAGCTCGGCGGCGACGTGGGTGTGAGGGTGCGGCGCTGTCCGACCTCTTCGCGGCGATGGACATCAGTCGGCCCCGCCTGTACGCCGCACACGGCAACAAGAGGCGCTCTTCCGCAAGGTGCCCGACCGTTTCATGGAGACGGCCGTCCATGTACGGGGCGCTTTCCGCCGGCCCACCGCCGCGCCGCCATCGCGGCCCTGCCCTACCCTGCCCTGCTGCTCGACGCCACCTCCACCACCACTGGAGAGGACAAACCCCGGCTGTCTCATGGTGCACGGCGTCCTGGCGACCAGCGGCCAGTCCGCTGCGGTCCGAGCCGAGGCGGCCGTCCGGCGGCACGCCGCCGAGAGCACGCCCGCCGAGGGCACCCTGCGCGAACGCTTCCAGCGGACCGCCCACGACGGCGAGTTGTCTGCCTGCACCCGGGGGGGTGAGGTGGTGGCGGATGAGGGCACACCACTCCGCACCGACCGGAGCGAACCCCGCGGAGCGTGGGGTGATTGTGGCCGCCGTCACGCCACGCCTCCCATTGACCTTCACATCAATGTGAAGGTTCGAACGTAGTGGCCGGCCAGTCCACGTCCCGTCAGCAGCCATGAGGTGAGTACCCGATGGACAACCGACTCTACGACTACAGCCCGATCACCGAGCGCGAGCCGATCCGCTGGCCGGGCGGCGCCCGCGTCGCCTTCTACGTGGGGCTCAACATCGAGCACTACCGCATCGACCGCCCCTCGACCAGCACGTTCGAGGGCACGGCGGGCCTGACGCCGGACCCGTTGAACTACGGGTGGCGCGACTACGGGCCCCGCGTGGGTGTCTGGCGTCTGATCGACAGCCTGGACCGGCACGGGATGCGCGCGAGCGTGCTGCTCAACTCCGACGCCGCCGAGCACTACCCGCAGATCATCGAGGCCGGGCGGGCCCGGGACTGGGTCTGGCTGGCCCACGGCAAGGACAACTCCACCTTCCAGGCCGACATGAGCGTCGAAGAGGAGCGCGCCTACCTGACGGAGGTGATCACCAGCATCGAGAAGTCCACCGGGCGGCGACCGCGCGGCTGGATGGGGCCCGCGCTCACCGAGACGTTCGACACCCCCCGCCTGCTCGCCGAACTCGGACTGGACTACGTACTCGACTGGACCAACGACGATCAGCCCTACCGGCTTAACGTCCCCGGCATGCTGAGCGTGCCCTATTCCGTCGAGCTCAACGACATCGGTCTGTTCGTCAGCAAGGGCCTCACCGGGCCGGACTTCGTACAGATCGTCAAGGACCAGCTCGACCGGCTCCACGAGGACTCGGCCGACAGCGGCCGGGTGATGGCCCTGGCCCTGCACCCGTTCGTCACCGGCCAGGCCTTCCGCGCCAAGTACCTCGACCGGGCTCTGGAGTACGTCGCGAACCACCCCGGTGTCTGGCTGACCACCAGCGACGAGATCGCCGACCACTACGCGCGGACGACCACCTCGTCGCACGGGGACGGGTAAGGGCACACGCCCGGGACGACGGCGGTTCCTGACGGCGTGTGTGAAGCGGCACCGGGCCGGGTCGGGGACGCCGCCCCGACCGGCTCGGCGCGCTTCGTTCCGTTCCGTAAGTACCTTGCCTTCGGACGTCCTCCCCGCCTCAGGCCCGGGGGTGGCCCCGTGGGGAAAGACCCGACCAGGCACACTTTCCCTTACAGCACGTCATCGCGCATGAGGAAGAGAGTTCATGATCACGCTCACGAAGGAAGACGGCCCGGCGGACCTGGACGGCGTCACCCACCTGTCCATCGGCGTCTCCTGGGACCCCACCGCCGGCAGCACGGGCGGTCTGATGGGGAAGTTCAAGCGCAAGCAGGGCACCGACCTGGACCTCATCGCCGTCGCGATGCAGGGCTCGGACCCCGTGCGCCTCGCCGGCCTCGACTCCCTGGACCCGATGGGCAACGGCTCGCTGGTACACAGCGGCGACAACCAGACCGGGCACGGCGATGGTGACGACGAGACGGTGACCGTCGAGTTCGCGCGGATACCTGCTCAGGTCACCTCCATCGTGTTCATCGCCACCGCCTTCAAAAAGAACAGCTCCTTCCAGAGCGCCAGGAACATCAGCTTCAAGGTGTACGACGCGACGGGCGGCAGCAGCCAGCAGGTCGCCGACATCTGGCCGAGCCTGCTCAGCACCGACAACGGCTGCGCGGTCGCCAAGGCGGTCCGGGTGGGCGGCAACTGGAAGCTCCAGGTGATCAACGAGACCGGGAAGATCAAGCAGGGGGACGAGCACGCCCTCATGCGCTTCGCCATCAGCAAGTGAGGACGGCGGGGCCGGCGGGTGACGGCGGGCCGGGCCGCGCTTGACCGTACGGCGCCGTCCGCCGCCGCGGCTTTCGAGCCACGGTCGTGAGATCCCGCCAGGCCGCCCGCCGGTTCCCGACCTTCACGGCGGGCGGTGCGTCGGAGCCATATCCACGGTGAGTGACCCCCGGGGTGAACGCTCACCCCGTGCCGTGCCGTGCCGTGCCGGGTGAGCGCCGTGGCCCTGGACCTCGTCGCGTCCGTCGCCACGGCCCTGCCCGTCGCGGCCGGGGTCATCGGCTGCATGCCGGGAAGGCCGACCTTGCCTACCACGTCGCCGATGACGCCGGTGCCGCCGTGACGTGGGCGGTCTCGCCCTCTCCCGAACTGCCCCGCCAGGCACCGATGTCGGCCCGCCCGGCCGCTCAGGAGTCCGGTCCGCCGGAAGCCGACGGTCCGGGATCCTGCCGGTGGAGGCCGGTGAGCCCGAGGTAGAGGCGGGCGGCGGTGGCGATGGCGTCCAGGTCCTCGCGGGTGGCCGTGCGCACCACGGTCGCGGTGGGTCCGGCCACCACGGACCGGGCGGGTACGTGCCGGTTCTGCGGGACGACGGTGCCGGCGGCGAGGAGGCAGCCGGGGCCGATGCGGCTGCCGTCGAGGAGGATGGCGCCCATGCCGATCAGGACGTCGTCGGCCACCTGACAGCCGTGCAGGGTGGCGTGGTGGCCGATGGTGACGCGCGCGCCGACCCGGACGGGGAAGCCGGGGTCCGCGTGGAGGACGGCGCCGTCCTGGACGTTGGATTCCTCGCCGATGTCGATGGTGTCGAAGTCGCCCCGCAGCACGGCGTGGTACCAGACGCTCGCCCGTGCCGCCAGGCTCACCGCGCCCAGCAGCACGGCCGTGGGGGCGAGGAAGGCGGTGGGGTCCAGTCGGGGAAGCCGTCCGGCCACGCCGCGGACGAGCGGTTGTCCGCTCACCCCGTCCGGTCGCTCCACGCGGCTCCCTTTCCGTGCGTCCCGGCCTCCCCGCTCCACCCGCCCGGTCCCGCGTCCCGCCCCTGTCGCTGTCTGCCCGTCAGGGCCGGACCTTATCCACGCCATCCCTCACATGAGGGATCTATCGATCGTGTACTCCCCTCTTTACCGATACCGGGCATCTCACTAGGTTGATGACGACTCGCCGTCTGCCCGGACTCCGCGGCCCCGCCCCCGGCCGTACCACCGGAACAGGCCGGACCAGACCAGCGCAGACCGAGGAGGGCTTCGTGCCGCCCACTTCCGCGGCTTCCGCCGCCACCGCCGGCGCCTATCCCGACGACGCCATCGCCATCGTGGGGGCGTCCTGCCGGCTGCCCGCCGGCATCGAGAGTCCGGACGCCCTGTGGTCCGTCCTCGTCGAAGGGCGGGACGTGCTCGGCGACGTGCCCCCCGACCGCTTCGACGCGAGCCGCTGGCTGGATCCCGAGCCGCGGCGCCCGGGGAAGACGTACGTCGCCAGGGGCGGGTTCCTGACCGACATCCAGGGGTTCGACGCGGAGTTCTTCGGCATGTCGCCCCGCGAGGCCGCCCGGCTCGACCCCCTTCAGCGCCTGATCCTCGAGCTGGCCGTGGAAGCCGTGGACGACGCCGGCTGCCCCGCCGCCTCGCTCGCCGGCTCCGACACCGCCGTGTACGTGGGCGCCTCGAGCCAGGCCTTCGCGCACCTCCAGGGGCTCGACCCCGCCACCGTGGACGCCTACACCATGACGGGAGGCGCCACGGCCAACACCGCCAACCGCCTCTCCTACGTCCTGGATCTGCGTGGGCCGAGCCTCGCCGTGGACACCGCCTGTTCCTCGTCGCTGGTGGCCCTGCACCACGCCTGCGAGGCGCTGCGTCACGGCCGGTCGGGCCTGGCGCTGGCGGGCGGCGCGCACCTGTTGCTCAGCCCGGTGGAGTTCGTCGGTTTCGCCCGGGCGTCGATGCTCTCCCCCACCGGGCGGTGCCGGCCGTTCTCCGCCGAGGCGGACGGTTACGTCCGCTCCGAGGGCGGCGGCCTCGTCCTGCTCAAACCGCTGGCCCGCGCGTTGGAGGACGGCGACCGGGTGCGGGGCGTCATCCTGGGCAGCGGCGTCAACACCGACGGGCGCACCCCGAGCCTGACGCAGCCGGGCGCCGACGCGCAGGAGGCGCTGCTGCGGGAGGTGTACGCGGCCTCGGGCGTGCGCCCCGACGAGGTGGCCTACGTGGAGATGCACGGCACCGGCACCCCCGTGGGGGACCCCGCCGAGTGTCTGGCGGTGGGCCGGGCCCTGGGGGCCGGACGGCCGGCCTGCGATCCGTTGCCGGTGGGTTCGGTCAAGAGCCAACTGGGGCATCTGGAGCCCGCTTCGGGCATGGCGGGTCTGCTCAAGGCCCTGCTGATGCTGCGCCACCGGCGGGTTCCGGCGAGCCCGCACGCCCTCCCTCTCAACCCGGCCATCGACTTCGCCGGGCTGCGTCTGGCCCCGGCCACGGAGTCGGCGCCGCTGCGGGTCCCGCCGGGCGGGCGGGCCGTGATCGGCGTCAACTCCTTCGGCTTCGGCGGCGCCAACGCCCATGTCGCCCTCGCCGAGCCGCCGCCGCGCGCGCCGGCCCCTGCCCCGGGCGGTTCCGTACGGCTTCCTGTCCTGGTGTCCGCCCGGACCCCGGCCGCGGTCGGCGAGGCGGCCCGGCGCATGGCCGAGCGGCTGCGGCGGTGTCCGGCGCGGGAGTTCCCCGATCTGGCGTACACCTCCTTCCTGCGGCGTGGGCGGCACGAGCACCGGGCCGTGGTGCTGGCCGGCGGGCCCGAGGAGGCCGCCGGGCAGTTCGAGGCGCTGGCGCGGGGCGAGCGGGAGGTGGCCGGTGCGCTGAGCGAAGGGGCCGAAGGCGCCGACGTCGCCCTGGCGTTCTCCGGCAACGGCGCCCAGTGGGCGGGCATGGGTCGGGATCTGCTGCGGGAGGAGCCGGTGTTCCGGGCCGGTGTCGCGGACGCCGACGAGGCCCTGCGCCCGCACCTCGGCTGGTCCGTGCTGGAGGAGCTGGCCGCGGCGGACGGAAACCGCCGCCCGGACACCACCGACGTCGCCCAGCCCCTGCTGTTCGCGGTGCAGGTGGGTCTGGTGTCCGTCCTGCGCGCCCACGGCGTCCGGCCGGCGGGGGCGGTGGGGCACAGCGCGGGCGAGATGGCGGCCGCCTGGGCGTGCGGGGCCCTCGACCTGGACGCCGCCGCCCGCGTCGTCGTCACCCGCTCGCGGGCGCAGGCGTCCACGGCGGGCGACTGGGCCATGGCCGCCGTCGGCGCGGACGCCGACCGGGTCGCCCGGTGGCTGGCGGCCTACGACGGCCGCCTGGAGATCGCCGGGATCAACAGCGCGCGGGACGTGACGGTCAGCGGCGACCGGGCGGCCGTGGCCGACCTCGGGGACCGCCTCGGCCGGGAGGGGGTCTTCTTTCGCGACCTCGGCCTCGACCACGCCTTCCACAGCCGGGTCATGGACCCGCTGCGGGACGGCCTGCTCGACGCCCTCGCCGGGCTGAAACCGGACCGGGCGCAGGCGCGGTACGCCTCCGCCACCACCGGCACGCTGCTGGACGGTACCGAGCTGGACGCCGGCTACTGGTGGCGCAACCTGCGGCAGCCGGTGTTGTTCGGGGCCGCGGCGGCGAGGCTGCGGGAGGCGGGCTGTTCCGTCTTCGTCGAGGTCGGTCCGCATCCGGTGCTCTCCCGCTATCTGGGCCGTGGGACCGGAGCCGGGCCGGGGGCGGACCGGGACATCGTGGTGCCGATGATGCGGCGGGACGCACCGGGGCCGTCCGGTGTACGCGCCTGTCTGGCCCGGCTTCTCGCCGCGGGTGTCCGCTCCGACCGCGGCGTGTTCTTCCCCGCCGGGGGACGCGTGGTGGACCTCCCGGCCTACCCCTGGCAGCGCGAGCGGCACTGGAACGGCCACCCCGGGCTGTGGCAGCGGAGCTGTGGCGACGGGACGCTCGACCACCCGCTGCTCGGCGAGCGCGCGGTGGTCGCCGAGCCCACGTGGCACGGCCCCTTCGAGCCGGCCCGGCTCCCGTGGGCGGCCGACCACAAGGTGGGGGACGCCGTCGTGATGCCGGCCGCGGGGCTGGCCGAGATGGTCCTCGCCGCGGGACGGCGCGCGTACGAGGGAACCGTCGAGATCACCAACCTGGACATCCACCAGGCGCTGCTCCTGCCCTCCGCGCCCGACGAGTGCGGCCCGGAGCTCCAGACGTCGCTGTCGCGCGAGGACGGCGTCGTGACGGTGTCGTCCCGCGGGGGCCGTGACGGCGTGTGGAAGCAGCACGCGCGGGGCCGCGTCAGGCGGCTGTACGCGCCGCTGCCGGGGGTCCTGGACGTGGACGAGGTCGCCCGGGCCCTGCCCCGGAGCAGGCCGCCCGAGGAGCACTACGCGAGCGGCGAGCGCCTCGGCCTGCGCTACGGCCCCGCCTTCCGGGTCCTCGACGAGCTGCGTTTCGACGACGACCGGGTGCTGGCCCGGTACGCCGCCCGTGTCGACACCTCCGGTTACGAGGCGCATCCCACGCTCCTGGACGGGGCGTTGCAGGCGGTCGCACCGGTCGTCGAGGAGCGCGTGCCCGGGGCACGGTACCTGCCGGTGGCCGTCGGCCGGATCCGCGCATGGCGCCGGATGCCGTCGGCCGGTCACCTGCTCGTCCGGGTGCGCCGCGTCTCCGCGCGCGAGGTGCTGTGCGACGCCACCGTCATCGCCCTGGGCGGGTTGGTCTGCCTCACCTTGCAGGGCTGCCGCCTGCGCCGGTTCGACGAAGGCGGCAGCACCCCGCCGCCCCGGGCCGCCACGGTGCTGCGGGCGGCCCCGCGCCCCGGGCGGACGCACCCGGCGGGCGCGGGCATGCCGGCGCCGGAAGAGATCGCGCGCGAGTGCGCGGACGAGCTGCGGCGGGCGGTGCGCGCCTGGGAGGGCGGTGACGGCCCGTCGGCCTCCGCGGTGGCCCGGGAGCTGACGGCTCACTTCACCGCACGGTCCGTGCGGGAGCTGCTGGCCGAATCCGGGTCGCCCGGGCGGGTGTTCACGGTCACGGACCTCGTTCGCGCCGGTATGCCCGCGCAGTACGCCGGGGTGTTCGACATCCTGCTGTCCAACGCCCGGGCGCACGGTCTCGCGGCACCGGAAGCCCCACCGGAAGCGGACCCGGGGGCCGGCGGGTGGCGCCTGGTGGGGGCGGCCCGGCCGGAGGAACGCTTCCGGGCCCTGACCGCGGCGCACCCCCGGCTCGTCACGGAACTGGCGCTGTGGGGCCGCGCCGGCCGGCATCTGACGGACACCCTGCGCGGCGACCACGACCCGGTGGAGCGGGTCTTCTCCGAGACCGACCGGCATCTGCTGGAGGACCTCTACACCGACGGCGCCACGTTGGCGTTCCACCACCGCGCGGCCCGTGCCGTCGTCCGCGCGCTGGTACGCCGCCGGCCCGCCGACCGGCCGCTGCGGATCCTCGAAGCGGGCGCCGGCACCGGGGGTACGGCCGCCTGGCTGCTGCCGGAACTGCCGCCGAAGCGCACGCGGTACACCTATACCGACGTGTCGACGGCGTTCTTCCCCCGGGCCCGGCACCGCTTCGCCGCCCACGACTTCGTCCACTACCGCACCCTCGATCTCGACCGCGACCCGCTGGAGCAGGGGTTCGCGGAGGACGACCACGACCTGGTGGTGGTGGGCAACGCCCTGCACGCCGCCGCCGATGTCCGTTCCGCTCTGGGGCACCTCCGGCGGCTGCTGGCCGACGACGGTCTGCTGCTGCTGGCGGAGACGCACCGGCCGGCCGATCTGGCCCTCATGTTCGGGTTCCTGCCCGGCTTCCGGAACCAGCGGGACACCGGGCTGCGCCCCGGCGGGCCGCTGCTGTCCGCGGACGCCTGGTCGCGACTGCTGCGCGAGGAGGGCTTCGAGGGGGTCACCCGGACGGTGCCGGCGGACGGCCCGGGTGCCGACGAGGCGTCCACCTTCCTGGCCCGGCGCACGCCCCGTCCCGTGCCGGCGGCACCGGCGGCGCTGGTGCCGGCCGGCCCGGAACACGGCTGGATCCTCGTCGCCGAACCCGCGCGCCGGGCGCTCGCGGAGGCGCTGGCGGAGCGCCTGTCCCCGGGCGGCGGCCCGCACGTCCGTCTCGTCCCGCCGACGGGCGACGAGCGGCACTGGGACTCCCTGCTGGCCGGGCAGCCGCCGGCCACCACCGTCGTGGTCGTCCTGGGCGAGGCCGCGGCGGACGGCCCCGCGCGGGGCGGCGCGCTGGACGCCGAGCGGGCCCTGGACCACACGGCGCTGCTCCGCGCCCTCGCCCTGGCGGCCCGCCGCCGCACGGAGCGGGACGAGTCGCGGACGGCGCTCTGGCTCGTCACTCCGCCGAGCGGGGCCCTGCCCGCCCCCGAACGTCCTCTCGACCCGACCGCGGCCTGCGCGTGGGGCGTGGCCCGTACCCTCGGCACCGAATACCCGGACCTGACGGTCCGCCGGATCTCGCTGGACGTCACCGACACCGGGACGGACGCCGGCCGCCTGGCCGCCGAACTGACCGATCCGGGCCCCGAGGACGAGATCCTGCTCACCCGGTCCGGCCGCTTCCTGCCGCGGGTGCGCGAGGAGACGGACACGTCCGTGCCGGCCCGCGACGCCGCCTCCTACGCCCTGCGGCTGCGCGACCCGGGCCGCTCCTACCGGCTCGACTGGACCCCGGCCGCGGCGCCGGAACCGGGACCGGACGACCTGCTGATCGCCGTCCACGCCGCCGCCCTGAACTACAAGGACGTCCTCCAGGCCCTCGGCACGATGCCCCTGGAGGAACAGCAGGAGGAGGCCGGGGGCCGGGAGTTCGCGACCGGCATGGAGTGCGCGGGCACGGTCGTCGCGGTGGGCTCCCGTGTCACGGGCTTCGCCCCCGGCGACCGGGCGATGGCCTTCGGACGGGGGACGCTGCGCTCCCGTGTCGCCGTGCCCGCGGCCCTCGCAGCCCACCTGCCCGACGGCATGGACCCCTGCCGGGCGGCCACCCTCCCGGTGGTGTTCCTCACCGTCCACCACGCCCTGCACGACCTGGCGCGCCTGGCGCCCGGGGAGACCGTGCTCGTCCACGGCGCGGCCGGCGGCGTGGGCCTGGCCGCCCTGCAGTACGCGGAGCGGACCGGCGCCCGGGTCGTCGCCACGGCCGGCACCCCCGCCAAGCGGGACCTGCTGCGGCTGCTCGGCGTGCCGCACGTCCTCGACTCCCGGTCCCCGGGGTTCGCCGAGCGCGTCATGGAGGTGACGGGCGGCGAGGGCGCGGACGTCGTCCTCAACTCGCTGTCCGGCGAGGCGATGGCGCGCGGGCTGGAGGTGCTGCGGCCGGGCGGGCGCTTCGTCGAGCTCGGCAAACGCGACCTGTACGCGGACGGCAGGCTGGCGCTGCGGCCGTTCCTGAACGGCATCACGTTCAGCGCCGCCACCCTCGACACGCTGGCCAGGGCCCGGCCCGCGGTGTTGGCGGCGACGTTCGCCGAGGTGGCCGACCGGGTGCGGGACGGCGTCTACCGGCCCGTCCCGCACCGCGTGTACCCCGCCCAGCGGGTCGCGGACGCCTTCGAGGCGCTGCAGCACTCCCGGCACATCGGCAAGATCGTCATCTCCTTGGAGGAACCGCCGCCGCTCCGGGAGGAGCCGCGGCCGTACACGCCGGACCCGGACGGCACCTATCTGATCACCGGGGGGCTCACCGGGTTCGGCGCGGCCACCGCACGCCGGCTCGCCGGTCGCGGCGCCCGGCACCTGGCCCTGGTCGGACGGCGCGGTGCCGCCACGCCGGAGGCGCCGGCGCTCCTGGCGGACCTGCGGCGGCGGGGCGTGTCCGTCACGGTGCACGCGGCCGACGCGGCCGACCCGGCGGACATGGCGCGGGTGGTGGGGGCGGTGGACGCGGCGGGGGTCCCGCTCCGCGGGATCGTGCACTCCGCCATGGTCGTCGACGACGCTCCGCTCGCCCTGCTCACCACCGAGCGGGTGCGGCGGGTGCTGCTGCCCAAGGCGGGCGGCGCGGACGTCCTGCACCGCCTGACGCACGACCGCGACCTGGACGTGTTCGTCCTGTACTCCTCCGTCTCGGCCCTGGTCGGCAACCACAACCAGGCCTCCTACAACGCCGCCAACCTGTTCCTGGAGGCCCTGACGCGCTCCCGTCGCGCGGCCGGCCGGCCGGGGCTCGCGGTCGCCTGGGGCGCGATGGAGGACGTCGGCTACGTCGCCCGTCAGGGCATCGGCGACGTCATGCGCCGGCTGGGCCTGGACGCGCTGCCCTCCGCGGAGGCACTGACCGCCCTGGAGACGTCGCTGGGGCGCGGCGACGACGTGGCCGTCGTCACCCGGACGGACTGGGCCATGGTGCGGAACAACTTCGCGACGGTACTCGGCCCCCGCTTCGACGCCCTCTGCCCCGCCCCCGCCGGCACCGGCGGCGGGGGCAGGGCGGAGCTTCTGGAGACGCTGGCCACCGCGCCGTGGGACGAAGCCCTCGCCCGGGTGACGGAGGTCGTCACCGACATCCTCTGCGGGATCCTGCAGACCACCGCCGACCGCGTCCCCGCCGACCGGCGTCTGGACCGACTGGGGCTCGACTCCCTCATGGGCGCCGAGCTGCTGACGGATGTGAACCGGCGTCTGGGCTGCACCCTGCCCGCCGTCGAGGTGCTCGACAGCACGACGGTCACCGACCTCGCCCGGCGCTGTCTGCGCCGCCTGCGGCAGCCGGCGGAGTGAGGCGTCCGGTGCCGTCCCGGGGCGAACAGCCCGGGGCGGCACCGCCGTTCCCCACCGGCCGGCGGGTGCCCGCGGGGCGCCGTCGCGTGGCGGGCCGGAGGGCCGGTGCCGTCAGTCACCGTCCGCGGGCCGCTCGGTGAGCACCACCGGAAGTCGTTCGGTTCCCCACAGCACGCCGGACATCCGCCGCGGCACGGCCTCGCCCGTCAGCGCCGGGCGGCAGCGGGCGAGGGCCGTGAAGAAGGCCTGTGCCTGGAGGCGGACCAAGTGGGCGCCGAGGCAGAAGTGCGTTCCCCTGCCCAGGGCGAGGTGCTGCGGGGCGCGTGCGATGTCGAACCGGTCGGCGTCGGCGAACGCCTCCGGGTCCCGGTTGGCGGCGCCGGGCAGCACGCCGACCACGGTGCCCGCCGGCACGCGCCGGCCCCCGATGTCGGCGTCGCGGAGGGCGATGCGGCTGATGAGGTGGAGGGACGGGTCGTAGCGCATGACCTCCTCGACCGCCGAGGGAGCGCACGAGGGGTCGGTCCGCAGGCGGTCGAGCTGCGCCGGATGGCGCAGCAGGGCGTGGACGCCGTTCGCCATCTGCCGGACGACCGGCAGGTGGCCGGCGACGACGAACTGGCCGATCGCCGTGATGATCTCCTGCTCGCTCAGCGGGGTGTCGTCGGGCCCCTGGGCCAGCAGGGCGCTGACCAGATCGTCCTGGGGCGCCCTGCGGCGTTCCTCGATCAACGTGCGGAGATACTGGGCGAATTCGAGCCGGGCACCGGCCAGTTGGGCGGCGTCCTCCTCGCCGAGCAGGCCGGACGGGACGAACGCGAGACTCAGCCCGGACAGGGCGCCGTACCACCGCGGCCGGTCCTCCAGCGGCACGCCGACCACGGCGCAGACGAGCTCCAGGGCCAGGGGCGCCGCGAAGTCGGCCACCACCTCCGCCTCGCCTCGTGCCGCGGCGGCCCGGACGAGTCCGGTGGTGCGGTGCCGGATCGCGGGGCGCAGCCGCTCCACCGCGCGGGCGCCGAACGGGGCGGAGACGCGGGCCCGGCGGCAGCGGTGTTCCGGCGGGTCGACCAGGAGGAACGACTGCGCCTCCAGCGCACCGCCGCCCAGCCCGAAGCGCGGGTCTCCCAGGACTCCGGCGCCGGCGTGATACCCGGTGACGAGGACGACGCCGTCCCCCGGCGACGACACCGGCCCTTCGGCCCGCAGCCGTGTGTAGGCCGCGTACGGATCGGTGCGGAACGCCTCTCCGCGCATGTCGAACGGCAGGTGGTCCCAGAAGTCGGCGCTCACCGCGATGCGGGGCTGTGATCGTGCGTCCACCCCCGCCATCCTCCCCCGGAGCCGGGACGGGCATGCCACCGCCGGGCCCGTGTGCACCTGTTCGGTGCCGTGCTCCGCTGCGGACAGGGGCGTCGTCATCCGGGTCCGACAGCGGAGGGTCGCCGTCTGGTGCGGACAGGCTGGTGCGGACAGGGCGGACGGCCGACGGATCGCACGGTTCCGGGGCAGTCGGTGCTCCCGAGGCGCGGGGAGGCAGCCAACGTGGCGTCAGGACGGCTCTGACCCCGGGGCGCTGGTGTCACCGGTCCGACGGCGGTCACGGTCCTCGTGGGGGCGGGGTGGCCGGGCCGAGGCCGTAGGGGGCCGCCCGCTCGTCGGAGCGGACGGTGTGTGTCCCGCGACGCGGGGCCGGCGGGGACGGAGACGCGCCGGCGCCTCGCCTCGCGGCGCGCCGTGCACACCGTCACTCCGGATCGTTCCGGGTGCCGCCCCGCGCGACGCGCCACTACGTTCCGGCCGTCGGGCACGTCATCCCCCTCACGGAACGGAAGCCATCATGCGCCGCCTACGGACACTCCTTCTCGGCGGGTCCCTCGCCGCCGCCATCCTCATTCCGGCACCCGGCGCCCTGGCCGCGCCCACCGGTGCCACCGACGTCGAGCAGAGCTTCAGGAACCAGGCCACGGGCCGGTGCATCGACGACACCGACCACGGGTTCCGCACCTGGAGTTGCAACGGTTCGAAGCCGCAGAGGTGGTCCGTGCACGTCTGGGGCGACGGAACCCGCCAGTTGCGCAGCGTGAACACCGGCCGCTGTGTCGAGGACACCGACAACGGCTTCCGGACCGTCAACTCCTGTGGTTCCGGTCCGGAGCAGAGCTGGTGGGTGAAGGTCTGGGGCGACGGCACCGTCCGCTTCCAGAACCAGGCCACGGGCCGGTGCATCGACGACAGCAGCCAGGGGTTCCGCACCTGGGCGTGCAACGACACCCCGTACCAGAGCTGGTCCTGACCTCCCGCCCCTCCCCCCTCCCCCACTGTGAGGTGACCCATGCGAGGAAGCACCAAGCGCAAGAGAACCGCCGCGCACGGCACGGCAGTACGCCGCGTGAGACGCGGTACGGCGGCCCTGTCGGCCGTGACGGCCCTGACGGCGGTAATCGCCCTAGGGCAGCCGGCCGCGGCGGGGAGCACCGGTGCCGTGCCGGGCCCGCTGGGCCATCCGGCGCCGGCCGCCGCGTACTGTGACATCCCCGCCGAACGCGACATCGCGGTGACGCGCAAGGTCTACGAGGTGGGCCAGCGCCGCAACGTCTCCCCCAAGGTGATGCTGGCCGGCTTCGAGACCGGCTGGGTCGAGTCCCGGATGAACAACCTGAACTGCGGCGACCGCGACTCGCTCGGCGTCTTCCAGCAGCGGCCCTCGCAGGGCTGGGGCACACCCGAGCAGATCCTCGACGTGGACTACTCGGCGAACAAGTTCTTCGAGGTCGCCCAGCAGATGGAGCCGCGCTACGAGGGCCGGAGCGCCGGCGAGCTCGCCCAGGCCGTCCAGCGCTCCGCCTACCCCGAGCGGTACCCCCAGGCCGAGGGCGTGGCCGTGGCGTTGCGGGACGAGGCGTTCCAGCCGTACGGGACCATCGGCGGCAAGTACAACAGTCTGGGCGGGCCGGGAGGGCCGCTCGGCGAGCCCGTGCGCGCCGAGGAGAACGCAAGGCTGGGCGGCCGTTTCCAGCAGTTCCGGAACGGCATCGTCATCTGGCACCCGGACGTGGCGTACGCGATCTACGGCGACATATTGGCGAAGTTCTGGGCGACCGACTCCGAGCAGCGCTGGGGCTTCCCCACGATGGACGAGGCGGACGCGTCGCGAGCGCCGGACGGGACGCGCGGTCGCTACCAGTTCTTCGAAAAGGGCGTCTTCCTCTGGTCGCAGCAGACCGGCGCGCACCCGGTCCACGGCGAGATCTACAAGGCGTTCCACAACGCAGGCCACGAAGCCGCCGTGGGCTACCCGCTCACCGACGAGACGGACGAACCCGGCGGCAAGGCACAGAAGTTCCAGAAGGTCACCATCCACTGGACCCCCGCCCGGGGCACCTGGATCACCGACAACTGAACCGGAGGACCGTGATGCGAGGGAGAAGAAGACCGTCGGTCCTGCGGCGGATGGTGGCGGCGGTGGCGCTCGTCCTGGCGGCCTTCGCGGCCGTCCTCACCGGGGCGCCGGCAGCCGGCGCGTCGGAGCCCGACGGGCCGATCGGGCGCGGCGAGGTCATGGACCGGTCGTGGTCGTGGGTCGCCGAGCGGGTGCCGTATAGCTGGGACGGCTGCTACCGCAACCAGTTCGGCTGTTACCGGCCGGACTGCTCGGGTTTCGTGTCGATGGCCTGGAACCTGGGTACCTCGCTGACCACGTGGACGCTGTGGAACGTCACCGCGGACATCCCGGCCGAGGACCTTCAGCCCGGTGACGCCCTGCTGAGAGACGACAAGGACTCGGCGGGCACGCACCACGTGGCGCTGTTCGTCCGGTGGGCGGACCCCGCCCACACCCAGCCGCTGGTGCGCGAGGAGTACGACTTCGGCCATGTGGCCGAGGAACGCGTGTGGCGTGACGGGCTCCGCGGCTTCACGCCGCGCCGCTACAACCGCCTGGACGACCTGATGCCCTACGGCTCGATCAGGGCCAAGTACGACGCCATGGGCGGCCTCGGCAGCCCACTGGGCCCGCCGGTCCGGGGTGAGCGCGACTCCCGGCTGGGCGGCCGCTTCCAGCAGTTCCAGAACGGCATCATCATCTGGCACCCGGACGTGGCCTACGCGATCTACGGCGACATCCTGGCGAAGTACTGGGCGACCGACTCCGAACAGCGCTGGGGCTTCCCGACCATGGACGAGGCGGAGGCCGGCCGGGCACCCAACGGGACGCGCGGACGCTACCAGTTCTTCGAGAAGGGCCTCTTCCTCTGGTCGCAGCAGACCGGCGCGCACCCGGTCCACGGCGAGATCTACAAGGCGTTCCACAACGCCGGCCACGAGGGCGCCCTCGGCTACCCGCTCACCGACGAGACGGACGAACCCGGCGGCAAGGCACAGAAGTTCCAGAAGGTCACCATCCACTGGACCCCCGCCCGGGGCACCTGGATCACCGACAACTAGCACCCATCGAGCACGGACCGGCACCGTCGCCGATCGATCCGTCGACCGGCCTGGAAGTCGCGTCGAGCCGGCATCACCCCCACCCGCAAAGGCCTGTTGAAGGCCGCCGGCGGCACCGACCAGGGCTTCATCACCTTCGACCGGCTGCGCAAGGCGCGACTCCGCCCCCCCCTGACCGCCCGTCACCGCCCTGCCCCGCCATCACCCCCGCCCCCGCCGTCGCCGGTGGCGGGGGTTCGTCGCGCCGGCGCACCGGCCGGGCGAAAACCGTGAGCCGCACCCGACCAGATGGATGTATGGTGCAGCTTCACGTTTCACAGCGAAAGGACAGGATGGAACAGCGCACGACCCAGAGTGTCGAGTTGGCGTACGAGCCGACGGTGAAGGACTTCCAGGAGGCGCTCGGAGCGCGGCCGAAGGTGTCCCGCGCGGCACGCCGCGGCCGCCGCACGCAGACGGGGATGGTCGTCGCGGCCGCGCTGATCCCGGCCGCGGCGTGGTGCTCCGGCAGTGACGTGCCGGTCCCGCTGCTCGTGGCACTGCCCGCGCTCGCGATGGCGCGGTGGTACACGCCGCGGGCCCAGGCGCGGCAGTTCCTGCGCATGACGGAGGGCAGCGGCGTGCACCGGGTCAGCGTGGCGGATTCCGGCGTCACCGTCACCCACGAGCGGGCGTCCACCACCCTCTCCTGGCAGGCCGCGCCCCGGTACGTGGAGACGCCCGGGCAGTTCGTACTGTTCAGCGGCGACGACAACGCCTCGTGCCTCACCCTTCTGCCCAAGCGCGGGCTGCCGGATCCGGCCGAGGCCGACCGGCTGCGCGCGCTGCTGGACCGCCACCTCGCGCGCGTCTGACCGCCCCGGCCCGGCGTCGGCGCGTCAGGGGCGGTGGGCCCGGCAGGTGGGATCGGCGGCCGGCAGGCGGCCGTCGGACAGGTAACGGTTGACGGTGGTGTCCACGCACACGTCGCCGTAGTCCCGGCCGTAGACCGCGTGCCGGTACGAGCCGGCCACCGTGAGCAGCCGGGAACTCGGCCAGCGGGCGCGCTGGGCGCGGGCCTCTCTGTAGGTGACGCGCGGGTCGCCCGTCGCGTTGACCAGCAGGGCGGGCAGGTCGCCGGGCGCGTCGGCGGGGCGTTCGCGCGGCGGTGACCAGAAGACGCACGGCGTCGGGGCGTTGACGAGGGGGCCGAAGACCGGGTGGCGGGCGCGGCGGCTTTCGACGGCCCGCCGGTGGGCCTCCGGGTCGCGCGGCCCGGGGGTGTCGGCGCACAGGTACGCGGCCTGGGTGCCGGCGTACGCCGAGTCGCGGCCGGTCAGCAGGGCGGGCAGAAGCTCGGCGAGACCCGGATCGGGTTCGACGGGACCGGTCCGGGCGGCCCGGAGGGTACGGACCATCTCGGCGATCTGGCCGTCGACCGCGTCGGTGTCCGCGCCGAGGACCGCGTACAGCAGCACCGGCAGCACATACCGGTCGACCCGGTAGGCGCCCACCGCCAAGGGCCGTTCGGCCGCCGCGTCGACGACCCCGCGGACGGTGGCCAGTACGGCCTCGGTGGTGCGCCCCAGCCCGTACCGCCCGTCGCGGGCGGCGGCCCGGCGGGCCCAGTCGCGCAGGGCCGCCTCGTTCGCGCCTTCCGTGCCGTACTCCGGCCAGGGGGCGAGGTGGTGCGGTTCGTGGACGCCGTCGAGGACGACCCGGTCGAGCCGGCCGGGGAACAGGGCGGCGTAGACCTCGCCCAGGTACGTGCCGTAGGAGACGCCCAGGTAGGAGATCCGCTCCTCGCCGAGTGCGGTGCGCACCGCGTCCATGTCCCGGGCGGCCTGACGGGTGGAGGCGTAGGGCAGCAGCTCCGCCGCGGGGCCGTTCAGGCAACGCGCCGCCAGGTCGCGCTGGAACGCGGTGACGTGCTCGAAGTCCGCCCGCGTCAGGCCGGCCGAGCGCAGGGATGTGCCGGTGGGCCAGCCGCAGTCGATGGGGTCGTTGCGGCCGGTGAACCGGGGGTCGACGCCCACCAGGTCGTAGCGCGCGCCGACGGCGCCCAGGGCGGCGCGGCGGTCGGGCAGGTAGTCGGTCACCGGGTCGGCGGGACCGCCCTCGTTGACGACGAGGGTGCCGATCCGGTGGGCCCGGTCGGTGGCGGGGATGCGGGCCACGGCGACGGTGACGGTGCGTCCCGCGGGCCGCGTGTGGTCCAGGGGAACCGTGACCCGGGCGCAGCGGGCCCCGGCGGCCTCCAGGCGCCGGCCGGCGTCGTCCTGGGCGTCGCGGACGCACGTCGTCCAGTCGGGGGTTCGGGCGGCGGCGGTGGCCGGCGGCAGCGCGGCCGGTGCGAGGACGAGGGTGAGGAGCGCGACGAGGGAGGTGGCCGGGCGGCGGCCGCGTACGCGGCGGGCGAAGGTCACCTTACGAGCGTAGGGCGGCCGCCGTGCCCGTGGGGGCGGTCCGCGGGATCAGACGGACTTCTGCGCCGCCGCGGCGTCCGGGTGGAGGTCGGCGAGGGTCAGCGGGTGCGCGGGCGGCCGGGGCAGGACGGCGTGGCTGGTGGCGGCGTGGTCCGGGCCGACGTGCAGGAGTTCACCCGGGTCGAGCAGGCGCCAGTGCGGGTTGTCGTCCATGCGCTCGCTGGCGACGACGGTGGACGGGACCGCGCTGAGGTCGCCGGAGTGGACGCGCATCCGGCCGTCGCTGCCGCTGTGGTCGAGATGGCGGCAGCCGTGGTGGCCGCCCGCCGGGCGCCGCAGCACGTACAGGTCGTGGGTGTCGGGATAGCGCAGGGCCCACAGGTCGGTGGGGGTGGCGAGGACGAAGTTCAGGGCGTAGAGCGGAAGGTGGTCGGCGATCCACCCGACGGCCGCGGCGATCCCCGCGCCCACGTCCCCGCCGTGGGCGCGGATCTCCCGTGTGATCAGGGCGAAGACACGTTCGGAGTCGGTGTCCCCGCCCACCAGCGACCGGTCCGGACCCAGCCGGGCGTCCAGGGCGTCGAGCCCTTCGACGACGCCGTTGTGGGCGAACAGCCGGCCGTCCTGCGCGAAGGGGTGGGTGTTGCGGGCGGCCAGGCGACCGGTGGTCGCGTAGCGGATGTGGGCGACGAAGGTCGTGGACTCGGTCCGGCGCGCCTGGACGGCGAACGCCCGGTCCGCGTAGGCGGCGAGGGGCGCCTTGCCGATGCGCGGCGTGCCGTCGCGGTCGAAGTGGCCCAGGCCGGTGCCGTCGGGGTCGTGGTGGCTCTGGGCGCTGAGACTGTCGGGGGCGTCGAGGAGCCAGAAGGTGGCGCGGGTGCGTCGGGGGGCGCTGGTGAGACCGAACAGACGGCACATCGGGGGTTCCTCCACAAGCTCGGGGGCGGGTCGGCGGCCGGGATGGGCGCGGGTGTCGGTGACCATGAGTGATGACGCGCGGAGTGGCGGGGTTTCCTTTCCCGGCGGCGCGGTGGGCGGGACCCCGGGCGGCTGCCGGTTCCGCCGGCGTGCGGTGCCGGCTGGGCGCCGACAGCGGGGTCCGGCGGACGTGTTCCTCGACGGCCGGCCGATGGCATTGCTCCCTTCGAGTGGTCCCCGGGCGCCGTAGCCCGCCCCCGGCGCGATCCGCCGACGCGGGCCCGGGCCGTGCGGGCCGCCGTACTCCGGCGGGCCGGTACCCACGCCGCCCGTACGGGCCGCCTACCCGCGTCGTCCGGTACGGAAAAGGGGTGGGCACGGGCGGACGGAAAAGGGGTGGGCGCGGGCCCGCCGCGGTAGGCATCCCGCGTGCAGACTTTCCTCCCGTACTCCGACTTCACACGATCCGCCACGGTCCTGGACCCGCCCCGCCTCGGCAAACAGCGGGTCGAGGCACTTCAGGTGCTGCGGGGCCTGACCGTGCCGGGCTACGGATGGCGGCACCACCCCGCGGTGCGCATGTGGACCGGCTACGAGGAGGCCCTGGTCCGCTACGGCCTCGACGTGTGCGCGGTGTGGGTGGCGGAGGGGCGCGCCGACACCTGCGCCACCACCCTGGTCACCGACTTCGCCCGGCACCGGCCCGGTGCCGCCGTACGTGCGCAGGAGGAGCTCGCCGACGACGGCGAGCTGCCTCCCTGGCTGGGGGACCCGGACTTCCACCGCAGCCACCAGTCGGCCCTGGTACGCAAGGCGCCGGAGCTCTACTCCCCGCTCTTCCCTGGCGTCCCCGACGACTTGCCCTACGTCTGGCCGGCTTCCGACCGCGCTCCCGCTTGACCCTTGGGCCCGGGGCCCCCGGGCGCACCGCCCCTGGGCCCGGGGCTTCGGGGCCCGGGGCCTCTGGGCGCAGCGTCTCCAGCCCGGCGTCTTCAGGCCCGGCTCCCCCCGGACACGGTGCCCCCGGACACGGCCCCCTCGGACACGGCGTCACAGCTTGCGCAGCCTGGTCGTGCGGACGTAGTCGGCGATCTTGTCGCCGACGGCGAGCCCGTCCTCGGCGTCCCAGGGCGGCTCGGGGGTGATCCTGCCCTTTCACGTGAGCCGGTGCGAGGACTCCGCGTCGTACGCGGTGGCGTTCGGCATCGCGGCAAACCTGGCCATCGGGCCGGGGCCGCCGCCCTCTCATCCCTCTCTCCGGACGACCTCCAGAAGCACGGCGTTCCAGTAGTGCACCGGGTCGGCGGCGCTCTGCGGCGGCAGTGCCGCGTGGGCCCGGGCTTGTCTGTCTCTGCCTCTACCCCTGCCGGACAGCAGGACATGCGGGTCCGGCGTCAAGGCGGCAATGCCCTCTTCCCCTTCGCCACGTTGGCGGGCGACCATTCTTTTCCGCCGCTTTTCCGCCACTCCGGGAAGGATCGTCACCGGTTGCCGCAGCGCACCGCCCAGCGGACCGGCCGGCTCCTTCCTCGCCTCCCCCTCCCCCCCGGACGGCTCCATGCCCCTCCCCCGCCGCATCCCGCGTCTTCGCCCCGCCGGTCCGGCCGAGCCTCTGCGCGGCCGTCCGAACGCCGTCCTGGCCGTCGAGTCGATCGCGGTCTTCATGGTCATGCTCGACAACCTGGCGATGAACAACGCCCTGCCGGCGATCGGCGGCGACCTGTCGGTGGGGGTGACCCGTCTGGAGTGGGTCGTCGCCTCCTACACCCTTGTCCTGGCGGCCTTCCTGCCGGCCGGCAGCATCGTCAGCGAGCGGCTGGGGCGGCGCCGGCTGTTCCTGGCCGGGCTGGTGGCCTTCGCGGCGGGTTCCTGGCTGGGCGCGGTGGCGGACGACTGGGCGACGCTCGTCGTCGGCCGTGTCGTCCAAGGGGCCGGGGGCGCGGCCCTGCTGCCGTCCAGTGCCGCGCTGTTGCGTCAGGTGTTCCCGGACGGTGTGCGGCGCGCCAGGGCTCTGGGGTTGCGCGGAGCGGCCGGTGGGCTGGGGCTGGCGCTCGGGCCGGTGGTCGGCGGCCTGCTCGTGGACAGGTTCGGCTGGCACAGCGTGCTTCTCGTCAACGTGCCCGTCGGGGGGTGCCTGTTGCTGTTCGGGGCCTTGTCCCTGCCCGCCGCCCCGCCGCGGCGCGGCCGGTCCCTGGACCTGCCCGGGCAGGTGCTGTCGGCGGCGGGCGTGGGCGGGCTGGTCTACGCGCTCGTCCAGGGTCCCGCGAACGGCTGGTCCGCCCCCTCCGTCCTCGCCGGTTTCGCCACGGCCGCCGTCGCCCTGCCGGCTCTGGTGGTCGCGGAGCGGCGCACCTCAGATCCGGTGATCGACCTGTCCTTCTTCCGCGACCGGCCGTGCGCGACGGCGGCGCTGGCCTGCTTCACGACGAGCCTCGCGCTCTTCGGAGCGATCTTCTTCCTCTCCCTGTATCTCCAGTACGTCCTGGGCTGGTCGGCGGCCGGCGCGGGGGCCGTGTTCCTGCTGGGTTCCGCCTTCATCGTGGCGACGGCGCCCGTGGCGGGCCGGCTCTCGGCGCGCTGGGGTCCGTTCCGGCCCCTGATGGCCGGGGTCGCGTTGAGCCCTCCGGCGCTCGCGGGCCTGGCCCTGTACGGCGAGGACGCGCGCTACGCCCAGTACTGGTGGCTGCTCCCGGTGATCGGCATGTGTGTGAGTCTCACCTTCGTCCCCGTCAACGTCATCGTCGTCGACCGGGTCCGCGGCGGGCGGGCGGGCATGTCGATGGCGATCGTCGAGACGTTGCGGGAGTTGGGCGGGGTGACGGGTGTGGCGGCGCTGGGCGCGGTGCTCAACTCCCGGATGCGCGGCTCCCTCATGGAGAAGGCGCGAGCCGGTCTTCCGCCGGGCCGGGCCCGGGAGGCGGTCGACCGGGCGTTGGCCCACGGGCCCGCGGCGGGGTTCGACGTGCCGGGCGGTGGTGCCTTCGCCCGCTGGTTCCGGCAGGCGTTCGTCGACGGGCTGCACGCGGCGCTCTGCACCGGGGCCCTGGTGACCGCCGCGGTGGCCCTCCTCACGTTCCTGCTGCTCCGCGCGGAGGCGGCCGGCCCGGCCGAGGAGGCGGCGGAGACCGTGCGGCCGTCGGTGTGACGGCCGTGCCGCTCCCGCCGGTTCCGGCTAGCCCGGGGCGGTGGGGCCGTGGGGGTCGTGGGTGATCAGGTCTCCGGGCCGGCAGCCGAGGGCCTCGCAGATTTTCGACAGGGTCGAGAAGCGGATGGCCTTGGCCCGCCCGTTCTTGAGCACGGACAGGTTGACGACGGTGATACCCACGCGCGCCGACAGTTCCGTGAGCGTCATGCCGCGCTCGGCGAGGAGACGGTCGAGGTGGATCCGGATCGCGTGGGGTTCCTCCTCGGGCATCAGATGGTCCCTTCGAGGTCCTCCCGCATGCGCACGCCCTCGCGCATGACCTTGCCCATGATCACCGCGGCGAGACCGGCGAGGACCAGCGCCAGCGGCCCGGACACCGTCGGACCGGAGCCCACGAGCGGCGCCATGCTCCCGACCAGCCAGGACTGTGACCAGCCGACGACGAGACCGGCCAGGGGGGTGCCCAGTGCGACGAACCAGCCGAGAACGGTGAGCCGTCGGGCCACCGCGTCGGTGAACGGCCCCTGCCGCAGGACGGCGTCGAGCAGCCGGGAGAAGAGCAGCAGCGCGAGGGAACCGAACAGCAGCCAGGGCAGCTCACCGCCGAGGTCGGCGGCGCGCTGCGCTATGGAGGGGCCGTCCTGGCACAGACGCGTGGCACTGCCGGACGCCTTCACGCCGTCGGCGATCGGGAGTCGCTCCCCGATCGGGGCGTTGCGCCAGAAGTCCGTCCGCACGCAGACCGCCCCGTCGTCGAGCATGTGTGTGATCCCCGTGCCGATGAAGGCGAGCCCGCAGAGCACCGCCAGCGCGAAGGTCACCGAGGCCAGGGTCTTCGTGAGTCGCGAGTTCATCGCACCCTTTCTTATCGAATATCGATATGCCTCAGGCTAGGGGAGCATATCGATATTCGACAAGTCGACGGTGCCCCGCGCATCGGCCGCCCCTTGAGCATCCTCTGTTTCTCGACTCCCGGGCCTGGCTCTGCTCCCGCCACGGGACAGCAGATGCTCACCGCTCCGGGAGGCACCGCGAGAAGCGAAGAAGACGAACCGCGCCACCTGGGGCTCGTGGCCGGGGAAGGGCGCCGATCGTGCTCAGCGGTCCGCTGCACGGCCCTCGAGCACAGCGAGCGCAGCCTCACTGAAAGCGCGGACCCGGGCGGTGGCACCGTCGGTGGGCCAGACCAGGCCCCACTCGACCGGCGCGGTGGCTTCCAGGCCCACATAGGTGACGTCGGGGCGGGCGTAGTACCTCCTGACATGGGCTCCCACGACGAAGACACCCTTCCCGCCGCCCACGAGGGTGAGGGCTTCGTTGAACGTCGCAACCACCGGGCCGAGGGACACCGGCTTGCCGGCGGGCGTCCGGCGCGGCGCCAGGTCCTCGCGCAGGGAGTCCGGAAGCGTCTCGGGAACCTGCAACACCGTCACCCGGGCCAAGTCCTCCGCGGACACCGTCCCGCGGCGCGCGAAGGGGTGCCCGGCGGGCACCGCGAGCATCCGTGCCTCGCGGACCAGCACCGGCCCCATGGTGACCTCCGCCGTCCGCATCGGATGGCAGGTCAGGGCGGTGTCCGCCTCGCCGGTACGCAACCACGGCAGGACGTCGGACAGTTGGGCCTCCCGGATCCGCACGTCGCAGTCCGGGTGGCGGGCACGGAACTCCTCTGCCGCACCGACCAGTAGCTGGCCCGCGGCGGGTCCGGTGAAGGCTACGCGCAGCAGCCCGGTCAGGCCCCGTCCGGCATCGACCGCCCGCGCGGCCGCAGCGGTGATCCGGTCCCAGGCCGGCTGCAGCTCTTCGTACAGGTCACGCCCCACCGGCGCCAGCTCCACCCGGCGGCTGGTGCGGTGAAACAGCGGGACACCGACGCGGCGCTCCAGCTTGGCGATCGTCTGGCTGACCCGGGCCGTGGAGAGGCGCAGCCGCTCGGCAGTGCGCCCGAAGTGCAATTCCTCGGCAAGCGTGAGGAACGCCTCGATCTCATGCCGCTCCAGCATCCCGCCACCCGGTCCTGTTCCGTCCATCGTTAACCGTCACTTCACGATCGTTGCACACACGGTCGTTGATGCCCCGGGCCGCCCGCAGCAGGATCGCCTTCGGAACACCACCTGACCTGCCAAGGAGCCCATCATGTTCGTCACTTCCGACCGCGCCCTCGCTGCCCACGACAGCGTCGCCGTCATCGCGGAGCTTCGGGACCGCACCGAGATCATCGACGCGCTCTACCGCTTCGGCCTCGGCCAGGACTTGAAGGACGCCGAGCTGTTCGCCTCGTCCTTCGCCGCCGACGCGGAACTCGACTTCCGCCCGGCCGCCGCGAAGTGGGGTGCCCAGCCGCCGCTGATGGTCGGGCGCGACACCATCGTCAGCACCATCCTGGGCATGTTCACCGACCGGGTGGAGACCACCCACCAGGTCACGAACGCACGTGTCGCCATCGACGGCGACACCGCCCGCCTCACCGCCCTCGTGGAGGCTCAGCACCTGCTTGCCGGCGACCCCGCCACCCACGCGCTGCTGAAGAACCCCTACGACGTCGACCTGGTGCGGGACGGCGACCGCTGGGTCATCAGCCGGCTGCGCATCGACAACGCCTGGTTCACCGGCGATCCCACGGCGATCTTCGGCTGACCCCTCCCCCCTCAAGGAACCGGCCGAAAGAGAGAGATGACATGAAGTTCGCAGTCCTCGGAGGAACCGGCCTGATCGGCTCCGAGATCGTGGAAGCACTCACAGCGGCCGGGCACGAGGCGCTCCCGCACGCCCGCTCCACCGGCGTGGACCTCCTCACCGGCGCGGGCCTGGCCCCAGCCCTCGCGGGAGCCGACGCCGTCGTCGACGCCACGCAGTCACCTACCGCCGACGCCACCTCCGCCGACTTCTTCCGCGCGGCGACCGGCAACCTCATCACCGCCGCCGGGCGCGCCGGCGTCCGCCACGCCGTGCTCGTGTCCATTGTCGGCGTCGACCAGGTGCCCGACCTGGGTTACTACCGGGCCAAGGTGGTGCAGGAGGAGCTGTACAAGACCGGACCGGTGCCGTTCTCCATCGTCCGCGCGACCCAGTTCTTCGAATATCTCGTCGAGATCATCTCCTGGACCGGCGACCGGAACGCCGTCCGCCTGCCCCCGACCCCGCTGCAGCCCGTCGCCGCCGCCGATGCCGCCCGCGCGGTCGCCGACATCGCCGCGGGTGCCCCGCTGCACGCCATCCGCGACGTGGCCGGCCCTGACGTCATCGCCCTGGACGACATCGGCCGCGTCACCCTCGCGGCCCGCGGTGACAACCGCACCGTCAGCACCGACGACACGGCAGGCCCCTTCGCCGTGGCCCCCGGCCACGTCCTCACGGCTCAGGACGGCGCACTGATCTGCCCCACCCGCTATGGCGACTGGCTCACCGCCTGACGGACGGCGGCCCCGGAGCCTCGAACGGCCGTCCCCGCTCGCCGCGGCCCGGCGAGCGGCGCGCAGCCACCCGAATAAGGGGCCGTACCGCACGGCCCGCCCGTCACCACCGGACGAGGAGCCGGGCCGGGGCGATGACGTTGAGGCCCGGTTCGCGGACATGCGGCTGGTCCGGCACCAGACGCAGGCCCGGGTGGCGGCGCAGCAGGGTCATGACCGCGGACCGGACGGCGGTGCGGGCGAGGTGGGCGCCGAGGCAGTAGTGCAGGCCGTGGGAGAAGGGCAGGCCGGCGCCCGGAGCGGGGCGGGCGGAATCGTGCTCGTCGGGGCGGGCGAAGCGCCTCTCGTCCCGGTCCGCGGAGGCGATCATGGCCCAGAGGGCGGCACCGGCCGGGATCGGGACACCGGACAGTTCCGTGTCGGCCGCGGCCGTGCGGAACACCCCGAGCGCGGGTCCGCGGCGGCGCATCGTCTCGGCGAAGCAGGCGTCGAACCCGGCGGGATCGGCCGTCAGCGCGTCGCGGCGGCGCGGGTCACGCAGCAGTTCGTCGCACAGGACGGTGAGCGCGTAGCCGGTGGGGCCGATGCCCGCGGTGACGATGTCGAAGCTGATCAGGCTGATCAGTTCCCGTTCGGTGTAGGCGCCCTGGGCGGCGAGGTGGCTGACGAGGTCGTCCCCGGGATGCCGTTCGCGGTCGCGCAGGATGCCGGAGAGGTAGGCCTCCCACTCCCGTACGTCGCGTGCGTACGCGAGCAGGCGGTCGGCAGGCGGGCTGCCGAAGAAGAACTCGCTGACGGCGCGGTGGTAGCGCAGGATCCGGTCGTGGTCGCCGGCGGGGAAACCGGCCAGGTCCATGACGAGGGCGGTGGCGAACGGCCGGGCATAGTCGGCGACGAGGTCGGCCGGCGGTGCGGCGGGGAGCCGGCCGGCCTGCCGGACGGCCGTGCGCCGGATCCGGGGTTCGAGGCGGGCGACGGCCTGGGCGGTGAAGAAGGGGGCGGCGGGCCTGCGGAGCCGGTCGTGGGTGGGGCGGCCGTCGAACCCCATGTTGGGCGCCGTGAACGTGGCGGTCTCCTCGAGGATGCCGCGGACGGCGGGCGGGTGGGCGCCGAGGATGAAGGAGCGGGTCGAGGCCGGGAACAGTTCGGCGTCCTTGAGGATCCGGAGCACGTCCTGGTAACGGGTGACGATCCAGACGTTCAGTTCCTCGCTGAAGAACACCGGCGCCTCGTCGCGCAGCCGCCTGAGCACGTCGTACGGGCCCGCGGGAGACGGCGCGAGGAGCGCCGTGGACACGGCGGCGGACGACAGCGCCGGGCAGCGCGCCGCGGCACGGCCGGCTGTTCCCTCGGGCATGGGACAGGACGTCTCGCTCATGTGCACACTCCCCCGTGACAAGACGGCACCACGCGGGAGTTGCCGTCCCAGGCCGCCGAGTCTCGCAGGCCGGGGCCCGGGCGAAGGCCGGGACGCCCCCTGGCACACGGCGGGCCGGAACCGTTCACGCCGGTACGGCTGAGGACCCACGCGGGGCACGGGCTCACCGCTGTGACGGACCGGCCCACCCGCCGGCCACGGCGGCGGCCGCGCGCCTCCCGTTTCACCGGACGCGCTCCGGCTTCATACGCACGGCGAACGGGCCTCGCCGTCCGGTCGTCCACGTCATTTTCCGTAGCCTTGTGGATCGCTCCCGTCTCTTCCGCGCGGCGGCGGGGACGACTCGACGGGTCCCCCGGAGGGAGCCGCTTCGAGCGGGCGGCAGCGCCGGCGCCGGGGCCGGGCGGTACGGGAGCGCACGGGGGAACGGTCCTCCCGCGGCGGTTGATCCATTAAGCGACCGTCACCGCCGTTTCTCTGATAGTTGTTTCGGTGGGGCACGGGCGTACGCCCGTGGCGGTGTCCCCGACACCGCGGGGAGGGCATGTATGAGCACGACTCAGGATGAGATCCTCGTCGGCGAGCAGCGCGCGGTGGACCACGCGTACGACTGCTACGCCGCGAAACTCGCCGAACTGAGGAGCGGTTCGACGGTCGTCGCGTCGGCGAGCGGCAAGGACGGGATCGCCAACCGGGCCGTGGCGGAGGCCCGGGCCGAGGCTTACGGCGGGCTCGGTGACGAAGCCCTGGTCTTCGCCCGTGTCGACGCGCCGGAGGTCCCGGGGGAAGAACCCCGGCCCTGGTACATCGGGCGCCGTGGCGTGCGGGACGCCTCGAACGAGCCGGTGGTGCTGCTGTGGACCAGTCCCCTGGCGAAGAAGTGGATCGAGGCCGAGCCCGGGAGCCCCGGCGAAGTGATCCTGCGACGCCGGCTCCGCTGCGCGCAGAGGGTTGTCGAGGGCTATTTCGACGAGATAGCCCCGGCACCAACCACGCCCGTACCCTCGACCACGCCCGTGCCCCCGGCCGACACCGTGCCCGGGCCCTCCGCCGTCCCGCAGCCCCGGCGGCCCGCCGACGGCGGAGTGGCGGAAACGCCCCCCGGGGCCCCCGCGGGCGAGGAGCGTCCGCCGGCCCCCACCCCCGGCGACGTCGCGCGACGCCGGCGCCGGAAGGCGTTCCAGGTGGACGACTTCCTGCTGCGAGAGCTCCAGCGGTCGCGCGGCGGCCGGATGCGGGACATCGTCGAGACCATCCGCCGTGACCAGATGAAGCTGGTCACCGGTTCGCCCTCGGACATCCTCGTCGTGCAGGGCGGTCCCGGTACCGGCAAGTCGGCGGTCGGCCTCCACCGCGTGACCTGGCTCGTCGACAACGAGCACTTCACGTCCCAGGACATTCTGGTCGTCGGTCCTCACCAGCGGTTCCTCGACTACGTCGGTCAGGTCCTCCCGGCCCTCGGCACGCGGGACGTCAACGTCGTCCAACTGGACCGGCTGTGGGAGGGCGGGATCACCGGCGAGGACTCCCCGCGGGCGCGCCTCGTGAAATCGGACGAACGCATGGCGGCCGTGCTGCGGCGCCGGGTCGAGCACGACTACCGCCCGGAGGCCCTCGACGGCCTCACCACCGCCCCTACTTTCGAGGGCGACGAACCCGCGGTCGTCGTCACCGCGGGCAGCACGACCCTGCGCGTCCCGAAGTCCGAGGTGCTCACGCTTCTCGACAGGGCCCACGGCGGCGACGGCCCCTTCCGCAAGCGGCGCGACCGCTTCCGGGGCCTGTTCGTCGACCGGTTGCTGCAGGAGCTCGCCGACATCGCGCCGCGGCGCGGACAGGCCGACACGATCCGGCGCGACCTGGAACGCAACCGCCGGGTGGAACGTCTCGTCGAACGCGTCTGGCCGTCGCCCGGCCCCCGGGAGGCCCTGCGCAGCCTCTACGACTCCGCCGACCTCCTGCGGGCCTGCGCCGACGGCATCCTCGGCGAGGACGAACAGGCGGCCCTGCTGCGGACCCGCGCCGACAGCGCCGACGAGGATCCGTGGACCCTGGACGACCACGTGTGCCTCGAAGAGCTCCGGGTGCTGATCAGCGGCGACACCCCGCCGCGGTACGGTCACATCGTCGTCGACGAGGCCCAGGACCTGACGCCCATGCAGGCCCGTGCCCTGCGACGGCGCTCCGCCGTCGGCGGCTCCATGACCGTCCTGGGCGACCTGGCGCAGGCGACGGGCGTCCACACCCCGACGAGCTGGGACGTGCTCGGGACGCTCCTCTCCGATCACGGCGACTGGAGTGTGGCCGAGCTCGACACGAGTTACCGCGTCCCCACGGAGATCATGGAGTTCATCGCCCCGCTCGCCCGGGCGATCGCTCCGGGACTGCCGTACCCGCGGGCCGTCCGCGCCGTGGGGGCGGACGCCGTACGGACCGTGGCGACCGAGCCGCGGAAGCTGCTCGACGACACCGCCGCCCACGTGGCCCGGCTCGTCGGCACCAGCGACGGGACCACCCCGCGCTCCGTGGCCGTCATCGTGCCCGACGACCCGGACTGGCCGACCGCCGTCGGCCGCGGGATCGCCGAGCGCGCCGACATCGGCGAGCGGGACCGCGAGGCCGTGTCCGTGCTGACCGTCGCCCAGGCCAAGGGCATGGAGTACGACCACGTCCTGGTCGTCGAGCCCGCCGAGATCGCCGACAGCGGCCCCGCCGGGCTGCGCCGGCTGTACGTGGCCCTCACCCGCAGCACCCAGAGCCTGACCGTCCTGCACACCGCGCCGCTGCCCGAAGCGCTCACCGGCCCGGGGGACGCGGGGGCGCCGGAGGCGTCCGCGGCCCCGCCGGAAGGCACGGGGGGACGGCTTCCCCGGATCGGCACCGACGTCCGGGTCGAGGTCGTGGACCGCGCTCCCGGCGGCCGGTACCGGGTCAGACCGCTGTCCCCGGTCATCGACCGGCCGCTCGTCCTCACGGTCCGCCACGGTTCGGTTCCCCCGCGGCGGGGCGAGAAGCTGGACTGCTGGGTCTTCGCCAACGAGACGAACCAGACCATCCTCACCGCCGACCAGCGCGGCCGGTCGCCCGTCTCGGAGCGGATGGCGGGACGGTACGTCGCCGCGCTGAGCGTGCCGGCCGAACTCGCCGGGGGCGCGGGGAACGCGGGTGACGGCCCCGATGCCGTTGCCGATGGCGTCTCCGATGCCCGCGGCCGTCTCTCCGAACTCCAGGGGATGGCGAACCGCGTCCTCCGAAGGGACCAGGCCGACTGGGTCGACGTCCTCCACCTGCTCGGCGACCCGGACCGGGAACGCCTCGGCGTGCTGCGCGACCTCGCCGCCTCGGCCGGCCGCGCGCTCAAGGAAGGAACGCTGGAGACAGGCCGATTCGCGGAGGAGCTGGCCGCGTCGGGCTGGGCAGGGCCCCTCGCCGCGGCACGCCGGGAGTTGCTGTCCCGCTTCGCCACCGCCACCGAGCCGGACCCCGGCGCCCGGCCGGACCCCGGCGACGCGACGTCCGGCGGCCCGGTCCACGCCGCTCCGCCGCAGCAAGCCGAGCAGAAGGAAGAAGGACAGATGAGCACCGCGGGCACCCCCTCCGCCTCGCCGGCCCCGACCGCGAAAGAAGGCTTCCTCCGCGCACTGGAGGTGGCCGCCGAGACCGACCGCGCGTGCAACAAGCACGAGGCGGTCCGCCACGCGCTGAAGGCGTCGCTCCTCTGGGCGGACCTGCTGCCGGCCGACTCACCGGTCGTCGACGTCAGTTGCGTCACCGACCGCGGCCTCCTCCTGTACGAGGCCCTGGGCACGGGACGCTCCACCTACGCGGACCTCCGCTCGGGCGCCACCCGGCTGCTGGAGATCAACCACACACTCCCCACGCCGGCCGACGGGCTCTACCTCGTTCTCCCCGAACCACCCGCCGAGGACTGGTCCGTGGACACCATCCGCGACGTCTTCCGCGTCAACGTCATCTGGCGCGGCCCGAACGGCTGGACCGGCGAGGGCGCGGACATCGCGCTGGGCCCCTCCGGCGCGTGACCCGGCGGCGGGGGCCGCTCCAGTGTTCCGGGCGGCCGATGCTCGGGAGTGCGTCGTACGCCTGGTCTGTCGGTGGGTGGTGGTACGGCTGCTCCGTCGGCGGCGAGTCCTCGGGCCCACTGGCCGCGCGGCGGTTTTCGTTCCCCGGCCCCGCCCCTTCCCGAAACCGGGGGCAAGCCCCCGGACCCCCTGACCGCGCTCCGCGCGGTGTCCTCGAACGCCGGACGGGCCGGGTGGCGCGGACCGGGCGGAGCTGGGGAACAAGTCCCCGCTCAGCCCTCGCCGTGCCGCACCGGGCAGGTGAGAGGCGCGGTCTTCGCCGTCGACGGTGAAGGCCGCACGTCGCGTGAGTGCACGTGGACCATGACGTCGCGCAGCGGGCGCAGGGAGATGACCGGGGAGCCGTACTGGAGGGAGTCGCCGGGGACGCGGCTGATCCGGAAGCGCTGGTTGATCATCGCGACGATGGCGCGCAGTTCGAGCAGGGCCATGAAGTTGCCGACGCACTGCCGCGGGCCCGCCCCGAAGGGGAAGTAGGCCATGCGCGGGCGCTCCTTGACGGCCTCGGGGGTGAAGCGCTGGGGGTCGAAGGCCATCGGGTTGTCCCAGTGACGGGGGTTGTGGTGGGACACCAGCGGAGAGAGCAGGATCGAGGAGCCGGCCTCGATGCCGTAGCCGTCGAGTGTGTCCGGGCCGACGGCGGCGCGCGGGAAGATCCAGATGGGCGGGTGCATGCGCAGGCTCTCGTCCACCACCATCCTGGTGTACGTCAGTTCCTCGGCGCTCCGGGCGTCCGGCAGGGTGCCGCCGAGCACGCGGCCGATCTCGCCGTCGACCTCCTCCTGGATGTGGGGGTGTTCGGCGATGGCGATCAGGGTCCAGAAGAGCGCGACGGCGGTGGTCTCGTGACCCGCGAGGTAGACGGTGAGGAGCTCGTCGCGGATCTGCCGGTCCGTCCAGGGGCGGCCGGTGGCGGGGTCCTCGGCCTGTTCCATCAGGGAGATCAGCGAGCCCTCGCCGGTGCGCGCGTAGCCCGCGCGGACGTCGGCGACGATCCGGTCGAAGACCCGGTGGATGCGGGTGATCTTCCGCTGCCGGTCGGTGGGCACCCAGGAGGGCAGCATCTCGGAGGCCGTGCCGCGGCGGAACATGACCTCGACGACGTCGTCGACGATGAGCTTCAGCACGCGGGAGGACGGCTTGATGTCGTAGGCGAACAGCGAGCGGCTGAGGGTGACGAGGGTGAGCCGGAGCATCTCCGTCATCAGGTCGACGGGTTCGCCGCGGGCGGCCTTGCCCTCCCACTCGTCGAGCATCTCGGTGGTGGCGCGGGTGATGTTGGGGATGATGTCGGCGACGGCGTTCTTGAGGAACACCGGCTGGACCGCGCGGCGGTGCCCGCGCCAGAATTCGCCGTCGGTGGTGAGCAGTCCCTTGCCCATGACGACGCCGAACTGCTCGTAGAGCGGGCCGCGTACGTAGTTGCCGTTGTTCTCCACCAGTACGCGGCGCACGGCTTCGGGGCTGGTGACCTGGTGGACCGTCATGGGCCCGAGGCGCATGCGCACGACCTCGCCGTGGTCGCGCTGGAGGCCCAGCAGGAATTCGGCGGTGTTGCGGCGCCAGGAGCCGAGGCTGCCCAGGACGGGCACGCCTTTGGGGCCGGGGGCGGTGGCGGTGATGGTGGGGCTGACGGTGGTGGCGGTCATCGTGCGTCCTTACGGGTCGTGGCGGTCCGTACGGGCCGGGGCGGGACCGGCCGGGCGCTCTTCCCCGGCACGGGGAAGGCGCGCCGCACGAAGAGGTTGTCGAAGACGGCGTCCGGTGCGAGCCGGCGCAGCGCGAGGGTGCTGTGGGCGAGGAAGCCGACGGGGTAGCGGGCGCGCGGGTGGCCGCTGCGGACCGCGCGTTCGATCGTGCGGGCCACGTCGTCGGCCTGGATGGTGAAGGTGCCGGCCAGCGTACGGCGGCTGCCGGTGTAGATGGCGTCGAAGTATTCGGCGGTGCGGCGGCGGAAGTCCGCGTAGACCTCGCTGACGGGGCGGAAGTTCGCCACGTACGTCGCGCCGAAGTCGGTGGTGCGGACCGGTCCCGGTTCGATCAGCACCACGCGGACGCCGAAGGCGGCGACCTCCAGCCGCATGGCGTCGCTGAGCGCCTCGACGGCGTGCTTGGACGCCTGGTAGAGGCCGCCGCCCGGGACGGCGTAACGGCCGAAGATGGACGAGACGTTGACGATGGTGCCGGTGCCCGCCGCGCGCATGCCGGGGAGGACCAACTGGCTGAGCCGGGCCAGCCCGAAGACGTTGGTCTCGAACTGCCGGCGCATGTCCTCGATGCCGACCTCCTCGACGACCCCGGAGACGGCGAAGCCCGCGCTGTTGATCAGGGCGCCGACCGCGCCGTGCTCCGCTTCGACGGTCTCGACGGCCGCGCGCATGCTCTCCTCGTCGGTGACGTCCAGCGCCAGCGTCCGGATGCCCTCGGCGGTGAGCTCGGCCAGGGTCTCGGGCCTGCGGGCGGTGGCGTACACGACCATGCCGGCCCGGTGCAGCCGCCGCGCGGTGGCCCGGCCGATACCCGATGAACAGCCGGTGATCAGCACCGGAATCGGAGACGTCATCAAACTCTCCCGCCTTTTCTCGCACCCCACTGCGAGGTGTGTTCCCGCAAGGGTTCTCGTGGTATCAATGAGGGCACCGCAGGGCGGCATTCAGGGTTTCCGAAAAACTATTCCGAAGGACCCGGGGAAGGATCCGCATGTATCACCGAATCGTTGCCGCGAAACTACGCAAAGCCTTTGCTCAGATCGACTCCGGGGACTGGCAGTCCATGGTGGACACGCTGGCCCCGAAATTCACTTATGTCTTCTACGGGGAGCATGCGCTGTCCGGCGAACGGCACACCCGCGAGGCGATGAGCCTGTGGTGGCAGCGGGTCTTCCGGCTCATTCCGGAGGCCCGTTTCGAGCCGCTGGAGATCATCATTTCCGGCGGCCCCTGGCTGACCAAGGTGGCCACCCGGGTGAAGATCGGCGGCCCGCTCCCGGACGGCACCCGCTACGACAACGTCATGACGCAGTTCCTCTATCTGAAGTGGGGCCGGATCACCGAGATCCACACCCTGGAGGACACCGTCGTCCTCCAGCGCGCCCTGGACGCCATCGCCGCCTCCGGAAACGCCGAGGCGCACGCCGCGCCCATCACGGACGCGGACGCGCGCGCCGTCCGGCGGGGCTGACGCGCGGGTCCCGCCGGCCCCGGTGCCACGACCGCGTGGCGCCGGGGCCGGGCGCGGTCAGCCCAGGGCGCCGAGCTGCTTGGCCAGCTCCAGGCCGTCCAGCGAGAACCAGCTCTCCACGATGATCCCGTCGCGGAACTCGTCGATGACGATCCCGCTCACGGAGAACTCCCGGCCGATGGCCGGCACGCCCTCGTAGGGCTCACCGGTGTGGGTGCCGCTGGCGGTGAACCGGCTGACGACCTTGTCGCCCTCCAGGATCCAGTCGTCCACCACGACCTTGAGGTCGGGGAAGGACGCGCGCTGGAGCCGCACCCACTCCTTGAGGTGCTCCACGCCCTCCTTGCCGTTGGGCGCGGTGCCGTGGCTGATGTGGTCGTCACCGGCGCCCTCGTAGATGACGTCGAGATTTCCCTTGTTGAGGCACTCCTCGTAGTAGCGCTCCAACACCGCCTTGTTCTCCTGCAACGTCGACATACAAACCGCTCCAATTTCTCTCGACAAAATCCTACGGTTATTTCATGGGCATACGGCGACGACTCCGCAATGCCATGACGGTGGCATTGCACGCTGGTTATGTCAACCGTTTCCGAGCGGCCCGGGAAAACCCGAGACCGTGAGTACGGGAAGCCCCGACACCACGCTTTTCGCGCGCCATACCCCGAGGGCCGGATCGCCCTCGACGACGGAATTCCCCTGCTCCTCGGAATGCAGGGTGACGCGGCCGACGGCCAAGGGGTCGACGGCGACCGAGAGGCCCGCCCGCGCCTTCGCGCACAGCCGCACGACGTTCTCCAGGACGGAGACGGCCAGCGCGGTACGCGGCACGCTGGGCGTCGCCCAGAGGTCGTTGGAGGCGCACGGCCGCACCTCGGCCGACCAGCGGCCGTCGGGCAGTTGCGTCCAGGCGGCGGCCGGGACCACCGACGAGCGCCAGCGCAGCATCGGCGGCCCGGAGCTCCACGTGGTCGTCCGCGCGACGTCCGGCCGCGGTGGGGCGGGCGGGCGCGTGTCCCCCGGTTCGTAGACGACCCGCAGGCTCGCCCGCGGCCCGTCGGGGCCGTCGTCCGGCCGCCGGAAGGACACGTCGACCACCCAGGTGCGGCCCTCGCGGGTGCCGGTGATCTCCCGCTCCCAGACGGTGGTGGGGCCGTCCAGGCGCAGCAGCTCCAGGGGTACGACGATCCTTTCGAGGCAGTCGACGCGCAGCGCGGGGAAGTCCTCGGGGACGATCCACTCGGCGCCCCGGACCGCGTTCTCCAGCAGCAGGCTCACCGGGACCGCCTCGACGCCGTCCATGAGGAAGTCCATCAGGACGGGCGCCTGTTCGCGGTCGAAGGTCACGCGCGAGACCATCCGGCTGTGCGGCTGGTAGGTGACGACCTCCCCCAGGTGGTAGATCTTCGGGAAGGTGTCGGTGAAGCCGGGCAGGTCGGGCACGATGGGGTAGCCGATGGCCTGGCCCGGGTCGATCGCCGCGCCCAGCGGGCCCACGAAGGTGACCTCGCCGTCGGAGCCGGCGGCCAGCTCCGCCTGCCACTTGGCGAGGCCGTCGGTGACGTCGATGGCGGCCATGTAGCGCAGCGTCGCCGAGAAGTTGGCGATCAGGCCGATGCGGTCCCAGGTCGGCCAGGCGAGCGTCATCACGGGGAAGCCGGCCCGGCTGCTCGCCCAGCGGCCCAGGCGCGCCAGCCCCTCGTTGGCCGCGGCGTATTCGAGCTGGCCGACCATGCCGCCCAGCCGTCCGGTGAGGGAGCCCACGTTGCAGAAGAACTTCAGCGGATGGCCGCGGAGTTCGCCGAAGAGGTTGGCGAAGCCCTCGATCTTCGTGCGGACGGTGGCGAGGACCTCGTCGTCCGTCTTCTTGGGCAGCCGTGCCGCGGTGTCGACCCCGGCGTTGTGCACGACTCCGGTCAGCGTGGCGCCCTCGCGGGCGATGAGGTCGCGGACCTGGTCGCGGTCGGTGAAGTCGCACCGGGCGTAGTCCACGCGCAGCCCGCGCGCACGGGCGCCGGTGACGTTGGCCGCGAGCTCCCACAGGCGGCGGATCCGGGCGATGTCCCGCCGGGTCCCGGCGGGCGGTCGGCCGCGGTTGTCGGCCCACACCTGCTTCTCGTAGACCTTCAGTTCGGCCTCGTCCATGCCGGACCACGGCTCGTCGCCGGTGGGGAAGGGCTCCCGGCCGGTCACGACGACCCGCAGGCCGTGGCGCTCGGCGAGGGTGCGGGCCAGCTCCCAGCCGATGCCCCGGCCGCCGCCGGAGATCAGCACGCTGTCGTCGGGGCCGAGTTCGACGACGGGTTCGCCGGCCGGGCGGGCGGAGGGGGTGAGGGTCAGGCGCCGGCCGTCGCGGTAGCCGACCTCCAGCTCGCCCGGCCGGCCCAGCTCGGCGGCGACGATGCCGGGCAGTTCGTCCACGGCGGACAGGGCGATGTCGACGACGCGGGCGTTGCAGTTGGGGAACTCCCGGTGCAGCGTCTTCGCCAGGCCCGCCCAGATGCCGCCCAGCGGCTGCGCGAGGTCGTCCTGCGGGTGGTGGCCCATCCCGCCGCCGAGATAGGTGACGGCGAGGTAGAACAGGCGGCTGGCCGAGGTCTCCCGGGCCCAGTCGTCGTAGTGCTCGCGCAGGGCGCCGACGGTGCGCAGCAGCGGTTCCCGCCAGGCCTCCGCGGCCCCTCCGCCACCGGGGACGCGGCCGACGGTGAGGTCGACGATCGCGTCCACGGGCCCGCCCGGCGCCCGCCGGCGGACGAGGGCGCCGCGCTCGGTCAGGGCCCGCTCGACGGCGGTGGCGGTCTCGGCCTGCTCCCTCTCGTCCGCGAGAAGCAGGACGCGCATGCCCGTGAGCCGGGCGGGCTCGCCGAGGCGCGGCGGCAGGTTGGTGAGCTGCCACACCATGCGGGTCATCGGCTGGACCGCTGTGTCAGGCGCGGCGGGCCCGGCCGTCGTCTGGGGGGACTCCATGGTCATGCCCCTTTCCGGTCGGGCGCGTCGAGGGCCACGGCCTCGCCCGTGCGGGCGTCGACGTAGCCGATCAAGGTCGCCTGGAGGTCCTTCATCTGGAGGAGCATGCGGCCGTCGGGCCGGGTCGCGACGAAGCGGTTGTCGACGCGGTCGGCGGCCAGGTCGAAGCCGGGCGGTGTGGCGTAGAGGTCGATCCGGTCCTCGCCGGTGGACAGCACGTGGTCGTTGGCCTCCTCGTAGAGGTCGATGCGGCGGATCGCCAGCGGTGCCGCGACGGGCACGAGGTGGCCGTCGACGAGGTCCAGCACCCCGACCCGCGCCAGGCCGTCCAGCAGGACGCACGGGACGGTGAACCGGGCCCACGCGGGGTCGTCCTCCGGGAGCGCCAGGGCGTAGCGCCCGCGCTTGCCCTGAGGGTGGATGCGGGTGTCGGTGGTGGAGACGAAGGGGCCGGTCAGCTTCACCGGCGAGCCGGGCTGGTGGTACGGGTCGGGCACCGGGGTGTCGTCGGCGGTGTCCCAGTGCTCCCAGCGGGGCGCGGCCGGGAAGGCGTCGGCGAGCAGGACGCGGGCCGCGAAGTGCACCCGGTCCGCGATCAGGACGGCCCCGCTCGGCGCGACCACGTCCTCGGTCACCAGGACCCGCACGACGGTGGCGTCGCCCTGCTCCCCGGTGATCTCGGCCTTGATGCGCTTGGGCCGGGCCGGCAGGTCGCGGTAGACGCGCAGGAAGTGCTCGAACCGCAGGTCCTCGAAGGCGATGACGTGCTTGCCGGGCACCAGGTGCCGGGCGGCCTCCGCCGCGAGCTCGGTGACGAAGGTGCCGGGCAGCGTCGGTTCGCCGCGGACGGTGTGGTGCTCCAGGTAACCGTCGGTCTCCAGATCGAAGCGGCACTCGAACACCGCGGACTTGGCGTCGGACTCGACCACGCGACGCAGGAAGAAGCCGGGGTCGCGGCCCGTGAGGTAGCCGGGGTAGAAGGTCTCCACCGTGGCCTGTTCGGCCTCGCCCAGGTGCACGACCGAGGGCCGCCGCACGGGGGCGTGGAGTTCCCGCACGAAGTGGTGGACGCCTTCGGGGACCGGCATGTTGCTGTACGAGCCGGCCCGCTCGTAGTACGCCTTCGTCAGCTCGTTGGCGCCCATGCCGACGCTGGCCCACAGGGTCCAGCCGATGGTGACCTCGGCGTGGTCCGTGGTGGCCGCCGCGTAGGTGGAGGCGCTGCTCAGGAAGTCGTTGGCCGAGGCGTAGTCGGCCTCCCCGAGCTGCCCGAAGTAGCCGAGCAAGGACCCGAAGTTGCACCACAGGCGGGGCGGTGCGGAGCGCAGCGCGTGCTTCAGGTTGAGGTAGGACTCGACCTTGAGGTCGCGGATGGAGGTGAACTCCGCGAAGTCCTTGTCCCTGATGAGCGCGGAGCGCTGGAGACCCGCGGCGTTGACGAGCAGGTCGACGCGGCCCTGCTCGGCGAGGACGCGGCCGATCGCCTTCTCGACCTCGGCACCGTCGCGCATGTCGCAGGTCAGGTAGGTGACCCGGTCGGCACCGCTGTGGGCGGCCATCGCGTCCAGGTTCTGACGGGCGGTGCGGGCGTTGACCATCCGGTCGAATTCCTTGTTGATGCCCGCGACCGTCCGGCCCCCGCGCTTGGCGAGCTCGGAGGAGATGAACGCCTTGCGGCCCGCCGCGAACTCCTCGTCGCTCCCGGCGTAGACCGAGGGCGGGTAGGTGTCGAGGGAGTTGCTGCCGAACACGTAGATCCGCGGGGCGAACCGCTCCGCGAGCGCCTTGAGCACCTCGGCGGTGATGCCGCGGGCGCCGCCGGCGACGACGACCACGGAGTCCCGGCCGAGGACGAGCGGGGTGTCCGCGCCCAGGTCGTTGGGCTCGTCCTTGAGGCGGTACACCCGGCGGTCGCCGTCGGCGTCGACGACGACGGGGAAGTCCCGGCGCGCCCGGCTCTCCGCCTCCACCCGCTCCACGGCCTCGCCGACGTCGGTGGCCGAGGTCAGCAGGGCGAAGCCGGTGGCGTCCGGGAGTTCCAGTCCCGCGGTCTTCAGCAGGCCGGTGAACAGGCCGGAGAAGGGGTGCGGGGTGCCGTCGCACACCGCGCCCTGGAGGAGGACGACGAGGGAGGAGCCGGGGCCCGACAGGTCCTCGTAGGCGTGCTGCACGGCCAGGTAGGCGGCGCTGTGCAGGGCGAGGAGCGCCGGGGAGCCCTCGGTGAGTGCCTGCCCGGGGGCCACCGCGCGGCTCAGGTCGCTGAACACCCGCAGCCGGGTGACCGGCTGCCCGGAGCTCGCCAGCGCCTCGCGGACGGCCTCGGGCGTGACCTCCGGCAGGTGGTGCCAGTTGGGGCGCGGGGCGTCGAGCGGCGTGGTGGACAGGACCGTGAGCCCGGTGGCGCCCCGGCCCGCGGCGCGGGCGAGGAGGCCGGGCGCGTCCGTGACGACGGCCGTGCCGGCCGCGAGGAAGGGGATCGCCTCCCGTACGGTCACGGGCGGCGCGGCCTCCAGGACGGGCACGTGGCGGCGGACGCGCAGCGGTGTGCCGGCCTCCGTGCGCTCCTGCGAGAGGAAGCCCTCGGGGAGCGTGCCGGTGGTCGCGCCGGTGTCCTGCGCCGGGGCGGAGCCGGCCTTGTCCGCGGCCTCGGCGGGTTCGCCGGGGACGGTCAGCCGGAGCCGGGCACCGGCGCCTCCCTTCGCGTGCTCGTCCTCCTCGCAGGAGAGCACGACCGTGCCCGCGGGACCGTGCAGCGCCTTGAGGACGGCCAGGCCCCCGGCCGCGCCCAGATAGCGGGCGTTCTCGGGTGCCGAGGAGCCGCACAGGAGGGTGTCGCGGTGCGTCTCCGCGCCGCCGAGCGCCTCGTCGACGTACGCGAGGACCGGCAGGCCCGCGCGCTCGGCGCGCTCCTCGGTGGTGAGGGCGAAGAGGAAGCCGCCTTCGGCCAGTTCCGTCGCGTGCTCCGGGAGGAGATCGCCGATCAGGGACCGGTATTCGGGCAGGCTGTTGCCGTTGATGCCGCCCGCCAGCGCGAAGTCCAGTTCACCGGTGCGCAGGTAGCGGCTCGCGGAGGTGATCGACGACAGGGCGGAGGCGAAGCCGGAGTCCATCGTCATGTTGGGGCCGTGGAGGTCGAAGTAGTTCGCCACGCGGGCCGAGATGATGTTGGGCATCTGTCCGGGGAAGGAGTCCTCGTTGGACTCCGGGATCATCGAACGCACCCGCTCGCGCAGTCGGTCGAGGATCCGCGGCACGGCGGTGGAACCGGCCCGCGGCGAGTCGGCGAGCGCCCGCTCGACGTCGTCGAGGTAGCAGCGGTTGGCGTAGAGCATCGCGGCCCGGGTGGGGCCCATGTGACCGACGAAGACGCCGGTCTTGGCGGCCTGCTCGCTCCAGAAGTCGGGCATCTGGTCGCGGAGCTGGTGCGCGCACTCCAGGATCATCAACTGGCAGCGGTCGAGGGCACGGATCGTCTTCGGAGGGAGCCGGACCTTGCTGAAGGGCGGCGGCGGGTAGTCGGCGCCGAAGCTGTCGAGCGGCCGGCGGCCGCCGGACAGCCAGTTCGCGACCTCGTCGCGCCCGTCGAGGCCGGGCAGGTGGGCCGACCAGCCGACGATGGCGACCCGGCGCTCGGTGTCCGGGGTCTTGGTGGCGGGGGTCTCCGCCGCCTCGGCGGGCGGCAGCGGCCCGGAGACGATCAGGTGGGCGTTGGTGCCGCCGAAGCCGAAGCCGGAGACGGCCGCGAGCCGGGGCCGCTCGGCGCTCTCCGGCCACTGCCGCGGCTCGGAGGTCACCTCCAGCTCGGTCTCGTCGAGCCGGAAGTCGGCGCGGGGGTCGCTGAAGCGGAACTGCCCGGGGATGGTGCGCTCCTCCAGGCCCTTCAGGCTCTCGATGAGCGAGACCACGCCGGCCGCCCAGCCGGTGTGCCCGATCAGGGACTTGTTGGAGGTGACGACGGTGGGCCGGGAGGTGCCGAAGTGCTCGCGCAGGGTGGTGAACTCCGCGAGGTCGCCCGCGGGGGTGCCGGTCGCGTGCGCGTTGATCCACTGCACGTCGTCGCCCTCGACCTCGCCGGCGTCGAGCGCGCGCCGCACGGCGAGGCTCTGCCCGTCGGAGTTCGGGGCGTAGATCGCCTTGCCCTTGCCGTCGGAGGACGAGCCGAAGGCGCGCAGCACACCGAGGACACGGTCGCCGTCGCGTCGGGCCTTGCTCAGCCGCTTGAGGACGACGAGGGCGGCGCCGTCGGCGAAGATGACACCGTCGGCGCTCTCGTCCAGGGCGTGCACCTTGCCGCTCTTGGAGAGCCCCTGGAGCTTGGAGAAGAGCACCGTGCCGCGCGGCGCGAGGGCGAACGCCCCGCCGCAGACGGCGATGTCCTGCTTGCCCATCAGCAGGCCCTTGGCCGCGATGTCGATGGCGTAGAGGGACGAGGAGCACGCGGTGTCGACCATGTGGAGCTCGGTGGACGGCGGGAGGATGCCCTCCATCGCCAGCTCGCCGACCCGGTGCGGCAGGAAGCGCGCGGGGTCCTGCCCGCCGCGCCGGTAGCGCCGGGCGAGCGCCTCGTCGATGTCGTCGCGCAGCCCCTGCCGCTCCCCCGCCGGTACGTCGAGGTCGTCGACGATGCCGTGGGTGAGGCGGGTCAGGCTCTGCAGGACTCCGGCCTCCTCCAGGTGCTGGCTGCCGTCGGGGGTGTAGCCGACGACGAAGGAGGCACTGTCGGTGGGGCTGTGGCTGACCCCGTCGAGCGCCTGCACCAGGCTGTGGCGCAGCCACTGCGTGGTGAGCTCCTGCTGGTCGGCGCCGCCGGGCATGCCGTCCAGGGCGCCGTCGGCGGGCGTGAAGCCGGTGATGAAGACACAGTGGTCGGCGTACGCCTTGTCCTCGGCCGCCAGGTCGGGCGAGTGGAAGCTCTCGTGCTGCCAGCGGTCCCGGGGGACCTTGACGAAGAGCTCGTCCCCCGTCATCCGCAGCTTCCAGAACTCCTCGGGGCTGTTGGCCCCGGCGACGGCCATGCCCATGCCGACGATGGCGATCGCGTCGTCACCGTCCTCGGGCTCCGGCTCCGGCTCCGGTACTGCCTCGGGCACGGACACAGGCTCGGGCCGTACGGATTCGGCCGTCTCCCGCGCCGCCGAATGCCGTTCCACCGGCTGCTCTTCCGCCGGTCGCTTCTCCGCCGGTCGCTTTTCCGCCGCTTCGAGCGCCGGCGGGGAGAGCAGGGACGCGCCGAGGGTGAGACCGCCGTCGGCCAGGATGACCTGGCCGGTGATCCACCGGGAGTCGTCGGAGGCGAGGAAGGCGACGACGGACGCGAACTCCTCCGGCGTGCCGAGCCGCCCCAGCGGCGTGGCCCGCGCGATGACCTCCTGCATCTCGGCGGCCCGGGGGAACTTGTCCGCCACCGCGCTGCTCAGCATGGCGGCGGAGGCCGTGTTGACCCGGATGTTCAGCGGCGCCAGTTCGACCGCGAGGTAGCGGGAGGCGGCTTCGGCCGCGGCCTTCGCCGGGGCGCAGGCGAGGTAGTTGGCCATCACCATCTGGGAGCCGCCCAGTGCGGAGACCGTGACGATGGAGCCGCCGCCCGACCTGCCCATCAGCGGTGCCGCGGCCCGCGCGCAGCGCAGTCCGCCCTTGAGGTTGGTGTCGAGTGCCTTGTCGAGGTGCGCGTCGGTGGTCTCCTCGAGCGGCAGCAGGGCGCCGTCGGCCGCGTTGTTGATCAGGATGTCGAGGCGGCCGTGCAGCCGGTCGATCTCCGCGAACATCCGGTCGACCTGGTCCTGCCGCGCCACCGAGGCACGGACGAGGTCGACCCGGACGCCGTCGGCGACCAGCTCGTCGCGGGTCCGCTTGGCCTGGTCGTGCGAGTGGAAGTAGTTGAGGACGATGTCGGCACCGCGTGCGGCGAGTTCCCGCACGATCGCCTTACCGATCCCCTTCGACCCGCCGGTGACCAGGGCCACCTTGCCGGTGAGGTCTTTCATGGAGCCATGTCCTTACTCACGTCTAGCGAGGAAACGAGCGGGGCTGTGGGCGTGCGGTGGTCAGGCCGCGCCGGCGTGCTCGCGGGCGCCGCTCAGCTCGGCGAGCACGAAGTCGGCGATCGTGTCCATGGTGTTGTAGTTGGAGAGGCGGAAGCCGGACTCGCGCGGCGGCAGGCCGTAGCGCTCGGAGACGCGGGAGAGCAGCTCCACCTGCTTGACGGAGTCGACGCCCAGCTCGGCCTCCAGTTGCACGCCGCCCTCGAAGACCTCCTCGGGGTACTCCAGGGCCTCGGCGTAGAGGGCGCGCAGGGCGGCGAAGACCTCGTCGCGGTCCGGCCCGGTGCTCGCGGCGGGGACGGTCGCGGCGGGGGCGGGGGCGGTCGCCGGGGCGGCGGCCGCCTCGGCGGGGGCCGCGGGCACGGCAGCGGGCACGGCGGCGGGCACGTTCTCCCGCTGGAACGCGGCGAGTTCGTCGCGCACGTAGACCAGGACGTCGTCGCCGTGCTTCGCCCAGTACGCCTCGAAGACGTCGGCCGGCACCGCCGGGGCCAGCAGCCCGCCGAGGGTGGGGGCTCCGGCGGCGTGCGCGAGGCCCGCCTCCCGCAGGACGTCCAGGGTGGCGCCGAGGGCGAGGCGGCCGCCGCCGTCGAGGGCGAGCGTGGCCAGGGCGCGCACGTCGGAGCCCTGGGTGAGCCGGGTGACGAGCTTGGTCAGCGCGGGGCGCCCGCCCGCCTCCACGAAGGTGGTGACACCGGACTCCTGGAGGTGGCGCACCGCGGTCGCGAACCGGACCGGCTTGACGAAGTGCTCCGCCAGCAGGTCGGCCAGGGCGTCGTCGGGCTCGTAGTAGCGCTGGAGGATCGGCGAGTAGACCGGGCGGTGCAGCGGGTGCTGGTCCAGCTTGCGGACGTACGCGGCGAACTCCGGGACGGCCGGGGCCAGGGCGGGGGTGTGGAAGGGGAAGGGCGCGTCGATCTCGATCGCGTTGATGCCCAGTTGCCGGGCGATGGCCGTGACACGGTCCAGGACCTTGTCCGGGCCGCTCACCACGGTCTGCTCGTCGTGGTTCTCGGTGGCGACGGCCAGCAGCGGCTCGTTCACCAGGTCAAGCAGCAGGCGGACGCGGTCGGCGCCGGCGGTGAGGGCCAGCATGCGGCCGTCTATGCCCTGCTGCCGCTGGATGACCGCCACGCGCTGGGCGACGATGCGCACGCCGTCCTCGACCGAGAAGGCGCCCGCGGCCACGAGGGCGGTGATCTCACCGAGGCTGTGGCCCGCGAGGACGTCCGGCTCGACGCCCTGGGCGGCGAGGGTCTCGTACGCGGCGAGGCCCGCGGCGTAGATGGCCACCTGCGAGACCCACGAGTCGTCGGCGAGCAGCTCGCCGAGGTCCGCCTTCTCCGGGCCGAACAGGGTGTCCGTGATCCGCCGCGCGAAGAGGTTCTGCGTCTCCGCGTCGATCCGCTCGAATACCCGGCGGATCTGGGGGTAGCTCTCCTTGGCCATGCGCAGCGCCGCGCTGTCGAAGCCGCCCTGGCCGGGGAAGAGGAGTGCGGTGTTCTGTGCCATGCCGATGTCTCCGTTGCTTGTGTGGGTGCGGGGGGTTCCTTGGTGCGCACGGCCGCGCCGCGTGTCCTCGGTCGCCGGACGGGCTCGGATCAGCGGACCGCGGTCCGCGTCCGCGGGCATCACGTGGCCGGGGACGGGGGCCGGGGCGGAACCCGGGAAGAGAAGAGCTAGGCTGCCCGTCGCGCGGGCGCGGCCAGGAGGTAGTCGCCCATCGGGCCGAGGTTCTCGGCAATCAGGCGGTCGGCGAGCCGTGCCGCCGGAGGAACGTGCCGGGGCAGGCCGCGGGCCAGCCATTGGACGAAGCGCAGCTTCCAGCCGGGGCCGGGGCCCGGTTCGAGGTGGTCAAGGAGCGCGTGGATGTTGCGCGCGGAGTAGAAGTGCGCCGGGTCGACGACGGTGGCGAACATGCCGACCATGTCCCGCCCGTGTGTGGGGCTGCGGCTCATGGCGCGGATGAAGGCGATCTCCTCCCGCGTATGGTTCGCGATCACCGCGTGGTCGCAGGTGTAGCGGTAGTGCCCGGTCACCATCTCGTCGCGCCGCCGCTCGTAGCGGGCGAGCGCGTCCGGCAGCGGGGTGCGCCCCGACAGGCCGGAGTCGATCGCCTCGGCGAGCAGTTCCGCGCCCCGCAGCCCGTAGGTGATGCCGGAGGCGGTGATCGGGTCGCGGGTGTAGCCGGCGTCGCCGACGAGTGCCCAGCCGGGGCCGTGGGAGCGGCGCAGGAAGTTGGGGACCGCGCCCGTCAGCCACTTGTCGACCCGCTTGGTCTCGCGCAGCATCCGGGCCCGCTCGGGGTCCACCTCGGCGAACGCGGAGATGACCGTACGGTCGCGCTCCTCCGCGCTGCCGGCCTTGAAGTCGCCGACGGGCAGGGCCACTCCGACGATGGTCAGGCCGTCGTGCGTCGGCCAGGTGAAGGTGTGCTTGCCCGCGTGGCGGTAGGTGCGGACCTTCCCGTCGTGCGGGATGCCCTCCCAGTAGGACCAGTGGCTCTTGTTGAGCACGGGCCGCGTGGCGTACTTCTCCGCGCCGACGAGGCGGGCGACGGTGGAGTTGGAGCCGTCGGCGCCCACCACGAGGCGGGCGTGTTCGACGGCGGTGACGCGCTCGCCGGACTCGCCGCGCACACCGGTGACGGTGCCGTCCTCGTCCTTGAGGAGTTCGCGGAGGGAGAAGCCCTCACGGAACTCGGCACCGGCCTCGATCGCCGCCTCCAGCAGGATGCGGTCGAGTTCGGCGCGGTCCGGGGAGTACGCCTCGTCCACGCCGTCGACGGCCGGGAGGCGGGCCATGAGCTGCGCCGGGCCGCTCTTGAGGCCGTACTCGCGGATGGGCGGGCAGCCGGTGTCGGTCAGCCGGTCGAGCAGGCCCCAGTTCTTCAGCCGGAGGATGCCCGGCGGGTGGACCAGATTGGTGGCCGCGGCCTTCCCGCCCGGGAAGGTGGCGCGGTCGAGGAGCAGGACCTTGTATCCCGCTTTCGCGAGCAGCATGGCCGTGGAGGCGCCGCCGACCCGCGCTCCCACCACAATCACGTCGTACATGTACGTCCCCCATGTCGTGCGGTTTTCCGGCTGGTCGCCGAAGAACCGGTGGTGCTTTGCCGCTGTCTCTCTCAGCGCGGGTTCTTCACGAGCTCGCCGTCCCGCGGCAGCTCCGTCTCCTGTGTCCCGCCCTGTGCCGCGACGTGCTTGCCCCGGGAGCGGCGGGGGGCGGTGAGGATGGCGAGACAGCCCAGGGCCGCGAAGCCGGCGCCCACCCAGGAGGCGGGGACGAGGCCGTCGACGAACTGCTGCGGCGTCCCGTATCCGCCCTGCGCGGTGAAGACCGAGGTGAGGACGGCGACTCCGAAGACGCCGCCGAGTTCACGGAAGGTGTTGTTGGCTCCGGAGGCGATGCCCTGGTCGCGTGGGGCGACGACGTTCATCGCCATCTCGGCCACGGGCGCGAAGAACAGCCCGAGGCCGATCCCGCCCAGCACCAGGCCGGGCACCTCGTCGGAGTAGGCGGTGTGCGGGCCGACCACGGAGGCGAGCCAGGCGAGCGCGACGGCCTCGGCCAGCAGGCCGACCGCGACCACGATGCGGTTGCCGATCCGCGCGGTGAGCAGGGCGGCGATCGGGGCGACCACGACCGGCATGGCCGTCCAGGGCAGCATCCGTACGCCCGCTCCCAGCGGGGAGAAACCCTGGATGTTCTGCATGAACTGGGTCAGCAGGAACACGAGCCCGAACATCGCGGCGAACATCATCAGGCTGGCCACGTTGACGGCGCTGAACGAACGGTTGCGGAACAGCCGCAGCGGCAGCATGGGATGGCGGGCGCGCGCTTCCCAGAGCACGAAGGCGACGAGCAGCACCACCCCGCCGATCAGGGAGACCAGCACCTTGCCGCTGGTCCAGCCGTCATCGGTGGTGCGTACCAGGGCGAAGACCACGCCGAACATGCCGAGGATGACCAGCACGGTGCCGCCGATGTCCAGGGAGCTCTCGGGGTGGGTGCTCTCGGCGAGCTTCCACGCGCCCAGCAGCAGCACCACGATGCCGATCGGCACATTGATCCAGAAGATCCACTGCCAGGAGATCTTCTCTACGACGGTGCCGCCGATCACGGGACCGAGGGCGACGGCGAGGCCGCTGAGCGCGCCCCAGATCCCGAGGGCCATGCCGCGCTTGCGCTCGGGCACCGCGGCGGTCAGCAGGGTCAGGGTCAGGGGCATCACGATGGCCGCGCCGAAGCCCTGTACGGCGCGGGCGACGATCAACTGCCCGGAGGAGTCGGACAGGGCGCAGGCGGCGGACGCCGCGGTGAAGACGACCAGGCCCACCAGGAACATCCGGCGGCGCCCGAAGCGGTCACCCGCCGCGGCGCCGGCCATCAGGAACACCGCGAAGGCCAGGGTGTAGGCGTTCACCGTCCATTCGAGGTCCTGCAGGCTCGTGTCGAGGGACTCCCGGATGGCGGGCAGCGCGGTGATCACGACGAGGTTGTCGAGCGCTGCCATGAAGACCGCGAGCCCGGTCACGATGAGGGTCCAGACGGGGTTTCCGCGTGGACCTGACCGACTCAGCATGAGGGACCCTTCGTATGAGTGGACGGCGTGGAGGTGCCGGTGGAGCGGGCGGTGGCCGCGGTGGTGGGCCCGGACGGCGCGGACAGGGTGTCCAGAGCCTCGCGCCACAGATCCGCCAGCCGGTCGGCCCCGGGAAGTCTGCGGTCGTAGAGGAAGCTCACCCGGACCCGGGAGCCGCAGGAGAGCAGCGCCACGGAGAGGGCGTTGCCTGGCAGGAGCATGCCGAGCGGTATCGCGTCGATCACGGGGTCGCCCTTGAAGGACAGGAAGGCCGACTGGCGGTGGTTCGAGGCGTAGAGCGGGGAGGAGCGGGGGCTGAGCAGGCGCCTGACGGCCCATCGGGTCAGAGCCGCCGGCAGCAGGGCGACCAGCGCCCGGCTCGCGGGGCGCAGGCTCCGCGACCGCATCCGGTGGGTGCCCTCGACGAGATCCGCGAACGCCGCGTCGCTGCGCAGCCCCTGGCCGGGGAGTGCGACGACCGCCGTGGTGAAGTGGTTCCCGGGAGCCGCCTCCTCGCCCGTGCGCCGGGTGCTCAGGGGTATCCGGACGGGTACGGGCGACGCGCGGAAGACGGACCGCACCCCGCCCTTCTCCCCCGTGGCACTCCAGGTGGCGAGCGCGCCCCGGAGCGCCATGAGGAAGGCGTCGTTGAACGTGCCGCCGAACCGCTGTCCCAGCACGCCGAGTTCGCGCCGGGTCGCGCTCGTGCTGCACACGGCGAGGTGGCCGGGGCGGGGTTCGGGGGCCTTGGGCCAGCGCCGGACGGGCAGCAGTCCGCGCACCAGGCCGGCGCTCACGCTCAGCGTCCCGCGGACCAGTTCGTCGGGGCACGCCCCGAAGAGCGGTCCCTGCTCGTCCCGGCCCGTCCGCTGCGGTTCCGTACCGTCGCCGAACAGGGACCCGACGACGTGCACGGCACCCATGCCGTCCTCGGTGCTGTGGTGGACGCGGTAGCACACCGCGTACTCCTCGGGCGCGTAGCCGTGGACGAGGTGGAGGGACCACATCGGTCCGTCGCCGCGCGGCAGTGGCAGTCGTACGAGGGCAGTCAGCACCTCGTCCAGCGTGGTATCCGCGGGGAACTCCTCCTCCCTCAGGTGGTCGCGTATGTCGAAGCAGGCGCTGGGCACTTGGTACGCCCGGCCCGATGCGGTGGTCGTCCGGCAGGTCAGCCGTGGCAGGCCGGGCAGCCTGGCCACGAGGTGGTCGTGGAGCTCCGCCAGTGAGGGCGGGCTGCCGCGGAACCTCAGGAACTGGCCGTGGGTCAGGCCGGGTTCCCGGCCCATGGAGAGGAAGACCTCGTCGATCGGGTTGAGTGGGCGTTTCAATTCCGCTCCCAGTCGAGCACTTCGGGGGACAGTGCGCCGGTGCCGTGCGGGTGCGCGAGGGGCATGGAGCCGCGGAAGTCTGTGGCGGCGGCCGGAGACCTGGAAAGCCGATACTCCGCGGAGGGTTTTCCCGGGCCGGCGTTCGCGCACTCTCCCCCGTGCTCTCCGAGCCGCCGTGTGAATGACTCTAGCGAGCGACGATCATCCGGGGGACTGTACCTTGGTACAGGAACCGGTAGGTGTGGGCCACCAGACCGGCCTGCAGCCTGGATTCCACGCGCAATTTGCCGAGCACGCGGGCCACATGGAACTTGACCGTGCGTTCCGTCACATTCATCCGTTGCGCGATGCCGCGATTCGACAGCCCCTCGCCGAGGAGCTCGAAGACCTCGAGCTCACGCTCGGACAGCAGGTCGACGCGCTCCGACTCCCGCTGCCAGGGCACCACTTCGACGTGGTCGACGGCTGTGTGGGTGGCGCGGGACGCGCCGCGCGCGACCGAGGCGTACGAACACGTGGCAACGGTACAGGACACAGAAATTCCCCCTTTTGACGAAGCCCGGGCGTGGGAGCACCGGCTTTCGTGAAACCCAGTATCAGAGGTTCGCGACACGCCCTGTCAAGGAATCCCGCCGCTCTCCCGCGGGGCGGGAAACGGATACGCGTTTTCCGGTTTCCCGCCCCGCGAGAAACGGCATTCCAGGAGCGCGCTGCCACGTTTTCCATGCCGATTGCGCAACGAAAAGTTAACCTCGGGGAAACTCAGTAGGAACTGGCGGTCTCTGCCGACCAGGCGCCGTGGCCGCCCGCCCGGCTGAACCCGTCGGCCGCCCGCTTGGTGGCACGGACCAGACCCGGCCGGCCCGGGAGGCGGTCCTTGGGCTTGAGCACCACGACGGCCCCCATGATGAGCCCGTCCCAGCGCACCGGGGCCGCGCAGCCGAGCCACCCGGCCGCGCACTCCTCCACGTCGAAGGCGACCCCCTGGGCCCGTACGTCCTTGAGGGACAGCAGGAGTTCGGCGTTGTCACGGTAGGCCCCCGGACCCGCGCCCGCCGGGGCCGGCTCCTCCAGGACGGCCTCCTGGATGATCCCGGGCAGGTGGGCGAGTATGGCACGGCCCGCGGCGCCCGTGCGCAGCGACTGGGAGACCTCGAGGAAGGCCCGGTGACCGATGCCCAGTTCGGACAGGTCGGAGTCGCCGACGGCCATGTCCAGGCACTGCTTCCTGGCCCCGCCGAAGGGCGCCAGCGCGAAGAGGAAGGCCAGCCCCTCGTCGGTCTCCGCGCGCAGCTCCTCCAGGAGAGCGTGCGAGACACGGGTATTGGGGGCGTGCGACAGCGCCTTCAGGCCGAGCCGTGCGGCACCGGAGCCGAGCCGGTAGAGGCCGCGGCCCTCGCGGGCGAACGTGCCGTCGTGGACACCGGACTGGAGAATGCGATGGACGGTGGAGTCGTCCAGCCCGGTTATCTCGGCCAATTCGCCCGGGCCGTGCACCTGTCCCTCGATCTCGGTGAACGCCCGCTGGACCCGGAACACCCGGTCGGCATGGGTACTTCCTCCTATAGCGCCGCTCCTGCCCATGAAGTCCGCTACCCCCCTGGTTGTCCTCGCGCGGTGATCAACCGCGGTCCACAGGCTAACCACTTCCGGCCGCGAACCAGGAGCTCGTCAGGGCACGCCGGACAAGCGGAACGTGAAACGGAATCTTTACCCTGGGCTGCGGCGGGACAGCGGCCGGCACCTCACCGGCCCGGCCCACGGACCTCACCGCGCAGCACGGAAACTCGGCATCGGGGCCACATCTCCCCCCACCGCCCCCGCGCCCCGCGCCGGGAAAGCCCGTCGGGGTCGTCCGCGGCGCCAAGACCGCCACGGCCGCGAACGGCACCACGCACACCGGCATCGGCACCGGCCCCGGCCCCGGCATCGCCACCAGCACCGGGGCCTACGACACGCCCGCCACGGCGAACGGCGCGGCGGCCAGGGCCGCGAGCAGCGTGCCGACGAGAGCCGGGACGACCGCGTGCTGGATCATCAGCACACGGAAGCGGAACGGTGACCGCGTGGCGCGTCGGACATCGTCGGATCCCCGCCCGGCGGGTTCGGTGAGCGCGTCCGCCGCGACACAGCCGACCGGCAGGACCACCGCGAGCCACAGCGTCCCGGCCCGCCGCCGAGCCGCGTTCCGAGAGCGGCAGCCGAGGTGGCGAAGACGGACACGCTCTGCCCCGAGGCGAGAGCATCTCCACCATGTCACCCGGCGGCTGCGCTCGTCGGTCTGCCCTGCTCAGAACGTACCGTGCTGTGCGAGGTTGCCCAAAGCCCGCCTGAGTTCCCGCAGGAAAGCGGCTTTCGTGTCATGGGCCCGAGGTGTGTCGGCGTGGATGGAATTCATGTACAGGCCGGTATCGCAGCGATGGAGCCATAGGCAATAGCCGTCGGTCCGCGAGACCCATACATGCTTTTTCGCGTTGCGGGCCACGTGGTGCTGCGCCCCTGGCGAGCGCCGGAAGTCGAGGTAGGAGAAAAAGTTCACGGCGTACGGCCAGAAGAGGATCTCCGTGTACTCCCGCGGGGCCAGTAACTGCCAGGCCTTCACGAACGGAACGTCGACATTCTGCTGCATCTCCTCGATAGCATTCCGCACGTTGGCCATGACGGCACCGAGGTCCGGTTCTTCGGCTACGGAGAAGGCGATGGGCATTGTGTTGACGAACCACCCCATGCTGTGAGCATAAGGCCCGGTTCCGCGATTACTGACCGGCATGATTCCCCGGTAGACAGCGGATCCTCCTTGCCTTTTGAGGGCGACCGCGACAGATGCCAGGAGTCCCATGAAGAACCTGCCTTCCACTCTGCGGCATGCGGCGTCCAGACTCCCGACCATGTCCGCGGCGAGCAGATGGTCAGTCACGTTGGTCGGGGGGTACAGACGCCCGGGCTCCACACCCAGGTCCAGAGAGAAGGCGGGGAAGAACTCTCCTGTATCGGCCATGAACGACTTGTAGTAATCGAGGCGTGGGTCGTCGATTCTCAGGGAGCTGTTTCTGCGGCGCTGCTCGCGACTGAATTCCAGGTAGCTGCCGACCTCGGGCAGATCCGGGCTTCGGCCGCTGATGAAGGCGTCATAGGCGGTGGCGATGTCATGTACGGCAATCGGCGTGGACAGACCGTCGGTCACCAGGTGGTCGCAGGCGAACCATACCGTCGCGGAGTCGTCCCTCAGCACGGCGCCCATCAGGATCAACGGCCACGCCAGGGGGTCGAGTGTGCAAAACGTCTGGTGCAGGTACTCACGCACCCCGGTGGCGGAATCGGCGAACCCCGCCTCGTACTCCTCAAGGCTCACGTCGTCTGGCCCCAGGATGTCGCAGGCCACGTCGCCGATGAGCGGCTGGTAGACACCGCGCAACACCTCGTGGCGTCGAACGAAGTACAGCAGGGCTGCGCCAAGAGCCGCACGATCAATCCGGCCGTGAAGGTCGAAGGTCCCGGCGACATAGGAAATGACGGTGTCGTTCACTTTGCGAGCATCCTCGGCAACGGTGAAGTGCTTCGCCTGGTTGTACGACGTGGTATCCGGCCGGGCTTGGCGGGCCGGCCCTGGCATATTCGGCGACACCACCCTCCACTCGACGAGGCGACCCGGCGCGATGTCCACATGCTCGACGGATACCTGAATCACAAGACCTCCTGACGCTTTCGGCATGGCGCACGCCACCTCAGTTTCGGCAATGCCGACACGAGGGACATCCTGGGACTCCAGGTATGCCGGAAACCCGCCACGGGATGATCTTGCGGCCTGGGTGTGCGTGCGGCGCGCGTATCGCTTCATACCCGCCATCAAGGGCCACTTCGTCCCCCTGGCTCCTGTGGATGCGTCCACCTCACCGGAATGGGGGAGCCTGGTGAAACCGAGAGCCGGCCGGGCGTGCCGTGGCCGGCTGCTGAGCCGTTTCTCAGCAATGACCAGTCGCGAGAGTTCTGCGAGGGTTCCGCGAGAGCGCCGGAGCCGATGACGTTTCCACGGATCGCGATGTGCAGAAGTCCTCTCACAACCAAGGTGTCGACTCGCCAGACCGGTTGGTCACCGGATGGGTCGTCGGCGCGGTCGACCGTGCTGCCTCGGCCGGGACACGCCGAATCCGCCCTCGGTCGGATCGCCGAGACCCGGCCCGTCCCCAGAGAGCGGGGATACACAGCGTCTTGCTGTCCTCGCACGGGAGGTACTGCCGGATCAGCCCGGCCTGACGATCACCAGCCTCGGGGCCTTCTGCGATCTCGGGAAGTGAACCGATCACGCAGAGCGACGACCAGCGGGCGCTCGAACGGGCGGGGCGGTCCGCCGATGCCCCCGGCCGCCTGGTCGGCGCTGATTACTGGGGTTCGTGGGCCGTCAGGTCGATGAGGTGACGTTTGCCTTGCAGCAGGCAGGTGATCTCCCACCCCGTGCGCTTGCCGACGCCCCCCTGGGCGGGCACGTGCAGGCGCTCGGCCAGTTCGGCGACGTACAGGTGGACCGATGCCTCGATGAGCGCCGCGTAGGCGTTCACACCGCTGCGCATACGGAGCCGGGCGGTAACGTACGCGGTGGCGGCCAGCGGCAGTGCGGGCCACCACCAGACCGCGAGGGCCGCGTACATGATCGACCAGGCCACCAGGGTGGTGGCCCGGTCGAGGGCTTCGCGCGCCGTTTCGATCTGCCGGCGCGGGGCGTCCGGGAGGAGCTGCCACAGGGCGGGCCACACCGTGGCCAGGTCCAGGTCCAGGTCGCGGGCGAGGCGCAGGGTGACGGCGTGCATCCGGTCGCCGGACCAGGTGGGCCGATGGGGCTCCTCGGGCGAGACGCGGGTCACGGCGAGCCGGGCCGGCCCCAGGTCCGTCCCGCCGCCGGGCGTGCCGGAGGCCAGCAGCTCACCGGAACGCCGCCGCTCCCGCTCGTAGGCGGCCATGGCGTCGGCGCGCCGCTGCCGGCGCTTGTCCACCCGCCACCGTGCGAGGGCACGCAGCGGCCGGGGCCAGGAGCCCCAGTCGGCCGCGAACCACAGGCGCTCCACGAGTGAGCCGAGCGTCTGGGCCACGAGGCCCACGGCGGCGGCCAGCAGTGCCACGGCCAGTAGGAGGAGCGCGAGTCGTGCTCCGGCTCCCGCTCCGGGCGCCGGGCGCCACGTCTGTGCCTCGCTGATGAGGAGATTCAGGTCGAGGGCGTGGATGTGGCCGAGCGTCCGGGCGGTGAAGGCGGCGGCCAGGAACAGCGCGCCGGGGAGCACCAGCAGGGACATCCACCGCTCGGCCAGGCGTTTGCCCAGCTCCGTGAGCAGGCCGCCCATCTCAGCCCTTGACCCAGCGCAGCGGGACCTGCCCCATCTGGCAGCGCGGGGCCTGCCGCATGGTGGGCTCCGCCCACTCCACGCGTGCGCAGGCGCTCAGGGGGCAGAGGAAGGCGACATCGGTTTCGGCGGCGGGCCCCACGCCGACGGGCCCGGGCTCGGGAAGCGTGCGGGCGCTGGGCCCGTAGGCGCCGCGCGCGTCGCCGTTCGCGCGAATGATCCGGTCGATGATGTCGAGTGGCGTCGCAGGGTCCTCGTTGCCGTCGACGACGGCACGTTTCAACCGGTCGAGTTCCTCGGTCCGGCCCAGTTCGGTCAGGTGTTCACGCAGTTCGTCGAGATGTTCGCAGACGTACGACAGGCCTTGCCTGATTTTTGCGGTCGATTCTTCCTCTGCCATCCCGACTCCCTCCGCGCGCCGGCGCTTTCAGGGCATCATGCGTGAACGGGGCGACAGCGAAACATAGTTGGGGGCGGCTGTGGTGGGCGATCCGGGCCGGACATCACGTGACGAGCTGCTGGCGAGGGCTGTGCGGGCCTTGGGGCCCTCCTGCGACCCGGACCCCGCCTTGATGGCCGACCTGGCGCGGCTGGTCGCCGGCGATCCCACGGACGGGCAGGTCATGATCGTCCTCGGCCATCTGTACTGGTACCGGTACGGACGGCACGGTGCGCGGTGCGATCTCGACGACGCGGTGCGCATGCTGGCTCCGCACTTCCTCCCCGACCGGATGGTCCTCATCCCCCACGGTCTCAGGACGGAGATCGCGGACGCGTACGGCACGAAAGTGGACACCCGGCTCGCCCAGGTTCTCACCGGCGAGGGGGACGTCGGGGAGAACCTGTCCGAGCTCGCCGCGTGGTGCCGGTTCCTGCTGGAGTACGCGGACCCGGACAACGACCGGTACGGCGTCCATCTGGGCGGCTTGGGGACGGTGCTGTACGCGCGGTACGACGTCCTGGGCGACGTCAATGCTTTGTTCCAGGCCATCGGCCTTCTGAGCCGGGCTGCGCGGGTCACGCCGGCCGGCCACCGGAGCGGGCCGGGCATTCGGGGCAACCCCGCCATCGCCCTGGCCCGTCGCCACGGGCTCACCGGGTCCGTCAACGACCTGCGCACCGCGTTCGAGGCATGCGTCCTCGCGCTGCGGGAGCCCTTCACCACCGCTGAGCGGGACGGTCTCATGGGGATGCTCACCTCGTTGCTGCGCGACCGGGTCCTTCGTGCGCGGGCGGAACACCGGTGGGACGACGTGCTGGCAGCGGGCCGCGCGGTCATGGACTTCCCCGAGTTGCGCTCGTACGCGCGGGAGGCGGTCGCGGAAGGCATGGAGAAGCGCTTCTCGACGGGCTCCGACCGGGCGGACCTGGACGAGGCGATCCGGCAATGGACGGCGCTTGAGCACGAGGTGCCCGACACGTACACGGCGCATCAACGTGCGTACCCGACGATAAGGCGGGCCAACGCCTACTGGCTGCGATACCAGCACGACCACCAGCCGGACGATCTGGACGCCGTGGTCGACGCCCACGAGCAGGCGCTGGCCCTCATCCCGGACGACGACACCACCCTGTGCTGGGAACTTCTCCGCAAACTGGCCATCGCCCTCCTGGAGCGCATCGAGCGGCAGCCGACCGCCGACGACGACGTGGGGCGGGCCGTCACGGTGATCCGTGCCGGACTGGCCGACCGGGACGGCCACCAGGCGTCGCCCCACCTCCGGGCCGTCCTGACCCGCGCGCTCACCCGGGCCCTGTGGTTCCGGTACTTCCTCGCGCGCCGGCCCGAGGACCTCGACGAAGCCGCTGAGCTTCTGGATTCGGCCGCCGTCCGCGAGGTGTCCTCGGCCGACGACGTGCTGCTGTTCGGCTGGCTGGCCACCCAGGTGCACCGCGCCCGGTACCGCGCGGGCCAGGGGCTCGACTCGCTCCGGAAGTCGGTCGCCGCCGGCCGCGAGGCGCTCGGGGCGGCCCCGGAAGTCCATCCCGCCCGCCCCGGTGTGCTGGTGCAGCTCGGTGTGTCCCTGACCTACCTCTACCAGCACACCGGGGACCTCGCGGCGTTGGACGAGGCGGCCGACCGCGACCGCGAGGCCGTGCGGACCGTGGGCGAGGACCAGCTCCACGGCACCGTCGGAATGGACGCCCTGTACTACCTCGGCACGGCCCTGGCCGAACGGGGCGCCCGCACCGGCAGCCTCGACGACCTGAACGACGCCGTGCGGACACTGCGGCGGCTGCACACCACTGCCGCTGCCATCGAAACCCGGGAGCTGCACGGGCTCGGGTTCGCGCTCATGCGGCTCTACGAGCGCACCCATGACTCCACACAACTGGACGAGGCCGTGGACCTGCTGCGGCGCGCGGTGAAGTCGTGGCAACCGGACAAGTTCGAGGCCTCGATCGTGCTGTCGGGGGCCAGCAACGCGCTCTTGCGCCGTTACGGCCACAGCGGCCGAGCGGCCGATCTGGACGAGGCCCTGGTGTACGCACGGCGCGCCGCCGACGCGCTGCCGACGAACGACCCGGTCACGCTGCCGACGCTCACCTCTCTGGTGGTCGCACTCCTGGAGGAGCGGCGGCGCAATCCCGAACGGGTCGATGTAGACGACCTCGTTGCCCTGTGCCGGCGCGTCCTCGACCTCGCACCGCCCGACCACGCCGCCCTCGGGATGTTCCACCACAACCTGGGGATCGCCCACAAGGAACAGGCCGAGGCGACCGAACCCGACGCGGTGATTCAGGCGTTCGACGAGCTCACCGGCCAGACGACGATCCCCTTCGGCATCGTGGCGGCCGTCGCATCTCCAAAATGCAGCCCGCAGCGAGACCCTCGCGGCGTCCCAACGCATCCGCTCGGCACAAGCGGCCGCGGTCATGCTCTATCCCGTGGACGTGCTGGCCGCCCTCGAACTCCTGACGTACGCCGTCGAACTGATCCCCCTCACCGCGCCGCGCCGGATCGCGCGGGCCGATCAGCAACACGCGGTGAAGGACCACTCGGCCCTGGTCACCTTCACCGCGGCCGCGGCCCTCGACGCGGGTGAGCAGCGGCACCCACACGTGCCGTACCTGCCCCTCCTGCCGCACGCCGCGCACAGCGCCCTGCGGCCTCTGGAACAGGGGCGCACGGTCCTCCTCAGCCAGATGCTCGACACCCGCGGCGACATCTCCGACCTGCGGCAGCGCCATCCCAAGCTCGCCGACCGCTTCGTAGACCTGCGCAACCTCCTCGACAGCGAGGACAACACGACCCTGGGCCGCCCCCGGGCCGCCACCGAACTCACGGCCACGATCGAGGAGATCCGCGGCCTGGAGGGCTTCACCTCGTTCGCCCGGCCGCCGGAGCCCGAGGCGCTCCTCGCCACGGCGGAAGAGGGGCCGATCGTGGTGTTCAACTGCGACGAGACACGCTGCGACGCCCTCCTGGTCACCAGCGGCGATGTGCGGCACCTGCCGCTGCCCCGCCTCTCCCACGCGGAGCTGACCTCACAGGCCGACCTCTTCCACCACACGCTCGCCGTCATCGCGGACCCGCAGACCCACTGGCGTGTTCAACAGGAGGCGCAGCGGACCCTGAACGGCATCCTGGGATGGCTCTGGGACGTGGCCGCGGAGCCGGTCCTGCTGGCGTTGGGCATCGGCCCGGGTTCCGGGCGCGGCGGTGAGCCGCCCCGTGTGTGGTGGTCCCCCGGCGGCCTGCTGGGCTCGCTGCCGCTGCACGCCGCCGGGCACCACGCCGAATCCGCCGGGGGCTGTGGCCGTACGGTCCTGGACCGGGTCGTGTCCTCGTACACGCCCACGATCCGTGCCCTGCGGCATGCCCGGCGCCCGCGGCCGGCCGGTGGCGGGCCGGGGCGCTCGCTGATCGTCGCCATGCCGGCCACCCCGGGCGCCCCTCCGCTCTTCGGGGCCTCGGAGGAGGCGGCCGCGGTGGCGGCGGTGCTGCCGGACCCGACGGTCCTCACCGGTGCAGCCACACGGGCCGCGGTCTTGGCCGGGCTCGTCGACGCCCGGGTCATCCACCTGGCGTGCCACGCGGTCACCGACGCCGTCGATCCCTCGCGCAGCCGACTGCTGCTGTCCGACCACCGGACGAGGGCGCTGAACGTCGCCGGGATCGCCTCCGTGGCGCTGGAGCGGGCCGAGCTGGCCTACCTGTCGGCCTGCCGGACGACCTACACCGCCGCGCCGGATCTCCTGGACGAAGCCATCCACCTGACCAGCGCGTTCCAACTGGCCGGTTTCCGCCATGTGGTGGGCACGCTGTGGGAGGTGGACGACGTGACCTCGGCGACGGTGGCGAAGGCCTTCTACGCCTCCTTGTCGGACACCGAGGGCCTGCACTGCGCCCGTTCCGCGGCCGCGCTCCGGACGTCGGTCCTGGCGCTGCGCGACGAGTTCCCCGGCACCCCCTCGCTCTGGGCCGGGTACCTGCACGCGGGGGCCTGACCCACCCCCGGTCCACACGCCGCAGCCACCGCGCCGGCGAGTGCCCGCCCCAGTGGTGGGCGACCGCCGGAACAGCGAGGCTCAGGACGCGGAACTCGTTGATATGCCGTCATCGCCACGTGGTCCCCATGTCCCCGCCCGCCGCAGGGGCTTCGGCGCTGTGGCGGGCGGCGGGCCGGCCGAGCCGGAGGGCAGCGGTGCCCCGCGTACCCGCTTTCGCCCTCGTGTCCCCCGGGTGTTCCGGGTCGCCCTGGGTTCAGCCGACGGTGGTCAGGTGGCGGTTGTCGGCGTCGGTGCCGGCGGCCGTGGTGGGGGTGCGGGGGTCGTGGTCGATCAGGAGGGCGGCGATGGCCGCGGCGAGGGCGAGCAGGCCGGCGGCCCACCAGATGGCCGTGGAGTAGCCGTGGACCATCGCCTGAAGGTGCAGGCGTCCGGCATCCGTGGGGCCGGTGGGGGTGTGGGCGTGGGTGTAGGTGGTGGTGGCGCCGGCGGCGATGGTGTTGAGCAGGGCGGTGCCGATGGCGCCGCCGATCTGCTGGGAGGTGTTGACCATCGCGGAGGCGATGCCGGAGTCCTGGGGGGCGATGTTGTGGGTGGCCAGGCTCATGGCGGGCATCATCGCGGTGCCCATGCCGGCGCCCATGACGAACATGCCGGGCATGACGACGGCGGCATAGGAGCTGTCGGGGGTGATCTGGGCGAGGATGACCAGGCCGGCGGCGGCGAGGAGGAAGCCGGGGACGAGCAGCCGTCGGGCGGGCACGCGGGGGGCCAGGCGGGTGCCGATCTGGGTGGCGCCGATCATCATGCCGGCCGTCATCGGCAGGAACGCCGCCCCGCACAGCAACGGGCTGAAGTCCAGGACGGTCTGGAGGTAGAAGGTCAGGAAGAGGAACAGGCCGAACATGCCCACGACCGCGATGCCCAGGGAGAGGAAGGCGCCGCCCCGGTTGCGGTCGAGGACGACGCGCAGCGGCAGCAAAGGTGCCTTCACCCGCCGCTCCACCACCACGAAGACGATCAGCAAGGCCAGGCCGGCGCCGATCAGGGCGAGCGTGGAGGCGGCGCTCCAGCCGTGGGTTCCGGCGCGGGTGAATCCGTAGACCAGGGTGATCAGGCCGCCGGTGGCCAGCAGGACGCCGGGGACGTCCAGGCGCCGGTGACCGTGGCGGGTCGTGCGGGGGTCGTGGACGAGCAGGAAGGCGCCGACGGCGGCCGCGGCGGCGAAGAAGATGTTGACCAGCAGGGTCCAGCGCCAGTCGAGGTACTCGGTCAGCACCCCGCCCAGCAGCAGGCCGATCGCCGCGCCGCCGCCGGCGATGGCGCCGTAGACGCCGAACGCCTTGGCGCGCTCCTTGGCCTCGGTGAACATCACCGACAGAAGCGAGAGGGCGGCGGGGGCGAGGAGCGCGCCGAAGACGCCCTGCAGCGCGCGGGCGCCCAGCAGCATGCCGGTGTTCACCGCGGCCCCGCCCAGGGCGGAGGCGGCGGCGAAGCCGATGACGCCGGTGATGAAGGCGCGCTTGCGGCCCCACAGGTCGGCGATGCGCCCGCCGAACAGCAGCAGGCCGCCGAAGGCCAGCGAGTAGGCGGTCACCACCCACTGCCGGCCGGCGTCGGAGAAGCCCAGATCGTGCTGGGCCGAGGGCAGGGCGATGTTCACGATCGTGCCGTCGAGCACGACCATCAACTGCGCCAGGCAGATGAAGACCAGCGCCTTCCAGCGCCGGGGATCGGCCGCAGCCTGTGGAGCGGGGGCGGGTATGGCCATGGGGAAAGTCCTTCGAACAGTGCGGGAAGGGGGTGCGGGGCGGCCGCCGGCGGCCGCCGGGCCCGGGCCCAGGCGGGCCGGTCCGACCGGGCACGCCTCCATAAGCTTCGATTTTGGAATCATTCGATAATCGAATCTAAGGTGGGCGTGTCAGGATGTCAAAACCCGCCCGCGTCCGCGGCGGGCCGGTGCCGACCACCCGAGGGGACAGCAGATGAGCCGGCGCACGAAGGGCCTCGACGCCCAGCAGGAACGCCTGGTGGAACGCCTGGGGATGTACGCGGCCGACTACGCCGAGTACGGTCGGCGCTTCGCCGGATGGCTGGGCCTGCACACCACCGACGGCACCGCCCTGGTCGAGATCATCAACGCCGAGCACCGCGGCGACCCCCTCACCCCGGCCCGCCTCAGCCGCCGCATCCAGCTCTCCCCCGCCGCCACCAGCGCCCTGATCAACCGCCTGGAGAAAGCCGGCCACGTCACCCGCACCCGCGAGCACACCGACCGCCGCGTCGTCACCCTGCGCACCGGCCAGGAGGCACAGCGGCTGGCCGACGAGTACTTCTCCCCGGTCGCCGCCCTCCTCGGCACGTTCCTCGACCGCTACCCCGCCGAGGTGCTGGAGCAGTTCGAGGACTTCCTCGACGGCCTCCACGAAACCCTCGCCCGCCACCTGACCGAAGGCGACCGGAACCGGTAACCGCCCACCATCCGCGAGGAGTCGACGCTCACAGCCAAGGGCCAGCTACGTGCGGGGCGGCCCCCCGCGCCCCCCGACCGCACCACCGCTGCCGACATGCCCGAAGGCGCCGACCCCCTCACGCGGCTGGTGCCCCGGCACGTGAGGACGTTCAGCACCCTGGCTGCCCAGTCCGTTCAGTCCAGGGCGTACTGGAACCACACGGCTTCCCACAGGACCCCTGGACGACTCCCCGGCGCAGGGTCAGGGCGTTGACCAGGTACGGCGACCCGCCTGCAAGTCCTGCATGCGGCTGCGCATCCGGTGGGCCGCAGGGCCCGCCAGGGGCACTGGGCCGACATCTGGCGCGACCCCACCGGAGCCGCAGCGGTGAGGGCAGCCGACGACGGCAACGAGACGGCGCCGACCGGCATCGTGGCGGGTCAGCCGCACATCAATCCCGGTCCTGGATGGGGTGCGCGAGCAACTCTCACGCTCCGCACGGCCGGGACGCAGCCGAGGGTAAAGGATGAGGTCAGCAGCCGGCCGGCTTCCCGTACGCGATCCACACCTCGCCCTTGTTCTTGAGGCTGACGCTGCCGGTCTCGTGGAGGTGCGTGTAGGTGCCCCGGTACTTCCTGAGCTCGCCGAACCGAGACCCCAGGGTCATGTACGGCGAGTCGAGCTACCAGTCCCCGGAGTACTGCGCGTGCACGCCGTCGGTCCCGCCCGTACCGCTCGACCGGCACGCGGGGCGGCGCGCCCGTCGCGCCCGGGGGTGAGGCGGCAGGGGCGCGGCGGGAGACGGATCATCGGTGAGGCGGCACGGGGCGTGGACGTCTTTCTGTCCCGGTACGCCTCTCGGTGCGGGTGCGCCCCTCGGTGCAGATGCACCTCTCGGTTCGGGTGCGCCCCGTACCGTCCGCCGTGAGCCGGAGGGCGCACGTGGTGTCAGCGGTGGCTCAGTACGTTGACCACATGGCCGTCGGGGTCGCGGACGAAGAAGCGGCGTACGCCCCACTCCTCGTCCTGGAGGGGGTGGACGATCTCCGCGCCGGCTTCGCGCAGGGCCGCGTGGACCGCGTCCACGTCGTCCACCTCGATGCTGAGGTCGGGGGTGACCGGTGCGGTCTTGTCGCCGGTGGTGATGCCGAGCTGGGCCGCGGGGGCGGACGGGGAGGCGAGGGTCGCGATCCAGCCGTGGTCCATGACCTGCTCGAAGCCCAGCAGGCCGTAGAACGCGCGGCTCTCGCGCGGGTTCGTCGTACGGAGGTCGGGTACGACGCGGCGAACGGCCATGGGCACTCCAGGTGATGGGCGCGGGACGTGGGGACACCCTCTTCGCCCGGCACCCTACGGCACGGTGGCGTGCCGGGTCAGGGGCACGTGACGACTTGGCCCGCCCAGGACATCCCGCCGCCGAAGGCGAGCAGCAGGACGGGGCCGCCGGCGGGGAGTTCGCCGCGCTCGGCCAGCTTGGCCAGGGCGAGGGGGACTGACGCGGCGGAGGTGTTGCCGGAGTCCACGACGTCCTGGGCGACCACCACGTGCTCTGGCAGGTCGAGTCGGCGTACGACGGACTCGATGATGCGCAGGTTGGCCTGGTGGGTCACCACGCCGGCGAGGTCGGACGGGGCGAGGCCGGCGCGGCGGCACGCCTCGCGGGCGAGGGCCGGCAGTTCGGCGGTGACCCAGCGGAAGACGGTCTGGCCCTCCTGGGCGAAGCGCGGGTGCCAATCGCCGACGAGCCGGACGGCGTCGGAGCGCGTCGGGTCGGAGCCCCAGACGACGGGTCCGATCCCGTTGGGGCCGGTCCTCTCGTGACCGGTCCCGATGCGGCCGGTCCCGTCGTGTCCGGTCCCGTCGAGTCCGGTCCCGTCGTGCCCGGCGGCGCTGACGACCGCCGCTCCCGCGCCGTCGCCGAGCAGGACGCAGGTGCTGCGGTCGGTCCAGTCGGTGACGTCGGACATCTTCTCCGCGCCGATGACCAGGGCATGGCGGGCGGCGCCGGCCCTGATGGCGTGGTCGGCGGTGGCGAGGGCGGTACAGAAGCCCGCGCAGCCGTTGTTGAGGTCGTAGGCGACGGCCGAGGGGATGCCGAGCCGTCCGGCGACCTGGGCGGCGGTCGAGGGGCAGCGGTCGACGGCCGAGCAGGTCGCCACCGTGACCAGTCCGATGTCGGCGGGCGCGAGGCCGGACGCGGCGAGGGCGTCGGACGCGGCGGCGGCCGCCATGTCGGTGACCGACTCGGCCTCGGCGGCGATCCGCCGGGTGGCGATGCCGGTCCGCCGGCGTATCCACTCGTCGCTGGTGTCGACGATGCCCGCCAGGTCGTCGTTGGTCAGGACACGCGACGGCTGGTAGCGGCCCAGGGCGGTGATGCGGGAACCCGGCATGTCGTTCTCCTCGCTTCGGTGCGGCGCGGCGGGCGCGGTGTGCCTGGGGGGTGACCCGCCTCGAGGCGGGGCGCGGGGCGCCGCCATGCCGGGGAATATAGCAACCGATCGGTCGGAAGCTAAAGGGTGGCCGAGTGGCTAGGATGGCCGGATGAGCCCACGGAAGTCCGCCGCCGAAGCCCGCACCACCCGTCGGCGCATCATCGACCGTGGCATCGCGGTCGCCTCCGTGGAAGGACTGGAAGGGCTGACCATCGGGCGTCTCGCCACCGACCTGGGCATGAGCAAGGCCGGCATCCTCGGTCACTTCGGCACCAAGGAGACCCTCCAGCTCGCCGTCCTCGAAGGCGCCTCCGCGGTGTTCGCCCGCACCGTCTGGCATCCCGCCCAGGACGCCGTACCGGGCCTGCCGCGGCTGCGTGCCGTGTGCGAGGCGTGGATCACCTACCTGGAGCACGAGCGCGTCGTCTTCCCCGGCGGCTGCCTCTTCATCGCCGCGTCCGTCGAGTTCGACGCCCGCGGCGGGCGGGTGCGTGACGCGGTCGTCCGTCTCCACCTCCTCTGGCGCCGCCGCCTCGCCGCCGAACTGCGCCACGCCGTCGCGGCCGGCGACCTGCCCGCCGACACCGATCCCGAGCAGGTGACGTACGAACTCGTCGGCTGCTTCCTGGCCCTCAACCAGGAACTCCAGCTCTTCGCCGACCCCGAGGCCCCGGCCCGCACCCGCCGCGCCCTCGACCGCCTGCTGGCGCCCGGCCCTTCGGGCTCCGGCGGGCGAGGGCGCGGATGACCCGACGGGCGGTGGCCCGCGGTCGCCGCGCCTTCTCCTCGCCTACGCCTTGAGGTGCCGGCGCAGCACCTCGGTATGGCTGCGGGCGGGGTCCTTGGCCGCGGTCAGGAGGGTGACGGGGCCTTCGGCGGCGAGGCGCCGCAGGCGGTCCAGCGCGTCGGCCGCTTCGGGGGCGGCGAGTTCGGCCTCGTAGCGGCGGCGGAACTCGTCGTACGTACCCTCGGGGCCGTGGTACCACCGGCGCAGCTCGGTGGAGGGCGTGAGCTCCTTGGGCCATTGGTCGACGTGTGCGTCCGCCTTGGCGAGACCGCGCGGCCAGAGCCGGTCGACCAGGACCCGGGTGCCGTCGGCAGGCTCGGGAGGATCGTAGACGCGCCGCACCTGGACGCGGTTTCCGGGTCGGTTCACGGTGACCGGCTCTCCTCTTCCGTCTGCTCGTCCTGCCCATCGGCCGCGGCCCGGACGCCGACCGCGCTGTCGGGTCGCGGCCGACGGCCCGGGCGGCCCGTACGGCTCGGACCCCACCTTTCCGGATTCCGGCGGCCACGCCACGGTGCCACGGCGGGACACCGTGCGGTCGACGCCCCGGCACCACCGCCCCGACGAGGGACTTGCACGGTCCGGGGCGGCCTGAAGTGGGGCGACCCGCGGGCGAAGCTGCTGGACGGAGCGGCGTGAGAGCAGGCCAAGCCCACCGTACCGGCCTCGCTCAACCTGCCCGCTGAGGCGGGCGAGCACCTGGCGGCGCGGGCCGGGCTGTTGGACGGCACCTACCGTGAGGCCGCCGGGCGGGTGCCGGCGACCTCCCAGATCGTGTTCGACGACGGACGGCTGCCCTTCGCCGCCCTGGAGCCGGAGCCCGAACCGGCCTCGCTGCGCGACCTGCGGGAAGCGCTTGAGGCAATGCTTCCCCGGGTCGACCTGCCCGAGGTACTGCTGAAGGTGTTCTCGTGGACCGGCGCCGACCAGGCGTTCACGTCCGTCACCGGCAGTGAGGCGAGGCTGAAGGACCTGAACGTGACGATCACCGCGTTGTTGGTGGCGCACGCGTGCAACGTCGGCTACACCCCGGGCATCGCCTCTGCGGACGCGCTGAAGTATGGGCGCCTCATGAACAACGACCAGGCCGCAGGGCTGGGCGGGAAGGTGGTGGCCGGCACTCCGCGCGACTCGTTGTACGTGCTGGACGTCCTCTCCGACCGCGACGGCGGCAAGCGCCCCGAGACGATCGTCACCGACACCGCCTCCGACAGCGACATCATGTTCGGCCTGCTTACCCTCGCCGGGTTCCATACACGCCGCAGCTCGCGGACCTGCCCGACCAGAAGATGTGGCGCATCGACCACAGCGCCGACTACGGCGCCTTCCAGGACGCGGCCCGCGGCCGGGGCGACCTCGCCCGCATCGAACGGCACTGGGAGGACATCCTGCGGATCATCGGTTCCACCCACACCGGCGCGGTGCGCGCGTACGACGTGGTCCGGGTGCTGTCGCGCGACGGGCGCCCGCCCCACCCCGCTTGGCGACGCTATTGCGCACTATGGCCGGATCGCCAAGACCCTGCACATCCTGCGTCTGGCCGACGAACCCGGCTACCGCCACCAGATCGCGGTGCAGGCCAACCTCCAGGAGGGCCGCCACTCCCTCGCCCGGACGATCTTCCACGGCCGCTCGGGGCAGCTTTACCAGCGCTACCAGGACGGTTTGGAAGACCAGCTAGGCGCGCTCGGCCTGGTCCTCAACGCCCTTGTGCTGTTCACGACGCGGTGCACGGACGCTGCGGCGAATCCATCTGCGCGCGGACGGCTTCGACGTCCGAGACGAGGACGTGGCCCGACTCTCGCCATTCGTGCGGCACCACATCAACATGCTCGGCCGCTACTCCTTCCAGCTCCCCGACCTGCCCGGAGGCTTGCGACCACTGCGTGATCCGGGTGCCGTAGACGGCGAGTGACCGCCGCTCACCGGGAGACGCCGACCAGCCCCTGCTGCGGACTGGTCGGGGCTGCGGTTGAGTTGCTTAGATGGTCACGCCTGGCTGCCGTCGGGGCAGTTCGGCGTGCCGCACCGCCTCAGAGGCCAGGGCGATGCCCACGCCCAGGCTGGCGAAGATGCCGCAGCCGACGAACACCGGGGCGGCTCCCCAGGCTCCGATGGCGGCGCCGACCAGCGGGTAGCTCAGGGGGGCGAAACCGACCATGGTGAGCATGACGACGGAGGTGACCCGGCCGAGATAGGCCGGGTCCGCCGCGGTCTGTATGAGGGCGTTGTCCAGACTGCCGAAGACACCCGCGTTCAGTCCGATGACCGCGGCCAGCACCACGGCGAGCCACAGGGTCGGCACCAGCGCGATCGTGGCCGCGCCCGCGCACCCCACGAGCAGCGTCCCTGCCATCATCAGGCCGGCACGCGGCAGCCAACCGGCGCTCGCGAGCAGCGCGGCGCTGGCCGCGGCACCTGCGCTGAAGCTGCTGACGATCCAGCCGTAGCCGGAAGGGCCCCAGCCGCGTTCGGTGTTGAGGAGCACCATGCCGACGTTGAGGGTGCCGGTGAGGCCGAGTTCGCAGATGGCGCCGGCGGCGACGAGCGGACCGATGAGGCGGTGGCGGCGGATGTAGCGCAGTCCGTCGAGCAGCTCCTGCCGCGCGGTGCCGGGCTCCGTCTGCTCGGCGCCGCTCGCCACGAGGGGCCGTGTCCGTATCGTCAGCAGGAGCGGCAGGGACAGAGCGATGAGCAGTCCGGCGACGGTGAAGGCGGCCGCGGGTCCGCCGAGTCCCATGGCCAGGCCGCCGATGGGCGGGCCCGCGATCTGGCTGAGGCGCGTCGACAGCGTGCGCATGCCGGTGATCCGGGCCAACTGGTCAGGGGCGGTGATCCGGGGCGGGAGGGCACCGACAGCGGGTACGAACAGCGCGTCGACGGCGCCGAAGACGAGCGCCACCGTGACCAGGATCCACAAGGCCGGCGCCGTCAGTGCGATACCGGCGGCCACAACCAGAATGAGGAGGCAGCGCAGCGTGTCGCTGCCGAGAATCACCCGGCGGGGGTCGAACCGGTCGGCCACCACGCCGCCGCCGAGCATGAGTAACGCCCGTGGTAACGCTCCGGAGGCCATGACGAGGCCTACTTCGGTAGGACCGGCGGCCTTCTGGGCGGACCAGCCCAGGGCGACGAAGTACACGCTGTCTCCGACGAGGGAGACGGTGTATGCGGTCAGCCAGCGCAGCACGTTGCCGTCGCGGTGGGCCGGTGTGGAGGCGTGTTCGGGCAGAACCGTCTCTGGGGTGGCCATCGTGGGCTCCAGTACGTCGGGAATCCGGCTGAGTCAGGACCGGAAGGGGAAGCCGTAGAGGTGCACGGACACGTGCTCGCGGTCCTCGGTGTCGTCGTCCGCCTTGGCGGCCTTGCCCCGCTCCCGCCAGCGCCGGGCCAGCGTCTCAAGCTCATCGCGCATCTCGGCGAGTTCGGCCGGAGTGAGGTCGAGCAGCCACTCGGAGCTGAAGGACGCATCGGTCCACGCCTTCCCCCAGGCGGACTTCTGGTCGAGATATGAGCGGTACTGGGCGACACGGGTGTCGAAGATCCCTCGGGTCACCGCGCCGACGGCGGCCGCGCCCTCGGGCGTGTCCGCGAAGTCCGAGTCGCGGAAGCCCCAGCCCCCTTCGGATGCCACCTGCCACCACCGCTCACGGCCGTCGCCGCCCTGACCGCTCGCCTGCGTCACGAAGCGGTGCTCGGCCAGCTTGCGCAAGTGGTAGCTGACCAGTGACGGCGTCTCGTCGACATGCTCGGCGAGCTGAGAAGCGGTCGCGGTGCCCGCGGCGTACAGCAGCCGGTAGAGCTGCATCCGCAGCGGATTCATGAACGCCCTCAACCGTGCCAGGTCGGTGATCTGCTCGGGCTCGTGCTTCGGTCGCATGCGCTCACCGTAGGTATGAAGTGAAAACTTCGCAATAACTGCTTCAGAATTGGGCGGCCGAGCAACCCGGCTTCGTACACAGGGGACTTGAGGCAGCTCAACCCGTCTCGACTTGACTGCCGCTGACGAGGTCAGCGCCGACTGTCTCCAGGGGCAAGCAAGCTGGTGACCTCGGCGATTGCCTCCGCCGAGGGGTGGAAATAGCGCCGTACGTTCTCCGGCTTCTTGTGCCGTGACCGCGCCACCTCCGGGACGGTCAGCGGGCGGCGCGTACCGCCCGGGGCGTAAGCGGGCCGCCCCGGGGTGAAGCCGGCCGTCCGCGCCGGAGCACTGGCGCGTGTGCGAGCGTGGTGACGGCCGGTGGGGGCGGCGCCGGGGGGTGCGTCGGCTCGCCGGGACGGGTGCGCGCCGCCGCGGCCTTCCGTACGGGGGCCGGACGCCGCGGGAGGAGGGCCCGCGCCCCTGGACCGGCCGTACGACCGGTGTCTTTGATGGAAGGAGCCGCGGCGGAACCCGGCGCCCCGCTCCGTCACGGGCGGGCACGGCACCGCCCTTTCCCGTACGTCCCGTCCGTACCCCCGAGAGAGGTCCGCCGATGACCACCCGCACTCGCAGCCGCCGCCGCACCGGGCTCTTCCGGTTGATCGGTGACGTGATGGACGACGTGAAGGACTTCACCGACGACTGCCTGGACCGCGCGGGGGATCTGGAGCACGACCTCCGCAAGGCGGTGAGCGACGCCGTCCGGCCGGAGAAGGACACCGGCGGCAAGGCCACCGCCACCGTCCGGGCCGACCGGACGGCCACAGGGCGGCCGGGGGCCGGAAAGTCCGGGCGAGCGGCCGGGTGACGGCCCAGGACCCACCCGCCCCCACGGGCGGCACCCACTTCCCGCCTCCCGGCACCACCGGGTCCGAATTCCCCTCCCCCCGCACGCCGACGGTGCGCCGGCTGGCGCGCCACCATGACGGCTCTCTCCACGACACCGGCCTCCACCGCCCCGTCGGTTTGGGTGAGTTGGCGGACGACGTGCGCGCCGGCGGGAGTTTCCGGGCGCACGACGCGGCCACCGGGCGGGACTGCACCTACCGGGTGCTCGCCGCCGTCCTGGCGCGGGAGGTCGTGTGCGGGGTGGGGGATCCGGGTCAGGGCGGTACGTCGGCTCTCTGGGCGGCGGTCACGGCCGCGCACCCGCCGCGGGCCGACTGAGCGGATGCGCCGCGCGGGGGCGGGACCGACAGCCGACGCGATGCCGGAGCCGGCCGGGGAACCGGGGGCGGCGGAACGGTCACGAGGCAGAGGCCGTCCGTTGCCGGTCGTGCCGCGAGGCGCCGGGTCCGTGCGGGCGTGGGGCGGGCGGCTGCGGCACCGAACCGTTGCACCGCGGCGCCATCGCAGACGTGCCGCCGTCGCAGACCGGCTCCGCCGGAGACGCGCCGCCGTCGCAGACGTGCCGCCGTCGCAGACCGGCGCCGCCGGGCCGGGCGGCGTTCACCGGTCCGCGACAGGGTCGCCCGGCTCGGCGGTGACGCCGGGCGGCGCGTCCCCGGATCGCGGGTCGGGGCACCGGGGATCTCCAGGAGACGGACTGCCGCCGGACGGTTCCTCGTGGAACCGGGCGTCAGGACACGGTCCGGCCGAGAAAGGGTCGGCTTGCGGTTCCCCGGTGCCGGTCGCCTGACGGCAGGCGCACCGCGCGACATCGGACGGTGGCGGCGTCACACCGCGCGGGGGGTCCGACGGCAGGTCCCCCTTCGTTCCGGGAACCGGACGGGCCGACGGAGCCGCGGACGGTGCCGGTGACACCTCGGCGGGCGTCCGACCGCCGTGCGGACCGGAGGCGAGCGGAAGCTCTCCCGCCGACGACGCGCTCGGCGTCGGCGCACGGCGGGCCGCGGGTCCGGACGCGGGGAGCGACGCGGACGGCACGGGGGCGGACGCCATGGTCCGCGGGCCGGGCGGCGGAACGGCGGTCGCGCGGGCCTGGGGCACCGGCGGGACGTACGTCGCGCTGAAGGACGCGCATCCGCTCACCACCGCCAGCACGACGGCCATCAGGACGAGACGCGCCGCATGCGGTACCAGGGGACGTCGCTCCAAGGGTCCTGCTCCTTTGCTGCGGCCTTCCGGTACGGCTGGCTCCACGGTCCCGGGATCAAGAGGCGTGGCAAAAGCCGTATCCGAAGAAGCGGACGGGATTCCGCGAAGCACCTCGCCGGGCGCCGGCGGATGGGGCCGCCGATGTCCCCCGGGGCTCGGGAGGTGCCGCCGGGCAGGGCGGCCGCCGGGAGACACGCGCCCTCGCTGTCCGGCGCTCCTCACTGCCAGGAGCTCCTCACTGCCGGGCGCTCCTCACTGCCGGGCGCTGAGGACCGAGACGAAGATCTTCAGGCCGGTGAACAGGGTCACGATCGACCGCCAGACGGTCAGGATCGTGCGGGCCGTTGCGACGGGAGCGGTGGCGATGAGGAACAGGAAGATGATCACGACCAGCCAGAAGAAGAGACCGCGCGGGCGCGACAGCAAGGACGATCCCCTTCTGTGACGGCGGAGCCGGACGGGTGTGGTGCACGGTCATTCCCTTCTTCGGGCCCCGGCCAGGTACGCGGCGAGCAGGAGGATCGCCCAGGAGGCCTTGGGGCTGCCCTCCTTGACCTTGCCGCGCCGGCTGGACTCGCCGGCGACCTTCGCGTGGAAGGTGAGGTCCTGGTCGGCGAGGGCGCGCAGGATCCCCCGGGACTGCTGGAGCGCCGCGGGTGCGGCGATCATGATGTCCAGGGCGCTGCGGGCGGCCTGTTGCTCGGAGAGGGTCTCGCGGGCGAGGCCGAAGACGATGGTGCGCAGGTTGTCGGCGAAGACGTCGGTGATGGACAGCTCCGGGCACAGGTGGCGGATGGATCCCTCGAGGTTGGCGAAGGACTTGCCGAGCAGGGAGACGGCGGGGCTGCTGCGGATGCCGCGGTGGGTGGAGTGGGTGAGGATGGCGGTCAGGGTGACGCCGAAGTTCAGTTCGTCCAGGGTGGCGGAGGCGACTTTCGGTACGAGCCGGCTGATGTCCGAGCGGAAGCCGGCCAGGTCGGACCAGGCCGTGGGGTGTCCCATCTCGGCCCAGGTCCTGGCCAGTCCGGCGCCGTCGTTGGCGGCGAGGGTGAGCAGGGACAGCACCAGGCCCCGGCTGGTGCCGCCGTCCACCCGGCCCACCATGCCCCAGTCGATCAGGTGCGCGGGCTCGTCGGGGTGGACGAAGAGGTTGCCGGGGTGCGGGTCGGCGTGGAAGTACCGGTCGAGGAAGTAACCGCGGTACATGAACGCCATCAGATCGCGTCCGATGCCCGTGCGCTGGTCGACGGTGAATGCCCGCGGGTCGGCGTCGTGGATCGACGTCCCCGGCGCCAGGGACTGCACCAGCACGCGCCGGGTCGGCTCCATCAGCACCCGCGGCACGGTCAGGTGCTCGTACTTTTCGGCCAGTTGCCTCGCCCGGCGCATGTTCCCCGCCTCGGCCCGGAAGTCGGTCTCCGTCTCCATGGCGTCGAAGAGCACGTCCAGCATGGCGGGGACGTCCACGACCGCGGTGAACCGGGGCGTCGCACGCGCCAGGAGCCGGGCCGTACGGCGCAGCAGCCGCATGTCCTCGGCCATCACCTCCTCCACGCCGGGCCGCTGGAGTTTGACGGCCACCGCGGTGCCGTCGGCCAGCCACGCGCGGTACACCTGGGCCAGGGAGGCCGCGCCCAGTGGTGCCGAGGTGTCGAACTCCCGGAACAGCTTCGGCCATTCGGGACCCAGGTCGGCCGCCAGCACCGGCTCGAACACGGCGAACGGCGCGGGCGGGACCCGGTCGTGCAGCATCCCCAACTCCCGCATCATCGCGGGTGGTACGAAGTCCGGCCGGGTCGACAGCACCTGCCCGATCTTGATGTAGAAGGGCCCGAGCTCCTGGAGGGCCTCACGCACGGCCCGCGCCCGCTCCCCCGCCCCGGCCCCGGCCTTCCGGCGGGACCGCGCCTCCTCGGCCAGCAGCCGCCCCAGCACCCGGGCGACGTACCGCGCGCGGCCACCGGACACATTCCCCTCCACCCCCGTGCGAGCCGACTGCCGGAGCCGATGCGCCACGACACGGTACGCCGGACGGCGTACCGCCTGTTCCGTTTCGCCCTGCGCCTCCAGTGCACGACAGCCCACCGCCGGCCGACAACCGCGCATCCAACGGCGCGCGAGGACGCGGGGGCGCGCGGGACGCGCGGTCGCGCCGAGGCGGCTCCTGCCGCACGCCGCCGGTCGTGCGCGGGTGGTGTGTGGGCCGTCGCGGTCAGGCGGCGCGCCCGCTCTGCCCGTCGTGCAGCGGCTTGATCAGGCGGTTTCCGGCCTGGTGGTCGATGGCCTCGGCGAGCCCGTGCAGTTGGGAGGTGAGCATGGCCCGGGTCGTGGGATCGGTCAGGCGGCGGGCGGGCTCGGCGGTGGGGTCGAGGCGGGTGTGGACTTCGGGGATGGCGACCTGGGGCCCGCCGACCACGTAGACGTTGAGGAGCGCGAACAGTTCGCGCAGTTGGGCCTGGGCGCGGATGCCGCCGAAGATGCCGGGCGAGGAGGACAGGACGACGGCGGCGTGTCCCGGCAGGACGCTCGACCCGTACGGGCGCGACGCCCAGTCCAGGGCGTTCTTGAGCACGCCCGGCATGGCGCCGTTGTACTCGGGCGTGGCGACGATCAGCCCGTCGGCGTCGGCGAGCTCGCGCCACAGTTCGCGCACGGCCGCCGGCGGGTCGGTCTCCAGGTCTTCGCTGAAGTGGGGCAGGTCGCCGAGGTGTTCGTAACACCGGATGCGCATGCCCTCGGGGGCAAGTGCCGGCAGGGCATGGAGGATCCGGGTGTTGAAGGAGGAGGCTCGCAGGGAGCCGGAGATGGCCAGGACGCGGCTCATGGACGGTGCTTCTTTCGGAGGGCGGGGGGTCGGGTGAGGGGGGTGGGTGGCGGCGGTGGCATGTCAGCCGCGGTAGCTTTCGTGGCGGGCGAAGTCCGGGATCTCGTGCGCTGTGAAGGCCTCGGTGTAGCGCAGGGGGCGGACGGTGTCGATGTTCCACACGTAGACGGGCTGTCGATCGCGCCGCGCGGCCAGTCGGGCCCGGCTTGGGCCGTGGTTCATCCCGCCCGGGGTGACGCTCGCCAGGCCCGTTGTCGGCCCGGGCCCTTGACCGCCGTCGAGGGTGCCGAGCGGCACGATGACCTCGTCGTAGTCGACGTTGCGGTGGAACGGCTGGGCGCGTTCGGCGTCCTCGGCCGTCTGGGTGGGGCGCGGGGCCATGGTGACGATCCAGTCCGCTCCGGCCTGGAAGGTGGCGTGCGCCATGGGCGGCACGTCCAGCCGCTCGGAGGTGACCGGGCGGATGTCGGCCAGCCGCAGTCGGAACGGCGCGAGGGTGCCGGTCCAGCTTCGGACGTCGGCGGGGTCGAAGGCGTAGAAGATCGACGACAGTTCGCCGTCCCGTTTGACCAGGACCTCCCACTCGCCGTCCGCGTTCGCCGCGGAGGGCACGGACGGGCCGGCGTCGAGCCGGGGGACTTCCAGGACGCCCCGGTCGAAGGGCAGGAAATGGCCCAGCGGGCCCCGCTCGGGCAGGGTGACAGGTTCCCGGGTCTCGACCACGTAGGTCACCTGGGGCCCGTCCCCGGCGGGGATGACGCGGTAGTTGGTGCCCTTGGGCAGGACGAGGTACTCCAGCGGCCCGTACGACAGGACGCCGTAGTCGGTGACGAGCGTGCCGTGGCCCGACTGGACGAGCAGCTGGGTGTCGCCGTCGGCGTTGCGGAAGTAGTACGGCATCGGTGCCGTGCGCCTGGACACGGCGATGGTGATGTCGTCGTTGTGCATGAGCACGGTGGGGAGGGCGCGTTCGTCATGCTCGTCGGCGGCGGGGACCTCGGTGAGCCGGATGCCGCGCGGCCGGACCGGGCCTTCGACGCGCAGCCAGTCGGTGGTGGGGTGGGCGTGGTAGAGCCGGGATACCTCGCCCTCGAAGCCCTGCCGGGCGTGATGCTCCTCGAAGGTGCCGTCGGGCACCGTGGTGTGGGCCTGGCGGGGTACGCGGCCCTGGACGTGTTGGGCGAACATGTCGGTTCCTTCGTGGGGCCTGGACGGTCTTTCGTCGGACATGACCGGTTTTCCGTCGGCCGTGATCGATTGACATCGGCCGTGATCGGTTTGGTGTCGGGCGTAGTGGTTTGTCGTCGGGCGTCATCGGGCCTCGGGCCGGGGCGGCCGTGAGGTGCCGGGTGGCGGGCGCGTCGCCGCGGAGGACGAGGCGCGGGCACGGCGGACCGGCCGCGAGGCCGGCGTGCGGGCGCGGTGCGCGGGCCGGGGATCGACGTGGGCAGGGGACGCTCGGGGTCTCCGTCCGGGCCGGGGTACGGTCCGGGCGCGCGCTCCGGTCGCGGCCGACGGCGCGGGCGAGGACTCAGCCGACGGCGAGGACGAGTTTGCCGCGCCGGCCGCCGGCCTCCAGCGCCTTGTGCGCCTCCGCCGCCTGTGCGAGGGGGAATCGGCGGGCGACCGGGAGCCGGAGCTCGCCCCGGGCGGCCAGTTCGGCGACCTGGGCGAGGGTGTCGGCGGAACGGGTGCCGAACATCATGGTGATGCCGTACCGCCGTGCGAGCGGCGGGCTGACCAGGGTCACGACGCGCTCCTTGGCGCGGGTCACGGCGATCGAGACGGCGATCGCCTCCTCGGCGCCGGTCAGGTCCAGGGCGGCGTCCACGCCGCCCGGGGCCAGCTCGCGTACGCGCTGCTCGAGGTGGTCACCGTAGGTGACCGGGACACCGCCCAGGGAGCGGACGTAGTCGTGGTTGTCCTCGTGCGCGGTTCCGATCACCGTCGCACCCGAGGCCCGGGCGAGCTGCACCACGACGCTGCCCACACCGCCGGCGGCGCCATGGACGAGCACCGTTTCCCCGGCCGTCACCCCCAGCGTGCGCAGCGCGTTGTACGCCGCCTGGCCGACGGCGCCGATCACCGCGGCGGTCTCCCCGTCCAGCCCCTCGGGCTTGCGGACGAGCTGCTCGGCGGGCACGACGACGTACTCGGCGTACGCGGCCATGTCGACGAAACCGATCACCTCGTCCCCGGCCGCGAACCCGTCGACGCCCTCGCCCACCTGGTCCACCACGCCGGCGAACTCGTTGCCGAGCTGCTGGGGGAAGGAGATGTCGTACACCGCGTCGAACTCGCCGCGCCGGATCTTGGCGTCGATCGGGTTGAGCCCGGCGGCCCGGACGCGCACGCGTACCCGGCCCGCCGCCGCCCGCGGTTCGGGGAGCTCGGCCACCCGCAGCACGTCGGGAGTGCCGTAGGAGTCCATCACCACTGCCTTCATCGGAATGGTCACCTGACTTTCGATAGAGCGAGTACCGACCGGCGGACCCCTTCGATTCACTGGGTTCCCCGGCGCCTTTCGCTCACCATTCAACGGTCGCTCGTGGGGGCGGGTCCAACACTCTTCGACGGGCAGGTGACAGTCTCAGGCTGTTACGTTGGGAGGGTGGACCTCGACCTGCGCCAGGTGCGCTACGCCGTCACCCTCGCCGACGAACTCCATTTCGGCCGGGCCGCCGCCGCGCTGACCATCGCCCAGCAGACTCTCTCCGCACAGATCACCGCCCTGGAGAAGCGCCTCGGCGTCCCGTTGTTCACCCGCGACCGCCGCCATGTCGCGCTCACCCCGGCCGGGGAGCTCTTCGTCCGGCGCGGCCGGCGCCTCCTGGCCGACGCCAGGCGCATGGTGGACGACGTCACGCGCACCCAGGCGCCCCTGCGCGTCGACGTGCTCACCGACGGACTCACCCCCTCGATCGTCACCGAGCACCTGCGTGCCCAGTCCCCCTGCCTGCCGTTCGAGGTCCTGCAGAGCCAGGGGCTGGCCGCCGCGCTGCCCCGTCTGCTCGCGGGCGACCTCGACCTGGCCTTCGGCCGCGTCCACGGACTCGGCCGGCCCCTCCCCGACGGGCTCGCCACCATGCCCGTACGCCTCGAACCCATCGGTGTCGTCCTCCCGGCGGGCCACCCCCTCGCCGCCCACGACCATGTCCCCCTCGCCGCCCTCGCCGACCACCCGCTGCTCGTCCACACCGCCGACGAGGCCGCCGAGTGGCGCGACTGGATCGAGGAGGCCGTCAGCGCGTTCGGGCTGTCCGTCGCACTGCGTGTCCGCGGGCACGGCCGGGCCGCCATCCACGCGTTGGTGGCCGCCCGGGGCTACCCCGCCTTCGGCCTCACCACCGGGCAGCTCCCCGACGGCCTGACCGCGCGCCCCCTGACCGACCCCGTACCGCTCTACCCGTGGCACGCCGTCTGGCACCCCGCCACCACCGCGGCACCCGTGCTGAACCGCACTCTCGAACTCGTCCACACCTACGCCCGCGACCACGGCTGGCACCGCCTCCCCGACACCAGGTGGTGGCTGCCCGGACCGGACACACCGACCGGCCTGTGACGCGCGCGGCCGGCCTTCCGCGGCGGGGCCGCGGCCGGGCCGGCGGGTACCCGCGACCGCCACGGCTCACGGAGTCAGCCGTGCCCCTCCGGTCGGTGACCGAGCCGGGGCTCCCCGGAGACGCTGAGCCTGACGCGGCTCCGGGTCACGCGATGGCGTCGACGGCGAGGAACGCTTCACCGGCCAGGGTCGCGGGAGTTGCCCCGGTGAACGCCATGATGTCCCGATGCGGGTGGGACTGGTCGGCCCAACCGGCGTGGGCGGCGACCCGGGTGGCCAGGTGGTGGGCGGAGCGTCCGCAACGGACGGGTTTCACAGTCGACTTGTACGCCGGATCGAGCTGCGACCGGAATCGGGACTCTGTCGGCCTTCACGACGACACCTCACACCACCCGGGTGGAGTGAACGAAACAAGGAGAGACCATTCGACCCTCTCCTCACCGGCACCGCAGTGCCACCGCGGCGAAGAAGACGCGGCCGGCAGCGGGCGGACGGAGACCACCGGCCTTCCGCCGCACGGACCACTCCGCCGCACCCTCGCGAGGCGCGGGTACGATCATCACCGCGCAGCACCATCACGTCCTGGCAACGCCGCTGTGCCCGACCGACGTTGGGCCACCGGCGGTGCGTACGGGGTGCCGGTCTGCCGTCCGGAGTACGGCATCCCGCACCGGCCCCCTCCGGCGACATCGTGTCCACCGAACAGAGCGGAGAGCACGTGTTCATCGCCTTCGTCACGATCACCATCGTCGGCGCGGTCTTCAACGGCGCCGCCGCCGTCACGTACCTGATCGGCCACGAATACCCCAAGTCCCAGGCGGACATGAAAGGCATACCCCGGAAATACGTCCCGGTTCTGGGCCTGTTGTTGGCGGCGGGCACCGTGGGGCTGCTCGCCGGGCTCGCCGTGCCGCTCCTGGGAACGCTGGCCGCCGCCGGTCTCGTGCTGTACTTCATCGGCGCGATCATCGCGCACCTGCGGGTCGGCTCCCGCAACATCGTGGGCGGGATCGTGTTCCTGGCCACCGCTGTGGCCGCCCTCGTCCTGGGGGTGTCTTACCACGGTCCGTGGTGAGGCGCGGGGGTGGCCTACCACGGTCCCTGGTGAGGCACGGAAATCCGCGACGGCCGTCGGCGCCCTCGTACGGGGGACCGTAGCGCGACGCCGTACGGCCGCCGACGGAGACGGCAGCGGCCGAGGGCGCGCTCCGGGTGACCGGGCGATCGGATGCGCAGCCGGACGGTGAGCGCCGGAGGGCGACTCACGTGCCGAGCCGGGACGGCGGGAAGAGACGTCTCGGCGGGTGGAGGCGTCTCGGCGGTTTCCCGCGCCGGCGGCGGGCCTACCAAGGGACCGTCAGCCAGGGACTCGCCGGGTCGCTGGTCAGGATGCGGTGCGCGTCGAGCATCTCCTCGTACCACGGGCCGAATTCCTCCTCGTCGAAGTGGAGGCAGCGGCCCAGGATGTACCCGGCGGAGAAGTCCTCCCACGAGTGGTACTCGATCCTGCTGACCCGGCTCGCGCGCACCACCGCCGCCTCGGCCTCGCCCATGTCGCAGAAGCGGGCGCCCAGGCCCCAGCGGGCCATCTTCGACGCCCGGCCGAAGTCCCAGGCCAGTACGGAGCGGACGGACCGGTTGTCGCGGAGCAGCCCGTCGGCGCGGAACCTCGCCTCGTAGCGGGTGATGCGCCCGATGAGCTGCCGTACCCGCCGGATCTCGGCCTCCACGTCCCCGCCGCCGTCGTCGTCGGGGCCGGCGGCGGCGCGGGCCTCGGCGGCGCGGGCCCGCAGCACTTGGGCGGTCACCTCCCGCCAGTGGCCGGGCTCCACCGGTCCCCCGTATTCGCGGGCGAGTGCGCGTCGCAGCCCGAGGACGAACTCCCACGGTCCACTGCTCGCCCGGCCGCGCAGCAGGGTCTCCATGGTCCGCTGCCACTGTTCGCGGGTGGTGATGTCCCACCAGTCGCGCAGGCGCTCGCGTTCCCCCCGGTAGCCGATGCCGTGCCAGGCCATGGCGTTCCACAGGGAGCCGTTGCTGACACACAGCAGCGCCCCGCAGGCGAGACCGTGCGCGACCTCCCCCTGAAGCGGCCCGCCGGCGTACAGGGTGCGCAGCGTTCCGGCGGGCTGGGGCCGGATGTTCTCGGTGTGCCGCGTCCACAGGGCGCGGTGGGCCGCGGTGGCCGCGAAGTACGCCTCGCACGGGGTGCCCGGGTTGACGGCCAGCCAGAGGGTGTCGTCGTACCACTCGTCGGCCAGCCGGCCCAGTGAGCGGCGGAAGTACACCGGGTCGGGGACGGGCGCGGGCAGCACGCCGTGGGTGAAGAACCCGAGCATGTGGACGCCCACCTGTGGGTGCCAGAACGGGGTGTGGGTGGCCAGGCCCCGGTCGGCGTCGGCCCTGGGCATGGGGTGGTAGAGGAAGGCGCCTGCCAGCACGTCGAAGTAGGCCGCCCAGTCCTGGCGCGCCTTCGCCTCGTACAGGCCGCGCTCGATGTCGGAGGGCGCCTGCCAGGCGGGGGCGGGCGCCTGCCACGTCCCCGGCTGCGGCCCGGAGCCGGGCGGCCCGAAACCGGAGGAGCCGAAACCGGAGGGGCCGAAACCGGACGGACTGGCGCCGGCCGCGGTCGAGTCGGGTGGACCGGATACCGGCTGCCCGGATCCGAACGGTCCCGAGCCGGGCGGGCCGAACTCCCGCCGCGTCTCAGGACAGTGCTCCGGCCCGAAGTCCCGCCCCGCTCCCGGGGTCACCTCGCCCCCTGTGTCCGTTCCCATGGGCGGAAACTCTACAAACCGCCGTACCGGCGCCGCCCTTCGGCCCGGCATCACGTCGGTTCGCCGGGGCTCGGCGCCGCGTGCGCGGAACGGACGGACGCGCGAACGCCGCCGCGGGGTCGTCGAGCAGGGGCGCCGCGGCCGGGTGGGGCGTCGGTGTGGGTTGAGCGCGTGGATGCCGCACGCCGGGGGCGAGCGGCCCGCCGTGATCACGTCGGCGCGCAGGGCGCGTCCCGGCGGCCCGGTTCCAGGACGACGGCGTGACCGGCCGCGACGAGGGCCGACGAGGGCCAGTGTGCCGGGCAGGCCGGCCGCGGTGAGGCCGGCACGGACGTCGTGCCCGGCGCGGTCGGCGTGCCGGGCACGACGGCGCCGCCGATCCGTCGTCGGCGTACTCGGCCCACGTCTCGTCCGCCGCCGCACCGGAGACGCACCGGGCCGGTCCCCGACCGGAAGTGGACCGGTGGGCAAGGCACGGTCATGGAGTCCGTCCGAGGCGGCATCGCACGACCGCGCGCCGCCGCCGGTGCCGCTCCGGACGGCACGCCGATCCGCCGTTCCGGTCCGGTGATCCGCCGGGAGCGGCCGGCTGCGGAGCGGACGCCGGCAAGCCCGGCCCGGCCCGCGCGCCCACGGATGTCCGCCGGATCACCGGCGCGGTGCTCAGCCCCGCCCCAAGTCCCGGAAGGCGTCGCGGTGCCGGGCGGGGCTGAGGCCGCGGACGCGTTTGAAGGCGGCGCTGAGCGCGAAGGCACTGCCGTATCCGACCTGCCGGGCGACGGACGCCAGGGTGGCGTCGGAGGAGGCGAGGAGGTCGGCGGCGAGGGAGAGGCGCCAGCCGGTGAGGTAGGCCATCGGCGGTTCGCCCACCAGCTCGGTGAAGCGGCGGGCGAGGACCGTGCGGGAGACGCCGGTCTCGGCGGCGAGGGCGGCGACGGTCCACGGCCGGGCGGGGTCGGCGTGCAGCAGGCCGAGCGCGGGGCCCACCACCGGGTCGCCGTGGGCGCGGTACCAGGCCGGGGCGGCGGCGCCCTCCCGTGTGAGCCAGGCGCGCAGCGCGCCGATCAGGACGAGGTCGAGCAGTCGGTCCAGGACCGCGGCCTGCCCCGGTTCGTCGCGGCTCATCTCCTCCTCCAGCAGCGGCAGCAGGGGCGAGTGCCAGGCGCCGGCGGTCAGGTGCAGCACGTTCGGCAGGGTGTGCAGCAGGCGGCGGCCGACTTCGCCGGGGAGCTGGTACGTGCCGCTGACGAGGGCGTGCGCCGCGTCGGGGCGCGCGCCCCAGGTCCGTACGCCGCGGTGGAGTTCCGCGCACAGTGCGGCCCCGACCGGGTCGGTCGCCACCTGGCCCGGGTGGATGATCGCCCGCGGCTCGGTCGAGGGGTGGTCGGCGACCGTGTACGGCTCGGGGCCACGCACGACCGCCAGGTCACCGGGGCGCAGCCGTACGGGCGGCCGCCGGTCGTGCACGATCCAGCCTTCGCCACGGAACATGGTCAGGACGGTCAGCGGCGCCTCGTCCCGGACACGGATCGCCCATGGCGGGTCGAACACCGAGCGCAGCAGGAAGGCGCCCTGGGCCCGGGTGCCGGCCAGCAGCGCGCCCAGCGGGTCCCCGCCGGCCGGGGCGGGGTCCACGGGACGCTCGCGTATGCGGCCGAGGTCTTCGGCCATGGCCGCGGGCGGGCCCGGCGGGTTGACTTGCGGTAGGGCACGGCGAACGGGGGGTACGGGAATGTCGGTTGTACGCATCGCGGTCCTGTTCGGGGCGGTGGTGACCACCGGGCTCGGTGCCGGGCTGTTCTACTCCTATGCCTGCTCGGTGATGCCGGGGCTGGCCCGCGCCGACGACCGGACGTTCGTCGACGCGATGCAACGGATCAACGTGGCCATTCTCAACGGCTGGTTCATGCTCTCCTTCCTGGGCTCACTGGCGCTGATCACGCTCGCCGCCGTGCTGGAGTGGCGCGGTGGCGGCCGCACGGCGCTGCTGTGGCTCGTGGCGGCCGCCGCCTTCCAGCTCGCCGTGCTGGTGATCACCGGCGTGGTCAACGTACCGCTCAACAATCGCCTGGCGGCGGCCGGTTCCCCGGATCATCACCTCACCGACTTCGCCGCAGTCCGCGGCGCCTTCGAGAGCGCCTGGGTCCGGTGGAACCTGGTCCGCGCCCTGGCCTCCACCGCCTCTTTCGCCTGCGTGACCTGGGCTCTCTTCCTCGCCGCCCGCACACCGGCCGACGGCTGACGGCCGACGGCTGACCGGCTCGGCGGCCGGCGTCCGGGGGGCGCGCGGGACGTCGTCAGCCCGCCTCGGCACGTCGCCGGCCCGGCCGCCTCGGCTGTCCCGGCCCCGCCGCCGTGCCACCGGGCCACCGGGCCACCGAACGTGCCCCGCGGCGGTATCAGTCCCGCCGGGCCGGCCCTGCCGCCGCCGTTCCGCCGCCGTCAGCATCGGCCCGCCGTCCGGCCGGCCGCGGTGCCGTGGCTCCGCCGCGGACGGTGTCGCCGGCGTCCGGCCGCAGCCGCAGCGCGCCGGCGAAGGCGGCGAGCGGGAGGAGGCCCAGCAGGCAGAAGGCGACGGCGTAGGCGGTCGCCGGGGTCGCCTCGGCGCCCGTCAGCAGGGTGCCGAGCGGTCCCCCGGCCCGGAGGGCCACGGTCGCCACGGCCACGCCGAGGCCGGCGGCGGCCTGGTGGGCGGTCGCCTGGAGGGTGTTGGCGTCGCGCGTCCGCTCCGGCGGTATGTCCGCGTACGCGATGATCTGGTAGGCGGTGAGGCCCAGCGAGCGGGCGGCGCCGGCCGGTACGGTCACGGCGGCGATGACGGCGAGCGGCGTGGACGGGGTGAACAGCGCGCAGGCCGCGGTCGTCACAGCCAGGCCGAGGGTGGCGGTGAGCAGGAGCGGGCGGAACCCGAAGCGGTCGAGGAGCCGGTTGACGGCCGGCTTGACGGCGATGTTGCCCGCGAAGACGCAGAGCACGACCGCGCCGGATTTCACCGCGCTCCACCCGAACACCTCCTGGAACAGCAGCGGGAGGAGGAACGGGGCGGCTCCGACGACGGACCAGAAGACCGAGCCGCCGGTGACCGAGGCGCGGAAGGTGGGGACGGCGAGGGTCCGCAGGTCGAGCAACGGCCGGTCGGTGCGCAGGAGATGCCGGGCGGCGGCGGCCAGGGCGACGGCGCTGACGGCTGCCGGGACGGCCACCCGCGACCAGGGGACGCCGTCGCCGGAGAGCAGGTGGGCGGTCCAGGTGAGGGCGCCGAGGCCGGTGACGGTGAGGAGGGCGCCCGCCGGGTCGGGGCGCGGCGGGTCGGCGGGCCGGGGCGTGACGGGCAGCAGGCGGGCGGCGGTCGCGAAGGCGGCGGCGCCGAGCGGCACGTTGATCAGGAACATCCAGCGCCAGTCGGCGTAAGTGGTGATCAGTCCGCCGACGGGCGGTGCCAGGACGGGGGCGACGAGGCCGGGCCAGACGACGTACCCCATCAGCCGGGGCAGGTCGGTCCGCTCCGCTCCGGACACCACCATCAGCCGGCCGACCGGCACCATCATCGCCCCGCCCGCGCCCTGTAGCACCCGCATGGCCACCAGGGTGCCGAGCCCGTCGCTCAGCGCGCAGGCCAGTGAGGCGGCGGTGAACAAGGCGATGGCGGAGAGGAAGACCCGCCGGGCCCCGAACCGGCCGGCCAGCCGGCCGCTGAGCGGGATGAGGGCGGCCAGGGTGACCAGGTAGGCGGTGACGACCAGACCGACGGCGGCGGGGGTGGTGCCGAGGGCCGCGGCCATGCGGGGCGCGGCGGTCGTCACCACGGTGCCGTCGAGGTTCTCCATGAAGAAGCAACCGGCCACCAGGAGGGCCGTGTTGCGCCGTTGTGCGTCGATCATCGTTCCCATCGCTTTCTCGGAGACGTCGTCCATCGTCGGGCGCCGCATGATTGACGACAAGTTCCGAGTCGTTCAGGTACCTTTGCGTCCCGTGCAACTCCCCGACATGAATCTGCTGCCGGCCCTCGACGCGCTGCTGCGCACGGGCAGTGTCACCGGTGCCGCCGCCGAACTCCGGGTCTCCCCCTCGGCGATGAGCCGCACCCTGGGCCGGCTCCGGCGGGTCATCGGCGATCCGCTGCTCGTCCCGGCCGGGCGGGGGCTGGTGCTGACTCCGCGCGCCCGGGAGCTGCGCCCCCGTGTGGAGGCGGCGCTGGTCGCTGCGCTGGCGGCGCTCCGGCCGCCGCAGCCGGCCGACCTCGCCACCGTGGAGCGGTCGTTCACGCTCAGGACGAACGAGGCGCACGCCGTGGTGCTCGGTCCGGCGCTCGTCTCCCGGATCGCCGCCGAGGCGCCGGGCCTGCGGCTGCGTGTCCTCCCGGAAGGGGACGAGGACCTCGCCGACCTCCGCGACCGCGTCGACCTGGACTGCACCGTGCTGCCGCCCGAGCTCCCCGCCGACGTCCGCAGCAGCCCGCTCGGAGAACACCGCTACGTGGCCGTCTCCCGCCGGGACGCGCCCGGGGCGGACGAGCCGCTGGACCTGGAGCGGTTCGCCGCCCTGCCGCACGTCCAGTTCTCCCGCCGGGGCAAGTTCCACAGTGTCGTCGACGACCTGCTCGCGGAGGCCGGGCACACCCGGCGCGTCCGGGTCGTGACACCGACGCACGCCACCGCCTGCTTCCTGGTCCTGGAGTCCGACGCGCTGGCGCTGCTCCCCCGCCCGGTCGCCGTCCGGGCCGCGCGCGTCATGCCGCTGGCCGTCCGGGAGATCCCCCTTCCCCTGCCGGCCGTCCGCACCTCCCTGGCCTGGCACGCCCGGCACGACCAGGACCCGGTGCACGCGTGGGTGCGTGAGGTCCTCACGGCCGCCGCGCGGGAGGCCGTCCGGCCGGAGTGAGACGGGAGGCGCCCGGCCCGCGGCCCGGGCGGCCGGGGAGCGGCTGCCGCGCCGGAGGGGGCCCGGGCGGCGGGGTGAGCCCCGTCTCACTCGGGCGGCGGCTCTTTCCTATGAAACGAGTTGCATAGATGATCCAGGGCATGGCGCTCGAGCACGCGATCCTCGTTTCCCTGCTGGAGAAGCCGGGCTCCGGCTACGAGCTGGCCCGGCGGTTCGAGCGGTCCATCGGGTACTTCTGGACCGCCACCCACCAGCAGATCTACCGGGTCCTGAAGCGGATGGTGGGCGACGGCTGGATCGACGTCCGGGAGGTGGCCCAGCAGGGCCGGCCGGACAAGAAGGAGTACTCGGTGGCGGCCCCGGGCCGGGAGGTCCTCACCCGGTGGCTGTCGGAGCCGGTGGAGCCGGAGGCGCTCCGGCACGACCTGGCGGTCAAGATCCGGGGCGCGGCCTTCGGCGATCCGGCCGAGCTGGTCCGGGAGGTCGAGCGGCACCGCCGGGTCCACGCCGAGCGGCTCGCCCACTACCTCGCGGGCGAGCTGCGCGATTTCACCGGTCCCGAGGCGCCGCCGGCGCTCGACACCGGCCAGGAGCTCCAGCACGCCGTCCTGCGCGGCGGGATCGCCTACGAGCGGATGACGCTCGGCTGGCTGGACGACGTCCTCGCCACCCTGTGCCGCATCGGCTCCGCGCCCCGGTGAACGCGGCCGGCGCCGGACACCCCCCGTCCCCCGCTCCCCCAGTCCCCTACCCTCCGAGCCGGAAAGGCGTATCCCCATGACCAAGGCCGACCCGCTGCTGTTCAACCCGCGCACCTACGACCCCGCGCACTTCGACCCCGAGACCCGCCGGCTGCTGCGTGCCACCGTCGACTGGTTCGAGGAGCGCGGCAAGCGCAGGCTGATCGAGGACTACCGTTCCCGCGCCTGGCTCGCGGACTTCCTGGCGTTCGCCGCCGGGGAAGGGTTGTTCGCGACGTTCCTCACCCCGGCCGCCGAGGGGGACGGGAACGGGGACAAGCGCTGGGACACCGCCCGGATCGCCGCGCTCAACGAGATCCTCGGCTTCTACGGGCTCGACTACTGGTACGCGTGGCAGGTCACCATCCTCGGCCTGGGCCCGGTGTGGCAGAGCGACAACGCCGCCGCCCGCGCCCGCGCCGCCGAACTCCTCGCGGACGGCGAGGTGTTCGCGTTCGGCCTGTCCGAGAAGACGCACGGCGCCGACATCTACTCGACCGACATGCTGCTGGAGCCGGACGGCGAGGGCGGCTTCCGGGCCACCGGCTCGAAGTACTACATCGGCAACGGCAACGCGGCCGGGCTGGTCTCCGTCTTCGGCCGCCGTACCGACGTGGAGGGCCCCGACGGCTACGTCTTCTTCGCGGCGGACAGCCGCCACCCGGCGTACCACCTGGTGAAGAACGTCGTCGACTCCTCCAAGTTCGTCAGCGAGTTCCGCCTGGAGGACTACCCGGTCCGCGCCGAGGACGTGCTGCACACCGGCCGTGCCGCCTTCGACGCGGCACTGAACACGGTGAACGTCGGCAAGTTCAACCTGTGCACCGCCTCCATCGGCATCTGCGAGCACGCGATGTACGAGGCCGTCACCCACGCGCACAACCGGATCCTCTACGGCCGCCCGGTCACCGCCTTCCCGCACGTGCGCCGCGAACTGACCGACGCCTACGTCCGCCTGGTCGGCATGAAGCTGTTCAGCGACCGCGCCGTCGACTACTTCCGCTCCGCCGGCCCGGACGACCGCCGCTACCTCCTCTTCAATCCCATGACGAAGATGAAGGTGACCACCGAGGGCGAGAAGGTCGTCGACCTGATGTGGGACGTCATCGCGGCCAAGGGCTTCGAGAAGGACAACTACTTCGCCCAGGCGGCCGTCGAGATCCGCAGCCTGCCGAAGCTGGAGGGCACGGTCCACGTCAACCTGGCGCTGATCCTCAAGTTCCTGCGCAACCACCTGCTGGACCCCGCCGGGTACGAGCCCGTACCCACCCGTCTCGACGCGGCCGACGACGCGTTCCTCTTCCGCCAGGGCCCGGCGCGCGGCCTGGGCTCCATCCGCTTCCACGACTGGCGGACCGCCTTCGACGCGTACGCGCACCTGCCCAACGTCGGCCGCCTGCGGGAACAGGCGGACGCGCTGTGCGCGTTCGTGACCACCGCCGCGCCGGACGAGGAGCAGAGCCGCGACCTCGATCTGCTGCTGTCCGTGGGCCAGTTGTTCGCCCTGGTCGTGCACGGCCAGTTGATCCTGGAGCAGGCGCGGCTGACGGAGCTGGACGAGGACGTGCTCGACGAGCTGTGCGCCGTGCTCGTCCGCGACTTCTCCGCGCACGCGGTCGAGCTGCACGGCAAGGACTCGGCCACCGAGGCGCAGCAGCGGTGGGCGCTCGGCGCGGTCCGCCGCCCGGTCGTCGACGAGGGGCGCTCGGCGCGGGTGTGGGAGCGGGTGGAGGCGCTGTCCGGGACGTACGAGATGGCGCCGTAAGCGGGTCCTCGAACGCCGGACGGGCTGATGTTCAGCCCGTCCGGCGTTCGAGGACAAGGGGGTCTGGGGCGTCAGCCCCGGGAAACGGTGAAGGGGTGGGGCCGGGGGCCGGAACCTCAGCTTCCCACCGGTGTCCACCGGATCCGCGTGCTGCACAGCGACACCACCCCCGCCGCCACCGCCACGGCGGCAAAGCCCCAGGCCAAGCCACTCGCGTTGGCGATGAAGCCGATGAGGGGCGGCCCGGCGAGCAGGCCGGTGGTGCCCATCGCGGCGACCAGGGTCAGGGAGTCGGAGCCCTGCCGGGCCGCGGCCGCGTAGACGCAGGGGGTGACGGCGGCGATGCCCAGTCCGACGCAGGCGAACCCGGCGAGTGCCGCTGCCACACCGCCGGTCAGCAGCGCGAAGGCGAGTCCGGCGGCGGCCAGGGCGCTGCCCAGGAGGACGACACGGGCGTCGCCCCAGCGGTCGCGCCAACCGTCGGCGAAGAGGCGGGCCACGACCATCATCCCGGAGACGACGGCGATGCCGAGGGGGGCGAGTCCGGCCGCGGCGTGGGCGACGTCCTTCATGTAGAGGGTGGACCAGTCGTTCATGGCGCCCTCGGTGACGGTGCCGAAGGCCATGGCACAGCACATCCAGAGGGTGATCCGGGAGGGGAGGGCCCACCGTCCGCGCGTCCGCTTCTTCTCCTCGGCCTCCTGCGGCCGTGCCTGTTCCTCCGTGAGGAGGCCGCTCCGCGCGAAGGCGTTGAGCAGGACGAGGAGGGCGGCGGCCACTCCGAAGTGCGCCCCGACGGACGGGGTGAGGGCGGTCATGCCGGAGGCGAGGAGGGCGGCGAGCAGGGAGCCGCCGCTGAACGTGGCGTGCAGCCTGGCCATGGCCGTCCGCTCGTAGCGGGCTTCCAGTGCGGCGCCTTGCGCGTTCATGGCGACGTTGAGGCAGCCCACGCAGACGCCGTCCACGCCGAGGATCAGCAGCGCCACCGGGTAGTCGGGAGCCGCGGCCAGGGCCGGGAGGAGCAGGGCCAGGGCGAGTTGCGACAGCAGGGCGAGCCGCCGGGAGCCCAGGCGCTTCATCAGCAGCGCCACCAGGGGGAACGACACCGCCGCGCCGATGCCCGCGGCCATCAGCAGGACGCCGACCTCGGCCGCTGACAGGCCGAGGTCCGTCTTGAGCGCCGGTATCCGGGCGGCCCAGGTGGCGTACTGGAAGCCGAGGGAGCAGAACAGCGCGACGATCGCCCCGTGGGCGCGCCGGTAGGGGTCGTGGAGGCGGAACACGGACATCAGCTCGCTTCGTGGTGCACGGGCCGGCCGTGTGGTGCCGTCCCGCCCGGTTCGGGGTTCCCGGCGCCGTCGGCGGGCACCGGCCGGGACATGTAGACGGCATGGGGGCCGTAGCCGTCGGGGAGGGGGACGCCGGGGTGGGCGGTGAACCCGCGGGCCGACCAGAACGTCTCGCTGCCGCCGACGGCGACGAGCGAGATCCGTTCGTCGCCCCGCGCCCGCGCGGTGCGCGTCAGGTGCAGCAGCAGGTGCCGGGCCAGTCCCCTGCGGCGCAGGTGGGGTGCGACGACGATGTCGTGCAGATGCAGGTTGGCGGCCGGGGCGCCGAGGGGGGCCGGGGCCGCCGGCTCCCCGGGTTCCTCGGGCCGGGTCAGGTCCGGGCAGCGGTCGGCCGGGTAGGGCAAGGCCAGCAGGTAGCCGGCCGGCCGGGAGCCGACGTCGAGGACGAAGCAGGTGTCCGGGGAGGCGTCCGCGCGGGACCGCAGCGCGGCGCGCCCCTCGGAGAGGCCGAGCGCGGTGTAGGCGCCGGCCTCCAGGGCGACGACGGCGTCCCAGTCGCCTTCGGTGATGCCGCGGACGCGGATGCCACCGCTCACCGGGGCCACCTCCGGCCGTCGGCCCCGACGTCGTCCCCGCCGACGCAGGTGTACGGCAGGGGGGCGATCCCGTTGAAGCCCTGGGTCATGTAGCTGGTGGCGTAGGCGCCGCAGGACAGCACCCAGACCGGGTCTCCCGAGGCCAGGTCGCCGGGTACCTCGACCGGCGCGTGCCCGGGGGTGTGGGCGTCGTCGCTGTCGCAGGTGGGCCCGGCGAGGACGGCGCGGACGTACCCGCCGTCGTGCCGCCCCGGGAACACCAGCCGGTACTGGAGGGCGTCCATCTCGTAGAGGCCGTTGAACTTGCCGACGCTCAGGTAGAGCCAGTGTGCGGGGCCGCCGTCCGGGTGGGGGCGTTCCGCGAGGCGGACGACGTGGGCCCGGACGGCTCCGTGGTCGGCGACGAGGTGACGTCCCGGCTCGATGACGAAGTCCAGCGGCGCGCCGTGGATCCGGCGCAGGGCGGCCGTGCCCTCGCGGATCGCCGCGAGGATGGCGTCCAGCGGCGGGTCGAGGGGCACGCCCTGCCGGTCGAGGTAGCCGAGGGCGGGCAGGCCGCCGCCGAGGTTGACGTGGTCGACGGTGATGCCGCGTCCGCGGAGGGTGGTGAGGACCTCGCCGAGGCCGGTGAGCGCGGCGCGCCAGGCCTCGGTGGTCATCTGCTGCGAGCCGACGTGCACGGAGAGGCCGGACGGGGTGAGGCCGAGCTCGCGGGCCCGTTCCAGGACGCGGACGGCCTGGCCGGGCGGGCAGCCGAACTTGTGGGTGAGGCCCCACAGCGCCCCTTCGCCGCCGGTGGCCCCGCGGCAGAACACGCGGGCGCCGGGGGCGTGGCGGGCGATCGCCGCGACGTCTTCGAGGCTGTCGGTGGCGAAGTCGCGGATGCCGAGCCGGTGGGCGTGGGCGATGTCCCGGTCGGACTTGACGGTGTTGCCGTAGTGCGTCCGGGCGGCCGGTACGCCCGCCCGGAGCGCCTGTTCCATTTCGAGCGGGCTCGCGGCGTCGACTCCGGCGCCCGCGCGGGCGAGGGTGCCGAGCACCTCGTCGACCGGGCAGGCCTTCATGGCGAACCGGACATCGATGCCCGGGAGTTGACGCCCGAGGTCGTCGTAGCGGGCGCGGATGCCGTCCAGGTCGAGGACGATCCGGTCCTCGCCGGCGGCGGCGAGCGCTGTGAAGAGGGGGCTGTCGGCCGGGGTGGTGGCGGGGGCGGTGTGCGCGGTCGTCGTCGCGGTGCTCATCGGGACCGTCCCGAGGCGGTGTGGAGGGGGGTGGTGTGGAGGGGCGTGGTGCGGACGGGGGTCACGCGGGCCGCGTGGACCAGGGCTTCCCAGGCCTCGGTGAGCAGGGCGAAGTCCTCGATGTCGCGGCGCGCTTCGTCGAGGAGGCGTTCGCGGCGGCCGGCGAGCAGGTCGGCGAAGGCGGCGTACCGGCCGCCGAGGCGGCGGTAGGCGGCGTCGAGGGCGTCGAGCCGCCGGACGTTCCCGGCCCGGTCGAGGCCGGCGCTCTCGCGGGCGAGGGCGGCGACGGCGGGGCCCCGGACCCGGCCGTGGTCGTCGAGCAGCGTGTCGCCGGCATCGGCGAGCCGGGCGTAGACGGCGTTGAAGTACAGCATGGAGAGCAGGAACTTGACGTAGCGGAGCTGGTAGGCGGTGAAGCCTGTGTCGGTGCGGCGCTCGCCGGTGTAGTAGTTGACGATGTTGCGGTTGTGCAGGACGCCGGGCAGGCCGGCGTCGTGGACGAGGTGGATGAGGAAGTAGTCGCTGCCGATGGTGTCCGTGGCGGGCGGCAGGGGCACGCGCTCGTGGACGTCGTGGAAGGCGATGTTGCACATGTCCACGCGCATCGGGTCGACCAGGGTGAGCAGGGACCGGTCGGCGCGGAAGGGTTCCGTGCCCGCGCCGCGGAAGGACTCCGCGACGAGGTCGCGCTTCTGCTCGTCGGTCCAGTCCTCGGGCGCCCAGAGGCTGACCACCTCGTGGTACGCGGCGGGGTCGAGGGTCTCGATCTCGCCGATGTCGACGGAGAGTTCGCCGATGAACGAGGCGCCGACCATGGCGACGCGGCGGTCCAGGTGCTCCGGCGCGAGGTCCGTCGCGGTGACGTCGGCACGGGCGTCCGCGGCGCGCCGGCCCAACGACGTCAGCTCGTGGTGGATCGGGTACACCGGCACGCCGTCGAGGGTCTGGTACCGGCTGTCGGAGTCCCGGCGGTGCACGGACACGCAGCCGAGCGCGGCGGCGATCAGGAACGCGCGGTTGGTGCAGGCGCCGTAGGAGAGGCGGTCCGGGAGCATCAGGCCGAGCAGCGGCTCCGGCTCGGGGCCGCCGGCGGCGGTGATCACGCGGCGGAGGAAGTCCCGCTGCGCGGCCTCGTCGAGGTGGTGTGCCGTGATCCGCGGGCGCGCGGGCAGCCGGCGGACGGCTTCGGCGTGGTCGGCGAAGTCGGCGGGCGCGCAGGAGTCGAGGACGAGCAGGTGCACCTCGACGTCGAAGTGTTCGACGGCGTAGGCCGCTTCCCGGCCGACGGCTTCGATCGTCTCGGCGCAGGGCCTGTTGGTGGGCAGGGTCAGACAGATTCCGCGCATATCTCTTCCTCGGTGGCCTGGTTGGCCTGGGTTGCCTGCGTGCCCCGGGTGGCCTCGGTGGCCCGGTCGGCTGCGTCGGCGGCCGGGGCGGTCCGGGCTGCCGGGCCGGCGTCGCTGATCGTGGCGGCGGCGGGGCCGGGGTCGGTCGTGGCGGCGGCCGTCTCGCCGGGCCGGTCGTGCCAGGAGCGCAGGCCCAGCAGCTTGGCGCCCAGGTCGTTCAGCTCGGCCCGCCCGTACCGCTGGGACTCGTGCCGGACGGCGTCGCCGAGGAGGGTGGGGTTCCATTCCGGTGTGGCGAGGTCGCGCCAGGAGGTGACCCGGGACGCGCGCAAGGCCCGGTGGTTCTCCAGGGCGGGCATCATCGACAGGTACTGGACGGCGCGCACCCCGTCCTCGGAGGTGTTGGGCGCCACGCCGTGGGCGAGCAGGCCGTTCCAGATGAGCAGGTCGCCGGCGCGGAGTTCGGGGCGGACGACGGGCATGTCGTCGCGGTCGATCCGGGGCCGGATCGGGTCCCGGTCGTCGGGCTGGAGGGCCTTCCAGCGGTCGAACCGGCGGAAGAGTTCGGGGCAGCACTGGAAGCCGCCGACGTCGGGCCGGGTGTCGTCGAGGGCGATGATGCCCTGGACGCGCTGCGGGAGGATGCCCTGGGTGGTGTCGACGTCCCAGTGGAGTTCGATGTCGAAGCCGCGGTCGCGGTGCTCGATCAGGGATCGTGAGCGGTTGCGGACGTTGGGCGGGTTGAGGTTCAGCCGGTCCAGGGTGACCCACAGCTCCTCGCAGTCCCACACGTCGACGAACGCGTCGTAGACGCGGCGGGTCTGCCGGCTGTCCCAGATGAGCTGGTGGTGGTAGGCCTCGACGAAGCCGTAGACGTGCAGTTCCCGGTCCAGGTCGGAGCGCCATTCGCGGTCCTGGTACCAGGTGTCGGGCCGGTCGGGGTCCATGCCCTGGAAGTCCCAGGCGAAGTCGAGCAGGCGCCGGGCGGCCGTCGCGGGGATCGCCTCCCGGACGACGACGTAGCCGTAGGTCTGCCAGAAGGCGAAGTCCTCCTCGGACAGCACCCGCAGCGGCCGTCGCTTCCGAAGGTCCCTCAGTTGGGTGCGGGCGAGGTAGGTCTCGCCGTCCGCGCTGAAGTAGGGGACGTCGGTGACGGCTCGGTGGAGGTAGGGGTCAGCGGTCGTCGTGGGGTCAGCGGTCGTCATGCGGTACTCCGGATCCTTTCTGTCGCCCCCCGGATCTGGGAACGCCAACGGTGCACGGTGGGCGCGGTGGGCACCGGCGCGTGCCGGGGCCGCCTTCGCGCGGGTGGGTGGCGGTCCGGCCGGTGGCGCCGGAACGAGGTGAAGGTCTGCGCGGCCGTCCGGGAGGCGGCCGCCTGTGGGGCGGAGCCGGGCCGCGGCTCGTCACGCCTCCGGGAACGGCGCCCGTCTCGGGCCGCGGTCCGGGACGGTGCCCGGGGGCCGGTGAGTCCGTGTCGGTTCTTCGGGGCCGCGCGCCTCACGCGCCCCACGATGTATGTGCACCCGATCAAGGTGGACTAGACCAACTCAGAATGTCAACATCCGAATTGAGATCATTCACTCGCGAGTGATCCATTCGCCCGCTCTGCGCTCCCGGGCGTGAGACGCCGTCACATCGCGGACTCCCGCCTTGGGAACGGCTGTTGACGGACGGAGTGATACACCCCTCCCTCCCTCTTGACACGTGCGGTTAACCTAAGCGCACCCTTGTTGGTCTATACCAAAGCCCGTGGGGTGTCGCCGCCGCTCCGCCGGCACCCTCGCGGGCCGCTCCCACCCGAAAGGCACCGGCCGATGTCCTCCAGCAAGCACAGCACCGCGTTGCGGCGACTGGCACTCTCCGTCCTGCAGCCCGGTTTCGTGGGTACCGAGGCGCCGGACTGGGTGCTGCGGGACATCGCCGACGGGCTGGCGTCCGTCGTGCTCTTCTCGCGCAACATCGTCTCCCCCGAGCAGGTCGCCCGGCTGACCGAGCGACTGCGGGCCGAGAACCCCGAGCTGGTCGTCGCCATCGACGAGGAAGCCGGGGACGTCACCCGGATCGAGTCCGGAACCGGCTCCACCCGGCCGGGCAACCTCGCCCTCGGCACCGTCGACGACACCGGCCTGACCGAGGCCGTCGCCGCCGACCTCGGCCGCCAACTGCGCGCCGCCGGGGTGAGCCTCGACTACGCGCCCAGCGCGGACGTCAACTCCAACCCGGACAACCCCATCATCGGCGTCCGGTCCTTCGGGTCGGACCCGGCCGTGGTCTCCCGGCACACCGCCGCCTGGATCCGCGGACTCCAGTCGTCCGGCGTGGCGGCCTGCGCCAAGCACTTCCCCGGCCACGGCGACGTCGCCGTCGACTCCCACCACGACCTGCCGGTCTACGGCGCCGGGCGCGAGGAGATCGCCGCGCAGGCGCTGCCCCCGTTCCGGGCCGCGGTGGACGCGGGCGTCCGCGCGATCATGAGCGGCCACCTCCTGGTGCCCGCGTACGACCCCGAGCTGCCCGCCACCCTGAGCCGGCGGATCCTCGTCGACCTGCTCCGCACCGAGCTCGGGTTCGACGGACTGATCGTCAGCGACGCCATCGAGATGGGCGCGGTCTCCGGACCGCACGGGATCGGCGGGGCCGCGGTGAAGGCGGTGGCCGCCGGTGTCGACGCCGTCTGCGTGGGCGGCGAGAGCGCCGAGGAGTCGACCGCCCGCCTCCTGACCGACTCCCTGGTGAACGCCGTGACGCGCGGGGACCTCGACGAGGAGCGGCTCGCGGAGGCGGCCGGCCGTGTGCGGTCGTTCGCGGACTGGTCGGCGGGGCTGCGCCGGGCCGCCTCCGCCGGCGCGGCCGACGGCGACATCGGGTTCGTCGCCGCCCGCCGCGCCCTCCGGCTCACCGGGGCGGTGCGGACCGCGCTGCCGCTGCCCGCGCCGCCCCACGTGGTGGAACTGGTGCCCGCCACGAACCTCGCCATCGGCAAGGAGACGCCGTGGGGCGTCGCCGGCCCGCTGCGCGAGCGGCTCCCCGGGACGACCTCCGTCCAACTGCGCCCGCAGGACCTGGGCGCGCCGGACGCCGCCCTGGAGACACGCGCCCTCGGGGCGGCGGTGGGCCGCCCCCTGGTCGTCGTCACCCGCGACGCCCCGCGCCACGCGTGGATGAGCCGGGCGCTCACGGACCTCACCACGGCGCGTCCCGACGCGATCGTCGTCGAGATGGGCCTGCCGGGCGGTACGGCTCCGGGGGCGGTGCAGATCTTCACGCACGGCGCCAGCACGGCGTCGGGGGTGGCGGCCGCGGAGATCCTGGCGGGGGAACGCTGACCTCTCGCCGACGGACGTCGGTTCCCCGGGCGGCGCTCGCACGCGAACGCCGCCCGGCCCCGCCTCGCCCCGGCACCCGCATACCGGCCTGATCAGGGCGCGGCACGGCGGGCTCACCCGTGGTCGTACACGGTCACCGAGCCCTCCCGGGCTTCTCCGGTGCTGGTCCCGCAGCGCACACGACGCTAGCGTCAAGCCTCATGATCGTATGGCTCAACGGCACCCACGGCGCGGGCAAGACGACGACCGGCGCGCTCGTGCAACGACTGCTCCCGGACTCCCGGGTGTTCGACGCCGAGAAAGTCGGCGAGACATTGACGGACATCACCCCGGGGCTGCCCGCGACGGACAACTTCCAGCACTGGCCGCCCTGGCGGCCGCTGGTGGTGGAGACCGCCCGACGCGTCCTCGACTACACCGGTGGCACTCTGGTGGTTCCCATGACCGTCCTGGTCGAGGAGTACTGGCGCGAGATCGACTCGGGCCTTGCCCGGCATGCCATTCCGGTCCGGCACTTCGTCCTCCACGCCGACCGGGAAACGCTTCGCGGGCGCATCGCGGGCGACACGGTCGTCGGTCCCGACTCCCCGTTCCGTCTCCGGCACCTGGAGCCCTACGCCGAGGCGGCCCGCACGTGGCTGCACGCCGAGGCCGAGGTCGTCGACACCACGCACCTCACGCCCGCCGAGGCCGCCCTGCGGATCGCGGAGGCCGTCAAGGGCCGGGAAGGCGGTCTGCCGCCGGCGAGTCGCGCAGGCGACGACGAGCCCGACCCGGTGTGACGGCCCGCGTGTTCGGCTCACCGCGCGCACGCCCCCGCACTACGCCGGCTGCCGTTCCGGCGACGGGTCGTACAGGGCCGTGACCGCACGGCCGGCCTCGGCCGTGAGGGTGACGGGATCGGTTTCGTCCGTCGCCCACCCCACGTAACCGTCCGGCCGGATCAGGGCCGCGGTGACGCCGGTCCAGGACGGGCGGGACTGTTCGGCGGGGTGCGGACAGCGGTAGTGGCCGGCTTCGGGCGCGTCGGTGGTGATGACGTCGAAGGGGGCGGCGTGGCCGAAGTCCACGAGTACGGGGCGGCCGGTGTGCAGCAGGCCGAAGAGGGAGCGCGCGCCGGGGAGGGGCAGGTTGGGTGCGCGCCGGCCGGTGAGGGGGTGCGTTCGGCCGGGCGGGGTGTACCGGACGGAGAAGCCTGCGAGGCGTTCGGCGAGTGCGTCTCTGAACTGCGGCTGTTCGGCGATCAGTTTGCCGAGCAGGGACCGCAGTGCGCTGCCCTCTGGGGTGAAGCCCATCATGAGCGCGGTCTGGGCCTGGGTGTGCTCGATGGTGTCGGCTCCGACAGGGTGCCGTTCGACGTGGTAGGTGTCGAGCAGGGTTTCCGGTGCCCGGCCACGGGCGACCGCGGCCAGTTTCCAGCCCAGGTTCATCGCGTCCTGCACGCCGACGTTCAGCCCGACGCCGCCCGCCGGCATGTGCTGGTGCGCCGCGTCGCCTGCCAGGAGGAAGCGGCCCTTGCGGTAGTGCCGGGCGAGGCGGCTGGTGTTGCCGTAGCGGGACAGCCAGGACGGGTCGCGCATGCCGTAGTCCGTGCCCGTGATCCGCCGGACCCGCTCGCGGAACTCCTCGAAGGTGAGCTCGCCCGGCCGGTCGGCGCGGATGTCCTCGGGCGAGTGCATCGCTATCCGGTGGCGGCCGTCGGGCAGCGGGACGACCATGAGGGTGCCCTCCATCGTCCACGCGCTCGCGACGGCACCGGGCGGCGGGTCGTCGAGCACCACGTCGCCGAGGGTGCCGAGCGCGGTGTGCGGGGTGCCGTCGAACTCGATGCCCGCGCACCGGCGTACCAGGCTGCGCGTCCCGTCGCAGCCGACCGCGTACGCGGCCTCGAGCACGTACCCGCCGTCCGGCCCCTCGACCGACACGGTCACCGCGCCGCCGGATTCCCGGCACTCCGTCACCCGGTGGCCGTACCGCAGGTCCGCTCCCAGCGCCAGGGCGCGCTCCCGCAGCAGTTCCGTGGTCCGGGCCTGCGGAATCGTGAGCGTGAACGGGAAGTCGGTGTCCAGCTCCCGGAAGTCCAGGCGGTCGTCGAGCACGGCGAAGTGCCCGCTGGGGATGCGTCCGCCCTCGGCGAGCAGGGCGGGGTGGGCGCCGCGGAGCGCGAAGGTCTCGATCGTCCGGGGGTGGAGCGTCAACGCCCTTGAGTGCGGGTCGACTTCGGTGTCTCGCTCCAGGACCACGACGGGAACGCCCGCCATTCGCAGTTCGCAGGCGAGCCACGACCCCGTGGGGCCGGCACCCACGATGACGACGTGCTGTGCCATGATTTCCCCTCTCTATCACTGACCAAGATGGAGGTGTCCACGATATAATCGATCAGTGACCAAGAAGCAAGCGGCCGATCGTTCCAAGGTCGGCATCACGCTCGACCACGTGGTGGAGGCGGCGTTCGACGTCCTCGACCGGGGCGGTGTCGGCAAGCTCTCCACCCGTGCGATCGCGGCGGAGCTCGGTGTCAGCATGAACACCGTCATGTGGCACATCCGCAGCAAGGACCGGCTGCTGGACGCGATGGCCGAGGCCCTCCTCGGCGAGGTCGAACTGACGGGCCTGCCCGAGGCGTGGGACGAGCAGGCGGCCGAACTGCTGGGGCGGTTGCGCCGGGCGATGCTCGGGCACCGCGACGGCGCCGCGCTCGTCGCGGGCACGTTCCCGGCCGAGCCGCGCACCCTGGCCTTCACCGACCGTCTGCTGACCGCCCTGCTGCACGGCTGCCCCGACCGCAGGACGGCCGCGTGGACGGCCTGGAACCTCTTCTACTTCACCCTGGGCCTCGTCCAGGAGGAACAGGCCGTCCCCGCCGCGGGCGCCCGCGACCGGCTGCGCGCGCAGGTCGACACCCGGCGCCTTCCCGGGCTGGGCGCGGCTCTGGAGGATTTCCTGTCCGTCGACTTCGAGGCCCGGTTCCGGTTCGGGATCGGGCAGATGCTCCGCGGTGCCGCGGCCACGGCGGCGCCCGAAGGGTGAACATGCCCCGGGGGCGGGACAACCGCCGCTTCCGGTTACGGGACGGGTGGACGACGCTACGCGACCACAGCGCTACGGGAGAGGCATGAGCCGGTAGAACACCGTCGCGACGAGGTCGCGTGCGTAACCGGGGTCGTGCGGCCCGGGCCGGAAGAGGACGCGGTACATCATCGGCGCCACCAGGTGGTCCATCACCGTCTCCACGTCCGGTACGTGTTCGCCGCGTTCCGCGGCGCGGGCCAGGATGAGCGCGACCTGGTGACGCGCGAAATCGGAGCACTGCCCGGCGTTGGAGCCGTCCGGATCGCCGGCGAGGGCGTCGCGGACGTGGGACCGGCCGGGCGGGGACGACATCTCCTCCAGGAAGGCGACGGCCCAGTGCTCCAGATCGGCCCGCAGATCACCGCGGTCCTCCGGGGCCCCTTCCGGGCGCAGTCGCTCCACCGCGACGTCGGAGAGCAGCTCCTGGAGGTCGCCCCAGCGGCGGTACACCGTGGAGGGGGTCACTCCGGCCCGGGCCGCGACCAGCGGCACGGTCAGGTTGGCCCCCTCGGCCTGGAGTTCGCGCACGGCCCGGTGGACGGACTCCTGGACGCGAGCACTGCGGCCCCCGGGGCGCACGGCGGGTCTGGGGCTCATGCCCTCCAGCTTAACGCAACGTCATTGCGCGGCGAGGGGCCGGACGGCCCGTTCGGGCGCCAGTCCCGGCCGGCCGGTCCCGATGCCCGGCCCGGCCTGTTCGAGGGCGTGCCCGATGCCCAGCAACGACGCCTCACCGTACGGCCGCCCGATGAGCTGCATGCCGACGGGCAGCCCTTCCCCGTCGAGACCGACAGGGAGCGAGAGGGCCGGCAGGCCGGTGATGTTCGCCGGGGCACACAGCCGGACGTGGGCGTCGGCGACGGTCTCGGTGGCACCGTCGGGCCACCGTACGGTCTCCGCGTCCCGGGGCACGGCGGTGACCGGGACGGTCGGCGCCACGACGACGTCCACGTCGTCGAGGAGCCGGGCCCACCCTTGCCGCATGAGCGTACGGGCGCGCTGGGCCCGCAGGTAGTCGCCGGCCGGGACGACGGTCCCGGCCTCCAGCAACGTGCGGACGTCCGGTCCGTAGAGGTCGCCGGACGAACGGAGCGTCTCCTCGTGCACGGCGCTCGCCTCGGGGACCATCAGCCCCCACTGGGTGGCGTGCACCTGCTCGGCCAGCGGGATCCCGACGTCGACGAGGCGCGCCCCCAGGTCCCGCAGGCGGCCGATCGCCACCCGGACGGCCTCGGCCACGGCGGGGGATATCCGGTGGAAGTAGTGGTTGCCCGGGACACCCACCCGCAGTCGGGAGAAGTCCACGTCCGCGACAGGTATCTGACGTTTCGTCAGGGCCGACAGGACGAGGGCGGCGTCCCGGCTGGTGCGGGTCAGGGGGCCGACGTGGTCCAGGGACCAGGAGAGCGGTACCACGCCGTCGACGGGCACGAGCCCGTACGTGGGCTTGAGTCCGACCACGCCGTTCAGCGCGGCGGGGACGCGGATGGAGCCGCCGGTGTCCGTGCCCAGCGCGAAGGTGGCCGTCCCGGCGGCGACGGCCACCGCCGAGCCGCCGCTGGAACCGCCCGCCACGCGGTCCGGGGCCCAGGCGTTGCGGGTCTGCGGTGTGGTGAGCCCGTAGGCGAACTCGTGCGTGTGCGCCTTGCCCAGCAGGACCGCGCCGGCCTCAGCCAGGCGCGCGGCGACGGTGCTGTCCCGGCGCGCGGTGTGCCGCTCACGGACCCGGGAACCCGCCCGGGTCGGCACGCCGGCCACGTCGATGAGGTCCTTCAGCGCCATGGGCACACCGTGCAGCGGTCCGCGCCGCCGGCCGCCGGCCAGTTCGCGTTCCGCCCGGGCGGCGGAACGGCGGGCGGTGTCGGCGAGGACCTCGGCGTAGGCGTTCAGGTCCGGCTCCACGGCCTCGATCCGGCCGAGGAGGGAGTCGGTCAGCTCCACCGGTGAGAGGTTTCCCGCCGCGACGGCGTCGGCCGCCTCGGCGAGCGTCAGCTCATACGGCTCCATGTGCTCACGCCCCTTCCGGGCCGTACGCGGCCGCCGGCTCCGGGAGGCGGGCGGCCTCCGGGTGGTACTCGGCGGCGGGCCGGACGCCGTCGAGGTCGAGCTCGCGCAGGGAGCCGAGGACGGAGAGGATGTGGCCGGCCGTGGCCGCGTCGACGGCATGGCGGCCGGCCGCCTCGTGCGGCCCGGGGTCCGGAGTGGTCATGGCGTGCCTCCACCTTTCAGCAAAAGCCAATCCTTTGCGTTTACCGCACCCTAGGCCCTACGCTCGCCTAACGCAAAGAATCTGCCTTTACTTTCCCGGTGAGGACTCCGCTCATGCTCCGACCCGACGTCTCCCCCCACCCCGACGCCTCCCCTTCCACCGCCCCGGACCCGTCCCGGCGACCGGCCGCCCACGCCTCATGGCGGGTGGGCGAGGTGCGCGTGCACCGCGTCGACGAGATCCTTCTCCCGCCGGACACCGGACCGTGGCTGCTGCCGGCCGCCACCCCTGACGTCACCGCCCAAGTGCCGTGGCTGCGGCCCGATTTCACCGCGCCGGACGGCGCTCCCCTGCTGAGCAGTCACACCTTCGCGTTCGAGATCGACGGCAGGCGCGTACTCGTGGACACCGGCATCGGCAACGGCAAGTCCCGCGCCAACCCGGCCTGGCACCACCTCGACACCGACTACATGCACCGGCTCACCGCCGCCGGTTTTCCGCCCGACTCCGTCGACCTCGTCGTCCTGACCCATCTGCACACCGACCACGTCGGCTGGAACACCCGTGCCGTCGACGACGGTTCATGGGTTCCGACCTTCCCCAACGCCCGCTACGTCACCTCACGCGCCGAATGGGACCACTGGGCCGGGCAGGCGGGCGACATGGAGGAGAGCCGCCGGCGGATGTTCCGCGACTCCGTCCACCCGGTCCGCGACGCCGGGCTCCTCGACCTCGTCGACGTCCACGACGGCCCCACCGATCTCGCCCCCGGCCTCCGGCTGTTGCCCACCCCCGGGCACACCCCCGGCCACATGGCCCTCGAACTCCGCTCCGGCGGGGGCACGGCCGTCGTCACCGGCGACTGCGTCCACCACCCCGTCCAACTGGCGCACCCGGACATCACCAGTTGCGTGGACACCGACCCCGCCCAGGCAGCCCGGACCCGCCGCGCTCTCCTGGCCTCCCTCGCCGGCACGGACACGCTGCTCCTGGGCACCCACTTCCCGACCCCGACGGCGGGCCGGGTCAGCGCCGACGGCACCGGCTACCGGCTCGTGCCGGCGTGGTGAGGAGCGTCGCGCGGGGCCGGGGTCCGGCACCGGGCCCGCGCGGTTGAATGGCGGCATGGAGAACGCCCTGTGGAAGAGACTGCCGGCCACCGCGCGTGCCGAGGCGGACGAGCTGATCGCCCGTCAGTGGAGGGTCCACGCACTCGCCGTGATGCGGGAACACTCCGGCGAGCCGAAGCCCTCTCTTCACGAGTGCGTCGACCTCTTGGACGAACGCACCGCTTTTCCCCGGCGGGCGCCGGAGCAGAGCGGCTGAGCCGGAACCCGAGGGGGCGCCCGCCCGCCCCCGCCGGGTTTCCCGACGCCGGCCCGTCGCCCGGGAGCCGCTCGTACGCCGTCTCGGCACCCCGGGGCCTCGGGCCTTCGGACCTGCGATCCCTCGGTCCCTCAGGACTGCGGCACCGCCTGGATGTCGAGTTCCACGCGGATCGTCGCGCCGATCATCGCGATGCCGCGCTGGATCATCGACTTCCAGTTCAGGGTGAAGTCCTCGCGGTGGAGTTCGGTCACGGCCGAGCACGCGGCCCGGGTCTCGCCCATGATCCCGGTGCCGATGCCCAGGTAGCGGGTGTCGAGGGCGACGTTCCGGCTGACGCCGTGCAGGTTCAGGACGCCCTGGACCGACCAGCGGGGGCCGCCCCGGTGGACGAAGCGCTCGCTGGTGAACTGCATATACGGGTACTGGGCGACGCCCAGGAACTCGGCCGACCGGAGGTGCTCGTCCCGCTGCCGGACGCCGGTGTCGATGCTGGCCGTCTCGATCACCACGTCCAGGCGCGACTCCTCCATCCGCTCGCCCACCCACAGGGTTCCCTCGAACCCGTTGAAGCGGCCGTGCACCTCGGCGAGGCCGATGTGGCGGGCCGCGAAGCGTACGGCGGTGTGGTCCGGGTCGATGCGCCACGCACCGGGCGTGGGCATGGCCGGGGCCGGGGCCGGTTCCATCGCGACCGGTTCGACGGCCGTGTGGGCGCCGGCGACGCAGGTGAAGGGACGGCGGACCGGGCGGAACCCCTCGCACGTCACCGCGAGCACGTAGTCGCCCGGCGCCAGTGTGGCCGTGAACCGGCCGTGCGGGTCCGTCTGACCGGTCAGCACCTCCCGGCCGGACGCGTCGCGGACCGAGACGTCCGCGCGGTACAGCGGCAGTTGAACGGGGTCGAGCACCCGGCAGTCCAACCCTCCCGCGCCCTCCGGCAGCCGGACGCCTCCCTGCCCCGACGAACCCTTCCAACGGCGCAACAGCACGAGAGCCATCCCCGCCACACCTTTCCCCTCAATACGACAACCGCCCCCAACACCACCACACCAAGCCACACCAGCGCAAAACGGCCCATCAGGCGTCATGGGTACCACTGCCATCATCAGCACCAGTAGCTGACATCACGCCCACAGAGCACCATCAGCCCCAACAGGGCTCATCAGCGACCATTCCGCCTCATCGTCCGGCGATCGTGCGCCCGACCGACAGGGCATCCCATGCCCCCATCCGGCGGACCGCACCCGAGCCCCGCCCGCCCGGGGTCAGTCCACGGTCGGCAGTACCTTGAGCAGGGCCTCGATCACCCGCTCCTGGACGTCCGGGCGCAGCGAGGGGTACATGGGGAGCGAGAAGATGCCCTCCGCACACCGCTCCGTGACGGGAAGGTGGGCGTCGGCGGCGGGGGTGTCCGCGAAGCCCTTCATCGTGTGGACGGGCCAGCGGTAGCTGACGTTCAGCTCGATGTCGTCGGCGCGCAGGCGCTCCAGGATCAGGTCGCGCCGGGGGTGACTCACGACGTAGAGGTAGTACACGTGGTCGTTCCCGGGCGCGATCGCGGGCAGGGTGAGCGAGGTGTCCTTCAGGGCCTCCCGGTAGCGGTCGGCGACGGCGCGGCGGGCGGCGATGTAGTCGTCGAGCCGGCGCAGCTTCCGGCGCAGGATCTCCGCCTGCACCTCGTCGAGCCGACTGTTGTGGGCGGGGAGGGATTCGACGGAGTACCGGTCCTCCATGCCGTAGTAGCGGATCCGCCGCAGCGCGCGGTCGGCCTCGGGACGGCCGGTGAGGACCGCTCCTCCGTCGCCGTAGGCGCCGAGCACCTTGGTGGGGTAGAAGGAGAAGGCGGCGGCGTCGCCGAACGTGCCGGCGAGCCGGCCGTTGTGCCGCGCTCCATGGGCTTGGGCGCAGTCCTCGACGACCGCCAGGCCGTGCTTACGGGCGACCTCCCCGATCTCGGCCATGGCGGCGCACTGGCCGTACAGGTGGACGGGGACGACACAGCGGGTGCGCGGGGTCACGGCGGCGGCGAGGGCCGCCGGGTCCATGAGGTAGGTGGCCGGGTCGATGTCGACGAAGCGCACGTCCGCGCCGGTGCCGGCGATGGCGACGACGGTGGGCGCGGCCGTGTTCGACACAGTGATCACCTCGTCTCCGGGGCCGATGCCGAGCGCCTGGAGGGCGAGTTTCACGGCGTTCGTACCGTTGTCGACGCCGACGCAGTGGCCGATGCCGTGGTAGGCGGCGAACTCCGTCTCGAAGTCGCGGACGCTCGGGCCCAGCACCAGGCGTCCGGAGGAGAACACCGTGTCGACGGCGTCGAGGATCTCCGCGCGTTCGGCCTCGTACTCATCGCCGTAGGCCCATACCAGCACAGTCATGCACATCCCACCTCGGGTCGAAGACGGACGGTTCGGGTGACGCGTACGCGGCTGACGTCGGGTTCCTTGTCGGCCGCGGCGGCCGGGGTTACAGCTCCGGCGCGAGGATCTCGCCCGTCACCGCGTCGCGGACGGTGATCGCCTCCATCGGGCAGGTGTCGGCGGCGTCGGTCACGCTGAGGTCCGGTTCGACGACCTCCGCGACCGGCCGGGCCCTGCCGTTCTCCAGGCGCATGTGCCGGGAGGCGGTCCCCAGGCACAGACCGGTGCCGGCGCAGACGTTCCGGTTCACCTCGATGCGCCACCGGCCGGCGGGAGCGGCGGCCGGTTCGGGCGTCGGCGCGTGGTCCTGTGGCGGGGCCTCGGGCGCGGCGGTGGTGTGGGGTTCGGGCATGGTCTTCTCCTCGGGGCGGGCAGCGGGACAGGGTGGGCTCGGGAGCGCAGCTCAGGCCCGCGGCCGCGGGGGCTCGGGCGCGTCGACGGTGTGCCGGTACAGGGCGTCCACGGTCCGTTCCAGGGCCTGGTCCAGCGTCAGGCGCGGTTGCCAGCCGGTGACGCCGCGGAACGCGGACGCGTCGATCTCGATGCTGTGGAAGTCGCCCAGTTCGGCGTACTCGGGCGGGTCGACGGTGAGGACGGGGACCGGCGGCCGTCCGGTGCGCTCCGCGACGAGGCCGGCGATCCGGCGGAAGACGGCACCGAGCGGTTCGCCGTGGCCGCTGCCCAGCAGCCAGTGCCGGCCGACGAGTTCGTGCCCGTGGTCGAGGGCGGCGGCGAAGGCCCGGGCGATGTCGTCGACGTGCAGCAGGTCGCGTCGGACGGTGCCGTCGTGCCACATGGTGATGGGCTCACCGGCCAGGGCCCGCTTGGTCATGGCGGCCACGACGCCCTTGGACGTGGTGCGGCCGGGCGCGCAGCCGATGACGGTGGGCAGCCGCAGGGTGATCCCGTGCACGTCACCCGCCCTGGTCGCCTGCTCCAGCAGCCGCTGGGCGGCGAGCTTCTGCCGGTCGTAGGCGCCCTGCGGTTCGTCCGGCTCGGAGCCGTCGATGCGCGGGGCGGCCGAGAGGCCGACCTGGCTGGCGGCACCTGCGTAGATCACGGTGGCCGGCCGGCCGCCGGGTCCCGGGCGGAGGGCTTCCGTGAGGTGGCGCATGGTGCCGACGTTGACGCGTTCGGCCACCGGGTCGGCGCCCCGCCAGTTGATGTCGCCGGACAGGTGGGCCAGCAGGTGGACCACCACGTCGGAGCCGGCGACCGCGGCGGCGAGGGCCGCCGGGTCGGTGGCGTCGGCGGTGCGCAGTTCGACGTCCTTGGCGTCGGCCACCGCGGCCGGCGGCCGGTGGCCCCGGGTGACCAGACGCAACCTGACCGGGTGCCGCACGAGTTCGGCCGCCACGGCGGATCCGATGAACCCCGAGGCGCCGAGCACGGTCACCAACGGCCGCTTGTCTTCCGAGGAGTTCACGCGCCGCTCCCCTCGCGGCCGTCCGCCGGGTACGCGCCGTACAGGGCGGCCTCGACGCGCAGCGACGTGGCGTAGTCCGGCAGCATCCCCCGCTCGGCCGCCTCGTCCAACGTGAGGGCGGCGCGGTCGCGTTCGGACAGGATGACGTCCTCATGGGGCACGGGGAGGTTGAGGGCGGGATCGTGGACGGAGACGGCCTGTTCGTGGGAGGCCGTGTAGGGGACGGAGAGGAGGTACGTCATGACGGCGTCCTCCAAGGCGACGAAGGCGTGGCCGACCCCGACGGGGAGATAGACGGCGCTCGGGTGTTCGGCGGTCAGTACGACGGACTCCCACACGCCGTAGGTGGGCGAGCCGACGCGTACGTCCACCACGATGTCCAGGGCCCTGCCGTGGGAGCAGTGCACGTACTTGGCCCCGCCGGGCGGGGTCGTCGTGTAGTGGACGCCTCGCACGACCCCACGGCGCGAACGGCTGTGGTTGGTCTGCCGGACGGGGAACAGACCGTGTCCGGTGGCCTTGGTGAAGGCCTCCTCCTGGAAGGGCGAGGCGAGATGGCCGCGCTCGTCGGGGAAGTTGTCGGGGACGCAGTGGAAGGCGCCGGCGATCCTCAGTTCACGTACGTCCATGAAGGGGCCTTTCGGTGTGGGTGCCGTTGGGGAGCCGAGGGGACCGTGGGGCCGGGCGGCCGTCGCCCGGGCGGCGGGCGGTCCGGGGGCGCGCCGGCGTCGGGGCGTGGGCCTCGCCCACGTCCTCGTCGGTCACCGGCGGTTCACCTCCAGGGCCCGGCCTGGCGGGGGGGGGACGTCATCGGAGGGAACCGGCACCGGGGCAGGCCGCAGGGGAGCTCCCTGCCGCTCCCCGCCGCCCGGTCCCCGAAACGATGCGCCCGTGGGGCCGTTCAAGGGAAGCGCGTTCGAGCCCGAGGGGGGCGGTGCCGGGCGGCGGGGGGTGAGTTGCGGGTGGCGGGTCGCGGGGAGGTGCCGGGAAGGTACGGTGGCCTGTCGGAGCGGCCGGCGCGGAACGCGGCCGACGAGCGCGGCCGAACGCGGGAGCCGTGGTCGTACACGGGCGACTACGGTCGTACCACGGGCGGTCATGTACCTACGCGGGCAGTCGTGGACGCATCCGGCCGGGCACGACCGGGCGTTCAACCGCGTACGCGGTCCGGTTGAACGGCCTCCGGTTCCGTCGGCCCGACCACCGGACCGCACGGGCGTACCGGTCGCCCCGCCCCCGGCCTTCCCCTCTCACACCGGCGACAAGCACAACCAACGTGCCGAAGCCCCGAAAAACAAGACACGGAACCGGACATCGGCCTCCGCCCCGCGCACGGCTCGGGTCGCGGCCCGGAGAGCGCCCCCGAGCCGCGGGGGACGGGCGGGGCGGAGGGACGGAGCCCGGCGGACGCCGGGAAGAGGCCGTATCCGGACGTCCGCCGGCGGACGCCGCCATGCGATGCTGCCCCCGGGGCTTCCGGACGAGGCCCTCCGTCCGGCCGTCCGTCCGGCATCCGCCGCGCGGAAGCGAGCCGTTTCCCGTCGCGGCCCGGGAACCGACGAGCCACGCCGGCCGACTTCCTGGAGGCGGCACACTTCCCCGGACCGGACGACCCGACCACTCGAAAGCACCACACGGCCGGCCCACTCGACGGAACCACCCGGCCGGCCCGCAAGACACGAAACGCACGACACCGGGAGCCCACGGGATTCGCCCGGGACGGGGAGACCACCGCGAGTTCATCCGGCCACCGAGGGCGCGGGCCGCGTCGGTGGCACGGCACGGGGGCGGGCGCTCTCGCCATCCGGATCCGGTCGACGGCGGCCTCACGGCCTCGGAGGGGACACGATGCGGCACGGTACGGAGGAACGGCCGGAGGGGACACGGCGGCCGGCCGAGGAGGGGCGGCCCCGGTGGGTGCTGGTGGGCATCGCCGGAGTGCTGTCGTTCGTGGCCATGCTCGACATGAACATCGTCAATGTCTCGCTGGCCGACATCGCGCGCGACCTCCGGGTCTCCCCTTCCATGGCGCAGTGGACGGTCCTGGGTTACCAACTGGCCGTCGTGGCACTGCTCTTGCCCGCCGGCCGGTGGCTGGACCTGAGCGGCGGCGGGACGGGCACGGGGCTGCGGCCGGCCGTCCTGACGGCCACGTCCGGGTTCGCCCTGTGCGGCCTGCTCTCCGCCGCGTCCCCCTGGATGCCGATGCTGGCCACGGCCCGGGTGCTGCAAGGGGCGTTCGCGGCGGTGCTGTTCGTCCTCATGCCCGTCCTCGCGGCCCGGTCGGTGCCGCCGCACCTGCGCGGCCGGGCCATGAGCGTCCCGGCGACCCTGGGCCCGCTCGGCGCCGTCACCGGTCCGGCCGTGGGCGGCCTCCTCCTCGACGCGTTCGGGTGGCGTGCGGTGTTCCTCGTCAAGCTGCCGTTCTGCCTCGCGGCCCTGCTGGTGGCCCGCCGCGCGCTGCCCGCCGGGGGCCGCCTCGTCCCGCCGGACCGCCGGCTGCTGGCGGACGCCGCGCTCGTCGGCGGCGCGATCACGGCGCTGCTGCTCGCCCTGACCCTCGCCCCGTCCTCCCCCGCCTGGCTCCTGCTGGCCCTGGCCGGCCTGCCGCCCGCGGTGCGGTGGCTGCGCGGGCCGGGTGCCCGGCCGGTGGTGGACGTCGTCCGCGCCTCGGGTACGCAGGGCGTGTACGGGGCGGTGTTCGCGCTGGCCTGCGGTTTCGGCGCGATGCACTACGTGGTGGCCTTGCGGCTGCAGGACGACAGCGGGCTGTCGGCGACGGCCACCGGTCTGACCGTGCTCGCCTTCCCGCTCGCCATGGGTGTGGCGGGACCTCTGGGCGGCCGCCTCGCCGACCGCTACGGCCACCGCCCGACCGCCGTCGCCGGCGCCGCCCTCACCACCCTGGGCCTCTTCCTCCTGACCCTCCTCGGCGACCACGACTGGTCCTCGGCCGACATCGTCTGGCGGCTCGCGATAGCCGGCGTCGGCATGGGCCTCTACGGCGGCCCCACGCAGGCCCTGGTGATGAACGCGGCCCCGCCGAGGGCCGCCGGCACGGCCGGCTCCGCCGTCCAGCTCTCCCGCAACCTCGGCTTCACCTTCGGCCCCGCCCTGGCCTCCGCCACCTGGGGTCTCACCGACTCCCCCACGGGCGCCCGCTACGCCCTCGCCCTCGCCGCCGCGGCGGCCGCCCTCGCCTGCGCCCTGCTCATCGTCCGACGCAGCACGGCGGGCGAGGCGGAGGGCGCGCCGGCTCCGGCGCCTCCGGTGGGGAGGTGACCCGGATCCGCGTCGGGCTTGAAGCCGAGGGGAGGAATCGGCCATGCCTCCCGCTCCGGCCACAGAGCGGCAATGGCGTCGCGCGCGTCGCGCAGGACGGGTCGGGGGGCGGAAGCGAACTGGCCAGGTGTCGGAAGCGGACTGGCCGGATGAGGTGAAATACGCGCCTCGATCGGCGAGTTGGCCGATGCGCTGCGGTCGCCCGCATCCGGAACCGGCGATGACCCTGTTTGCGTAGCCGTGCCCACGAGGACCACGTCGGATGCGCGGACCGGGATCCGCCGGCGGTGACGATCCGGCTGATCGTGCCGGACGGATGGCGCACGGGCCGTGGACCGACGCGGCTCACCGGCGTGCTCAGCTCCTTTCAGGAGGGCGTGCCCGCCCAGGCGGTCAGCGCCTGGACCCGCTCGTCGCCGCGCGCGTCGCCGTCGGTGGTGCGGGTGGCCCACGCGACGTGGCCGTCGGGACGTACGAGAACCTCGGTCACCCCGTCGAGGTCCGCGTGCGCGTCGTACTCGTCGACGGTGACGGCCGTGACCCGTGAGTCCCAGCCTGCGTCGACGGTCTCCCGAAGGGGTGGTTCCCCGGCCAGAGCGAGCAGGACGAAGCGACCTCGGGTGAGCAGTTCGTACACCCGCGTCGCCTCCGAACCGGCGGCGGTCAGCCCGACGTCGGGCATCCGCCGGCCCACCAGCGGATCGGCGCCCGAGTCCGCCGGCGGATAGCGGGTGCCGAGCGCGGAGACCTGATCGGCGAGCCACCGGTTGACCTCCGTCATGCCCAGCAGGTGGTCGAGAAGGTCGCGCAGGGCCGCGGCCGGACGCTGGTACCGCGTCGTGAGCGTCAGCTCCGCCAGCAGGGTCTGGACCTCGGTGTTCTCGGTCACCGACCGCCCGACCGGCCGGCGCTCCCCGTCGTAACTGTCCAGCAGCCCGGGCGGGGCCCAGCCGCCGACCGCGGCGGCCAGCTTCCACCCCAGGTTCATGGCGTCCTGGAGCCCGGTGTTGAGCCCCTGCCCCGCGGCGGGGAAATGGATGTGGGCGGCGTCGCCGGCCAGGAGGACGCGTCCCGCACGGTAGCTCTCCGCGAGCCGGGTGGCATTGCCGAAGCGCGACAGCCAACGGGGCTCGGCGACCCCGCAGTCGGAGCCGGTGATCCGGATGAGCGACGTACGGAACTCCTCCAGGGTCACGGGCTCCCGGGCCGGCACCCGCATCCGCTCGGGATCGAGGTAGACGAACCGGGTGAGCCCTCCCTCCAGCGGCGCGACGATCACACCACGGGCCCGTGCCGTGTCGAGGGCGCCGGGTCGCGGGTCGGCGACCGTGAAGTCCCCGAGCACCCCGGTCAGTGTCTCGTCGGTGCCGGGGAAGCCGATCCCCGCGGCCTGCCGCACGACGCTGCGCCCGCCGTCACACCCGACCGCGTACAGGCCGCGCACGGTCTCGGTGCCGCCACCGGAGGCTCGCGCCTCCACCTCGACCCCGTCACCGTCCTGGCTCACGCCGATGACCTCGCGTCCCCGGCTGATCTCCACCCCCAGTTCGCGCGCCCGTTCCTCGAGGATGGCCTCGGTGCGCGCCTGGGCGAGGAAGAGGGTGTAGCGGTGCCGGGAGTCGAGGGTGCCGAAGTCCAGCCTGGTGTGCAGCCCCGCGAAGTGCCAGCCCGGCACGGTCCGGCCGAGCGGGAGGAACCGGTCGAGCAGCCCCCGTTGGTCCATCAGTTCCACACTGCGCGGATGCAGACTCAGCGCCCGCGAATCGCGCTGCGGTTCGGTGCGGCGCTCCAGGATCCGGGTCCGTACGCCTGCCAGTGCCAGCTCGCAGGCGAGCATCAGCCCGGTCGGGCCCGCGCCCACGACCAGCACATCGGTGTTCATCGGAGATGCCCTCCCCTCATTAGTGAACGACGTTCACGTGAACGTCGTTCACTATAGTGAGATCCATGAGCTCCCCGTCAAGCCCGGCCAGAGGGCGGCCCGCCCGGCTCGACCGGGCCCGCACCATCCGGACCGCCCTCGACCTGCTGGACGAGTCCGGCCTCGACGCGCTGACCATGCGCCGGCTCGCCGACGCGATGGACGTCCAGGCCGGCGCCCTCTACCGCTACTTCGCGACCAAACAGGACCTGCTCACCGCGATGGCCGAGCGCATGCTCGACGGGGTCGCCGACGCCGCCGGGCCGACGGGCGACGGCGACTGGAGCGAGCGGACGGCGCGCCTCGCCCGCGCGCTGCGTACGGCCCTGCTCGCCCATCGCGACGGCGCGCGCGTCTTCGCCGGTACTCACTCGACCGGTCCGAACACCCTGGGCTTCGCCGACAGCCTCGTCGGCGTCCTGCGCACGGCGGGCTTCGGCGACGACGAAGCGGCGCGGGCGCTCTACGCGGTGGCCAACTTCACCGTCGGCCACACCCTGGAGGAACAGGCCGCCCTCCGGCCGGACGACGGAAAACCCGCCGATCCGGGCACCCTGCGCGAGGCGGTGACGGCAGGAACATATCCACACCTCACCGCCACCCTGCCGGCGCTCACCGGCACGGACTTCACGGCACACTTCGAATTCGGACTGCACCTGATCCTGCACGGCCTGCGCGCCGTCCGGCGGTGAGCCCGGGCGGCGTCTCCCCACCACCACGGTGCCGTACGACCGAAACCCCCACCGATCGGAAGCGGTGATCGCTAGCGTGTCACTTGCTTTCGACGACCAAGAAAGGGGCCAGGACAGTGTCTTGGATAGGTCGAGGTTCACGCACCGACTACGCCGACGGGAGGCACGTCGCTCGGACGGTCTTGCCGCGCCCCCTGGTCACCACCCTGGCCCTCATCTCAGTTCTCACTGGATGCAGCGTGAGCGACCCGGCACCCTCGCCTTCGGAATCGTGGCGTCATGGCACCCGGGAACTCCCCTCGGCCGGCACCTCCACCGTCGATCGCGCGACGGAGGGGACGAAGAAGGTCTCCAGCGGGCTCCTCAAGCTGATCGAGGTCCCGGGCAAGGCGTCGGAGCCCGGGCCCGGGGTCCTCGAATGCGAAGGGAAAGACCGTGACAGCTTTTTTCAGATGAACCACCCCTGGAGCTTCATCCCGGCCTCGGGCGACGAGCTCGCCGGGGTGATGCGGCGACTCAAAGAGGAGTTGCCACGACAGGGCTGGAAGGTCACAGAATACGGGCCTGACCCGTCAGCCAACCGGAACCTGAGCCTGTCTGCCGATCACAACACGAAGCGATTCAGCGTCAACATCACGAACTACACAAAGGACAATCCGCCTAAACTACTCATACATGTCGTTTCCGGTTGCTACCGAGTACCCAGCGGACAGAAGGTCGAGCACTTTTGATTCCATGCTTGGCGCATGGCTCCGCCCCGCCCCTCGCCCACCCCCATGTCAGCGGCGGAAACCGGCGGGCGTACGCTTCCCACCAGCGAAACGGTCAGGAGCGGTAGCCGGAAGCCGCTGCGGTGAGCGGCTGAGGACGAGTGTGCGTGCCGTTTGCAAGGGTTTGGGCGGAAGTGGACCTGAACCGTAATGTTTTTGCGACAAAACGGCATAAATCCTCGGGAGTCGATCCCATAGGGTCGACCAGTGATCGAACGTCGTAATGGGGCACATGCCCGGAAAGCCGCCGCTCCCTCCGTCCTCCGCCGACTGTGGGGCGCTCGCCAGGGGACCGCGCGCCGTCTCGGGCGGTGGCTGAGACCGGCGTATCCGCGCCCGGGGCGGTCGGGCTGGCGGCGCTGGGTTCCGTCGTGGCGGCAGACCCTGGGGCTGATATTCAGCGCCGTCGGCGTCGTCACCGGATTGCTGGCGATCATGTACGCGCGCACGGAGATACCCGCCGACCTGAACGCCTTCGCCACCCAGCAGGACAACGTCTACTACTGGGCCGACGGCACCGAGATGGCGCGCACCGGCGAGGTCAACCGGCAGGACCTGCCCCTGGACAAGGTTCCGGAGAAGGTGCGCTGGGCGGCGCTGGCCGCCGAGAACGAGACGTTCTACTCCGACAGCGGCGTCTCCCCCAGCGGCATGCTCCGCGCCGTCAGCAAGATGATCACAGGCGGCAGCACGCAGGGCGGGTCCACGATCACGCAGCAGTACGTGAAGAACGCCTACCTGAACCAGGAGCAGACGTTCGACCGGAAGCTCAGCGAGATGTTCATCGCCATCAAGCTGGACCGCAAGCTGTCCAAGGACGAGATCCTCGAGCAGTACCTGAACACGAGCTGGTACGGGCGGGGCACGTACGGCATCGCGCGGGCCGCCCACGCGTACTACGACAAGGACGTCTCGGAGCTGAACGCGAGCGAGGGGGCCTTCCTCGCCTCGCTGCTCAAGGGGGCGGCGCTCTACGACCCCGCGGTGAGCGCCAAGAACCACGAGCGCGCGGTGGAGCGCTGGAAGTGGGTCCTGGACCGGATGGTGAGCATCGGCAAGCTCTCCAAGGCGGAGCGGGCCACGTACACCCGCTTCCCGGAGCCCGTGCCTCCGCCGCACCCCTCCGGGCTGGCGGGCCAGACCGGTTATCTGGTGGAGACCGCGCGGGCGTACGTGAGCGCGCACAGCGACGTCTCCGACCAGGACTTCGCCCGGGGCGGCTACCAGATCCACACCACCTTCGACCGCCGGCGGGTGCAGGCGCTGGCGAAGGCGGTGGGCAAGGCGCGCGTGACGCTCGGCCCGGACCCCGGCCACCCCGACCGCGACCTGCGCATCGGCGCCGCCTCGGTGACCACCGACGGGCGCATCACCGCCCTCTACGGCGGTGAGGGCTATCTGAAGCAGGGCTTCAACGACGCCAACTCCTCGGTGGTGCCCGCCGGAAGCGCGTTCACCCCGTTCGTCTACGCGGCGGCGCTGCGCGACGGCGTCCAGCGGGAGCGCGGGAAGCCGCGTACCCCCGTCACCCCCGCCACGCTCTACGACGGCGACGACAAGATCACGCTGCTTACGCCGGAGGGCCCGTACTGGGACCGCTCGGGGAAGATCGTCAAGGCCGAGAACGACAACGGGAAGTCCTGGGGCCGGATCTCCCTGAAGAACGCGGTCGCCCAGTCGGTCAACACGTCGATGATGCAGCTCGGCATGGACGTCGGCCTGGACCGGGTGGGCAAGGTCGGGGTGGAGACGGGTCTGCTGGAGAGCAGCCTCGGCGAGAAGCTGCCGTCGTTCTCGCTCGGCACCTCGACGCCCAGCGCCATCCGCATGGCGGACGCCTACGCCACGTTCGCCGCCCAGGGCCGGCACACCGACCCGTACTCGGTGAGCGGTCTCCGCCGGAACGGGGCGGAGGTCCGCGTGGAGCGGCCCAAGCCGCGGCAGGCGCTCCCCGCCTCCGTGGCCAAGGCGGTGGACGACGCCCTGCGGGAGGCGGTCCGGCACGGCACCGCGCTCGCCGCCAAGGCCGCCGGGCCCGGCACCGCGGGCAAGACGGGCACGGCGCAGGACGCCAAGTCGGCCTGGTTCGTGGGGTACCGGGGCGGCCTCTCCACCGCCGTCTCCCTCGCCCGTATCGATCCGAAGAGCCAGGAGCTGCTGCCGCTGGACGCGAGCGGGGACGGCAAGGACGAGGGGAAGGGCAAGGGCGCGGGGAAGAGCGACGGCACGGGGAAGGGCAAGGGCGCGGGCGGTCCGTCCCCCGCCTCCGTCCCGCTGGGCATCTGGACGCGGTACATGACCGGCCGCTCGTGAGCGGGGGCCCGGGGCGGTCCCAGGGGGGACGGTCCCGGGGAGGGGGACGGTCCCGGGGGGGACGGTCCCGGGCCGGACTCGGAACCTACTTCACGAGCGACTTCCAGTCCGGGGACTGCGCCGGGTCGAGCCCGCGCAGCCGGGCCAGGACCTCGGGGTCCTGGGCGTCGAGCCAGTCGGCCAACTGCTTGAAGGAGACGCAGCGGACGCCGTCGCGTTTGCACACGGACTTCATGACGTCCTCCATGGCCTTCATGTAGATGCCGCCGTTCCAGTCCTCGAAGTGGTTGCCTATGAAGAGCGGCGCGCGGCTTCCGTGATAGACGCGCTCGAAACCGTTGAGGTAACCGTCGCGGGTGAGTTTCCGCCACTCCGGGTACTTCTTCGGGTCGCCCTTGGTGTTGTCACCGGACTGGTTGTAGAGGAAGTTGAAGTCCATGGAGAGGACCTGCTTCTCGCTCTTGGGGTAGGGCAGCAGTTGCAGCGGGAAGTTCCATATGCCGTCGATCTGCGACGGCCATATCTGGAAGTCGCCGGGCGAGCTGGCGTCGTAGCGCCAGTCGAACCGTTTCGCCGCCTTGAGCAGGTTCTTCTGGCCCTCCAGGCATGGCGCCCGGCCGCCGGCGAGCTCCTTCTCGTAGTCGAAGGGGAGCGGCGGCAGGTCCTTGTAGCCGGTGTTCGTCTTCCAGTGCTCGACGAACGAGTAGGCCTGCTCGATCTCGCTCTTCCACTCGCTCTCGCTCCAGTCGCCACCGCCCTTCTTGCCGCAGAAGTGGCCGTTGAAGTGCGTGCCGATCTCGTTGCCGTCGAGCCAGGCGGCGCGGACCTCCCGGAGGGTGTCCCGGATGTGCGCGTCGGTCGCGTAGGAGATCGCGGACTCGCCCGGCTTGTGCTGCGGGGGCCGGTAGAGGGTGGCCTTGGACTTGGGGAGCAGATAGGTGCCGGTGAGGAAGAACGTCATTTTGGCGTTGTTCTCGCGGGCGACCTCGCGGAAGTGCGAGAAAAGGTGATCGTCGCCTTCCAGGGCGCCGTCCCAGGAGAAGACGACGAACTGCGGGGGCTTCTCGCCCGGCTTCAGCTTCTCGGGCTTCGGCTGTTTCGGCTGGGGGCCGGTGTAGGACGTGGAGCCGTCACCGAGCACCTTGACCTTGCCGTCCCACTTCTCCTCGGGCTTGCGGCGGTTCTGCGGCCGGCTCTTGTGGGCGGAGGCGGCGTCGGCGGACGGATTGCCCGAAGGCGACGCCGAGGAGTCCTTTCCGCCGGACTTCCCGCCGGCTCCGTCGGAGTCGCTCCCGGAGTCGCAGGCCGACAGTCCGAGCGCGACGGCGGCCGCGGCGACCAGGGCCGTCGCCGTCTGCATGGTCCTCTTCGACAACTTCGTACCCCCTGGCACCAAAACACACATTCCGGCCCCAGTATCACAGGGACTGTTACGCCGACTTTCCACCGCCCCGATTTCAGGGGGGCATCAACTACCAAAAAGGGCATAACGCATGGTTGCGCGTCGTGATCACAGGCCGGTGGGCCCGGCCGGACGGACCGGCCGGGCCCACCTCCCGTCCGCGCGCCGAGCGGTGCCCGCCCACCGCGCGGCGGCACCGGTCAGGTGCGGTAGGCGTAGTAGACCGCGTCCGGGTACGACGCGATGATGCTCGCCACCGACTTCCGGTAGGTGTTGGTGGAGTGGTACGTGAGGTACGGGACGCCGTAGCGGCTGCGGTACGTCGCCATCATGGAGTGGTCCTTCGAGCCGTCACCGTCGAAGTCCATCTGCATGACGTCGCCGACCTCGAGCTGGTAGACGTTGGCCAGGCTGGTGACGCGCTTGGAGTTGAGCGCGTACCACGACCACTCGTTCACGCCGACCCAACTGTCGGACTGGCCGGAGGCGCCGTACCACCACTTGCGGTAGTCGTCCGCCGAGCCGGTCTCGGGCTTCCAGCCGCCGGCCTGCAGGGCCTGGCTGAGGAAGTTGGTGCAGTCGCCGCCGGCGTCGTTGAACTTCCGGTACGACGGGTTGTAGTTCCGCCAGTACTTCTCGGTGTAGGCGGCCATGGCCGCGTAGTCGACACCGGCCTTGGCCCGCTTGGGCACCGACTGGCTCGTCCACGAGGTGGAGGCGCGGGGGGCGCTGGGCGTCGGGCCGAGGGAGGCGACGCGCTTACGGACCGTGGGGTCGTTGATGGCGATGGGGCCGTCGTCGTCGGTCGACAGGCCCGTCAGCTCCCAGGTGCCGCCCGGGCGGGCGGTGAAGCGGGCCTCGTGCCGGGCCTTGAAGCCGGTGGTGACCGGCTCGTCGCCGCGGATCTTCTTGTACGTGAGCGTCGTGGTCTCGGTGAGCCGCACGACCGCCCGGCCGCCGGAGGAGCGGGTCCCGTCCACGGTGACCTGCGTGTCCGCCTTGGTGTACGCCTCGTGGAGCCCGGCGAGCCGCTTCTTGCGCGCCTGGAGGGTGGCCAGTCCGGCCTGCTCCGTCTTGGCCGCGGCGGCGGCCAGACGCACCTTGCGGTCGAGCTGCGTGGCTATTCGCGGCGACTTCACCGAGTCCAGCAGCGCCGAGGTGCGCTCGGTCAGCAGGGTGTCCGCGGCCCGGCCGAAGGAGGCGATGGTCGCCTTGTCCACCGCACCGGCCTTGGGAGCCGCGCTCGCGGCGGAGGCGGGCACCAGCACCGCCGGCACGGCCATGGCGAGCACGGCTCCGACGGCTGCTCTGAGAGTGGTTGGTTTCACGAAGTTTCCCCTTGTCACCCGGTCCGCACGGACCGGGCACGGAATCTTCGCACGAGCGCCCGACATGCGGAATGTTGGCCCCCGCACCCGTCTCCGCCTTCTCCCGAGCTTCTCCCGAGCCACCCGTGACGGCCCGTCCGCCGGCTCGTCCGCAAGGCCCGGCGGGTGGCGGGAAACCACTGCTCCCGGCCGGGCGGGTGACCTAGGGTCCGGACCATGACGAGACTTCGCCGGGCGGCCTCGGCCGCCGTACTCGCTTGTCTGCTTCCGCTGACCGCGACGGTCACCGCCTCCGCCGCGGCGGAGCCACCCGGGGCACCGGCCCCCGCCACCGCCACTCCCCCGGAGGCGAGCTCCACCCTCCAACTGCCGTCCCCCAACGGGCCGTACGCCATAGGCCGGTCGACCCTGCACCTCGTCGACCGCGGCCGCCGGGACCTCTGGGTACCGGCGGCCGACGGCCGCGAGCTGATGGTCGACATCCACTACCCGGCGCGCCGGGGCGGCGGGAAGCCCGCCCCTTACCTCACCACGGAGGAGGCCCGCCTGCTGCTGAAGGTCCGCAAACTGGACAAGGTGATCCCGGCGGAACGACTGAGCGCGACGCGCACCCACAGCCGCGTCGACGCGCCGCCGGCACCCGGGCGCCATCCGCTGATCCTGCTCTCCCCCGGTTTCACCGTCTCCCGGTACACGATCACCGCGCTGGCCGAGGACCTGTCGAGCCGGGGATACGTCGTGGCCTCGATCGACCACGCCTACGAGTCCGTGGGGACGCTCTTCCCCGGCGGCCGGATGCTGCCCTGCGCGGCCTGCGAGCGGATGAGGACGGAGGAGGACTGGCACGCGGCCGTGGTGAACCGGGGCAAGGACGCCTCCTTCGTCCTCGACCGGCTGACGGGGGCGCGCTCACCCTGGAAGCACGCCGACCTGATCGACCGTCAGCGCGTCGGCATGGCCGGGCACTCGCTCGGCGGCGCGACCGCGGCGGCGGTCATGGCGGCCGACCCCCGCGTGCGGGCCGGTGTGAACTTGGACGGCGCCTTCCACGGCGCGGTGCCCGCCGGCGGGCTCGGCGGCCGGCCGTTCATGATGCTCGGCACCGACGACAACACCCACCGCCCGGGCGGCGTGGACCGATCCTGGGACCTCACGTGGCCGCGACTGGACGGCTGGAAGCGGTGGCTGACGGTGGCCGGGGCCGGCCACTTCACCTTCACCGACTTCCCCTTCCTCGGCGACCAGTTGCTGCCCCCGGCCACCCCGGACTCGGGTCCGGCCCTCTCGGGACGGCGGTCGGTGGACATCACCCGCGCGTACGTCGCCGCCTTCTTCGACCGGCACCTGCGGCACGTCCCGCAGCCGCTGCTCGCGGGGCCGACACCCGCCAACCCGGAAGTACGGTTCAACCGGCCCTGACGAGGAGGAACAGATGGCGGCCCACCCCAACAGTTGGCGGTCCACCCCGCCGACGGTCACGCGGCGTACGCGGCGCTCGTGGCCCGGTTGCCGGCCGAGGAAGGTACGGAACCGGCCGTGCGCGAAGGCCAGTTCCACCGGGTGGTGATCGGCGCCCGAAGGGTGCTCTGTTTCCCGCGCACCCCGGCGGCCGCCGTCCGGTTGCCCGTCCGCGCGGCGACCCTGCGCGCGGTCGGCCGGGCGGGCCTTCCGTTCGCCGTCCCGTCGCCGCCGACCGTCGAGGGCGGCCCCGGCGGCGGGCCGGCCCGCCTGGAGCTCACCCGGGTACCGGGCGCCCCTGAAGCCGTCCACGCTCGCCCGGCCGGAGGCCGCGGAGGCCGCGGTCCGGCGGTTCGCAGCGTCGGCCCGGCGGTTCGCCGCGTTGCTGACGGCGCTCGGCCACGCCGGCGGGGGAACCGGCAGCGCGCGGGGGACTGCCGAAGGCGCCCCGCGATGAGTGGATGCGCTTCGCGTCCGACGTCCGCGCCGAGCTGTCCCCGCTGCTGTCCGCCGCCGGACGGGCACGGGCGGAGCGGGAGCTGGTGACGGTGGAGGCGCCGCGCGGACGCGTCGGGGGCTCTGGCCCACGGCGACCCGGGCGGCGGAAACGTGCTGTGGGAGACGGAGGGTGGGTTCCCCGTGCTGTGCGGGGTGGTCGACTGGGACGAGGCCGCGGTCGGCGATCCGGCCGTGGACCTGGCCGCGTTCGCCTGTCGGCAGGTTCGGATATTCGGATGTGCGGAATAGGGTCTGGGCCGTGACGTATCCGCTTCCTTCCAAGGCCCTGAACGACTTCCTCATGACGCTCCACCCAGGTGACGTCGTTGCAGGGGTGGTTGCCGGGATCGAGAACTTTGGAGTGTTCGTTGATCTCGACGGGGCTCCGGAAGCATCGGCGGGGTTCATCCCTCCGCCGGAGCTGTCCTGGAGATGGATCTCTTCTTGTCATGAAGCTGTGTCACTGGGCCAGCGCGTGACCGCCGAGGTCTTGGCTCTGGATACCCTGATACGTGGTCAGGCGGTGCTGTCCCTGGTAGCTCTCCAGCCGAATCCGTGGAGCAACTGGGCTGATCGCGCCGGCAGCATTATCCGGGGCCGGGTCACGAAGCTGGTCCCGTTCGGGATCTTCCTGAGGCTCGACGATGGGATTGCAGGGCTTGTGCACCGCTCCGAGCTACCACCCGCAGGGCCGAAACAGGCGACTCGTATCGGTGATGAGAGGACTGTGCGAATCACTGAGGTCGATGTACCTATGCGGCGTATCCGTCTTTCACTTGCAGGGACGGACGATCTCGGGGCGCGCTATGGAACCGACACGGCGCCGTGGGCGCGGCCCTGACGGCTCCCACGGCCCACCGTTCGAAGCCAGGCGGGGCAGCCGGTTCAGCTCGACCGAGCCGAGGCCCAGCGCCCCGGCAGGCCCGCCGAATCCTGTAGCGACGCCCGCGTTCGCTCCCTACAGTCGCCTCATGGCCACACCGTTGACGAGAACCCAAGTCAGCCCGACATCACCGCGATGCTCCAAGGCCAGACCAGTGCATGCAAGGCAGCACGCGCCGCCATCGCCGCCGGCGGCGAGGTAACGCTCTTCGACGGACGGCCGCCACAGTGGATGGTCTTCGGCATCGCTGCGACAAGGCTGAGATGGGCGTTGAATATTGGACTGACGACCCTCGGCCTCGACAAGACTGTTGAGATCCTCCGAGCTCGGCACCGCGACGAGCAACTGCGTACCGGCAACATCGTCGCAGTAGACAGTTCTTGGTTCGTCACCTTGTACTTCGACGCCACCGGGACCGAGCTCCTGGCGTGCAGCGGTGTCAAGAACGAGCGTCCCCCGCTCAGGGACGCTCAGAAGCTCCAGCTGTAGAGGCCGCCACCCGTGCTCACCGCAGACGCAGCGAGCCGGGCGACCCCCTGCAAGACCGTCAGTAGATCGTCGTCGGTCATGTCGTCGCCGTCCTCAGACCGGAGCCGGGTGGTCCAGCGGTCGGCGAGCTCTTCGAGTTCGGCGTGACTCGCTTTGGCGAGTGCTCGAGTCAGCCGCTTCGGCAGAGCGAACACCTCGACGCCATCGTTCAAGGGGGCGATGACCCACTCCGGCCAGGCCCACCCGAGGAGCTGCTCACGTGGCACCTCGGCCGAAAGCGCCTCGAAGTACATGTCCCATTCGGCGATGGCGCTGTCCGGCTCAATGAAACGGCAGGTCACAGACTCAAAGACCTCACCGGGTCCCCGCAGGCGCGTCGAAGCGGCCGCCTCGTCGTCGGGGGCGAGGAAGAACACTATGTCGTGGGCCATCCGAGCATGATGGCAGCCCGCGGCATACGGGGGTGCTGGGTAACCGGTCTCAGCCGTCTGATCGGCGGGCCACCTCGGCTGCGTATGCGGTCCTGACGGCCCCGGCGGCCCAGCGTTCGGCACCTGTGGGTCTGATGCCGAGCAGGCGCTGAAGGACTGCTGGCGGCATCTGTGTGCAGAGATCAAGCAGGGCCCCGCATCGTCAACCCAGAGGCTCGGCAAGCCACTGGGCAGCAAACAACTCAGCCGGCGCCTCCGCAAGATCGGACTCCCTACCGCAGCCGGTTGGCGATTTCGACGAGCTGGAGGACCAAGCCGTCGAGGGGTGGTGGCAGCCTCAGCGGGGTCCTGTTGAGGCGGAGGGCGACGCCGTTCTCGTCGTGGATGACGTGCGCCGTGGTCAGTCGGCAGGTCCTCGCGGGGTACTGGCCATAGAGCAGGACCATCAGTCCGGCGACGCGGTCCCTGGTCTCGGTGGAGTCGTCGTTCAGGAGCCGCCGGGCGGTCGCCCGGCGTTGCCGAGACAAGGGCAGCCCGGAAGTAGTCGACGGCCATGTCCTTCTGGCTGGTCATGCGGGCGTCGAGGGCTTCGTGGGTGAGCTCGCAGGTCCCGGCGGCAAGGTCGGTGACCAGACGGTTGGCCGTGGGCGATTCCCGCAGGTAAAGCAGGGTCCGGGCGGGGATTGAGGGTCAGCAGGGCGTCGCCGACCTTGTCGAGCTCGGAACGGTGCTTGCCGTCCGGCGGCGTCAGCAGCTTCCGCAGTTGACGGTCGGCGGCGCATCGTCGACAGAGACCGAAGTGGAACAGGCGCTCGATGGTGCCGCACTACTTGCAGGGCTTGTGTGCCTCCGGGGCCTTCTCCCAGCAGTTCTCGCAGATGGGTCCGCGTGTTGTCCGGGCGCCGACGCGCGAGGGGCGTCCGCAGTCGGTGCAGGGTTCCAGCTTGTGGGAGCACGTCCGACAGCGAGGTGAGTCGGTCCCTGCGAAGAGACAGGCCCGGATCTTGCCGCAGGAAAGCCGATGAGGATCACACTGTCCGCCGGGAAATGCAGTGCCGGCCGCCCGAATGTGACTGCGAAGACCAACTTCATCCGATCATCCGTAAAGTCCCCGCCTGGAGTGGGGTGGTCGGTCACTGCTGTCCTGTGCGTCTCAACCGCCGCACCGATCTGCTGCCAGAGCACTGCCCTACGGCATTGCCATAGAAGCGACAGCGCACCAGGAACGCCGATAAAGCGTCTCCTGTCGACCGGGGCCGTCGAGTCAACCGTTACCCACCCCTGCTTTCTCAGTCAGGCGCATTCCGACGCAAGCGGGGCAGTTTCTGCCCTACCTGGGTTGACTACGCGCCTCCGGACCGCCCGCGCCTCGTGGTGAGCGACCCGGCGCCAGGGAGCCCACCACTCCGCAGTCGGTACGAAAAGGCGTCGGGTCATCCGTCGACGTGAAGGGGATGCGCACCGCAGCCCGTGCGCCGTCTGGCGGAACACGCCCTCTTCCGATTTGTTTGGAAGCACCCTTTGCCCCGGGAACCTGATCCGCGCCTCTGGCGGCATGCACCACCCCATGGCGTGATGTACATACGCAGGCAACGGTCTCCCACGCTCCGGATGAAAAGGCCTCGACTCCGCGGACAGGCGCCTCGCAGCCCCAACGCCCCTTGCCCGGCCCTGTGGCCCGCCGCCCCGAGCGAAACCGGAAGGGGCAAGAGGAACTCAAGCACCGTGCCACCGGCCGGCTTTGGAGGAGTCCGTAGGCGATCGGGATGGGCACACGCCGAAGGGTGTCGCCGACGACGTTCTTCGCACCGGCCCCGCAGCCCCGCAGCCTCGAAGCAACTTGCACACATCCTCGTGAAGCGATGCTGAGGCCGTTGAGACCGGCCGAAAGACCCCAGTAAGCCGAGACGGCCGCCGGACCGCTCTTCAGTCCCACTCCCGGTGCAGGCGCTGCACCACCTCGCGACAGCAGCGCCCGCGTGCGGGAAGTAGTCCTTTCCATGCGACCGCAGGAGAAGTGAATGACCGAAAAGAACGTGGTGCTCTTCCCGGGAACGGCTTTGCCACCCCGCCCTGGGGTGCTCCAGGACCTCGCACGTCGTACGGACGGCGTTTCCTCGTTGCTGAAGGACATCGACGAGGTCGGTTTCTGCTTCGGCTGCCGGCCGGTCGGCCTTTACCTGACGGGAAATGCCGACCCGGCGGTGGACTGGGAGCTTGGACCGGAGGAGCTCTACCTGTCACTGATGGGGGTGTCCCTCGCAGTGTGGCGGGAAGTGACCACTGTTCACGGGGTCGATCCCTACGCCCTTGTCGGACAGAGCGTCGGCGAGCTGTGGGCCATGGTGGCCGCGGACATGCTGAGCGTCACGGACGGGGCACGGCTCGCCTGCCTGCGGAGCAGGGCGTTGACCCGGCTGGGCTGGCCGGGGCTGATGTCGGTGGTGGCGGCGGGAGAAGAGCGGGTGTCGCACCTGGTGGCCGCGGTGGACCATCCGGACCTGGTGCCGGCCTGCGTCAACTCGCCGCAGCGAACGGTCGTCAGCGGGCCGGCAGAGCCACTCCGGCTGTTCGAGGAGTTGGCTTCTCACCTGGACTGGAGTCATGCCCGGCTGGAGGTCCCGCACGCCACCCACAGCCCCGCGGTGGGAGTCGCGGCGACAGCTCTGCGGCCGGCTGCCGGAACGGTTCGTCACACAGCGCCCCGGTACCCCGTCTTCTCACCCACTCTGAGGCGTCCCCTGACGGAGCGGGACGACCCGGTCGAGGTGGTCGCCGGCGCTCTCACGCGCCAGGTAAGGCTGCACGACGTGCTTGCCCTTCTCCACCGGCGCGGGGTGCGCCGGTTCATCGAATGCGGAGAGGACGAACTTGTCAGCCGCATGGCCCTGGAAGGCCTGCCCGCGGTCCGCACCTGGGTTCCACTGGTGCACGGGACCACGGACGCGCCCGACGGCAACCGGTCGCCCGGAACCTGCCGTTCCGACACGTCCGCCGACCAAGCTGTCACCGACGCCGCAGCGCCACCTTCGCCCCCACCCCCGACCTCGCGGCCGGCGCCGCCGCCGGTGCGGGGACCGTCCGCTGCTGCGCCGGGCACTCGGACGCCGACCGGGCCCAGCGAGAACGAAACAGCCGCGGCCGTCGTGACCGCTCCCGCAGCGAAGAAATCCGCACGGGCCGGGGACCGTGTGACGGATATCCCTGACGCCCCGGCCGCCAGTGCGGACCGGCCGAGCCCGGCCCTGTCGAACCGCGACGAACTGCTTGACCGGCTCCGGGAGCTGTACAGCCGCGAGCTGGGATACCCGCCGGAAATTCTGGAGGAGGACGCGGAGCTGGAGGGTGACCTGGGAGTGGAATCCCTGCGGCAGGTCCAGTTGCTGCGCCAGGTGGCCCAGGACTTCTCGGTGCCCGCCCTCGGCGAGAAGGTCCGGCTGCTGGAATACCGCACGCTCGGCCGGATCGCCGACCGCGTCCTCGCCGCGGCGTCGGACGGGTGAGGGGGCGGACGTCGTGGACCGGGAACGGAGGACGGGCACCGGAGAGCGCGGCGCTTTCGCGGGACGGGTCGTCCTGGTGACGGGTGGCGCACGCAGCCTGGGCGCCACCTTGGTACGCCGCTTCGCGGCGGAGGGCGCCCATGTGGTGATCAACCACTTCCACTCCAGGGAGGCGGCGCGGGCCCTGCACGCCGAGATCACGGCTGCCGGCGGGTCCTGCGAGACAGCGTGGGCCTCGGTGGCGCGGGCCGATCACGTCGACAGGATGTTCGCCGGCATCCGTGAGAAGCACGGACGACTGGATGTGCTGGTGAACAACGCTGTCAGCGGCGGCTTCCTGCCGTTGCGCGAGGCTGACGGTGCCTACTGGGAACGAGCGTGGCAGACGAATGTGATGGGTGCGCTGCGCTGCTCCCTGAAGGCTGTCGAGCTGATGGCGAGGAGGCCGGCCGCCGCCATCGTCAACCTCACCTCACCCGGCGCCACACGCGCGGTACCGGGATACGCCTTGGTGGGGGTGGCCAAGGCCGCTGTGGAGTGCCTGGGCCGGTATCTCGCCTTGGAACTCGGGCCGCTCGGCATCCGGGTCAACTCTCTGTGCCTAGGGCCCCTTCCCGGTACGGACGGCCTCCGGAACGCCGCTACGGGGGAGGAACCGTTTCTGGATGCCTCGCGCCGGGGCTCCGCCCTGAACCGGCCGATCACCCAAGAGGAGGCGGCTGACGCTGTCGCCTACCTGGCCTCGGGCATGGCCTCGGGCATCACCGGCCAGACCGTCGTGGTGGACGGGGGGTACACGTTGACACTCCCTTTCTCCACCGCTGTCCACAGCCGGCTCGCCGTCTACGCCGGTTGTGATGAGACGCCTTCGCCGGCCTTGCCGGCCGGGCTGACGGAGGAAACCGCCCTGCGGACCTGCACGGACCGGGAGGCGACCCCATGACCGGCACGCCACCGGAGCACACCCCCGCTCGACACGCCGTCGCCGTCGTGGGAGTGGGCGGAGCCCTTCCCGGCGCCGACGACCCGGAAGGCATCTGGACCGCCCTGTGCCACGGCGAACCCCGGCTGAGTGCCCCCACCCTCTTCGACGCCGAGTCCTTCACCTCCCCCGAACGCTCTGGATACGGCCGGGTCTACGCTCCGCGCGCCGGCTTCCTCCACCGGCTCGCACCGGCCCCAGGACTGGCCGCGGAGCTGGACGCCGGCATCTGGCCGGAGGAGGCGTTCCCTGCCGTGACACTGCTGCGGCACAGCACCCACCAAGCCCTGGCAGGCGCCCGTCGCCGCGCGAGCGACCGTTGGCTCGCGGTCGTGGCCTACTGCGGTGAGATGAGCACGGCCCACCTGGAAGGCCCCTTGGCCGCGGCCGGTTACCGGCGGCTCCTGCACCGGCACGCGTCGGGTCGCCCGGACGAGAGGTGGCTGGAGGAACAGCTCCGCCACGCCTCCGCCGTGCGTCACCCGCCCGCCGCGGTGCCGGGCGAACGGGCCCTGGCACCGTTCTGCGTACAGGACGCGCTGCGCGGCCTGGTGCCGGACGACACGCGGACACTGGTGGTCGACGCCGCCTGCGCCAGCGGTCTGTACGCGCTCGACCAAGCCGTCCTGGCCCTGCGGGAGGACGCTTGCGACATCGCACTGTGCGGCTCCTCGGTCCTGTTGTCGGCCTCCCAACTGGCGCTGTTCTGCGAGGTCGGCGGCATCACCCGCCAGGGGCACCCGCGGGTGTACGACGAGGACGCCGACGGCACCCTAGTCGGCGAGGGAAGCACGATGCTCGCCCTCAAGCTGCTCGACCGGGCCCTGCGGGACGGGGACACGGTCCACGGCGTCGTCCTGGGCACGGGCCTGGCCTCGGACGGCCGGCGTGCCTCGGTGCACGCCCCGGCCGTGGGCGGCCAGATGCTGGCCGTCCGGCGGGCCTGGGACGCCGCCGTGATCACCGAAGAGGACCCCGATTGGATCGTCGGCCACGGAACCGGCACCACCGTCGGCGACGAAGTCGAGCTCACCGCGTTGCGTAACCTGCTGGGGACGCGGTCCCGCCCGTGCCCCGTGACCTCCAACAAGGCCGTGTTCGGCCATACGTCGGCCAACGCCGGCCTGGTGTCGGTCCTCCACGCCCTGCTGGCCCTACGGTACGAGGTCATTCCGCGGCAGCCTTCCTTCCGCGCGATGCGCACGCTGGACAGTGGGGCCGGCTGTCTGATCGTCCCGAGCGAGGACCTTCCGTGGCCGGCACGCGGCGACCGGGTCCGTCTGGCAGGGGTCTCGGCCTTCGGGCTGGGCGGCACCGGCGCCCATGTGGTGCTCGCCGGCCCTGAGCAGCAGGCATCCAGGGCAGGGATGTCCGTCCGCCCGCCCGTGTCCTCTCGCCGGAAGTCCCGCCCGGCGCCACGGAGAGGGGACGAGGATGCAGTGGCCGTGGTCGGAATCTCGACGCACTTCCCGGGCCGTGACGCGCGCGCGGAGTGCGACTGGCTTCGGGGACGAGGGCCCGCACCCGCGCCGGAGTTCGGCGACCCCTATCCCCTGCCGGCACCCAGCCAGCTGACCATCCCCCCGGTCGTGACGCGTCACATGGACCGCGCACAGTTGATGGCCGTCGAGGCCACGGCCGGCCTCGCCCGGCACCTGGGAGCCGCGTGGGACCGATTGCGCCCGACGACCGGAGTGGTGAGCACCGGTTCCGGGCCCCTGCGGCACACGATGGACACCGCCCTGCGCCTGTACCTGGGCGACTGCACCGCCGCGCTGCGCGTGCTGCCCGACCGGCGCCAGGCCGAGGAGATCCAACGCCTGCTGACGCAACGGGTCGAGGAGACCATCTTGGAGGTGGGTCCGGACGACTTCACCGGTGTCTGCCCGACGGTGGTCTCCGGCCGGGTGGCGAACTACTTCGACCTGCACGGGCCCAACACCGTGCTGCACGACGTACTCGACGCGGCACCGGCCGCCCTGCACACCGCACACCGCTACCTGCGTCACGGCACCTGCGACCTGGTTCTCGTCGGCGGTGTCAACGGCAACGTCCTGCCGGAGTGGGAGGCCCTCCTCGCCGGCGTCCTGCCGGCCGGACACGTCCTCGCCGAGGGCGCGGTGGTGTTGGCTCTCACCCGAACGTACACCGCCAGGGAGCACGGACTGCGGGTGCTGGGAACCCTCACCGGTACGGCCTCCGGGGGTGGTGTCCCGGCCCACGAGGTGCCCCCGCTGCGGGAGAGCCGACGCACCTACGGAGGCGCCGACGGCGTTCTGGCCGTCGCCCACGCGCTCCTCTCCGGCAGCCCGCTGTGCCTGAAGCCCCGCCACCCGGGATCCGGCGCCGTACTGGTCAGGCCGCCCGGAGCGGAATCCGCTCCTTCCGCCGAGATTCCGCCGGGCCGTCGGCGTCCCGGGACATCCGGGGAGTCCACTCCTCACCGTCCGGCCGATGACGGGGATTCGGAACCGATCGGACGCGCCAAGGGCTTGCGCCTGATGCACCAGCCCGCGCCCGCCCCGGCCCGCGACGTCCTGCCGGCGATCCCGCCCGGCGCCGTCGTCCTGACCGACGATCCCGAGCTGGCCGCCGCCGTGCCCGCCGCACCGGACCGTGTTCTGCTGTCCCCGGTCGGCGCCGCGCCGCCCGGGGCCCGGGCGGTGGAGGCCCACGGCGCCGCGGCGCTCCTGGCCGGTCTGCCCTTCGCCCCCCGGCACGTACGCGTCCTGTCCCGGCTCGGCCCCGCCGATCTGGACGACCCGAGCGGCGTCGAGGCCCTGCACGACCTGATGTTCGCCACGGTGCAGGCGCTGTCCGAGCGGCTGGACGAGGACGGTGGCAGCGTGGCGGTCCTGCTCGTGGACGCGGTCCGCGGGCAGACCCCGCACCCGCTCGGCGGCCTGTTCTCCGGGGCCCTGCGCTCCGCACGCTCAGAGCTGCCCCGCACGCGCTTCACGACCGTGCTGACGGATCTCCGCCCGGCCCATCAGGCCCTTGCGGTACTGGCTCGGGAAACCGGTCACACCCCACCGGGCGGCCTGGTCGTCCACAGCGGCGGCCGACGGCTGGTCCCCGCCCTGTGCCCCAGTGAGCCGGCACGACCCTCCCCGCTCGCGCTCGGACGGGACACGGTCGTCGTCGCCGTCGGCGGGGCCCGCGGGATCACCGCGGAGATCCTCACCGACCTGGCGCGACGCCACGGCCCCGAGCTGCACATCCTCGGCCGCACCCGGGTGCCGGACGAAGCGACACCACCCCCGCCCTGGCCCGACTACGTGAGGCGCCGCCTGGCGAGCGGGCCGGAACAGTCGGTGAAGGCCGTAAAGGCGGAGTACCGGCGCCTGGTGCGGGGCGCGGAGGCGCGCGCCAACCTTGATCGCCTGGAGCACGAGACCGGAGCCGGGCGGGTCCACTACACGGTGTGCGACGTCACCGACGCCGACAGTGTGGACGGCGCCCTGACCGCGGTCCTCCGGCGGCACGGCCGCGTCGATCTGCTCCTGCACGCGGCGATGGAACTGCGCTCGCGTGCCCTGCCCGACAAACGCCTGGCCGACTTCCGCACGGTGCGGGACGTGAAGGTCCGCGGGTACCTCAACCTGAAGCGCGCCCTGGCCGCGTGCCCGCCCCAACTGTGGTGCAACTTCAGTTCCGCCGGCATGCTGTTCGGCACCCCGGGGGACGCGGACTACGTCGGTGCCAACGAGTTCCTGGCCTGGGCCGGCCTATGGCACGGCAGGGGTGACGAGTTCGGTCTTCTGTGGTCGGCCTGGTCCGAGGTCGGGGCGGCGGCCGCACCCGAGTTCACGGCGAACATCAAGGAACTGGGCTGGGAGGCGTTCATCACCCCCGAGGTGGGATGCCGGCAGTTCCTCCGGGCTCTGACCGACCACGCGCACGAGTCCGCGGTCGTCTTCGTACGCGACTCCGAGCAGCGGATGCTCGACCACCTCGGCGGCATCGGCGCGTCCGCCACCGGGCACCCGTCCGGCCGGCCCGCGCCCGCGTCCAGCCGGCGGCCCACCCCGCTGGCCGGGGACGAAATCCACCGGGTCGCCGACGGCACCGTCACGTTCGCGCGGGCCATGCCGAAGCCCGAGGAGACGGCTGCCTGCGAACGGTGGATCCCCCACCACCGGGTCAACGGCCGCCCGGTCGTTCCGGGGATGTTCGCACTGGAGATGGCCGCCGAGGCCGCCCGTGCCCTCCGGCCGGACCTGGAGGTGGTGGGGTTCCGCCGCCTGCGCTGCCGGACGCCGCTGCCAGGAGAGTCCCGGGGCACGGTCCTGACGGCCAGGACCGAGGCGACCGCCGTCCCCGCGCGGCCGGCCTCCTCCCGCGACGGAGCGGCGGTGACCGTCCGGGTCCGCGTGCTCCTCGACCGGCACAGCCCGTACGGCCACCCGTTGCGGGTGGGAACCCTCTGCCATGAGGTCGACGTGCTGCTCGACGACCACCACCCACACCTCCCGGCGCCCGGGATCCCGCCCGCGGGAACCCCGGTGGCCTCCCACCCGTACCACCACCCCAACCAACTGGTGCACTTGTCCGGGCCGTTCACCTCGGCCGCCGATCTCCGCACCGGGCCGTCCGGTGCCCTCGCCCGGTACGCCCTGGACCTGTCCTCGTGGGAGGCCACCTTCCGCGACTTCCAGGTGCCGGCCCTGCTCTTCGACTGCCTGGCGCAAGTCTCGGTCCTGCTCGGATCCCCCTCCCTCGTCCCCCTGGCCGTCCTCGCCTCGGTGGACGCCATCGACCTGGGAAGCCCGGGTAACGACGTCACCCTCCTCCGCTCCCACGGCCCCGCGATCCTCCTGCACGCACCGCCCGACCCCTACACGGGAGACCTGTGGGCCGTCGCCGGCGACACCTCCATCGCCCGTATTCGCGGCCTGGCGGGGAAGAAGGTGGGACACCTCGACACCGCGACCGGGCATGTCCACGTACGGTCCGGCCCCGGCGCTCCCTGGCCGACCGCCGCGTCCGCCCATCGGCCCCCGACCGCCCCACCCCCACCGCTCACAGCCTCCCCGGAGGACGGCCATGGCACCTGAGACACCGCACATCGCCGGGGTGGGCCGCTGGCTGCCGCCACGGATCCGGGCCGCCGACGCCCTGGCCCAAGGGCAGGCCGATCCCGCCGAGATCGCCCTCAGCGGCGTCACGGCCAGCGCCACGACCGACTCGCTCGCACCCCGCGAGATGGCGGCACGCGCCGCCTTGGACGCCCTGCGGCATTCCGGTGTGCCGGCCGCGGACGTCGGCATGCTGCTGTACGCGGCGGCCGCCGACGAGGACCACCAGACGCCGTTCACCTACCTTCAACGCCTCCTCGCCCTCCCCCACGCGCTCACGTGCCGCGTCGACGCCGCCAGCAACTCCGCGGTGACGGCGCTCCTCCTGGCCCGCGATCACCTCTCCCACGGCGGCCGGCCGCAGTCCCACGCCCTAGTGGTCACGGCCCACACCACCGCCGCATCGCGTGTCAACCGCTGGCACAACGGCTCGGGATGGGTGACGGGGGACGGCGCCGCCGCCGTCGTGGTCGGCGCGCGGGACGGCTTCGCGCGGCTCCGGGGCAGTGCCGTCACGGCGCTGCCGGAGCTCGAGGAGGGCTCACGGGCCGTCCCGAGAGCCGCACACGAGATCCCGGCCCGCAAGAGGCTGGTCATCCAGCAGTCCGGTCTCACCGGCTTCATGGACTCCCTGAGCCGTGCCGCCCACGACGTGATCGCCCGCACCCTTGAGGACGGCCACGCCACCGCCCGGGAAGTGAGCCACCTCGTCGTGCCGTTCCTCGGGCAGGTCCCGGTGCGGACCTTCTTCGCCGAGGCCGTCGGGCTCCCCCTGGAGCGGACGACCTGGCCGTTCGGCCGCACCGTCGGCCACGCGGGGCCGTGCGACCAACTGCTGGGGCTGGACCACTTGGTGCGCACCGGTCGGCTCCGCCCCGGCGATCTCGTCCTCGTCGTCGGCATGGGCCTGGGCTTCACCTGGACCTGCCTGCTCCTGGAAATCACCCGCATACCCCCGAAGAGCGGGCCCCCTCACCCCTTCATCGCCACTGCCCGTCAGGATGCGAGCAGGTGAAACGCCGGACGACGAGCCACGCGCGGTGATGTGCAGGCGCACCGGCACCGCAACCATCGGCACCTGTCGACCAGCCACCGGAGAAGGGATTCCAGTGACCGTGGATCAGCCACCGAACGCCTTCCTGGCCGGAGGGCCGAAGGACCTGCCCGACACCAAACGCCTCGTCCGCCTCGATTCTCAGGCTGACAAGGCCGTGCTCACCTGGTACGACGGCCATGAACACTTCGTGTCCACCGGCGAATACACAGAGCAAAACGGCTTTCGCCTCGCCGTGTTCCGCTGGGCCTACCGCACGAAAATCGCCGAGTAACGCGGCGATAGGCGTCGGTCGGCCACAGGACCGGGCATCACGGGACTGCGGGCAACGGGCAAGGCAGCGGCCCCGCCCCGGCCCCGTACCTGTCCGCATCCCACAGTGCGGAAAGGTGCTCTCAGCCCGACTCGGCGCGACCGGACGCCCCGCGCGCCCTCGGATCCTCGGGCGCCGTCGGGTGCACGGTTGTCGGCCGGCGGTGGGCTGTCGTGCACTGGAGGTGGGGGGTGAGAGGGGGCGAGTGGTACGCCACTCGGCGCACTGTGGCGCGGCTCCTCGGCTCCGGCGGCCGGCTCGCACGGGGGTGGAGGGGATGTGTCCGGTGACCGTGTGCGGTACGTCGCCCGGGTGCCAGGGCGGCTGCCGGCCGAGGAGGCGCGGTCCCGCCGGGCGGCCGGGGCCGAGGCGGAGGAGCGGGCGCGGGCCGTGCGCGAGGTCCTCCAGGAATGCCTCCCGATCAGGCACGCTCCGGGCCCTCGGACACTGCGCCCTCGGCCGGTCCCCGCCCCCGTCTCACCGGTCCCGACGGGTGCCGCATCCCATGGAACCGGGGCCGGAGAGGGAAAGGGCCGTCCGAGGGGGCTGCCCACGGCCCACCGCCCGGCAGTCCGAGCCCGACGGGTTCGGGCGTCATCGGCAGCGCGTCGACGAGGGGCATTCGGATGCACGCTCGATTTTCTGGCGCGGGAAAGAGGCCCGTGAAGACCAGGACGCCGTCGGCGACTTCACGGTCGACTTTATTGCGCCATCATTCGCCCGGGAACCCGAGCAACAGTGGCGAATCAGGGCGCAAGGCCGCACGGCAAACTCTGCTGTAACCGCCGAATGTGATGCCGGAATCTCAAGGGAAAAGTGGAGGCATTGAGACTGTTCGCGAAGTGACTGTACGCACTCTCCATCTCCTCGGCCGGCTTCCCTTATATGTGAAACACCAATGCCACAAGCGGAAGGGGAGTCATGTCCGGCGAACAGATCGCGCACATTCGAAACAAAATCAATGCGACGCGCGTTGTCGACGTGGACAACGATGTTGTACTGCTCGAGTATTCGGCAACGGGTGGCGGTCAGGTTCTGGGGAATTCCGTCACCGATGTGGCGACGCACGTCTCGAAGCGGTACCCCGACGGAACGGAGACGGCCACGGCTCGTTTCGTGGTGACCTCCGAGTCCGGGCAGGACCAGCTCGTTCTCGTCGGCAGCGCCGCGGGCGATGTGGCGGCGGGCGGTGCCGTGTCGTTCAAGGGCGTGCTGACGGGTCGGTCCTCGAGCGGAGTGTTCGAAGAACTCAACGGGGTCGCCATCCTGGCCGAGGCGTCGATGGACGCCGACGGCCTGGTGACGCACACCTGGCGAAGGTTCTGACGGGTTTTCACCACCGCTGCTTGTCCGGGGCGGCATCGGCCGTGTGCCGGCAGCCGCCCCGGACTCCCGAGCATTGGTCTGGAGCGGAGTTCGGATCATGACTGCCATTTCTTCTGCCGGGGGCCGGGAGGCGGAGCCGGTCGCGGTGATCGGTGCGGGATGCCGTTTGCCGGGGGGTGTGGAGTCCCTGGCCGCGCTGTGGCGGCTGCTGGAGGAGAAGCGGGAAACGGTCGGGCCGGTGCCGGCGGACCGGTGGGATGCGCGGGGGCTGGGGCGGGTGTTGCCGGAGGGTGTGGCGGCTCCGATGCGGTTCGGCGGCTGGCTCGCCGGGGACATCGGCGCGTTCGATCCGCAGGCGTTCGGGATGTCGGGGCGGGAGGCGGCGTGGCTGGACCCGCAGCACCGCCTGTTGCTGATGGTGGCCTGGGAAGCGCTGGAGAACGCCGGAATTCCGATGGAGGAGCTGCGGGGCTCACAGACGGGTGTGTTCGCGGGCCTGTACTCGGTGGACAACTTGCTGAGGGGCCATCGTCGGCCCGAGGAGGCGGACCCGTACTGGTTCTCCGGCGCCATGCACGGGGTGGGAGCGGGCCGGCTGTCGTACCTGCTGGACCTGCGCGGTCCCAGTCTGGCCGTGGACACCGGGTGTTCGTCGTCGCTGGTCGCCGTGCACCTGGCGTGCCAGGCTCTGCGGGCGGGCGAGTGCCCGCTGGCGGTGGCGGCCGGTGTCTCGGCCGCGCTGGGGCCGGAGGTCAGTGCCTCGTCGGCCCGCTGGGAGATGTTCTCGCCCACCGGGCGCTGCAGGGCCTTCGATGAGGGCGCCGACGGATATCTGCGCGCCGAAGGATGCGGCGTGGTGGTCCTCAAGCTCCTGGCCGACGCCGAGCGCGACGGCGACCGGGTGCTGGCGGTGCTACGGGGCTCGGCGGTCAACCAGGACGGCCACTCGGATCAGTTGACCGTGCCGTCCTCGCGGGCCCAGGCAACCGTATTCGCCATGGCGCTGCGGCGTGCGGGTGTGGAGGCGTCGCGGGTGGGGATGGTGGAGGCACACGGTACGGGCACCCCGGTCGGCGATCCGCGGGAGTTCGCCGCCCTCAAGGAGGTCTACGGGTCGGGGCGAGAGCGGTGTGCGATCGGGTCGGTCAAGACGAACATCGGGCACACCGAGCCCGCCTCGGGGATGGTCGGGCTGCTGAAGGCCATCGTGAGCCTGCGGCAGGGCCGGGTGCCGGCAAGCTTGCACTTCACCCGGTTCGGTCCGCGGATCGACTCCGGCGGTTGCCGGTTGTTCGTTCCGACCGAGATGGTGGACTGGCCCGTGTCCGGTCGTCCCCGCCTCGCCGGGGTCTCCTCCTACGGCGTGGGCGGCACGAACGCCCATGTGATCGTCGAGGAGGCACCTGTCGGACGCCGCGTGTCCAAGACCGCTTCCCAAGGCCGTCCGGCCGGGACCACCGAGGACGTCTTTCTGCTGAGCGCCGGTTCGCCGGCCGCGTTGCGGCAGGCCGCCGTGCGCCTGGCCGGATGGATCGAGGGCGAGGGGGCCGCGGTGCCGCTACGGGACGTCGCCTACACGCTGGCGGTGCGGCGCTCGCACGGCGCGTACCGGGCCGGTGTGGTGGCCTGCGGCGGGCAGGAACTGGCCGCGCGACTGCGGCGGTTGGCGGACGGCGAGCGGAGCGAGGGGGTCGCACAGGACCGGGCCCGCCCGCGGACGGGCGAGGTGGTGTTCGTCTACTCGGGCCATGGCTCGCAGTGGGCCGGGATGGGACGGCGGCTCATCGGCCGGGACGAGGCGTTCACCGCCGCCTTGGACGAGGTGGAGCCGTTGGTGCGGGCGGATGGGGGCTTCAGCGTGCGAGAGGCCCTGACGGCCGGGGCGGCGGTGTCGGGCATGGAGCGCGTGCAGCCGACCCTGTTCGCCCTCCAGGTGGCGCTGACGGCCATGTGGCGAGCGCGGGGAGTGGAGCCGGCCGCGGTCATCGGCCACTCGATGGGCGAAGTCGCCGCCGCCGTCGCCGCCGGGGCTTTGAGCGTCGAGGACGGGGTGAAGGTCATCTGCCGCCGCTCACGTCTGCTCGGCCGTGTCAGCGGCGGGGCGATGGCCGTGGTGCGGCTGCCGGCCGACCAGGTCGCCCGGGTCCTTGAGTCCTCGGGCTGCGACGGGGTGGGCGTCGCGGTCATCGCCTCCCCGGACACCACCGTGATCTCCGGTGACGCGGCCCGGGTCGACGCCCTGCTGCGCGGCTGGGAGGAGCGCGGCGACGTCGAGGCGGCCCGCGTGGCGGTGGAGGTGGCCTCTCACTGCGCCCACATGGATCCCATCCTCGGCACGCTGCGCGAACAGCTCGCCGGCCTCCGGCCGCGGACAGCGTCCCGCACGTTCTACAGCACCGTCACCCAGGACCCGCGCTCCCCCAGGATGCCGGATGGCGCCTACTGGGCGGACAACCTGCGCAACGTGGTGCGGTTCGCCTCGGCGGTCGAGGCCGCGGCCACCGACGGCCACCGCACCTTCCTCGAGGTGAACGCCCATCCGCTGCTGGCCGCGGCCGTGACCGCGACCCTGGAGGCGAGCAGCGTCCACGACGCGGCCGTCGTCCCCACCCTGCGGCGTGACCACGACGAAGCGCTGGACGTCGCCACCCACCTGGCCGCCCTGCACTGCGCCGGCCTGCCCGTGCCGTGGGAGCGGACCTACAACCGGGGCCGGTTGGCGGACGTCCCGGGCACCGCGTGGGACCTGCAACACCACTGGATCGAACCATCGGAACTGACCCGGGGCCACGCGGCCGCCGGTGGTGGGGCGCCGGGTCATCCGCTGCTGGGCACCCACCTCACCGATCCCGTCCACCCGCACCGTCACCTGTGGCACGCCACCCTCGGCGCGGAGCCGGCGAACTGGCTCAAGGACCATCACGCCGCCGGGGCGGCGGTGATGCCCGGCGCGGCCTGGTGCGAGATGGCGCTGGCCGCCGCCACGCAGGCCTTCGACGCGCCGGTCGACGAGGTGGGCGTGCTGGACGTGTCCTTCGACTCCTTCCTCGCCCTGGACCGGGCCGGTCTCCACCTGACCTCCTCCGCCACGCTCCGGGACGGCGAGAGGTGCGCGTGGCGGGTACAGACGGCCGACGGCGAACGGCCCGAGCGGCTCGCGGGTGCCACGCTCATCCGCGCGGGCAAGGCGCCGGCGCCGGCGCCCGTCTCCGTGGAGGAGCTGCTGCGCTCCTGCCCGAGGGAAGCGGACTTCCCGGCCCTCCGCGACCGGTGGGCCACCACCTGCGGCATCGGCTACGGGCCGGCCTTCCACGCCGTCCGCTCCCTGCGGCTCTCCGACGCGGACGGCCGCCACGCCGCTCTGGCCCGCGTAAGCATCCCCGATCCGGCCCGCGCGGGCACCGGCGCCTACCACTGGCACCCGGCACTGCTGGACGGATGCCTGCAGACCCTCGTCGCGGTGTGGACGACCGCCGTGGACCTGCCCGAAGGAAACGCCCACCCGCTGGGCATCGGCGAAGTGCGCGTGTGCGGCGACACCACCACCGGCGTCTACTGCCACGCGCGCGCCCACCTGCTCGACGAGCACACGATCACCGGCGACATCCGGCTGCTGGACGCCGACGGGACGCCGGTCGCCTACGCCGCTGACGTCCGCTTCGTCCACACCCCCCGCTCCACGCGCGCCGACCGCTTGCAGAGCCACCTCATCCGACACCGCTGGGAACCCCGGCCACTGACCGCCCCGTCCCGCCCGTCCCCCGGCGTGTGGCTGGTCCTCACGGAGTCGGCGAGCCCGCACCCGTGGCACCGCGACCTGCTGGCCGCTCTCAGCCGGTCCCACGCCCGCGTCGAACGGCTCACCCTGGCCCTGGACGACCGAACGTCCGCCGGCCCACGCCTGACCGAGGCACTCCGCGGCGATTCACACCCCGTCACCGACGTCCTGCTGCTCCTGGAACCCGACACCGGCAGGCGACCGGACATCAGCTCCGTGGAGCGGGCCGAACGGCGCACCGCCCGTCTGATCGACACCGTCCAGGCCCTGACCGCCGACGGCCTCACCGCCCGCCTGCGTCTGCTCAGCCACCACGGCCAGGCCGTTCCCGGCGACGGACGCACGATCGCCCTGGGGCACGCCGGACTGCGCGGAGTCCTGCGCACCCTCACCTACGAACACCCCGAGCTGCGTCCCACCCTGTACGACACCGACACCTCCACCCCGGCCGAAACCATCGCCGTCGAGTTGCTGGCCGAAGACCCCGAGGACGAGGTGGCCTGGCGAAAGGGACAGCGGTACGTCGCCCGGCTGGCCCCGGCCCCGCTGACCCCCACCGAGCGGCACACCACCCGCGTCACCCTCGGCGAGGACCCCGTACGGGTCACCGGCAGCGGCCCCTCCCTCGCCTACACCGTCACCGAGCCCCCGGGCCGGCCCGGAGGACGGGAGGTGGTTCTCGCCGTGCACACCACCTGCCGGCCCGGCCTGCGCACCACCGGAGCGCCCCTCCACGCCTGCGCCGGCACCGTGCGCACCTCACCCGGCCGCGCGCCGGCCGCCGGACAGCGAGTCGCCGCTTTGGTGAGGGGCGAGGACCTGTCCAACCCCGTCCGCACCGACGCGGGCTGGTGCGTGCCCGTCCCCGGTCACCTGGACGCCGCCGCGGTGGCGTGCTCGCTCCTGCCCTACCTGACCGCCCACCACGCCCTGCACCACCTCGCCCGTATCCGCCCCGGCGAACGCGTCCTCATCATCGGCACGGGGTCACTCGACAAGGCGCTCCGGCACACGGCGTCCGCCGCCGGGGCCCGTCCGCGCACGGCCGCTTCGGCCGGGTCCGCCATCAGGCGCGGCGGTTCCTGGGACGCCATCGTCGACACCACCGCGGACCCCGACCCCCGTCTCGGCCGTCTCCTCGCACCGGCCGGACGGCTCCTCACCACCACGGCCCACCCCGCCCCGGCGGAGGACGCCGTCGCCAACACGGGGACGTACACCGTGGACACCGGCGCACTGACGGCGACCGCCCCGGCAACGGTCACGGACCTGCTGTCGCGCATCGCGGGCGGCCTGGCCGACGGCACACTGCCCCCGCTTCCCGCCACCCGGTTGCCGCTGAGCGCTCTGGGCCGCCGGCAGGACACCGACCGGCCACTGGCCCACCAATGGCCCACGGGCACGGTCACCGCCTACCTCCCGCCCGAGCAGGTCCCCGTCGTCCGCGCCGGAGGCGCGTATGTGATCAGCGGCGGGCTCGGCGGACTCGGCATGGTCCTCTGCCGGTGGCTGGCCGACAAAGACGCGGGCACCATCGTCCTCAACAGCCGCTCCCAGCCCACCCCTCAGGCCCAAGAAGCCATCGACGCGCTGCGCGGGGAAGGTACGCGCATCGAGGTCGTGACCGCCGACCTGGCCGAGGCCGGCACCGCCGAACACCTGCTGCGCACCGCCGAACGCCACGGCCGCACTCTGCGCGGCATCATCCACGCCGCGGCCGTCGTCGAGGACGCCACCGTCGCCCGGATCACCCCCGGCCTGCTGGAACGGGTCTGGCGGCCCAAAGCCCGCGGCGCCTGGCTCCTGCACCAGGCCAGTACCGGATACCGCCTCGACTGGTGGGTGGCCTTCTCCTCCTTCGTCCCCCTCCTGGGCTCACCGGGGCAGACCGCCTACGCCGCCGCCTCCGCCTGGCTCGACGCCCTCGTCGCCCACCGCGCGGCCCACCGACTGCCCGTCACCGGGATCAACTGGGGAGCCTGGGCCGACATCGGCCTCGGCGCCCGCACCCTCGGCGAACAAGGCTTCACCACCATCCCCGTCGACGACGCCCTGGCCGGCCTCGAACTGCTCCTCACCCACGCCCGCACCAGCGCCGGCTTCGCCGCCCTCGACCTCGACCGCTGGCTGGAGCCCTACCCGGCCGCCGCGACAGCGCCCTTCCTCGCTCCCCTCCTGCCCACCGCGCCCCCAGCCCGCACGGCCGGCGACAGCGACCAGGGGATGCCGCTCGAAACCCTGCGTCGGGCAGACCCCGGCCAACGAGGGCGCCTGGTGAGGGAACTCCTCACCCGGCAGACCGCCGCGCTGCTGGACTGTCCACCCGAGCGCATCGACGCCGACACCCCACTGGCCGGGCTGGGCATCGACTCCCTCATCACCGTCCGGCTCCGCAGCCGCCTCCAGCAGACTCTGGGCATCCCCCTGCCCCGTACGCTCCTGAGCGCCCAGACGACCATCACCACGCTGGCCGACTACCTCACCGACCACCTGCCACGCACCACAACCGGCCCCACCGCAGAGGTGCTCGAAGGCTCTCCACCCGTGGGCATCGAGCCCACGCCGGCCGCCACACCAGCCCCCACCCGGCAGCCGGGCGAGCCCGAACAGCACCGGGCACAGACACCGCCGTCGCAGGACGGCACCGGCTCCGCGACACCTCGCGCCGTCCGCTCCCACGGTGAGCCGTCGGCCGGCCTGCCGACCCACACCAGCGCGTGGATCCTCAGCCACCGCCCCGTACACCTGGCCGGCGACGAACACGTCCACCTGGAACAGCGCCCCCTGCCGCCCCTCGGCGAAGGGCAGGTGCTGATCAGGAACACCCACATGTCGGTGCACACCTTCATGCTCGGCCAGATGCTGCCCACCCCTCTCGCCCAGTACTGCGACGTGCGTGGTCCCCTCAACCCCACCGCTGCCTGGATCCCCTACGCGGTCGGAGAGGCCATGACGGGACCCGCGGTCGGCGAGGTCCTCGCCTCCCGCACCGACGCCATCGCCCCCGGCGACCTGGTCCGCCACCGCCTGGGCTGGCGCACCCACGCCGTCGCCGACGCCACCGCCGTGGAGAAACTCCCCGACACCGGCCTGGACCCGACCGCCCACCTCGGCCCGCTCGGCCTCAACGGCCTCGCCGCCTACGGCGCCCTCATGGACGGCGGCCATCTCACCGAAGGCGACACCGTCTTCGTCTCCGCCGCGGCCGGCGCGGTCGGCTGCCTCGCCGGCCAGATCGCCCGTCTCCTAGGCGCCACCCGCGTCATCGGCAGCACCGGCACCCCGGACAAGGCCCGCCTCCTCACCGACACCCTCGGCTTCGACGCGGTCATCGACTACACGCAGGGTGACATCGCCGGCCGGCTCCGCGCCGCGGCCCCCGACGGCATCGACGTCTACTTCGACAACGTCGGCGGCGACCACCTCGCGGCAGCCCTCGACGCCCTGCGCCCCCGCGGCCGCATCCTGCTGTGCGGCCTGCACTCCCAGTACGCCCGAGAACACCTCCACTGGCCCGACAACCTCCCCTTGGTCATCGGCAAAGCTCTCCGCATCACCGGCGTGGAAGTCTTCGACTACACCGCCCGCTACCCCGACTTCTCCGCCGTCATGACCCGATGGCTCACCACCCGGGCGCTGACCTGCCCTGTCACCGTCACCCACCACATCGAAAACGCCTACCAAGCACTACAGGGCCTGAGCACGGGAAAGAACACCGGGCAAGCCATCGTCGAACCATGAACACATCGCGCACACCGCCGCTACAGCCTCCCGGCCGTCATCACCGCACGTCTCGCAGCCCCGCCCCGGCACCCGGACCGCCAGGTCGGCACGCACATGCGCAGCAGCGGCCGAGGATGGCGTGCCATCCCGGCTCGCACTGATCGTCTCGACCTACTCGCGCAGGCCAAGGCCGCACTCTTCGTCCCTACACGACTCCCCGCCACTGGGTTTCGACAAGATTTCCTACAAGCCCCCTGAGGCGGCCCGCGGATCCGGTCACGCCTTGGGCAGGGCGCCGAGCCCCTCCCGCAGGTCGTCGGCGTTCATCACGGGGAGCAGCTCGACCTCGGCCTCCATGTCGAGGAAGAAGCGCTCCAGCAGCGCGGGCATCTGGGAGGACTCCTGCATGTCGAAGACCAGGAAGCAAGTGCGTCCGCCGTCCATGCACGTGAAGTAGGCGGCTTCCGGGTGGAGCCGCTCCAGGATGTCCCGCATGGTGTCGGCCATGGTGCCGTTCCTGACCGTCTCGTTGGCCGTCTGGGTGTCCAGTCGGGCCCTGAGCAGAGTACGCATGGCCCTCTCCTTCGCGACGGCGTGCCGCGCCCGGTGCTCGGGTTCCGCGCCGGTGGAAGCGCGGGACGTCCCTTCCACCGTCCCTCTGGGGTCGTCGGCGAGGCAAGGGGTGCCCGGGAATGAGGTGACCACCCGGAACGGAAGGTACCGCCGGGGCGGAAGGGGCTTCCGGGAAGGAAGGTACCGCCGGGGAGACGGAAGCGGCCCGGACGGCGAGGACCGGCCACGTCCCGCCACACCTCGGCTCAACCTGACCTGTACATGACCCTACGGCGGTGGTGGCATGTCTCGCGCAGTCACTCGGCGGAGCAGTTGGAGGCATCCCCATGTGGAAACCGGCACTGATCGGCACCGCGGCCGTGGCGCTCGTCGCCACCGTCTTCTCTCCCCAGGCCACGGCGGCCGAAGGCGCGCCGCCGCCGGGCAGGATTCAGATCGACGTGGTCTCCGTCAACGGGTCCGGCTGCCCGGCCGGGACCGCGGCGGTCGCGGTGGCGGGGGACAACACGGCCTTCACCGTCTCCTACAGCAACTATCTGGCCCAGGTGGGCCTGGGCTCCAAGCCCACCGACTTCCGCAAGAACTGCCAGCTCGGCCTGAACGTCCACGTCCCGCAGGGCTACACCTACGCCATCGCCAAGGCGGACTACCGGGGGTTCGCCCACCTGCAGAGCGGGGCGACGGGCCTGGAGAAGGCGAGCTACTACTTCCAGGGCATGCAGCAGACGACCTCGGCGAACCACCGGTTCGCGGGCCCGTTCAGCGACGACTGGCAGACCACCGACGTGACGGACGTCGACGCGCTGGTCTACGCGCCCTGCGGCGCCCAGCGGATCCTCAACGTCAACACCGAGCTGCGGGTGAGCGCCGGCTCCTCCGACCCGGCGTCGACCACCAGCTTCATGGCGATGGACTCGGCCGACGGCAGCGTCAACACCCTCTACCACTTCGAATGGAAGCAGTGTTCCTGACCCGCGCGGTGTTCCTGATCCGTGCTTCATGCGCGCCCGCGGGCGCGGCGCAGTGGGAGGGGTCTTCATGCGCGGACGCACCAAGCTCAGACCGGCCGTGCTCGGCGGCGCCGTGGCGGCCCTGCTGACCGTCGCGGCTCCGCCGGCGGGCGCCACTCCCTTCGGGGTGCCGCCGCCGGACAAGGTCGTGATCGACGTGGTGACCGTCAACGGGTCGGGGTGCCCGGCGGGGACCGCGAACGTGGCGGTGTCGCCGGACAACACGGCCTTCACCGTGTCGTACAGCAACTACACGGCCCAGGTGGGCGTCGGCTCCAAGCCCACGGACTTCCGCAGGAACTGCCAGCTCAGCCTGAACGTCCACGTTCCGCAGGGCTTCACCTACGCGGTCGCGCGAGCGGACTACCGCGGGTTCGCGCATCTGGAGAAGGGGGCCTCGGGGCTGGAGCGGGCGAACTACTACTTCCAGGGGATGCAGCAGACCTCGTTCGTCAACCACCACTTCACCGGTCCGCTCAACGACAACTGGCAGACGTCCGACACCACGGACATCGACGCCTTGGTCTACGCGCCCTGTGGGGCGATGCGCTACTTCAACATCAACACGGAGCTGCGCGTGGACGCCGGCACCTCGGACACCGCCAAGACCACCAGCTTCCTGATGATGGACTCGACGGACGGCAACATCAGCACCCTCTACCACTTCGCCTGGAAGCAGTGCCCCGGGACGTGAGCGGTAGCCCGGGGACGTGAGCGGTAGCACCGGGAAGGGAGCGGTAGCGCAGGAAACGGAGCGGTAGCGCCGCGACGTGAGCGGCGGCACCCCGCGAGGTGAGCCGTATCCCGCGAGGCGCGGGACAGGCGCCCGGACGCGGACCGGCCCGCCCGGCGACGGAATGACGTCGCCGGGCGGGCCGGTGCGGGATGCCGAGGCCGGGTCGGCGCCTCAGTCGTGCGCCTCGGCCTCCACCGGCTTCGGGATCAGGAACGAGGCCCCGATCGCGGCGGCCAGGATCACCAGCCCGGCGATCATGCCGGCGACGTAGCCGGTGGGCGAGGACGCGTCGGAGGGTGCCGTGGCCGTCTTCACCGCGTAGAGCGCGGCGAAGCTGAGGCCGGCGCCGAGGTTGAAGGCGCCCGCGTTGAGGCCGGGCAGGAACCCGGGGTTCTCCTTGGGCGACAGGACGATGCCCAGCCCGTTGAGGACGATGTTGGCCACGCCCGCGTAGGTGACGCCCACCAGGAGCGAGGTGACCAGCAGCAGGACCCGTGAGTCGGCCGGCACGGTCACGATCATCAGGACGACCGAGGCCACCGCGCCGGCCAGGCCCAGACGCAGCACCCGGCCGTAGCCGTAGGTGGCGGCGAGCCGTCCGGCCACCGGGCCCATGGCGAGTCCGGCGAGCGCGTACGGGGTCAGGGTCCACCACGCGGACTCGCTCGCGCTCATGCCGAGGCCCGCCTGGGCGTCCTGCGCGAAGGCCGGGATCAGGCCGTTCATGACGGCGAACACGCCGGTCATGGTGAGCACGGTGGTCAGCAGGGTGGCCCAGGTGGAGCGCTGCTTCAGGTGCCGGGTGGCGACCAGCGGGTGCGGGGAGCGGTCCTCGGTGCGCCAGAAGAGGGCGAAGGCGACCGCGGCCACCACGACGAGGCCGGCGACGAGCGTCCAGTTCGCGGCGCCCAGCTTGCCGGCCTCGTTGAGGGCGACGAGCAGCGAGCCGACGGAGACGACGAGCAGGCCGACGCCGGGCCAGTCCATCCGGCGGGCCGACGGCACCTTGGTCTCGGGGGTCATCGTGGCGACCATGACGGTGGCGACGAGGGCGACGACGGCCATCGCCCAGAAGACCGACTGGAAGCCGTGGTGGTCGGCGAGGTAGCCGCCGCCGAGGGAGTCGATGCCCGCGATGCCGCCGTTGACGGCCGTGATCACGCCGAGCAGGGTGCCGTAGCGCTTGGGCTCGGGCACCTCGACCCGCAGCATGATCAGGCAGAGGGGCACGGTCGGGCCGGACGCGCCCTGGATGACGCGGCCCAGGAAGAGGACGGGGACGCTGTGCGCCAGCGCGGCGACGACGCAGCCCACGGCCATCAGGGCGAGCATCCCGACCAGTACCTTGCGGCGGCCGAGGATGTCGCCGAGGCGCGGGAGGAACAGGGAGAACAGGGCCGCCGAGGTGAAGAACGCGGTCTGGGTGAGACCGATCTCCGCGGAGGTGGCGCCGAGGCTGTCCTCGATGCTCTTCAGCGCGGGGCTGAGCATGCTCGCGTTGAGCTGGAAGGCGATGCAGGCCGTGAGGAGGGCGGTGACCAGGACGGCCACCCGGGTGGTGCGGCCGGCCGGGGCGCCGGTGGTGGCATCGGCGCCGCGAGGGCCGGTGTGAGAAACGTTCATGCCTCGACGTCTTCGTGGGGGGTGCGACGGAAGGACCCGCTGTCCGGCGGGACAGTGGCGGAACGGATTCCGGGAGGTGCGGCACCGTGTCCGCCGTTCGCGGCGTGGCCGTTCCGTGGGCCGGAACGAACCTGGTCACGAACCACCCGTACGCCCAGTCCGTGGCCAAAGGTACCTGTTCCGGACGGCTGACCGGAGTCAACCGTTCCGCTCTCGGGCCGGACAGCTCCCCCGCGTCACCCCCTGACGCCCGCGCCGTCACCCTCCGCTACGGCGGCCGGTCGCCTCGGCCGCCTCCCGTCGGGCCGTCCGGCCGCCCCCGTCAGACGGAGCCCATCGTCTCCGCGAAGGCCTCCGGGTCGGTGTCGAAGCCCCGGACGAGCGGGCGGAAGGTCCACAGCCCGGCGGCGTCCCGGACGAACTCGCCGACCGTGGCCGCCGTGGACCCGCCGACGGACGCGAAGTCCTCCTCGGTCAGCACCTCGTAACCGGCCACGATCTGCACCCGGGGCCCGGCCACGTCCGCGAAGGTCAGCCGGCCGTCGGTCTGCTGGGCGGCCACGCCGACGACGACCCGCCCGTTGGCCTCGGCCATCCGGAACAGCTCGACGGTCATCACCTCGTCCCAGCCGAAGCCCTTGCCGTTGCGGCTGTCGCGGTTGAGGGTGACGGTGCCGTCGGGCGAGCGGCGGCCGAAGTGCACCAACTGGGACGGGGCGCCGTGCGGGTCGTCGGCCCGGAAGACGGCGATGACGAGATCCAGGTCGTGCGGGTCGGCGCCGTAAGGCGCGGGGTCCCACTTCAGCCGCACCTCCGCCTTCTCGATGCCCTTGCCGAAAACGCTCACGCGTCGCCCTCCCCGCGGTCCGGTGCCTGGTCCCCCACATGATGGCGTGGACCGGGGTGGCGCCGGAAGGGCAATCCGGCGGCACCCCACGGCGGGGGGACGCGGGGGCCCGCGGCGCCCGTGGCCCGCTCGGCCGTGCGCCCGCTCCTCTGAGGGGTGTCGCGTGGTGACGCACCACCGGAAGGGGGCGGCCGGCGGACGCCCGGTCCGGCCGATCTCGCGGGCCTTACGCCGTGCCGGCCACGGCGTGGGGGCGGCCGTCCGTGCTCACGCCTTCCGGTACCGCCGCCGCATCCACGGCAGCGCCAGGGCCCACAGCCGCCGCCACACCGGCCCGGGAAGGAACCGGCTGCGTTCCTCCCGCGCGACCCGCCCGTGCGGGTGCTGGAGCAGCCGCGTGGAGGGCGCGGCGTAGCGGCGGCGGTACTCCAGGGCGACCACGTGCTTGACGCTCTTGTAGCCGTACTCCTCGGGGGCCACCAGCCGGACGGGGGCGCCGTGCTCGGCGGGCAGGGGTCCGCCGTCGAGGCGGTCCGCCAGCAGGACCCCGTCGTCCCGGGCCGCGGCGAGCGGCCGGCAGTCGCGGTAGCCGTCCAGGCCGGTGACCAGCAGCCAGCGGGCGCGCGGGTGGGGTTGTACGGTCTCGGCGATCAGCCGCTCCACGGCGTGGAAGGGGACGCCCTCCCAGGTGAGGTCGCGCGCCGTCCAGGTCGAGACGCAGTGCAGGTCGCCCCGGCGGATGCGGCGTGGGCCGGCCGCGCGCAGAAGTTCGGCGAGGTCGAACTGGGCCGGGCGGGCCACGTCGCCGCCGACCACCAGCACCGGCCGGTCGGGGACGGCGACGTGGCGGTGGGCGAACTGCGGCGGGCCGAAGCGTTCATGGGGGGCGACGTGCTGGCCCGGCGGCAGCGGCCGCCCCGATGCCCGTACCTCGTCGTCTCCGGCGAGCGCCGGCTCTGTGCGGTCCATGGATCCAGGCTGCCACCGGCGGCCGGGCCGCGCCGCGCGAACGGTACGCCCCGCGTTCCGGCCGCGGCCTCCGCTCCCGGCGACTTCGGTGCGGACGTCTTGTCAATGCAATGTCACATTACTACGTTACGCATCACACAGCGCTCAGCGGCCGGACCACAACGCGCCCCGCGGTTCGGGCGGTTCGGCCTCCCCACACTTCCCCCCACTCTGGAGACAACGGTGTCCCGACCCAGACCCGTCCGCCGTTCCCTGCTCGCCGGCGCCCTCGCCGCCGCCCTGACGGGGGCGGTCACGGCCCCGGCCCTCGCGTCGGCCGCCGTCCCCCCGCCGGCGGGCGCCACCGCCCGGCCGGTGCCGGCGGCCGGCCCGGACCCCGGGCACGACCGGGCCGACCGGCTGGCCCGGGCTCCCCGCCCGGCGGCCCACGTCCTGCCGGCTCCCGGCGGGCTGCCCGAGGGCCGGGTGCCCGGCGCCCGTACCCCCGCGCCCCGGCCGGACGGCATCCCCAGGCCCTCGCTCGCCCCCTGCACGCTCGACGGCGTGACCGGCCTGAAACCCGAGGCGTTCGCCGACTTCCTCGCCGATCCGGCCGTCACCGCGGACGGCTGCCTCCGCACTCTCCTCTGGACCTGGGACGCCCGGCTCGCCCCCGTCATGTCCGACGCGCACGTCCAGGCCGTCTCCCGCCGGATATCCGCCCTCGCGCCACGGCACGACGGCCGGAACGGCGGTCACCTGCTGGAGATGCTGACCTACCTCCACGCCGTCGTGTACCACGACTTCTCGCGTACGGAGATCGACGTCACGGACCCGCCGACCACCGAGGCCATGCGCCGCGCGATCAGCGCCTTCGGCGGGGCGGCGCACAGCTTCGACGTGACGCGTTCCAACGCGGAGAGCCTGCGCGAGGCCCTGTACGCGGGCAGCGGGCCCGGCCTGCGCCAGTCGCAACCCGGCCTGATCCGCAAGGTGTTGGCGACCATGGACCCGTACCACACCACCACGTACAAGGACCCGTCCTGGGGCGGCGCCGCCCTCGCCGGCCTGTCCGTCAACTACCTGGGCCTGTACCCGGGGAACAAGGACACCGCGTTCCGCACGGTGGTGTCCGCCAACCCCGCCTACCGCGAGGCGTTCCGCAGGTTCGCCGGCTACCGGCACCTGAAGGACACGCCCAACGCGTGGGTGGCCCGGGACGCGATCGGCGAGTACGGCCGCTTCGGTGAGGTCGACGCGCTGAGGAAGGAGACGGTGTCCGGCCTCGGCGCGCTGCTTCCGGTGGCCGAGCGGAACTTCGGCGCGCTGAGCTCGCCGTGGGCCAAGGCGGTCGGCTGGCTGGTCCACTACCAGGCGTGCGCCGCGTACCGCGTCTGCAAGCCGGACGTCGAGCGGCGCCTCTTCCCCGCCGCCTACTCCTACGACGGGGGCGGCATCACGGTGCGCACCGCCCTGGACCGGGCCACCGTGGACAGGCTGTATTACGCGAGCAAGCAGGTGAAGGCGCAGTTCCACCGGGTGCTGGGCAGCGAGAAACCACTGGCCGGGGACGACAACGCCACCCTGCACATCGTGCTGTACGCCTCACGGGCCCAGTATGAGGACTTCCAGCCGCTGCTCACCGGGCTGAGCACGGCCAACGGCGGCATGTACATCGAGCAGGGCGCGACCTTCTACACGTACCAGCGCCGCGTCCCGCAGGACTCCTCCCTGACCCTGGAGGAGCTCTTCCGGCACGAGTACACCCACTACCTCAACGGACGGTGGGCGGTGCCCGGCCTGTTCGGCGAGGGCCGCTGGTACGAGGGCGACCGGACCACCGCGATGGACGAGGGGACGGCGGAGTTCTTCGCCGGCGCCACCCGCGGTGAGGGCGTCAAGGTGCGCAAGTCGCTGGTCCGGGGCGTCATCAAGGACACGGCGAACGGCGGCCCGCGGATGAGCGTCGACCGGTTGCTGCATGCGACGTACGACGGCGACGGCTTCCGCTTCTACGACTACGCGGGCACTTTCTTCGAGTTCCTCTGGACCGAACGGCCGTCGCTGCTGCGGGAGATGTACGGCCTGCTGCGGGCGGACGACCCGGCCGGGTTCGACGCGTGGCGCGACCGGACCGGCAAGGACGCGGGGATCCAGCGCGCGTACGACGCCTTCCTCGACCGGCGGATCGCCGAGGTGGACCGGCTGTACGTGCCCAGTACGGACGTCACCCCGAACGACCGGCTGCGGGACTCCTCCCCCGAGGCCGTGCGCGCGTCCCTGGCCTCGGCCACCTCGCTGACACCGGCCTGCGCCGCCGGCCCCGACCCGTCGGTGCGGCGCTTCGTGTGCACCGGCCGCATCACCGCGAACCTCGGCGACGCCGCCGACCCCGACCGCGTCTTCCGCGACATGTCGGACACGGTCGACTACTTCCTCCTGGAGCGGGCCCGGCCCGCCTCCACCAACCTGGCGGAGATGAACTGCTCCTTCGGCCCGGTGGACGTCTGGTCCGACGGCCGGGCCGGGACCGCCGACTACTCCTGCGAGGGCCCGCTGCGCACCTGAGCGCCGGTCCGACCGGCCGCCCCGGGCTCCCGCTCCATCGGCGGGTCGGCGGGGGCGTGGGGCTCGGGGCGCAGCAATACGGCCCGGGCGACGGCCGGCGCGAACAGGGCGGAGGGCGGGAGGACGAGCCCCGTCACCGCCCGGAAGGTGGCCCCGACCAGCGGGTCGCCGGTGGCCCGCCGGGCGACGCGGGACATGTACCACGCGCCCGGCCGGTCGGCGGCCCGGGCCCGCGCCGCGTTCCCGACGGCGCACGGCAGCAGCCGGTCACCACCGGCGGAGACGCTCCACGCCGGGCGGACGGACGCGGACAGCGCCCGCCGCACCCGCCGGGTGGCCGGCACCCGGCGGGTGTCGTCCAGGGCGGCGCGCAGGGCCAGGGCGTTCAGCGCGGCCACCGCCATGCCCTGGCCGTAGACGGGATTGAAGGCGCACAGCGCCTCCCCGACGGCGAGGAAGCCCGCCGGGCGCCGGCCCGGCCGGTCGTAGCGGCGGCGGACGTTGGCGGTGGCCCGGTGGCCGTGGGCCGGGGCGAGCGGTTCGGCCTTGTCGATCCACTCGCCGAAGACGCGATGCGGGAGACGGTCGGCGAAGGCCCTGAACCCGGCGTCGTCGGTGGGCGGTTCACAGCCCCGGAGCCCGGAGAGCAGGACGGTCCAGCGGTCGCCCTCCATCGGCAGGATGAGCCCGCCGTACGGCTGGGTGGCGTCCGGGACGATGTAGATCCCCCGGAACGGCGCGTCCGCGTTGCCGCCCGCCCGGTAGAACCGGGTGGCGTAGGCGAGCCCGGTGTCGATGCGCTCCTCGTGGGGCGGTTCGGCGCCGAGGTCCGTCAGCCAGCCGGGGGCCTTGGAGGAACGCCCCGAGGCGTCCAGGACCAGGTCGGCCGGGATCGTGCCGGGCCCCTCCCCCACCCGTCCGGCACCCCGGGCGCGCAGCCGGACGCCGCGCACCCGGGTGGCGTCACCCGTCAGCCCGGTGACCTCCCTCCCCTCGACGAGCCGGATCCGGGGGTGGGCCAGGACCCGGCGGCGTACCACCCAGTCGACGAGAGGGCGGGAGGCACTGAGGAAGCGGATGGTGGCGGGGGTGCGCCGGTACCACCGGCCCGCCTGCCAGTGCAGCAAATCGTCGGGCATGCCGACCGCCGGAGCGCCGTGCGCGCGCAGTTCGTCCACGACACCGGGCAGAAGCCGTTCCAGCGCCTGCCGGCCACTCTCCAGCAGCACATGGGTGTGCCGGTCCTGCGGCAGGCCGGACCGGTGCTCCGGTCCGTCGGGGAACCGGTCGCGTTCCACGACGGTCACCGTGTCGGCGTGATCGGCCAGCACATACGCGGCGAGCAGCCCGCTCAGACTCCCTCCGACGACCACCGCACGCCGCTCACCCTGCCCTGCCACCCGCCGAACTCCCGCCGTCCCCGCCATGTCACCCACCCCGGACTCCGACCGCCCCGGCTCGCGCGGCGGTACACCTCCCTGTCCCCCGAGCGCGCCCACGCTACCGAACGGCGGGCGGCTCGGGGGTGGTTACCGGGGGAACGGGAGCGCGGTGTCCGGGACCGCCGGCCCGAGGACGCGCGTGTACGCCCGGCTCAGCCCTGCGCCTCCTCCAAGAGAGCGGCCACGCCGTCCAGGAAGCGCCGCAGGCCGAACTCGAAGAGGTCGTCGAGATCGAAGTCGTAGGGGACGGCGGTGAGCCGTGCCATCGTCGGGAAACGGCCGCCGGCCAGCACCTGCCGCAGGGCGGGCTCCTGGGCGTCCATCCAGCCGTCGGTGTCCATACCGGTGACTTCCACGGCCTCTTCCTCGGCCTCGATGTTGACAGCGGTGCCACGGATGTAGTTGATCAGACTCAGGTGGGTGGAGAAGACCGTCGCGGCGTCCAGCCCACGGCCGTCCAAAGCACCGAGCACCCATTCGGTGAAGGGCAGGGCGCTGGGCACGAGTTGGGGGCGGGTCACCGAGAGGGCGGGGGCCAGCCACGGATGGCGGCGGAACACCCGCCACAGCAACCGGGCCGCGACGGTCAGCCGCTCCCGCCAGTCGTCCGGCGGGACATCGGGGAACGGAGTCCGGGCGAAGGCGGCCTCCATCATCCGCACCAGCAGGGCGTCCTTGTCGGACACGTGCCGGTAGAGCGACATCGTCGCCACCCCGAGGCCGGTGGCGACCCGCCGCATCGAGACGGCGGAGAGCCCCTCGGCGTCGGCGACCGCCACGGCGGTCCCGACGATCCGGTCGAGCGTGAGGCCCTGGTCCGCACCGCTCCCCCGCCGGGCCGAGGCGGTCGCCGGCGCGGCCGGCCGACGGGCCTCGCGCTCCGCACGCCGGGGCGGCGCGGCGACGACGGTGCCGACGCCCGGAACCACTCGGACCAGCCCCTCGTGCCGGAGCTCGGTGAGCACCTTGGTCGCGGTCGCCATGGCGACGCCCCACTGCCGGGTGATCTCGCGCGTCGAGGGGACGCGATCCCCCGGGGTCAGTTCGCCCGTTTCCACGCGCCTCCGGATCTCCTCGACGATCCGGCCGGAGCGCGAGCCCGTACGCCGATCCACGATCCCTCTCTCTTCCCGCACTAGTGCACCTTGGAGGGCATCACCGTAGCGGCGCGTGCCGGGCGATGCGCCAACGGCCCGGCCCGCGAGGCCGCCCGCAATCCCACCGCACTAGTGCACGTCCAACCCCAACTCCACTGTATACGCGGGCTTTTACGGGCCAACCCGGCTTGCCGCCTCCAGTGCGTACGCCGTACATTGCCCCCTATGCAGAACACCGACATCCTCGTTTCCGGCGGCGGCATCGCCGGACCCGCACTCGCGTACTGGCTACGCAGGGCGGGATTCTCCGTCACCGTCGTCGAAAGGGCTCCCGCCCCGCGTCCCGGCGGCCAGGCCGTGGACCTCCGCGGGGCCGGCCGCACCGTCGTGGAGCGGATGGGGCTCATGGAGGAGGCGCGGGCACTCGGCCTCGACCAGCGCGGTTTCGCGTACGTGGACGCCTCCGGCCGGATCTCCGCGCGGATGACGGCGGACAGCTTCGGTGGCGAGGGGATCATCTCCGAGATCGAGATCCTCCGCGGTGATCTCGCGCGCCTCCTGTACGAGGCCACCGGCCCCGGCCGGGACACCGAGTACCTCTTCGACGACACCGTCACGGAGCTCGCCCAGGACGAGACCGGGGTGACGGTCTCGTTCCGGTCCGCGGGCACCCGCCGGTTCGGGCTCGTCGTCGGGGCGGACGGCCCCCACTCGGCGGTGCGCGCGCTCGCGTTCGGGCCGGAGCACGCGTTCGTCCGGCCCCTGGGCCTGTACACGGCGTGGTTCACCGCCATGGGCGGCCCGGACCTCGACGGCTGGTTCATGATGCACAACGCGCCCGGCGGACGGGTCGTCTCCGCCCGGCCCGGCCGGCTCCCTGGCGAGATCAAGGCCGGCCTGAGCTTCCGCTCGCCGCCGCTCGCGGTCGGCCGACGGGACACCGCCGCCCAACAGCGGCTGCTGGCCGAACGCTTCACGGGGGTCGGCTGGGAGGCTGCGTACCTGGTGGGGGCGGCTCGGGAGGCACCCGACTTCTTCTTCGACTCGATGGGCCTGATACGCCTGGACCGGTGGTCCAGGGGCCGGGTGGTGCTGCTCGGCGACGCCGGGTACTGCCCGACGCCGCTCACCGGCCTGGGCACCAGCCTGGCGCTCGTCGGGGCGTACGTGCTGGCGGGCGAGCTGGCCGCGGCCGACGGCGACCACCGGGTGGCGTTCCCCCGCTACGACCGGGTGATGCGGCCCTACGTCGACCGGGCCCAGGAACTGCCACCGGGCGGTGCGGCGGGGTACGCGCCGTCGAGCGCGCTGGGCATCCGGCTGCGGAACTTCTCGATGCGGCAGATGAACCGCAGGCCGCTACGGACCCTGCTCGCCGCCCAGTTCGCCAAGGCGGGGGACATCGTCCTGCCCGAGTACCCACTCGCCGCGGCACGGTGACGTGTCGGGCGGGCAGCGTGCGCGGGCTTCGTCGCGGGGCCCGGCCGGTGGGTCCGGCCGGGTGGGGGTGTTCTAGCGGTGGCGCGCCGGGCGTTCGATGATGACGCAGTGGGTTTCCGACAGGACGGCGACGAGGCTGCCGCAGTTGTTGCTGTGGTCGACGGCGGTGCCGGAGAGGATGCCGGCCAGGACGCCGGTGAAGGTGTCGGTGTTGTGCGTGGGGGCATGGCCGCGGACGCTGTCGTTGCGGCAGTCGTGGGAAGACAGCACTCCGACGAGGTCCCGGCAGTTGTTGGACGAGTCGTCCGCCTGCGCGCTCGCCACCCCACTCGCCACACCCGACGCACCCACCACGTTCCGGCCGCCGTGCCGGCCGCCGTCGTCCGCCGACGCCGGGCCCGCGAGGGTGAGCAGGGCGGCGGCCATCGCGCCCGTCGCGACGCCGGTCCGGGCCAGAGCACGCATCATTCATCACTCCGTCATGAGGTCGTTTGATCCCACTACGCTCCGCCGGGTGGCGGATCCGTACGACCAACGGCGCACGGTTCATACGAGGAACGGACCACCGCGTCGACCCACCCGAAAGATGAAACCGCCCACGGATGATGACAATGGAGGGAGGAGCCCGGCTCCTGCCCGCCTACCGGCTCTCCATGGGAGCGGCACATGACGAACCCCGACCCATCGGCACGGCGCCTGCGCACCCGCGTGGACCTCCACGGCTCTCGCGCCGCCATCCGCCTCACGGGCGAGGTGGACCTCGGCACCGCGCCCGGACTGCGCCGCGCCATCGGTGCCTGCCTCGGGCAGCACCACCCGTGCGCCCTGGATCTGCACTTCGCCGAAGTGAGCTTCTGCGACTGCACCGGACTGAACGCCCTGCTGTGGGCGCGGCTGGAGGCCGCGGACGCCGGGACCGAGCTGGTGGTGCGGGGGCCCCTCCAGCGGGGCGTCGCCCGCCTCCTCTCGGTGACCGGCACCGGCGGGCTGCTCGGTGCCCCGCCGGCCGCCTGAGCGGGGACGGCTCCGCCGGCCCCCGCCCGGCCGCGCGCCTACGGGCCGGTGGGCACCCGGTAGACCACCAGCGCCTCGTTCTCCTTCTCCAGCGTCAGCCCGCCCGGCACCGGGGCGGTCTCGCCGTCGTACGCGAAGTGCGCGCCCGAATCCAGCCCGCCGATGCGCAGCCGCCGCAGGCGGGCCGTGCCGAGGACGGGGGTGCTGCGGATGCCGCCCGTCAGGGCCGCCGCCAGCAGGCGGGTGCGGGCCAGCCGGCCGGCGGAGACGATACGGACGTCCAGCACACCGTCGGCGAGGTCGTGCCGGCGCACCGGGGCCGCGCCGAGGCCGCGGTAGGTGCAGTTGCCGGCGAAGACCGTCCACACCCGCTGCCGCCGGCCGTTGATCTCCACGGTGACGGGCCGGCCGGTCCGCAGGACGTGCACGGCGGCGAGGATCCCGGCGGGCCAGGCGCCGATGCGGGAGGCCCACCGTTCCCGGATCCGGACGAGCTCCGGATAGGCGCCGACGCTGAACGTGTTCAGGAACCACCGTTCGTCGCGTTCCATGCCACCCCGGATCCGCACCATGTCGACGGCGACCGCCTCCCCGCACTCGACGGCCCGGCAGGCGTCGCCGAGGGTCTCGATGCCCAGGTCGTAGGCGAAGTGGTTGTGCGTGCCGCCGGGCAGGACGGCCAGCGGCAGCCCGTGCCGCCGGGCGACGGCCGCGGCGGCGTTGACGGTGCCGTCGCCGCCCAGGATGCCGAGCGCACCCCCGAGCTCCCGGGCCCGTTCCGCCCCTTTCTCCAGGGCCTCCCCTAGCGAGGGGCCGGGCCCGTCGGGGCCGGTGCGGACGGTCACGAACTCGGCGCGCGGCAGCACGGAGCGCAGGGGGTCGGCGACGTCCGGCCGTTCGGTCAGCCGCTGGCCCGATCCGGGGTTCGCCACCACGACCAGGCCCGCGCCCTCCGGGAGGGCGGGGGCGTCCGCCTGCGGCCGGGCGGGCGGCGCGAGCTGCTGTCGCGTGGGGACCAGGCCGCGCACGGCGAAGGCGGCACCCGCGCCGAGCGCGGCGCCGACCAGCACGTCACCCGGGTAGTGCACGCCCGTGTAGACGCGGGAGAAGCAGACGGACGCCGCGAGCGGCGCCAGGGCGAGGCCCCAGCCGGGGTTCTCCAGGGCGACGCCCGTGGCGAAGGCCGCGGCGGAGGCCGAGTGGCCGGAGGGGAAGGACGTGGTGATCGGCTGGTGGGCCAGCCGTCGGACGAGGGGGACGACGTCCATCAGGGGCCGTGCGCGGCGTACCGACCGTTTGCCGAGCGTGTTCACCGTGGCCGAGGCCACGGCGAGCGACGCGGCGCCCCGCAGGGCCGCCCGGCGGGCCGGCCTGCCGCCCAGCACCACGGCGCCGGCCGCGAGGCCGAACCACAGCAGGCCCCGGTCGGCGCTGCGCGACAACCGGGGCAGTACACGGTCGGCGCCGGGCCAGTGCCGGGTCGCCACCGCGCGGAAGGCCGCTTCGTCCCATGAGCTCACCGCTTTGCGCATGCGCCACGACTACCCCGGCGGAAGACGATGATGCGGACACGCCGGAGGGCGGCGGCACCCTTTCGCGGTGCCGCCGCCCTCCGGCGTGGTTTTCCGTCTTCTCCGTCAGTAGGCGGAATTGACGTTGTCCATCGAGCCGTACTTGTCGGCCGCGTAATTGCAGGACGCGACGATGTTGGCGACCGGGTCCCAGATGTCCCAGGACGTGCCCTCCACGTGATACGCCTTGAACGTCGGGTCGATGATCTGCAGCAGACCCTTCGACGGCACACCGTTCACCGCGTTGACATCCCAGTCGTTGATCGCACGCGGGTTACCGGTCGACTCCCGCATGATGTTGCGCTTCACACCGTCATACGAGGCCGGGATGCCCTTGGCCTTCATGATGTCCAGCGCCTGCGAGATCCAGCCCTCCAGGTCGTCCGCGTACGCCTTCGGCGCCGCGGCGGCGGGCTTGCGGACGGGCTCGCGGGTGGTGGAACGGTTCGCCGCCTGCTTCCCGGCACGCTCCTTCTCCGCCTTCGCCTTCGCCTCGGTGCCGGCCTTCGCCTTCGCCGCCGCCTCGGCCTTCGCCCGCGCGGCCGCCTCGTCCGACGTGTGCGCCGCCTCGCCCTGGCCCTGACCCGCGAACGCCGTGGCCTCGAACGCCACCGGCTTCACGGACACCGACTGCGTGTCCGCGACGGCCGTACCACCGGAGACCACCGCGAACGCGACCGCGGCGGCACCCGCGGCACCGAGACCGGCGGCGGAGAACTTGTGGACCTTCGACAGACGGGTATAGCCGGAGTGAGTGGAGCGCATATCGAACCGAACCTCTTTCTCTCGCGAAAGCCGCAGCACACCGAAACCCGAAACGAAACCGAACCCGGCGCGAAAAGAAGCGCCGTTCCCAGCACGGCGCCCTGCGACTCACCCATTGATAGCGGCCCGGAAAACCCCTGCCAAGCACTGTGACCTACTCCCCCACCTCGTTCACCACCCGCCAAACCCCCGCACATCCCGCGGGAAATGCGCACCCCACAGCACTAAAGGGCTTCGTATGTGATCGGGGCCCTATGCCCGGCCTCACACGCCGAGCCCCCGCGTCTCACGCTGGGCGAGGGTGCGCATACGCGGCGCGGGTGGCGGAGCCACGGCCGTCGGCTCCGAGGGTCCTCCCACCCCGCGTGACCCCGTTCACGTCCGCCCGCGTGCGGTGCCACACGACGGCGCGTTCCTGGCCCGTGCGCCAACTCGCCGCTTCGTCGCGCCGGTTGCGGCGCATCGGCCGGAGCGGAGCGGGCATGCGGTCCGGTGCCCACCGGCGGCACGGAGCCGGCAGCGATGGGCATCAACGGCACGGACGGCATGGACGGTTGTGAAACCGGGAGGTGAACGATGCTCTGGTGGGGCTGGCTGATCATTGCGGCCGTGGGCCTGCTCATCGTGGCCGGCGCCCTGGTGGGCGTGCAGGCGCGGAGGCGGTCCGGAACGGTGATCGTGGTCCGGCGTGGGCAGCGGGCGGGCAGGGGAGGCACGCGGTGGAATCGCTGATGCTCGCCTCCGAGCTGGCCAAGCGGCCGGTGGTGACCCTGGGTGGAGAGGCCGTCGCGGAGATCAAGGACACGGTCTTCGACGGCACGGCGGGACAGATCACCGGATTCACGCTGAACGGGCGCGGCCTGCTGGCCGGGCCGCTCAAGCAGAGTTTGCCGTGGTCCTCGGTGCACGCTTTGGGCCGGCACGCCGTGATGATCCCGGGGCGGGAGGCGCTGGCCGAGCCGGCGGCCGTCGTGGCCTCGGGCGAGGCGGCGCACGGCGCGGTGCCGGGGGCGAAGGTGCTGACGGACGAGGGTGTCGAGGCCGGGAGCGTGCTGGACGTGGTGGTGGCTCCGGATGGCCGGGTGGTCGGGTTCCGGATCTCCGCCACCGAGGCGTTCGTCCACCGGGAGCACGGGCGGAACAGCGTCTTCGTGCCCCGGGGGGAGGCGCTCGCGGTGTCGGGGCGGGCGCTGGTGGTGCCCTCCGACGCGTCCCACTTCGTGGCGGACGACCTGCCCAGTTTCACCACGCAGGTCGAGATCTTCGCCGCCAGGGCGGCGACCGCCGGGCCGCGGGCGGACGCCGCGGCGGAAGGGAAGGAGCACCTGTGATGATGCTGTTCAGCGGGACGAAGGGGCTGCCCGTCGTGACGGCGGACGAGGCCGCTGAGCTCGGGACGGTCGAGGCGCTGGCCGTCGAGGCGCCGCTGGGGCTGATCGGGCATCTGCGGCTGTCCGGCGGCCCGGCCCGCAGGGGCCGGGCCTGGCTGCCGTGGAGTCTGGTGCGGGCGGTGGGTCCGGACGCGGTGATCGTCCGCTCGGCCGCGGAACCGGTGGTGTCACAGGAACCCGACCACCACGAGCTCCTCGGCAGCCGGGTCCTCACCGACCGGGGGGACGAGCACGGCACCGTCAAGGACGTCGCCTTCGACCCCGCGACCGGGCGCATCGGGACCGTGCACACCACTCAGGGGAACGTGTCCGGGCACCGGCTGCTCGGGCTGGGCGACTACGCGCTGGTGATCCGCGCGGAGTGACCGGCCGGCCGGCTTTCGAGCCGGGCGGCCCGGTCCGCCGTCCGGCGTACCGGTCGGCCCACCGGCGTGACGGACGGGACCGGCGAGGTCACCGGGACCGCCTGGCGGGGCAGGACGGCGTCGACGGAAGCCCCGGCGCCCGCCACGGGGTCGGGGGCGTCGGCCAGCCGGCGGCGGGCCGCCCGCAGGGCGTCGGCGATGTCGCGGGTACCGGTGGACACGCACAGGGTGTAGGTCACGTCCGCGAGCTGCCGCCGGATCGCCGGGTCCGCCGGACGTGCGGTCGCGGAACGCTGCAGCGCCGTGTGGCGCTCGACGAGGTCGCGGAGAACGGCGGGGTGGGCGAGCAGCATGGATTCCTCCCGGAAGAGCGTGAGCAGGCGTACCGACCAGCACGCGCCTGCCCCGGATTACGCCACTCATTCCGTTTCGGTTCGCCGGTGCCCTCCGCTTCCCCCCGGGTCCGGTTTTCCCGCCGCCGTCCCGGGAGTCTCTTCCGCCTCCCCGGCGCGTTCTTCGCTCCGCGTTCCCGTACGCCCCGTGGAGGAGCGAGATGCGCGACCGTCGAGGGTGGTGACGGGCATCAGTTCCGCCCGCGCGGATACACGCACCGGTATGACCGGGGAACTCGCAGCCGTGGAAGAACTGTTGACGGGGGCGCGTACGCGCCGCCAGGTGGCCCGCGCCTACCGGCGGATCCGGGCGGGTGACGGGCCGGGACGGGACGGGCCGTACGCCCGCGGTGCCGCGGCCGGGTACCGGTGGGCGCTGGGCGCGCCCGGCGGGGCGCCCGTCACCGGCGCCACGCTCGTCGGCGGCGTCGACATGGAGACGCTCATGGCCGAAGTGGACGCGGCCGTGGTGCAGCTCGACGATCCCGCCCTGCCGCCCGGCGCCGCCCTGTTCACCCAGGGCGCGCACGACGCGCTGGCCTGGGTGTGCGGCATCAGCGACGACTGCCCCTGACGCTCCGCCCGCGGCGCACCGCTCCGCCGTCACGGCATCTTGGCCGCCCGCGCCTTCGCGTCGAGCAGGTCGCCGTAGCCCGCGCCGGTCCAGACGTACCGGCGGAACGCGTCCGGTGTCACGAGGCTCGGCCACGGTGTGCCGGTGGGGTGGAAGACGCCTCCGCAGGTGTAGCAGTAGCGCGCGTCTCCGACGAGTTCGGCGGCCCGGGCGGCGCCGGCCCGAACCCGGCGGAGGTCGCGGTTCTGGGCGCGGATGAAGACGATCAGGCCCGCGATGACGAGTGCCGCGACGACCGCGCCGATGACTTCGGGCCTCGGCCAGCCCCACTTGTCGGCGAAGGAGAACCCGGCGACACCGGCCACCGCCGCCAGCACCGTCCCTTCGACGGAGTCCCAGCAACCGCTGCCTTCGAGGGCGGGCTCGGTCGCGAGTCTGCGGTTCAGGTCGTCACGGAACGAGCGTTTGCCCGCCCGCGCCTCCGCCACGGGCGCGTTGTCCCCCGTCGCGCAGTGGGGGCAGGGGAAGGCGTGCTCACCTGTCTTGTCGGCCGGGTAGTCGTGGGTCATGCCCACATAGTGGCGACGCCCCGTCGGGTCCCGGCGACCGGGGTCCCTTCACCCGGACCAGGGGCCCGAACCGCCGGTTCCGGGACCCGCGTCCGGGTTCCGGCCGACGTGCGGGAACCGTCCGTGGCAGCGGACGGTTCCCGACGGCCGCGGCCGTGCCGGAGTCGTCTCGGTCGTCGGTCGCGGTCCTCGTGATCAGTCGCGGTCCTCGTAACGGGCCAGTGCCAGACCGAGGGTGAAGAACGTCGGCGCCCACTCGCCGACGAAGATGCCCCAGCGGTCGGCTCGGGCGGTGCCGGCGCTCTCCGCCTTCAGCGACCCGGCCCAGGCCACCACCGTCAGCGCGATGGAGCCGAAGGCCATGCAGTAGGCGTGCTCGCTCCGCAGGCCGGCTTCGTGCAGTTTCTGGACGATCATGCTCCTTCACCCTTTCGTCGGGGGACGTCGAGATCGTCGTTCCAGCGTGCACGCCCACCCTCAGGGCCGCATCTCGGGCGGGGCGGAGCCCCTTGCGCGGCACACGGCGACACGCCGAGGGAACCGCCGACAACAGCTCGTATTGCACGGTTTCTGAACAATACGGCAGCAATCCCGTATGAAAGTTAAATCAAACTTACGCCGATCTTTACACTGTTCCGATCTTCCTTCCGGCAAGCGGTACACGTCCAGCACGCCGTCGGCCACCGTCGGACAGCCACAGCGGTACGCCCAGCGGGCCGGGGCCACCGGACGGAAGCGGCAGCGGTGCCGGGCCGGCCCGGCGGCCCAGCCGGGGGCCGGGACCGGCACGGTCTCGGAGCGCGCTCCGCGGTGCCGGCCGGTGTCGGCGCCGGGTCAGAGCCGCTCGAAGACCAGGTGGCTCCAGGTCACTTCCGTCCGCCCGAGCGGATCCGTGTTCCGTGCGCGGTGGACGGTGGCGAGTCCGCACCGGCGTGCCAGGGCGGCCGTCTCGTCGGCCGTGACGGGGAACATGCGCCGGCCCTCCGGGACGGGCCCGTGCCGGAGGGAGAGGGCGACCCGGCCGCCGGGTACGACGAGTCGGCCGACGGCCGGCATGGCCGCCGAGCGTTCGGCCTCGTCCAGGTGCATCCACACGGCGGTCAGCAGGACCAGGTCGAACCGCCGTTCTCGCAGGGACCGCAGCTCGGGCAGCGCGTCGTCCACCCACTCGATCTCCCGGTCCGCGTGCAGGCGCCGGCCCACCGCGCGGAATCCGGCCGTGGGCTCCACGGCGACGACGCGGTGCCCGAACCCGGCCAGCGCGGCGGCGTCCCGTCCGCTGCCCGCCCCGATGTCGAGTACCGTTCCCGGGAGTTGGGGGAACAGGTGCAGCACCTCGCGGTGTACCTCGGCGAATTCCACGCCCTCGTACTGCGCGGCGAGCGTTTCCGCTGCTTCGCCGTAACCGGCGGCGCCGGGCACGGGGAGGGGTCCGGGGGGCGTCTCGTGATGCACAGCCGCACTCTAGAGGATGAGGCGGGACACGGGCGGCGGCTCACGCTCCGCCCCCCCGTCCGGTTTCGCCGGCGTCGGCGGTGGGCGGCCGGCGCTTCTCGCGCCTTCCGGGCCGTCGGGGCCGTCGGGGCCGTCGGGGCCGCTCACCGCGGTGAGCGGTCCCGACGGCAGGCTCCCGGACAGGTCGTGGGTGACGAAGTCGTACACGTGGTCCGGCGTGCGTCGGCGGGGCCGGACCGCGCGCCGCGCTCCTGCGCGTACGCCGCCGTCACCGACGTCCGGCACCCATCCGCCGGCTACCGGCGTCGTCACGTGGCCGCCGCGCTTCCCCGTCCCTCGGGGCGCCGTGGGACGCGGGCGGCCCCGGACCGCGTACCCGTCCGCACCGTCGCACGGCCGGAGGGGAAGCGGTCGGCCGGACGCGGCGGTCAAATGACCTGGCGGTACCGGGCGTTGAGTCGGTCGTCCCGGTCTGTCAGCCGTAGGAGATGCGGGAGCAGATGTCGTCGTCGGCGGAGCGGGCCTCTTCGGCCACCCGTGAGGGCACCGCGGCGGGCGTCGACGCGGACGGCGAGGGGGCGGGTCGCGCGGTGCGGGAGGAGGCGTAGGAGGTGCCCAGGACGACATCGATTCCGGGGACGGACGAGGGCCGCAGTTCCGCGCCCGGGAAGCGGTCGGCGACGGTCCGCGCGCGGTCGCGCAGGCCCGGGCCGTAGGTGACGACGGTCGTCCGCCCGGCGTCGGCCGCCGTCCGTTCGCGGGGCGGGGCGTCGCCGGTGCCGCTGACCGTGAAGCCCGCGGCGCGCAGCGCGCCGGCGGCCTGGGCGGCCAAGCCCGGCACGGCCGTTCCGTTGTGGACGCTCACGCTGATCCCTGCGCCCGGGGAGGGCGACGAGGAGGGTTCCGGGTGCCGGGAGGCACCGGCGGGCGGGCTCCCGCCGTCGGTCGCCTTGCCGTCGAGGGTGCGGTCGTGCCGGAGCGCGTCCCACAGGGCGTCGGCGTCCGGCTGGACGACCGCCACCCGGTTGCCCTGGTAACGCCAGGGCAGTGTCACGAACTTGGTGTCGTGCAGATCCACGTCTTTGAGCGACATGGCGAAGGAGAGCAGCTTCCGCGCCGAGTCGAGGCCCGGGTCGACGGTCAGGGAGCGGGTGGCGGCATCGGCCAGCGGCAGCAGTGTGGTGGGGTCGAAGCCCTCGCCCTTGACCTTCTTGATGAGGGCGGCGACGAAGGCCTGTTGACGCCGGATCCGCCCGATGTCGGAGCCGTCGCCCAGGCCGTGGCGGAGCCGTACGTAGTCCAGGGCCTTCCGCCCCGACACGGTCTGCGGCCCCTTGGCGAAGATGCGCGCGCCGCGTGATCCGCGGTGGGGGTCGAGGTCCCCCTCGTAGACGTCGCCGGGCAGGCACACCCGCACTCCGCCGACGGCGGAGGTCATGGCGGCGAACCCCGCGAAGTCGACGACGACGGTGTGGTCGACGCGGAGACCGGTGAGCTTCTCCACCGTGTTCTGGGTGCAGGCGGGGTTGCCCTTGGCCGTCAGCCCCACGGAGAAGGCGGAGTTGAACATGGCGCCGGACTTCGCTTCGGTCCACGTCCCGTCCGGCAGCCGGCAGGGCGGGATGTCGACCAGGGTGTCCCGCGGGATCGACACCGCGACGGCGTGTCTCCGGTCGGCGTACACGTGCAGGAGGAACGCGGTGTCGGAGCGCCCGACGTCCCCCTCTCCCCCGCCGAGCGCGCTGTTGGCCCCGGACCGTGAATCCGATCCGATGACGAGCACGTTGCGGCCGCCCTGCCCTCCGGCGGGGCGGTTCTTGGACAGTCCTCCGGCGTCGAAGCTGTCGATGTTTCCGTCCAGGCGGCAGTAGAACCACACGCCTCCCGCGAGCAGCAGGAGCACGCAGACTCCGGCCGTGACCGACAGGACGCGTATCCGGCCGCGCCGCCGCCGCTTCAACCGTGTGCTCCGCCGGGCGCCATGACGCCCGGCACCGGGGGTGCGCGTCATGTGTGCGCCTTCATCCACAATTTCATGGTTGCGCAATATAGCAAGTGTGTGAGGCGGCGCGATCGGGCGGCGCCCGGGCGACCGGCGCGCCTCCGCACGGCACGGGCGCGGGACTTCGCCGGGCGGCCTGATGGGTAGGCATTTCCCGGGCGGGCCGCTCACCGGGCCGTGTTCCGGAAGAGAAGCCTCCGAGCGGCCCGCACAGGACATTCCGGGACGGACCGCCGGCCGCTTCCGTCCCCCACCGCCCGCGATGCGCCGCCCCCTTGCCCACCACCCGCCGCGACGACGAGGACCGCGCATGCCGAGCACCGACCCCACGCGGACCGAAGACCGAGCCGACTTCGAGCAGGTCCTCGAGCAGGGCCTCGACTCCCCCCGGATCGCCGAGGCGCTCCGGGCCGCGAACACCGTCACCAGCGACCAACTCCGCGCCTGGGCCCTGGAGTCGCGCGCGGCCATCGCCGCCGCCGCGATCCCCGAGTACCGCACGTACCTCGAACTGCGCTCGGCACGGCACCGGACGACACCGTCGCGACTCGGGAACGGGCTCGGCGCGCTGGCCGTTCTCGTCCCGGCCCTCGCGGCCACCGCGGCGGGGGCCTTCCTCGTCCTGGGGTACGGCTTCCGCCTCCTGGGCGTCCAGGCGCGGCTCGCGCGCGGACTGCAGGCCGCCGGCTGGCTGGCGATGGCGGTCGCAGCGGCGGCGGTCCTCATCGGGATCGTCGGGGTGCTCGTGACCGCCGTGCGCCACCGCACGGCGCGCCCGGCGTCTTCGGGCGGCGAACGCGTGGCGGAGGCCCGGGCCGCCTGGCAACGGGCCCTACTGGAGCGCGGGGTCCTGCCGTTCCTCCGCCATCAGATCGAGGAGGCGGGCCGGCCGGAGTGACAGAGTCCGGCTTCCCGCTCGCGCACCATCCGCGCCTCGTCGATTTCTTGCTTGCGCAATTGCGAAACTATAGGGTCCGATCCGGGGTTGCCCTCAACGCCGGCCCGGCCGGCCGGCAACCCGGCCGATCACCACCCACCTGGAGGAAGTTCATGGCAGTGACCCTGGCCAAGGGCGGCAACGTCTCGCTGACCAAGGAGGCGCCGGGCCTGACCGCCGTCACCGTCGGACTCGGCTGGGACGTCCGCACCACGACCGGTGCCGACTACGACCTGGACGCCTCCGCCCTGCTGTGTGACGCCGGCGGCAAGGTGCCGTCGGACCGGCACTTCGTATTCTTCAACAACCTGCGCAGCCCCGAGGGTTCGGTCGTCCACTCCGGCGACAACCTGACCGGCGGCGGGGACGGCGACGACGAGCAGGTCGAGGTCGACCTGGCCTCGGTCCCGGCGGAGGTCGAGAAGATAGTCTTCCCCGTCTCCATCTACGACGCCGCTCAGCGTGGCCAGAGCTTCGGCCAGGTCCGCAACGCCTTCATCCGCGTGGTGAACCGGGCCGACGGCCGCGAACTCGCCCGGTACGACCTGACGGAGGACGCCTCCACCGAAACCGCCATGGTGTTCGGTGAGCTCTACCGCCACGGCCCGGAGTGGAAGTTCCGCGCGATCGGACAGGGCTACGCCTCGGGGCTCGCGGGCATCGCCCAGGATTACGGCGTCAAGGTCTGATCGCGAGGCCGCCGGGACCTGGCCACGAGCCGGCCGGGACCTAATCACGAGACTGCCGAAACCTGGTCAGGAGACTGCCGGTCACCGCCGGCGGGGCGGGTGCGGGGAGATGCGGGACCCGCGCATCAGGGACGAACCAGGGTTCCGGTCAGGGTGATCACGGATAGGCACGGGCCCCCGGGTGCGGCAGAGTCGGTCGTGCCGCCATGGCATCGCCGACGCCGCACCCAAGGAGCAGCCGTGCGCACCGACCGACCCACTTCGCCCCTGGAGACGCCATGACCACCGCCCTTCTCGTGATGGACGTCCAACGGGCCATCGTGGACATGGCCGTCGACGACCCCGGTTACCTGCCCCGCGTGCGCCGGGCGATCGACGGCGCCCGGGCGGCGGGCATTCCCGTGATCTACGTGGTCATCGCGCTGCGCCCCGGCTTCCCGGAGGTCGGTACGCGCAACAGGCCCCTCGCCGCCATCGCCGAGGCCGGCCTCTTCGTGGAGGGCGCCCCGGGCACCGAGGTCCACCCGGAGATCGCGCCCCGGCCCGGCGACGTGGTGGTCACGAAGAGACGGGCGAGCGCGTTCTCGGGCAGCGACCTGGAGGTGCTGCTGAGAGCGCGCGGGATCGACGGTCTCGTCCTCGCCGGCATAGCCACCAGCGCCGTGGTGCTGTCGACGCTGTGCCAGGCGAACGACATGGACTTCGGCCTCACCGTCCTCTCCGACGCCTGCGCGGACCTCGATCCGGAGCTGCACCGGGTCCTCGTCGAGCGGCTGTTCCCGCAGTGGGCGGACGTCGTCACCGTCGACGACTGGCTGAAGGGGATCGCGTCGTGACGGCAGCGGATCGCGACGCGGCCGAACCGCCGCTCCGACAGCAGTTGCGCAGCCCTCCTCGCATGCCGGGCACAAGGCCGCTCGAGCGGTACGCGGAACACGACGCCACCCCTTTCGTCGTGAGCGAATTGCACATGAGGGACGCGGCCACGGCGTCGGAGGTCCGTCGCGTCGGTCTCCGCGCCTACGCGGTCGAAGCCGAGCTGATCGGCTTCGAGGACATTCCCGCGTTGCGGGAGAGCCTGGAGGAGATGCGGGCGCGACCTCTGCGGTGGCTCGGCGCGGTCGCCGACGACGGCCGGGTCGCCGCGTTCGTCGCCTGGCGGGAGCCGGGCGGGGAAGCGGCCGTCGACATCGACCGTGTGTGCGTCGATCCCGCCTGGTTCCGCCGTGGACTGGCGTCGCGCCTGCTCCGTCATCTGCTGACGGAACGGGTACCGGGCCGCGACGTGCTGGTGAGTACGGGTGCGGACAACCACCCGGCCATCGCGCTCTACCGCCGGCTCGGCTTCGCCTGCGTCGCCGCTCGGGAACCGGTGCCAGGGCTGCGCGTCGCCTGCTTCCAACTGCGGAACCGGTGACTCAGGGCAGTGATTCCAGGCGTAGTACTCTGACCGGAGTGGTCCATTCCCAGCACTGCAACCGGAGCGTCTCATGGCACGCCGTAACGACCAGCGCCGCGCCGCCCTCGTCGACGCCGCGATCGAAGTGCTGGCCCGGGAGGGGGCGCGGGGACTGACATTCCGGGCCGTCGACGTCGAGGCGGCCGTGCCCGCCGGCACCGCGTCCAACTACTTCGCCAACCGGGACGACCTGCTCACCCAGGCCGGCGCCCGTGTTTACGAGCGGCTCCGGCCCGACGAGGCTACGATCGCCCGTCAGCGGACGGCAGGCCGTGACCGGGAGACCTACACGGAACTCATGCGGGAAGTCGTCGGCCGCGTGGCCTCCTTCCGCACCGGCTACCTGGCGCTGCTCGAACTGCGCCTGGAGGCCACCCGCCGCCCCGAGTTGCGCAGGATCCTCACCGAGCGGGTCCGGGCCGACATCGACGCCAACCTCGCCTACCACGAAGCCTCCGGCCTCCCCGGCGACGCCCTGGCCGTCAAGCTGCTCATCGCGGCGTTGAACTGGCTGATCGTCGAACAGCTCACCCTGCCCGACGTCTTCACGGAGGAGGAGCGCGAGGAGCTGGTGAAGGCCGCGGTGGAGCGCATCGTGGCGGAGTAGGACGAGCGCGTGGTGGGCGCGGCCGGACGAGAGGGACCCGGGGCCGCGGTCGGGCGAGAAAAACGGGCGAGAAACATACGGATGCTTCCGCGGTCACCACCGGGTAGCGTGCCGGCCATGTCGAGCCCCGAAGCATCCAGGGTGGGGGCTGCCGGTCACGCCGTCAGCCCCCTGCGTCACTGAGTTCCACGGCCCTGCCGGGCGTGCGACGGTCACCCGTCGGACGTGCGGCGGCCTCGCCGTGCGCTCGTGCGCCCGAGAACGCTGACCGCGGTGACGAGACGAGCTTTCCCACGCCTCTCCTCACCCCGCTCGGAGCCACTCGATGCTCTTCCCTCGCATTCCCCTGTACCTACTCGCCATGGCGGTCTTCGCCATGGGCACTTCCGAATTCATGGCGGCCGGTCTGGTGCCGGACATGGCTCGCGACCTCGGCGTATCGCTCGGGACGGCAGGCGCGCTCACGCCCGGCTTCGCGGTCGGGGCGGCCGTCGGCGCCCCGCTCGCGGCCGGGCTCGCGCGCGGCAGGCCGGGGCGAAGCGCTCTGCTGCTGTTCGTCCTCGGCTTCGCGGCGGCGCATGTCGTGGGTGCGGTCACGACGAGCTTCCCGGTCCTGTTCGCCACCCGGGTCGTCGCCGCGCTCGCGTACGCGGGTTTCCTCGCCGTGGCGCTGACGACCGCCGCCGGGCTGGTGCCCCGCCACGAGAAGGGGCGGGCGCTCGCCGTGCTGCTCTCGGGAACGACGCTCGCCACGATCGCCGGGGTCCCGGCGGGCGCCCTGCTCGGCGCGCTGCTCGGCTGGCGGGCCACCTTCTGGGCAGTGGCCGCGCTCTGCCTGCCCACGGCCGTCGGCATCCTCGCGGGACTGCCCGCGCGTCCCCGGTGCGAGGACGCGGCCGCCAGGCCGGCCCTCCGTTCGGAGTTGGCGCGGCTGAGGAGTCCGCGGCTGGTCCTGGTCATGCTGCTCGGCGCGCTGGTGAACGCGGCGACCTTCGGGTGCTTCACGTTCCTCGCCCCGGTGGTGACCGACGTCGCCGGGCTGGACAGGTTGTGGGTCCCGGCCGTCCTGATGCTCTTCGGCGTCGGTTCCTTCACCGGCGTCACGCTCGCCGGACGGCTCGCTGACCGGCGCCCCGGGCTGGTGGTCGCGGTCGGCGGCCCCCTGCTGCTCGCCGGCTGGCCGGCGTCGGCTCTGCTGGCCGAATGGCCCGCCGCCCTGCTCGTCCTCGTGTTCGCGCAGGGCACCCTGTCGTTCGCGCTGGGCGGCACGTTGATCACCCGGGTCCTCTACGAGGCGTCGGGTGCCCCCACCATGGCGGGCGCGTACGCGACCGCCGCTCTCAACGCCGGTGCCGCCGTCGGACCACTCGTCGCCGCCGCCGCTCTCGGCACCGGGCTCGGGCCCGTCGGACCACTGTGGGCCGGCGGGCTCTTCGTCGCGGCGGCCCTGTCCGTCGCGCTGCCCTTCCGCGGGGTGTTCGCGGGTGCGGGGAGGAGCGACGAGGCGGTCCGGTGAAGCCGCCCGCGTCCGCGGGAGCCCCGACGCCGCCCCTTCCCTCTCGCCCGCCGGTGCTCCTCTCAGTCACCGGCTGTTCGTCCTCCGGTCATTCGTCCGCCGGCCAGTCATCCGCCGGCCGGTCGGAGCCGCGGCGACCCGCTGGGCTCCGCACCGGCACACGGGTGTCCGGTACGGGGGACTTCCCGCCAACTTCCCGCAGCGGCGGGCGGCATGGAAGCCGGATCGGTGGAGCGGCCCCTTCCTGGCAGACCACCGCCACTCGTCCCGTTCGGTCGCCGAGTGTGGCGCGACCGTGAGTGGCCGGTTCCTTCCCTTGTGGCCCTCCTCGGCGGAATTCCGCTCAACGGGTGGCCGCGGCAAGGGAGTCCTGTCTCCCGTACGCACCACCACTCACCCCCTCACGACCCGAACGGAGACCGCGTATGAGCGGAAGAACGGTGCACCGGGCCCTCGTCGCCGTGGTGGCGGCCGTGACGGTGGCCGCGACCGCCGTCACCTCGGCCGTGGCCGCCCCGGCGGCCCAGGCGCCCCCGGCGTCCCAGGCCCCGACGACCGGCGGGCACTCGCCGCGCCACCAGGCGACGCAGGCCGCGATGGAAGCGCAGGTACGGGCCGGCCTTCCCGGGGTGCTGGGGGAAGTGCGGGACGAGGAGGGGCGGTGGAGCGGCTCGGCGGGCGTCGCGGACCTCCGGACGCACCGCGAACGGCTGCCGCAGGACCGTTTCCGCATCGGAAGCGTCAGCAAGGTGTTCAGCTCGGTCGTCCTCCTCCAACTGGAGGCGGAGGGCAAGGTCGGCCTCGACGACACCTTGGAGCGCAGACTTCCCGGTCTCATCCAGGGCAACGGCAACGACGGCAGCCGCATCACCGTCCGTCAGGTGCTCAATCACACCAGCGGCCTCTTCAACTACACCAATGACGCGGCCATGGCGAAGTCCCTCGGCACCGACTTCTTCAAGCACCGCTACGAGACCAGGAAACCGGCCGACCTCGTGCGGACCGCCCTCGCCCACCGGCCGGACTTCGCCCCGGGCACCGAATGGAACTACTCCAACACCAACTACATCGTCGCCGGGATGCTCATCGAGAAGCTGACCGGCCGCTCCTACGCCGCCGAGATCGAACGCCGCGTCCTGAAGCCCCTCGGGCTGCGCGCCACGTCCCTGCCGGGCACCAGGGCGGGCATCCCGGGCCCGCACGGCCGCGGCTACAGCAAGCTCCACGACAGCGCGTCCTCGACAATCCATGACACCACCGAGCAGAACCCGTCCTGGGCGTGGGCCGCGGGCGAGATCATCTCCACCACGGGCGACGTCAACCGCTTCTACAGCGCCCTCCTCGGCGGCCGGCTCCTGCCCGAACGGCAGCAGCGCGAGCTGCTGACCACCGTGCCCAGCAAGGGCCAGCCCGGCGAGACCGGGTACGGGCTGGGCATATCCCACGCCGTCACCACGTGCGGCAAGGAGGTCTGGCTGCACACCGGCGGCATCCACGGCTCCACGACCCTGGCCGTCTCGTCGCCCGACGGACGGCACACCGCCGCGTTCAACCTCAACGGCGACTGGGGCGGCGACCTGGCCGCCCTCGTCGACGCCGCGTACTGCGGCACCGCCGAACCGTCGCCGGACACCTCCGCGCAGCGGCCCGGCCACCAGGCGCTCCGGCGGCTGACCGCACTGCGCTGATCCCGGCTGCCGGGGCCGTCGCTCCGGTCCACTCCGCGCGGGACGTGACCCCGACCCGTCCCGCCGACGCGGCGCCCACGTCGCGTCGGCGGGGCGGGCGCCCGGCCCGAGGCGCCCGCGTCTCAGGGGTGCGGGACCACCGCGACCGGGCCGGGCGCGTGGTGCAGAGCCGCCAGGGCGACCGGGCCCAGGCGGTGGACGCCGTGCCGACCGGGCAGCCGGCGTCCGACGACCACGAGGGCGGCCCCGGCACCATGGGCGAGCAGGACCTGCGCCGCGCTGCCCGTCTCGGCGTGGACGGCCACGTCGACCTCCGGATGGCGTGCGCGCCACGGGCGCAAAGCCTCTTCCAGGCCGCGGCGTTCGCGTTCGCCCATGCCCTCGTCCTCCTCGGCGAGCCACAGGGATCCGGGGCTCCAGGCGAAGACCGGCGGCACCGCCCAGGCCCGGACGGCCCGGAGCCGCACACCCAGGCGTTCCGCCGCGGCGAACGCGAAGTCCAGGACGGGAGCGGCGCGTTCCGCCAGGTCCTGCACCCCCACGACGACCTCGCCGGCGACCGGTTCGCCCGCCGGCCCGTCCTCGTACCGCCGGCTCCCCCACCCGCCGTCGTCCCGCGGGCCTCGGACGACCACGACGGGGCCGGTGGCCTGGCGCAGTACGTGCAGGCCGACGGAGCCGAGCAGGTGGCCGATGACGGTGCCGTGGCCGCGAGAGCCGAGGACCAGCAGGCCGGCCCCGGCCGCCTCGGCGATGAGGGCGGGGACGGGGTCGGCGGCGAGCCGCCTGGTGGTGACGGTGAGCCGGGGGAAGTCCTTGGCCGCCCGCTCTCCCGCGTCGTGCAGGGCTTCGGTCGCCCAGCGCTCCCGCGCCGCGGCGGCCTCGGCGGGCATCACGGTGCGGGGGCGCCGTATGGAAGCGTGCACCAGGCACAGTTCCATGCCACGCCGCGCGGCTTCGGCCGCCGCCCAGTCGACCGCGGCGCTGCTGTGCTCGGTTCCGTCGACTCCGACGGCGATGGTGCCGGGCATGGGGGACCCTCCTGGGTGCGCGGGAGCGTGGGCACGCGGTGGTGTGAGGCGGTGGTGCGCGGTACGCGGTGTGTCGGGCGGGTCGCCCGTCGCCTCCACCGTGGCCTCGGCGGGGCTTCCTGGCCAGGGGCCGGAGGGCCCTGCGCCGGGCCCGGTCGGGTCCTTCCGGCCCGCCCTCCGGCGGGATCGGGGACGCCGCGCGTCTTTCCGTCGGGCCGGTCAGGCGCCGCTCAGGGGCTGACCGCCAGCACCACGTACGCCGCCAGCAGCGACAGGTGCACGCCGCCCTGGAGGGGGGTGGCCCGGCCCGGGATCACCGTGAGGGTGCCGACGGCGACGGTGAGGGCGAGCAGGACCATGTGGGTGGCCCCGAGGCCGAGGACGAGCGGGCCCTCCAGCCAGACCGAGGCCGCGGCGACGGCGGGGATGGTCAGACCGATGCTGGCCATGGCCGAGCCGAGACCGAGGTTGAGGCTGGTCTGGACGCGGTCGCGGCGGGCGGCGCGCACGGCGGCGATGGTCTCGGGCAGCAGTACCAGGAGGGCGATGACGACGCCGACGACGGACGCCGGGAGACCGGCGGCGGCCACGCCGGACTCGATGACCGGCGAGACGCCCTTGGCCAGGCCGACCACCGCGATCAGGGCGACGCCCATCAGCCCGAGGCTGGTCAGCGCGGTCCGGGCGGACGGCGGGTCGGCGTGGTCGTCGGTGTCGATGACCTCGCCGGCGGACGTCACGGGCAGGAAGTAGTCCCGGTGCCGCACGGTCTGGGTCGCCACGAACAGGCCGTAGAGGAACAGGGCGGCCAGGGCGGCGAAGACGAGCTGGGCGGGGGAGAACCGCGAGCCGGGGGTGCTGGTGGTGAACGTCGGCAGGGCCAGGCTGAGACCCGCCAGGGTCGCCACGGTGCCGAAGGCCGCCGCCGTGCCCTCGGCGTTGAAGACCGCCACCCGCCGCCGTACCGCTCCCACCAGTAGGGACAGGCCGACGATGCCATTGCAGGTGATCATTACGGCGGCGAAGACGGTGTCCCGGGCGAGCGAGCTGCTCTTGTCACCGCCGTCGGCCATCAGCGTGACGATGAGGGCCACCTCGATGACGGTCACCGCCAGGGCCAGTACAAGGGAGCCGAAGGGTTCGCCGACCCGGTGCGCGACCACTTCGGCGTGGTGCACCGCGGCGAGCACCGCGCCGGCCAGGCAGCAGCTCACCAGGGCGACCAGCCCCGGGGACAGCGACCGCCCCCAGGTCAGCGCGAGGACGACGGCGGCGAGGGCGGGCGCGCCCGCCGGCCAGTGCGCCAGGAGGGAGCGAAACCGAGCGCTCATGAGCCGATCTTCGCAGATCGCCCGATTCGCGCATGTTTTCCGTCTTCACCCGCTGTTCCCGGTCCACCCTCCTTACCTCTCCACCTCCCCCTCCCCCACGTCCCCGCCGCTCGACGATCACAGCGCGTGATGCGATCGTCCGAATATCGGACGCGCCCCGCACCGCCTCACCCGTTTGCCCATAATCGAGACCTCCCGATCTCGCATATTGGACAGGCATGACCATGAGCCGGACACTGACGCCCTCTCCGCCGCCCCCGGGCGGCGGGCCCGCAACCGACGCGCCCGCCGGTGGCACCTCCCCCGTGGCCCCCTCGCCCTCGGACTCGCTGTCGAACGGCCTCAAGCAGCGCCACCTGTCGATGATCGCGCTCGGCGGGGTCATCGGGGCAGGTCTGTTCGTCGGCTCGGGCGCCGGCATCGCCGCCGCCGGGCCCTCCATCGTGCTCGCCTACGCCGCGTCCGGTCTGCTCGTGATGTTCGTGATGCGGATGCTCGGCGAGATGTCCGCCGCCAACCCGGCGTCCGGCTCGTTCTCCGTGCACGCGGACCGGGCGATCGGCCGGTGGGCCGGTTTCACCGCCGGCTGGATGTTCTGGACCCTGCTGGTGGTGGGTGTGGCGATCGAGGCGATCGGTGCCGCTCACATCCTCCAGGGGTGGTTCCCCGGCACTCCGTCCTGGATGTGGGTGCTGATCCTGATGGCGCTGTTCTGCGGCACCAACCTGGGCTCCGTCGCGCACTTCGGCGAGTTCGAGTTCTGGTTCGCCGCCCTCAAGATCGGGGCCATCGCCCTCTTCCTGGGCCTCGGAGTGCTGGCCGTCCTCGGCGTCCTGCCCGGCAGCGACTCCCCCGGCACCGCGCACCTCCTGCACGACGGCGGGTTCCTGCCCAACGGAGCGAGCGGGCTGCTGATCGGCCTGCTGGCCTCGGTCGCCGCCTACGGCGGCCTGGAGACGGTCACCATCGCCGCCGCCGAGTCCGAGAGCCCCGTGCGCGGCGTGGCCAAGGCCGTCCGGACGACGATGTGGCGGATCGGTGTCGTCTACGTCGGCTCGATGCTGGTGATCGTCACCTTGCTCCCGTGGCACGACAAGGCCGTCACGGAGCAGGGCCCGTACGCGGCCGTGCTGGACCGGCTGGGCGTGCCGGCCGGCGGCCAGATCATGAACGCGGTCGTGCTGATCGCGCTGCTCTCGGCGATGAACGCCAACATCTACGGTTCGTCGCGCATGGCCTACTCGCTGGTCGCGCGGGGCCAGGGCCCTGCGTTCCTGGGCAGGGTGTCCGGCGGGATTCCGCGCCGCGCGGTGCTCGCCTCGTCCGGGTTCGGCTTCTTCGCCGTCCTGCTGTCGTTCTGGTGGCCGACCACGGTCTTCGCCTGGCTGCTCAACATGGTCGGCGGCGTCGTGCTGGTCGTGTGGGGCTTCATCGCCGTCTCCCAACTGCTTCTGCGCCGCCGGCTGGAGCGCGAGGCGCCCGGCAGGCTGGTGGTCCGCATGTGGGGCTTCCCGTATCTGACGTGGGTGACACTGGCCGGGGTGGCCGGGATCCTGGTGCTGATGACGCTCGACGCGGACACGCGCGTCCAGGTGTACTTCACGGGGGGCCTGGCACTGACCCTGGCCCTGGTCGGACGCCTGCGTCAGCGCACCGGGAGGCACTGACCGGCTGCCGCCACAGGGCCGGCCGCCCACCCTGGGTCCGCGCACACTGGGCCCGCGCACCCCACGGCGAAGAGGCCGCTCCCCGAACGTTCGGGGAGCGGCCTTTTCGGCGTGGGTACGGGGGTGTGGAGTGCGCGGGGGTGCGCGGGGTGTGGGGTGCGGGGTGCGTGGGCCGGGTGCGAACACTCGCTCACCGGGCCCCGCCCCCCTCTTGGCCGAAATGACACGGTCATCTGCCCATGGCAAGTTCTCGCCCTCGCCCCCGCTCCCCCGGGCCTGTTGACTCGGCTCGCACGCTCGCACAGTAGAACGTTGTACGAACTTGCGCACGGCACACCCGCACGGCCACCGCACGGATCCACACCCCAGCGCGCCACCGACCGCCCGAGGAGTCACCGTGAAACGCCTGCACACCGCCTTCGCCCTGAGCGCCGCCGCCCTCGCCTGCACCGCCGCCCTGGCGACTCCGGCCGGCGCGGCCGACCGCGCCCCCGTCAAGCCCGCGAAGTTCTGCACCTACATCGTCGACACGGGACAGTCCGGCTGCTTCTCCAGTGAGTCGAAGGCCGCCGCGGCCTTCGGGGCCGAGGCGGCGGCCTACAAGGACCTCGGCAGAATCTGGTCCGACGCCAACTCGGGCGGCAACCAGCTCACCTTCCGCGGCAGCCAGGGCTGCGGCTGGCGGTACCCGGAGTTCGCGTCCCTGGGCGCCGACTGGAACGACCGGGTGAGCTCCGCCCAGGGGCTGGCCTGCCCGATCACCCTCTGGGAGCACAGCGACTTCCGCGGCGCGCACCAGACGTACCACGGCTACAACGCCTATGTCGGCGACGGCATGAACGACAAGGCCAGCTCCGTCAGCTTCGACCTGAGCTGATCCCCTCTCCTCCCCTCCGCCCTCCCCGCCTCGCCCGGGCGCCGCCGGCCACACGTGCCGGCCGGCGCCCGGGCGGTTCGCGTTCCAACGACGCCGTGCGGAGCCGGAGTAGGGGGCGTCACAGGAATAGTGGGCTCCCCCGGGGGCAGCCGTCATCCAAGAGATCGACACGCGACGACACGGACAACCGGAGCTGACGGATCGTCAGTACCGCGCCACCCGCGCGTCGTCGCCCGCGGGCCATCCTTCGACAGCTCGAGAGAAAGGACGGACATGTTCTTCCTTGTCCTCGCCCTCTTTCTGCTCGGCGTCCTGACCGGGACGGCCGCGCACGTGCCACTGCCCGTGACGCTCGTCTCCGCGGCGGCGATCCTCGCCTGGCTGGCCGCCTTCGCGGTACGGGAACGCCGGGCGCACCGGCGGGACCGTTAAGGAGGAGCCCCCGTGAACCCCTTCTCTTCAGTCGACACCCGGAGGCCCGTCGGGCCGTACGGGCCCGCCCGCGACGACGAGGCCGTCGGCAGGCGGCGCCCCGACGACGGCCGTGACGCCACCGAGACGCACGAACGCGCCGACGAGCGCTCCACGAGTTCCGTCAGGCCCGACGCCGGGCACCCCGATCACGCGCGCCATCCGGCCGACATCGCCCCCGGAGGCCGCCATCAGGCCAACAATCCCGACAGGAACCGCCATCAGGGTCCGAATCAGGACATCCACGCACGCCCCGCGGGCCGACGCTTCCGGGCGGGCCGGGCCGGCGCGGCCGAACGGCGGCGCAGGAACGCCGATTTCATGGCGGTGACGTCGTTCGTGACCGGCCTGCTCGGCCTGTTGATCGCCAATCTCGTCTTCTGCCCGTGCGCCATCGCGCTCGGCGCGACCGCCCTGGCGAAGGGCACCGCCCGGCGCTTCCGGGCGCGGCTCGGCATGGTGCTGGGCGTCGTCGGACTCGTGCTGTTCTTCGCGCTCTCGGCGGCGGACGGAACGCCGAGCTGGCATTTCTGAGGGGAACCGGGGGGGGGCGCCCGCGAGCGGATCCGCGGAGCCGTTCAACCGCGCCCCCGGAGCGTTGACAGCAGTTTGGTCTGAACCAATGATGCGGTCATGCCAGGACGCTGTCGCGCACTCCTCCCGTTCCTTCTCGCCCTCATGTTCCTCACGGGCCTCACCGTTCTCGCGGGGCCGGCCGGCTCCGCCGCCGCGCGGAGCACCGGAGGGCACCACCTGCCACCGGTGCTCTCGCGCATTCCCACGCACGACCCCGTCGTCTTCCTCACGATCGACGACGGCTGGTTCCGCGACCCGGCCGCCGCCGCCCTGATCCGGGACCGGAAGGTGCCGGTCACCCTGTTCCCGCTCCCCGACGCCGTGAGCCAGGACCCCGGCTACTTCCGGGAGTTGGCGGGCCGGCGCGGGGCCGCCGTGGGGAACCACACCGTCGGTCACCCCGACCTCACCACTCTCGACCCCGCGGGCCGGCGAAAGGAGATCTGCGCGGCCCGCGACCGGCTGAACGCCGCGTTCGGGCGCGCGCCCGACCTGCTGCGACCGCCTTTCGGCCGCTACGACGACACCACCCGGGCCGCGGCGCGCGAGTGCGGCGTCCGGGCCCTGGTCACCTGGACACACGACTTCACGACCTGGGGCGACACGCCCCCGCCGGTGCCACGACTGCGGCGCGGGGACATCGTCCTGCTGCACTTCACCCCCACCCTGGCCGCCGATCTAGGCCGCGCCCTCACCGCGGCGCGGGACGCCGGGCTCGTCCCCGCTCCGTTGAGGGCGTACACGCGGTAGCGGGAGGGCGTGCGGCTCCGGTCGCTCGCCCCGCCCACCCGCGCCGCGGTGCTCCGGGCGGTTCTCACCGCACGTCGGCGAGCAGCGGTCCGTAGAAGCCGCCGTCGCCTTCCGCGAAGGCCGCGAGCATGGCGGTGGCGTGGGCGCGGTCGTCCTCGTCGGGCTCCTCCTCGGCCAGTTCGTTCTCCAGCACCCACATCTCCAGCAGGACGGCGTGCCCCAGGAGGACGTCGGGTCCGCCGGCCTCGTCGAGGGTCTCCGCGGTGATCCGCCGGATCGCGTCCCGCAGTGGCGCGTGTCCACCCTCCGCGCCCTCCGGGCCGAAGGCCGTCTTCACCGCCTCGTTGAGGTCGACCGCGACGGGGGCGACGACGGCGAACTCGAAGTCGAGCAGGGCCACGACCTCACCGTCGTGCCAGAGTGCGTTGGGGGCGCAGAAGTCGCCGTGGTTGAGCGCTCGCGGGGCGGCGGGCAGCGCGGACCAGAACCGGTCGAGGACGCGGCCGAGCCCGCGGGCCTGGCCACCGGTGAGCTGCCGGGCGCGGACGAGCCGGTCGAGGACGGCCGCCGCGCCGGCCGCGTCCTCGGGGAAGAAGGGCGAGCGGACACGGGCGTGCGGGGCCGCGGCGGCCGTGTCGACGCGGTGGACGTGCCGGACGCGTCGCCACATCTGCTCCAGGGCGCGCGCCTGGGCCTCGGGGTCCAGCGACGGCCAGACCTCTTCCAGGTTCTCCCCGGGCACCCGGCGGGTCAGCACCCACTCGTGGCCGTGGCGGACGCCCGAGTCGACGATCTCGGGGTAGCCGACCTCGGCCGGGAGCAGCCGGGCCAGCCGTTCCTCGCGCAGCAGATCGGTCCGGCCGGGCGCGGTGGCGACGCGGACGACCAGGTCGTCGGTCAGCCAGGTCGCGTTGGTCCAGCCCCGGCCCCGGAGCGCGTCCGTCAGACCGGTACCGTGCCGGCGTAGGATTTCCTCGGCGATGCGGCGGGTGGTTCCGGCCGGGTCAGCCGCCTCCAAGTCCCCTGCTTCGACCCGGTTTTCCACGTTCTCTGCGTTCTCTGCGTTCTGAGCGACTTCTGTGTTCTCGGCGTTCTCGGCGTTCTCTGTGTTCGCAGCGGTCACGGCGGTGACGCTAGCGCGGCGTCCGCCGGAGATCCACCGAATTGACGGGCCGCCGGTCCGCACGACCTCCACGTGCGCGCGGACCGGCTCGCTCCCCGGACGGATGGAAAGCCCGGGCTCAGTGGTCGATCTGCACCTCTTCCAGGCCCAGGTACATCACCGACGGCCGCGCCGGGTTGAAGGCGATGGACGAGATGCCGTCGTGGGCGTTGTGCGTCCTGCCGACCTTGCCCGTCCGCGCGTCGTAGCGGTACAGGTCGGTGCCGTAGCTCTGGAAGTAGGTGCCGTACTCGAAGTAGAGGACGTTGGCGTCGACCGGGCTGGGCGCCAGCAGGGTGCTGTTGGTGAGCTCCGTGTCCGGGGTGTCGTCGACGATGCGGGTGTACGTCTTGCCACCGTCGGTGGACCGGTAGAGGTGCCGGCCCTCGGCGCCCGAGCTCGGGGCGGCCTCGACGAGGTCGATGCCCAGGGCGTAGACGACGGAGCGGTCGGCCGGGGAGACGGCCGCGGCGAAGAGGTTCGCCTTGCCGCCGGGCGTGGCGGACAGGCCGGTGGCGACGGTCCAGGTGGCGCCGCCGTCGGTGGTCACCGCGCCGCCGGTCGTCATGCCGCCGGCGACGGCGTGGTCGAGGTCGGCGGGGTCGAAGGACACGGTGTAGAGGTTGGCCCCCGCACCGAAGGCGAGCGTGCCGACCGGCTTCCAGGTGGCGCCGGCGTCCGTCGAGTCGTACAACTGCCCGTCACTGCCGGCGACGCGGACGTGGTCGCGGCGCGCCTTGTCGGTACCCACGCCGACGATGTCGGAGGTGGGCGAGGAGAGCTTGGTGACGGTCCGGCCGTCGACGCGGGCGAGGTAGCCGCCGTTCTTCTCCCAGGCGAAGGCCCGCCCGCCGGTGGCCGCGGTCAACCAGGTGGAGCCGCTGCCGAGCGTGGCGACGCGGGTCCAGGTGCAGCCGGCGTCGGTGGAGCGCTGGAGCTCGTCGTTGTGCGTGGCCAGGAGGGTGTTGGGGGTGTCCAGGGCGACCAGGCCGTGGGTGTAGCTGACGGACTTCAGGGTGCCCGTCGTGGGGGTGAGGGTGGCACCGTCGTCGGCGGTGAAGGTGACGGCACCGTCACCCACGACCTTGGTGCACGAGGGGGCCCGCCACCCGGAGGTGGAGTCCGCCGCCTGGGCGGCGAGGGACGACTGGGCCAAGACGATGGTGGTGACGGCCGCGGTGACGGCCCATCCCATCCGCTTCACGATCTCTCCCTTGTGGGGCACAGACACGAGGTGTTGTTGACGATCAGGTTCTATCGGGGCGGAGCTTCGGAGCAGAACACGCTTGAGCGCCAATCTTCCTGTCCAGAAAGGATCTTGACGTAAGGTTTCCGGTCTGCGGGCGGCCGTTTCGTCACCGTTCCGCCCGTCGCCGTTCATCCGCCGGCCACCGCTCCGTACCCCTCGGCCCACCGGCGCGCCGGGCGATCGCACGGGCCGGCTGGAAGCACCTATACCGCTTTAGTGGGCGCGATCTCCCGGCCACACCACCGGCCCCCGGGCAATTTTCGATCTTGTTACCCGTCTTATTACCGATCGGTATTCGCGGCGGTCCCGACCTGCGCTTACCCTTCGCGTTTCACAACACCCCGGCCGTGCCGCAAGCGGTCTTTGCCCTGCCCATCTATCGTCCCCGCAGGGCGATACGGGAGCAGGATCACATTCCCTCGATCACCCATTGACACACCGCATTAGGTGATCAATCATCGCCGTACAGTCCAGACACCGATACACGGCGGCTGCCGTCCCGCGTGCGTTGACACCGAGGCGAGCAGTGCGGCCCGGAGGTTTGCCATGCCCTGACGACGCCTCATGAAGTCGCTCATGACGGCTGGTCGTTACCGGTGCAGCAACCGGATCTTCCCCACACTCCCCGCGCGCCCCCGCTCCGCCCGGACCGGGCGACGCCGCCCTTCCGCCCTTCCCTGCCGTTCCCTCCGTGCCCCGCCGGCCCCGCACAGGTGGCGCCGTGCCGGGACGGGCTCCCCCCTTCCGTCCGGCGATCCCGGCCGGCGGGGTGACCGGAGTCCGCCCAGAACCACCCTCCCCTTGAGGAGAAGAAGCAGCCTTGCCCGCGCAGCAGACGCCCAGCGACCACCTCCCCGACGAGCCGTACCCGGCACGCGAGGAGCCGGCCGGCGGAACGCCGGCCCCCATCGCGCCGCCCACCGCCCCGGGTTCCCCGGCCCCCGTCCCCGGCGCGGCCGCCGCGCCGACGGCCGCCGTACGGAACCGCGTTCCCGCGTCGTTCGCCCAACGACGGCTGTGGTTCCTGGCGCAGCTCCCGGGGGCGAGCGAGGCGTACCACGTGCCGCTCGCCTTCGAGGTGCGCGGCCCCCTGGACCGCACCGCGCTGGCCCGCGCGCTGGATGCCCTGACCGCGCGCCACGAGGCGCTGCGCACCCGCCTGTTGGCGGTGGACGGCGAGGTGTACCAGCAGGTGGACCCGGCGGACACCGGGTTCGCGCTGTGCGTGGACGACCTGTCACGGACCGTCCGCGCCGGGGCCGGGCGCGCCCTCGAGGAGCGTCTGGAACGGCTCCGGCGCGACGAGGCCGCCGCCCCCTTCGACCTGGCCCGCGGTCCGCTCGCGCGCGGCCGGCTGGTCGTCCTGGGCGAGGACCGGCACCATCTGCTGCTGACGTTCCACCACACGATGTACGACGGCTGGACGGAAGTCCTGTTGATGCGGGAACTCGGCGCGCTGTACGCGGCGTTCCTGCGCGGAGAACCCGACCCGCTGCCGCCGCTCACTTCCGGATACGCGGAATACGCCGTGCGGCAGAAGCGGGAGTGGGAGGACGGAACGTTCGCGGAGCAGGCCGCTTATTGGACGGAATCCCTCGCGGGGGCACCGCCGTTGCTGGAACTCCCCACCGACCGGCCGCGTCCGGCGGAACAGGATTACCGCGGCGCCGAAGTGCGGTTCGCTTTCGACACGGAACTGACGGCGGCGGTGAAGTCGCTCGGCGAGCGGTACGGCGCCAGTGCGTTCATGACCGTGCTCACCGGCTGGTCCCTGCTGCTGTCCCGGATGTCCGGACAACGTGACCTCGTGGTCGGGATCCCGGTGGCGAACCGCCGCCGGGGTGACGTCGAGAGTGTGGCGGGTTTCTTCGTCAACACCCTGGCGCTGCGCGTGGACCTGTCCGGCGAGCCGACGGTGGCCGAGGCCCTGGAGCGGGTGCGGGCGGTGACCCGGGCGGGGCTGCGCCGCCAGGACCTGCCGTTCGAGCACGTGGTGGAGCTGGTGAAGCCGGTGCGCAGCCCGGCGCACACGCCGCTGTTCCAGAACATGGTCGCGTGGCAGTACACGGACGGCGGCTCGCTGGAGCTGGCGGGTGCGGAGGTGGCGCCGCTGCCGCTGCCGGCGCCCGGCGCCACGTTCGATCTGACGCTGATGGTGGCGGAGAAGGACGGCCGGCTGACCGGTGGTCTCCGCTACGCCGAGGCGCTGTTCGACGAGGTGACGGCCGAGCGGTACGTCGGCCGGCTGCGGCGGGTGCTGGAGTGGATGGCGGACGGCCCGGAGCGCCCGGTGGCGGAGCTGTCGCTGCTCGACGGGCCGGAGCGCCGCCGGGTGCTGGAGGAGTGGAACGCCACCGCCCTGCCGGGTGACCCGGCGGGCCTGGTCGCGCGCTTCGAGGAGCAGGCTCGGACGCGTCCGGACGCGCCGGCCGTGGTGGACGGCGCCGTACGGCTCGGCTACGCGGAGCTGGACCGGCGTGCCAACCGCCTGGCCCACGCCCTGACCGCCCGGGGTGTGCGACGCGGTGACGTGGTGGGTCTGCACGTGCGGCGGTCGGCGGAGCTGGCGGTGGGCGCGCTGGGCGTCCTCAAGGCCGGTGCGGCCTGTCTGCCGCTCGACCCGGATCTGCCGGAGGAGCGGCTGGCGGGGATGGTGGCGGACGCCGGTCCGACCGTGGTGCTGAGCGGTGAGCCGGCGCCGCCCGCGGGCTGGGCGCCGCTCGCCGCGGTCGAGGCGGAGGCGGAGCGCACGGACGCGCCGGGCCTCGCCGTGTCCCCCGACGACCTGGCGTACGTGATCTACACCTCCGGGTCGACCGGCCGTCCCAAGGGCGTGGCGGTGCCGCACCGCGCCGTCCTCAACCTGCTGGACCACTGGGTGGCCCGGTGCGGCGCGCTGCCCGGCGAGCCCGCGTCGCAGTGGGCGAGCACGGGCTTCGACGTGGCCCAGCAGGAGCTGCTGCTGCCGCTGACCACCGGGGGCGTGCTGTACCCGGTGCCGGACGAGGTGCGTCTCGACCCGGCGGCGCTGCTGGACTGGATGCGGGAGCACCGGGTGGCGCAGGCGTTCCTGCCGCCGGCCTTCGTCCGCTGGATCGACGAGGCGCCGGAGGAGCGGCTGAAGGGGCTGGCGCTGCGGCAGTTGCTGACGGGCGTGGAGTCGCTGCCGGAGGGAGCGCTGCACCGCTTCGCCGAGGCCGTGCCGGGTCTGCGGATCCTGTACGGCTACGGGCCGACGGAGACGACGGTGTACAGCACCGCGTACTTCACGCCCCGGCCGCTGGACCGGCAGAGCCCGATCGGCCGGCCGGTCGCCAACACCCGTGTGTACGTCCTGGACGAGCGGCTGCGGCCGGTGCCGCCGGGCGTGCCCGGTGAGGTGTACGTGGCGGGGGCGGGTCTGGCCCGCGGCTACCTGGGCCGTCCGGGGGCGACGGCCGGGCGGTTCGTGGCCGACCCGTTCGTGCCGGGCGAGCGGATGTACCGGACCGGCGACCTGGCCCGGTGGCTGTCGGACGGCGCACTGGAGTACGCGGGGCGCCGGGACGACCAGGTGAAGCTGCGCGGCTTCCGGATCGAGCCGGGTGAGGTGGAGGCCGCGCTGCGGGCCGAGCCGGGCGTCGCCGAGGCGGCGGTGCTGGTGGACCGTACGGCACCCCATGGCCCGGTCCTGGTGGCGGCCGTGGGACGGGACGCCCCGGAGCCGCGCCCGGCCGCGGAGTGGCGCGCGGCGCTGGCCCGGCGGCTGCCGGACTACATGATCCCGCAGGTCTTCGTGGAGTTCCCGCGCCTGCCGCTGACGGCCAACGGCAAGCTCGACCGCGCGGTGGTCCTGGAGCGGGCCGCGGCCCGGGGGCCGGCCGCGGTCAACCAGGCCAGCCCACGCGACGACATAGAACTGACGCTCTATCAGATATGGCGCAGTCTGCTGTTGCATCAGGACATCGGCGTCCGGGACGACTTCTTCGCCCTCGGCGGCACGTCGATCTCCGCCATCAAGCTGGCCCACGCCGTGCGCGAGGCCTTCGGCGTCACCCTCCAGGTGCGCGACGTCCTGCTGCACCCGACGATCGAGGCGCTGGGGGGCCTGCTCCGCGAGGGCGCGACGGAGCGCCGCCCCGGGAGTCTGATCGAGTTCCGTCCGGGCACCGGCGGAGCGCGGGTGGTCTGCGTCCACCCGGCCGGCGGCACCGCCTTCTGCTACCTGCCGCTCGCCGGGCTGCTGCCCGACGAGGTCGGTGTGACCGGCATCCAGGCACCGGGGCTCCACGAAGGAGAAACGTTCCTCCCCACCATCGAGGCGATGGCGGAGGAGTATCTGCGGCTGATCGAGCCACTGCCCGAGGGCCCGCTGGTGCTCACCGGACTGTCGTACGGCGGACTGATCGCCCACGAGATGGGCCGCGGGCTGGCGGCGGCCGGCCGCGCCGACGTGAGCGTGGTGCTGCTGGACACCCGCGGCACCGACGACCCCGCCGAGCGGTCCGCGATCGGGCCGGTGGAGCTCGCCGAGTTCCGCGACAAGCTCGTCCGCTTCAACGGGATGTACCCCGGCATCGAGGACGAGCAGATCGAGCGCTACTTCCACGTCTACAACCACAGCCGGCTGACGGCGCGCGACTACGAGGTGCCGCCGACGGCCGCCCGGACGGTCCTGGTCCAGGCCGAGGGCGCGGACGACGAGCGGGAGGAGCCCGGACAACTGCTCCGGCAGCGGGAGTTCTGGAGCCGGCGCACCGGTGCCGGTCTGATAGTCGAGCCGCTGGCCTGCGGCCACTGGGACGTGCTGGAGGGCCACGGCGTGGGCCGCGTGGCCGCGCTGATCGAGGCCGAACTGTCCCGCTTCCCGGCGTCCTCCGCCGCCGTCCCCACCCCCCGTACCACCCCGGCGCAGGAGACACGATGACGAGCACCACCTCCGGTCTGGCCCAGAGCGTCCTCGACCGGGCCCGCCGCACCCCGTCCGCCCCCGCCGTGGTGGACGGCGACCGGATCCTCGACTACGCGGGGCTCGACGCCGGTTCCTCGGCCGTCGCCCGGGCGCTGCGCGCGCACGGCGTTCGGCCGGGGCAGGCGGTGGCCGTGGCGCTGCCGCGCTCGGCGCGGCTGGTCCGGGTGATGCTCGGCGTGCTGCGGCTGGGCGCGGTGGTCGTCCCGCTCGACGTGCAGAGCCCCGCCGAGCGGCAGCGGCACATCCTCACCGACTCGGGCGCCGTCGCGGTGGTGCACGACGGGACGCCGCCCGCCGGGGCCGGCGAGGGCGTCGTCCCGCTGGAGGCGGCGGCCCTGGAGAACGGCGCCGCCACGGCGGAGGACGAGCCGGCGGCCGTCCCGTCCGACACGGCGTTCATCTTCTACACCTCCGGCACCACCGGCCTCCCCAAGGGCGTGGAGGTGCCGGGTGCCGGGGTGCTGCGACTGGCCCGGGAGGGCTGGCTGCGCCCGGGCGGCCCCAAGCGGCACGGCTGGCTGGCCAACCCGGCGTTCGACGCGCTCAGCTTCGAGGTGTGGGTGCCGCTGCTGACCGGCGGCTGCTGCGTGGTCGTCGACGACGCCACGGCACAGTCGCCCGAACTGCTGGCCGCCACGCTGCGCGAGGCCCGCATCGACACCCTGTTCGTGACGACGGCCCTGTTCAACGCCGTGGTCGACGCCGTCCCCGACTGCTTCGCCTCGGTGGCCGAGGTGCTGATCGGCGGCGAGAAGCTGACCGCCCGCGTCATCCGCGACTGGTACCGCGCCAACCCGGACAGCGCCACCACGCTCTACAACGTGTACGGCCCCACCGAGTGCGCGACGTTCGCGCTGATCCACCCGATCCCCCGCGACTTCGACGGGGACGCGGTGCCGATCGGGCGCCCCCTGCCGGGCACCGGCGCGCTCGCGGTGGCCGGGGACCGTCCGGCCGCCCCGGGCGAGCTGGCCGAACTCCTGCTCTCGGGCGAGGGATTGGCGGCGGGCTACCGCAACCGGCCCGAGGAGACCGCCCGCGCGTTCGTCCGCCTGCCCTGGCTCGACGGCGGCCGGGAGCGGTACTACCGCAGCGGCGACCTCGTCCGGGTGGACGACGACGGCCTCGTCGTCTACGCCGGGCGCGCGGACCGGCAGGTGAAGGTGCGGGGCTTCCGCATCGAGCCCGGTGAGCTGGAGCAGCGGATCACGGCCCATCCGGCCGTCCGCCGGGCCCATGTGTGCGCCCGCCCCGACGCGGTCGGCGTCCTGGAGCTGCTGGCGTTCGTGGTGCCGGACGAGGGGCTGTCCCACGAGGAGTTCGACCGCCACCTGACCGCCGCCCTGCCGCCGTACATGCGTCCGCACCATCTGTACCGGGTCGCCGCCCTGCCGCGGAACGCCAACGGCAAGGTCGACGAGGCCGCGCTCCTGGCGCACGCCGGGGAGCCGTGGCGTCCCGGACGCGCGGCCGGCGCCGGCGGCGTCACGCCCTGGCAGCGCGAGGTACTGGACCTGGCCGAGGAGGTGCTGGGCGTCACCGGCCTCCGGCCGGGCGACCGCTGGATCGCCAGTGGCGGCGACTCGCTCAAGGCGCTCCGGCTGCGCTTCGAGGCGCGCCGCCGCTGGGGCTGCGAACCGCCGCGCACGGCCGTGGTCGACGGGGACTTCGCGTCCCTGGCCGACGCCCTCGCCGCGCTGCGCGACGGGGCGCCGGCGGCGTACCCGCCGGTGCCCGCCCCGGCGGACGCCCGGTCGGCGCCCGCGACCTCGGAGCAGCAGCGGCTGTGGCTGCTCCAGCAGCAGGACCCGGACTCCCGCGCCTACCTCGTGGGCATGGCCTTCCGGCTGGAGGGCGCCGTGGACACCGCCGCGCTCCGCGAGGCGCTGCGCCTGCTGGTCGTCCGCCATCCGGCGCTGCGCACTGCCTTCGTCCCCACGGCCGAGGGGCTGCGGCAGGAGGTCGGCGCGCCGTACGACCCGTGGGTCACCGGCACGGACACCGGGGCCGAGGCCCAACGCCGGTTCCTCACCGCACCGTTCGACCTGGGCCGCCCCGAGATGTGCCACGCCCGCTGGCTCCCGGAGGGCGACGGCGGGACGCTGCTGCTGCGGCTGCACCACATCGCGATCGACGGCTGGTCGCTGAACGTGCTGTTCGAGGAGGTGTCCTCGGCGTACGCGGCCCTGGTCTCCGGCGCCGGGCCGGACACCCCGGCCGCCGTGCCGACGCCGCTGGACTTCGCCGGCTGGCAGGCCGAGTGGTTCGCCACGCCCGGCTACGCCGCGCAGCGGGCCGCGCTGCGCGAGCGCCTGGACGGTGTCGGCGAGGGCGAGCCCGCGCTGCCGTCCCTGCCGCGGCCGGCGGAGCCCGGGCGGCTGCTGTGCACCACGCTGGACGCGGAGCGGCGGGCGGTGCTCGACCGGCTCTGCGCCGGCCTGGGCCTCACCCGTTTCCAGGTGCTGCTGGGCGTGTACGCGTGGAGCCTGTACGGGGTGACGGGCCGGACCCGGCCGCGGCTGGCGGGGCCGGTGGCCAACCGGCCGGTGCGGGAGTTCGCGGACAGTGTCGGCATGTTCGCGAACACGGTGCCGCTGCCCGTCGAGGTGGCGCCGCGCGAGAGCCTGCGCGGTCAGTTGCTGCGCCAGGGCGAGCTGGTGCGGGAGGTACTGGAGCGGCAGGACGTGGCGTTCGCGGACGTCCTGGCCGACCGGCCGTCCCGGCCGGACGGGCCTCCGTTCGACTATCTGTTCGTCCTGGAGAACACCGATTTCTCCGCCCTCTCCCTGCCGGGCGTCACCACCCGCCCGCTGTGGCCCGCCCCGGCGGACGCCAAGTGCCCGCTGACGCTCTCGGTCGTGGAGCGCGGGGACGGCCTGGACTGCCTCTGGGAGTACGCCGCCGACCACTTCACGGCCGACGAGGTCGCAGCGGCGGACGACCTCTTCCGGCGGGGCCTGGACGCCCTCGCCGAGGGCGGCGACACCACGCCGGCCGAGCTCGTCGCCGGTTACCGGCGCGGCCTGCCCGAGCCCGGCCGGGGGAAGCCGGCCGAAGCGGCGTTCACCACCGTGGCCGAGGACTTCGCCCGCCAGGCGCGCCGCACCCCCGACGCGACGGCACTGGTGACACCGGACGGCAACGAGGTGCGCTACGCCGAACTGGCGTCGTACGCCGCCGGGTTGGCGCTGGAGCTGCGGGACCGTCACCCGCTGCCGCCCGCCGACCGGCCGGCGAGCGTCGCCCTGTACCTGGAGCCGTCGGTCGAGCACGTCGTGGCGCTCCTCGCCCTGGCCCGGCTCGGCGTGACCGCCGTCCCGCTGGACCCGGCGTACCCCCCGGAGCTGCTGCGCCAGGTGCTGGACCAGGCGGCCCCCCTGTGCGTGCTGGTCCCGCCGGGCGGCGCGCCCGCGCTCGACGCCATCGCGCCCGCGGATCTGCCGCGCCTGCCGGTGGTGCTGTCGGCGGCGCCGGACGGTACGGACCTGCCGGCGAACCCGGGCACCCGTCCGCTGTACACCCTGTTCACCTCCGGCTCCACGGGCCGGCCCAAGGGCGTCCGGGTGCCCGACGCGACCCTGTGCAACCTGCTGCGCTGGCAGGAGACGGACGGGGGGCTCGCGGGGCCCGCCGTCACCCAGCAGTTCTCGATGCTGTCGTTCGACGTGTCCTTCCAGGAGATCTTCACGACGCTGACCGGCGGCGGCCGGCTGCACCTGGTCCGGCCGGACTGGCGGCATGACGCACCCGCCCTGCTCGACCGGTTGGAGACGGCCGGCGTCGAGCGCCTCTTCCTGCCGTACGTGGCCCTCCAGTTGCTCGCCGAGCACGGGGTACGGCTGGGCCGCTTCCCGTCCAGGCTGCGCGAAGTCGTCACGGCGGGCGAGCAGTTGCTGTGCACCGATGCCATCCGCGCATGGTTCGCGGGGCTGCCCGGGGCCCGGTTGTTCAACCACTACGGGCCGACCGAGACGCACGTCGTCAGCGCCCTGTGCCTGGACGGCGATCCGGCCGGCTGGCCGACCCGCCCGGCGATCGGCCGCCCGGTGGCGGGCGCCGTGCTGCGGGTCGTGGACGCGGCAGGCGAACCCGTGCCGCCGGGCTGCCCGGGCAGCCTGCTGATCGGCGGCCCGATGGCCGCGCCCTGCTACCTGGGCGACGAGGAGCTGAACGCCGCCCGGTTCACCGAGGTGCCCGGGGAGGGGCTGTTCTACCGCAGCGGCGACCGGGCGTCCTTCGACCGGCAGGGGCTGCTGCACTACCTGGGCCGCGAGGACCAGCAGGTCAAGCTGAGCGGCCACCGGCTGGAACTGGGCCAGGTGGAGGCGGCGCTGCTGCGTCACCCGGCCGTCGTCAACGCGGTCGTGGCGCAGGACGGCGGGCGGCTGGTGGCGTGTCTCCAGTGCCACGGCGAGCCCCCGGCCGCCGAGGAACTGACCGGTCACCTGGCCGGACTGCTGCCGTCACACGTGCGGGTGGACCGCTTCCGCGTCGTGGACGCGCTGCCGCTGACACCCAGCGGCAAGCTGGACCGCCGCCGCGCCCTGGCGGCGGCCGGTACGGACCTGCGGCCGAGGGACGCTTCCGGGGCGGCGCTGTCACCGCTGGAGGCACGGCTCGCGGCGCTGCTGGAGGAGGTACTGGGCCGTCCCGTCGGCCCCGACGAGCGCTTCTTCGACGCCGGGGCGTCCAGCCTCGACCTGATGCGGTTCCATCTGCGCTGCACGGGCGAGCCGGACCTGCGGTTCTCCATACCCGACCTGTTCGAGCACGTCACCGTGCGGCGGCTGGCCCGCTTCCTTTCGGCCGGCACGTCCCCGGACGCCCCGGCCGTCATGGAGGACCGCCCCGCCGCGGACGAGCCGGTCGCCGTCGTCGGCATGGCCGTCCGGCTGCCCGGCGCTGACGACCTGGCCGCCTTCTGGGACCTGGTGTGCGAGGGCCGGCGCGGCGTCGAGCGCTTCGAGGCGGCCGACGGCCTGGTGGGCGCGCGCAGCCAGCTCTCCGGGCCGCTGGACTTCGACCCGGAGCACTTCGGCATCAGCCGGCAGGAAGCGCGGCTGATGGACCCGCAGCAGCGCCACCTGCTGATGGCGTCGGTGCAGGCGCTGGCGCACGCCGGGATCACCGGTGACACGGCGGCGCGGCGCACCGGCATCGTCGCCGGCTGCGGGGAGAACACCTACTTCCAGTCGCTGCTGCGCGACGCCGACCCGGCGGCACTGCCGGACGCGTTCCGGCTGGCCCAGCACCACGACAAGGACTTCCTGACCACGAAGGTCGCCTACCACCTGGGGCTGACGGGACCGGCGTTCACCGTGCAGGCGGCGTGCTCCAGTTCGCTGCTCGCGGTGCACGTCGCGGCCGGGCTGCTGCGCCAGGGCGACGCGGAGGTGATGCTGGCCGGCGGCGTCCTCGTCGATCCGACGCTCACCGACGGCTACCGCTACCAGCCGCAGCACATCTTCTCCCCCGACGGGCACTGCCGCCCGTTCAGCGACGACGCCGCCGGGACGGTCGGCGCCAGCGGCGTCGGCGTGGTGGTCCTGAAGCCGCTGCGGCTGGCCCGGCGGGACGGCGACACCGTGTACGCCGTGCTGACCGGCTCGGCCGTCAACAACGACGGCTCGGACAAGATGAGTTACAGCGCCCCCTCGGTCGCCGGGCAGCGCGAGGTGATCCGCGCCGCGCTGCGGCGCAGCGGCCGGACCGCCGCCGACCTCGGCTACGTCGAGGCGCACGGCACCGGCACCCGGCTCGGCGACCCCGTCGAGGTGGGCGCACTGCGGCAGGCGTACGGCCTGGAGGAGCCGGGCCGGTGCGCGCTGTCCTCGGTGAAGAGCCAGCTCGGGCATCTGGGAGCCGCCGCGGGCGTCGTGGGGCTGGTACGCGCGGCGCTGGCCGTGTACCACGGGGTGATTCCGCCCACCGTCGACTTCCGGCGGCTCAACCCGCGGATCGCCGACGAGCGACTGCCGTTCCGGATCCCGACGGCGGCTGAGCCGTGGCCCGCGGGCCGGCCCCGGGTCGCCGCGGTGAGCAGTTTCGGCATCGGCGGCACCAACACGCACGTGGTGCTGGAGGCCGGCGAGCCGGCAGCGCCCGTCCCGCCGCCCGCGCCCGTCCTGCCGCTGTCCAGTGGCAGCGAGGCCGGTCTGCGCGCCGACGCGGCCCGGATCGCGGACTACCTGGAGGCGCGTCCGGAGGCGTACGGACAGGTGCTGCGGCACCTCCAGGCCGGGCGCCCGGCGGGTAGGCGGCGGGCCGCGGCGGTGTGCGCCGACGCGGCGGAGGCGGTGGCCTGGCTGCGGACGGTGGCCGGCGGCACGGCCGCGACGGCGGACGGCACGGACGTCGACGCCCGGGACCGGGCCGGGGAGCCGGTGGCCGCCTGGCCGGCCGGCACGGACGCCTCCCGGCCGGAAGGACCGGCGCAGGCGCCGTGGGACTTCCCGCCGCCCGCCTTCGACCTGGCCCGCTACGACTTCGAACGGGCCGTCCCCGCACGGAAGTCGGCGCCCTCCTGGCCCGAGCGGCTGCCGGAGGACCAGTGGCTGCGCCAGCCGCACTGGGTGCGGCGGCACCACGCGGCCGCGGAACCGGCGTCCCGCGTCGCCGGCACGCTGATCGTCCTGTCGGACGGCCCTCTGCCGCCCGCCGCGCGGAGCGCGTTCGAGGCGGCGTACGAGCGGGTGGCGCACGTCCGGGCGGCGGCGGGCTTCGCCCGCGTCGGAGTGGACCGCTACGAGGCCGATCCGGCCGATCCGGCGTCGCTGCGGCGGGTGTTCGACGCGCTCGCCGACGGCGGGACGGGCACGGTGGACTGGCTGCACGCGCTGCCGCTCGCCGTCGGGGGCGCCGTCGGCGAGGAGTCGCTGGAGCGCGCCCGGTGGGCCTGTCTCGACACGCCCGCCGCGCTGCTCCGCGCCGCCGCCGGCCTGCCGGCCGGGACGCTGCTGCGCCCGTGGTGGCTGTCGTACGGCGCCCAGCCCGTCGAGGGGCCGGTCACCCGTCCCGAACTGGGGCTGCTGGCCGGCGCGTCCGAGGTGGTGCCGCAGGAGTGCGGCGTCGACGGCCGCTGGCTGGACCTGCCGGGCCGTGACCCGGCCGACTGGACCGCGCTGCCCGCACTGCTGGCCGAGGCGGACGCCGGCGTGGAGCTGCCGCGCCGGCTGGCGCTGCGGCACGGCTACTGGTGGCGGCAGGCGCTGTCGCCGGTGCCCGCGCCCGCCCCGGTGGGCGCGCCGCGGCGGCCGGTGGGGCCGGGTACGTACCTGGTCCTCGGCGGTACGGGCGGCATCGGCCGCAGCGTGGCGGCCTGGCTGCTGGAGCACGCCGACTGCCGGGTCGTGCTGCTGGCCCGCCGCGCGGAGCTGCCGGAGGAGCTGGCACCGTGGGCGGACCGCGTCGACCTGGTGGCGGCCGACCTCGCGGCGGAGGCGCCGGAGGCGGTTCTGGACCGGCTCGCCACCCGTGTCGACGGTGTGGTGCACGCGGCGGGTGTGGCCGCGGGCGGCCTGCTGGTCCGGCGCGACGCCGCCGCGGCACGGCGGGCCTCGGCGGCCAAGCTGCGCGGCGCGCTGCTGGTGGAGCGGCTGATCGAGCGTGACCGGCCCGCGTTCGCCGTGTACTGCTCGTCGATGGCGGCGCAGTTCGGCGGCGTCGGCCAGTTCGACTACGCCGCCGCCAACGGTCTGCTGGACGGCTTCGCCCGGTACCAGGCCGGTGGGACGACGGTGCGGATCGGCGTCGACTGGGACATCTGGAGCGAGACCGGCATGGCGCTGGGCGCGCTGCACGCCGACGCCCGCCACCAGGCACACCTGGCGGTGGGGCTGACGGTGAAGGAGGGGCAGCGGCTGTTCGCCGACGCCCTGCGACTGCGGCTGCCGCAGCTCCTGGTGTCCACCACCGACCCCGAGGAGGCGCGCGTCTTCTACGCCCCGCCGCCCGGCGCGGACCGGCCGGCGGCTCCCGAGGCGTCCCCCGCGCCGGCGGCGGTCCCGGCCGCCGAGCGACTCACGGAGTGGCTGTGCCGCTCGCTGGGCGTGGACGAGCTCGACCCGGAGGCGTCCCTCTACGACCACGGCGCCGACTCGCTCACCCTCCTCGATCTGATCGGTACGGTCGAGGAGGAGTACGGAGTGGAGCTCGAGCTGTCGCGGCTGAGCCACCGGGTGAGCCTCACGGAGGTGCTGGCACACCTCGCGGCGGCCACCGGCGGGGACCCGGCCGGTGACGCCTCCGGCGAGGTGCCGCTGGACGTCTGGCAGGAGGGCACGGGCGGCGACGTCCTGTGCCTGGTGCACCCCGTCGGCGGCGACGTCCAGGCGTACCGCGAGCTGGTGTCGGCCCTCGATCCCCGGCTGACGGTCTGCCTGATCAGCGACCCGGGCCTGCGCGGCGCGGAAGCCCCGGAGTGGACGGTCGGCGAACGCGCGGACCGCTACCTCGCGGCACTGCGCGGCCGCTTCCCCCGCGACACCTGGCGCTGGCGGCTGGCCGGCTGGTCGTTCGGCGCCTGGGTGGCTCACGCGATGGCGGCGCGGGCGGAGGCGTCGGACGGACCGGTCGCCGGGCTGTACCTGCTCGACCCGCCGCCGCCCGGCGGCGGGAAGGACGTCCTCGGCTACGACGAGGAGCAGTTGGAGCGGCTCTTCGCCCGGGAGCTGGCCGAGGCCGGCTCCGGCGCCCCGGCGGGTCCGGAGGCCCGGGCGTACGCCGAGCGGCTGGCGCGCTGCTGCCGCGCGAACCTGGCCGGCATGGCGGACCACGAGCCGCCGCCGCTGCCCGCCACGCCCGTCCGGCTGTGGCTCGCGGACCGGGCCGAGTCCGGGCTGCCGTCCCGGGTGCCCGCCGAGGAACAACGGCGGCTCTGGGCCGAGCGGTTGCCCCTGCTGGCGGAGGCGCGGTGTCTGGACACCACGCACTACGGGATCGTGCGGTCCCCGCATGTGGCGGTGGTCGCCGAGGCCGTCAACGCGGCGTGCGCCCCCGCGCCGGAGCCGCTCGCCCGTACCTGACCGGCGCGGGGGCCCCCGCCCCCCCCCCCCCCCCCCCGCCCCCCCCCCCCCCCCCCCCCCCCCCCCCCCCCCCCCCCCCCCCACCCCCCCCCCGCCCCCCCCCCCG